>JAWKTK010000020.1:0-193065 GCA_041399205.1 Pirellulaceae bacterium | reverse complement strand
TTTTGCACAAAGGGATCAATACGCGTCTTGAAAACTCGGGCAACTAGCGGACCGTCGGCAGCAAATCCAATCTGTACCGCTTCACTTCCTTGGCGTCCTGTTCTGGAGACGACATCGGGAGGCAGGCAGCACATGGTCATCGCGTCCACCAATTCATCCAATCCAATATTGTTTTTGGCCGAACAGCAAAGAATCGGGATCAAACTGCCCTGAGCGATGGCTTTGACCATCAGCCGCGAAAGTTCTTCTTCGGTGGGAGGCGTTCCTTCGAAGTAGCGCTCCATGACCGCCTCGTCCACTTCGATAATTGATTCGATCAATGGTTCGCGAATTGAACCTGGGTCGATCAGCGCGCCCGCTGTCTCCGAATTCTGGACCAAGGTATTCACGACTCCCTTTAGATCGTGTCCATGACCGATGGGAACGGTGAGCGGCACGCAGACGCTTCCCCAAATTTCTTGGATGTCGGCAATCAAGTTTTCGAAATTGACGTTTTCATCATCCATCTTATTGATGACGATGATGCGTCCTAATCCGGCTTTGCCTGCCTCTTGGAAGACTCGGCGAGTATTCACTTCGATTCCGGCGTGCGCGTTGATGACAATGGCAGCGGTGTCAACGCCGTACATGGCGCCGATCGTTTGTCCGATGAAATCGGGATAACCGGGCGTGTCGATGACGTTAAAGCGAATGTCACCTTGGAAGAAATGAGCGATGCTGGCTTCAATGGAATGCTTGTGATGCTTTTCTTCCGGATCGAAATCACAGAAGCTGGTTCCGTCGTCCACACTGGGCCGACCCGACTTGGCGCCGGAATTGACAAGCAACTGGTCAATGAGTGTTGTTTTTCCGGCCGAACCGTGACCACAGAAGACAATGTTTCGAATCGATTTTGGAGCCGAAGATTTCGCCATGGCTATTTCCTTGCATCAGAATCCCGAAGTAATGAATCCCGCCACCTCTGCTCGTCATGTGTGTCTAGTTTAGTTCAAGAGCTCGTGTCTTGCGCTCCTTTACCAATGGCAACGAGATCTGCCAGTTCCACTTTATCGTCATAGAGTGCTCGTCCCACAATGCACGCGTCCAATCCCGCGTTGGCCAGGTTCACTACATCTTGTCGACAGGAAACGCCACCTGACGCCACAATTGGGCAGGAAACGGCTTGTTTCATTTCTTGCATGGCCGGAATATTGGGACCGTTCAGCATGCCATCGCGTGCAATATCCGTGTAGACAATGGCATCAATGGGCAGTTCCGAAAATTGTTGGGCCAGCGTTGTTGCTTGGATTTCACTGGTTTCCAGCCAACCGTCCGTGGCCACAAAGCCATTTCTGGCATCAATCCCCAGGACCAGTTTGTGCGGATATTTTTCGGCCATCAAAGCGAACCATTCGGGTTCTTTTAAGGCCTTGGTCCCTAGCACTAGCCGCGTTAGCCCGAGGTCTAGCAAACGTTGGATGGCTTGTTCGTCACGAATGCCACCGCCCAGTTCGCACGGGACGCTGACCGCTGCCAGAATGTTGCGAATTGCCTGCTCGTTGATCAGCGAACCATCTCGAGCACCATCCAGGTCCACCAAATGCAGGCATTCGCCACCTTGGTCGATCCAATGTTGGGCCATGGACGCGGGGTCATCTCCAAACACGGTCTCACGACCATAATCACCTTGTTGCAGACGAACGCAATTCCCGCCGCGAAGATCAATGGCTGGCCAAATCTGCATCTATCACTCGCCCATCTTGCTAATTGTCTTGTCGTACCGAATGGTTGGCAATTGAATTCCAACAGTCTTGCCGTACCGAGACAAACTTGGCTGGCAATTGAATTCCATCCAGGTTCCAATATCGCACAGTCCTCCGCGCCCAACAAGTAAGGTGCCAATTCGCACATTGCCAGTTGTTTGGTGCGAAACAGAAATCAGAATTGACACAGCCGAGCTTTCGGCGGAAAGCGTTTGCGCCGATCGTGACGCCCGAACACTGCCATGAGCAGTCGAGGTCAGTCATGGTGGCGAGCAATCGCATGTGGCCGGCATCGCAAGTTGTCTGGTGTCATTTGGCCATCGTTGGAATACGAACGACGATCTCTGGGGGGCCGCGCTGCCGTCTGTGTTGGGTTTGCGATTGGCTTAACCGGGCATCCCTGACCTGAGACGATAAAACATTTCCCAAAGTCGATCAATCTCGCCTCGTTCAATTACTTCAATTGGCTTCGATCCACCAAAAGCATCGTTCGGAGTATCGAACCATTCGCCAAGCGACGACGAATCTACTACCTCGCTCAACGAGTCGCAAAGGCGTTTGACTTCTACATAATTTCGTTGAAGCTTGTCCACCTTCTTCTTGGTTGACTCAATCGTCGCGATCGCACGAACCGACACGTTGACCAACCGTCCGAACACTTCGCGTGCCATGCCAAGTTTGTACCGCAATTCAAGCTTCGATTCGCCGCCGATGGTGACAATGCGAACACCGTGAAGTCCTCTGATTTCAGTGGCCTCGACAGGCTTGGTTTTACCCGCTTTGGTATTTCGCTTTGTCTTGGTCGGCACGTTGACTCTCCTACTTCTGCAAGGAACTTGGCTCAGGAAAATCATATCGGCCGTAAGGTGCTAAAGCAAGCAGTAAAGCATGCAAAAATGCAGGTGTCGCTTGAGCCTCAGCTGGTAGGCGAAATCCAACGGTTGGAGTCCTTGCGTACCAAGGATTTTATTCCATTCTACGCTGGAGTTGCAAGCAAACGTCGTCACTTATCAGGCAATCGCTAACCGTTGCCGGAAGCGTTCATTCCTGCGTCTATAGCTGGGCAAAATTTTCCAGCAAACGCAGGCCAGCCTGTTGGCTTTTTTCTGGATGGAATTGCGTGGCGAACAGATTGTCGCGCTGAATCATCGCACAAAACGGATGTCCATATTCCGACTCAATGGCAATCACGTCTCGCGATTCAGGCACCACATAATACGAATGTACAAAATAGAAATACGTCCCTTCGTCAATGCCGCTCAGCAATTCAGAAGGTTGGCAAATTTTGGCCTGATTCCAACCCATGTGCGGCACTTTGTATTCTGCCGGCAATTCAAAGCGAACCACTTCGCCCGGGATGATTCCCAAGCCTGCATGCGTTCCGCCTTCGTAACTTCGGTCGAACAACATCTGCAGGCCCAAGCAGATTCCCAGAAACGGTTTTCCTTGCGAAATAGAATCTTGGATGACGTCCACTAATGCTCGTCGACGAAGTTCATTAATGGCGTCTTCAAACGCACCCACTCCAGGCAAAACCACTTTGTCTGCTTCGGCTATTTGGTCGGCGTCGGAGGTGATGATGGCGTGCGAACCGACTTTTTCGAACCCCTTTTGCACACTACGAAGGTTGCCCATTTGGTAGTCAATAATCGCAATCATGATTCAAAACTTGTATCCACGGTTAGCATGCAAAGAACGAATGTGACGCATCGTTTGACACCGCAATGACCGCCTTGCAAACGACAGGTTCGGGCCAAAATTATAACGCGACGGCGCACGAGACGTCAGGGGTTGCGCAAAGCGTTGGGAAACGGAACAAAGAATGACTGCTACCGATTTCCGTACGTTTCCGGATACACCACAATTTCCACTCGGCGATTTTGTGTCTGTCCGGCAGGTGTGGCGTTGGACGCGATAGGATAGTTTTGGCCATGTCCCAAGACAAACAACTGGTCTGGCAACAGACGATGGCGAACGCTTAGCTGTTCAAAAATGGCCATGGACTGTGCCGCGGTCATTTGGTGGTGACTGCGCCACAAGGTACTGGCCACGGGTGATGAATCAGCGTGCGATTCCACGCCGATGATTTGCTTGGGATAGTTGGCCAACAAGACGTCGGCCACTTGATCCAGAATACCTTCGGCGCCGGGAATCAGCTGAGCAGTTCCGGGCGAAAAAAGTCGATCCGTTGGCAAAACAATCTTCACCAGTTCGCCGTCCTGACGAATATCCAGTCCGCGTACCGTGACCGCCGTCAGCGAACGCCGCAAACTGTTGTTCGCTCGAATTCCCGCACCGCCTCGTTTCCGCATCGACGCCTGTAACGCTTGGACTTCACGAGTCTGCATTTGATTCGCTTGTTGTTGCGCGGTTAACTGACCGACAGTTTCACGAAGCTGTTGTTTGAGTAGTTCGTTTTCTCGAGTAATCCGCTGATACTCTTGTTGCGTCTTGGCCATCCGGCTCAGCAGATCTCGATTGTCCGAATCGAGTCCTTTGGCGCGTTCGTCTAGTTCGGAATAACGGCCGATGGCGTTTCGAGCTTTTTCGGCTAACTGCGCGTCGTACTGATATTGTTGCTGAAGTTTGGCGGCCGCTTCGTCTTTGCTTTTCTGCTCCATCGCTGCCAGCAATTCGTCGTACTTTTGCTGGACGTCGCGGAGTCGAGCTAATTCGGTTTGCTGTTCGGCAGCCAGTTTTTCTTGTGTCTGAGCCCGTTCGTACAGGCCTCGCATGTCAGGCCAAAATCGAGACCGATTGGCAAGCGACGGGTTGGAATTCGGCGCCGCACCATAACCAGGGTAAGCTCCTGGAGCATTCGCGGCGTAAGGCGGTTGCGCGCAGCCAACCACCAGCAACACGCTTACCAGCAGTAGACTCTGCCAGCGAGTTGCAGCAATTTGCCCGTCTTGTTGCGAACCACCATCCATAAATGTAGCCAAGTCAAAAGAACAACTTTTTCAAGTGCGCGAACTTTAGCTTTGGCCGAATCACGTCGCAAGGGCAATCTGATCTGCGGCGCACCTAATTCAAATCGCCGCAGCGGCTTTCTCATAGCCCGAAACGAAAGTGAGGAGCATTGATAGCTCGAAACGTAAGTGAGGGGAAACTGAGCGTTTCTGAAGTCCCTCGCTGACGCTTCGGGCTAAGAAATTCCGCCGCAAGACGCGAATCCGCAACTTCAAAATGGGTAGCCGCGGACGAATCATAGCCCGGAACGTGAGTGAGGCAACAATTCATAGCCCGAAACGTAAGTGAGGGGAAAATCCGCCGCGTTCCCGTTACCAAACGCGGCGAAGGCGAGTTGCCGCTAGCTTCGCGGTTGCTGCTATCGCATCGGCACGACGGTGGCCAGGATCAGGCTGAATACCAACGACGAAAGCCCTAATATGGACAGCAATGGAGTCCAAGTTTTTAACGATTCGCTTTCGGTCAGCCCGCCCATCTTGGTGAAGACCCAGAATCCGCTATCGTTCATCCAGCTGCCAATCAGCGAACCGCCGCCAATGGCCGTCACCAAATACGCTGGGTGGTAGTCGAGTGCCGAAATGTCGACCATGGCCGCCACCATGCTGGAACCAATGATCATGGCTACCGTGCTGCTGCCTTGAGCAACCTTCAGCAGTGCGGCGATGACAAATCCCAACAGCATGACGGTCAGCCCGCCGCTCCCTTCCAGATCAATCATGCCTTGGATCGCTTCGCTGATCCCGGCTTTTTGCAGCATGCCTCCAAATGCACCACCGGCAGCCGTGATCAGAATGATGAGTCCGCCGCTCATCAACGCTTCTTCCACATCGCCACTGATGGCATGGAACGTACGGTGCCGAGCCCACGCCAAGGTAAGAATCGAAATCACGGCGGCAATGGTCAGCGCCAAGCTGGCATTACCAATCCCGTCCAGGCGATTCGCCCAAATTCTCGCGGTCGAATTCCACTCGTGCGGTGCAATCTGATTCGGGAAAGTGGCTTCCAGCAGCAATCGATTCAGATGCCGCATTTCCGCTGGCTTGGTTCGCAATTGATTGGCGGAAAGTTTGGTTCGCAGCGATTCGTCCAAGCCAACGTCCTGAAAAGCAGTTGCTTCGAACAAAGACTTATCCAGCAATACGGAATTCAGCGCAGCGGTGATGGCATCTGCGTCCAACGAACCCGACGTCAATCCAGTTCGCTGCGAATCAGACAAATTGCTGCTGGCCAAAATGCGGCCCGCAGGCGAATGAGCGTCGGCCGCCGCGGAAGACGCAATGTTTGCCGCAAAAGCAGTGGCGTCGGTCAAGTCTTCTGCAACCAGTTTGCCTCGATCCTGATTGTCCGCAATCGTCGTGGCAATGGTACTGGACGTAATCATCAGTACCGGCAAAACGACCGGCGCCAATGCCAGCCATAACGGAACTTGGCGAAGCGGAGTCGGATGTTCTTTTTCTTCCAGGTCTTCTTCGTCGTTCGCGGGCGAATCTGCCTTCACGCCCGCGACCGGTCGCATCGGAATGTTGAGCACTCGATCCATGAAGTAACAGAACAAAAGGCCAAGGACGGACGAGGGCGCTGCCACCAACAATCCCACCAACATCACCGCGCCCACATCGACGCCCAGGTTGGCAGCCACCAGCAACGGACCCGGAGTTGGCGGAACCAGCGTGTGCGTGATCGCTCCGCCGCAACCAACGGCCATGATGTACAGCAAGTAGTTTTTCTTGGTGCGTTGGTATAACGATCGGGCGAGCGGCACCAGCAGATAGAAAACCGTATCAAAAAACACTGGCACGGCTAATACAAATCCGCTGCCCAACAAGCCCAGCGGCGCTTTCTTTTCGCCCGTTACGGAAATGGCTGCGTTGACAATCCGATCCGCCGAACCACTGTCCAACATACATTTGCCAATGACGGCCGCCATGGCAATGACAATCGCAATGCCTCCGGCGGTCGAGCCCAATGCGCTCATCACTTCTTGCATCGGATTCCAACCACCGGTTCCGCTAAGTATGGCAACCACCAACGCGGCCAGTAACAACGCCAAGAACGCGTTGCAGCGAAAGACAATCATCAGGCCCAGAACCGTGACGACGCCAGCGAGTGCGGCAAAGATCGGCCAAAGCGAAACGTCGGAGGCAACCGCCAAAAATAATCCGGTCATCTAATTCGAACTCCTCAGTACTGCGGGTTCGGCCAACTCGGAATCCCAACGTTTCGTCCGGTTCGCCTAGAAGGATGACCTACGAGTATAAGAAAAAATTGGCGAATTGCGACACAGGCAAATTGATTCGGCAAAATCGTAGCCTTCCGCATTTCACGCGATTTCGCATTGCGTCAAATTGAAATGATTGGCGACGCACGGTATTTTCTTGCTGCAACGAGTCCGCTTGACGGTAAATCACTGACGCCAATTGCGACGTATCGGTGCAGCATTGCGAAACGAATAAGGGAGTCTATCCGTAATGAAAGATCGAAAGACGACGAATGTTGCGAGCATAATAGCCGCTGCCATCAAATCGTCGGCTCAACCAGCCAATCCTTGGTGTGAAGGGCTGATTTCGACCAACGACACCGTGATGGAGATTCAGCATTTCGGCCCCATTCGACTTCCCATGCGTCCCGCCGACGTGCGAAAACTGGTTGACGTTGCCACTCAGGCACCTTACGGCAAGGGAACCAAGACGATTGTGGATACCAGTGTGCGTGACACCTTGGAGATTGATGCGGCGAATATAACGCTGTCGCCAGAACTTGTGGAGGCAGTTCAATCGAGTCGTAGTGACATTGCGGAAGCACTGAAGTTGGACGAAGAAAGACTCGAGTTCGAACTCTATAAACTGTTGGTCTATCCCAAAGGCGGCTTCTTTTTACCGCACCGCGATAGCGAAAAACGCAAAGGGATGGTGGCAACCATGGTGGTTGTCATGCCCTCGAAGTTTGGCGGTGGTGAATTGCTGATTCGTCATGGTGATCGTCGCCAGTCGTTCTTGTTTCAGGAAGCGAAATCGCAAAAGCAGCCACAATATGTTGCGTTTTTTGCGGATTGTCAGCACGAAGTGAAAAAGGTGACTTCGGGTGTTCGAGTCTGTTTGGCGTTTAACTTGTTTCTAAAACCAGAGCGAAAGTCACGGCAGGCAACATCATCGTCTGCGGTCGACCCCGCGTTACAAAAGCAAGTCGCCGATTGGTTTCGAAGTTACCCTTCCGACCCGCTGGTATTTGCCTTGGATCATCAGTACACCGCGGCTGGACTAAAGCCAAGTCATCTGAAAGGTACAGACCGGGAACTGTATCAGAATGTCGTCGCGGTTGCGGGCGAGCAGAACTATCAACTGTACTTTGGTCAAGTGGAACGCCATTTGTGTCAATTCGCCGACGATGGCAGTTTTGGCTATGAACGGCGTTCGTCTCGTCGGTGGTCGGGAGATCACAGGGACCTGGACATCGGCGAAGTGTTCGAAGACCATATTATCGTCGATGGTTGGAAAGCGAGCGACGGAAAGAAGGTCGATTTTCCGTCCCTTAGGTGCAGATCCAACCAGCTTGTCAGTACAGTGCCGTGCGAAGATTGGATCCCAACAAGACAATACTACGAAGGCTACACGGGCAACGCCGGCAACACGCTTGATCGTTGGTACCACAAGTCGGTCGTCACGATTTGGCCAGCGGCTCAGCACTTCGAAATATTAGCGCGAATGGGGCTAGAATTTGCTATCTCGGAATGGCTCGCCATGCGCGCCGATCTCGCCAACTGTTCCGACGAAGAACTGGAACAAGCTTGCGAAGATTGTCAGCAGCTGGCGGAAGCGATTATCAAGTACTGGCCGAATCGCAGCGATAGCCAATACCGCTTGGAGAACGATTCCGATCCTTGGCTGAATCAATTTGCCGACGAACTCCCCAAGTTTGGCGATCCGGACTTGATTGGAACATTTCTTCAAGCCGTCTCGGCACGTGACTGGCAAGTCAACTTGGATCAATTGGTCTTGGGGTCACTTCGGCAACTTGGCACTGAAGAAATCCTACCTGCATTGCAACAGTTGCTTCAATTCGAACCACCTGCCAACCAGTATGGAGTCAAATTCTTGGAAGGGCTCGCTTTGCGCGACGCCAAATGGCTGTTGAAACTGGCCAGGGACAAGAAAAATGGTGGTTTGTCTCAGGAACA
This sequence comes from Pirellulaceae bacterium, assembly GCA_041399205.1. Taxonomy (GTDB): domain Bacteria; phylum Planctomycetota; class Planctomycetia; order Pirellulales; family Pirellulaceae; genus JAGQOZ01. The sequence continues at coordinate 184,179 of JAWKTK010000020.1, read as the reverse complement.
ATTGCAAAGCCTGTTTGGCATTGCGTACGAAAAGCTGGCGCCATATGTGCAAATGCTGGCCGAAAAATCCTTTAGTCGCGGAACGCCACCTCAGGAATCTTGGCGTGTCTTGTGCCAGGCGATGATCGCTGCGGAAAGTGATCGGCTGATCGACGTGTTGCAATTGACGCACGACTATCCCGGCGTGTTCGAATTTCGCAAGTTCCAAGTCCCTGCGGCCGTCAAGCTGCGCGATTTCGCCATCAAGAGACATGGCGATGTGCCGATTGCCTTGCGCAATTGGATTGACGAATTGATAAACCGCTTGGTCCAAGCGACCGCGGAAGAACCGAGTCCGCCGAGTGATTTTCGACGTCCCAGCGAAACGGGCTGCAATTGCAAATATTGTGACCAACTCAGCCATTTCTTGAGTGACCCCGAGCAGGAAGAAACACGCATTCCGGCAGTCGAGTCGATACGCTATCACTTGGAACAGGTGATCCAATCCAAAAAAATAGACGTCGCGACCAAGACCATCAAGTCTCAAAGGCCGTATTCGTTAGGGCTGACCAAAACGACCGCCTCGTACGAGGCCGATGTCAATCGTTTTCACAAAGATCTGAAATTGCTGAACGGATTAAGGTAAGCCAGATGTTGGCATAGTTGGTCGAAATCGTCCAATTAGTACTCGCCAGGCGTACCGCCATCAGCGATGGTCAGGATGGCACGGTAGGTTGCGAAGTCAATGTCGTAGTCAATCCATTTCGTGTGACCATCCAAGAAGACAAAACAACAGTTGTCACCTTTTACGGCGGGGCTTCCGAATTTGTAGTATGCAGATTCGTCGGTATCATGAGGCCCTACCGGAAATACAGGTTGGGGTGGAGTGCCGGTGATCGCTTCTCGCTCACTTCGCACATCCGCAAATCGTACAATCGAATTTGTACTTGACCCAGCGAATCCAGACTCGTCGAAATACGCTTTCTCTATCATGCTATGTGGCGTCCAACGGTCCCCTATGGCAATCGTATGGGCCTGTCCGTCAGTTATGTCAGAACCATCTATTTTCTTCTTCGGATTTATTAAGCTCCAATGGAACGGCCCGGATATTTTCGGGTTGAACACGAATTCTCCGGAAAATGGTCGGCCACTTGCTTTCCGCGAAAAAATCACACCCCATTAGCTGCATAATCAATTGATGCACCACCAAACTCTGGGAAAGCACCGTCATGTTCGCCAGTATCATTAAACGGGCATAGCTGCGAACCGTCTCGAAATCGCGGATTTGCAAAAGTTGCAATTGGTGTTCCAAAGGCTGTGGCATTTGACCCAACGATCCAACTCGCCTGACGGAAATCCAATGAATCGTAAACACCTTGTTGGTCGAGATAGGGAAGGAGCTCAAATGCCCATGAGGTAGTACTCCCTAGCGCTGAAGCCGGAATAGTAGGCAATATTCTCGGTGGGCCGTAGTACTTGATGAGCGGTGTGTAGTACTGCTTCGTTGAATAATACGACTGGAGTGCTTGCCCAATAGAACGCAAGTTATTTTGATTTTCGGTGGCTCTTGCACGATCCCTCACCGCACCAATCGCTGGCAGCAAAAGTGCAACGAGTATCCCGATGATCGCAATCACCACAAGAAGTTCGACAATGGTAAAGGCAGATTTCTTGTTTGGCATTTCACGCTCCCGTGAAAAACGTTTGTGTTTGCAATCGCCAACGCCTTTGTAGTGTAGACGGAATTCGTAATTCTGTACCCAAGGTGCTGTTACGATAACGGTCAAAAACTGTATCTGTGGTAGTGTCTGTTTCTGGGACTCCGCGGAATGCAGGAGGCGGCGGATGATACCACCCACCAACCGTTATTCGCCCGCTCTAAATCGAACCAGGGGCTTGAGCGGAGAAATCAGAAACGCGGAGGCGCAAAGTACGCAGAGAAGAATCAGGCAACTCTGCGACCTCAGCGCCTCTGCGTTTCAAGCTTTTTGGATGGTCTTGGGCTGACACCGGTCAAGGATGAAGATCGTGGATGGCACCAACTCTCCAGTAGACACAAAAGCCGCAAACTATCACTTTCCTTCTCAAAATGGAGTTATGTTGCATTGCAAGGTCTCTTTTTTGTCAATTGCGTGTTGCAGCGTGAACGTAGCGTGGTGATGACGTGATCAGTGGCGGATGCCTTCGCGAGGGTCGCTGTTGGTGTAGGAAACGACTTTCCACTGGCCGTTTTCTCGTTCGAAGACCACCGTAAAAAACTGAGGAACGGTGTGCATGGCCGTTGGGTCGCCTTTGGCGGTGACGGTGGCCACGGCGTTGAAAGACGCTTCGACTCGTTGCGGTGGATCTTCGTTCGAAAACTGGGCTTCCAAGTTGTTCTTCACCGACACTCGTTTGATGGTCCCTTGCCGCAGAATTCGAGCGGCATCTTTTCGTAGTTGAGGCGACTTGGCCGAAATATGTTGCGCGATTAAATCGATGTCGTTTGACGCCAAGTCTTCCGCAATCTGTTGCAGCGAAGTCTGTAAGACTTCAAAGTCCGTGACCACTTTTCGTTCCAACGCCACGCCGCCGACGGTTAGCGCCAAAATGGCCGCAGCCGCAACCAACAAGATTCCTCGTTGCATCTGGACCCAAATGGCCAGTGTTACGATTAAAGCGGTGATTCCAATTGCCAGAACAGGCCACGATTGTTCTAAGAAGATTGCCATTTCCGCACCTCGTGATGATGAGACAAACGATTAGTAGAATTCGCTCGCTGATGCTGCCTACAGCGTAGCGTTTCACAGCCAATGTAAGCAACTTTTTTCTGCGGTGCGAAGAACGCTCACGCCCCACCTGGCTTGGATGGTATTCCAGAACCAAGGACCGAACTATTGGTTCGCAGCGGACGGAAGAAGATGTTCTTGTTCGAATTGAGACGGCTATTTTCCAGCCAACTGTAGTTGTTGGATGATGTCACCCACGGTTTCAATATCCAGCACCGCGTCCATGGGAAGTTGCAGCTGAGTCTTTTCTTCGATGGCGGCGGTCAGACTGGCCAAAGCAAGCGAATCGGCGCCTAAGTCACCCAATAAATCCGCGTTGGCCGTCACCTTTTCCAGCGGGACCTCCAGCGTGGCTGCGATAATTTCAAAGATTTCCCGTTCGTCGATCATAACCAGTGACACTCGGCACCAAGCAATTTCGTAGCAAAGGCAACTCTACAGTTTGGTGGATTCCCTGTTCGCTGACAACGCGACGTACCCGGACTTTCCCGAATTTTCCCGTCAAAGATGCTTCACGGCAAATCAGGGGTGTAGGGTTAGGTGGCATCGGCCATCGAGGTAAGTTGAACGACGGATCGTGTTTGTTCCTTTTCCAAGAACGTGCGACCATATTTCACGTTCACGTGATCCCAAGGGAGTTTGTCGGTCAGTTCGTATGGTTGGTGAAGCTGGCGTTCAAGGTCCAATTCACAGTCTTGCAATGCGTCCCACCAGCGTTGCGCGTCCAGATGTTCTTGCCAGCTGTCTAACCTGGCTCCTCGCTTCCAAGCCAATTCAATCACTTCTCCCATCCGCCGATCACCTCGGCTTAAGATTCCTTCCAGCAGGCTGGTGTCGATATCGTGACACTTGACATTGACGCTGCGAAGTTTGACCTTTGAACGCAGGTAGCGATGTGCCCATGCGAAATATTCGCGAGTCTGCATGCCGTTCCATTGATACGGCGTATGTGCTTTGGGAACGAAGTTAGACACACTGGCGGTGACTCGCGCAAATCGGCCTCGGACTTCTTTCCCGATCTTGGAAATCGTTTCGGCCATTTCAATGATGCCGTCCAGATCGACGGGGCGTTCGCCCGGCAGGCCACACAGAAAATAGAGCTTGACGCTTTCAAAGTTGCGTTTAAAGGCTTCGCGACAACCTTCGTACAAATCGTCGTTCTTGATCTTCTTGCGAATTTGTTCGCGCATATCGTCGCGAGCCACTTCGGGCGCCAGAGTTAAGCTCGACCGACGTCGATTGCCGAGTAGTTCTGCAATGGATCGTAGTTGTTCGTTGACTCGCAAGCTGGGCACGGACAGATTGACACCTAACGGAGTGAAGACTTCTTTCAGCTTGAGAATCAATTCTTCAAAGTGCGGGTAATCACTGCTGGAAAGCGAAAGCACGGAAATCTCGTTGATACCGGTATTGCGATAGCTTTCCAGTGCCGCGTCGACAATGGTTTGGACCGATCGAATTCGCAGCGGTCGTTTGATCACGGTGCTTTGGCAAAAACGACATTGCCACGGACAGCCTCGCATGATTTCGATCGAAATTCTATCGTGCACCGTTTCCACGTAAGGCACAATGGGCTTGGTGGGCAGAGGGATACTGTCCAAGTCGGATATCACAGATGGTTCGATCGTTTCCGGCACGTCTGAATGGAGTCGATTTAACGTGGCGATGCGATCGTGACAGTATTCTGGTTGGTAGAAGCGAGGAACATAGCAGAATGGCAAGGCGGCGGCGAGTTGTCGAACGGCACTCTCTCGTTGCCGGCGACCTGCTTCCCCTTCGGCAAAACCTTCGGCGGCAAATTGCTGCTTGATCTCCAGCCATTTATCGCAAATTAGCGGCAGGCTTGGTTCGCCATCGCCGGTCACCAGCGCGTCGATAAATGGAGCCATCGGTTCTGGATTCTGCGTGCACGGCCCGCCGCCAATCACCAGCGGATGGTGCAGCGTACGAGCTTCATTGCGTAATGGAACGCCGCCCAGATCCAACATGGTCAAGACATTGGTGTAGCCCACTTCGTATTGCAGCGTGAACGCCAGGACGTCAAATTCGGACAACGGCGTGAACGTTTCTAGACTGTACAGCGGCAGTTGGTGTTCGCGTAGTTTCGCTTCCATGTCGGACCAGGGAGTGAACGCGCGTTCGCAAACCCAATTGGGGTCGCGGTTCATGAGTGAATACAATAACTGCAACCCATGATGGCTCATGCCCAAAGCGTACGTATCCGGAAAGGCAAAACAGAGTTTGCCCTGCACTTGGCCATGATCCTTGCGAACCATATTCAATTCGCCGCCAATGTATTGCGCTGGTTGTTGGACAAAGGGCAGCGCCAACTTGGCAATCTTGTCTTTCAGGACTTGGTTTATCATGGCATCAATGCTTGAGCGAAGGGAAGTTGTAATTAGCGACGGATAAAGGTTCTGCGATGGGACAATCGTTACCTACGTCTAGCAGTATCGCAGCATTTTCCGTTAGATTACAGGGCAGTTTGACGAACAAAACGCTCAATTGTGGCTCGCTCGGCTGCCGGTAGTACAAAGGAAACCATCGTGTCTGAATTCAAAACCATTGCCAAAGTTGGTGCGATTGAAGATGGCTCCAGCGAAGCCTTCCCGCTGGACGGAAAAATGGTGGCGGTTTTTCGGACGGGAGACGAATACCATGCCATTGACGATTTTTGCCCGCACATGGGAGCGTCATTGGTGGGCGGGCACTTTGAAGATGGTGAAGTCTCTTGCCCGTGGCACGCCTGGCGTTTTCGAGTGTGTGACGGTACTTGGTGCGACAATCCCAAGATCAAGATTCCGTCTTACGAAGTGCGTATTCAGGGCGACGAAATCCAAGTGCGTTTACGCGTCGAACCCAAGGAAGACGCGAGTTCGTAGGTTAACGTTGCAAGTCCAGTCGTCGGGGTCGAATTAAGCACCACCCGTTGGTTGCCATTTCACAATGGGTTCTCGAGCGGCCGTGACTTCGTCAGGTCGACGAATGGTGGTGGTGTGCGGAGCTTCGTGGAGCAGTTCGGCTGATTCGTCCGTGATTTTGAACAGCATCTGAGCAAACGCGTCCAGGGTCTCTTTGCTTTCCGTTTCCGTCGGTTCGATCATCATGCATTCGGGTACGACCAGCGGAAAATAGACAGTCGGCGCGTGGAAACCAAAGTCCAATAGACGTTTGGCAATATCCATAGCCGTTACGCCCTTCTCTTTCTTCAGTGTTGATGCCGTGCAGACAAATTCATGCATACAGCGATCACCGTGCGGGACCGGCAAGAAGTGTTTGACTTTGCTGAGCAAATAGTTGGCGTTCAGCACGGCGTGTTCCGAGACCTTTTTTAAACCGTCGGGACCGTGCGTGCGAATATACGCGTAAGCTCGTACCAGCACGCCAACGTTGCCAAAGAAACTACGCACTCGACCAATTGACTGCGGCCGATCGTAATCCAAGTAATAATGGTCGCCATCTTTCGCAACAACGGGCGAAGGCAGGAACGGTTCCAGTTCTTGCGAAACGCAAATCGGACCAGCTCCCGGACCGCCACCACCGTGCGGACCGCTAAACGTTTTGTGCGGATTGTAGTGCATCATGTCGGCGCCGAAGTCGCCTGGACGAGTGATCCCGAGGATCGCGTTCATGTTGGCGCCATCCAGATAGATCAGGCCGCCGACTTGATGAACTTCTTCGGCAATTTGATGCACTTGTTTGTCAAACAGTCCCAATGTGTTGGGATTGGTGATCATGAACACGGCCACATCGTCCGACAAGTTCGCTCGGAAATGTTCCATATCCACAAATCCGTCTTGGTTGCTTTTGATGGTAACGGTGTTGAAACCGGCCATCTGAGCACTGGCGGGATTGGTGCCGTGAGCACTGTCGGGAGTGAGCACTTTGGTGCGTTTGTCTCCCTTGGAACGAAAGTAGGCTGCGGCGGTCATGAGTGCGGCGAGTTCACCTTGAGCACCGGCGGCGGGTTGTAACGAGACGCCGGGCAGACCGGAAATTTCGCACAGGTATTCCTGCAATTCGAACAGCAATTGCAGCAAGCCCTGCATGGACTTTTCGCTTTGATACGGATGGACGTTCAAAAAGCCAGGCAGCGAAGCCAAGCGTTCGTTTCGCTTGGAATTGTACTTCATGGTGCACGAACCGAGCGGATAGAAGTGCGTATCCACAGACATGTTCATGGTGGATAGATTGGTGAAATGCCGAATTACATCGGGTTCGGCTACTTCCGGCATCGGCAGTTCTTTGTCGGCCAACGCATACGCTGGCAGATGTTGACGCACGTCGGTTTCCGGCACGTCGGCCGCCGGTAGCCGCACACTGCCTCGTCCTTTTTTGGATAATTCAAAGATCAACTTCGAAGCTTGTAGGTTACGCATGGCTAACGGTCTCCAGCTTGGAGGCTTGTGCTAAGTATTGAGTGAGCGAATCGATTTGGTCTTTGGTTCTGCGTTCGGTAACCGCTACCAAAAAGCAGTCGGCCAGTTCTGGATACCACGGCGCTAAGGAAACTCCGGCCAAGTAACCATGCTCGGTGGCGTCGTCCAGCAGTTCTTGGACTTGGCCGCTTTGATCTTGCACGACAAATTCCTTCAAGAACGGCTGGTTCCAGGCTAATTGAAATCGATCCAAAGCCGCAATCTGTTGTGCCGCGTAATGGGCTTTCTGGAAGCACAGATGAGCCGCGTCGCGGAGTCCGTGCGGTCCCATGACAGATAGATAGATGCTGGCGCGAAGAGCAAACAATCCTTGATTCGTACAGATGTTACTGGTCGCTTTGTCTCGGCGAATATGCTGTTCGCGCGTCTGCAGCGTCAGCACCCAACAGCGACGGCCTCGAGCGTCCTTCGTTTGGCCGGCAATTCGACCTGGCATGCGGCGAACGAACTGCTCTTTGCATGCCATGATTCCCAAGTACGGTCCGCCGAATGACATCGGAGTTCCCAGTCCTTGCCCTTCGGCCACGGCAATGTCCGCTCCTAAATCGCCAGGTCGTTTGAGCAATCCCAGCGAAATAGGGTCAAACGACATTACGAACAACGCACCTGCTTCTCGAGCGACTTTGCCAATGGCCGCGGCGTCTTCGATTGCGCCAAAGAAGTTGGGATACTGAACGATAACACAAGCCGTTTTGTCGTCAGTAGCTTGGGCCACGGCTTGTGGCGTGACAATTCCGTTTTCTGATTCGACGACGACTAATTCCGTTCCCAGGCAAGCCAAATACGTTGCCAGAATCTGGCGAAATTCCGGATGCAGTGTGGAAGCCACAACAATCTTGTCGTGCCGCTTGGTGACGGTCATCGACATCAAGGCGGCTTCTGCTACGGCACTGCCGCCGTCGTACAGGCTGGCATTGGACACGTCCATGCCGGTCAATTGGCAAATCAATGTTTGGTATTCAAACATGGCTTGCAAATTGCCCTGACTCACTTCGGGTTGGTACGGCGTATACGATGTGTAAAATTCGCCGCGAGAAGCCAACGCATCCACCACTGCCGGTATGAAGTGGTCATAGCTACCTCCGCCCAAGAAGCAAATGCTGTCACCGGCGCTTTGATTGCGGTTCGACAAACCGGTCATGTGCTGAGTCAGTTCCAGTTCACCCATGGCGGCCGGCAAGTTCAGCGGTCGATTCAAGCGAAGTGATTCTGGAACCTGTTCAAACAGTTCGGCAATCGAAGCGGCACCAATCGAATCCAGCATCGCTTGGATGTCATCTTCCGTATTGAAGAAATAAGGCATGAGAGCTCCGAGTTTAACAAGTGCGAGTGAGTCTAAATGGGGCGCAAGGCCATGAACTGACCGTCCGTTTTACCGATGGGGAACTACAGAACAGGAATGCTACAGAACAGGGATCGGAAAATCGGGTTAGCCTTCTTCGGCACACTGTTTTTGATAGGCGGCAAAGTCGGCCAAGTCGCTGAGGCTGCTTTCGTCCGATATGCGAACCTTCATGATCCAGCCTTGGCCATAAGGGTCGTCGCTGAATACTTCCAATTTGTCCGGCAGCGAAGAATTTACTTCGGTAATTTCACCCGTGACGGGACTGTACAGATCACTAACCGCCTTTACTGATTCGATTTCACCAAAAGAATCTCCGGCTGTGACTTGTTGGCCCACTTGCGGCAAATCCATGTACACCAAATCTGTCAGCTGTTCGACAGCAAAGGCCGAAATCCCGATGGTGGCAATTTTTTGACCGTCAACATCTTCAATGGCGGCCCATTCGTGTGTTTTGGCGTAAAGAAGTTCTTCTGGCTTCACCGTCTAAGATCCTTTCGAAAACGAGTTGCGGTTGTAAAACGGAAGTTTCACAACCCGAGCCGCCTCGTGGCGACCACGTATATCCACAAACAATTCGGTGCCCACTGCCGCTGCCGACGGTATGACGTAACCCATGGCAATCGACTTTTGTAGCGTTGGAGCGAACGTTCCGCTGGTCACCGTTCCCAATGGTTGACCGGCAGCATCCAAAATCGAATAACCTTCTCGAGGCACTCGTTTTCCGTCCAGCATCAAGCCGATTCGCTGGCGATCCAATGCTGCATTCGCGGCTGATTCTATCGCCGCTTTGCCAATGAATTCGTGATCCCAGTTGATGGCAAAACCAAGATCCGCTTGGATGGGATTGGTCGCTTCGTCCAGTTCGTGTCCGTACAACGGCATGGCCGCTTCCAGTCGCAAGGTATCTCGAGCTCCCAGACCGGCAGCCTGAATTTGAAACGCTTGGCCAGCTTCGATCAGCTGTTCCCAAATGCCCAAGGCTGATTCGGCCGGGATGGTTAGCTCGAGTCCATCTTCACCGGTGTAGCCCGTGCGACTAATGAAACAGTCCAACCCGCAAAACGAAACCGGTTGACCGGTGTAATATTTCCATTCGGCAAACGGGATGGACGCATCCAGTTGGTTCACCGTTTGAATGGCCTTGGGCCCTTGGACAGCAATCATGGCTGTCTGCGTGGTGTGATCAATCAGCTTCGCATCGAACGAACCTCGGTGATCATCAATCCACTGGACAATTTTGTTTCGGTTGCTGGCGTTGACGACCAGTGAATAGCGAGGCGAAGCGGCCGAATCCAGCCAATGGTAGACCAAGACATCGTCCAGTATTCCGCCCGATTCGTTGGTGATGACCGAATAGCGAACTTGGTTGGGGCGAAGTTTCAGGACGTTTCGAGTCAGAATATGATTGAGCAGGTCTGCGGCGTCGGGCCCTTCGAATGAAATTCGGCCCATGTGCGAAACGTCAAAGAGAGTGACGTTTTGACGAGTGGCAATGTGTTCGTTAGAAATCGAACCATAGTGAATCGGCATGGCCCAACCGGCAAAGTCGACCAATTTTCCTTGATGGCGATCATGCCAATCGTGCAACGGAGTCTTTGCCAGCGTATCTGTCATCCCATTTCCCAAAAACTCGCGTGCCGATTAACCATGCATCCACGCTGGACTGGACACGTCAAACGCGCGTCAGCCAACTGATTAATCGCCACCAAGATGCCAAAACAACAAACGGCCTGCTCCAATTTGCACAAAATCAAATCGGCAGGCAGTATCCAAAGCTTTCATTGGCGATTTTAGCCGTTTGAATCACGCTTACCAGGGGCAAACGCGGGAATAATGGACGGCATTGCGAAGGAATTTCTCGAACGGCCAAGTGTTAAAAAGAGAAACGAGCAACCAGTGTTGGCGTCATGGTTGCTCGTTTCATGGATATCAATCAGCTGTTCGATGGACTTTACGAACCGGCTGGGATCGCGGCTTCGTCCTGATAATGCCGAACGATCAAGTCGTTTTGAAGCCACAGTAACTTGTTGAATGCTCGCAAGGCGGCAGATTGGGTCTCTGTGTCCAGGTTTAGGGATAGAATGGTCGAAACGAATGCGTCAGCCACAAAGCCCATCAACGCGTTCATCTGAACCAGCGGTACCGAAATTGCTTTCGCCCGAAAGAGGCGTGGATCTTACCGACGAAATCCAAGTATGTCACCAATTTGCCGTCGTATGGTTCGGTTACCAGTTTGGTAAGATATCGAGCGAGGTGTTCTTTGCGGAACGCGATCACGTCATCTGTCATTTGCAATTCGTGAACGCTACCTTTAACTTCGCCCTTATATCCGTGCTGACGAGCTGCAAAGCTGTCGCCAGGTAGCGTCATATCCGGAGAGTTTGTCGTAGACAGCGTCGACCAACGCTGGTACCAATGGGTGCTAAAAGAGGGGCGGCGCCGTGAATGGTCGCAATGTCCTTTTCGTCAAATCCCATGAATTCAGTCAGATATTCAAACCGATACGGCAGGTCGCTTTCGAGTCTGGATTCGTCAATTGTTTTCACGCTGATATCCTTGATTATATGGTGGAATCACCTAGTCTAATGAACGGCAACGAAGTCTAGGGTGCATTAAATTGGATGTCAAGGTCTGGTATAATCCGAAGGTTTGGCAGGGTAAATAGATGTTTTCTCAGACCGTGGAATACGCGTTACGAGCGATGGTTTACCTGGCAAAGAACCAGGGTGGCTCTTGCAAGACCAGCGACATCGCGGCGGCCACCAAGGTGCCTTCCCCTATTTGTGTCGAAGGTGCTCCAGGGGCTTGCGGCAAAAGGGATTAGTGGTTTTACAGCGAGGCGTTGGCGGCGGCGTTTCTCTGGCTCATTCGCCGGAAGAATTGTCTATTTTGGACATTGTGAACGCCGTGGAGCCCATTCAGCGTATCGCATCCTGTCCATCTGGAAATCTCGACCCACGGGACTCGGCTTTGTTCGCTTCATCGACGAATGGACGACGCATTGAAAGATATGGAAGACGTGTTCCGAGCGTCCACGTTGGCGGAAATGTTAGATCCGAACAATCCCAGCGTTCCGTTGTGTGAATCTGCGTCCGAACTGAATCTTCACTCCAACGAATCGCATCTCCAGTCAAGAGGGAGAGTGAGCTGTACGTTCCACCTTGCCGGAAATCGAATCGGTAATATGAAGGATTGAAACGCAACTTCCTGTGAATCCCCGGTGAAAAAAATCCCATTCGATGCCTCGTTGATTGAACGCAACTTTCCGCAACTTCCTGTGTTGAATAGCTTCGTGCGATAACAAGTTCTTCCACAGGAGAAAGCGATATGAAGTGCGGCCATAGTATCTGGCAACGCACGTGCGAACGGTGCCAGCATTGGGTTTTCTGGGAATCGGTCTGTTTGCGTTCGAAGTGCACGCAGCAGTTTGGACCACCACCTTTGCCGATCATCGAAACGCTGGATAAAAACGGAGATGGTCAAATCGATCAAGACGAATTGGCCGGCGCTGTCGCGTCGCTTAAGGCTCGTTAGATGAACGACGGCGACGGACAGTTAACGCCGCAAGAACTGCTGCCGGATATGCCCTTTGGTGGTCCCGGCTTTGGAGGCCCGGGAGGTGGACGCGGCTTTGGAGGTCCGGGCGGATTTGGTCGCGATGAACGAGCTGTTCTGGAAGAATACGACGCCGACAAAAACGGCTGGTTGAACAAGGCCGAACGCGCTGAAGCTCGCAAATCACTGGCGTCCGACGGCGATCCCCGGTCGTCGTGGCCCGGTGGTGGACGAGGCCCCGGTGGTGGTCGTGGACCCGGTGGTGGTCGATTCGGTGGCGGTGAACCTCAACCAGGCCGGAAAGTTTCGCCCGATCAAGTCGCTCAATTCCCGACGCTGATCTTTATGATACTTCGGTTCTGCGAACCATCTTTTTGGAATTCGAAAACGCCGACTGGGAAAAAGAATTAGAAGCGTTCCACGGCACGGACGTCGATGTTCCGGCTCGCATGACTGTCGATGGCAAGTCATACGAGAACGTAGGAGTGCATTTCCGAGGCATGTCCAGTTATGGCATGGTGCCCACCGGCATGAAACGCTCTCTGAATTTGTCTGTGGACTATGTTCATTCGGATCAAGAACTCTACGGCTATTCCACGCTGAATCTGTTGAATGCCAACGGTGACGCTTCATTAATGAGCACGGTGCTGTATTCGCAAATTGCCAGAAAGTATATCCCGGCACCCAAAGCCAACTTTGTTCACGTGGTCATCAATGGCGAATCGTGGGGCGTCTTTACCAACGTCCAGCAATTCAACAAGGACTTTATCAAAGAAAACTTTGGTACGAAGCAGGGAAACCGTTGGAAAGTCCGAGGCAATCCGGGAGCTGACGGTGGACTTCGCGATTTAGGTGACGATATCGAAGAATACAAACGCCGCTACACCATCAAATCGGATGATTCGCCCGAAGCGTGGCAAGACTTGATTCGCTTTTGCAAAATCTTGAATTCAACTCCACCGGAATCCTTGGAATCCGAACTCGCCAACATCGCGGACGTCGACAGCATTCTCTGGTTCCTGGCGTTGGATGTGGCGTTGGTCAACAGCGACGGCTACTGGACCTCGAGCCAGTGACTACAGTATTTACGAAAGTCCCAATGGCAAGTTCTACTTTGTACCACATGACATGAACGAAGCATTTCACAGGCGGTGGACGGGTGGTCCCAGGTGGCCGAGGCGGACGCGGGCGTGGATTTCGACCCGACGATGCGAATGGGCCGACGGCGGATCGAGGCGACCAAGCTGACCGAGCTGGCGATCAATTGGCGGAAGAACGACCCGAACCGCAAGATCGGCCAGACCGACCGACGCAGGTCGGGCCTCCTGGTTTTGGCCCTGGCGACTTTGGTGGCGGACGGCCCTGGCGGGCGAGGCTTTGGTGGTCCAGGTGGTGGCCGAGGCTTTGGCGGGCCGGGTGGACCGGGGCACGGTGGCGTTGATTTGGATCCGTTGGTCAATATTGACAATGAACGCATGCCGCTTCGCCGCCAGCTTCTAGCCGTACCGGCATTGAAGCAACGCTACCTGCAATGCGTGAAAACGATTGCGCAAGATTCGCTCGATTGGTCCGAACTGCAGAACAGTATCGCCGCGTACCGCAGTTTGATCCAAGAAGAAGTTCAGCAAGACGTCAAGAAGACGACTTCGACCGACGCTTTCATCAATGCGACTCGCACGGACGATTCGGACGAATCACCTGGTTCGCTAAAATCGTTCTTTGAAGGTCGACGCAAGTATTTGTTGTCGTACGAAGCAATTGAATCCTTGCCGGACGCTCAAGTTCCTGTATTCTTTGCCGCCAGTGAAACCGAAGTTTCTGCCCGGCCGAACTGCCCGAAGTTGCGGCGTCTGACGTGGTGATCAATGAATTCATGGCCTCCAATGAATCGACCGTGCCGAGTCCGCGAGGAAAATTTTCAGACTGGATCGAGCTGGCCAACCGTTCCGGCAAGGCCGTGGACGTCAGTGGCATGTACCTTTCCGACAACGCTCATTCCGTCCAGAAATGGAAGATTCCGGAAGGAACAGTGATCGCTCCTGGCGGTTACTTGTTGATTTGGGCGGATGAAAAGAAGTCCAAGGAAGGAGATTTGCATTGCAACTTCAAACTGGCGGCGGAAGGTGAACAGATTTTTCTGAGCGACACCGATGCGCGTGGAAATCAACTGCTGGACTACGTCAAATTTGGTGCTCAGGACAAGGACGTGGCGTTCGGGCGAACGGCCGACGGCCAGCAATGGAGATCCTTAGTGCCGACTCCGGGATCGCAAAACCGCGAATCGAAGTGATTTGCACGCAGGACGTTCGCGGACGTTGGATTAATCGATTTCCACCACTTCCAACGTCACATGTCCCAGAATTTTGGCGACGGGCAGCAGGGCTTGCAGCGGGCTGCCGTCGTCAAAACTGGCGTCGGCAATCTTGATGTAGCAGGCCGACGTGCCGGATTGTGCTTTTGTCGCATCCAGCGGCGCCCAAGTAGACTGAACGTAGACTTCGGTCCACATGTGATACGCAAATTCTTGTGTTGCCGGCACATAGATCAGCCCTAGGGCAACGCGAGCTGGCACGTTTTGCGTTCGACACAACGCCGCCAGCAAAACTGCATGTTCTGTGCAATCGCCCGATTTGGATCGAGCGACTTCGGCGGCGGTAGCAAACGCCGTGGAGAAGTTTTTTTCGTCCACCGTATCGAACACCAGTTGTTCGCAGGCAACCGCGATGGCGGCCGGAGTGACTGCTGTCTGGTCGATCTGTTGGGCCAGCGATTGGACTTCGGCCGCGTCTGACGTGATGATTTGGTTCGATTCCAGCGAAGCCGAGATCTCTGCTGGAAGTAGCACGTCTTCTTGGGGCTTCGACTGGTTTGTGTGCCAGAACGATTTGGATTCGGTCACCACAATTTCGAACGACCGGTCTGATAGCTGTGTCACTTGCTGAAAGCGAGACGCCGGAAAGGGAGCATGGTTGGTCGCCGTGTCCAAATTCATGCGGTATCGAATGCGCCGAGTTTCATCGGGGTTCGCAATGGGCGAACTGGGAATGGTAATGTTTGACGTGATGTCCGCTCGTTGTTGGCCAGAACGGATTGCCGTTTCTGAGTCGGTTACTTCAAACACTTGTCCGGCGGTTTCCGAACGAACGATGATGCCTTGCGAATTCACCCAGACCAGGCTCTCAATTTCTTGGCCGTTGGGCAAACGAGTGCTCATGCGGACTCGGCGTACAGACACAGGTTGGTGCTGAATGTCAAGCTGTTCCAAGTCCTGCGCCGTTAACGTGACTTCGGCCAGTGAGTGATCAATCGGTTGCAAAATGATCAAGCCGCGCTGTTCGTTCGCTTCTAGTGGTTGTTGGATCAACGACTGTTCGACGCCAAAATAGCTAAGTGCTTCGGGTGGCCAGGCCATTCGCTTTTCTGAAGACGGTAATTGATTGCTGGAAATGACCAGTTGGCCGTCCGCGATCACTCCGTCGTTGATCAAGTTCTGGGAGCCGGTCTGCATTTCCGAACGAACGGCGAGTAGTTGGCCGTCGCGAGTTTCCCAGCTGGTATAGCGAATCTGCTGATCGGTTGATTGTCCAAATCGCCGCAGAGACAGCACGATGTTGCGCGAATACTGGACAACCTGATTGTGCTGCGGAAACCGATCGTCTCGGATCATGGTGCACGTGTAGTGAGAATATCCGGCCGATTGGCCAAACATGCGAATTTGTTCCCACTGGTCAATCGACGTGACGGTCGCTGCTGGGTGTGGCGTGTCGTCATTTGATTCGGCGAGTGGATCGGGCTGTCGACATCCGCATAAAACCAACATGAACAGCAGGCAAAGTTGCCGGACATCCACACGAGCTCGCGGTTTGTTGAAGGAAAGCATCATGCGGTCAAGTACATGCAGTTTGGAGTGATATTGCTTAAACATTTCGGTTTATCGTCAATTTGCGTGCTAGGGTTTTGCCAGAGTCGACCGAACGAGTTGAAGGCGAGAATTGTGATCGAATTCCGTTCTGGTCGTTAGGCCGAATGTAACAGTTACGCGGGCACGTTTCTGAATACGAGTCAACGGAAATGGAAATCGGAAACAGACCGATGTACCGCGTGAAGTACAGTTGCATGGATTCTTGCTTGGCGCAGAGTCCACTTCAAGATCCAAGCCACCTTTGAAAATGACCGAGGAATACGATGGGCTTTCTGAAGAACTTCTTCAAAAACGTCTTTCAGGATGAATCGTTTGAAAATGAAACGACCGCGAACAGCAGCTTTGATGCAATCTCCAAAGAAGAATTGGAAACGCATTTGGGTGTGCGTCGCTATGGTGAATTCACGTTGACAGAGGCGGTCCGACCGTCCTATGACCTCAAGGTGGTGCCCAAGCAAGGATTTCGCCATGATCGCTATCACGACGCCGATTCGAATTCGGAAATGCCGGTCCTGATGGCCGCCGCATCGACCGAAAACCTGTTCGAACTATTTATCGAGTTATTAGAACCGCTGGGTAACGTGGTAGACGTGGTTCTGGAAACCAGCCATTCTCGCGACGGATCGGGTCACACCGATCTGTATCGAGAACATATGGACATGCCGGTTCTGCTCAGCACGCTCTGGGACTTTGAAGACCTGCTGACCAACGATGGTTGCACAGGCATTGCGGTGCTGAATCCTTCCATTCCGCAAGAAGTCCAATTCGACGAACATAAACTGTTAATCGTTTACGGGAACGAATTGACCGACTACGAAGACATCCTGCATCGCTACAGTGTTCGCTGTGACGAAGAAATGAAGTTCATCACGGAAGCAGAACATGTGCATTCATCCAGCGACGAATATTTAGAGCAGTTTGAAGAACTGAAAATGCGATTGGGAATGGAAGCCAGTTACGTTTAGGATTGCGGCGAACTGATTACTGCGAGTAGTGGATGAGGTGACGAATCCTTCTGCGGTAGTGGATGAGGTGACGAATCCTTCTGCGAGTAGTGGATGAGGTGACGAATCCTTCTGCGAGTAGTGGATGAGGTGACGAATCCTTCTGCGGTAGTGGATGAGGTGACGAATCCTTCATTTAAGACTCGTTGCCTTGTCCACTACTTCGGCAGGTAAAGTCTGCTGCTCGCCTAAGGTTACCAAAAACGCTTCGATACGATTCAACTCATGCAACGGCAATGGCCCTCAATCATCCGGGAAACTGACGCCACGACTTCGGTGGAATATGCCGTTGGCTTGATGTTGATTGTCTTGGCTGCCATCACCGCCCTGCAATTCTTTGGAAAAGCGTTGAACGATAACCTGAACGATTCCAATCGAAAAATGGGGCAGTCTATGGGCGTTACCACCGTAAGGGAAGTCGGAGAAAACGAATGACCAATCGACGTCGCTGTCTGTTTGTGGAACCAGAAGTGCAAGGCGCTATCGTTCGACGAGTGCTCTTGTATTGGCTTTGCTGTCTGTTGTTTGTCAACTTGCCTTTGTTGATTGGACAGGTGCTGGCCAACCCCGATCAGTATTTCTACCAACAGATTTCCGTGGTGGCGGAACGACACTGGCCTACCTACTTGTGTTTGATCGCCATCTTGCCGTTTCTGGTGTACGATTCCATGAAGATCAGCAACCGCTTTGTTGGTCCCATTGTGCGAATCCAAAACGAACTGGCTCGTCTCGCTGATGGCACGGAACCAGAAAGTCCCGTCCATTTCCGCGACGCCGACTATTGGCAACAAGTCGGCATGGAATTCAATCGAGTAGCAGATCGAATTCGCGAATTAAACGACTCGACGCCCCAAGATCCAGCCGACGCCACGCTTCCCCTTAGCGAAGCCACTCTGCATGAAGAACACGCCTAAACCGTTCTCATGTAAACCGTTCTCACGTCGATAGAGGTGTTGTGTTTCACCGACGCTCCGAGCATGGAGTTTTGGGCAAGCGACGTTCTTCGGTGCGAAGTGTTTCTTCGTGAATCTAGGCCGAGGCACGCTCGTCAATACACGTCGAATGCGAAGCACGGTTCGATCTTCCGGTCGAATTTAGAAACCACGAAGGACACGAAGAGCACGAAGAAAAGAGATGAGAAAGCAAGAGCAGAAATGACAACCTTCGTGTTTCTTCGTGTGCTTCGTGGTGAAGAATGCGGAAAAGCTTCGTTGCGACGATCAAATGCGCGAATGATGCGAAAAGCATGAAACCAAGTTGTTCTCAACGCTTTGCGACTGTCCGGCAAATCCGTCCGCCAATACCTGACAGAGAATAAAACGCCGAGGCGCCGAGAACTGCCGAGGTGCGGTAATGGGCTGGGCGGAGCATTTATTCGAGTGCTTGTTCTTCCAGGCCTTCGCGGCCGTTGCGCGAGCAGATGGCTAGTAGCACTCGCAGTTCCATCGAATCAGCCATGAATTTGACGGCGTTGTCACAGTATAATCCGTTCGCGCCGCCCGGATGATCCGAGATGATTTCTTCTTCGGCCCACGCTTCTTCGGGCACCAAAGCGTTGATGCCTGCTTTGATGTGAGCGGTATTGTTACCGGAAAACCAAGCACCGTCTAACTTATAGTCTCGGCCATTTCGCTGCGCACCTCGTCCCGAACTTTCTGCCACGCAAATCGTTTTGGAAAGCCCGTCTTTGATGTCTTTGGTGCGAATCGCCTTCGGTTCTAACACTCGAGAAGGCAAGCCGCTCAGTCCAATCAAGACACCTCGATTTCGTCCGTATTCCGTGCCCGACGTGTCCAGCGAATTCCTCGACGGTCCGGAAATCCCCACGTAGTCAATACACCCATAGCCGCCCCCGTGCTCGTCCGGAATGCCGGTAATGTAACCGTCTTCACGGTGGATGCTGGTGCGTGCCGCGCTGGGGCACAGATAAGTACCAATTACGTTTTGCGCGCCGGGACGATTGTATTCGTCCAAGACGTCTTTTTGAAAATCGAGTTGATCGTGGACGGATTTCTCTTCAATGAATTCCAAAAAGAAGGCGGACCATGCTAGTTCGTCACAACGCAAGCACGGTCGTTTTTGTCCTGGCGGAAATTTGTTTCTGGCCGATTCGTAGTTCAACATCCCCAAACCGATTTGCCGCAAATTGTTGATGCACTGCGTTCGTCGAGCGGCTTCTCGCGCCGCATTGATGGCAGGCAACAACAGCAGGACCAGAATGGCAATGATGGCAATCACAACCAACAATTCGACTAGGGTGAATGCGCGTCGCCGTGCGAGCATTTTTTGCACTCCGTTGGATGAGGCGTTTCTGTGGGAATTCAGTTTCTAAATTGGCCCAGGGTAGATGCTAACGCCGGGTATGCGTAACACTGACAAAGATCCTGTTAAGGGCTTGTGAAGTTTTTCTGAACTCGATCGAGTTTGCTGTTTCAGCGTCTGAAAACAATTGACGCAACGGGGGCCTCGCTTAGAATCGGCGAGCAAATGGAGCGAGTTTTATTGATTCGAATTGCTGCGAGGGTGTTACGAATGAGTTGGTTGCAAAGTTATGGCGAGGTGTTGTTTTCGGTCGGACTGCTTAGCATGCACGGATTGGTTGCCAATGCGGCCGAAGTGATTTTGAATGAATACAACGCCGTGGGCGGAAGTGACCAACTGGACGAAGGTTTGGGCAAAGACACCTACTTCGGCTTGATCGATGGGAACGGCGGCAATTGGTTTGAACTGCTGGTGATTGAAGACCAAGTGGATATGCGAGGTTGGTCGTTGGAGTGGACCGAAGATGAAGCGATCGACGGTTCGGACGAAACGGCGGCCGGCGTCATTACGCTCAGTTCGCATGATGTTTGGTCCAACCTTCGCTCCGGCACCATTGTGACGTTTATCGAAACAGCAGACGCGGACGGCGCTGGTGGCTTCAATACTTCGACCGATATTTCCTATGATCCGTTGAATGATGACTGGTGGATCAACGTCGCCACTCAGCAAGAGCAAGCCAAAGGCGCCCGACGGGCTGGTGTCGACCATTACCAACGATGGTAATCCAGGCGACTTTTCCGTAGGCAATGACGATTGGACACTGACGATCAAAGATGCTACTGGCACCATTCTGTTTGGCCCTGTGGGTGAAGGAGCAGATTGGGCGGGTGGTAGTGTCAGTGGTCGTGAAGGAGGAAGTTTGGAAGGGCCGGTCGCGGACGAAGGGCAGATGCTGACGTGGGATGATTGGCGAGCGATCACGCCGGCCAACGAATTTTACGACGACACCGGCAGCACCAGCTTTGGAGCAGCCAACGCCGACTACGATGATATTGACGAAGTTTTCATTACCGTTCAGGACCTGTCCGCCTTGCGATCCAACGTCCACGGCGGTGGTGGCGATCCAGTGCCCGGTGACTTTAATGACGATGGCCTGCTAACTGCGGTCGACATCAATGCGTTGACGGCGGCCGTGGGAAATCCCAATGCCGACGCCCAGTTTGATCTGAATAGAAGACAACGCCGTAAATGCCGAGGATCGCCGCGTTTGGGTTGAAGATTTGAAGAAGACCTATTTCGGCGATTCCAATCTGGACGGCGAATTCGGCACTGGTGATTTTGTGGCTGTGTTTGCGGCAGGGCGAATACGAAGACGGGATTGTCGGCAACAGCGTTTGGGAGACGGGTGACTGGAACGGCGACGGCAGATTTTCGACGTCCGATTTTGTCACTGCCTTTGAAGCCGGCGGCTTCGAACAGGGGCCTCGCGGCGGTGTCGCTGCCGTTCCAGAACCAACCGGCAACGCTGGTGTTCGCTGCATTGGGAATGGTCGCCGTCGTGGGACGCGGCGTTCGTCTGCGTTCAGGCGAATCGATTCTAAGGATGCACTCGCCTGATGACGATGCCCTTAACGACGCCGCTCGCATGGACCTTTCCCTGGAACTTCTAGTAATTCCTTAATGCCGTCGCGCCTTTGCGAGAGTCAAAACGAGATCACAGCGGAAGAATTCATACGCGTCGTCCAAGCAACATGCATCCATCTGTAGAGTTGTTGTTGCTGCCGAAGAATCTCGCGATGGCACCAAGGCACGAAGCGGCGTCCGATAGAAAGATCGGTGCGAACCGGTTCGGTGTAGATCGAATAAGATGTCGATGTGTTGAGGCGAAAGTTCCGGTGCCTGGGACTGGGAGATCGAGGCTCCTGCCGAGTTTTTCTTCGCATCGGCGGTCGCGCGGCGCGAACCATTCTGGGCTCAGCAGGAGCTTCGTTCTCTCGCTGAATTTTTTCGTGATGGTCGACTAAGAACGACGGCGTCGCACCAACCAACCGACCGCAAACAGACACACGCTCGGCAAGACAAAACCGTTTGGTTCAGGCACGTACGAACCGCTTCGCGAGGCCCCAGTTCGTAGCCGCCATCCTGAAACGCCAGAACCAGATCCGCACTATCGAATTCGCCATTGCCCGACCAATCACCGGTCGCCCAAGTAGAGTTTCCATCAATGTCATCTTCGTATTCGCCAGCTGCGAAAATGTTGACCAAGTCGGCACTGTTAAACTCGCCGTCCAAGTTGGAATCACCGAAGTAGGTGTTCAGGATGTTTTGGATCAAGATAGTTCGATCCGCTTCGGTGATTTCGGCATCGTCATTCAGGTCAAAGCCTACGTTCTGGTAGTTGGTGGCGATGGCGTTTGAAAGGCGGTCGATATCGGCTGCGTTGACGATTTCGTCGGATGTGAAGTCACCTTCGATATCCAAGATGGGCATGACGCCAAACCAGTCGATTCCCAAATTGGCGTAAGCAGGAACGAATTCATCGTTGACAAAAACAGCGCCAAGATCTTGTGCGTCCAACGTGATCTCTGTTACGTCATCCATTGTCACTTCATAGTAATCCGGTCCGATTACCAACTCGTTGCCATCGGATTCGTACCGAAGTGTGACTTCGGATAATTTCTGGTCATAGAGCCACTCGATGGCTATATTCGATGTGAATTCGAACAATCGTCGTCCTAGGAATACACTATTGATCGTAGTGCCGACAATTGCTTGGCCTTCGGTATCCGGAAAAACGATGATTCTTGTCGAAAAACGGCTAATGCCAAACCCAAACATAGCGTCAACGTCATATGGAAGTCGGCCTTCTGGAACAAACAGGTCGACATCAACCAATTCAACGCGACTCCGAAAACTACCGCTGCCGAAAAAGACGTTCTTGAAAAAACGCGTTTCTCCGCCGTCAAGTCTTTCAAGTTCGTCGTCTCCATCGACATGCACGCGGAGTTGTCCACTTCCGTCGAGTTCCCAATGGCCGTTGTATCCCGACATACGCCAGCCACAATCATCAAATCCAAAAGTATCGTCCACGTTAACAACACAAGTACCATCACCGTCAAACGTCTCAACAAACCCTCGAACTTGGGCCATGAGTTGGTTGGTCATCGTAACGAAAAGCAACCCGACTAGGAGTGACTGTGTATGCTGCATTTCAGTTACCTCTGGGGCAGAAAATAAAGCGGCCACCGTCAATTTGCGACCGCTTACCTTGCGAAGGATTTACGGTTGGGTGATTGTGTTGGCCCCGTCGTTGGTGTGATACCAAGCTGGTAACCATCATCACCGGGGACACAGGCGTTTTATGGGTGGTCTCAGTTTTCTAGAAGTGGCATTTTAGTTGAAAGGGCGCGCTGGGTCGAGCGAATGGGGAGTCATTTCTTTGCTGATAGAAAGTTCCTGTGATGACTGAATTCGCGGCTTGAGTGTTCCAACACGATTTACGCGAATGATGCGGAAAACATGAAGTCAAGGTGTACTCGGCGCTTTGCGACTGTCCGGCAAATTCGTCCGCCAAGACCGAACAGAAAACAAAACGCCGAGGCGCCGAGAAACGCAGAGGATCAAATTCTTGGGCGTCATGACCTCTGCGTAACTCGGCGCCTCTGCGTTTACTTTGGTGAGTACCTTGCCACGAACCGCCGGCGACGCACCAGCCAACCGATCAGAATTGCAAACAAGACGGCCGCGCCAGCGACAAGATGCCTGGCGGTGCAGACTGCAGGTTCGATGCAATGCAATCACGAACGCGGATTGACTGTGGCTTTGCCTGGGCGGTTGAAAGAAACGGTATTGATATCGATCTAGATCTGGCGATTTTCGTTCAGACGTTACGCCGCTGAGGGCTTGTTCCACTGGACGTACCGCCTTGCGGTATGCTCGATGGCTCGAAACCACGACTCACCTGCCAGCATGTCTGGCAGAATGCTCAGTCGATTCGCGGCAACAGCGTTTGGGAGACGGGTGGCTGGAACGGCGACGGGTGACTGCAACGGCGATGGCAGATTTTCGACGTTACGCTGCTCGCTTGGATCGATTGGCTTCGCCCAGTTCGACCACGTGGTCACGACTGTAAACGACAAAATCGCTGTTCGGACCTTGGGGTTGCCACAGCAGTGCGGATTGGTCGTTCAGGACTCGAGGCAGCACGGTCCATACAGATTGCATTTCGTCGGCACTGGCCGCACCAGAAATGACCACTAGGTCGTGTCCGCCTACGCTGTTGCAATATCGAGGCAACGCAAAACTCGGTTCACCCGGAATGAGTCGCGCTTTCACGCCGTGTCGACTCAACATTTGATGGGTACTCTTCAGTAGCAACGTCGGTTGGCCGGGCGGGCGCGAATCAAACGGATCCACGCCGGTATATTTCAGAACGGCATCCGCTGGAAGCTGCGCGGAAAGGACTTGCAGCATCTTTTCAGCTCGACTCCCATCATCCAGCCCCACTTCCATAATGCTGTGAGGCTGGTGCTGCAGAATCCAGCGATAAATGGGCCGATCCGATTTTGGTTTGGAAAAATGCGTCAAGCTTAGGTTCTTGAGCCAGCTCACTTGTCTCACCCGTGCAAAATGGAAGGAAGAAAACCTGCAACATGCGACCGAACTGAGTAGTAGATCGGCAATTCTTGGTCGAATCGTGCAGGCATTTCAGCCAGGATTTCCAGTGACATGCCAGTGGTGCTGTCAGTGCGATGACGCAGTCACGGCCGATGATTCGATCGAACCAGATACATCAAACGCCTTGTGCGTTGGGCGTCGAACCGGCGCTGGCAGCAAGCTGGCATACAACGCATGGTATTGGCGATAGACTGATTCGAGCGAATAGTGTTGTTCGATACGATTGCGTCCTAAGCGACCCAAGCGGGATCGTTCGTTTGGCGACATCGTGGCGAACTCGCACATGGCCTGCGCCAATTCGGGAACATTCGACGGCGGTACGACCATGCCGGCGTCGCCCAGAAGTCGAGCCGAATCGCCTACGTCGGTGACAATGCAGGGCCGAGCTGCCAGCATGGCTTCGCCGACAACGTTGGGAAAGCCTTCGCCACGAGACGCCGAGACAACCACGTCCATATTGGCCATGATTTGCGGCACGTCTGACACTTCGCCCAATAAGTGACAACACTGGGTCAGTCCCGATGATTCAAGCAGCTGCGCCAGTTCTGGGTTGCTTTGCGTGTAACCTCGTCCTGCCAAGATAGCGTGTACGGGGCGGTCCAGTTGCGTCTTGGCGTGAGCCAGCGCCTGCAGAAAAAGGTCTGGACCTTTGACGTGGTGATACCGACCGACAAAGCCAAACACAAAGGCGTTTTCAGGCACGGTGGGACGCGTGACGTGGCTGGAAGCGAGCGCGTTTGAAGTATCAAATCCGTTGGGTATCACGTGCGTGGATCGATGATCAAATCCGTATGCCTGATGCTGCAATGCCGCTCGATGCGAATTGTAAATAATGCCGTGGGCGTGCCGAGACCAGTAGCGATTCAGCCATATCGACAAGCGTACCTTCCAGCGTTCTTGTTTTAGTTCATGCAAGCTGTGTCGAACGTTCCAGACTAATGCTGGCGAATTCGGAGCGATTCTGGCGGCGCAAGTCGCAGCGACATTGCCGTGATACATCCAGCCTTGAATCACTCGTGGCTGAACAGAACGTAATATTCGGCGAAGTCGCAGGATGTAGGCCGGTTGAGGACGACGTTTGGAAAGGTGTAGGGCGGAAAGCGGGACTCCCAACGTTCGCAGATCGTCGGCAATGCCCACGGAATCGCCTGTCAGTGAAAGAACGTGGTGGCGCAATGCCTGCTTGTCCTGAGCCGCGCGCTGCAGTAAGCGAAGCAGCATGACTTCCGCGCCACCTTTTTCCAAACCCGATAGAATGTGCAAAACGTCTGTCTTCATGGAACACAATAAACGAATGTGGCGGTGAATCGCTAAGCTGCCATGGCCTGCGGCCGACTTGACAGACGAAATTGTTGTTGGCGCTGCGCGGCGCGTTGTTGGAACCAGGCTTGGAACATCAGAATTTCCCACAGGGCGGGCGTATGATCCATTTGGTTGACAAGGTGTTGCTGCCACTTTTGTTGGATCGGTTCGGCGTGGAAATGCGAGTGCCGTTGCAACGTTGCAGGTGACAATAAACTGTCAGCCCAATCTTTGAGCGGTCCGCGTAACCAGGCACCCAGTGGTACGCCGAATCCCATCTTTGGACGTTCCACTAGCTGGCTGGGCAGATATTGGTACAGGATTTGACGCAGCGCCCATTTGGTCTTGCCATCGCGAATTAAACAATCGTGAGGCAAGGAGCGAGCGAATTCGACAACTCGATGGTCCAGCAACGGAGAGCGAGTTTCCAGGCTCACCGCCATGCTCGCTCGATCCACCTTGGTCAGAATGTCATCTGGCAAATATTGGTGCAAGTCGGTTTGCATCATGCGTCGCAGTAAATGGTGATCGCGGAAACCAAATCGATTGGTCAGTCGCTTGGGCAAATGAGCTCCTGCGACTAAGTCTTCTGGCCGTTTCCAGCGAGAAATACTGGCTCGATAAAATTCGTCGAATCCGCAGGCGGACAGTAAAGACGCTGCGACGCTTAGTCGATGTCGCGAACGAGCTGGAAGCCAGTTCGACGTTTCCATGTATTTGCAACAGCCAGCCGCCGTTTCAGAAATTCGCTGCGGCAACCAAGAACGTCGATGCCAAAGTCGAATTGTCTTCTGATAGCGACGGTAGCCGCCAAAGAGTTCGTCTCCGCCATCGCCGGACAGGCTGACAGTGACATGTTGTTTGGCGATCTGTGAAACCAGAAACGTTGGGATTTGGGACGAATCGGCAAACGGTTCGTCGTAGATTTCAGGCAATTGCGGAATCACCGCTCGAGCTTGTTCGGGTGTGACGTACAGCGTCGTATGATCCGTGCCCAAGTACATGGCAACCGACTTGGCGTACGGGGCTTCATCGTAGCCGTCTTCTTCGAATCCAATCGTGAATGTTTTGACTTTAGAACTACATTCGCGCATCATCGCCACGATTAAGGAGCTGTCGATGCCGCCGGACAAGAACGCGCCAACCGGAACGTCTGCGATCATTTGATGGCGAACCGAATCAAGTAGTCGCGACTGAAGTTCCGCCAAGATTTGTTCGTCGGTCTGTTGATCTAGGGTCGAATCGATATGATCTTCCGCCGACCAGTAGGCTCGCGGCGAAGCCAAGCGTCGTTCTTCCAGTTGGCGCCGAGTCACCGTGAGTAACGAAGCGGGTGGCAGGCGCAGGATGTCTTCATAAATCGATTGAGTGCCACACACGTATCCGTGACGCAAATAGTCCAGCAGCGCAGAACGCTGGATGGAAGACGGAAAACGAGCGTGACGTTCTATGGCTTTCAATTCGGACGCAAAGACCATTTGGCCGTCCAACAGTCCATAGTACAATGGTTTTTCGCCCAAACGGTCTCGGCCCAATGTCAATTCGTGCGTGCGATTGTCCCAGACAGCAAAGGCAAACATGCCCACGCAACGTTCGACGGCGTCCGTGATTCCCCAGCGTTCCATGGCGGCCAACAGGACTTCTGTGTCAGAATGTCCGCGAAAGGTCAACGGTGCGGATTCGTCGGAACGATGTGTCCGCAACTGTTTTCGAA
Organism: Pirellulaceae bacterium; assembly: GCA_041399205.1. Taxonomy (GTDB): domain Bacteria; phylum Planctomycetota; class Planctomycetia; order Pirellulales; family Pirellulaceae; genus JAGQOZ01. Next base: position 157,212 of record JAWKTK010000020.1, on the reverse strand, counting down.
TTTCCTGGTGGTTGTAAATTTCGCCGTTGAACGCAATGACATAACGACCGCTGGCCGATGTCATTGGTTGGTGTCCAGCGGGCGAAAGGTCCATGATGGCCAGACGGCGAAACGCCAATGCCAATTGTTGTTCGGGCTGAACGAAGACGCCAAAGTCATCCGGACCTCGATGATGAAGCGCGGCCGACATGTGCGTGGCCATCGCTTCGGCTTCTCCTGTGACGGAGAATTCGGCGCCGGGTCCCCAAAAGCCTACAAAACCGCACACAGGCTATGCCCTTTCCAGGTGATTGACGGCCAAGTCCAAGTTCCAAGATTCGTTTCGCTGGAACAGCCAGTGAAACACGGTCCATATGCAGTGAAACTGGGTGAGTGCAAACAGGCCGGCGATTTGTAATCGCAATCGAGGGCTCGGGTCGTAGATAAACACACCGTAAAATAAGACGAATGCCAGTAGGACACACAAGAAAATTCGGACGGCGGGCCGACTTCGCCATACGTGGATGGCACCAAAGAGGGCCAGCGGCATGGTGGACCACTGAAAGATCGAAGGCCAGAATAGAAATGACTTTTCGACCGAAATGTCCCAGGGACGAGGCGTTAGTACGAACCGAATGCTGCCGTAAATGACATCATCGAAACGTAGTGAATTCAAGTGTTGCGAATAGTTGCGTAAGTAATAAAGCGACGCGGCGCTACCGGCCAGCAGAATCACGTATGCTCGAATATCCTTGGACGAAATCACAGTGGCGAGTGTGATGCCGGCGAACATTACAGGAGGAACATACAAGCGCACCGTCGTCAGCAAATAGATGCTGATGATCATCATGATGGCGGAAAGCAACGAATGTTGTTGTTGCCAGCGGATTACATGATACAGCGTGGTGACAATCAGCAGTTCCACGACCGTATCCTTCGCGTTGATCAGGGACGTCCAGGATAGGTATTCCCAGTGCAACAATTGAAATGCCAATAGCCAACGGCAATAGGTTGGTTCGAACCCGAGTCGCTCCATCGACTTGGCGAACAAGCAGGCAGACGCGATGCTGATGGCGATGTTGAAGAAAACACCGGACGAATAAAAATCTCCGAATAGCTGAATCGCTAGCGTGTTCACCACGTAGTAAAACGTGTGGCGACTGCCACTGACGGAAGTGACAACCTTTTGTCCTTCATCGGTGGTCAGAAGTTCGTAAGGCGTGTAGCCGAGTGCCACTAGGTTGGCACTTTCATCGTAGTAGGTGAAGTCGTCCAGGAAATTCCACGTCCCGTCATAGTAGAACGCAAAGTAGGTGACCGGGATGGAAAGTTTGATGACCAAGATCGGCAGCAGTAGCCAGGCGGGGAGTCTTTTCCATAGCAGTCCCAGACCAACGCAGCCGACACAAATGGCGACGCCCAACAAGTGAGAAAGTGGTTCTGTCATGCCGCTTGCCCTTCTTGTTTGCAGGCACGGCGCGGCGGAGTAAGTTGCCAAGAGGGACTTAGCTGCGCAAATAACGATTCGTACTGATCCACAATGGTGTCGATGGCGTAGTTGGCGGCAAGACGTTCGTCGGTCGCTGCAGGCAGCGGCTGAAACCACGCTTCGTCCCAAAGGGACAAATCGGTAACCATACGTTCTTCCAGGCCCACGCTTTGCAGCAGTTCCGCCGTTCCGCCGGGATGCGAACTAGCGACCACCGGACAGCCGTGCCACATCGCTTCCAGCAAGACGTTAGGAGTTCCTTCGAACCGCGATGGCAGGACGAATAAATCCGCATGGCGATACCACGGTGCCAAGTCAGCTTGAAATGGCAGAAAATGAACATGGCCGTTGAGCTTTATTTGTTCGCATTGGCGAAGCAACTGATTCTGCTGCGGTCCTTCGCCAATGAGCGTTAAGCGGACGTTCGTGTCGCGTTGCACCAGTTTGGCGAACGCTTGTAGCAAAAGATCAAAGCCTTTCTTGCGAGTGAAACTTCCGGCGGCCAGCAAGTTGATGCAGTTGGGTTCAGCAAACGGATTTGGGATGTGACCATTCACGTCCTGTGGAGGCAACGGATTGGCGATAACCGCTTGCTTCTGCCGCGGAATTTGGAACTCGTGTACTACGACTCGTCGCATGGCATTGGATTGACAGATAACATGGTCGGCGCGACGCAGTAACCGTTGGCGAGCTGCGTGGAAGGCGAATTCGGAAATTTGGTTGGTTCGTCGCGAGGCCACATTGGTTTCTCGAACGACAAGCTGTGTTTCTGGCGGAAACCAAGGACGTAACAGACAGCACGCCAAATTGGTATGCGCGACGGTGCTGAGCACTACCGCAGGACGACGACGTCGAACCACACTTAACAAGCGATGCAAAGCGAACGCCATGCGCGGTGCAGCGAGTCGCGTGATGCGAAGGGCAGGATCGATTCGTTCCGCCAGCGGGCCGTCTTGGCCGCACACCACCAATTCGACTTGGCGCTGGCGTGATGCCCATTCATTGGCCAAGCGAATCATCACCGTTTCTGCTCCACCAATGCGAAGCGAAGGGACAACCAGCATCAACTGGGCGCGTTGATCCAAATTGTCCATAACGTGTTGCTCCATCAAGCTGGCAGGCGTCCGGATTGAAAGTGGGCAAGATTCAATTGTGCGAAGCTCGCGAAGTTCCGATTCGGCAATCGCCTTTCCTGCGTTACAATTCGTGCATGGCAGGTAAGTACCAAGTCGTTGGGCGCGGGTCAAGATCAGCTGGTAATCAAGTCCTTGATGTCTCTGCCATCACTTGTTCCACTAAGTTGTTCCACTGCTGGATGATGGACGACAATCGGTACTCTTGATGAACTTCAGAAGCGCGTTGGCCCAGCTGCGTTCGAAGTTTGGCATCGGTCATGAGTTGTTCTAAGTGCGAGGCCAACGTTGTCGCGTCGTCCACCGGTGTGAGCAGACCGTTTTTGCCATGGTGGATCAATTCGGCTGGTCCAAAGTCACAGTCAGCTGCCAGGCAAGGACAACCAGCAGCCATGGCTTCCAAAAGCGAATTCGGAAAGCCTTCCCAGCGCGACGGCAGTACATAGATACCGGCGGTGGCGAGATATTCTTCGGGATGCTGCGTTTGGCCGACGAAGTGAATTCGATGCTGCAGATTGAGCTTCGCGACCAGGGCTGTTAGAGCTGTTCGTTCCGAGCCTTCGCCAATGATTTGCACCGTCCACGATGGGTAACGTTCGTGAATTGTTGCGAACGCCGCGATGAGCGTGTCCAAGCCTTTGCACGGATCTAATCGACCGACGGCGACAATTGTCTCTAGTCGATTCGTTTGCGGCGAATTTTCCGCCAAAGGACGCAGAGGGTTGGCAATGGTGGTGACGCGAGTTCCGGGGGCGTGCGATTGAGTGTGCCGGCCCACTGCCGTGGTCTGTACGACCATGCACGACGCTAGCGGATAAAGTTGCCTTCGCAGCAGGGGCCAGGGCCAGTGCTGAGGGTTCTGGTGCGGGTTGGTTCGCTCGGAAACAATCACCGGTACATTGATGCCTCGTGTGGCAAGCAGCGTTTCTAAATTGGTTCGATCACAAAAGCTGATCACGACATCGGGACGCTGGCGCTGCAGTGCTCGGCGCAAACGAAGGATGCGTTTTCCAGGTGCTATCACGCGGCTCAACCTCGACTGGTTGGAACACTCTAAGTTCAACGATTCGCGTCGAACCGATTTTGGTAGCGAATAGAAATCCTGATCCGCCCCGGCGTTGGTCACAAATGAAACCGCATGTCCTTGGCGAATCCATTCGCGTGCCAGTGTCACCAGCACTCGTTGTGCTCCGCCTAGTCGCAGCGAGCTAATGACCAGCGAAAGGCGTCGCTTGGGTGATTCGATTTGCTTAGGACCGCCAAGTCGCTTTGGCTGTGCGTTGCTGGTTGCGATTGATTGGTTGGCGGAAGATGCTGAAACGTTCATCGGGAAAACTGACTTCGCGGCGTGCGACGTCGATGCTCTGATTAAGCGGCGTGCGACGTCGATGCATTTTGTTGGTGATGTTCTGCGTTCGAGCGGTTGGCCAATCCCCAGAACGCGAACGACGCAGCAATGCACAACGATAATCCGTAGACGCAAGCGGTGGAAAGAGCAATTCCCGGCAGTCCAATCCAGTTCAGAAAGAGGCGGTTTAACAGGATGTTGCTAGCAACCGACGTGACGGCAATCACGGTCAGGACTTGATTTTGATTCAATGCGGAATTGAGCCGTACAAATAGGATGCTTAACACAAAGAGTGGCGTTTGCAGTGCGGCCGCCTGCATGACTCGCGTTACGTCCACCGCCATTTGGCTTGTGAATGCACCTCGCTGAAACAGTGCCGGCACAATCCATGGCGCCCCGACGGCAAAGATGGCTGCCAGGGGCACAGTGATCAACAGGATCAGCAGTGCAAAGGTTAATACGCTGCGGTATGTTTCGTGCCATTGTCTGGCCGCCACCATGGCCGCTAAGTGTGGAAAGATCGCTCGACCAAACGACATTGATCCAATGCCGTTCACGACGGAAATCAACTTCGTGCCGAACGTCAGGACGGCCACACTGCCCACGCCAACACCGGCTGCCATGGCGGTATCGATAAAGTTAGACGCACTGGCCACCAGAGTGGCTGCCACGACGAACCAGTATTGCCGCCGGACGTTTACAAACGTCATTGCTCGTGCACGCAAGCTGGGCAATAAAGTGAATTGGGTTCGCCGCGCCAACCATTGCAGCAAGATCCATTGAACGAGTGAACCGAAGGCTAGACCTGCGATAATTCCGGTGGCGCCCCAGTTCGCTTGGCCGAGCAAGGCAAAGAGGGCGATACTGCTGGAAACGATGATTTCCGACAGGCTGGGCAGAGTGAATTGTTCTTGGCTGATGAGAATGGTGGTCCAGAACGAGGCGAGACCTTGGAAGAACAAAACCGGTAGTAGGTAAATCATCAAGCGTGATATTGGCTGATGGGCATGTTCGTGATTTTCCGGAGATAGTAATTCACTAAGTTTAGGAGCCGTGATGAATAGGATTATCGCCACGCTGGCCAAAACCAAAATTAGTCGCAAGTGGCATTGCGCCACGAGTTGATTACGGTGTGTTTTGTCGTCTTGAGTGGCCACCAGCGAAGGGAGCATGGATGTGCCAAAGCTTCCGGCAAAGACGGTGACGGCGCAAGAGACAGGCAGATACGCAATCAAGAATGCATCTATTTGGTCGGACGCGCCAAACGCGTACGCGATGCACAGTTCTTTCAGCATGCCAACCAGTTTGGCAATGACGGTGGTGGCTGCGAGTAAGGCGGAAGCGTTCAGGATTCGCCGATTGGTAGATTTCGGGTCGAACAATCGAGTTTGCTGAATGGTGCGAAGCTGGCGCAGTCGCCGGTACAAATTGGGTGGATCCATGAGGCAACACGTTCGCGGGCCGACGTCATATCGAATTCTACTGTGTTTCGATCTGTTTGTCGCGAACGGTAGTTCAGTGAGCAGGCTGCGTCAATTGCAAGCAGCCGAATAAAACGCGTGCTGGCAATGGCGACACAATACGCCAGCACGCGAAATCGCCTTGTTGGGCACATCAGCGAAGCCTGGCCTTTTTGGTAAGCATGATCCGATTTCGTAGGCGATAACTGCGAACTCGGTAGATGGAAATATTCAATTTGTCGGCAATCTCTTGGTCGGGGACTTTTCCCAGCTGACTGCGAATTTCCTTCGTCCAGATTTCTTCTGATGTTTTTGTGGTGAAGTTGGGAATACCAAGTTCCATTCGCTTCAACGCCACTCGACGCCGATGGGTTCCCAGTTGCCTGGCCAAGACGGCATCGGGCATGGTTCCCACCAGTGCTAGTTCTTTTTTCGACCATACTCGTTGGGGGCGGGTGGCCCTTGATCCTGCTGCGGGGATTCCCAGTGTTCGTCGCTTCCACGAAACAGACGTGTAGTCGATCCCCATGCGTTTGGCAATTTCTCCGTCTGTCAGTTTTCCAAGCCAAGAAAGCTGAGTCTTGTTCCATTTGTGCCGTAGTTGGTCTCGGGATTTTCCGAAGGGAGGGATTCCTTTTCGCTTACTCATTTGAAAAACGGCCGTTTTGGTCACCCCCAACATTCTGGCGACGTTCACGTCCGAGTCCGTTCCTAATGCCGCAATCTGTTGCGGATTCCACTCTAAACGTCGGTCGCAGGTTTCTGATCGCGTCAGTAATTTACCCTTTGCTGACGCCTTCTTCTTTGCGGACGTTTTCTTTTTCTCCGTGGTCTTCTTTCTTGTTGGAGTCTTGCGAGCTGACGCATTTGGGGATTTGCGAGTTTTCTTTTTCGCCATGGCGGTTGTAATTCCTTTGTTCTGAACAAGACATGAAACGGGCGAACGAACTCGCCGAACATCGGCTCGGCAAAAAGCTTATTCTTGGCCCTTTGGATGGGCAGGTCAAGGTGGCACACAACTTATCGTGTGGCAAAAGCGTGTCAGCCTATCGGTTGTGCGAAACAACTCATTTGGAACGAACGCCGAGAATTTCGCACGGCTGAAGATGTCGCGCCATTTCAGGATTCTACAATTGGATGGACTTGAACAGTTGGTCGACGTCGTCTAAGTCAACTTCCACAATGCGTTGGTCGTGGCGAAACCCGACCAGGGTATCAAAACCGGTGAATCCGGTCTGCTGTTGGGCAGTCGTATATTGGGTTGATGTATCGCTGGTGGCAGACAAGGTTCCCGGTTCGTCACGGCACAGTATGCGCACTTCGTCAAATCCATGCGTGGCGGATGCTGCAATATGATCAAACCCTTCAATGTAGTTCCAGAATGCGGTTCCCTTGAGCACGGACCAGGCATGGTTCTGCACAAAGATGTCGTTGCCCGTGGAATCCAGCATCATGGCGGAATCGTGGCCTCCATTTGCTGAATACGCAAAGACTCTCGCGAACCCCCGCGCAATCACGTCAAAGTCCGCGCCGCTCATTTCGGCGTATTCGGGTGTTCCGACACATGGGTCATCGGCCGGCGAATCATACATGAATACTCGGTCTACGCCCTGCCCTGTCGCTTGGATCGTGATCGTTTCGAATGACGCCGCGTAGCTGTAGTATTGGTCCGACATGATGCGAGCCATCGCTTGGCCCGTGCGAATATGATCATCTCCGGCGGTGTCGCGCAATTCGGCCACGTCATCTCCGCCAGCACCATCCGCGTAGACGGTTTTGAATCCCGTGGCTTGGTTGTGAAACCCAGCGCCAGTCATTTGAGCGTATTGTTCGTTGCTGGTATAGCGATCTGGGTCCGCTGACCCCGTCATGTCTACTCGGTCGCCGTCGTGATGCAATGAATACGCAAAAGTGGATTCAAACGCTTCGGCCCAAGCAAAGCGATCGGTAGAACGAAGGCGAGCGTATTCCGGTGTCATTACTATGTCATCCGGGCCGACCGAATCATAGACGAACGCCTGGTCGTTGCCGCCAGAATTGGCATATGCATAGGTTAATGCGAATCCGGTGGCTTGCCGCTGGTATCCGGGCCCCTGCATGGAAGCGTAATCGGGCGTAGCGATATAGCGATCGTTCGCCACGGAATCGTACATTTCGCTGCGGTCGCGGCCTGTGGTGGAATTCGCAAAGACCGTCGAAACATTTTCTACGATGTTGTAGTAGTTCGAACTCATCATGCGAGCGTAACCGGGCGTCGTTCGGAACTGATCGTTGCCGCTGGAATCGTAGAAAGTCGCTCGATCCACACCGCCTTGCCCGTCAACTCGCACGGTAAACACGCCTGTCGCCTCCAGCGTGCCATATGCGTTGCGCATGCTCAGCTGTTGTGGTGACAACGTGATGACATCGGTCGACCGAGATCCGATGGCGTGAACGGTGTCGTTTTGGAATTGACCATGAACCATGATCGAATGCACGCCGGCGGTCTGGTAGCTGACACCGTTGACCTGGATTTGTCCGGATCCGTCCAGCGACACCTGGAAATTGTCGGCCATGTGCGAACCGAACAGATTGAGCGAATCACCCTGTTGCTGAACTTGGTTTACGATGTCAATCTGCGTGCCCAGAGGTCCATCGGTCTGCAGCCACACGGTTTGGTTGGCAACTGCCGACGAATCTATTCGCATGGAGCGACTGGACTGCGACGATTGGTCCAATACTTTGCCTTGGTTGTCCCATAGTGTGAGACGAATGGGGTGTGAATCGGTTTGGTTCGCGGCAACCACCGATAGCCAAGCTTGGTTGGCGGTGGTGAGCTTGTAGAGTTGCGGTCCCGCCGCATGGATATCCACGCTGGCATAAGCCAACGTTCCTAAATCCTGATGGGCCGATTGCCATTGCAGTAGCATTGCATAGTCGGCCGATGTTGACGCCGTCACGCCGAACGTGGTGGTGGACCCAGCCGTCAGGGGAATTCGCAGTGTCTTGTCTTGGACGGTGCCCTGTTCCGTTAGCCACTGCCAACCGGTTGGCAGTGTGTCAACGTTCACGGTCAGCATGCCATTTTGCGGAGCCACAAAGCGAAAGTAATCTCGATCATTCGCCTTTTCGATCGAACCGGACACGGTTTCTGTAAAGCGATTACCAGCTGAATGGTCCAGCAATGTGGCCTCGGACGGTGACGATCCGTGGTCGTCGTTCGCTGCGAACGCATCCAGAGCGCGACTCAGATTGACTCGGTGAATATTGGCTTGCGACGCCGCATCATAGATCACGTCCGCCGTTTGCTGGAGGTGCGAATAAATGGCGTCGGGCGTGATGGTGGTCACTCCGTGTGCCTGCATCGCTTGGCGAACCAAGATGCTGGCGCCGGCCACGTACGGCGTGGCCATGCTGGTGCCCGAAGACACGGCAAAGTCGTCCGTCTTGCCGTTGAAGTCGAACAAATAATCAGGCGCTGTGCTGACAATGCGTTCGCCCGGAGCGGCCAGTACGTCGGCGGATCGCTGGCTGAACGAACTGAGTTGACCTTCCGCATTCAGGCTGGCGACAGGCACAACATGCGGATTGGATGCGGGATAGGATACGGTTGCCGGCGTGTTACCGTTAAAAGCATTTCCGGCGGCAACGGCGACAAAGATACCATCGTTCTTGAGTGTGGCCAATTCGTCGTCTAGGGTGGTGATGATGGAATTGCCGGCCAAGGGATTGTAGGAAACTGAAAGATTAACCGTTGTGATTGGATGTTCGAACGAATACTGGTGCGCATGGACCCAGTCCAATGCTTGCTCAATCCAACGCAGTTCGCTGTATCCGCTGTCGTTGAAGACTCGTAGTGCCACAATGTCGACACCCGTGGCCAAGCCGGGATGGTTTGTGTCGTCGCTGGCAATGATGCCTGCCACATGGGTACCATGTAATCCGCCGGCGCATCGTCATACGGATTGGCGTCGTTTTCGGCAAAATCCCAACCACCGACAACTCGATAATCCCTGCCGAATCCTCCGCCCAGCATAGTGATCGTAGGCCACACCGCTGTCAATCACCACGACAGTTTGGCCATAGCCGTCAAAGCCGTACTGTTCGCGAACGGAAATTCCATTCAGCGGATCGGCATCGGCCAGGGATTGAGCGACTACTTCGTAATCGGAATCAGTGAAGATTCGCGCGCAATCAGCGGCGAATAACAAGCGATCTTCGATTCGTTCGACTGCAACAGGCCGAAACGAATCCGTGGGATTCTGAGAAGCCATGATTCGTTTACAGGGCAGATACCACGAATCCGGCGACACGCAAAATGGGTCAGCCACCTAACTTCAATGGCAATCCGCGAACTGTCTCTAAGGAAGCAAAATCAAGTGAAAGCAAAACATCAATGACTTTGAAATATAGATTGCCATTTGGTTCATCCTTGAACTACGAATAGAAGTTTGTTGGTTCTGTTGCTTGTGGCGCGTTTTGTAAACACCGTCATGTTGACTTACAAGGACGAACTGTCCAGCGTGAAGCAAAAAAGCGGCTTGTCCATGAGCCCTGTTGCGTTTCCGCAGCACCCAACATAATTCTGGCTGTTGATCCGATACAATAGCATTCCGCTCGGGAAACACCGCAAAATTTGCATTCATCCGGCACGTGCCCTTGTCGTTGGCGGTTTGTCGGCGAGGATAGCGGGGCTAGGTAGAAACGAAAGAGTTTCAAGGGGAATTGGATTGAGCTGTTACGCCGGGAGATTGCTTGCGTGGATGGTGGCGTTGTCCTGTGTGTCCGCAGGATACGCCCAGGTGTTGGACAAGCAGGCGCAGTTGGATGCGCAGTCGTTTTGGGATAACCGAGACTGTGATTGGTATCGGCAGAATATTCCGTTCTTCGAATGTCCGGACGCCGACATTACCACCACGTACTATTATCGCTGGGAGTTGTTGACCAAGCATTTGACCTACGGTTCGCCGAATCCTCCTGCTTGCTTGTAATGGACGAGGTGCCGAATCCTCCTGCTTGCTTGTAATGGATGAGGTGCCGAATCCTCCTGCTTGCTTGTAATGGATGAGGTGCCGAATCCTCCTGCTTGCTTGTAATGGATGAGGTGACGAATCCCTTGCTTGCTTGTAATGGACGAGGTGCCGAATCCTCTTGCTTGCTGTAATGGATGAGGTGCCGAATCCTGCTTGCTTGTAATGGATGAGGTGCCGAATCCTCCTGCTTGCTTGTAATGGATACGCCCAGGTGTTGGACAAGCAGGCGCAGTTGGATGCGCAGTCGTTTTGGGATAACCGAGACTGGGATTGGTATCGGCAGAATATTCCGTTCTTCGAATGTCCGGACGCCGACATTACCACCACGTACTATTATCGCTGGGAGTTGTTGACCAAGCATTTGACCTACGGTTCGCCGAATCCTCCTGCTTGCTTGTAATGGACGAGGTGCCGAATCCTCCTGCTTGCTTGTAATGGATGAGGTGACGAATCCTCCTGCCGCGGGATATTCTGGGCTAGTTTGAAGTTGTCCGATCGTGATAATGACATGTCGACTCTTCTGGAAAGACTGCTAGCACTAAGCGAAGGTAAGATGGATGGCCAAAGCAACTTCGACGACTGCACCACGGATCGAGCCCATTGAAATGGAAACCGCGTCGACGAATACCGCTGCGTTGTTGCCTTCGTCGCATGACGGAAATCTCGCGATACCTTCGACAGCCGAACCGATTCGGATCTATTGGCGATATCTGATACCGCTTGTGTTGATCCACCTGTTGGCGTTGTTTGCCTTCGTGCCAGCGTTGTTTTCCTGGACCGGATTGGTCTTGGCGATCTTGGGCCATTTGACGTTTGGCATGTTGGGTATCTGCGTTGGCTATCACCGTTTGTTGACACATCAGGGCTTTACCTGTCCGAAGTGGTTCGAATACACGCTGGCCATTCTGGGTATATGCAGCTTTCAGGATTCACCAGCTCGGTGGGTCGCGATTCATCGGTTGCATCATCGAGATTCGGATCATCGGCCCGACCCGCATTCGCCGTTGGTGCATTTTCTTTGGGGACATGTCGGTTGGTTGGTGGTGCACAATCGAGACTACCATACGGTCAGTTCGTTTGAACGATATGTGCGAGACCTTTTGCGAGATCCATTTTACTTGCGGTTGGAACGAGGTTCGTTGTGGCTGTTCATTTATTTGGGCCACACGTTGTTGTATTTTGCTGGCGGCTTTCTTTATGGTTGGCTGGTGAAACAGGACGTGACCTATGGGCTGTGGTTTGGCACCAGCCTATTCTTGTGGGGAGCGATCGTGCGAACCGTGTTTGTGCTGAACGGAACCTGGGCCGTCAATTCGATTGCTCATCTGTGGGGCTATCGTAACTACGAAACTTCGGACAATAGCCGCAACAACTGGTTAGTTGCATTGCTGGCTCATGGCGAAGGCTGGCACAATAATCACCACGCCGATCAACGCAGCGCCCAACATGGACACCGCTGGTGGGAAATCGATATGGCTTGGTGGGTCATTCGCTTTTTGGAAGCAATCGGCCTAGCAAAGGATGTTGTACGCCCTAAGAAGACTGTCTGATACGTGGCCCATTTGTGATGAGACAGTAAACGTCACGGTTGGTCACCGAGCAGATCATTCGAACCGGACCTATGAATTCGCGCCGCAGTATTACAAAGCGTGTTCGCCTAGATCGCAAGTTCTTTCGTCAAGATGCGGTGAGTGTGGCGCGAGCATTATTGGGGCAACAGTTGGTGCGAATGGAAAACGGCCGACGGTTGGCTGGTCTGATTGTCGAGACCGAAGCCTATCTGGGCGAAGAAGATAAGGCGGCGCATTCTTACGGAGGCCGCCGGACCAATCGGACGGAACCGATGTATGGCGACGGCGGCACGGTTTACGTTTTCTTGAATTATGGCATCCACTGCCTGCTTAATTTTGCTGTCCAGAAAAACGATCAGCCGCACGCGGTGTTGATCCGAGCTCTTGAACCAACCGAAGGGATCGAGCGCATGCAGCAACTACGTCCGGCAGCCAAACGCCCGACTGATCTTTGCTCTGGCCCCGGCAAGCTGGCTGCGGCGTTGGCAATTGATCGAAGTTGGAATCATGAAGACGCCGTGACTTCGCAGCGACTGTTTGTGGAACGCCTACATAACGGAAACTTGCCGGATGACAAAATCGTGTCCACCGCTCGAATCGGCGTCGACTACGCTCGCCGAATGGGCCGCCCTGCCCTTGCGTTTCTACCTGCGAGACAATCCGCATGTGAGTGTTGTTCGAGCTGGGGACTCGTAACCTCGTCCATTACGATGGAGCGGGTCGTTCATAGCAGCGAGGGAAAATCATATTCGAAGTCCTCGCTCACGCTTCGGGCAGATTCCGCTGGAAAACGCAAATTCGCAATTCCAAAGCTAGGAGCTGGGGACTCGTAACCTCGTCCATTACGAAAGCTAGGAGCTGGGGACTCGTAACCTCGTCCATTACAAAAGCTAGGAGCTGGGGACTCGTAACCTCGTCCATTACGGCTAAAGCTAGGAGCTGGGGACTTCCAATCGTAACCTCGTCCATTACAAAGCTAGGAGCTGGGGACTCGTAACCTCGTCCATTACGAAAGCTAGGAGCTGGGGACTCGTAACCTCGTCCATTACAAAAGCTAGGAGCTGGGGACTCGTAACCTCGTCCATTACGAAAGCTAGGAGCTGGGGACTCGTAACCTTGTCCACTACAAAAGTGGATTCGTTAGCCGTTGGGGCGATTCGGATTCACATCAATTCGATAGCCGCCGTCCTGAAACGCTCGCACTAAGTCTTGCGAATCAAATTCGCCATCGCAATTCCAGTCGCCATCGGCCCAAGTAGAATTGTTCGCCAAGTTGTCGTCGTATTCACCGGCTTGGAAAATCAGCACTAGATCGCCGGAATCAAAACGGCCATCCAAATTGACGTCGCCGTAGTGCGTCCCCAGAATGTCGTGAATCAAGTGATCGACGTCGGCCGCATCAACTGTTTGGCTATTGTCCACATCGAACGCGGAGTCTTGATTCTGATTGCGAACCGCGCGCACAACAGGTCAATGTCTTCCGGCGTAATCTGTCCGTTCTGGTCGAAGTCGCCGATCAGGTCTCCCGCAGGCAAGTTCGCACTGCCAATCGTCGGTCGGTTGGTGATTTGGAAGTCGCCTGTGCCGTCGGGGATCCGAGCGTACGACGTGTTGTCTCCCATTAGCGGATAGTCTACGGCATCTACATACGCAAACGGGCGTCCGTTACGTGATTCCATCAAGTAGAGCTGGTCGCCGCTTTTGTCCAGCGTGAAGCCCAGCAGATGTTCGTCCCACGTGGCATGCGAATTTGGATTGAGCCTCGTTTCGGCAGGGATCGGATACAGCGTTAAGCTTGTGTTTTCGGTCAGAAACCAGCCGCTCAAGTCCACCGTTTGATCACCAAAATTGAATAGTTCCACCTGATCCAGTGTTGGTAGCGGCGATGCACTCACCAATTCGTTAATACGAACCGAAGGCACCGCATAGCTTCCATCGGTTCCCGGCGAACCATGCACCAGAACGCTTGGACGCCATGACGTGGGCGAATTGGCCGAGGTACCCGGAATGCGTTCTAGCGAACTTCCCAACCCATCCGCTCGAACTGCCCAGCCATCGGTATCGTCGTACGCCACTTGTTCAATCAACTGCCCAGCCGCATCCAGTAGTGTGATGGTTTCGCCGCCGTTGCCCAGGCTCTTGTCATACTGGCCGCTGGGTTCGTCCGCTCCGGCGGAACCGGATGCAAACGGAATATTCGCACCGTAGCGGCTTTCAAACGCCCCGCGATTGGACACAATCACCAAGTGTTCACCCGGAGGCAGTAGCTGCGAATCAAATTGGAATTCCACGCCCTGAGTATCACCGTCGATTTCCAGTGATACGAATCGCACGCCTGCCAGTTCAATCGGTTGCGAACTGATGTTTTGTACTTCGATGAATTCAAATTCCGAACTGACCACGGCCGCTTCGCCGAATTCGATTTCCGCGTTGCGAGCATGATATTGAATTTCACTGATCCGCAAATTCGCTGCATCGGCTACCGCCACGGTTTGACCAAAAGTCGTTTCTGCTACTGTGCGACCTGTTGCGTCCAGCAGAGTCAATTGTCCGCCGACGTCGGACAATTCGTTGTTATAGCCTTGGACAAACAGGCCTTGGTTGCCGCTGGGCCCCGAGCTTCGCTGGCGAAATGCCGCCACATCTTGAGCAAAATAGTGTGTCTCGCCCGGCAGAATGATTGTGCCTGGCGCTACGGTAAAACTGGTCGCGCCGCGAATCTGCCAACCCGAAAGGTCCACCGCAAAATCATTGGTATTCACCAACGTGAAATATTCGACGTTCCCCGTGTCGCTATCGGCAGCAAACTCCACGTCGCTGCCAAACTGTACCGTCACATCGCTGGCTTGCGGCGCCGGGACACCCACTCCATTGGGCGCGGCATGATATTCGGTCAGGAATGCCAGGCGAGGAACCAAGTAGTCGTCCTTGATTCGCTGAATTTGTTGGGCCATGGTCAACCGTTGACCTGGGAAATGAGCACTGTTGCGCCAGCGATCTTGGTCCAATTGATAATCTGTGCCCACCGCTTGCAAAAGTTCGTCCATGCGGTTTTCGAAATAGCCCGTTGCCAAATACTCGTCCGCCAACGAACGCACTCGGCGCAGCAACATGGCATTGGTCCGCGGATTGGTAATCATGGCGTCCAGCAGATCGTTGTACTTGCCCACATGCAACGGGAAGCGGCGCGAACCCAAATACGGATGCGTGGCCGTTGGGTAAGTTGCTCCGCGAGTATTCTGGTCCGCGAAGACTGCATCCGTGTTCAACGCGTCTGGCCCGAATGACAAGTCCAAGTCCCACGGCAGCATGAACCATTCGCCTGTGCCATTGGTGTCTCGATACAGATAGTGGTTCTTGTCCGAAGAATCAATGTTTTGCGTGATGATGTTGGTGGCCATGAAGTTGATTTGCGCCGCCAAGTTGACGTTGTCGAATAGATAGCGTTCCAATTCATTATCGGGAAGATGCAGCCCTGTGATCAGATCTTGCACGTCCGATTTGTCTTCATAGTCCCGAGTCTTCTTTTCGAAGCTGCTGGTGGACCGTTCGTAGGTCGATCCAGGTCCGGCTTTATAGAACGAACCTTCGTCGTCCAATTCGAACCGACGCAGAAAGTCTCGATCAGGCTGTTCGACCATAATCGCCACGCTAAAGAATTCGGCGTTCTGTTGCATGCGAATTAACTGAGAAAACGGCGCTGGCGTACCGGCGTCATTCTGGAATTCTGCATGCAGGACCGCTCGCACGTAAGACTTGTCCGTGTAAGTGGTGTTGACGTCAATCTCGTCCACTCGCGGCTGATCGTCGAACATGGCAAAGTGATGCCCGTCGTTGAATTCAATCTTGTAGGCTTTTTTGGGCCAACTGCGAGCCGTCCCGCCGCGAATGCGAATGAACACGTTGTCGTATAGTTCGTCCTTGTAGACGACTACGCCGCGAGTTCCCCGGTCTCGTTCTGCTTGTGACGGCACTTCTACAAAGCGGTGCAGCACGGGCAGGTTCGATTCGACACTGGGATCCGGAACCATCAAACCTTGGTATTCGGGCGAACCGTCGGGATTTGCAAAGCGAGGAAACCGAGTCTCCAGGCCAGACGTGTCGGACGCGGAAACGTAATAACGAATGATTTCGCCTGCTTCGGCCACATTGCCAGAAATCACGGCTGAATAAATTCCGTCATTCGCCGTGACGTCTCCTTGCAACCCGTCATCTCGCATAGTGACTGGATTTTCTTCGCCAAACATAGTGCGATAATGCAAGACCATTTCGGTCAGATCCGTTGGCAGCGTTTGATGCGTTGCCGTCACCAAAATCTCTTGCGTTACGCTGTTCACAACATGTTGTACGTTGTTTAACTGAACGGGCACCGGATCGTTGGCTGCGCCCGGAGTGGCGGTCAGCATCTTGCCAATGTGTGCGCCAAAGCGACCAAACGACACATCGGATTCTTGCACGCTGCCAAACCACAATGTATCGATGGCCTGGCCATCGGGAGTGGACAGAGTGACGCTTTCGCCGTTGCGGCTGAGTTCAAAATTGGTATGCAGGAAACCGTTTTCGTCGTGCGCGGATCCAGGAAATTCCAGCCGGACGCGTAAACGATCAGTTGGCTGCCAGCGGCAATGGTAGTGCCGGCGGGAAAGGCCCATTTGGTGTTGTTTGTTGGATTGTCAGAAAGATAGTAGCCTGACAAGTCGATGTCACTGGCTGAATTGTTGCTTAGTTCAATCCAATCGAAGGCGGTGTCGGTGCGAGGTCGAAAGTTGTCCTCCGTGTTGGGACGAATTCGCGTGAGCAACGTATCGGTATTGGCCGCCATGACTTCGCTGATCTGCAGCGGCGGCGCATCGGCGGTCTGAATCGAAATCGACGGACCGGCCCAGGAGACACCGCCGGCATTTTTCGCTCCCAAGCGAAGAAAATACGACGAGTTCGGCAGGAACGGATTAATGCGAACCGCAAAGTCACTATCAAATTCGCCCAGCACAAACTGCTGTCGCCAAGCGTCCGGATCATCTTGTCCATCGGCCTGTCCGAAGTAGGCAATCACTTCGGGCGTATCTCCGCCGGTATCGGTGATGCGGCCAGATAGGTCTACCGACGTGGCACTGACAAACTGAACAGGATCCCATTCCAAGGTCGCCAGGTCGGGCGGCAGCGTACTGAAACTGATCGTCTCCGTCCAAACCGAATTGCCAATCAGGCTGAAGCCAAACGCTTTCAGGAAATATTGTTGGCCGATTGCTAAATCCGTGACAGACTGAGAATATTCGCCCACTTGTAACGAACCAAAATCGACTGTCCGGTCCCAGTTTCCGGCCGCTTCGCCTCCATCTTCGTCACCCAAATACAGCGAGACGCTGGGCGGGAACGAATCGAATTCTGTCACCTTCACTCCTACCGTGGCTGAAGTCAGCGTGATGTCTTGGACCGGCAACAATTCAATGTTGGTGGTCAGCATTTGACGCGATTCGAGCAATTCGAGGTAACTGTTTCGAATCGGAAGTCGTCCAGAATGGCCGCGTCGAATTTTCGGTCGCAAAAAGGAAGATAACATGGTTTGCCGCTTGCTTTCGAATGAGAACTTATCGCCGAGAAATGGAAACGGAGACGCGTTTTCTCGGAGGAATATGATAGCCCGAAGCGTCAGTGAGGGAAAATGTTTTCATAGCCCGAAACGTAAGTGAGGGATAATACACAACCGCATGCAGTTCTCCGTCGCTGACGCGTGTTGAAGTTGCGCATTTGCGTTTTCTCGGAGGAATTTCCTAGCCCAAAGCGTCAGCGAGGGACCAGAGAAACACTCCGTTTCCCCTCACTTACGTTTCGGGCTATGAAAAATCGCAACTGCAACACGCGTCAGCCAAGGACCAGAGAAACAATCCATCTTCCCTCACATACGTGTCGGGCTATGAAAAATCGCAACTGCAAAACACGTGAGCGAAAGGAAACTTGCTGTATACTCCGCTCGCAAACGCCTTTGGCTAAAAGTTCCGAGAATTCTGTGCAAGGTGACGCTGTCCAGCTAGGACCAGCATTCTAAGCGGGAAACAGGGGGATATGCAATCAGATTCTATGCGAACGGCGAAGCACATCGCCGCCGCAACGATGACTAGGCTGCTTTGCTAGATACCTTCGCCGCAGCAGCTGGCACAGCTGGAGCCGTGTCCCATGCGGCACCCAATAGCCGCTGATAGAGTGCCAACGTTTTGGAATTGACAATCTCTTTGGTCATCCGCTGTTCCACAATCTGGCGACTGTGCCGACCCATGCGAATTCGCTGCCAACGATCTGACAGTAGTTTTTCAATGGCAGCCGCTAACGCTTCTGAATTGCGAGCCGGAACCAAATGACCGTTCTGCCCTTCCGCCACCATTTCTCGGCAACCAGGCACGTCGGTCGCCACAATCGGCCGACCAACGGATGCCGCTTCGATCAGCGACAGCGGCAGTCCTTCGCGGTAGCTGGGCAGGCAAGCGATATGACTGTCCTTTAGTATTTCGGCTATATCTGTGCGTTGTCCAAGCCATTCGATAACGCCTTCGTTGTGCCATGCTTGCAGTTGTTTTTCAGAAATGGCGGCTGGATTCGCCGGGTCCGGTGCGCCGACCAGCAAGAAGCGGCACGGATGGCCATTGCGTTTGATTATCCGCGCGGCTTCGACGAGTTCGCCAATGCCCTTGTCCCATAACATGCGACAATGAGTTGTCACGACCGGCGTGCCATCTGGTTCGATACTGAAGGGAAACTTGGCCGTATCGACTCCGGAACCGTTGATCACGGTCAGCTGATCATCCGACGCCATGCGTTGTGAACAAAGAAATTCTTTGTCGTCGTCGTTCTGGACCAGGATTTGAACGTCGCGACGTCCGCGAAACATGGTGCGATAAAACCATTGTACGCCCGATCGAACCAATTTCTTCAACGGTCCGCCGGGTAGAAACAACCAGCCCATACCCGCCACGGCGCACACCGTACCAGGCACTCGGTTGATTCTGGCCGCCAAGCCGCCGTACAAAATCGGTTTTAGTCCTACCAGATGCACAATGTCGGGCTGATAACGTCGCATGACTTGGCAGAGTTGCCAAATGGTTTGGAGTTCTTTCAGTGGATTCTTGCCGGCGCGATTCATTTGGATTGGTTCGAAATGAAAGCCTTCTTCGGCAAATTGGTCTTTGTATTGACCGGAACGAGTTGCGATGCTGACGTCAAAACCGCTGTCGCGAAGTGACTTGGCCAAATTGCTGCGATGCGACCAGAAGTACCAGTCTTCTGCAATCATGAATAGAACTCGCGGAGCAGCCATTTGTCTTCCTGCGAAATTGCGACCAACGAACTGAGGCTCGGCAGCGACGAAAAATGGTCTGACAGAATCGTGTCATTCGCCTCGCCAAGCATTCGCTCAATATCCCTCTCGAGCGGGCTTGAATCCTTCAAGCGGGCGAAGCTTACGAAAAC
This sequence comes from Pirellulaceae bacterium, assembly GCA_041399205.1. Lineage (GTDB taxonomy): Bacteria > Planctomycetota > Planctomycetia > Pirellulales > Pirellulaceae > JAGQOZ01. The sequence continues at coordinate 137,759 of JAWKTK010000020.1, read as the reverse complement.
GACTTGCAAGAAAAAAGATCAGAATTGTTTTTTCTTGGAGATTTATTGCGCCCTGCCGCATGATTACCAGCTATCGCTCGGCCGAAATGGTTGGTAGCACTCGTTTTAGGCGACTTCGAGTTGTTGGTCTGCTAGCTGAAAGTGACTAGCCAAGCTCGGCCCGAAAAACGACGACATTGCCGCTGTCGACAAGAGAAATCAAATAACCACGAAGGACACGAAGGAAGTCCTGGTCACTTTGCAGCAGGAGTACCTTTCGATGGATACCGGATGTTGGTCTTCTAAAGGCCTCTTCTTGCTCTTCGTAGTGTTCATTGAAGACTACGAGGCGACCATTTCGGAATCGACAACTGACCGCTCCGAACTGTGCTAATGCGAACAAGAACGATTTTGCAACCACGAAGAGCACGAAGGGGATTCATGGATTCCTCGCAACAAGTTTTCGTTATACTTGATGCCAGCTTTCTGAAATCTGATTTGCAAACAGCTTCGCGTTGTTCGTGTCGTCCGTGGTGATCTTTCGAAATCCGTCGTGGCCAGGATTTTTTCTTAGCCTTGGCGCTGTGGCAGTCTTTGTTCTACCGCAACGCCGAGTGCACTTTAGATCGGCGAAGGTGCCGATAAAGTAAAGGGAATGCCAAGAAACCGATCACCAGTCCGTTTGGCTCGGGTACCAGCAGAATTCGGGCATCCGATGTGCGAACGAAATTCCAGTGGAAAGCGTTGCCATCGACGAGCATACCTTCGATCGCTCCCGTCAAGTCGGTTACTTCGCCAATTGGATAGTTGAAGTTCGAACCATGCACGATGATAGTGCCACGCTCGTCCGCGTCCAAATGCATCGACACGTCCTCCGACCCGTCGGATTTGAGGTTCGTGACATTGAAATTACCGGCAATCAGCTCGATGGTCGCATCATCCGTAGCTCGAGCGACGTGTGTCGAATTATCGTCGCCGTACGCGGACAGCATGTAGCTGCCGCCATCCAGCACAATGTGAGATTCGCCACCAGCCTTAGCAATTGCCATGGACTCACCACTGCCGCTGACGAGGCTTAATTCCGAGCTGCCGCCGCGAACTTGGATCTCGGCGGCACCGTTTGCAGAGAAAAGCGTTGTGCCTCTGCCGCCGCTGTCCTCAACGTTTGTTATCGAAATAGCGGTCGATTCGACGAGCACCGTGGAGGTGTCATCTGCCGCAATAGCGATCGCACCGCCGACACCCCAAGACGCCGTCAATTCGCTATTGCGAAGTTGCATTTGCGAGGCGTTCACATTGGAAAAATGGGGCCCCGACTCCGCATTGGCATTCTTGAACATCACATTGTCAAATTCCACTTGTGACTCACCAGACCCAACCAGAAAACCATCTCGCCAATTGTCGTCCAGATTCGCTTCATTGACGGTCGAGTTGGTCACGTGAAAATCGGATCGGCCTGCTAAGACAAGACTTGGCAGCGTGGAATCGACAACCCGACCGACGACATCGTCCTTAGCCGTGAACGGCCCGTCGGTGATCTGAACGCCGTCGCTCATGTTCAATTGTGTTTGGCCGCTATACACAAGGCTGCCACGCGTGACGCCGATGGTGCTGCCAACATAGCTGACGCTCGAAAGTGACGTGCTGCTGACGGTAGACACCCCAGAAATCCGGAAAGTGCCGCCACCAAACTCAACGACGCTATCGTCCAAGGTAAAAGCGAAAGATTCGTCGATGTCTCCAGCGGAAGCGTTGTAGTTTGCACCAGCACGCAGCGTGAAATTGCCATCCAGTTTCTCGCGTTGATCGGTCAACGTCGAGCTGTCGACCTCGACATTCAGATTTGGCGCTTGACCGAACAAATCGACGTGGCTTCCGTTCAAAACTGTCAACTGAAGATTGTCGTCGTCTGGATTTAATGTCAACGAATGCGAGCCACCGTCTTGATAAACAATCTGCGCTCGAACGTTGGTTGACGTGCTAAGCCAGAGCAGGCCTAGCAGGAAAAGGAAAGGCAAAAACGCAACGCTGCGGTCTTGTTGACGGTATTGGTTTTCCATGTGAGTTCCCCTGTGTGACTCTTTTTCGTTAGCCGACTCGCTCTAATTGGGTGCAGTTGGTTTTCTTGAAGTCTAGTCAGAAGTGCCGGGCAGAGCAAACCCTATAATGACGGTTTCGTTGATGGCTGGACCAGTGACCGAAAGGAAATTTTTCTATTGGCGCGATACCGTAACCACCTGGGGCGTCCATGATTGATCAATTCGCGCTTTCGCGATGATGTATCCTGACGTGCCCATTCTTTCGCATTCGATGATTTGGCGTTGTAGTTGTTCGGGCGAAGTGTCCCAGCCTTGCAGGATGGGCAATAGACGGTTGGCCGCGATCGCTCGGCCTGACCGTACTGGAGGCATTGCTTGGAACGAACCAAGGGCACTGCGAACCCAAGTGACACCGTGATCAAATTGCGCTGTCGCTCGGTCAAATTCCTTCGGCAAGATTTGGACGCCGATGATCGAATGTCGGTCGGTGACCGGCATGAGCTGTTCCGTATACGCTTGCCAGCAAATGCCGTCAAAACATCCGACGCCGGCGCAATGACCATATGGTTCGCCGTCCACTTTTTCACATTCCGTGGTCCATACCGGAATCACTTTAGATGCTTTGTGATCTGCCTGAATCGCATCGCAAAACTTGGCTGCCGCATCGGCGCCGACAGGCGTACCGGCCTTGATCGGACCGTAGTCGGTGGTCCAGCGACAAAGGTCGTTGCCGCAACCGCAAGCGGACGGCGCCGCTTGCAAATCATTCAAAAAAATAAAATCGGCGGCCGGCAGCAGTTGGAGAAGTTTTTGGATTCGCTGCAGTTGTGCGTCAAAGGCGGGCTGATTGGCGATGGGCACCCAGGGATACACCTTGACCACTTCTCCAGCCTGAGCCATCGCGGATTTGGGAAACCGACGGTGCCATTCGCCATGTCCCTGTAGGCTGGCCATCCATTGGGGATGTTCGTCGGCCATGGATTGGCACCGAGCGACTTCGATCCACCAGCCGATTTTTCGTTTGTGTCGAACCGCTTGATCGTGGATCTTTTCTAACTGGTCTCGTTCCTGTTCAACGTCTGCTAGGTTCGAACCGACGTCGATGATTAGTACGTTTGCATCGAAGTCGGCATCCGTTGCCAGCGAATCCAACGACACGTCCGCCAGACGAATCAATTCGCCGTGAATAGCGAACACCGGCTGTGCGGTGACTGCCGCTGCCGTGATCACCATCGCGACGCAGAACAACGGAAAACGCATCATTTTACCACTTCCGTTTCCGGAAATTCCGCGGCCCAGGCGTACCAGCGGCATTGAACGCTGTTGACCCACACGAGTTCTTGATTTTTCAGCCGCCCATCGACGGCTCGTCCGGCCAGTGTCCACCGCGTGCCGGTTTCTTTGTCTTTGAACGGAGCGGTTTCTGGCGAGATTTCATCGGCGTACAGCGTGACAGGTTTTCCGTTCAATTCGCCTGAAAAGACGACGGCAGACCGAGTTGGTCCGTACCAAAGCACGTTGACTTTTTGTCCGCCCACTTGGTCATTCACGGCCGTTCGTTCGGCATTGACGTCAATCGCAAAGGCCTTGGTCGCTTCGCCAACTTCTACTCCCACAACCGTTTGCAATGGATCGAAACGGCTATCCACTTGACCCATGGTTTGCTTGGCTTCGGCCGACATTTGCGATGGGAGTTCATGAATTTGGTACGTGTCACCATCGAACAGATCGTACGCCGTCGATTCAGGATGCAACATCAACCAGTGACTCCAGTTTGTCAGTACGTTGGGAACTCGTTCCAAACGCTGGCCCTGTTTCGGGCCTTCAATGGCTTTGCCGGAAAGCGCGGACCAGACCGTGCCGTCGCGATCTTTTACCAGTATGACTCCTTTTCGCCAGCCGTGAAACGTGTAGCCGTAATCTTTCTTGTAAACGGTGACGTAACCGCCGTCTGGATCGTAAAAGAACAGGCCGTAAGTATCATTGATAATCCGCGAACCGGCCAGAAAGTGACGCAGCGGAGCGGCACCGCCATTGTGTGCTCCGCGAATCCACGCGATCACTCGATCATCACCCTTCACCATGTTTTTGCGATGCTGAGTGGAACAATAAGAACACGGCGGTTCCGTGATCGGCTTGAACAGCCCGGGTTTCAAAACGGTTTCGATCAGCTCTTGGGAAGGTTCGTCCGCTCGTATTGAATTAATGGTGACGAACCCCAGTAAGACGGCGAAGGAAATTCGCCAAACGTGATTGTATCTTGCTTGCTGGTGGAACATGATCAATCGCTCCGAATCATCCGAAAGGCAACTTGAGGTGGACTGCGCCACACTGACGTTTTCTATCAGCGTACGTTGTTTGTAATCCCGCCTTTTAGGCGGACACTCCGTCGAAAAACAAATTCCGCCTAAAGGCGGGACTACGAACCAATTATCGCCCTGTCCAATTAGACTTGGACAAAGCAGCTGAACCGCAGTATACCAGATCAAGACGCGTTGTTTTGGCAACTCGGAGTATCTCGACTGCGTTGTCCCAGATTCTGTTGGGTTGACAGATAGCGTAAACTGATGGAACGGTTTTGGTGTGCCGAAATTGCCTCCCGCCCTGCCCTGCCCTCCTTTATGACGCTATATCTCGCCTTGCCATGATTTCATCCCGTTTCTTGTTATTCGCCGCTGTTCTTGTCGCGTGTGGTTCGCTGTTGGCCAATGCCGATGATCAATCGGCCGTGCGACCACGGGCGGATCACTTTGAAGCCAAAATTCGACCGCTGTTGATTCAGCATTGCACGGAATGTCACGGCGCGAACAAACAGGAAAGCGGTTTGCGGTTGGATGTGCGGAGCGGTGCATTTGACGGTGGTGATCGAGGCCCGGCGATTGTGCCCAGCGATGTGGATGCCAGTTTGCTGATTGAAGCCATTCGGTACGAAACGGAAGATCTGCAGATGCCGCCAGATGGGCGGATGGAGCAAGATGAAATTGATCTATTGACCGAATGGATCGCGGCCGGAGCGTTTTGGCCCGCTGAAACGCAACCGGCCGCAGGAACGAAAGACGCGCATCCGGTCAGTGATGCCGTGGCGTCACATTGGGCGTATCAGCCGATTCGCAAACCCGCATTGCCACAAGTGAAACATGCGGATTGGGTTCGCAATCCGATTGATCACTTTGTGTTCGCTCGGTTAGAGCAAGCCGGATTGGCGCCTTCGCCTATGGCGGATGATCATGCATTAGTTCGCCGACTGCATTTGGATCTGTGGGGCTTGCCGGCTGACGATGACACGGTGAAAGCGTTTCGCCAAGATGCGTCGGATGATTCGTACCGTGCCCTGGTGGACCGGCTCTTAGCGGACGAACGTTACGCGCAACGGTGGGCTCGGCATTGGCTGGATGTGGCTCGGTATGCCGACACCAAAGGTTACACCGACGGTGGAAATCGCGAACTACCGTTTGCGTACACTTACCGAGACTACGTGATACGCGCGTTTCATGAAGACTTGCCGTTTGATCAATTTGTCATGGACCAGTTGGCGACGGATCAGATGGATTACTCGGCCGATCAACGTTGGCGAATGGCCGGTGGCGGATTCTTGACCGTTGGTCGGTATTTCAATTTCAATCCGTACGACATTCTGGATGATCGGATTGACGTGATCACTCGCGGGCTTCTGGGGCTCACTGCCAGTTGTGCTCGGTGCCATGACCATAAATACGATCCGATTCCGTCGGCCGATTATTATTCGTTATACGGAATACTCAATAGTTCCTATCTGCCGCATCATTCGCGACTGCCGCTGTTAGTCGAACCAAATGAACCGTCCGAAGCGGAAGCCCAATACGTTGCGGAAATGAACGAACGGACCGCTGCTTTCGAAAAGCGTTTTGATCAGTTGCATCATCAGATTGAGGACGAACTTCGTAAATTTGCGGCCGACTATTTGGTTTATATCGTGCAGGAATCGGTACGGCACCGACTCGGCGAAACCAATCCGGTCTTTACCGAGCGAACCTATTTGCGAGCGCCCACGGCGTATGGCTACGGGGCGGTTCGTCGCTGGCGAAACTACATTGATTCTCGCTCGGAGGATGATCCGGTCTTTGGCATTTGGAAACGAATGGACTCGTTTGACAAGACGGAATTTGCCGCGGCCTTTGCAGAGCAATTGCACGCATGGCATGGCAATACAGCGTGGCAGCAGCAATTGGCGAATTCGCCGCCCGAGTCGATGGTCGAGTTGGCTCGCCGTTTGGGCCAGCTGTTTGAGTCAATTGATCAGCAATGGAAGACCTTCGTTTCGCAACATCCTGATGCAAATCGTTTGCCGGACGACGCGACCGAACAGCTACGGCAATCGCTGATGGGACCAGGGAGTCCGACAGTGCTGACTCCACTGGAATCGGTCGATTGTTACCAGCTGGATGAACATGTCGAGTTACGCAACTTGCAAGGCAAGATTGAAGAACGGACGGTGGATTTTCCGGACGCGGCGGCTCGAGCCATGTTGTTGCGTGATCGTGACGAACCGGTGGAGGCGAACGTTTTTCTACGAGGTCAACCGGATCGACTCGGCAGCGAAGTCGATCGTCACGTGCCGACGTTGCTACTGGCGAGTCTGGCGAATGATGCGGAGACGGAAGCGGCAATGGAGCATGAATTTGCCATATATCGTGGCAGCGGACGAATGGAGTTGGCAAAGGCAATTATCGACCGGCGTAATCCGCTGACGGCTCGCGTGATTGTGAATCGCATGTGGCAATGGCATTTTGGCCAAGCTTTGGTAGATTCGATGGACGATTTTGGCAGCCGCAGTCAGCCGCCGACGCATCCGGAATTGCTGGATTATTTGGCGTGGTGGTTGATGGAACATGATTGGTCGCTGAAAGAACTGAATCGGTTGATGGTAACATCGCACACGTTTTGTCAGTCTAATTCGTCGCGAACGGATGCCATGCAGATGGATCCGGCCAATCAGTTGTACTGGCGGTTCGTGCCGCGTCGAGCGGAATGGGAAGTGATTCGAGATTCCTTGTTGGCGGTTTCTGGTCGGTTGGATCAGAAACGAAATGGTCCGAGTATTCCTCTGTCGCCCGACGATCCGGATGCCACGTGCCGCACCATTTTTCTGCGAATTGACCGTCAACACGCGTCTGGCTTTGCCACCAACTTTGACTTCCCTGTGCCCGATATGACGGTCGGCAAGCGGCCCGTGACTTCCGTGCCGCAACAACAATTGTTCTTTTTGAACAGCCCTTTTGTGCGCAAGCAAGCGGAAGCGTTGGCGGGAACGGTGGTTCAATTCGACGGAAAGACGGATAACGCCAAGATCGATTGGTTGTTCCAAAAACTGTTCGCTCGAGAACCAACCGATACAGAACGCTTGGCCGTGATCGATTATCGGCGGAATGTTTCCAGCGAACCTTCCGCCGACACGCCGGCAAATGCGGAATTGTCCGAAATGGAAAGCTGGATTCGCACAGCACACGCACTCTTGCAATTGAACGAGTTAATCTATGTTCCCTAACGACCAACCAAAACGACTGGACTTCGGAAGACGTTCTTTCTTGCAGCGAACCGGCTTGGGCCTGGCCGGTTTGGGAGTGACCGATCTGTTGTGTCGCGAATCGACTACTGCGGCCAGCGCGTCCACCGCGAATCCGTTGTCTGCCAAGTCGCCGCATTTTGCCGCAAAGGCGGAGCGAGTGATCCACATTTTCTTGAACGGTGGGCTGTCGCATGTCGATTCGTTCGATCCGAAGCCAGAACTGACCAAGCGGCATGGTCAATCGCTAACCGTGCCCAATCTAATTACGGAACGCCAGACCGGAGCGGCCATGGCGTCGCCGTTTCCGTTTCGAAAGTATGGCAACAGCGGCATTGAAGTCAGCGACCTGTTTCCCCATATCGGCCAAGTGATTGATGATGTCTGCGTGGTGCGATCGATGTACGCCGATTTGCCGAATCATGAACCGTCGCTCATGTTGATGAATTGCGGCGTGGCCAACGTGGTGCGTCCCAGTTTTGGTTCGTGGCTGACATATGGCTTGGGCAGCGAAAACGAAAATTTGCCAGGTTTCATCGCGATGTCGCCCGGCGGTTTGCCGGTCAAAGGGACACAAAATTGGCAGTCGGCATTTTTGCCCAGCGTCTTTCAAGGAACGTACATTGACACGGCCAAGACGAAGATTGACGAACTGATCGAAAATATTCGTAACGACCAGCTTTCGCCCGCCGAACAACGTCGGCAATTGGATTTGGTGCAGCGTCTGAATTTGCTGCACGCCGGTTCGCACGAAGATGACAATCCCTTGTCAGCCAGGATCCATTCGTTTGAACAAGCCTATCGGATGCAAGATGCCGCTCGCGAAGCGTTTGATCTGTCAAGCGAACCGGAATACATTCGCCGGATGTATGGCGAGACGCCGCAAGCGAAGCAAATCCTGATGGCTCGACGCTTGGCGGAACGAGGAGTCCGGTTTGTGCAGCTGTGGCATGGCGCATGGCAGCCGTGGGACAATCACGACAAGATTGAAGAGAATCATGGCAAGTTGGCGAGCGAATGTTCGCAAGCGATCGGCGCGTTGATTACGGATTTAAAGCAACGAGGCATGTTGGATTCGACATTGGTAATCATTGGCGGCGAATTCGGTCGCACTCCGACGGTGGAAGTTCGAGGAAACGAATCGAAATTTGGTCGAGACCATAATCACTACGGTTTTAGTCTTTGCTTGGCCGGCGGCGGTGTGAAAGGTGGTTATGTGCACGGCGCAACGGACGAATTTGGATTTCGAGCGGTAGAAAAACGCATGCACGTTCACGATTTGCACGCCACTTTGTTGCACCTATTAGGATTTGACCACACCAAGCTAACCTATCGCTTTGCCGGCCGCGACTTTCGCCTGACCGATGTCCACGGCCGAATTGTCTCTGACATCATCGCGTAGGTTGCCAGAAACCGGTGGCTGACGCACACCGGCAAAGATGTGTCGCCCTCCGGGCGGAAGAGTGCACGCCCGTAGTGCATGAGGCAACGAATCCCGCACGCCCGTAGTGCATGGGGTACCGAATCCCGCACGCCCGTAGTGCATGAGGTACCGAATCCCGCACGCCCGTAGTGCATGAGGCAACGAATCCTGCACGCCCGGAATGGATGAGGTGACGAGTCCTGTATTCTTGGGCTGGGTGACGAATCCCGCACGCCCGTAGTGCATGAGGCAACGAATCCTGCACGCCCGTAATGGATGAGGTGACGAATCCTGTATTCTTGGGCAGGGTGACGAATCCCGCACGCCCGTAGTGCATGAGGTAACGAATCCCGCACGCCCGTAATGGATGAGGTGACGAGTCCTGTATTCTTGGGCTGGGTGACCGTTCCCGTGTTCTTCATCACTCCTCAACCGCGTTGACTACCACGAGTCCATTCGGCATTGGTCGGCATTCACCACGCGAACGCCAGCGGCTTGCATGGCGGCGATGGCGTTCGCTTCGTCGTTGGGCTGCAGGTTGACCGCTCGACAAGCGTCTCGAATCAAATACGTTTCAAAGCCGAGTTGCCGTGCGTCGAGTGCCGTGAATTTGACGCAGTAATCGGTGGCCAAACCAGCGATGAAGACGCGTTGTGCACCAATGGTTCGCAAGTAATCTGCCAGCCCCGTGGCCGAACGGTGATCGTTATCAAAGAAGCCGCTGTAGCTATCAATCCGCATGTCGGTCCCTTTTTGGAAAACACGATCCCACCGACTCTGGTCCAATTCCGCGGCGAATTCGCTGCCCGGCGTACCCTGCACACAATGGACCGGCCAGAGAATCTGTTCGATGCCGTCCAATTGAATCACGTCACCCACGTTACGTCCCGGATGGTTCGCTGCAAAACTGGCGTGGTTTGCCGGATGCCAATCTTGAGTTGCAATGATCTTATCGAACCAAGGTTGCATCTGATTCAGCACTGGGATCACCGCATCGCCTTGCGGAACGGCAAGTGCTCCGCCCGATAGAAAGTCGTTTTGAACATCGACAATGATCAGTGTGTTCATGTTTAAATCTCGAAGTTGAATCCCTGCTTCACCAACTGGTTGTATTGCCGTTCGTGAAAACGATACAACCTGGCCGCTCGATGCGCCACGCCCTGCTCCACTTCGTCCAGCTCTTGAAGAATTCCCATCTCGAGGATTCGCTTGCGAAAATTCCGTTTATCCAGCGGACGTCGCAGCAAATGTTCATACAACTGCTGCAGCTGGCGGAGCGTAAATTTTTTCGGCAGCAGGTCGAACCCGATCGGTTGGTAGCGAATTTTATTTCTCAGTCGTTCAAAACCGACTTGCAAAATCTGGTCGTGATCAAAAGCCAGATTGGGCGTTTCATCCACGGGGAACCAAATGGCTTGCCGAGCGTCGCTGGCGGCTTCCACGGCGTGATCGGTCAGTTTTACCAAGGCAAAATACGCCACCGTGATCACTCGGTCACGAGGATCTCGATGGACATCCCCAAACGTAAACAGCTGTTCCAGGTATTCTGCTTTCAGCCCGGTTTCTTCTTCCAGTTCACGCTTGGCGGCCGTTTCCAGCGATTCCTGCATCTCCACAAAGCCGCCCGGCAAGGCCCAACAGCCGGCAAACGGTTCCAGCTTGCGTTCAATCAGCAGAACCTTCAGTCCGTCGTCGTCCAGGCCGAAAGTGACGCAGTCAACCGAGACGGCGGGTCGAGCGTATTCATAGCAGAACGATTGATTCGATTTGCTCATGACGCGCTCCCGTTTCCACGAACCTGGGCCTGCCGTTGGTCAACGTAGGCGTGCATTTGTCGAAGTTCGGTTTCGAATCCGCCCGATAGAATGGGAAAGCGACACCACGTCTTGGGATCCAGATTTTCGTCATCCAAATGGAACGAAGGAGCATACCGTTCTCGCTTCCACTGGTTGCGGCACCACAGTCGAAAGAATCGATCTACCCAGGTTGCCATCTGTGACAGATCAATGTCAGTGTGTTTGGATCGCATGTGCCGCAAAATTTCCAGCGGCATCAATTTGTCTCGAATCGCCAACCGCTCGATCTGATCCAAGATCACATACGGCATTAGGTCTCCTTCGTCCGTCTGTGCGGCGGATTGAGGACGTAATTCGGCGGTGGGTTGCTGTTGATTTACGTCGGCCAATTCGGGAATGGGGCCGATGCCCACCGGCCCTGTCTGTTCCAGCCACACCAACCAATTTCGCAGATATGCTTTATCGATGCCGGCAATCGGCGCCAATCCACCACTGGTATCGCCATCCATCGTGGCGTAACCGACGGCTGCTTCACTGCGGTTACTGGTCGACAGCAGCAACGACCCAAACACGTTGGCCAGCATCCATACGCTGGGCGAACGGACTCGCGCCTGAATGTTTTGCAGCGCGATGTCGTCTTGCTCCCAAGTTAACTCTCGGCCCAGACCACCAGCGACCGTCGTTTTGTATTGCTCGACAATGGCGTCGACATCAAATTCCATGTGCCGAGCGCCGATGCCCTGTGCGACGGCCGCCGCCGCGCTTTGGGTGGTGTGGCTGCTATTGCGAGTGGCCTGGTAGACGGTGGTGATCAGCCGTCGAGCCCACGCTTCTACCGACAACAACTTGTCACTGTCTGATAGGTACGAAAGCTTGTTGCGGATGCCGTCCAGGCCGATATCTTGTTCGGCGAGCCGCAGCATCAAATAGCTGAGCGACGCCACGGCGGCCGAATCCGCTCCGCCGCTGAGCGACACAACCACGCCGGACGATCGGCTCTTGCGAACGTAGTCGAACAGGCCTAACGCGACTGCTCGAGTGAACTCTTCGGCTTTCGGCTCGTGCACATCTTCCCAGTCCTGTCGAATCACTTCGGCGTGCATCGGTTCCGGATTCGGGAACGAAAAATCACAATTCACCACATAATCCGGGTCTGTTTGCACGTCGGGATCGAAGCTGGCCGTACGCGCTCGCTGCATTCGCGTCGCGTCGACATCGATCAACGCCGATGTCAGGCCGACGTCGGCAAACGAAAGTCGTTCACCGGCAGCCAGGATCTGACCATTCGACGCAATCATCGCATCGCCGTCAAAGATCGCTCGGCCCGATTCGTTGCCCAATAAATTCGCATAGACGTAGCTGACTTGAAACGCACGAGAACCCTCCAGTACAAACCGTTTGCGAACCTGATGCTTGCCAAACGCAAAATGGCTGGCACTGGGATTCAAAATGATATCCGCACCGCGTGCAGCCAAATCCGCTCCGGGCCGCTCGCCCACCCAAGCATCTTCGCAGATTTCAAAGCCAATCCGCACATCGCCACAGCGAAACAGCAGATCACCAATCGGATAATCTTTCCCGCCAATGTGCAGCGTGGCAGTGGTGTCGGCTGGCCAGCGTTTGAACCAGCGAGGTTCATAGTGGATGCCGTCGCCTGCCAAGAATTGCTTGCCGACGAATCCTAGAATCTGACCGTTGGCTACCAGGCACGCGGTGTTAAAGACGCCGCCGGCGTGCATGACTGGCAAGCCGAATGACACAATCATGTCACAGGTGGATTCGGCCAATTCGGTCAGAATTTGAAAGGCCGTGACATGCACTCCGGGCGAATGAAACGCATCTTCGCATCCGTAGCCGGTGATGCACAATTCGGGCAGGCACAGGATCGAGACGCCTTCGCCGTGCGCCAGAGAAATCGCTTGGCGAATACGGTCGGTGTTCCCTGGCCAGTCCAGAGGCGTTTGGTTTAACACGGCCGCCGCAACTTTGATTAGTTTCATGGTTGTTCCATTTCCAGCATGTTCGATTGGTGAGCCGCCATCAGGCCCGCGCGTTGTTGATGAAGTCGATTTTCCAAGGCAACGGGATAGCGAACGGGATCTTCCAACCGCAGGCAATCGTCCGGCAAACGACTGATTTCTCGCAACGTTCGTTTGCGAATTTCCATCACGGCATCGTTGTCGTGCAAGCGAGTGCCATTTTCGACAAACGGAATTAGTAAATCATGACCCACACCTTCCAGGGTTACACTTTGACCCGTGGCCAGATCCGTTCCGCTTGCCAAATCGGTTGTTGGAAGCTGAGTGTCATACAGCACGTCGCCGACATGTTTGGCTCCTTGCGAAAAGCGTCGAATTTGCAGCGCACCCGGAATGGAAGATTTGGCGGGTTCGTTGGAAATTTTCATCTTGGGCTGCAGGACGCCGTTTTCGTCTTCAATAGCGGCCAGTTTGTAGACGCCACCCAAGGCAGGTTGATCGTGGCCGGTGATCAAACGAGTGCCCACGCCCCAGGTATCGATCTTGGCGCCCTGTTGTTTGAGCCGAACGATTTCATATTCGTCCAGATCGTTGCTGCCAACAATTGCGGCACCGGTCAGGCCGTGTTCGTCTAGGATGTGACGAGCTTCCTGGCTGAGCGAAACGAAGTCTCCCGAATCCAAGCGAACGCCCACTAGCGAATGCCCTTTTTCGTTCAACTTCACTCCGATTTGAGCTGCCAGTTCCACACCGCGAAGCGTATCGTACGTATCAACCAGAAAAACACAGTTGTTAGGCATCGCCTCGGCGTACTTTTGGAACGCGGTCCGTTCGTCCGGAAACGCCATCACCCAGCTGTGCGCGTGCGTTCCCTTCACCGGAACGTCCAATATCTTGCCAGCCAACACATTGGAAGTGGCTGCACAACCGCCGATCATGGCAGCTCGAGTAGCCGACAGTCCGCCGTCCGGCCCCTGAGCTCGACGCAACCCAAATTCCAGCACCGGTTCGCCCTCCGCCGCTCGACAAACTCGGCTGGCCTTGGTGGCAATCAACGTCTGAAAGTTGATCATGTTCAGCAGCGCCGTTTCTATCAGCTGGCATTGCCAAAGCGGCCCGGAAACTCGCACCAGCGGTTCGTGCGGAAACACGGCTGTCCCTTCCGGAACGGCGTCGATGTCACAATCGAAGCGAGCCGAACTCAGAAAGCGGAGAAAGTCTTCCGAAAACAAGGGACGCCCATTCGCGCCGGTCAGCGTCCGTAGGTAGGCGATGTCGTCTCGGCCGAATCCAAAGTGTTCGACCCAATCTAGCGCCGAACCCAAACCCGCCGCAATGGCATATTCGCCGCCAAACGGGCAACGCCGGAAACTCAACTGAAAGACCGCTCGCCGCCGAGCCATCCCGCTGTGGAAATATCCATACGACATGGTCAGTTGATACAAATCGGTCAAAAGCGAAGCATGCGGGAGATAGCAATTATCCACTGCAATCACCGTCCTTTCTTAGTGTAAATATAACACTAAGATGTCGGTCGTCAAGTCGCCTTGTATTCCTTGAACGAAAAAAGGCGACACCGTGTTTGCGGTGTCGCCCCAAGAGATCATTGCGAGATGGCCAGTGGTCTTTACGGCCGTCTTCGTGGCAACAGCAGTAGGACGCCTCCGATGAACAACGTCAGCGAACTTGGTTCGGGCACGGCGGCCACTCCGGTTCGAGGCCCAATTTCAAAGCCACCGTCGCTGAACGCGGCGACAAAGTCAGCTGTCGTGAAATCGCCATCGCCATTCCAGTCGCCATCGGCCCAGCCCGAATTGTTGGGTACGTTGTCTTCAAACTGGCCGCGAGTAAAAATCTGGACGAAGTCGGACGAATTAAATTCGCCGTCCAAATTGGAATCGCCGAACCACGTGTTCTTCAGTTCTTCTACCCAGACAATGCGGTCCAGTTCGTCGACTTGGCCATTTGCATCCAGGTCAAATCGACCTTCATCTGTGTCTGCTCGAACCACAGCCGACAACGAATCGATATCTGCGGCATCCAGCACTCCGCTGCCATCAAAATCACCTCGCAGTCCACCAGCGCCAAAAAAGATGACTTCACTGAGTCCGACAAAGTCGTTGTCGCCGCCGTGATTTTCCGAGATGGCGAAGCGAACGTAACGAGCTTGCACGCCGCCGAGTTCGATCAGTTGCCCGAAATCAATGGTGGTATCGCCCGGCGCAATTTCGAATTCTTGATCGGCAATCAGGACCGAAAAGTTTTCGTCTTCGCCCGCGATTAGAATGTCCGCGACGGCGACTCCTCGTCCAAGCAATTCCGGTCGACCTTCCAGATCTTCGTTGTAGTTCCAGACTTTGACGCTGTCCAAACTGACGACGCCGCCCAGGTCAAACGTGACTTCCGGGTCAAAGTCATTCGGTTCCACAAACGAACCGTTGTTCAGCCACATGCTCCCTTCGGGACTAATAACATGCGTGCCGTTGTCCCAGCCAGAAAGATCCACCAAAAAGTCAGCTCGGCGATTAAAGCCCGAATTGTCACCCAGATTACTGGACACAGAATGAATGGTGGCTCGGATCGCACCGGGCGGCAGTTCTGGTGGCGGAATTTCGCCCACGGGTGTGCCGGGGCCAACGGATTCCGGTGTCTTGCTGCCGTCAAACAGACTGGCAATCTGGGTGGCACTGAGAATGTCATCAAAAATCGCGACATCGTCCATGAACGTTGCGCTAAAGCCCTGTCCGTCTCCGGCCCAAGCACCAATGGACAGCGGAAAATCGGGATTGCTGTTCAGCGGAGTGGTCCCCACGGCCGTTCCTTGCGATTCGCCATCAATAAACAGTTCGCTACCGAGCGGACTGAACGTCACCGCAATGTGTCTCCATTGACCGTCACCTACCGGATCCAGGCCGGTGATCAGCGCCTCAGCGGGACCGCCTGATTGTCTCCACACAACGCTGCCGAATTCTGGATCGGGGTCACTGAGTGTCAAAATGTTGTCAGAAAACAGTCCGTTGGCTTGTCGAGCAAACACGGAGCCGGCCGTGCCGCCACAACAGTCGCTGTCTTGGAATCCGTTCCAGGCTACCCACATGCTAATGGTTCCGCCCAGCACTCCGTCCAGACCGCCGCCGCCCGGAACCTCGACATACTGATCAATGCCGTTGAACTCCAACGCACCTCGGGCGGTGCCATTTCGATCGACCGCCACGTCCAGCGGACCGTTTACGTCAAATCCATCTTCGCCCACAACCGCTTCGGAAGATCCGTCAAAGGGCCAGTATCCAATCAAGTCTGCGCGAACCTCGTTCGCACAACAGCCCCAACAACATAATCCCAACGTCAACCAACTTTGCCATTTCATCATCAATGCTCCAGCGTGAAAACTCTAGCCAACCCCGCGTCTTCCGTCGAATTCAATACCGCAGCAGAATAGCCGAGTTTTTTGGTGGATACAAGCAAGAACCAGAATCTTGGCTGGGTCTGACTTGGTCGCCGTGTTTCAAGCGGGCGAATATGAAGATCTTATTCCGACGAATTCAGCTTTTGATGAAGGAGATTGGAACGGTGACGGCGAATTCACCACGGCGGATCTGGTGACCGCGTTCCAGGCAGGAACGTTTGTTACAGCGTCGATTCCACGCACACCTAGTCGGCCGCATGCGAACTTGCTGGCCGCAGCTGTAGATGATTTCTGGCAAAATGGAGAGTTGACGGAGTAGAATGTAACTCAAAGCTCAACTGGCGGTGGGTATGTATTGGATCGCATCGAGTGCTCTGCCGCTGAAAGTATCGAGTGGTTTTAGGTTTGGCACTTTGTGTTTTGAGCAATAACATGGAATCTACGTTCATCTCTAATGACTCGACAAGTTGTCCCAAAATTTTCTTCGTGGGCAAGCGAAAGTGTCGGATGTCAAAGGCGGGGCGCGAGACGCTGCGTTTGCTGAATGATATGCGAAATGGCAGGCAAGATTCGGTGGGATGGGCGTTGTCGTTTCGTGACCGGATAAGAAAATTGCCGTATCGTGGTTCGGCGGCGGTCTTGTGTCATATCATTACGACCGCGACAGATGAACAGTCCCAACGACTGGCGGTTTGGCTCCGAGGTCATTGCGGCGGAACGCTGGGGACGCGTGAAGTGGTACAGGCATGTCGCGTTTCAAGGGACGGGATTCGCAAAGAACTGGTGCGTACCTTGAAGCGAACCAGCGCGTGGAGCGATCTGCGGTTCTTTGCCGCAAACGACTCGAATGCGCGAATTCGTCGGTTGGCCGCGACCGGAAAAACAAGATTGTTTGACGAACGGCTCGACGCGTTCGCTCACAACCAAACCGCCTTGCCGCATCCAATGAAACGGCGAACGTCGCTGTTTGTGGATCGAAGTGTGACGCTGTTCTGCGCCTTCACCGGCAAGAGCGATGCGATGATTCGCGTCCTTCTGCAGCGAATCCAAGCTGCGGTGCGCGGCAAGTGAGCCCATTGCTTTGTCTGTTTTCTGGAAGTCGGCTGCTTCAGGGCACAGCATCTTGACATCGTCCTCCAGATTGTCCATTCTCCTGAACATCGATATAATCCGCGCAGTTTCGCGATTTTGCCTGGCGGTTCGCGCGCGAGTTCGCGGAATGGGTACGAAATAGGTCGAGCTATCAAGGAGTGACGTTCTGAGTTTTCGCATTGGAATTGGGCATGATACGCATCGGCTGGCAGATGGCGGCACGTTGCGAATCGGCGGAGTCGACATTGATTTTGATCGGCACCTGGTGGGCCACAGCGACGCCGACGTGCTGTTGCACGCCGTCACGGATGCATTGCTAGGTGCGATCGCCGCTGGTGACATTGGCGAATTGTTTCCGGATACGGCGGACGAAAACAAGGGACGTGATTCGGCCGATTTTCTGATGGCAGCAATGCAGGTAGTGTCGCAGCATGGCTATCGCGTTCAGAATTTGGATTGCATTGTCTTCGCACAAAAGCCGAAGCTTTCGCCCTATAAGCAACCGATCGAAAAGAAGTTGGCAGAACTTTTGCATTTGGAATTGTCTCAAGTCAACGTCAAAGCCAAAACGGGAGAAAGCGTGGGGCCGATTGGACGGCAAGAAGCGATTTCGGCCGAATGTGTCGTGTTGCTGGCCAAGATAATCCAGTGAACCACAGCATTCACGCCGACCTACGCATACGGCACAAGAAACACAAATCGATAAGCCACGTCTGAAAAACGCGTTTACTGAGGTTACCTAGAAATAGAATCATGACGACATCTACCGCAACTCAATCAACGACGTCCACAACTCTGGCCCCCAACAACTTGCGAGTTTACAACACGTTGACTCGGAAGAAGGAACCTTTTCAAACGGTGACGCCCGGTAAGGTCGGCATTTATCTGTGCGGTCCTACGGTCTACAAGGAAGCACATATTGGTCACATGGTTGGCCCGGTAATTTTTGACACTATCAAACGCTACCTGTGCTACAACGGCTATGACGTCACGTGGGTGGTCAACATCACGGATGTGGATGACAAACTGATTGCGGAAGCCAATCGTCGCAAAATCCCCATGGCGCAAGTGGCGGACGAAATGACGGCGGATTACTTGTCCAACTTGGCTGCACTGGGTGTGGATCAAATTGACAAGCTGCCCAAAGCGACCGAACACATGTCCAACATCATCGACTTTATTTCGGCATTGATCGAAAATGGCTTCGCGTATGAATCAGAAGGAGACGTCTATTTCGAAGTCAACAAAGACGCGGAATACGGCAAACTCAGCAATCGTTCGGCCGATAGTCAGCAAGGTGAAGGAGGTGACACGGCGTCGCGCAAACGGTCGCTCGGTGATTTTGCCTTGTGGAAGAAAGCCAAGGACGGTGAACCGGCTTGGGACAGTCCCTGGGGTCAAGGCCGACCTGGTTGGCACATTGAATGTTCTGCCATGAGTCGTGAAATTCTGGGCGAATCGTTCGATATCCACGGCGGCGGATTGGACCTGATTTTTCCACATCATGAAAACGAAATCGCTCAAAGCGAATGCTGCCACGGCAAACCGATGGCTCGGTATTGGATGCATAACGGCTTGATGAAAGCCAGTTCCGCCGCTGGAAAAGTGGGCGGAAAATCAGACCGAGAAAAGATTGAATCGGACGGCGGCAGTGAAAAGATCAGTCGTTCCAAAGGCGCGGGTGGTTTGGCGGATTTAATCAAGGCGCAAGGCGGAGAACGCTTGCGATTCTTCCTGCTGCGAACCCACTATCGCAGCACCATTGTGTTTGGCGATGAACCGTTGGCCGAAGCCGGCACCGCGCTCGAGGCGTTTTATCGATTCTTCGACCGATTTGAACGAGCGACCGGGGGCAGCTTCTATGCGTTGCAAGCGGCTGCGAACCGAATGGACGGTGCATTCGACGCCCAGGGCCATGCGCTGTTGGCAGACGTCCTGGCGCTACGCAATCGCTTTCTGGAAAAGATGGATGACGATTTCAATACCGGTGCGGCAGTCAGCGAATTGTTTGAATTGGTTCGCATGCTAAACAAGTTTATGGACCAAGCCAAGTTGGAAGACGCTGCCGTTCGCACCGATACCGATGTACAAGCATTGACGCAAGGCGCCGCGACGCTAAAGGAACTAAGCAGTTTAGTCGGTATTTTCCAGCAGCCTGTCCAGGCAGATGCCGGACAAGATGATCAACTGGTCGGACAGTTGATGGAGTTGTTGATTTCGTTGCGAGCGGAATCGCGAGCGCAAAAGAACTTTGCTATGGCCGACCGCATTCGCGATGGCTTGACCGAAATCGGCATCGTCATCGAAGACCGCAAAGACGGCACCGGCTGGAAGCGAAGTTGACGAGATCGCAACACACAAGTTTGTAGTACCGGCTTCAGCCGGAAGATAATACTCCAACGCGTTCGTTTAAGAAGTTGCGCTTTTTCCTAGCCCGAAACGTAAGTGAGGGAAAATCACGTGCTTCT
This sequence comes from Pirellulaceae bacterium, assembly GCA_041399205.1. Classification (GTDB taxonomy): domain Bacteria; phylum Planctomycetota; class Planctomycetia; order Pirellulales; family Pirellulaceae; genus JAGQOZ01. Next base: position 118,035 of record JAWKTK010000020.1, on the reverse strand, counting down.
GCGGTCCCTCGCTGACGCTTCGGGCTAGGAAATTCCGCCGGGAAAACGCGATTACGCAACTTCAAAACGGACGCGTCGGGCTACGAAAAGACTCGGCGAAAGCCGTTACTACAAACCAAGATCGAAAGAAGTTGATCCAAGAACTCAATACAATCTGTCGCGCCGAGTTTTTTTGCAGGAACAGACCGCGCGCAAGTCAATCGCCACGGATGGAGTCAGCATGGCCGAACACAAAATTTTGGGAATCGACCCGGGGCTGAACATCACGGGGTATGGCCTGTTGGAAGTGGACGGCCAGCGAGTGAAAATCTTGGAAGCCGGTGTGGTTCGCTCGAAGAAACATCATTCGCTGGCGCAGCGAGTCTTCGAATTGCACACTGGTTTGACTGATGTGATCGGTTCGTTCCAGCCGCACGTCTTGGCCATGGAAGAACTGTATTCGCACTACGAAAGACCTCGGACGGCCATTCTCATGGGACATGCTCGCGGAGTCGTTTGTCTGGCCGCCGCGCAGGCTTCCATTGAAGTACATGGTTACGCCGCCACTCAGGTCAAGTGGAAGCGATCACCTGACGGAAATGTATTAGAGCCCTTAAGACGCAGGCAGGTCATCTGAAGAGAATTAGGCTTGTCAGCGGTTCCCGATCCGCCGGACGTGGCGGACGCTTTGGCTATCGCCCTGTGTCACCACTACCTGTCATCTCGACCGGCCTACGTGTAAACTGATCCGCTGCTTTGTTCATCAAGGGAAGCTTCTTTTGTAGAAGGATCGGCGTTGATTACCAAGATTACTGGGAAAGTGGTGCAGGTGGCGGAAACGAACGCGACGTTGGCCATTGATGCGTTTGAACATCAAGTTTTGATTCCCGAATTCTGTCGTCGGCAGCTGCAAACCAAGTTGGGCGAACAGGTGAGCCTGCACACGTTGCAGTATATGGAAGGTAATCCGGCGCAAGGACGCTTGACGCCTCGATTGGTTGGCTTTTTAAGCGAAGTGGAACGAGAATTCTTTGAATTGTTCTGTTCGGTGGATGGCGTAGGCGTGAAGAAGGCGTTGCGAGCGATGGTGCGTCCGGTTCGCGAAGTCGCCGATTTGATTGAACAGCAAGATGCCAAAGGGCTTTCGGCCTTACCAGGAGTTGGTGCGGCAACGGCGGAACGCATTATTGCCAAACTGCGCAGAAAAGTTCCTAAGTTTGCGTTGATTGCAGCCAGCAAGGAACAGGCTCGTACGGCCGACGTAGAAACCAATGTGATTGAAGAGACGTTCAACGTCTTGCGAACACTGGGCCATTCCGACTCGGACGCCAGAAAATTACTGGATGCGGCCTTGGAAACGAAGAAGAAATTCAAGGATACAGAATCGTTGATCAACGCCATTTATCAGCAGAATCTGAAGCATTAACGGCGTGGAATTCGCGGAGATAAAAGTATGGCTCGCGAAACGGTAATCAGCGGAGACAACGATCGCAACGATGACGATGATCGCGATCTTCGCCCTCAATCGATTCATGACATGATTGGTCAGCGAGAAGTCTATGATCGGTTGCTGATTGCCGTCGATGCTGCTCGGAAGCGAGAAGAAGCGCTCAGCCATATCTTATTTGATGGGCCGCCAGGCTTGGGCAAGACGACTTTTGCGTTGTGTCTGCATCGTGAATTAAGTGTGAACGTTCAATTGGCCAGCGGAGCGGCGTTGCAGGCGCCCAAAGACTTGGTGCCCTATTTGACAAACGCGGACGAACGATCGATTCTGTTTATCGACGAAATTCACCGCATTCCCAAGATTGTCGAAGAATATTTGTACACGGCGATGGAGGATTTTCGGATTGATATTGTGCACGGCGATGGGACCAATGCACGGACCATTAATCTGTGGCTCAAACAGTTCACGCTGATCGGCGCGACAACTCGCGCTGGCATGCTGTCGGCTCCACTGCGAGACCGTTTTCAGATTCGCGAGCACTTGGATTTCTACACGCTGGATGAACTTTCGCAGATTGTGACTGCCAACGCCAAGAAGCTACGATGCCCGATTGATGCCAAGTCAGCGCACGAGATTGCTCGACGCAGCCGCGGAACGCCTCGTATTACCAATAACTTGTTGCGTTGGGTTCGTGACTACGCCACCAGCAAGTCCGATGGTTCGGTAAAATATGATCTAACCGTCGCAGCGCTAGATATGGCGGGAATCGACGTGGGTGGCTTGGACCGGCAGGACCGCAAGTACTTGGAAACGCTGATTCGCGTGTTTGACGGCGGGCCAGCCGGTGTCGAAGCATTGGCACATACAATCAATGTCGCTCCGGATACCTTGGAAGATGAAGTCGAACCGTTTTTGCTTCGCGAAGAACTGGTGGTTCGAACGCCTCGAGGCCGCGTTGCCACTGCCAAAGCGTATCAGCATTTGGGAGTCACCCCTAAAGCGGCGGAGGACAAGAGCCGTCGTCGACCGGGAAGCAAGCCTGCCTCCGGAGCTCAGCCGCCCCTTTTTGAAGTTTAGGCCGGAAGTTTAGGCAGGAGTTTTGAAGTTGTGTTTTTTGGTAGCGCGAAACGTAAGTAATGGAAAACGGAATGTTTCTTTGGACCCTGGCTGACGCGTTTTGAAGCTGCGCATCTGCGTTTTTCGTCGGAAATTCCTAGCCCGAAGCGTCAGTTTTGAAGTTGCGGATTCGCATTCCTAGGCGAAATATCCTAGCCCGAAGCGTCAGCGAGGGACTTCAGCAACGCTCAGTTTCCCCTCACTTACGTTTCGGGCTATGAAAAAACGCAACTTCAAAACGTCAGCGAGGGACTTCGGCAATGCCCGATTTCCCCTCACTTACGTTTCGGGCTATGAAAAAGCGAATTGAAGCTTCGGGCTAGGACATTCCGCCAAGAAAACGTGCAGATACAACTTCAGGGTCGGAGCAGGGCGAGTTGACACGAAAAGTGGCAAAATCTAGACTGCGGGGTTTATGTAACGTCGTTTTCGAAAATAAAGCAGGTTTTGGGGCCGTTGCACTTGATTTGGTGCCAACTGGAAACCGAAATCTGTGAGTTAAAAAGTTGCTAACAAACGTTTTCTGATAGGACTAAGGGAGAATCATGGCCGTCCCCAAGCGAAAGCACTCGAACGCTCGTACAGGATCTCGTCGAGCTCATGACGCAAAGAAACCAAAGCAATTGACGTTCTGCCCCAAATGCAGCACGTCCGTTCCTACACATGTCGTGTGCCCGCAGTGCGGTTATTACGGTGGTCGGACGATTGTTGACATGGATCAGACCGCGTCCACCTAAGCGGAACGTTTCATTACGTCGCACAGAGCTTTGTAGCGGGCCGAATGGTGAATTGACCGCCATTGGTAGCACTGCGCTCTTTCTTCTTGTACTCCGCTGGATTTAGGGAAATTTTCTGTGGGAAAAGTGGCGTTTCTGTTCCCCGGCCAAGGTGCTCAAACCGTTGGCATGGGCAAGGATCTGTTTGAATCCGATGCGGCGGCAAAGCAAGTCTTTCAACAAGCCGCTGATATCTTGGGCTACAACCTAAGCGACGTCTGTTTCAACGGGCCTGCAGAAAAACTGAATTCCACCGAATTCAGCCAACCTGCTTTGTTTGTTTGCAGCGTGGCAGCATTGGCCAAACTACGATCCGAATCGCCAGAATTGGTCGATTCGGTCAGCGGAACGGCTGGACTGAGCTTGGGCGAATACACGTCGCTGTACTTTGCGGGTGCCATGTCGTTTGAAGAGGCATTGCGAGTGGTTCAGGTTCGAGGCCAGGCAATGCAGGCGGCCGCCAATGCGGTGCCCAGCGGCATGGTCAGCGTTTTGGGACTGGAGATTGAACGAGTTCGCGCGTTGTGTGATGAAAGTCGGTTGCCGGGCGAAATCTTGCAACTGGCCAATTTGTTGTGCCCGGGTAATATCGTCGTATCTGGTTCGGCCGCTTCCTGTCAGGCGATCACCAAGAATGCCGAAGAAGCGGGCGCCATGAAGGTGATTCCATTGGCCGTGGCCGGCGCATTTCATACGGAAATCATGCAGCCCGCTGTTCAGCAGTTGTCGGCCGTCCTGGAGTCCATCGAGATTCAAACGCCTGCATTGGATGTTTATTCCAATGTCGATGCTGGCGTGCATCGCGATCCGGAAGAAATCAAAACCCTATTGGGCAAACAGGTGGTAAGCCCCGTGTTGTGGGAGGCGACCATTCGCAACATGTTGTCCGAAGGATACGATTCGTTTTACGAAGTTGGACCTGGGCGAGTGCTGAAGGGGCTGATGAAGCGAATTGACCGCAAGATTGCGTGCGAGAACATTAATTAGTTCGTGACAGAAGGAAGATCATTATCATGACGATCCGCGTTGACCTAGACGGCCAAGTTGCCATTGTGACTGGCGCTTCACGAGGGCTCGGAAAATCGACGGCCCCTGGCCCTAGCGGCCAATGGAGCCACCGTGGCCTGTGTCGCTCGTAGCGAAGAAAGCTGAATGCCGTAGTGGCGGAACGAAGCGGCAGGAGGCAAAGCCATCGCGCTGGTTTGCAACGTGGCAGATCGAGACAGTGTGGAGCAGACGGTCGATTCGGTGGTGGAAAAATTCGATCGCCTGGACATTCTGGTCAACAACGCCGGGATCACTCGCGACACCCTGCTGCCTCGGATGACCGACGACGAATGGGATGATGTCATTGCTACCAACCTTCGTAGTGCTTTCTTGATGAGCCGAGCGGCGTCGCGAATCATGATGCGAGCTCGTTATGGGCGAATCATCAACATTACTAGCGTTTCTGGGTTGATTGGTAACCCTGGGCAAACCAACTATTCCGCGTCCAAGGCAGGGCTGATCGGGCTGACCAGAAGCCTCAGCCGCGAATTGGCCGGTCGCAAGGTCACCATCAACGCTGTGGCTCCCGGCTTTATTGAAAGCGATATGACGGCGGCTTTGGGCCCTATGGTGATTGATGAAGCCAAAAAGCGAATTCCTGCCAAGCGTTTGGGAACAGGTGAAGACGTGGCGGCGGCCGTTGTCTTTCTGGCCAGTGCCGATGCTTCGTACATTACGGGCCAGGTGCTAACCGTCGATGGCGGGATGACCGGCTAAAACTGTTTTTTTGGGGGGCCATTTGCATCTTGACCCCCTTTGCAATAATCCTCTATCTTGTTCTGCTTATTAAACGGAACGACCTGTGCGGCGTCCGCTTTTGACTTTACTCGAGGACCCCAAATTCCTCGTTCTTCTGTAGGAGGTACTCACGTGGCCGAAGTTTCTCAGCGCGTCATTGATATTGTGGCTGAACAATTGGGTGTGGATAAGGAAAAGGTTACCGCGGAAACTCATTTCGTGAATGACTTAGGAGCCGATTCGCTGGATACGGTTGAATTGGTCATGGAACTGGAAGAAGAGTTTGACATCAACATTCCAGACGACGCGGCCGAAAAAATTCAAACCGTCGGACAGGCGATCGAATTCATTGAAGGCGCTCAGTCGTCCTAGTCGTGAACGTGGCGCGGCGAGCTTTGAGGCTGTGGCCTTGTTAATGCACAAGCGTCAAATTCGACTGCGTACGGTATCAATTCCGAGTTCGTTTTAGGTATAGCAACATGAAACGTCGGGTCGTCGTGACCGGTCTTGGTGTGGTTACGTCGCTCAGTTGTCAGGTAGACGATCTTTGGAATCGCATCCTGGCAGGTGAAAGCGGCATTCATACCCTGAAATTGTTTGATACGAAGGGATTCAAGGTCAACTTTGGCGGAGATGTCTACGACTGGAATCCGGTCGATTACATTTCGCCCAAAGAGATCAAGCGAATCGATCGTTTCACGCAGTTTGCCATCGTGGCGGCGACCGACGCCGTGCGTCATTCAGGAATCGAATTCGACAAAGAAGATTCGTTCCGTTGCGGCGTCATTCTAGGCTCGGGCATCGGTGGCCTGCAAGAAATTGAAACGCAAGTGGAACGGTTGTTGTTCAAAGGACCGGATCGAGTTTCCGCATTGACGATTCCCAAGTTGATGCTGAACGCCGCAGGCGGAAATATTTCCATTCAATATGGCATGCGAGGTCCCAACTACACGGTGGCAACGGCCTGTGCCAGCGCCACCAACGCCATTGGTGACGCGTTCAAGTCCATTCAATACGACGACGCCGACATCATGATCACCGGCGGAACGGAAGCGGCCATCACGCCCATGGGCATCAGTGGCTTTGCCAACATGCGAGCTCTTTCTGAACGGAACGACGATCCGTCGCACGCCAGTCGGCCATTTGATGCCGACCGAGACGGTTTTGTGCTGTCTGAAGGCGCCGGTATCCTGGTCTTTGAAGAATTGGAACACGCCAAGAAGCGAGGCGCCAATATTTTGTGCGAAGTGCTGGGATTCGGCGCTAGTGGTGACGCGGGTCATATTACTTCGCCCGATGCCGAAGGAACGGGTGCGGCACGAGCGATGGAGTCGGCACTTCGTGATGCGAAACTCGATCCCAGCCAAGTCGATTACATCAACGCCCACGGCACTAGTACTCCGCTGGGCGACAAAGCCGAAACCCAAGCTGTCAAACGCGTTTACGGCGACCACGCCAAGAAGCTCTCTATTTCCAGCACCAAAAGCGAACTCGGGCACCTCTTGGGCGCCAGCGGCGGCGTCGAATTAGTCCTGTCGGCGCTGGCAATTCAACACGGCGTTGTTCCACCGACCATCAACCTGGACACGCCCGACCCCGCCTGCGATCTCGACTACACGCCCAACCAACCCAAAGAGCGCCCCGTCAACGTGGCGATGAGCAACAGTTTTGGCTTTGGTGGTCACAACGCATCGGCGATTGTTGGTCGACTGCGGGACTAAGTTTCCTTGCCGTCATTCTGCTCAGCCAGCTGCGTCTGTTTTGAAGTTGTGCTTTTTCATAGCCCGACACGTAAGTGAGGGGAAATTGGCCGCTTCTGCAGTCCCGAGACGCGTCGTATCATGCGGCAACACGGTATTCTGGGAACCGATCAAAGGGGCCAGGATCGATCAAAGGGGCCGGCCTGACCTTTGATTTCCCCCTCAAGTTATTTGTAGTAAGGGCTGGTTATTACAGAGAGCGAGCTACCTATCCGTGGCGGTCAATGGTATCGAAAAATTTTGGATATCGTTTTTCTTCGACTCAAGTTTCACTCGGCCTCGGTTTACCTGGAACTTAACCAGGTCTTTAGCGGTTCTCCTAGTACGTCTCTCCAACAAGCAAACAGAAATAGTGTAATTCCCCTCATTGGGCGCTTTAAACGGCCAGTGACACATTTCTGATATCTCGGTGGGCCAGTCGGTTCTGGCGGAAAATCCGGAGCTGGAGGCGGCGGACCGAGCGTTCGACGAAATTCAGCCGGACAAGTGGCGATAGGTTCGCCCGCAAATGGCCAAGTCAGACGGCAGTCAGCTCGATCTGCAGCCAAGCGCGGCCCATGAGTGGGTGGACGCATTGCAGGCTTCGCCAGGACGAAACTGTCCATTTGAACTTGGCCGAAATGGGCGCGGTGGGTGACGCGACGATGTTGTCGGTGGAAGCGTGTCCGGCGATCGCTGTGAAACCGAGCGAACGGCATCGAGTAGTCACGGGCAAGTTTGTGCATTCTTCGGCCGACGTGATCGACTTGTGGGTGGAAGGTTTGGGCGAACCGATCGGTACCACAGGCAGCCATCCGTTCTGGTCGGTCGAACGACAAGCCTTCGTCCCCGCTGAACTGCTCGAACCCAACGAACACCTCCAAACCGCCGACCAACGTTCCCTTCGCCTAATTCGCAAGCAACCTCGAATGGGCTCGACGCCGGTCTACAACTTGGAAGTAGACGTGGAACACGTCTACTTTGTTGCTCGGCAAGGTGTGCTGGTGCATAATAGTTATGATGCCCCAAACAGTGGAAAGCTGATTTTTGAAGCTGGCTCGAATACTTGGAAATCACCAGCGGGGTTGATCTACGGTCAAGGTTCAAAGCAAGGCAATCGGGTCAAGCACGTACTGGAACACCTTGTTCCTGACCCGTCAAAGGCCAAGCATTCTATTTTTAACGTTGATCGAACGAAGGTTATCGGTTTGATTGACGAGGGTTGGGCTAAACGTGGTGCGCATGTGGTGGGCGACCCCGGGGCCTATGTTGTTGATATGGGCCGAGCCATCGGAACGGCAGGAGAAACACACCTGCGAATTATTGTGCGTCCCGGAACTACCGAGGTTATTTCTGCGTACCCGTGGATCCCATAAATGAAGGAAAATTGGCAAATGTGGTGTCCGAGATGTGATCAAGGTAACGTGCAGCGGATGAGAATCCTGAAGACGGATGAAACCGTGCATGTCTGCGAGGAATGCGAGGCGCTTTGGCCAAGTGGCGTGGATGTCGCACCGACGGGATTCATTGACTTCAAAACGTACGTATCGCCAAAAGGTCTTAAGGGATTGTGGTCCGAGCTTGAAGAGTTGCCCAGTGATGACAATAAAGCGGCGGCTAGAAGCAACATGAACGAAGGCGGGGAGTAACTCAGCGGCGGCACGATGCCGCCGGAATCTTTGCAGGATGCACCGCCAGGCGAATGGATGTTGCCGAAGCGAATGAGTCTCCACGCCCGGCGGAACTTGAGTTGACGTTCCAACGGGATGGTGTGCGGTTGGCAGCGGAGAGAACGTCTCGGTTGGCAACGCGGAAAGAACTGGAGGCCGAAGGCACGGCGGGCGTGGACGACCGCCGGAATGACGGCTGCGCGCCCAGATGGCGTCCGAAGTAGGCCTCTTTGAATCGCCAGATTTTGTAATGCTCCTCGCTTTGTTGGTGATATACTCAGGTAAAGGAAACCAACAATGATTGAAATCAAATACACTGGTGACGCCCTGTGGGAGAGGATTGAACGTGCTGTGGAGAAGGTGAAGGATCGATTAAGACGCGTCAATGTGCTTTGAATACCGCAGATATTCCTTACGCGGTGATCGGCGGAAATGCGGTTCAACACTGGGTGGCTCAGGTCGACGAGTCGGTAGTCAGAAACACTCGTGACGTCGACATTATCCTCAATGAATGTGACTTGGAGCGTGCTATTCCGGCCCTTGAAGCTGAAGGGTTTATCTATCGCCACCCGCGGGCGTGCTCGTCGTTTCTCGACGGACCAGATGCTAAAGCTAGAGACGCCGTCCACGTTGTTTTTGCTGGTAAGAAAGTCCGTGAGGAATATCCCGAGCCGGTTCCTTTGATCGATGACTATGAGTTGATGGAGGAGTCGCGTACACTGCCCTTCGAGAAACTCATCAAGATGAAGCTGACCTCCTATCGTAGAAAGGATCAAGTACTTGCTGGACATGATATCCATCGGGCTACTGGATGACAGTTGGTCGAAACGCTCTCACCAGAACTACGAGTACGACTGGCGGAATTGCCAAACGATCCTGATGGGTAGCACGTCGAGTATAACTACGACGCCGCCTGTGTCTGCGTTGTTTCGCGTTTGTAAGTTGCCCCAAACAGTGGACTGAGCAGATTATTCGGGCATAACGAATACAAAGTCGTCGATGTTGCCAAATTCAATACAAGGTCAAGAGCGGCTTACTTGACTTCTACAAAAGCACGGAGGCCCGGGGATCGAATACGTCGATGACTTACCCTTCGGGGTCGAAATGGCGTCGAATACCGAAACCGGTGCCATTCAGATTAGTAAAGGGCTACGTGACAAGTATCCGCATCTTGTTGAAGGCACCATTTTGGAAGAGTTACAGCACTTCCATCAACTCAAGCAAAATGGGGGGGGTGGACGTACATTGACCCAAGCGGAACATAATCTTTTGGAGGCACAAGTTGTTCGTCGTCTTCTTCGTTCCGGTCTTGAAATCTTCGAGTAGGCAAATGGAAGCAGACATTCATAAGTTAGCATTGGATACGCTCAACAATCGCAAAGATGCAAACGCAGAATCCAATGACAGTTGTTTCGTCGTCAACGAAGCTGGGCAACGGTTGCGCCAATGTGGCCCAAACGCAATTCCGGCGCTTGAGCAAGTTATCGTTGAATCAGTAGTTCCTGCGATGGACGAGTACCGAAAGCAACACGGAATTCCTGATTGGGATTCAATGTTTCGCGAAGGAACTCCATTCGCAGGTCTTAGCGAACTGATTGGCGGTTACTGGATCATCTGTGCGCGATCTAATCCTGCACACGCAATTGAATTCATGAAGACAATGACTAGACCTGTCGTAAATGAATCTGTTTCGCTTCTTTCCGTGTACTTTCACCCGTCGAATTCGTTGTCAGACGTACCGATTCCAAGAGAGTACGTCGAATATGTGAATGAACTCAGCGAATCTGATGTTGAGGAATTTCGAGACGTTGGCAACTACGTCGTCAACCGGCTTGAGTTGAACAGGTCAGCACCGAACTAACACCGCCCGCATATCGACGTTGCCGAAACGAAAAGGTATCCGTGCGGGCGGAACGTGGGTTGATGTTCCAACTGCACCGCCGGGCGAATGCGTGTTGCCGAAGGGAAAGAGTTGCCACGCCCGGCGGAACCTGAGTGGACGTTCCAACGGGATGATTGGGGCTGGCAGCGGAAAGAACGCCCCGGTTGGCAACAGGGAAAGAAGTGGAGGCCGAAGGCACGGCGGGCATGGACGACCGCCGGAATGACGGCCGCGGCGCCCGGATGGCGTCCGAAGGCGCAGGGCATGGAAGCGACCAACGGTAACACGGCTTGCACAGCGAAACAATCCAATCGAAGCGGTTGACGTTGAATGGCCGAACGATGAGCGATGCCCGTAGCCGAGGATTCGCGTAGCGAACCCAGCGGCCCGCGGAGACCCCGCCAGCGCAGGCCACGGAAGCGGCGAAACCGCCAAACCTGCTTCTATTCTTTAGCCGCCAGAATCGCCGATAACGCAACCATCCGGAATTCTATAGGGGACACTCAAACATTGGGATTGGAACCAATCTGCTACATTCGGTAGCAACGAGCAAATCGGCCACTTGTCCGCGAACCGCAGCCTTGGCGAATGACATTACTCGAAGATGGAACCGATGGTTCGCCGCAATGTGGTTATTGGTCTTCGTCGCGTTGGGTATTGCGTTTCGGCTGACGAGAATACCGAGTGTCGAATCTGGTTCGCTCCAGGCGATTAGGTCGGTGTCGCCCGAGGCCGCTCGGTATGAAACGCAGGCCTTTTCTGATATCTCGGTGGGCCAGTGGGTGCTGGCGGAAAATCCAGAGCTGGAGGCGGCGGACCGAGCGTTCGACGACATTCAGCCGGACAAGTGGCGATTGGTTCGCCTGCAAATGGCCAAGTCAGACGGCAGTCAGCTCGATCTGCAGCTGCTGCGGCCCATGGAGTGGGTGGACGCATTGCAGGCTTCGCCAGGGCGAATCGTCCACTTGAACTTGGCCGAAATGGGCGCGGTGGGTGACGCGAAGGTGTTGTCGGTGGAAGCGTGTCCGGCGATCGCTGTGAAACCGAGCGAACGGCATCGCGTGGTCACGGGCAAGTTTGTGCATTCTTCGGCCGACGTGATCGACTTGTGGGTGGAAGGTTTGGACGAACCGATCGGTACCACAGGCAGCCATCCGTTCTGGTCGGTCGAACGACAGGCCTTCGTCCCCGCTGAACTGCTCGAGCCCAACGAACACCTCCAAACCGCCGACCAACGTTCACTTCGCCTAATTCGCAAGCAACCTCGAATGGGCTCGACGCCTGTCTATAACTTGGAAGTAGACGTGGAACACGTCTACTTTGTTGCTCGGCAAGGTGTGCTGGTGCATAATAGTTATGATGCCCCAGTCAGGGCAGCGGACCTTCCTTGGGGACGAGTTGGGGCGCGGCAAGCGGCGAAGGCAATTGAGGCAGGTCAAACATCGATCAAGGTCGCCTCTCGCGATGATGCCGCAGAAGTGGTTTGGCGCATGTTCTCGTCTCGTGGTTTTACGAATACCACCGGACGAACCGGCAGCGATGTACGAAACATCCTTCGTTCCAAAGCGCGCACGTACCATTGGGACGATGTTTTGGACGCAGCAGGAAACGTCGCGGGACACGGCGCAGATAACGTTCACGGCGCAATGCGACATGTGCAAATTCACTTGTACCCAGACGGCGATATCATCCGAATCTTCTTTCCCTAATGTTCAAGCAGGAATCGAAGTATGACTACGACAATCCCCACAACACTCTCAGAAATACTTACGACAATTGGCCAAGCAGCGGTCGAAGTTGAGTGTCCTATCGACGGATTTCGCGAATTTGCGACCGTCTTTCGATGTCCTACGGATCAGATGATTGGCTTCGAAGGCCGTTTCCCGTACTTGGCTGGCAATCGAATCGTCTATCGATTGATGCGGTTTCGCGTGGATTCATCGATCATTGAAAATGACCGACACTGTTCAAATGAAGACCTAGTCGGATTACAGAGCATCTACGTCGCAACTGAAGCTGATGTGCTCAACGTATTGCGCATCTGGGACGTTTCGCCGGATACGCTGCGCCAACCGCGAGAAACGGAGGTTCCAGTGTAAACCTTGACAACTTAATGCCCCAAAGGGGCCACGGCTTGTGGACGGAGTCGATAATGCTGGCGACTTCTGGAAGGCTACTCTGGAACGGATTTCTCCCCTGCAGCGGCAGCAGATCCAAGCGTTTGCCGACAAGTACAACGTCGAAGTGATTGTCACCGGGAGTCGTGCTCGTGGCAACATTCATGGTTTGAGTGACTATGACTACATCATCCGCGGCGGTAAGGCAAAGATCCGAAGTAAAGTGGGGCGCTACCTCCCGCGTGGCCCTAGATATGACGGCGAGTTCGGTCCGAAACCCGGATTCGATCTCATCCCACAGGAAGCTTTTGACCCGAAGTTCACTCACATTATTTTTTCCCCGGTGGGTAGTCATGCAGAAGACCCGTGTAACACTGTCGGCACTGTCGGAATTGAGCTACGACTACACACTTTGGTCAGACAACTCCGAACAGATTGACATTCTCGTCGTCTCTTTCCGTGGACTATATCGGCACGGCTCATTGGGCAGCGGTGACGGTCGATTCATGGCTGCGATCGTGAACGCGGACATGCAGCGTGGTTGCCCTGTGCAATCGTTCTAGATCTTCTCGAGAGTTGATTACGCGACAGCTCGAAACACCCTTTGATGCAGTTGGTGTTTGGCATTGTCGAATCAGAATGGATGGCTGACTCCCACGCGAGTTGTGGTTTCGCCAGTCTCAGGCGGGAATGACAAGTCTGACAGAGTCGGCAAAACGGGATCCGTCGGATTGGCTCTTCCCTACGGTGGAATCGGCAGAACGATTGAAGTGGCTGGTGCTGGAAAGATGAGGAAAAAACGGGGGTCCAGTTCTTGAGCCTCAAGTAACTCGACGTGGTTGTTGGTATTCGTCGCGTTGGGTATTGCGTTTCGGTTGACGGGAACGCCGAGTGTCGAATCTGGTTCGCTCCAGGCGATTAAGTCGGTGGCGTCCGAGGCCGCTCGGTATGAAACGCAGGCCATTTCTGATATCTCGGTGGGCCAGTGGGTGCTGGCGGAAAACCTGTGAGCTTGAGGCGGCGGACCGAGCGTTCGACGGACATTCAGCCGGACAAAGTGGCGATTGGTTCGCCTGCAAAATGGCCAAGTCAGACGGCAGCTGGCTCGATTCGCAGCTGCTGCGGCCCATGGAGTGGGTGGACATTGCAGGCTTCGCCAGGGCGAACCATCCATTTGAACTTGGCCGAAATGGGTGCGGTGGGTGACGCGGACGGTGTTGTCGGTGGAAGCGTGTCCGGCGATCGCTGTGAAACCGAGCGAACGGCATCGAGTAGTCACGGGCAAGTTTGTGTGATTCTTCGGCCGACGTGATCGACGGCCGTGATGGCTGATTTAGGGTCCGGTGGAGGTTACGATAAAAACAGCCCTGATTTCTTGTAAGGAATTTGTCGTGCCAAGGAAGATTCGTGAACTCATCGCTGATTTGGAGCAGCAGGCTACGAGGATCGCGGGGAACGGGAAGCCATCGGAACTTTGTCCATCCGAAAGTTGCGAAACCGGCTACCATTTCGGGAGAAGCTGGTGACGACGCGAAGAAGTACCAGGAACAGCCGTAAGCAAGGCAATCGAGGAGTCCAAGTCATGAATACAGCCGCTAGATACGTAAAAATAGTCGAATGGTCTGACGCCGATCAGTGCTTTGTCGGCAGTTGTCCTGGCCTCTTATACGGTGGCTGCCATGGGCACGATGAAAAGTCTGTCTTCGCCGAGCTCTGCCAGATCGTCGAAGAAACGGTCAAGCTGTATGAAGCCGAAAGCCGACCGCTGCCGCCAGCAACATCAGGGTACGATTGGGCGAACACGATTACCAATAAAAGTACGACACGCTGAGAAACTGTGGACTCACGGAACCTTCTGTGGTTGTTGGTATTCGTTACGTTGGGTTTGTTTTGCGGTTTGCCTAACGGGAACGCCGAGTGTCGAATCTGGTTCGTTCCAAGCGGCTACGCCGGTGGCGGCCGACGCAAATGGGTATGAAACGCAGGCCCCTTCTGATATCGCGGTGGCTGGTGGCAGCATGTTACCGCGACGCGAAGCTAGTTGGACAGCGCCACATTGTTTTCGCTGCCGCAAGTCGTTCATAGTCCTGGCTTCAGGCGGAAATTGGCACTGAGAGACCTCTTCCACCTGAAGGCGAAAATACGAACCAATCAAGGGCGCTGTCCATCTAGGAATCTGCCTGTGATGGTCAAAGAAACCACAAGCTGGTTCGGACGAAATGAACGAGCTTGTGGTTGGAATGTATGCGAACAAGACACGGATGGTGCGATTCGCGTTAGATTAGTTCGGGGACTTCATAGCCGCTGCGGTATTGTCGCTTGAGCAATTGGTTGGCGGCATCGGCAGGGGACCCACAAACGTTTCGTTGGCGGCGTCGACTTGCAGCATGGGGCTGAGCACAATTTCCGAACCTTCCAAACTGACGGAATGGGCCGCCAGATGGGCTTCCGTTTCGAAAGCATCGACCAGATGCCTTGAGAATCGGCGACGGCTTTTTGGCGTTCCTCGCGACGAAAGCGGTACCGGCTTGAAACGCGATGTTGGCCAAATTGCACCAACCGGTCGAATCGTGCCCCACTGCCACTTCGGCATTCAGTGAACTACGGTCTCGGCTTCGCACGGCATCAATGAAGTTCTGTTGATGGATACCCATGCCGCTGGTACCGGAAAATTCTTTGACCTTCTTGCCGTCGGCATCAAACGCCACCGCGCGACCTCGTTGACCCTCCAGTCGACCACCTTCACAGTAAGCAATGTAACCACTGCCAGGGCCAGGATGCGGCGCGCCACCTCGTTGGCCCGGTCCGGCAGTCAGATTGCTCAGGCCAATCACCGTGGGGATGGAACCAGTGTCAAAGTAGACGAAATGCACGTTGGGTGTTTCACCAGCGTCATTCCAAGCCACTCGACCACCGCCGCCGCAAATGCGCGAAGGAAGCGTCACCTTGTCTTGGAAAACATTATTGCGCAGGTCATCCAAGACATGGACGCCCCAGTTGCCCATTTCGCCGGAACCAGTGTTCCAGTCCCAATGCCAATCGTAATGCAATTTGTCTCGGAACAGAGGTTCGTCCTGAGCTGGCCCGAGCCACAGGTCGTAGTTGACATTCTTTTCAATTTCCAAAGGCGTGTCGCGTTTTCCAATGGTTGCTCGGACGCCATAACGGTTGACTCGAGCCGACTTGATTTCGCCCAAAGCCTTTTCGCCGTGCAAGAACGCCTTGATCTGTGCTTGCATGGGGTCCGAACGCTGTTGCGTACCAATTTGGCAGATGCGATCGTACTTTCGCGCCGCCGCCACGGTTTGTCGACCTTCCCACTGAGTGTGCGAAAGAGGCTTTTCCACGTAGACGTCCTTGCCGGCTTCCATGGCCCAGATGGCAGCCAAGCAATGCCAATGATTACAAGTGGCCACGACCACGGCATCCACCGCGTCATCTTTCAGTAGTTCTCGCAGATCGGCATAGCCGTTGGGCCTGCGGAAACAGTTCTTTCGCCGCGCCAACTCGGTTTTCATCCGGATCGCACAGCCGCGGTAATGTTGACGCCTTCGTCTTTCGAAACGCATTCATCAACCGCGACCCCCGACCGCCGCAACTGATGTGTGCCGAGTCCGATTTCTTCATTCGCTCGATTAGCAAACGAAGTGCGTAGCGGCATGGCAGACAAGACACCAGCCGCCAGACCTGTTTTGACAAAGTGACGTCGATTCAGATGATTCATCAATAGCTCCTTGAGGTTTAGGTCAATTTTCAGCAGCCGAAACAACGCCTGCATGGCACGTACGTTATTCACCGTGTTGTGGGTGGTCAACTTCTTTCAGTTTACAGTCGATTCGATCCAGATTCATCAGCTCCGCGTGGATGCGCGAACACGACAAAACGTCGTGCGTTCCGATTGTCGGCGAGATGGGCACTTTCAGCGAATAAAATTCTTCCCAATGGCCATTCACGTTGATTTCGTCGAACCAACGACTGGCTCGTCCACGGCATCAATCCGCAGTTGGATAGAACCACCTGCGCCGGCTGATGCGACGTGCAGTTCCATGCTTTCAATGGCCGCAAAGTTTAACGCAGCAAATCGCAGGTAATGTCCGTGATTGATGGCACCCGCGAATTCTGCGTTACTGGCCGCTTGGCTGTCTAACAACATCGGCCCAGGTATTTCATCGGCAAATTCGGCTTCCAGCTTGGGTTTCGCAGCGTTACGCTTTGGCTGACATCGATCGGTGGTGCCCAGCGCGAACCGCCGTCTTGATAGTTCGCCACCAATTGAATGTGGCTGATCGTTTTTTTCGGTGTGCCAATATCTACTGAATTGACAAATCCGGGTGACACAATCACCGCCGAATCGGGCTCCAATGAATAGACCCAACGCACCATTTCTTGGATTTCGTCGTCGGTATGTTGAGCGTGAGGTATCATCGGCACTTTGCCCCAAACACCGGTCGACCCCAAACGAACTGTTCCACCGATCTTGCCAACGCGTCTGGTTGATGGCGATACTTGTTGGCCACCTCCAGCAACGGCGGACCTACTCGTTTCTGCTGGACGGCGTGGCAGTTAAAGCAATCGCTGGCTTTCATCAATTGCAATCCAGGTGACCTCTGGTCGGCGTCGTCCGCTTGTATCGGGCCGCTCAGTAAACGGATATTGGTTGTCGTGCGGTTAACGGCTTCCGAGGCGATGAATTCCAAATCGAATTGCTGGACGGCAGCTTCGTCATTGGAACCATCTTCTTGGTCCGTAACCTGCAATTGATAGTCAATCGATCCGGTTGGCGGAAAGAAATCGCCGTCTTGCGGGTAGGCAAATGTCAACTTTGGCGGCGAATTTCCAACCAACACTGGAACGGTTGACGATCGTGACGCTCCGTGCGAATCGGTCACGGTCAATTCCACGTTGTACACGCCCGGCTGATCAAAGGTTACCGTCGGGTTTGCTTGATCAGAAATGACTTGGCGTGCGTACGAATTCACGGACGACTTATCCGTTCCGTTCGATTGATCGGACGAGTCTGTGGACCGGAAAGACGTCCAGCGGTATTCCAGTACGTCGTCTCGGTCTGGATCGAATGATCCTGCACTGGAGAACGCCACCGTCAACGGATGGCGACCAATGTTGTTTGTGGCGGACGCTTGGGCCACCGGCGAACGATTACCGCGAATGTAGTCGATTCGCACCAAGCGTGCGTTCTGGTTGACGCCCCAAGTATCGCCGTACTCCAGCACATACAACGATCCGTTGCGACCAAAGACCATGTCGATGGGACGAGCGAACGCGTGATTCGGCAAGAAACGCTCGATCGAATCGACCTGATATTGTTCGTCCAGATGGACCGCTTGGATCCAGTGCCGAGTCCATTCGTAAATGAACAAAGTTCGATGGAAGTGCGACGGAAACGTGTGGCGGATGTGTTCGCTTGGTCAAAATAATAGACTGGCCCCGCGCACGCCGTACGACCTCCGCTACCCAGGCTCGGGAAATTCAGGCGAATCCGCGTAGGGATAATAGATGAACGCCGGCACAGCGGGAGGCAACAGCGAAATTCCCGTGTTGTTGGGTGAATGATTTTCTGGCTTCGCAGGATCAAACTCGGGACCAATATCGCCCGTGGCAAAGTCGACATCATGATACGGTCGATTGTTGCCAATGAAGTAGGGCCAGCCAAAATTGCCGGCTTGCCGAGCTTGATTGATTTCGTCGTATCCGCGCGAGCCTCGTGGTCCATCGCCGCCCGCGTCGGGCCCCACGTCACCCCAGTACAGATGCCCCGTAACGGCATCCACGCTGATGCGCCAAGGGTTGCGACATCCCATGACGTAGATTTCCGGTCGGCCTTGGTCTGGATTCGAAAACAGATTGCCGGCGGGGATTTGATACGAACCATCCGGCAGCGGTTTGATTCGCAATACTTTTCCGTTGTAGCTTTGCGAATTGGATGCCGACTTTTGCGCATCGTACGGTTCTTGGTCAGGGCGTTCGTCAATCGGCGCGTATCCTTGCGAATCGCCTCCGGGATGCGTGTTGTCGCCAGTGCTGACGAACAATAGTCCATTGGGACCGAATTCCAGCGATCCAGCGTGATGACAGCATTCGCGGCGTTGTTCTTCATACTTGAGCAGCAGCTTTTCCGAATCAAGATCCAATCGGTTGCCGTTCAGGTGAAAGCGACTGATGTGTTGTCCGGAAAAGTCAGGCGGAGAATATTGCAGGAACACAAAACCGTTTTAAGTGCAAAGTGGGGATCTAAGGCCAAACCAATTAAGCCATTTTTGTTCGGTAGTGACGTTCAATTCGGCCAACGTTTTGGTTCCGTGGCATTGAGTGGTAAACAACGGAGTCGGCCATCGAGTTCGATCCAAAAGACGGTTCCGTCATCGGCGACGTCCAATTCCATGGGCCGCACAAGGCCGGTCTGGAGCACGGTGACTTCAAAGCGATCGGGATCGTACGCTTCGCAGTAAGCGACTGAGCAACGGGTCAAAACAACCAACAAACCGATGATGCATCGGCAAGCAGAACCAGGATCAAGCATAGGAAGGTATTTCGAAAAAGCGGCAGGAGCTGGCAAGCAGCAGTGAGGTGGGAAGGCGGACTGGAGCGAAGCACCGACATCGTTTGAACCAGTCCAACGCCGGATTATACCGAATCCCATGCGTTCGTGCAGGCTGACTCGATGGTCCGAATAGTCGAACCGTTTGAATTACGTTACATTGTTCGGTTTCTGAAACTGGAGGTGAACGAAGATGCTGAATTGGCAAACCGTGTTGATTTGCACTGTCGCCGTCTTAGTCGGTTGGGCGGTGATTGACATTTTGCAAAAAAAACATGCCATCATTCATAACTTTCCCATCATTGGACATTTTCGCTATTGGCTGGAAGCCATCGGGCCCGAGCTGCGACAATACATTGTCACCAACAACGATGAAGAGCGTCCGTTCAGCCGAGACCAGCGGCGCTGGGTTTATGCGTCATCCAAGAAAGAGAATAATTACTTTGGCTTTGGGACCGACAACGACTTGGAAATGTCGCCCAATTATTTGATTCTGAAGCACGCCGCGTTTCCTTTAAGCAAAGTAACTTCGAACGGTCAGCATCCGTTGCCTTGCGCCAAGGTGATGGGACAACACCGCCAACGTAAGCATGCGTTTCGGCCATCGTCCATTGTGAATCTATCAGCCATGAGCTTTGGTTCGCTCAGCGGCGCGGCGGTCGAAGCGATTAACCGAGGCTGCCATGCTGCCAACTGTTTGCACAACACGGGCGAAGGAGGCGTTTCCGAATACCATCAACACGGCGGTGATTTGATTTTGGCAGCTGGGAACGGGATACTTCGGTTGCCGCAACGAACAGGGGCGATTTGACGAAAAGAAATTCGTCGACGTGGTCCAAGCGAATTCCATTCGCGCCGTCGAAGTCAAACTTTCTCAAGGAGCCAAACCGGGTTTGGGTGGCCTGCTACCTGCGGCCAAGGTCACGCCACAGATTGCCAGAATCCGAGGCATCCCGGTGGGAAAAGACTGCGCCAGTCCCAGTTCGCACGCGGAATTCAGTAACGTCGATCAGTTGCTGGACTTTGTGGAACGACTGGCCGATCTTTCTGGCTTGCCGATCGGTATTAAGTCAGCCGTGGGCGAATCCAGATTCTGGCAAGACTTGGCTGGGCAAATCGCGTCGAGCGGACGAAGTGTCGATTTTATTACCATTGACGGTGGCGAAGGAGGCACCGCTGCAGCTCCGCTGGCATTTTCAGACCACGTGGCGTTACCATTTAAGTTGGCGTTTGCTCGAGTCTATCCGGAGTTTGTGCGACAAGGACTCCATGAACGAATCGTCTTTATCGGATCCGGCAAGCTAGGTTTTCCGGAGAGCGGATTGTTTGCCATGGCGCTGGGTTGCGATACGATTAACGTAGGCCGAGAAGGTATGCTGGCCATTGGCTGCATTCAAGCTCAACGCTGTCACACTGGTCATTGCCCTGCCGGCGTTGCCACGCAGAACAAATGGCTGACCAAAGGACTTCATCCGGATTTGAAGGCGGAAAGGCTTGCCAACTACGTGAGTACACTTCGTAAGGAGTTGACTCAACTTTCTCATGCGTGCGGAGTGGAACATCCGGCGCTGGTAACGGCTAAAGACTTTGATATCTTGGACGAATCGTTTGGAGCGAAAAGTGCTGCAACATGCTTTGGCTATGAAGACGGCTGGGGCCTCCCTTCGGCCCAAGATCAGGAACAGATTAAACGTTTGACGGAATCGGCCGCCGGTTAGCGAAACCACTTCGCTGGACCTTGGTCACCATTTCCCCTATTCGCAGAAAGTGCAGATTTATGGTTCGGCGTTGTGTCATCGGCTTGTGCTTCCTATTGTCTGGCTTCGCATCTCTTCGCGCCGATGAAGGATGTGGCTATTTAATCAACTTCTCCGGTCGACCAGCTTCAACGCTATCAATTTCAAGCGAATGAAGACTGGATTCAACACTTAATGCTCTCGTCGGTCCGATTTAATTCGGGCGGTTCCGCGTCGTTTGTTTCCAGCGATGGCTTGGTGCTGACAAATCATCACGTTGCTTCGGACACGCTGCAAAAGCTTTCGACACCCGACGCCAATTACATGGTCAACGGCTTTTTGGCCAAACATGGCAAGACGAACTCAAGACACCCGGATTTGGACTGAACCAGCTGGTGTCTATTCAGGACGTCACGATCGCGTTAACCAAGCGGTCGATTCAAATTTATCCACTGCGGACGCCGCGAAAGCGAGACGCCGCCGCGATGGTCTTCAGATTGAAGCCGAATCGCTGGAACAAACGGGATTGCGTTCGGATGTGATCACGCTGTTCGGCGCGCCAAATATCATTTGTATCGCTACAAAAATACACCGACGGGCAGTTTGGCTGAAGGCCAGAAACCAAAGCGGCGTTCTTGGTGGCGATGCAGACAACTTGAATATCCGCGGTATTGTTTGGATGTATGCTGTTTCGAGCTTACGAAGACGGCAAGCCAGCTAAGATCGACTTTCACTTCCTGCGTTACGCCAATGAAGGCGTCGCCGATGGAGATCTTGTCTTTGTTTCCGGCAAACTCGGACGCACTCGTTACATCTTTACCGTGTCCGCTCTGAAATACTTGCGAGACACTCGGTTGCCGCACGTCTTGGATTCACTGCGCCGACGCGAAATTTTGTTGCAGCAATATGGTTTTGAAGGTCCTGAGCAAAAGCGGCGAGCAAGAGATGAATTGTTTGGTGTATCCAGAACGCCAGGAAAGCGTACACCGGTATGTTGCAGGGTTTGCAGAACCCCGCGTTTCTGAACGCCAAACAACAACAAGAGCAAGACTTATTGGATCAGGTGGCCACTTTGCCCAACGCAGCAACGCTTACGGCAAGCCTGGGACGAAGTTGCCGACATCCAACAACGCAATACGGAACTGCCGAAACAAAACGCCAGCTTTGCTCGATCTTCACGACTGTACGAAATTGCCGAAACATTAGTCTTGATGCTGCAAGAAGACCAGAAGCCCAGCGATGAACGGCTGCGCGAATTCCGCGATTCGGCTCGTGAATCGCTCGAACAAGACCTCTATTCTTCGGCACCCATCTATCCCGATTTGGAAACCGTGAAGCTGGCCGACGCGATCGCTCAGCTCTTGGAAGAACGCGGCGCTGATAGTGAATTCGCACAAAAGCGTTCTAGATGGCAAGAGTCCTCGTGATCGAGCAGCTGACTTGATCAACGGCACTCGTTTGGCGGACATTCCGGTTCGCCAAGAAATTGCCGGGCAAGACGCGGGCGAATTGGCCAACAGCAACGATCCCATGGTTCAATTGGCGCTGAGTCTAAACGAAGAATATCGGCGATTAAGAGAAACCGGGCGAAGAGCTTTCGAACGGGAACGCCAAGCGTATGGCGGGATTACGGAAGCAGGTGTCGCCATTCAAGGAGATACGAATTATCCGGATGCAACCTTCACCTTGCGTTTGGCTTTTGGTGCTGTGCGAGGTTATCAAGAAGATGGCGTCGAGATTCCATTTCAGACAAGTATGGGCGGTGCCTTCGAGCATGAAGCTGCACACGACGCAGAAGGCGATTGTATAACTGCCGGAATCATGGCATACGCACAAAGACAAAAATTCAACTTGCCACGCCGCTGAACTTTGTTTGTACGGCCGATATTATTGGCGGAAATTCGGGAAGTCCGGTGGTCAATCGCCGCGAGAATTGGTGGGCGTGATTTTTGATGGCAAGATGCTCACGGGCTGACGTTCGACTTTTTCTATTCGTATGACGAACAAGGTCGAGCGGTCTGCGTATGCGGCCGCACTTGTCGAAGCATTGACCAACATCTACGACGCCAAGGATCTGGCGAATCGCATCGGACGCTGAAAAATTTACCTGTCGTCTTTTTCTCTTCCGCACTCGAAAATCGAGTGCTTTCTTTTGCGCATCACCTTCAAGAGGTGTTCAAGAGTGGTTCAAGACGGGTATCGCGATCGTTGCAAGCGATTTTATGTCGGAGAAGAACGTTCCTAAACGCAAATCAAGGTTTTTCAGTCGTGTCAACGTCCGTTCGGTTTGCAGCGTACGTTTTACGTTAGAGGTTGTTTACGGCTCAGTGGTATGCATCTGGGAGCTAATAATCCAATGGCAAGAATTGCACTTATTTTCGTAGCGTTGTCGAGTGTCGCAACGGCGTTTGGGATGACTTCTTTGATGATCACCACTACAACTGCGTTGTCAAAGTCGAAGAAACTTGAGTCTTGAAGTGGGCACCTAACCCGGAAGCCAATGCACCGCAAATCACCATGGCCATGTCGCCAACTGGCGGATCGTTGGAATGACTATTTCATTTTACGGTGAACATGCGTCCCGAACTAAGTTTTGAACCAGGCGGTTTGCAGGTGCAACGTTGGTATGGAATGAGAAGATTCAGAAAAAGATGACCGCCGCGGACGAAATGGCTACATGTGGGAGAGACGGTTTCTTGGAAACAAGTCATGAGTGTGGAGAGTGGGCAGTTGACCTTTGAAATACGCGACGGGAGTTCCGAAACCTGGAGCAGTTTTGGCGGTCAAGGATATTTGAAGATCCAGATTGCTCAAGGGTACAACAGTCTGAACGACTATGATCCTCGTACGTCCATCACTGAATCAGGCATTGGTTTTTCCGGAAACCGAGAAGCCGCTGACGCTGCAACAGATTCGATGGACGCTGAATAACGGACAAGTCTATGTTCTGAACGCTCCGATTGATATTGATTCGGACCTCGATCCTTGGACGGATGGAGAGGACGGTGAATCCAATTCTGACACAGGCACGACAAGCGATAATTTGAATAGTTGCGTGTCGAACTGTTTGCACTGAATTGTCGAAAGTTAATTCATTGAAAGGTCGGAATCATGTTTCACCACAAGAAACAAATCGCCGTCGGGGAAATGTCCTGTGGTAGTGGCCTGTTTACTTATCTGTGATTGTGTCGTTTACCGCATTAGTGGTCGACCCTGGCTACTTGCACAACGCCAAGGTGGAACTGCAGCGCAGCGCGGATGCGGCGGCACTGGCTGCCTGTTGGGAACTAGGGGACAGTAGTGCTCAGGCGGGAATTACCAGTCAAGCCATGCTGGCATCGCGACAAGAGGCACAGAATTACGCCACCGTGAACGAAATCTGCAAGGCAGCAACGACGTTGGGCCAGACAGACGTTGAATTTGGAACCGTCAATAACTTCAGTTTGACACCGGTTTCGTTTGACACTTCCAATCCGTCGAAATTCAATGCGGTGCGAGCTCGAATTCGCCGTGACGGTGATTTGAAATCCAAGATCCGAGTCTTTCGGAAGTCTGGGGCACGGACGGCAAAGCGATGACCGTTGCAGCGATTTGGCTGCCATGGTGCGATATTCGCGGCTTCAAGATCCCGGAAGATGGCAGCAATCTGAATATTCGCCTTCGCACTGGACGAATATTCTGGTTCAGCTTTTATGGGCAGCGGCAGCGATAATTGGCATTGAATCCCGACAACAAGTCGATCAGCAGCGTAGGTAGTGATGGCACTCTGGAGGTCAATCTTTATCCGCAAGGAACCGGTTCACCCGGAAACTGCGGAACGGTGGACATTGGCGGCAGCAACACAGTTAACGACGACAGTTGTTTGCAATCACGGGTATTTCAGTCGATATGAATGCCATGGGCGGCACATTGGAGTTTGATGCGAATGGAGAACTAGTACTCAACGGCGATACGGGGATCAGCGCGGGCGTTAAAGACGAATTGGCCTCGATCGTGGGTGAAACCAGGATCATTCCCATCTTTAGCCAAGTGCAAGGGCCCGGAAACAATGCCGACTATACCATCGTCTGGTTGAAGTGGAGTCGGGCATTACAAGTGTGAAGTTGACTGGTTCTAAAAAGAGTAAGTACCCGATGGTGCAAATCAGCGCCGCAGCCATGGGCATATCTGCAGACGGAACGGGCGGCAACGGAATATGTTTATTCGCGAGCGGTTTTGATTCGCTAACCGACAAAAGGCAGATGAATATGATTCGCACAAAACGAAGACAACCAAGCAGAAAAGGTGCATTAACGGAATTTGCCATCGTAGCTCCGTTCCTGTTTGATGCTGGTGGGGATGATCGGCACCACGTACATTGATGGTTCAGCATATGATCACATCTGCTGCTCACGAAGCGCGCAGCTTCATTGCCATCCGCCACCGAAGCATCCGTCACAGCTTATCGTGGATCGCCACCTCAGAGGCCAGCAACCTGTCCAATGTGGCCGTGACTATTGACCTTAGAAATTGATGACGCGGAAGCCGGCGACACCATTACGGTTACGGCAACGCAACCAATCAGCTCGATTACCGTCATGGGCGGTCGCTGGTTTGGGCAGGGTTTAATCTGTCGTCCAGCTCGTCGGTGCGAAAAGAAGGATTTGAATAAGACCTTGAAGCAAATTCGAAGCGACGCATGGTGGCTTCGAAGAATTTCTATTGCTTCTTCAATTTTCGATGGCCGACGTGACCAAGTCTTTCGCGCGGCTGTCTAAATCGGGTTGCGATTCAATTTCTCGCAACATCGGCAACGCGGATTTGGCCTCCGGCCCGATTTTGCGAAGCAAGTGCAGCGCGTAATAACGAGCTCGCCGATCATCTTCAGTCTTCAGGATGTCCAGCAACTTTGGAATGGCTTCCGGAGTTGCCTTGTCGATCGCGCGCAATGCCGATCCGGCAAATACGGAATCTTCGCGAATGACCAGTCGCTCCAAAATGGCCGGAACGGCCGGTGCCGCTTCCGAACCAAGTTCGCCCAATAATTCAGACGCTTTCTTACGCACTGCCCAGTTTTCGTCGGACAAACCACCGGCCATGGTCTGGATTTGTTGTTCCTGAGAATCGGAAATGCGAAAAATGGCTTCTAGCGTTGCCGAACGCACGTCGGGTTCGTTATGCTCCAGCCGACTAAACAGATCGGGCATAACTGATTTTGCGTCCGAACCAATTTCGGCGAATGTTTTGAGGCAAGCTAAATGTAGTTCCAGGTCTGCGGAATCGGCCAGCGTTCCCAAGGCCGACACGGCTGCGGCCGAATGAGATTTTCCAGCCGCTAAGGCTCGCACGGCCGCCAGCTGAAATTCGGGCGAACGTTCGGCTTCCAATTGGGCCACTATGGCAGCAGCGGCAGCATCACTGAATTCGTCCAGCTTGGACAAGCACAACGCCGCCGACGTAGCCGTCAGTTCGTCCTTTGCCTTCAATAATGTCAGTATCGGTGTAGCGTAGGAAGCCGGAATCGCATCTTTGGCTGACAATGCTTGCAGTGTTCGACGCTGAATGATAGGGGCCGATGTGTTGGTTAACGCTTGCTGGATCACATCGGTCATTTCGTTTAGCGAATTGGGCCGAGCCATCAAGGCGGCTAACGCGGCAGCTTGAACTTTTTCATCGTCCGACGACAGCATGGACTTCAGCTGACCGGCAACTGTTTCCGCGTTCACGCCGAGCTTGCGAACCGCATCCGCCGCAGCGCCTTGAATGGCCGGATTGGCAGACGAAAGGCGGCGGACGACGGCGTCGACCGTTTCTGGCTGCAATCCGCCAATGGCGCTGGCCGCATTCAATGCCACCACCACGGCGTTTGATTCGTCATCGGATTGCAAGACTTCCTGCAGCTGAGGCTCGACGGCTTCGCCCAAATGATTAAAAACCAATTGCATCGAATTGCCTGTCAGCTGTCCTTCGGCCGTCGCTTGTAGAACTTGAGCCACCGCCGTATCTCCCATGGCCGCCAGTGTGGACGCAATCGCATCGGCATCCGCAGGTTGCTTTTGTAGCTGTGACAACAGACTGTCAATTACCGAAGACGCAGCAGGTCCCATGCGTCGCAAGCCGGTCAGTCCGATTTCTCGATCCGCCTGCGAACCGTCCAGCAGTTGAGCAAAACACTTGGCCGTTTCTTCTGGTTCTGCCTTCGCGTCTGCCAGCACCATCACGGCAGCTCGTTTCACATCCGTATCGGCATCTTGCAGCAAACTGGCACAAACGTTGGCCACCGAAGCCGGATCGGCAGCATATTTTCCATAGCCGGCAACGGCCCATCTTCGCACGATAGGGTCCGTATCTTGGACAAGTTCTTGCAGTCGATCTGCTGCGTTTTGGCGTAGCGTATCGGGAACGGTCCGCTGGTCCATTCGCCGTAGCGCATCGGCTGCGTTGGCGCGAACGGTGGCTGCTTCGTCCGAAGTGCGCTGTAGCAATGTCGGCACCGCAAGCGATCCTAAACGTGAAAGTGATTCAACCGCCGCCTCCGCCGCGTCTTGGTCACTGCCTAACACAAACGCTAAGTCTGCCAAGATTGGTTCTGCGGCAGCGCCTAGCCATCGCACCGCCGTGGCTGCACCTTCTTGCTGCCGCTGGTCCTCGGACTTGAGTGCAAATTGAATTCCGGAAACTGCCGCCGGACCGATGCTACCAAGCGCAAATGCGCTGCGATACCGCACTTGGTCATCTCGTTGTCGCAGTCGATCCACCAGCACGTCTACTGCGTCCGCAGCAGGCGGACCAATCACGGCAATCGCTTCCGTTGCCAATGAACTCACTTGGTCGTCTCGATCGCTGAGTGCTTTAATCAAGGCGGGAATGGCGGAATTCGCTGCAGGAGGTCCCATTTGCCAAAGCTCGTAGGCAGCGTCTCGTCGCGTTTCTTCTTCACGGCTGTCGAGTGATTCGATCAACGTTTCGATGGGGCGAAATTCTTCGTTCGTTTCATTCTGTGCCGAACCGAGAGAAACGAAGCCGAACAACAAAACTAACGAGACGATCCAGCTTTGTCGAAGTGTGATCACGGTAGCGATCCTGACTTGGAAAGAACAACCAGCCATCCGCGAACGATGTATACGGATGGCTGGTGCGTTTGAAATAGGAGGGAATTTAGCTGAGGTACGGGAGTAGGCCAGTGCTGTCGCCAATTCGAGGAACCTGGACGCCGCTGCGATCCAACATGGACAAGAACAGATTGGCCAGCGGCGTTTCTGTGCGGTAGCGAATATGACGTCCCGTTTCAATGGATCCGCCACCACCACCAGCCAATAGCACCGGCAAGTTTTCATTGTTGTGACGATTTCCGTCACTCAAACCGCTGCCGTACATGATCATACATTGATCCAACAGCGTGCCGTCTCCTTCCGGGATGGAATCTAATCGCTTCAAGAAGTACGCCAATTGCTGCACGTGGAAATGATTGATCTTGGCAATTTTTTCCAACTTGACGTCGTTGCCGCCATGATGCGAAAGATCATGGTGGCCGTCCGGAACATCGATATTTCGGTAGCTGCGATTGCTGCCGGCGTTGGCAAACATGCAAGTGGCGGTACGAGTCATATCGGTTTGGAAAGCCAACACCATCATGTCCACCATCAACCGTACGTGTTCCATGTATTCTTTGGGAATTCCTTCTGGCTTGGAATAACCGTTTACCAGCTGCCGATTGTCGTCCTCCATTTCAGCCAATTGATCCGACGTTCAATGCTGCGAACCGCCGACAGGTATTCGGCCAGTTTGTCTTGATCGTTTCGCCTCAAACGATTTTGCAGTCGCTTGGCACGTCCGCAACGAAGTCCAATAAGCTCTTACGCAACACAGTGCGTTGATCGGCCGTGTTTGTCCTTGCCGGTAAGTCGCCGCCGAAGAGTCGTTCGAAGACCAGACGAGGATTCGTTTCTTTGGACATTGGCGTGGCAGGACCAGCCCAGGAGATGTTGTTCGAATAAGCACAACTGTAACCCGAATCGCAGTTACCGGAGTTTCGGCCGCCATCACAGCCCAGCTCCAGCGATGCGAATTTGGTCAAATGCCCAATGTGTTTGGCAGCCACTTGATCCACCGAAACGCCCGAACGGATATTCCCGCCAGACGTTTTTCTGGGTTGCGCGGCAGTTAAGAAAACGGATGCGCTGCGAGCATGATCGCCGGCTCCATCTCCGTTCGCTCGGCCCTTGTCGTGCGTTAAACCGGTCAGCACATTCACTTTGTCTTTCAGGCTGCTTAGTGGTCGCAAGATCTCTGGCAAGTCATAGTTATAGCCGTCTTGAAGTGGCGTCCATTTGGCTAGGTTCACGCCATTCGGTACAAACACATAAGCGGTACGAATCGGCAAACCAGCGGCGCTGGTGGCTAAAGTCTTTCCCGCCGTAGCGGCTGGGGAAATTGGAGCCATGGCGTTGAGCATAGGCAATGAAATGGATGCACCTAAGCCCCGAAGGACCGTTCGTCTAGAAACTTGCCAAGATCGATTCATGCCTATTCTCCTTTTTCACCGCGATAAAGAAACGGTTCGCTAGTCACCACTGCCGCAACCAAATCATAGAAACGATAACCATCGGCTTCCGTTTCCTTCATGACGTCTTGTACAGCGCACTGATCGTATGATTCTAACGCTCGTCCCAACCCATACGTTAATAGTTTCTCTGTCAAACAGCGGACGAATTGCTTCTGTTTAATGGTTCGTAATACGCGACGCAATTCTGCGGGACTGTCAAAGCTCTGATTGCCCGGTAATTCGCCCGACGGATCGATGTCGAAGTTACCGTCTTTGTCTCGCCACTGGCCAATCACATTGAAATTTTCAAATCCAAATCCCAAGGCATCCATTTTCCGATGGCACTGAGCGCATTCAGGATCGGCACGATGCTGCTGCATGCGTTCGCGTAACGAACCCAACAGTTCCGCTTCGCTACCTTCCTGCAGTTCTTGCACGCCGGCAGGAGGTGGCGGAGGTGGTTCGCCCAATAGATTATCCAGAATCCATTTGCCTCGTTTTACGGGTGATGTTCTGGTGGGATTGGAAGTCAGCGTCAAGATACTGGCCTGTGTCAACACTCCGCCGCGACGATCATCCTGCAAGGTCACTCGTTGAAATTCGTCCGAATCAATTCCATCAATCCCGTACAGTCCAGCCAGACGACGATTGACGAACGTAAAGTCGCTATCCAGAAAATCCAACACGCTGCGGTTTTCGCGTAACACAGCGTCGAAAAATAGCTCGGTTTCTCGCTGCATGGAAGCACGCAACTCAGCGTCAAACTGCGGGAATAATTCCGGATCGGGAACCAATTTGGCCAATTGCCGCAACTGCAACCATTGGCCGGCAAAGTTAGTGACAAACTGATCCGACTTGGGATCATTCAACATACGTTGCACTTGGTCTAAGATGCCGGGCTTCGACTCAAGCTGTCCATCTTCCGCGGCGGCGAACAAGGCGTCATCCGGCATGCTGCACCACAGGAAATAGGACAAGCGAGAAGCGACTTCAAAACCGTTTAGCGGACGCTTGGTGTCGGGCGAATCTACGTCGTCCAATTCGATGCGAAACAGAAAATGCGGCGACGTCAAGACGGCTTGAAAGCAGAATTCGATGGCCGAATCAAAATCTTGTTCCTGTTCGCGAGCCAACTGATACAGTGTCACAAGGCGATCTAATTCGCCTTCGCGTAAGGGCCGACGAAAAGCTCGCTTGGCAAATTCAGCAATCACTTGTTCTGCCGCTTGTTGGGCAGAAACTTCGTCACTGGGACGTTGAAAGACCAACAGCTGTTGAATATTCTTGTCAGCAAACGCTTTGGCTGTGATCTGTTCCGCCGCTTCCAAATACTTTTCCATCAGCAGCGGTGGCAGCGAAAGGACGGACGCCAAGTTGTCAAAACCTTCGCCCACTTCATCGATCGGAAACGATTCTGCCGGTTGAAAATCAACCCCGACTAAATCGCGAATCGTGTTGTTGTACTCCGTCCGATTCAACCGATGGATGGTTACCTTGCCAGGCTTGGCATCCAAATGACAATCGTACTTCCCTAATTCGGCTTCCAGCCAGGTCAACACGTCTGCCAACTCCTTGTCATCGGGTTGTAAGGCCAATTCCGGTGGCATTTCGCGATCGGCCAATCGAGCGACCACGTCGAGCCAGACTTCGCGATTTTCGTTCACTGTTTGCAAACGAGCAAAATCATCCAGACTCAAATTGCCTTCTGGTTCATCACCGCTGTGGCAATCGTTGCAATAGAGGGTCAGGAAAGGTTCGATTTGTTTCGAAAATAAAGCCGCCGTGTCTGGCTGTTCAGACGTTGGCTCTTGAGCTCTCGCCGTAGCACAAAACAACAAGACAGCACTGACGAACACAATCAGTCGGTTTCTCTGCAGATGATTCATAATTTCTGGCAGGTAAGGCGGGAAGGAATGCCCCGAGCAATCCGCAAGGTTGCTGAGACATGTCAAAGGTGGGATCGCCAAATTATAGCAAACGACGTCCAAATTAGTAACGCGGAACGAACCAGACGGGATACGCGAATACAATCCAGAGCGTGTTCAAAGTTTTTTCACGCGAAATTGCCGTGAGCGATTAATTCGCGTCTATGTGTCAAATTCGGGGATATGGCGAGAATTTGCGTGGTAAACGGCCCCAGTTGGCGCTGCCCAGACTGCCGAATTCGCCAAGATCTTGCGGATTTTCGCATCGTAATAAATGGGATATGTTTCGTGGCCGGGACGAAAATAGAAGATTTTTCCCTTGCCTCGCTTGAACGTGCAACCGCTGCGGAAGACTTCTCCTCCTTGGAACCAGCTTAACAGGACCAAACTTTCTGGCTGCGGTATATCGAAGAATTCGCCGTACATTTCGGCGTGAGGCAGATCGATCCATTCACAATCGAGACCGTTCACGATCGGGTGGCTGGGATCCACAATCCAAATGCGTTCTCGTTCACCTGCTTCTCGCCAGCGTAGCGAACACGTTGTGCCCATCAGCCGAGTGAAGATTTTGGAGTAGTGCGCCGAATGCAACGCAATCAGCCCCATGCCCGCCAGGCAGCGTTCGTGAATACGATCCACCACGTCGTCTCGTACGTCTCCATGCGCCATGTGTCCCCACCAGAACAGAACGTCTGTTTGCGCCAAGACATCTTCGGTCAGGCCGTGATCGGGCTGATCCAGCGTGGCGCAGCGCACAGAAATTCGATCACCCAATTCCTGCGTCAAACCATCCGCAATGGCCTGGTGAATTCCATCAGGATAGATGCGACGTACGTCTGGGTTTTGTTGTTCGTGCCGAAATTCATTCCAGACCGTAATTCGCAACGTTGTCATGGGAGACTCCATTCTTATTGTGTTGACGAGGCAGCAAGTGCCTAGCCGCAGCCCAGTTCGCGACGACGCCGACAATACCATGCTATCGAGCCCAGCGTCAGAAGCAGACCGCAAGTGGTTCGGGAACGGCGACAGCGTTAAATTCGACGCATGTTGAAAGGCCAAGACTAGGTCGTCCGTGTCGAATTTGTGTCACCATTCCAATCACCCGAAAACCAAGTCGAATTGCCCAGGATGTCGTCTTGATACTCAGCAGCTTGAAACACTTGAACAAAATCCGTTGAATTGAATACGCCGTCAAAATTGGCGTCGCCCGGAATGACTTGAGGCGAAAGTAGCCGCTGCGGTCCTCGCGTGGACACGACATTTCCTTCGGTATCAGTGGTGAGCACGAATCCAGTTACGGACGAAAACGGCCGGGAAAGTTCCACGTCGATAGACAGCGTTTTATACCGCAAGTCCAGAAAGCAAGCGTCTCGATCTGGCTGGTACAAACGAACTAGAAGATCATCACCATCGAATTCGTAATCGATATCTTGTGCGATACAGTCCGGCGACGAACCCGAAACCGTCACGTCTAATCTGCCGACTCCGCGCGCATCAAACGGACTGGTCGCCGTTTCGGTCACCGGCAAAAACTGGGCATCCGTTCGCGTAACAAACGAATTCGCACAAAACAGCAGCGTGAAGACCATCGACCATCGCATTTGATTTCTCCCGCATTAGTCGAGAACAATCCGCCAAAAGGCGCATTCTGGTTCACCAATCGCAAACCGTCAAGGATTTCGGAGCTCTGTTTGTTCGCTTGCGTTTGAACGCGTTTTCACGGGGGTTGTGCCATCCTTCTGTGACCGCAGTCGATTGGCATTTGGCGCCGGCATCTGGTACCATACTGCATCTGGCCGCTGTGCAGACAGTAGCAAGCCATGCCTTCCTCAACTGTATTCCCACCGATTTCCCGCGAGGCTGAAGATGACTCGGCGCCAGCTGAATCCTTTTACTCCATCGCGCTCAACGCCGTACCGAAACAGGTCGCTGCTGAAGATGACTCGGCGCCAGCTGGATCCTTTTACTGGCTTTCTGCCGTTCCTATTCGCTCTATTCTTCAATGCGAACGGACATGCCGAACCCTCCGCAGTCGCTGCGAAACCGCAACTGCTGCAGTACGAACAAGAAATTCAACCAATATTGCGTCGCAACTGCTATCGCTGCCATGGGCCTCAGAACCAAGAAGGCGGCCTGCGTTTAGACCAGCGAGCAGCAGCAACGGCAACCGCGGATTCGGGCGAACCGATCATCACCGCCGGACAGCCCGAACACAGTTTGCTGTTGCAGCGAATTCGAAATGATGATGCGGGTGAACGAATGCCACCGGACGCCCAAGCACTATCTGATTCGGAAATCCAATCGCTGGAAAATTGGATTGTCAGTGGAGCCAATTGGCCAGAGTCCGATTTGGCCGCCACCATGCATTGGGCCTATCGACCGATTCACCGCCCTGCTCTACCGATAACTTCGCACCGCCCAGACGACCTTTCGCCGCTGCAAATCCGATTGACTGTTTGTACGCCAA
Organism: Pirellulaceae bacterium; assembly: GCA_041399205.1. Lineage (GTDB taxonomy): Bacteria > Planctomycetota > Planctomycetia > Pirellulales > Pirellulaceae > JAGQOZ01. The sequence continues at coordinate 84,316 of JAWKTK010000020.1, read as the reverse complement.
AAGCTGGCCGATCGAGGACTCGACCTCAACTGCCCTGCCGATCGTCGACGGTTGATTCGCCGAGTGACCTTGGGCGCTGACCGGCTTGCCGCCTGATGTGCATTGCTGATGTCGAAGCGTTCGTTCAAGATACCGCGGCGGATGCCTTCGACAAGTTGGTCCAGCGACTTCGTTGATCTACCTCGATATGGCGAACGTTGGGCCGTGCCCTGGCTAGATCTGGCTCGATACGCCGACAGCAACGGATTTCGGGCCGATCAGATCCGAGACAACTGGGCGTATCGAGATTGGGTGATCAGGGCACAAACGATGGCATGCCTTACGATCAATTTATCATCGAACGCGGTTGGCCGAAGCGATCTGCTGCCCAACGCCACATTGGACCAACGCATTGCCACCGAGTTTTCATCGCATGACCACCTGCAACGTGGAAGCAGGCGTCGATCCCGAAGCGAATCGAATCAACCAAGTTGTGGATCGAGTGAACACGACGGCTGCACGGTTTTCTTAGGCACCACGCTCGAGTGTGCTCAGTGTCACGATCTGAAATATGATCCGTTCACGCAGGAAGATTATTACGGTCTGTTAACCCTATTTCAATAACACCGCCGCTAGAGGTCAAAGGGCTGGCGGATGTGACGTGGGATTTTACGGACCTAGCTCGATCTGCCGCAAAGCTGGGAACAACAACAGAAATATCGTTCGCTGCAAGATGAATTGGTTCGACTAAAAACTCAAAAGGAGCGAATTGCCAAACGCGATGCCAATTCGCCGACGCCTGCCTTGACGGATGTGGCGAATGGAGCAAATCCAGCAGCTCCATCCGAACAAACGAACACCGCTGCCACGGAAGACGAACAGAAACAGTTAAACCAGCGAATCGACACGCTGGAAAACGGCTTTCGCAGCTCGCGCTGATTCGACGTTAGTGATGGAAGAGTTGGAAACGCGTCGGGAAACGTTCATTATGCAACGCGGCGACTACCAATCGCTTGGGGCGTCGGTACAACCGCACACGCCTGCCATGTTGCCGGTGGACAAGAACGGCGAAGGGCGAGGTGACCGATTGGAGTTGGCATGGTGGCTGACGTCGGCAGATCCGGTGGTGACTCGGGTGACCGTGAACCGTTGATACGGGCCGAACTCTTTGGGCGAGGCTTGGTCGCGACGTTGGAGGGACTTGGTTCGCAAGCGGAAACGCCCAGCCATCAGGCGGAACTGCTGGACTGGTTGGCAGCCGAATTGATCGAATCGGGTTGGTCTATGAAGCACGTCTTGAAGTTGATGGTGACTTCGCAAACCTATCAACAGAGTGCGGTGACTTCGGCCGAACAGTTTCAGCAGGATCCCGACAATCGTTGGCTCAGTCGTGGGCCTCGATTGCGGATGCCTGCCGGCGCAGTTCCGCGACAATGCACTGGGTATCAGCGGCTTGTTGTCGCCCGCCATCTGTTCGGGCCGCCTGTGATGCCGTATCAACCTCCGCGAGTGTGGCGTAGTGTCGGCCGGAACCAGCCTGTTTGGAGGCGGAACAGGACGAACGGCGATTTCGTCGCGGAGTGTATGTGATTTGGAAACGAGCTGCACCGTATCCCAGTTTTGTTAATTTTGACGCACCCGATCGATCCAGTTGCACCAAATCCGGCGTAGTTCCACAAACACGCCGTTACAAGCGTTGACGCTGCTGAATGATCCGGCTTATCTGGAAATGGCACTGGCAATGGCTGATCGTGTTCTGTGCCAAATTGACGCGGCAGCCGACTGCTCAGGCCGATCAAGACTGCTTGCGATTCGCCTTGCAGCTGGCCGTTTCGCGAAAGCCAGCAGACCAAGAAATCGCCGTATTGCAGAAACTACTTCAAGACGAACGAAAGCGTTTGACCGACAATCCTCAGTTGGTAGACCAACGCATTGGCACTCATGCAACCGGCTACCAAATAAAATCAGCCGACCGTACTGAATTGGCGGCATGGACGGCGGTGACCAACGCCTTGTTGAACTTGGACGAAACCATTCATTACTGAGCGAACCGATGAGCCGACATTTTTCTGAAACGCAGCACCCAGCCATCCAGCCTACGCCAATTGGGCGGCGAACACTGCTGCAGCGAACCGGCTTTGGTTTGGGCGCATTCGCGTTGACGGATCTATTTCAAGCAGATCATTCGCGAGCGGTGGCGAAGGAACGTCGCCATTTGCGTTCGCCACATTTCGCTCCGGTTGCCAAGAACGTCATTTATGTTCACATGGTCGGAGCGCCTTCACACTTGGATTTGTTTGATCACAAACCCGTTCTGCAACAACGTGAAGGTCAAGATTGTCCTCAAGAACTATTTGAATCCGGCAAGTTTGCGTTTGTGAGAAAATTGCCCAAACTGCTGGGCACGGCGCAAGAAAAGAAGTATCAGTTTCGTCGTTGTGGCGAATCGGGCTTGATGCTGTCCAATTTGCTGCCGCATCTGCAGCAAGTGGCGGACGAAATGTGTGTAGTCAAGTCGCTGCATACCGACGAATTTAATCACGGTCCGGCGCAGATGTTCATGCTTAGCGGCTTTGGACGATTTGGGCGGCCGAGTATCGGGTCCTGGCTCAGCTATGGATTGGGTAGTGAAAATCAGAATTTGCCCGCGTTTGTCGTGTTGGTCACCGGCAACGTGCTGGGCGCGGGATCGGCGGCCTGGGGCAGCGGATTTTTGCCTTCGCAGCATCAGGGTGTGGAATTTCGTACGCAAGGAGATGCGGTGCTGTTTTTGTCGAACCCGGCCGGCATCGAGTCGAATTCGCGCCGGCAAATTATCGACACCGTCAATCAACTGAACCAGCAGCAACTGGCCGATGTGGCGGACCCGGAAATTGCCACTCGCATCCAACAGTATGAACTCGCTTATCGCATGCAGACTTCGGTTCCCGAGCTGATGGACATCACCAGCGAACCAGATCACATTCATCAAATGTATGGCACGCAACCGGGCAAGACGCATTTTGCCAACAACTGCTTGCTGGCTCGACGGTTGGTGGAACGAGGTGTCCGGTTTGTGCAACTGTTTGACCAAGGTTGGGATGCGCACGGGAGCGTATTTGGGAATTTGGCGAACAAGACCCAACAGGTTGACCAGCCGATTGCCGCGTTGATCAAGGATCTGAAGCAACGCGGCTTGTTGGAGCAAACCTTGGTAGTGTGGTCAGCCGAATTCGGTCGTACTCCGTTCGCTCAAGGCGATTTCACTAGCGAAGCCAGTCGAAAGAAGCTGGGCCGAGATCATCACAAGGATGCGTTTTGCGTTTGGATGGCAGGAGGCGGAGTGCGCGGCGGTTTCAGTTTCGGCCAAACTGACGAACTGGGCTACAAAATCGTCCAAGATCCGGTTCACGTGCATGACTTCAACGCGACGCTGCTGCATCAACTGGGCCTGGATCACACCAAGCTGACCTTTCGCTACCAAGGCCGACAATACCGCCTGACCGACATCGCCGGCCAAGTCGTCCGCCCGTTACTGGCGCGAGTCTGACGACAGACGTGTCCGCGAAAACGCACCGTTCCAGAAGCGGAAGGCGCAGATGTGCGCGTCGATCGTCGCTTTGTGCCTTGGTGCCTCTGTGAGATGCTTAACCAAGATAGGCGAACGAATTTGGCGTTGCGACAATCGTTAAGCAAGTACGCGTTATTCGTTGGTTCACACAAAGGCACGAAGGAGAAAGGCATTGAAGAGTTTCCGTTTCTTGTTTTGGCGTCATTCGCATTGAACTAGATATGTCCGTCGATCGTCGCTCCGTGCCTTGGTGCCTCTGTGAGATACTCAACCAAGTCAGGCGAACGAATTTGGCGTTGCGACAAATCGTTAAGCAAATACGCGTTATTCGTTGGTTCTCACAAAGGCACGAAGGCACGAAGGAGAAAAGGCATCGAAGAGTTTCCGTTTCTTGTCTTGGCGTCATTCGCATTGAACTAGATATGTCCATCGATCGTCGCTCCGTGCCTTGGTGCCTCTGTGAGATGCTCAACCAAGATAGGCGAACGAATTTGGCGTTGCGACAAATCGTTAAGCAAGTCCGCGTTATTCGTTGGTTCACACAAGGCACGAAGGCACGAAGGAAAGGCATCGAAGAGTTCCCGTTTCTTGTTCTTGGCGTCATTCGCATTGAACTAGATATGTCCAATCGATCGTCGCTCCGTGCCTTGGTGCCTCTGTGAGATGCTCAAGCAAGACAGGCGAACGATTGGCGTTGCGATAAATCGTTAAGCAAGTCCGCGTTATTCGTTGGTTCTCACGAAGGCACGAAGGAGAAAGGCATCGAAGAGTTTCCGTTTCTTGTTTTGGCGTCATTCGCATTGAACTAGATATGTCCAATCGATCGTCGCTCCGTGCCTTGGTGCCTCTGTGAGATACTCAACCAAGTCAGGCGAACGAATTTGGCGTTGCGACAAATCGTTAAGCAAGTCCGCGTTATTCGTTGGTTCTCACAAAGGCACGAAGGCACGAAGAGAAAGGCATCGAAGAGTTTCCGTTTCTTGTTTTGGCGTCATTCGCATTGAACTAGATATGTCCGTCGATCGTCGCTTTGTGCCTTGGTGCCTCTGTGAGATGCTCAACCAAGATAGGCGAGCGAATTTGGCGTTGCGACAAATCGTTAAGCAAATACGCGTTATTCGTTGGTTCTCACAAGGCACGAAGGCACGAAGGAGAAAGGCATCGAAGAGTTTCCGTTTCTTGTTTTGGCGTCATTCGCATTGAACTAGATATGTCCATCGATCGTCGCTCCGTGCCTTGGTGCCTCTGTGAGATGCTCAACCAAGACAGGCAACGAATTTGGCGTTGCGACAAATCGTTAAGCAAATACGCGTTATTCGTTGGTTCTCACAAAGGCACGAGGCACGAAGGAGAAAGGCATCGAAGAGTTTCCGTTTCTTGTTTTGGCGTCATTCGCATTGAACTAAATATGTCCATCGATCGTCGCTCCGTTTGGTGCCTCTGTGAGATGCTCAACCAAGACAGGCGAACGAATTTGGCGTTGCGACAAATCGTTAAGCAAGTCCGCGTTATTCGTTGGTTCTCACAAAGGCACGAAGGCACGAAGGAGAAAGGCATCGAAGAGTTCCCGTTTCTTGTTCTTGGCGTCATTCGCATTGAACTAGATATGTCCAATCGATCGTCGCTCCGTGCCTTGGTGCCTCTGTGAGATGCTCAAGCAAGATAGGCGAACGAATTTGGCGTTGCGACAATCGTTAAGCAAATACGCGTTATTCGTTGGTTCTCACAAAGGCACAAGGCACGAGGAGCACGAAGGAGAAAGGCATCGAAGAGTTTCCGTTTCTTGTTTTGGCGTCATTCGCATTGAACTAGATATGTCCATCGATCGTCGCTCCGTGCCTTGGTGCCTCTGTGAGATGCTCAACCAAGATAGGCGAACGAATTTGGCGTTGCGACAAATCGTTAAGCAAGTCCGCGTTATTCGTTGGTTCTCACAAAGGCACGAAGGCACGAAGGAGAAAGGCATCGAAGAGTTTCCGTTTCTTGTTTTGGCGTCATTCGCATTGAACTAGATATGTCCATCGATCGTCGCTCCGTGCCTTGGTGCCTCTGTGAGATGCTCAACCAAGTCAGGCGAACGAATTTGGCGTTGCGACAAATCGTTAAGCAAGTCCGCGTTATTCGTTGGTTCTCACAAAGGCACGAAGGCACGAAGGAGAAATCGCTTGGGTCCAGGTGAACCTTCTATGCCGACTCCTGTTTCTCGTGCACCGTCAAAGCCCGTCTACCCTAGCAATCGCTACAGACCGTCCTATCAATACGTTCTTCCCATGACGTAGGCGCAGGTATGGCGGTTTTGTGAGCGCGGCGTGAGCTACAGTTTTCAGTGCATTACACCCACAAAGCATTGGTGATGTGTGATTTTTACGTTGCAATCACCGCTTTCCGAACCGGGAACATAAATGGCAGCGCACCAAAACTGAATTGAGGCAAATGTGATTGAGGTTGTCGATTTCCACAAATGTTATGGGCAGCAAGTAGCGGCGTCTGGCATATCATTTGACGTTCAGCCGGGGCAAGTCCTGGGCTTGATCGGTCCGAATGGCGCGGGCAAAACAACAACGATGCGAGCGATCGCGGGAATCAATCCTCCCAGCAAAGGAACATTGCGAGTTGCCGAATTTGACGTCCAGAAACAGCCGCTGGAAACTAAGCGGCGACTGGCCTATATCCCCGACGATCCTCAGTTGTTTACCGAATTAACCGTGGCCGAACACTTAGCGTTTGTGGCTTCGGCGTATAACGTGAGTGACGCTGAAAAACGTATTGATTCGCTCCTGATCCAGTTCGACTTGCGGAACAAAGTGAATGATCGAGTCGGCGATTTGTCTCGCGGCATGCGGCAGAAACTCGCTATCTGCTGCGGCTATATTCACGACCCGCAAGCCATCTTGTTTGACGAACCACTGACGGGGTTGGATCCCAAGGGGATTCGCGTTTTGAAGGAGTCGATTCATCAACGAGCCCAACAGGGCAGCGCCGTGGTGATCAGTTCGCACCTGCTGGCCATGGTGGAAGACACGGTTTCACACGTTTTGATTTTGGATAAAGGCCAACAGAAATTCTTCGGGCCGGTAGAAGAAGTGAAGGCCAATTTTGCCAACGGCGGAGTGGCGGTGTCACTGGAAGAAGTGTTTTTTCAGGCTACTGCCGAAGTGGCTGCTGTTTAGTTCAACCCGCAAAGCAAAAGATCAGAATCCAACATGAATCCCATCAACACGGCTTTGCGAATTCACCCCGCGGTTGCTGTCTTGCTGCACGGGCAAAACCTGGCTGTGTTTCGCAAGACAAAACGTAGCTTTATGACTCGGCGCCGAGCCATCTTATCAACGCTGGCGTTGGCCATGGGCTTGCTGTGGTTTGTCAATGCGCTGACCAGTGTCTTGTTTCGCGAACCGTTGGGGCCGGAACGAATCGAGCTCATGGTGCCGCTCAGCTTGTTTGTTTACGCGGCGTGGCATGTGGTGCGTTCGGCGATTTGGCGACCTACATCGGGCATTGAATGGCAACCGGCCGAAGCGGAATTCATGTCACTGGCGCCACTGCCCAGACGCGAATTAATTGTCTATCGGATTGCCGCCATTACCAACGCGGGATTGCTGAAATCGTTGTTCTTTTCCGTGTTGATGATTCCAGATCTTGCATTCTGGCCGGCCGGATTTTTAGGCGCGTTCTTGGCGCTGGTGGCAATCGATCTGTTTCGCATGGTGGTAGAAATTACGGCTTGGGGCATGTCGGATGCGGCCTTTTTTCGCACAAGAATTGTCTGCCTGGGTCTGTTTGCTGTGTGGACCGGTTATGTGGCCATGCTTGGTTTCTCTGATCCAGATTGGCTGGAAAAAGCCCGATCGCCTGCTGCGTTTGAACTGGCTCAAGAGTTCTTGGCTGCGGCTGCTTCGACATCGGACACAGTCTTCGGCACCGTGGTGTTGGCGCCGTTTCGGATTTTTACGGCGATCATGCTGGCTCATTCGCTGAGCGTGCCTGTTATTGTCTATTCGTTTCTGGCGATGGCCATGGTTTGGACGCTGGGAAAATTGGTCGGTAAACTCGATGCGTATTTCCAGCAAGAGGTTGTGCTGCGCGAACAAGCTGCGTATTCGCAAAGACTGAGTAGCTCGATCCCAGCGACGCTGGTGGAAGTCGAATCGCAAATCCCGTTTGAAATGCCAAAGATCCCGTTCGCTTTTGGCGGAGGTGGTTTGGCGTGGCGACAGATGAAGGCTGCTTTGGGGTATTTTTACAGTTTGGTCATTTCGTTGACGGTTCCGGCGGTGCTAGCGTGTTTGCCGATAGCGGTGCACCGGCATCCCAATGATGTGTTGTTGAACGTTTTGGGCGCGTTGGTGTTTTATTCGTTCGTGTTGTTGCCGACGGCGTTGAAGTTTGATTTTCGCCGAGACTTAGATCGGATGGGAGTGCTGAAGACGCTGCCGATTCGCCCGATGATGGTGGTTGCGGGACAATTGGCCGCGCCGGTGCTGTTGTCCATTGTCTATCAGATGGTTGTGCTGTTGGTGGTGTATTTGACCACGCCGGTCGATCCCAAGCTGATTGGCGCGTGCATTGTCCTGCTATTTCCACTGAATGTGTTGATCTTTGCCGTAGACAATCTTTTGTTTTTGTTATATCCCTATCGAGTCAATCAAGAAGGGCTGACGGTCTTTCTGCGAACCACATTGACCTTTACTGCCAAAGGGTTGATGTTTGGTGTGGCGTTGGCGTTGATTGTGGGATGGACTTATGCTGCGGTTCGCATCACAAAATTTCTGAACGAGGCTTGGGCAGCTCATTTGTCGCTGCATTTTGTGTTTGCTTTGGGAATTTGGTGCTTTGTTGTTGTTTGTGCGGGGTTTGCACTGACAGCGCTCAGAAAAGCGTTTGTCGGATTTGACCTTGCCAATGACGTTTAGGTACGTGAAAAACTAGGAATATCAAGATGAATCAAGCCGGCGTCGTTTCGGAAATTAACGGAAATCAGCCCGCTTTTCCCGTTTCTAGTGGAGTCAATTCGACAGGATTGACGCTACGAGATTGGATGGCGTCAGCAGCACTGCAGGGGTTGGCCGCCAAAGGGCTTGAAGTAAAGGCTGATCGAGCGATGACCGAAAAAGAAAAGGACCAAGCGATGGCTCGCATGGCTTACCGCTTGGCCGATGCAATGCTGGCGGTGCGTGCCGAACCGGAATCGGCCGAATAACCACGGTTATCGCAGTATAGGCAATCTGCTGGCTGTGGTTTAACAAAGATGCAAGTGTGGCATGACGCTTGCACGAGGAAGGCGTATAATGTCTTCAGCAGAGTACATTTGACGGAGAAAACTGGAACAATGCGACTTCCTTCCCTGACCATTACACTTTCATTTATTGCGGTTTGTTGGTGTGTGTTTGGCGTTTCCATTCATGGTTGGTACATCTTGCTTTATCCCGCCGCGTGGATGGTCATTGCCATTGCGTTCTTTTTTGGCCACAAGATGTTTGAGGCTGGTGGCGAAAAAGCAACCGTACCACCGAGCGCAAACGATACACACGAGCCGAAAAGCTCACTTGCCGCCTCCAAAAAATCGGCCGTCGCCAATTAACCCAGCGAAAAGATATCCCTCGGGAAACATTGGCGGACTTGGATTTGGTTGGAGCGTGTCCGTTTCATGGTGATACGGACCTGCGCGAAAAGCGTAGATGGCATTGAGTCGTCGCTGACAAATACCGCTGAAAAAGGACCGAACGCCATGTCCAGCGTTCCCAAAAATCGACTTACCGAATCCGAGTACTTGGCAATGGAACGCCAAGCGGAATTCAAAAGCGAATTCTATCGCGGCGAAATGTTCGCCATGACCGGTGCGAGTCGGCCGCATAATTTGATTGTTGGTAATGCGATTGCGTCGCTTCATCAGCAGTTGCTTGATCGAGATTGTGAAGTCTATCCTTCTGACATGCGAGTCAAAGTATCCAGCTGTGGCTTGTACACCTACCCAGACGTTTCGGTTGCCTGCCAACAACCTCGATTTGAAGACGGTGAATTCGATACTCTTCTAAATCCGGTTTGCATTGCCGAAGTTCTTTCGAAATCGACCGAATCGTACGATCGCGGCGCCAAGTTCGAAATGTATCGCCAATTGCCGTCGCTCCAAGCCTACTTGCTGATCGCGCAGGATCGAATCCACGTCGAATTGTTCCAACGTCAATCGTCCGAACATTGGCTGTTGACGGAATTCAACGACCCATCGGACGTGATTTCGCTGGATGCGTTGAACGTGAATCTAGGCGTCGCCAGCCTTTACTTGAAAGTCGATTTTTCGGCCGAAGGATAGTCGGACGGCGACAGGTCGGAATTCTGGGCAAGCCTGAAACGCCACGGAATTGGACGGTGCACATGGCGCCGACAAGGAAAACCGTGCGAATTATTCGACAATCCCAGCTGCGAAACGTTCGGTTTGACGATGCCGTTTTGTGATCGTTTCAATCGCTACGCCGTTTCTGATCCGAGCGATAACGGCGACTTGACGGCCGAGGTTGCTTGTCACGCAGCAAAAGTTTCGCGATAAATATGTCATGGTGTCAAAACTTTGTCTCAACGGGTAAACGGCCAATCCTACTGCTTTGTCGGCGCAAGACTTGTTCTTGCGTGGACGAATGTGAAGGTAGTAGATGGTAGATTGGGGTAAACGCCTAGGAGTGAGTACATGGCGTGTCGCGAATTCAAACAATCGCTCTGGCGACGTCGACAGATTCTACAAGCCGGTGTTGCCGGCATTGGTGGATTGTCGCTGCCAACGCTGTGGTCAGCACATGCGCACGCCGGGTCCAGCCACAGTGGATTTGGTTCGGCCAAACGCTGTATCTTTTGCTGATGTGGGGCGGCCCCAGCCAATTGGATACGTTTGATCTTAAGCCCCACGCGCCGCCGGAAATTCGAGGTGAATTTCGGCCGATTTCCACCAACGTTCCGGGCTTCCAAATTTGTGAACACTTTCAGAATCTGGCCAGTCACGCCGACAAACTTACCCTAATTCGATCCCTTCATCACGACGATCCTGCTCATCTGTCCAGCGGTCACACTACCGTCACGGGACAACTTCCTCCGGTGAACAAAAGTGACGCGGAACCGCCCAGTGAAAAAGATACGCCGCATTTGGGTTGTGTGATGTCCAAACTGCGGCCCGCTCCTTCGGTGCTGCCGTCATTTGTCATGTTGCCGTGGAAGGTGTCGCATCCAGCCGCGCCGGGCGGCCAAGCGCCGGGGCAACACGGCGGATTCATGGGGCGAGAGCACGATCCGTTTGTCATCACTGGCGATCCGAATGCGGCTGGTTGGCGAGTTCCATCGTTGTCGTTGTCCGATGGTATTTCGGTCGAACGCATGTCCAGTCGCCAGCAACTGTTGCGTGATTTGGATCAGGTTCGAACCAGAATCGAATCGGACGTGGTCCAACAAGCATCGCATTTAGAACGACGTGCGTTCGAATTGCTTGGTTCGCCGAAAGTACGCGAAGCGTTTGATCTGTCCAAAGAACCACCGGCGGTTCGCGAACGATACGGCCGCAATATTCATGGCCAATGCGTTTTATTGGCTAGGCGGTTGGTCGAACACGGCGTTCCCATTGTCACTGTCAACTGGCACAACGATGGCCGTAACTTTTGGGACACACACGGCGACAACTTCAATCGCCTCAAGAACGATCTGATTCCGCCAGCCGACCAAGCGTTGTCGTCGCTATTGGAAGATCTACAGCAACGTAACATGCTGGATGACACGCTGGTCGTTTGGGTGGGCGAATTTGGCCGACGGCCCTTGATCACGCCAGGAAATGCAGGACGCGAACATTGGCCGCATTGCTATAGCGGCTTGTTGGCCGGCGGCGGAATTCAAGGTGGAGTTGTATACGGCGCGAGCGACAAACATGCGGCTCATCCTACCGAATCACCCGTTTCGCCGCACCAATTGGTCGCCACCATCTATCACGCACTCGGCGTTTCGCATGACGCCGTCCTGCACGATACCCTCAATCGACCTCGGCCCATCTACGCTGCAGAGCCGCTACGCGAATTGTTCGCATAGCGGTTTCGAAGCGGTCATCATTGCCACGATGGAAAATCTGTTTGCTCCTCCGCAAGCAAACAGCCCTAGCGACCAAGTTTCTTGCGGCGCGCAGTAACAGGAGACATGTCAGACCGCATAGAGTTGGTGCCAGATGAGTTGGTTCGGGGACAACATGACCACCAACGCCGTCTTTGCGAAAGGTCACCAATTCGCCTGGCTCCAACCCGGAAATTTGAATGTGGTAACGACCAATGGGACCTGGAAACTGAGACGAATCGAAAGTTCGTTCGGTGATGGTAACCGAAGAATCTGTACGCACCAATTCCGCAGGCGTTGCCTCCGATGTGTCTGTAATCAAGTAGGCAACAGGATCTCCAATGAAATTTCCCGCCCATTCCTTTAGCACAGCATCTGGCTTATTGCTGCCCCAGGTCAGCTGCGACGAATAGGTGAAGGTTTCGTCGCCGTCGACATCAATTTGGCTTGGTTCCCACTTTATAAAGATGTCCAACACACCGTCGGCATTTGCAGGAAAAATGCCAGCACCGGTGATGTTCACTGTTTCACCGGGAGCTCCTGTGCCGAAAAACGGTGCGATGCAATAGGCATCGACCAAATTGAACGGCGCCTGCGCGACTGGATCTCCTTGCGTGGCACACAAGGCGGAATCGGAAATCGTTCCGGTGATCCACGAATCGATGCCGGCAAGCTCGGGTGCATTCGGACTGGAAGCTAGATGAATTCCGCTATATCGCTGGCCCGGTTGGATCAGCCCGTCGGTGAAGTCGATCCTTCGCCCATCGGCGGATATCGTATGGTTCGCAAAGATGTCCGAAAGGATCTGGCCATCGCCATCGACGTCGCCGAACATAGCGTCAATCGGTGCACCGCGGACAATCGTGCCGGGATCGTCGGTATCAGTTCCCGTGCCAATGATTTCCAAACCAAAGCCGGTGATGTTGTAGTCCGTGTCGTTGAAGAATGCCAAGCCGTCCAGTCCTGGATTACGAGGATCCCCGGAAACGTAGGAAAAAACTTCGCCGGGAATCGCCGTCCACAGCGGGCCTAGACCGAGTCGTTCTTGTTCGTGATTGACAATGAACCGAGTTCCCACGGATGCTTCGCCCGGACCAGTGCCGTCAATGCGATTGAAAACCGGTTCAATCGTCAACTGAGCATTTGCGGCGATGGGAAAGGCCATAGTCGCCACTATCAGCATAAAAAACTTTGAAGACCAACTCAGACTCGTTCTGCACATCTCGAAACCCTCTTTCGTCTTGCATTTCGTTACAAAAAAACATTGACGCGAAATCCGAAACTAGCTTCCGCCTAAAATCGAATTCGCCGATCATTCAACACGAACGAACCGTCGCGCCACTTAGGTAAAACGTAGTGCGGGCGGAATTGCCGTAACGATTTCTGTGTTTTTTCGGAAAGAAGTTCTAGTCGAGCAAACTCAACTACAATCAACCGGCTTATGTTTGCAGCCGCGCCGAGCAACCAAGCAACGGCTGGCGGAGCGCGAAAGCGCCAAAAAAGAAAACTCGCTAAGCGTTTGCCTAGCGAGTTTGAATCCAGTCCGAATTTTCTTGATGGTGAAAGTGTACCTTGGCCCTGTGGTTAGCCGCCAAAGCTGGATAGTCCCGCCGTATCGTTCAGCGGCGACTGTGTTTGCAAGGCTGCGTTGGTTGGTAGAGGCGAAGTCGGAGCGGTTGGATGGAGGATCACTTGCGCCGGTGCGGTGACTCGCAATTTTTGCGAATGAGCCAAGCTGCCGTCGGGGCGAACCACATCGACGCGAATCAACACGGCATCTTTAATAGCCATGGGCGGCAACGTGATGGTGACGCCGGTCATGGTCCAGTTCTGGACTTGGACGGGCAACTTGATGTCCTTGAACACCATGAACACGCTGCCAGGGTTGTTACCAAGGAAGTTGCCGGGTAGTGTCATGGTAGCTCCGGCGGGAACTTCAGGAAATTGGGGTTCGACCGGTGCGGCCGCCACTTGGACGACTGGTTGAACCACTTGCTTGACAATCGGCTGCGCGATTACGGTGTGCTGTACATGAACGGGGCGAACCACGTGTGTTTGGTAGTTCGTGGCTCGGTAATAGCTACTTCGTCCTCCGCAGCCAGCCCAGCTGTTGGCGGCCATGGTGGCCAGAGTGAATGACAATACGATGGCGGTGATGAGTTTCGAGCGAGTCATGTTTCAGTTCCTTTTAATTTCCGAGTTCAGTTGGTTGTTTTCAGGCGTTTGATTGCCTTACAACTAGCCAAGCGAAGGAAATGGCGAACTGTTACCAGAGAATGCGAAATGTTGGCAGAATGCTGGAAATCTAGGTGTTACGTGGCTGGACGAGTGCGGGGATTACGAACGCGATGCGTTGGAAAAGTCTTCTTCCAGGCAACCTTTGAAGATTTCCATCAGCATGTCGCCCTGAGTGAAAAAGGTGTTGCGATAGGCATCCAGAATGGCGTGTAGGTCTACCAATTCGATTTCCACGTGATGTGGCAATTCTAACATCCCCATGGACCAATCGGGAAAACTGCGACGACGTACCGGTTCGTCGATCAGGTAGGTCATGTTTTGGTGCCGCGAATCCGATTCGATTTTGGACAGCAAGCGACGTAGGTCAGATTCGTGCCCTTCCAAGAATTGCAAGAACCGCCGTCCGTGCAAGAACACGACGCCCGTGATTCCTAATGCTTCGTTGGACGGTTTCGCTCGCGCTAAAATCGTACGCAATGTGTCTTGAGCTTCCTGTGCCGAACCGTTGAATTCGCTGGTGTAAACGACTAAGTGCATTTGTGACTCGCGGAAAGGACGTTTCGATATGTAACGATACGTTCCTCTAGATTGACGGCAATTCGGAAAGAGAAAAGCCGAATTGGCCATTTGGGGCAATGCTACAGGCGTTTCGAATATGCCGATTGCGCCATCGGAAGCCTGCAATCGTTCCGTCGGGTTATGCCAACGTTATGTGATTTCCCGAATGTCCGATCAAAAACAACGTCTGCGAGCTAACGGGCGGAATAGGTTTCGTTCCACATGCAGCCGGCCCACGATAAACCTACTCCGAAGCCAATCAGCATACTTTTTGTCGATGGTTGAAGCTGACCTTCTTGGCGAAGTTGATCAATCAGAATGGGCAAAGTGCAACTGACCGTGTTCCCGACATTTTCTAAGCGAATCGGCAGTTGTTGTTCGTCCAGATCCAATCGCTGCCGCAACTGATCCAGCATCTTGAAAGTCGCTTGATGCAGTAGGTACAGATCGACATCGCCAGCTGTTTGGCCGGTGGCCGCCAAGATGGCGTCGACGACTTTGGGGACTTCGGAAACCGTAAAACTAATCAAACTCGGCCCGTCCATGTAGAGGTCGCTATTCCAACGCTTGCGGTGACGAGGACGATGGGCGTCGGCGGCCGGACGAGCTCCGCCGTTGGTGACCAACAACGTGTCCGCTCCGGAACCATCTGTGCCGTATTGGAATCCGGCAAGCGATGGCTGTTCGCTGGCTTCAATCAACGTGGCTGCGGCGGCGTCACTAAAGATGGTTCGCAAACTACGGTCTTCTTTGTCGATGTATTTGGAATACGTTTCGGCAGTGACCAACAGAATCCGGCGAACCGACCCGGTTCGAATCAGTCCTTCAGCAAGAGCGAGTCCGTAGACAAAGCCCGAACAGCCAAGATTGAAATCCATTGCGCCGCAGCTGGTCTTCAAGCCCAGTCGGTCTTGCAACAGACAAGCGGTTGTGGGCAAAGGGTAGTCCGGCGTTTGTGTGCACAGCAGAACAAAGTCAATGGAATGAGGTTCAATGTCATGTTGTTCCAAAAGCTTTTGGCAAGCTTGATAACCTAAGTCCGACGCACATTCATTTTCGGCGGCAATATACCGCTGCAGGATGCCCGTTTTTTGACCGATGGCTTCAATATTCCACTCCGGAAACTGCTGGCCCAATTCTGCATTGGTTTCCACTTTTTCCGGAAAATGTACCGCAATGGGCCCTATCGATGCATACACAGAAGTATCTGTCCTTGAGGCAAGAATTGGCAAAACTGACCAGCCAGAATTATGACAGAAATCTGATTCGCGGGAACGCCTATTCGCGTTAGTAAAAGTAGGCTTGACGACCTGAAAAATGGCTCGCTACACTTCGAACTTCATTCCCACCCCTCGGAGACCGCGGCCGATAGCCCAGTTCGATGTAAAACGAAATCAGTGCTGGTGCTTGCATTGGCGGCCAGCCATCCAGGATTTGTAGAAACGGGCGTACCGCCAGAGGACGAACAGAATCATGGTTACCATCCCCAAGGGGTTTGTCGATATTCACTGCCACCTGTTGCCCAGCATTGATGACGGTGCCAGCAGTGAAGAAGAAGCGATTCGCATGGCTACAGCGGCCGTCGACGAAGGTATCTCGCACATCATCGTGACTCCGCACCAACTGGGTGCTTACCGTCAAAATTCGTCGGCCATTATTCGCGAAAAGACCAGCCGTCTGCAAGCAGCCATTGCCGACGCAGGCTTGCCATTAGAGATCCTGCCGGGAGCAGATGTGCGAATTGAACCAGACATGGTTCAACTGTTGCAAGAAGATGAAGTTGTGACGTTAGCGGATCAAAAAGGCTACGTGTTGTTGGAATTACCGCACGACGTCTATTTTCCGCTTGAGCCACTGTTGCAGCAATTGCATGCCATTAATTTGGTCGGAGTGCTTTCACATCCGGAACGAAATCGAGGAATCCAGGCGAACCCAGCTGTCGTGCAACGTTTGGTAGATGCCGGCGCGTTGATGCAGATTACTTGCGGCAGCCTGACGGGCGAATTTGGTAAAACGCCCAAGCAGCTTTCGGAACGACTACTGGAAAATCGCTTGGTCCACTTTGTCGCCACCGACGCTCATGGCACGGGCCGCCGACGCCCCGCAATGATTGACGCGTTTGATCGAGTGACCGAATTGACAGATCGCAGGACCGCCGATCGGCTGTTCCGCGAAAATCCTCGGCAAGTTTGGGAAAATGGCGTGGTGGATATCAAACTGCCACTCGTTCCGCAGAAGCGACGTCTGTTCGGTCTCTGGCGCAGCTCCAGACTGGCAGCTCGTTGATGGTTGATTCGGCAATTTCTTGTTTCGAACCATAAGTCCGATTATAGCAGTTACGTTGCCTTGGCCGATGCAAGACACAACGGAGCAAACGCAGGTTGCATTCGCTAGGTTGTCTTCGGAAACGGAATTCATGAAACAGATTCGCATGCAGCGTAAATCGCTTTCGGTTCTGATGACGCTGGCGATGCTGTGCCAGCAGTCGACGCTCACGGCCAAATCTCGCTGGCCCGACCAGCGACAGTTGAGCCCTTCTTGTACCACGCCAATTTTTCGCTAGAGCCATACGCAGAATTGCTGACGGATGTGGCGCGTCTTAAGCGAGAAATCCCGTCGGTCTTGGGGCTGGAAGACAAGCACGAGATGGTTCACCTGTATTTGTTCCAGAATCAGAACACGTACCAAGCGTATCTGACCCAGTATTTTCCTACCGCTCCTAATCGTCGCGCATTGTTCATCAAACAGCGAGGGCCTGGGATGGTGTTCGCCTATGCCGGCCAAGATTTTGAAATCGACTTGCGCCACGAAAGTACGCACGCGGTCTTACATAGCATGCTGCCCATGGTGCCACTGTGGTTGGACGAAGGTTTGGCCGAATATTTCGAATTACCCGCCGAACAACGGACGTCGAAGAACCCGCATTTGCGTCGAGTGCAGTGGAATTTGAAATGGGGCCGCGCGCCCGATTTGCAAGAACTGGAAGCGTTGACGGACCTGTCCCAGATGACTCGCGATGATTATCGAGACGCATGGGCGTGGATCCATTTTCTGTTGCATGGTCCCGAAGCGGTGCAGAAAAGTTTTCAAGCGTATCTCGCGGACATTCAGCGGCAAGTGCCTCCGGGCAAGCTGGAAGACCGACTCCGCCAGGCTTCGCCAAACGTAAATCAACAGTTCTTGCAGCACATGCGCAGCTGGCGATTCGACGCGTAGCTCTCCGGCTGTTCCGCGCTGACGCTTCTTGGCCGTGCGTCATTCCTAGCTCGAAACGCAAGTGAGAGGAAACGGAGTGCTTCTGAAGTCCCTCGCTCACGCTTCGGGCTATGAAGAACCGTGGCTCCCATCCCAGCCGTTTGGGCACTAGCCCCGGACTTTTCCCAGCGTGGTCCGTCGCTAGCGTCCAAGCCGCTGGAGTGATGACTCGTCATGCCAACTCTTTCGCTGGCCATTCGGGCCAGGAAGCATTGAAAACTCCCTCGCTGACGCTTCGGGCTAGGATGTCTTCAAACTCGGCGGTGGACTCGTAAAAAGACACGAGTGCATCCGCAATGCTGTAAATTGTGCTAGCTGGTGACGGCGTTTTTTCGGCACAATCGTTACAGTTTACCGGTTGCGAAGGCCGATAAGCCGTAACCAGCACTCGGTAGTTGAGCTGCACGGTGGAATGGCTGTTGACCGCAGTACTGCCATTTCGAATCCAATCCGACGCCACGGAAGTTTGAACGCAAGGAAGAATGATGAAGGCGAGAATCAGCAACCGCTTCGTAATCACGGTCATCGTGACCTTGGTGTGGACTTCCGGCTTGTTCGCCCAGGAGTCTGACGTTCGACCTCCGTCGGTAGTGCGAGACGTAGCGTTGCAGAGAGACGGTGTGCTGCGAGGTCAATTGGTGGATATGCAAGGTTCGCCGCAAGTGAACGAAGCGGTTGTCATCTACGCCAAAGGTAAAGCCTTGAGCCGCACTGTCACTGATCCTCAAGGAAACTTTGCCTTTGGCGAAATCAAGGGTGGGCTTTATCAGTTGGCCACCAAAGGATCCAGCGGCGTGTATCGAATTTGGCAACATGAATTAGCTCCGCCCGCTGCCAGTCCGGCTTTGATGCTGGTTCAAGGCGAAGCAATTCGAGGCCAATGTGGTACGGATTGCGGCGGGACTTGTGATATGTGCTGCCGAGGCCAAGGTGGCGGTGTTTACAACGGTCTGATTATGAACACGCTGTCAAATCCGTGGGTCGTTAGTGGTGCTGTCGCCGCTGGCGTGGCCATTCCCATCGCTGAATTGGCAGATGACGACGACGCCAGTTAACGACCCGTTTCTTGACATTTCATGACCGGCGGAACAAACCGCCGCCGTCGGGCTCGCCGTTGTTGTCAAGCTCGCGAAAACAGCGTCGCTCTTGATGCTGGCCACGTGCTTCAAGCATGTCAATCCGTTGCTCTCTTGGGCCTCACCAGCGCGGATCACGCTGCTGTCAATGCTTCTGGGGGCCAGTCGACGTCAGACTGACGTGTTCTTTGCGGATTGCTATTTTTCTTTCTTTTCGGTTCGACTAATATCCCGCTTCACCATCCGGCGAGCTGTCCGATGCGAACGCATTCGTTCCATCGTTGGCTTGCGGGTACATCGTCACCACGTGCAAGATTCATTGCAAGGGAAACGGGAATGTCATCCTTTCCACGAAGTCGCCGCAGCATAGCCTGTTGTATGTTGCTGTTGTTGGTCAGCCAAGAAATGATTTTGGCGGCAGACACGGCAGTCCAGTCGGAACCGGCCAAATTGCAGATGCATGACGTCCGGCTGTCAGACAAACACGAACTAAAAGGAGTGGTGGTGACAGCGCAGGGTAAGACTGTGCAGAACATTGCGGTCCAGCTGCAGGCTAACGGCAAGACATTGCAAAGGACCACGACGGACAAGGATGGTCGGTTTTCATTCGCCGTAGATAAAGGCGGAAGCTTTCAGATTGTGACGTCGGAAGGGATCGTCGGTTGCCGAGCGTGGACAGCCAAGGCAGCTCCGCCCGTGGCGGCCAACCAAATCTTGATTGTGCATGGCTCGGTGGTCCGCGGGCAACGGCCGATTCGCGAATTGTTTCGTTCGGACCCGATCTTTGCCGCTGGAGTTTTGGCAGCGGCAATTGCGATTCCCATTGCCATCCGTGAATCGCAGAGTGATTCTCCCAGCGGCAGTTAGAACTGTCTTTTCGTCCGTTGTCCTGTTCGTAAGTCACCTGCCATGAAATTGAGTCGCCAGTTTCCGATGGACGCATTTCTAAAGGCTATTCTACTAACGGTTTTGGTCAGCGTGGTCGGCTGTCAGACGGTGGCCGATTTTGACGCGACGTCTCTACCGAAAGAACTGCGAGCAGTCCCGTTGGGAAACAATGCGGCCGATCTTTCCGCCGTTGCTCAGGAATCGATCAACGCGAACCAAATTTACGCCGGTGACATGCTGGAAGTATCTATCGGCACCGGTTTCGAAGAAAGCGGTCCGCAAGTGTGGCCGTTGCGAGTTGATGCGCAGGGCGAAGTTACGGTGCCGGTGGTCGGTGTCGTTGGCGTGGTGGGAATGAGTCCGACCGACGCCGAACACGCCATCAAGCAAGCTGCCATACGCCGCGAAATCTTCAAGTCGCCGCATGTCTCTGTGATCATCAAACAGCACGAAACGATTGCCGTACGAGTTGCGGGCGAAGTCAAACAGCCCGGTGTGTATGATCTGCCAGCCGCAGGCAGTGATGTGTTAGCCGCCATAGTGGCCGCAGGCGGATTGAGCGAATTGGCTGGCACTAAAATTGAAATTCGACACCCGACCAAAAGCCAGGCTCACGGCGTGACGCTCGCTTCGTTCGCACCAGAAATGACGTCAGACGCCAACGTGATTCAGGTGGATTTGCGCCAATCGACGGAAGGTCCTCAGAACTTCAAGGTGACTGATGGTAGCGTGGTTATGGTCCATGCCAAACCCAAAAAATCGGTCGGCGTATTGGGGTTGGTGCGGCGTCCCAATAGCTACGATTATCCGCCGGATGAATCGCTGCGAGTGCTAGACGCGGTGGCCATGGCCGGCGGAATTGATCTGAACGTGGCGGACAAGATTCACGTGATTCGGCAATCTCCGGACAATGAAGATCCTGTCATTATCAAGGTTTCTTACCGCAAAGCAAAAAGTGATGGTGATGAAAACTTGGTGCTGATGCCTGGCGATACTGTCATTGTGGAAGAGACGCCGTTGACGATGGTTGTCGGAAGTTTGCGCAGCTTTATTCGCTTTGGGTTTTCGTCCGGAATCCCGGGGCTGTAAGTCATTTTCTTTTCGAAATAAACCACTTTCATGAATGAATCGCAGCAACATCATTTTCCGGTCACCTCGACGCAAGTTGTCCATTCGCTCATGCGATTTGCGTTTGTCTTGCGCCACCGCTGGAAGCTCGTGGTTGGCGTGTTGGCCGCGTTCTTCGCACTTAGCTGTTTCTATTACTTCGCAGCCACTCGGATGTATGCGGCTCGAGCGGAACTGTTAGTCCAGCAAACCGGCCCTGTTTTTATGCCGACCAGCGGAGCTGAAAGTGCTTCGCAACAGACCATGCTGCCGACCTATGAGCGACTGTTTCAAAACCACGTGGTGCTGCATCGAGCGGCTAAGCGGATTCAAGCTATGCCGCGTCATCTTCAAGTCGACGTGGCCGACTCGCCGTTCGAAAAATGGCCAGACCGTTTAAAGCAATCCCTGTCTGCTCGATCGATTCGCTTGACCAAAGCCATTGAAATCAGTTACCAATCGCGGAGTCCTCGAGCGGCAGAAGCGGTTGTCAACGCGGTGGTCGAATCGTATTTGGAATTCATGCAGCTGTACCATCAAAACGTGGCGGGCGAAATTGCCGACATCCTGCAGCGAGAAAGCGAACAAGTCAGCCAACGGTTGAGCGAAAAAGAACACGAACTTCTAGAGGCTCAGCGGCGCTTGGGCGACATCGGCATTCGCGAAGGTTCCAACTTGGTCCATCCACTGGTGCAGCGCGCGGTCAAGATCAATGAAATGTTGGTCCAAGTTCAGCAGGATCGGATGCGGTTGGACGCAACACGAGCGGCCATACAGTCAGCGATTCGCAAAGGAGAAGACCTGCGGCAACACTTGCTGAATCTGGAACCATTCGTCGGCCGCGAACTGGTGTTTAATGCGCTGGGCATGGGTGAACGAGATCGACAGTTGATTACTCGGCTGGAAAAAGATCTAGTAGACAAACAGCAAGAATTGGCGGCTATGGAGCCTTACTTCGGCAAAAATCATCCCCAAGTCTTGGAAGCGGAACGCAGCATTCAGCAATTGACGGCTGCCGTACAATCTCACCAAGTCACCGTGGGACAGCGAGTTCAAGAAATGAATTCGCGACGTCTGGGCGAAATGCTGTTGACCATGGTCAACCAGGAATTGGCCAAGGCTGTGGATCATGAACAGCGGCTCACTCAACAATATGAATTGGCTCGTACCGAAGCCACGCGGCTGAACGGTCAACTAGAAGAAATTGCCATCCGCAAAAGCGAAGTAGAACGTTTGCGCTTGTTGAATAACACGCTGATCAACCGTATTGAGAACATTGACATCAACCAGAATCAGCCTGATGTTCGAGTGGAAGTGGTAGATCCGCCCAAAGCGACGGAAAACCCCATTTCTCCTCGGCCATTGCTGATTTTTGGCGGGGCCCTGTTTGCCGGATTGGTTGTTGGCGGTGCCGGAGTTTTGATTGCGGATATGTTGGATGATCGGTTCCGGTCCCCCGAGGAATTGAAGTTGCAGTTGGGCGTACCGGTGCTGGCTTTGGTGCGGCACTTGCCGGAAAGATTGGGTGCAGGGTTGCAGAAGCTGCAAATTTTCGCATCGCCTGATTCGGTGGAAAGTGAAGCATTCCGAACGCTGCGAACCACCGTGGCCTTTTCCGGTGAAGAACTGAATTGCCTGTCCATTACCAGTTCGGAACCAGGCGACGGCAAGACGACGATTCTTTCGAATCTGGGTGTTTCGTTCGCGCAAGTGGGGAAACGCACTTTGTTGATTGATGCGGACCTGAGACGCCCTGGACTGTCGAAACTGTTCGATCTAAAAGGACATCCGGGACTGTCCGACATCCTGCGAGCGTCCGACGCTGTTGATCACGTAGCTCCCGAACTGGTGCACCATACGGACGACGCCAATCTGGACGTCATCCCCAGCGGGCCTCGGCCATTGGATCCTACCGGACTGCTCGGTAGCCAGCGTTTTAGCGAATTATTAGCGTGGGCGCAGATGAATTACGACCAAATCCTGGTCGACTGCACGCCGATGTTGGTGGCCAGCGACGCGGCTATTGTTGGAAAATTTGCCGATGGCATGATGCTGGTGGTGCAACCGCAGAAAAATCATCGACGGTTGGTGCTGCGAACGATTGAAGAAGCCAAATCGGTCGGACTCAAGTTGATGGGCGTGGTGGTCAATCGCATTTCCAACGAAAGTGGCGGTGACTTTTACGGCAGCGGCTATGGTTACGGGCACGAATATGCGGATAAGGACGCGGAAGACTTGGTCGAACAGCGTAGCGACTTAGCGGCGTAGATTAAAACGCAGGGGAGAATTCGAACAGCATGGACGAAGCACATGTACGCCGCGCCGAACTTCTGTGGCGCGTTCTGCTCCAGCTACTTCGAATTGGGCCAACGACGATTGGTCCGCCAATCGTGTGTTTGCCATGTTGTTCGACGCGATTTTACTTTTCTTGCTGTGCGCGCACCGTTGCTGATGGCAGGGCGACAGCCCGTAGGACGTTTGATTTTTGTGGCCGCTGTGATGTTGCTGGCCCTGGTGTCTATGTTCCGACCGTCCTCGCGGTTATCTCCGTTGGGGTCTCGCGTGATTGTTTTCTTACTAGCGCCGGTTTGCTGTTGGTGCTGTTGCAGATCACGCCGCTGCCTTCAGTATGGCTGCAACAATTTTCACCTGCCGTAACGCAGCGATTGCCATTGTGGTCGGCGAGCAATGTGGAGGCTTGGGGCCAGTGGCAGACAATCTCGGTGGTACCTAGCGAAAGTCGCATTGCTCTGGCGGTTTACTCGGCGTACGCCATCTTGTTTCTGGTGACGGCGCAACGCATGGAAACACTGGCAGATGTTCGCCGCATCATTCGGTACTGTGGTTGGTCGGCAGCCGGGATGGCCCTGTTGGGAGTGGTGCAGTATCTAATTCCGAATGGAAAATTCGTTTGGATGTTTGCGCATCCAACGGCAGAAACGTATCACGAAGCGAAGGCAAGTTTCGCGAATCCGAACCACTTCGCTCATTTCCTGGTGCTTGGTCTCGTTTGCTTGGCCGGTTCGTGGCAGTCTGCAGCAAATTCTCACGCTGGCCGCTCGAAGCACTCGCAGCGTGTACTCGGTGGTCCGCTGGGTTGGCTGTACGCAGCAGCAATGGCCGTGACATTGGTGGGCATTGCGCTAAGTTATTCTCGAGGTGGTGTGCTGGTGGCCGTGTTGGGCGCTGCTAGTGTACGCGGCTGTCTGTTGGTCCAGCGGTGCGATAATGTCTTGGTATCGACCCCAGGTGCTGGGCCTGGTCTTGGTAGTGCCGTTGGTGTCTGGCATCGCCGTGGGCTTGCACGGTTATGACAAAGTTTGGTCACAATTGCAGACACTGTGGCAAGCATCTTCGCTCGCGGCGGCTTCGACCGGACGTCCCGTGGTATGGCGAGCTTCCCTGGAGGCGGTTTCCGAGTTTGCTCGTTTCGGAGCGGGTGCGGGTTCGCATCGATCGGTGTACCCGACCTATTTGGCGAAGTCAGTCCCGGTTGAATTTACGCACGCCGAAAGTGGCTATTTGCAGATTGCGGAAGAGCTGGGTGTGCCGGGACTGGTGTTGTTGTTCTTGATTGGTTGTTGCGTATTGCATTGGATTCGCTGTGCTGTTCCTGCCGTGGTAAAAGATGGTGCGCGCCGAGAAATCGTGGGGCCGTTGCTAGCCGCCGTCGTCGCTGCCATGGCAGCCAGTTTTGCGCATTCGCTGTTTGACTTCGTCTGGTACATTCCTGCGTGCATGACGATGGCAGTGGTGCTGGCGGCTGGTTTGCGGCAGCTGGCGTTACAAACCAATTCCGAGCTATCACCGTTGGAATCCACCGCGACACATGACCCGGTTTGGAAATTGGTGAGTGTCTGCTTTTTGTTGGTAATGGTCTGTTGTCTGCCACACTTGTACCACGACGCTCGAGGCCAGGCTGCTTGGGAAGACTATTTTACGTTGTCATTGGCCAGTGATATTGACCAGTCCGGGATGACTCGCCGAGGCCGTTTGCGGATGACTCGAATTAAGGCCGACGATCCGCAAGTCAGTCAACAGATGTTGCAATGCTTGGACCGAGTGCTGGCCGTGGATGATGACCATCATTTGGCACATGCCAGGAAAGCGACGCTGTTGCTAAAGCAGTTTGACCAATTGCAATTGGCGTCTAACAATGCCATGACGTTGTCACAGTTGCGCGACGCGGCTGTGGCTTCGCGTTTTCCTACATTGGGCGAACAGAATCAATGGTTGGCCAGTGTTGTCCAGGATCGAATGCCGTTGTTAGCCGCCGCCTATCGTCATGCTCAGAAGGCAGTGCAATTGTCGCCCTTCCAAGGCGACGCTTATGTCTTGTTGTCCGAATTGAGTTTCTTAACCAGCGACGATGCGGACGCCAAGAACGCGTTTCTGCGACAGGCTGCGTTAGTACGGCCGCAAGATGGCCGAGTCTTGTTGGCAATGGGGCAGGATGCTGCATTGCAGGGCAATTTGGAAACGGCGCTGTCACATTGGAAACAGGCGTTTCATCAAGGTGTCGAATTCCGCCAAACGTTGACTTCGTTGTTGGGTAATGTCTTGGCAGCCGAAGACTTCATGCAGCACTTTCAGCCGACGTATGCTCAGCTGAGCGACTTGGCCGAATTCTACTTCGCGCAAGGACAAACAGCCGAAGCGATCGTGGTGTTGGAGCAACAAGTTCGCTTGGCGATTTCCGACACCAATGATGACGACAAATCGGAGTCGGACGTCGGCAGCGTGTGGACGGAGTTGGCAGCCGCGTTTCGGCAAATGGGCCGACCTGATCGCGCAGCTACGATGACGCTGAAGGCGTTGGACCGAGATCCTTATGCGTATGACTTGCGACGTCAACTGGCGATGGATTTGCTGCACAGTGGCCAGCGAGACACTGGGATGGAGTATGTACGGTGGTGTCTGAATCAACGGCCCAGCGATCACGAACTCCGCTCGGTCCTGGCAGATTCGTTGCGAATTCGGGATGACAGACAAGTGTCACAGGCCAGCTATCTTTTGGGCGAAGAAGACTCGCATCCGCCTGCACGGTTACCTCGCCGTCCCTGACGGTCCTGGTTGGCGATAAACTTGGCGGCGGGTATTTGCAGAGCGTGGTCATTGGGCTTAGGATAATGGCTTCGATACACATCCTGCCTGGCCTTATCGCCCTGCCCTGCCCTGCCCTGCCTTGTCGCAACGCGAGTTATCTCATATGTGTCAAATTCGCACTGTTTGGCTATTGGTTTGTTACACGTGGCCGCTGTTGTTGGTTAACGGTACTGTTTGGTCCGACGACGTCGATTACCTTCGTGACGTTAAACCGGTGCTTCGAGAGCGTTGTTTTGCGTGTCACGGTAGCCTGAAGCAAGAAGCGGAATTGCGGCTGGATACGGTCGACGCAATGCGGCTCGGAAGTTATTCCGGCTCCGTGCTGGATGCGAACAATGTGGACGCCAGTTTGTTGTGGCAACGAATCACCGCGACGGATGAAGAACGTATGCCGCCTGAAGGTGCGGCGCTGTCTGCCGAAGAAATGCAGGCGATTCGAGCCTGGATGCTCCAAGGTGCGGTCGGCCCAATTGACGAACAGCCCGAAGCCGATCCGACGCAGCATTGGGCGTTTCTACGGCCGGTCGCTTTGCCCATTCCCAACACCAAATGGTCAGCCGCGAATCCAATTGACGCGTTTCTGAATGACAAACTGGTGTCAGCCGGACTTGCGCCCAATCCTGCGGCCGACCCATCGCTGCAGTTGCGGCGGTTAAGCATCGACTTGATTGGCTTGGTTCCTAATCAGACCGAGCAGCAAGACTTTTTGGCGGCCTACGCGGAATCGCCCAATCAAGCGTATGCGGATGCGGTGCAGCGGTTGCTGCAGCGTCCGGAACATGGCCAGCGGTGGGCTCGGCATTGGATGGATATTTGGCGCTATTCCGATTGGTATGGACTGGGCGAACAAGTTCGGTTTAGTCAAAAACACATTTGGCGCTGGCGTTCGTGGATCGTCGAATCGCTGAATCAAAACATCGGTTATGACCAGATGATTTTGCAGATGTTGGCCGCCGACGAAATTTGGCCTACGGATGAAAGCAAGCTGCGAGCTACCGGATTCTTGGTTCGGAATTATTACTTGTTTAATCGTACGACATGGTTGGACAACACCATCGAACATACGTCTAAGGCACTGATGGGTTTGACCATGAATTGTTGCAAGTGCCATGACCACAAATACGATCCATTGTCGCATGAAGACTATTATCGAATGCGAGCCATCTTTGAGCCGCATCAGGTGCGCATCGATTTAGTGGAATCGCAAACTAATTTGGACCTGGATGGTTTGGTGCGAACCTTTGATGCACATCCTGACGAACCGACGTACGTGCATCTTCGAGGAAACGAAAAAGACGCGGATGCCAGCCGCGTGGTGCCACCTGGCGTTCCGGAAATCATAGCCGGCTTGCCCTTTTCGCCCGAAGAAATCAGATTGCCGCCCGCAGCATTCGCTCCGCAGATTCGTCCTGGTGTTTTAGTGGCCTATGAAGCGGAGTCGCAAAGGCGAATCGCTGCAGCGGCCAAAGCGCTGGAAGCGTTTGCGGAAACAGACGAGGCCGACGCGATTACTTCGGCAGAACGCGTTGTTGCCGAACGGGAACTGGCGGCAGCGCAACGCCATTTAGAAAAAGTGCGATCGGCACATGCGGCTGACGTGGCCACAGTTCTTGAGGAGCCCGATTTGGCTGCATGCCGCAGAAATGCCATCTTGGCCAAGCGGCAAGCAACCCTGGCGGACGCTCGTTTGGCCCTGGCCAAGTTGGAATTCGCGTCGCTATCCGACGACCAGGAAAAGCGGCCGTCGACTGAGCAATTGGATAATGCGCAGAAGCAAGTGGACCAAGCCGCCGAGCAGCTCGATTCGCTGGACGGAGACTATGATTCGCTGAGCGGGTCTGTCAAATCGGCGGAAGGGCCCGACGAATCAAACGCATCGCGGTTCGCTCCGTATCCCCAGATCAGCACGGGCCGGCGCACTGCGTTTGCACGGTGGCTGATTCAACCGGAGCATCCGCTGACGGCTCGAGTGGCTGTGAATCACATTTGGTGTCGGCATTTTGGTCAACCATTGGTCGATCCGGTCGAGGATTTTGGTTTGCGGACCAAGCCGCCCATGCAGCAGGCGTTGTTGGATTGGCTGGCCGTGGAATTGGTGCGGCGAAATTGGGACATGAAGTGGCTGCATCAATTGATTGTATCTTCTGACGCTTATCGTCGCAGTTCGGTTGTTCAGGACCAAGCCGCAGACATGGATTCGCAAAATCAATTCTATTGGCGGCGAAACGTGATTCGCATGGAAGCGGAAGTAGTGCGAGATTCCATTTTGTATTTGGCGGGCGAAGTGGATACCAGCTGCGGCGGGCCAACCACTGATCCGGTGAAACAAAAGCATAGTTTGCGAAGAAGTCTGTACTTTACACAATCAGAAAACGACAAGCACGAATTCTTGTCGACGTTTGATGCAGCCGACGTCTTGCGCTGCTATCGTCGCAGCGTCAGCATTCTGCCTCAGCAAGCACTGGCGTTGTCTAATTCCGAATTTGCGTTATCCATGGCGCCCAAGATTGCGAATCGAATCTGTGTCGACGGTGGTTTGGTTGGTGATGCCCAGGCGGAAAGCCAAACGATCGATTGGAATGCATTTGTCGATGTCGCTTGGCAAACGCTGTTGAGTCGAACTATTCAACAGGACGAACGACAAGCCTGCCTGCAGGCCGTGGCCGATTGGCAAACCGAATTGTCTGAGCTGGCGGAACCGGAACGTGATAGACGAATTCGCGCGAATTTAGTCCATGCCATTTTGAATGTGAACGATTTTATTACCATTCGATAGTTGTTTCATAGCGTGAAGCGTCAGTTGCTTACTTGGACACCCAATTCACAGGAATCATGATTGATGGAAACTGGGATGGACCGTCGTTGTTGTTTGCGTCAATTCGGAAGCGGATTGGCCGGCATTGCGTTGGCGTCGTTGCTGCAGCGCGATGCGCTGGCGGAAAATCCACATGCGGCCCTTAGCGGTTCGCCCCATTTCGCTCCGCAGGCCAAGAGCGTGATCTGGCTGTTTATGCGAGGCGGCGTGAGTCACATGGAGAGTTTTGATCCTAAGCCGATGCTGAACAAGTACCAGGGCAAGACTATCGATGAAACGCCGTGGTCCGATGTACAAGATCCGGAAAAGTTGAAAAAAGTACGCGTTGTTGTGGTGAATGACGCCAACGGTCAGCAGCGAAACAAGCTTTATCCGTTGCAAGTTGGTTTTCGCAAGTATGGCGACAGCGGGATCGAATTCAGCGATTGGTTTCCGCACATGGGATCGTGTGCCGACAAGTTGTCAGTGATTCGTTCCATGTGGACCACGGATGACAATCACGGAGCGCAAGTTCAGTTCCATTCGGGCCGGCACATGTTGGACGAACGAGTGCCCACGATTGGCGCTTGGATCAACTATGGGCTCGGTTCGCTCAATGACAACCTGCCCCAGTTTATCAACATTGGGCCTCGTTTTTTTGACGTTCGCGACGGTCATTACCTGGGGCCAAAATACGATGCCGTACCACTGAAGATTGATCCCGCCAATCCGCTGGCGTTCGCGCAGCCCGAACTGGTTCGAACCGCCGGCGAACACCAAATCGGTTTTGATTTAGTGCAGCGGTTGAACGAATCGAATCAACAGCAGTTTGCACGGGACGCAGATTTGGAAGCCAGAACCAAATCCTACGAATTGGCCTTTCGCATGCAGACAGCCATTCCGGAAACGCTGCAATTTGCGGACGAAACCGAACATACCAAGCGCATGTACGGCTTGGATCACGATGTCACTCGGCCCTTTGGCACACAACTGCTGGCTGCCAGAAGGTTTGTAGAACGAGGCACTCGGTTTATCCAGATCATGCACGGCGATGGCGCGGCGGGAGCGTGGGACGCGCATTCCGGTTTGCGGTCGAACCACCAAACGCTGTCTTCGCAAGTGGATCTCCCTGTGGCCGGGCTGTTGAACGATTTGCAGCAACGAGGCTTGTTGGACGAAACGATTGTGGTGTTTGCTACCGAATTCGGTCGAACTCCGGGTTCGCAGAACGCGGATGGTCGAGATCATCATCCGTACGGTTTTTCTGTGTGGATGGCGGGCGGCGGCATTAAACCCGGTGTGGTGCATGGCGCTACGGACGAAATTGGTTTTCACGCCGTAGAACATCCTCATTATGTCACCGACGTGCATGCCACTATCATGCAGCTGCTCGGGCTTGATGCCAAGCGTTTAGAAGTGCCGGGACACAAGCGATTGGAAATCGACTACGGTCAGCCCATTCAACAAATTATCGCCTGACAACAGCGTCAGACACATAGCGGTTAAGCGTTGCCGAAAGGAATGGTGAATGTCCTCAAAATCTGCGTGGGAAATGCGACGCGCTGGCGCGGCGTTGGTTGTTTGGCTGACGCTCGTCTACATGGCAATAGGCACCGTATTGGCAAAGGAATCGGTCGTCAGCACGTGGCAGCCGCCCGCTGCATTAGAGGATTTGCCTGCCACTGATGATTGTCCCGAGCTGATGCGATTGGCAAATGGAAAGCAAATTACTTCGGTGGAAGATTGGCACCTTCGCCGCCGCGAATTGAAGCAGATGCTGCAATATTACGTCTATGGAAGCCTGCCCGAACGCCCTGCGGAAGTTCGTGTCAGCCAGCACATCGTTCGCACTAAGGACAATACGATCGAAGAAGAAATGGTGTTACAGATTGTGGCAGACAACAATGTGATTCTGCCGATGAAAATTGCGTTGAGTCGGCCTAGCGAACAAGGGCAAACCGGATCGGACAAACGCGTCAAACGGCCGGTCATCATTGCCGAAGTCCATCAGATCACTCGCCTGCCCTGCATTCCCAAGTTTGTGGAAAAGAGATATGTGTTTGTGCAGTATCAGCGAGAAGATTTGGATCCGGATAAGCCGGACGTGTTGGGGCCGGCGCAACAGGCCTATCCAGATCACGATTGGGCGACGATTGCCGTGTGGGCGTGGGGTGCCAGCCGAGTGGTGGATTACTTGGAGAGTCGTGACGATATTGATTTGGGGAAATTGGCCGTGACGGGGCATTCGCGCGGAGGCAAAGCGGCGTTGCTGGCTGGTGCGATGGACGAACGATTCGCGCTGGTCGCGCCGAATGGTTCGGGCTGCGGCGGTGCGGGTAGCTTTCGTGAGTCTCCGCGTGACGCTGAATCGTTAGCTCAAATCACCGATCCTGAACGTTTTCATTACTGGTTCCATCCGAACTTGCGTTGGTTTGCTGGCCGAGAAAATCGTTTGCCGTTGGATCAGCATTTCGCCAAGGCATTGGTGGCGCCTCGAGCGTTACTGTGTACGGAAGCCAAGCAGGATCGTTGGGCAAATCCGGATGGCTCGCGAAAGACAAGCCAGTGGGCCGCCGACGCATTTCGACTGTGCGATGCGGAATCGAAAAACGGCTTCCACCTGCGCGAAGGTTCGCATGATCAAACGGCGGAAGATTGGGACGCTCTGTTGCAATTTGCCGAATGGCATTTCTTTGGCCGCCAATCAGTCGACGTGATTCGCTACCGACCGTAACTGGTCAGAAACGAGCAAGGCGAAGGATGACAATGTGTTGTCAGTTGCGACCGGCGTAAAAGCTCTCGTTCGAATCGGATGTGGAAAATGTCCAAGTCGGCATCGGTCGCGAGTTGCTGCTGGCGGTGCCTCGATTCACGGCCAACCACACGAACCCGACCAGAATCGCTACCAAGCTGATCCACAGAATGATGTCTCGGATGATCACCGCGCCGGCCTTTACGTGAGGCAAGGTGGCAATCGCAATAATGAACAGCGTGACCGTCGAAGTGACGCACGAAACAATGCTCAGATAATCGAATGTGTCCATGATTTAAGGCCTCGAGCAAACCGGCAAACGTCCGTTTGCTGACGTATTTTCATAGCCCGACACGTAAGTGAGGGAAGATGGTTTCCAGGTTTCCTCGCTAACGCTTCGGGCTAGGATTTGGGTTTCCTCGCTAACGCTTCGGGCTAGGATTGCAATTGGCTTAGGGCCAGTGTTGCCGCTGTCACATGCGATTAGCTTAGCGAATACCAGCGAACGGGCTCAACGTAATTCGCTGGGTTGTTATGCATCGAAATGAAAAGTTTCCGAGTTTCGAAACACCTATTCCACTTGGGTAAAATTTTTGGCTGATTGCGAATGGTCGTTTTTCGTATCGAACATTGGCGATTTGCCTTCGGTATTTGGTAAGAAGGTTTCGATTTGGTACGCATTGTCGTGGAAACGCACCGCGACCGCGCCGGTTCTTGCTAGGTGAAGTGCCGTGCCTGTGGATTGGTACCGAGCGACAATTTGGTCGGCGTTATCTTTTTCACTGGCGCTGATGATCACGGTTTGCGGCGTCGTCCATCGCAGGATTTCGTCCGGGCTGCTGGACAGACTGCCGTGATGCGGCGCCATCAGAATCTGGCAATGGCCTGGATAGGCCTGCGTCAGCAGGTGGTGGCCGGGTTCTCGAGATCACCCGGCAAGATGATTCGCTGGCCCTGATATTCGACCGACAGGACCACGCTGTTAATGTTGTCAGGGCTGTCCAGTTCGGTTCGCACCGGATGCAGCACGCTGGCGGAAACGTCGCCGCCAATCCTGAGTTTCGAACCAGCGACAATTTCTTTTAGCGGGATGCCGTGTCTGGTATTTCCAGACCGAAGCAATGCAACTCCGGGCGAATCATCCTGCAGCACATGCGGCGGTGCGTAGACAATGCCCATGGAAAGCGTTCGGCAAGTTCTGGAATGGCGTTGTAATGATCTGCGTCTGCATGTGACACAATCACCGCGTCCAGATGCCGAATGCGGCGATGCCACAATACATGCGACACTGCGTCCACCGCCGGTTGGGGAAACCTGAGTCGCCCGGAATCGTACAGCAGTGTCTGGCCATCCGGAAGCTGCAAAATCACCGCCGAACCATGTCCAACCGCCACAAACGTGCATTGAACTTCATCTCGGGGAACGACGTGTTGATAGATGCCATGCGCGAATGGAATGATCATGGTAGCGACAAACCCTAAACGACTTAGAACGTTGGCTGCCGATTTGCGTTGCGTACACAAAATGGCCATTCCCCAGCCGTAGAACAAAATCTGCCACCACGCCGGCGGTCCGGCAACCCAGAAATGTGAACCCTTAAATTGCTGCCAGCCGTCGGTAAGAAACAACAATGTCGTGACACCCACGTGGCAAAACATGGCCGGCAAGCGCGACCAAGGGGGAAGCACCAAGCCTAGCAAAATCGTCAGGCCACCGGCGAGCATGATTACGGTGACGGGCAACCAGATGATCAAATTCAGCGGGATCGCCAGGGGAGACACAATGTGAAAATTCGCGGCCACAATTGGCAGCGTGGTCAGCCAGACGGCGGCACTGGCCAGCAGCATACGAACCATTCCATGGACGACCGTTCGCATCATGCGCACGGGCAAGGGCCGAGTTTTTCCAAATCAGTCGATCTAACGGATCGACGGGCGGTCCAAAGAATAAAAATGGAGCAACAGCCGACAGCGTTCCACGGCAATGAAAGACAGTTGTGCTCCGGGCGAAAACAGATCACACGGATTGTGAAATAAGATGATCAAAGCTGCCGCGGAAAGCGAATTAAACGAATGAGCTCGTAGGCGAGTCAGCCAGCTACTGCAAACAATGGTCACCAAAATGCTGGCTCGTAGAACTGGCGATCGACTCCCCGTCAACAATGCATAGGCAATCACCAAAGCGATGACGGCTAGCGTGCCCGAATGGAACGGGATGATTTTCCGAGTGGCAGCCAGTAGGAAAATTCCGGACACAATTCCTACATGCAGGCCACTGATAGCCAGTACATGCAGCGTTCCGGTTTCCATGAATTGTTCAATGATCGTTCGGTCCACCGATTCTCGTTGGCCCAAGATGATCGCGGCGGCCACTGTGGCTTGCTGTGGATCCAAATGGCGATGCAGAATTCGATTGAAATGATTCCGAATTCGATCGGTCTGCGCAAAGAGCCCGCCCAACCGCCGTTGGGTGACTTCAACGTTCTGGACATGGCTGACATCCAAGCGGCACAAGATTCGGTCTTGTCGATAGAATTTTTGGAAGTCCATTTGTCCGGGGTTCAGCCGGGCAGATTCGGCGTAACACGCCCGTCAATTGTACGCAGTCACCGGCGCGAACTTGGTCCGGTACGCCTTCCATGGTTACGGCGACCGTACCACTGACATCCAGCCACATGTCGGACGAATTCGCTCGAATCGCACGTACCAGCATGGTGGAACGAACGTCGCTGGGAATGGTTTGCAGGACGTCTGCTTCGCTTTCTGGCAAGGCACGCGGCGCCTGCAGGACAACGGCTTGTAAACGAGTCGCTTGGCCTTGCGATTGATTGATTCGCAGCGCGATGTGATTGGCTGAAACAGATTCCATTGAAAGTGGTGACGAATGGCAATAGCAACGCCACGGTCAGCAATACAAAAACCGTGGCGGCGCATGGAAGCCGAGTGCCAGCGGCCAGAATTCCAAGCGTCAAGCATCCGGCGAATGCTGTTAGCAATGCTACCGGTGGTGCGTCTAAGAGATGATCGAAGAGAATTCCGCCGCTGGCCGCCAAAAACAGAACAAATAGCGGCGTCAATCGTAAAGAGATGGCGGCTGCATGCTTTTGTCGTTCAGCAAAACGCATGAGAGATCTTTCGTAGCCAGTTGACGCCGGTAAGCGTTACCAAGGTGTGAAACGATGGATTCGTTGAATCCAGAGCCAAATCTGTTCGCCGAACAGTGTAGTCCATTTGTCGGTAACTTGCAGTCGACTTCGAAAATGCTGGACGAAATTTCGCTGAAGTGACACTCTAGAGCGTTGAAACCGTGCTACGAGGCAATTTTTTCATAGTGATGACACGGTTTAACGCAGTAACGCTTGTCGTGACGAAACACGCCGTTCACTGGCAATTGTCACTGGCGGTAGCAGAGAAGGAGGCCCAATGTCAACAGAGAACAAGCGCATGTCGCTACGGCCAATCGCATTGCGAAACGCTATGGCGCCACATTCAATCCAGGAGACGGCTTTGATATCGAATTGGACGAATTGATCATCGAAGTAGAAACCACCGCGACGTTGTCGAGTGCTGTCAGTCGACTGGCATCAATGCGAGGAAACATTTACATTGCTCTTACAAACAAAGACGGTGTAGAAGAAGCGCTCAAGTTGGTTGAAAATATGGGGCTGGGTGTCATGGATGCGCAAGGTGAAATCGTCAAGCCTTGTCAGGTCACTGCGTGAAGTAACGCCAGACTTCCAGTCGGGCCGAATCCGTGGCAGGTAAGTCGTGGGCCGACTGCAGCGCTGCAACTGAAAGGCGACCGCATGTCCGCTCGAACGTGGCGCATTGCCGGCATCAATTTCGATCATTTTCACATGGGTGACCTGTTACGAATGGTAGCGGAACACCCATCCGCACAAATTGTTGGTATTGCTGACCAGCAGCCACAGCGGATGGAAGCGGCTATTACCAATTTTGGTATTTCGCGAACCGACGTCTTTACCGATTATCGTCAGTGCATCGAAAAGACTCGGCCGGACATGGTTATTCTGTGTCCTTCCACGGCCGAACACGCGTTGTGGATGGCTGCATTGCACCGTTTGACGTGCATATTCTGATGGAAAAGCCGTTTGCCTCATCACTGGACGATGCGGACCGGATGATTCGCGCCATGCAAGATCATGGTCGCCAATTGGCAATCAACTGGCCCTTACGGTGGTATGCTTCGCACGTCACAGCGTATCGCTTGGTTCGCGAAGCGCTCATTGGTACGGTTCAACAAGTGCATTTCTACGATGGAAATCGAGGCCCGTTATGGCACGGTGCGGACAAGATTGAAAAGGGAACCAACGGCAGCAGAAAAAGATGCCAGCTGGTTCTACAAAAAGGGAATTGGGTGGCGGTTCTTTGTTGGATTATCTGGGATACGGTACCACATTGGGGACATGGTACTTGGACAATCAGAAGCCAACGGAAGTCACCTGCATGATGGATGCGCCGGCAGGACTGGAGGTAGATGAACACAGCATCACGGTGGCTCGTTATCCAACAGGGCTGTCCAAGTTTGAAACGCGTTGGGGAACGTTTACCGACCCTTGGACGCACCAGCCGCAGCCGAAATGCGGATTCGTTATTGTGGGTTCGACGGTACCATCAGCAGCTACGATTACGAAAACACCATTCGCGTGCAGGATCGAACCAACGTGGCCGGTCGAATCGTTTCGGTGGATTCGCTGCCGGAAGACGAATCAAACCCCATCGGCTATTTTCTGAACTGTTTACAGCAAGATCGACCGGTCGACGGGCCTTTGTCGACAGTGGTTTCTCGGATAGGTCAGCAAATTGTAGACACGGCCTATCAAAGTGCTTTGATGCAGCAGACCTTGCCGCTGATTGAACAGTAAATTCATTTCGCCGTTACCGAAATATGAACGCTCCAGGATTCTGGAACGAAAGGTCGAAACGATGTCCGACGAAGAATATGGATTGAGCAAAATTCGCGATTCGCACGAAGTAGAACCGCCTGATTATCCTTATCGAGCGACCTTGCCGAATTCGTATTCGCCCAAGATCGGATTGATTGGAGCCGGTGGCATTACCGCTCATCATCTGAAGGCGTATCGACGAATGGGTTTGGACGTGGCGGCCATTTGTGACACGCAGATAGAACGAGCGGCCATTCGGCGAGACGAATTTTATCCCGACGCAACGGTCACAGCTGACTATCACGACGTCTTAAATCGTGAAGACATTGAAGTAGTCGATATTGCCACGCATCCCGAACCGCGAGTTTCGCTGGTGCAGCATGCCTTGGAAGCCAAGAAACACGTGTTGAGCCAAAAGCCATTTGTGTTGGACTTGGAAGTGGGCCGCAAGCTGGTTCGCACGGCCAAGCAAAACGGCGTCAAGTTAGCGGTTAATCAAAACGGGCGCTGGGCACCACATTTTCACTACTTAGTCCAACTCATTGAAGCGGGCGTTATTGGCGATGTCACGTCGATTGACGTTTGTATGCAGTGGGACCATACCTGGACAGCAGGAACGCCCTTTGAAGAGATTCACCATTTGATCCTGTATGATTTTGCCGTCCATTGGTTTGATATCGTGACGGCCATGATGGACGGGAAGATTGCGTGGCGCGTCTTCGCGAGTGTGGGAATGGCTGCCGGGCAGACGGTGAAGCCACCGTTCTTGGCCAGTGTGATCATTGACTATGAAGGCACGCAAGTGCGACTGTCGTTCAACGCCACGGTGGCGTTAGGTCAAGAAGATAGAACCATTGTTTGCGGTACCAAAGGGACGCTTCGATCAATTGGTCCGGGATTGAATGATCAGCAAGTTCAGGTTTGGACCGAAGCTGGGTTCGCTAAAAAGACGTTCGAAGGGAATTGGTTTGATGATGGTTTCGTCGGTACCATGGCGGAACTGCTGTGCGCGATCGAAGAAAATCGAGAACCTTGGAATGCGGCGTCTAGCAATCTAAAGAGTCTGCAACTTTGTTTTGCGGCGATGGAAAGTGCGAATCGAGGTGAAGCGATGGATCCATCGCAATGTACGAAGTTGTTATAGGCCAATTCGATAGCCAAAGTCTTAGTTCTGTCCGAATTGAGTCGCCTGCAAATCTCCGTCAATTCCGCCCCACAATCCGCCTGTCTCCGTTCCAAACGTGGTAATGGCACCGATCATGCCCATCAGAATCAGAGCCAGCAGCACGGCGTATTCAACGGCCGTTGCGGCATCTTCGTCAGTAAGTAGGCTTCGCAACATGTTCATGGCAATAGTTCCAAAACGGAATAGTCATCGTCATTGTCTAATGGAAAGATATGTCATGCTGGCTGACGACGAGCGGCTTTTTGTTGGAACCTACGTACTTCGCTAGGGCCGTGAGGCCTTTTTCATCAGTACAATCAGTCCAATCAGAACCAACGCGGACACGCACAGTAGAATATTCCAGATGGCGTCGTTCTTGGGTTTTGGTGCGGCGACTTCCGTTTTGGCGCTCTCGGCTTCTCGTTCATGCTTCCCGCGGTCGTAGCCCACTGCAAACGCTTTGACGGAAGCTTCTTTCTTGCCATGCTTTACGCCTGCGGCAAATCCGTCGCGTTGGCCTGCCTGATAGCCTGCCTGAAATGCCACAATCATACTCGCGGCACAGGCGATCACTAATAACGCAATCAATGTAGACATGGTCGCGTCCCTGCAAATAATACAGGAATGCCGCCAAGGGCGTTCCCTGTAGTAAAACCATTTGCCAATCTGGAACCGCGTTATTCTTATTGCTGTTCCAAAAACGTGCCCGTTCCAGGATTCAGAATTAGCGACGGCGGAAGAAGCTTCCCAGTAGTCCCGTTCCGTGTTTCATGATATCGCTCAAATCGAAATCGCCGTCACCATCCGCGTCCAGAAGTCGCCCGAGTAGTCCGGTGGGCGCGGCACTTTCCGCGTGACTTCGTTGTTGTCGAAGTAAATCGGTCAGGCCGCCCGACTGAAGCTGACCACTTCTCGCTTGCTTCCCAATCGCTCCCATCACCAAAGGAGCCAACATTGCCAGTAGTTTAGAGGTCGAACCGGAATCCAATCCGGACATTTGGCTGACTCCCTTTTCCACTCGATTCTGTCGACCGCCCAAGAGATGTCCCAAAATGGCTGAACCAGCTCCGCCACCTCCGTTCAAGAAACCGTGGACGTTGTCCAAAACACTCCCGTCGTGGTCTCGCTGAATGGCCGACTCAAACGCGTTGGCTTGCTGCGCCGAATCTGCTTGGCGAGCGACCGCGCCGAGCAACGTTGGCAACGCCGCCGAAACAGCTCGTTCTGTGGTGTCACGATCGGCACCAAGTTGTGAACTCAACGTGTTTAAGGCGTTGTCGTCAAGTACGTGCGATAGGGTCTCAAGGATGTTGTTGCTCATGCGGTTCCTTTCAAAGGTGTAGCAGGAAGCAGGGAAAGAATGGACAATATTCAGAATGATCTCATTTTTTCACCAATGTGAAAATAACACTTCACGCGTAAAATATCAGGAAAAGCTTCTATTGGTGTTTCTAATGTGGATCGAAAGATAGGATAAAGTATGGCGATCGAGCCGGAAGATGATTTTCTACACGGTGGACTTCGAGCACCTCGATTTACGCTCCGGTCGCTGTTTGTCGTCATTTTCTTGATTTGCTTGGTAACGGCCGCCCTTTCTCGAATGACACCTTCCGTGGCCATGGTGGCCCTAACCACATTGTTGGCCATGGGGGCTCATGTCTTTGCGAACGTTGTCGGCATGCAGCTAAAGAAAAATTCTCAGCTTGCCAAACGTCGCGAACGGCCGGTGCATGCGATTCCGCCTAGCCAGCATCGATTTGCTCAGCGTACTGAATTGGGCGAAAGAAATTCTTTGGGCAAGCCACTGTTGGTTGCCACTGCGGTTGGTGCAATGTTGGGCGCTATTGTGGCCACCGCCATGTCCTGGCAGACCTATTCGGACAAGATTGGCCCGGCTGGTTTGGCC
Organism: Pirellulaceae bacterium; assembly: GCA_041399205.1. Lineage (GTDB taxonomy): Bacteria > Planctomycetota > Planctomycetia > Pirellulales > Pirellulaceae > JAGQOZ01. The sequence goes on along the minus strand of JAWKTK010000020.1, from coordinate 44,960 downwards.
TTGGGCGCGCTGTCTGGATTATTGCTTGGCGGATTTTGGGGATTCTGGACTTGGAGCCTTTTGCACGTTGCTTTTTCCGCTTGGTGGAATGCCCAGCAGGAACGTCGGCATCAAGAATGATGGGCGACAAGTCCCCGTATGGTCGGCCGGCAAGTTGCTGAATTCGGCAATCTGGTTATTCGCCAATTTCGTGTACGAAAATCAGATTGTGTGCTTCGCCTTCCAGTCCGGTGCCGCCAACGAAAACCACTTGATCACCTTCGTGCAGCGAACCGTTCGTGCGGCCCCATTCGTCAATAAACGCTGTCAAGCCGGTTGTGAATGAACTTGGCGCGCCGCTAATGGGATTGATTCCCCAGTACAAGGTGGTTTGCCGCAGCGTTTCGTCACTATCACTGACGGCCACCGTCGGAATGAAGTCTCGGTACTTGGCCTTGGTCAATGCGGTGGCACCAGATCGAGTGGCGACGACGACGATCTTGGCCGACAGCTGATCCGCAATGACGCCCGCACCATAGACAATGGCCGAAGTTACCGGATGAATGGACGCCAGTTCTGGAAATCGCTGCGAGGTTGCCAGGTCCGTTTCATTCGTTGTTCTGTGGCCAACATGATGCGGTTCATCATCTCAACAGATTCGCGAGGAAACCGGCCAATGGCCGTTTCGCCTGACAACATACAGGCATCCGCGCCATCCAGAATAGCATTGGCGACGTCGGTTGCTTCGGCACGAGTCGGCGTGCTGGAGCGTTGCATACTGTCCAGCATTTGCGTGGCTACAATCACCGGCTTGCGAAACTTTTGACAGGTTTCAATAATTCGCTTCTGTTCCAACGGCATTTCGGCTACGTCGATCTCCACTCCCAAATCGCCTCGAGCCACCATGATGCCATCGGCGGCATCGACAATGGCATTTAGTTCGACCAATGCTTCTGGCTTTTCAATCTTGGCGATCACCAACGCTCGCGAATTTTCGCGCCGAATGATCTCTCGCAATTGATACACTTCCACGGGCGAACGGACAAAGCTTAGGCTAATGAAATCCACGCCAGCGCGAGCCGCCCAGCGAGCGTTATCAATATCTTCGTCGCTCATCGCCGGAGCGCTCAGCTTGACGCCTGGTAGATTGATTCCTTGGCGACTGCGAATCACGCCCGGACTGGTAACTCGGCACGTGACGCTGTTTGAGTCCTTCGCGATGACTCGCATGGCAACGGTACCGTCGGCCAGCAAGACTCGGTCGTCCACTTCTAATTCGTCTACCAATGGTTCGTAGATACTGGTCAATTCACCCGGCACAGACGACGATTCGCCTCGGACAAAGCGAAACTCCTGTCCCGCAGGACATTCCAACGGATCGGGCGAAATGGTACCAAGCCGGATTTTGGGACCAGCCAGGTCCACCAAAACACCAATCGGGCGACGCGCGTCTTGGCTGACTTGACGAATGTCACGCAGCGTCGATTCGTGCTCTTCTTGCGAACCGTGCGCCATATTCAGACGATAAACATCCACGCCAGCGGCGCTTAAACGAGCCAACATTTCCGGTGATCGACACGCCGGACCCACAGTGGCGACAATCTTAGTGCGAGCACGCTGAGAAAACGGTTCAAACGAATTGACTTCCATCCGCGAGGATTCCTTGACTGACAGGGGACGGGCGGCAAACATCCAATCGTGGCTCGTTGCGAGCCCACAAACGTTATCGGAAATCTACGTTGCTGACCGTACCTTGGCGAGAGCGTTTCTTGGCTGCCAGCAAAATTGCGATTCCGCACAATACGAATGTGTGGATTGCCGAATACGGTTCCGGAACGGAATGGGCTGCAATTCGCGGTCCCGCTTCATATCCCCCCTGTTGAAAAACGAACACTAGGTCACGCGTGTCAAATTCAAAATCTCCGTTCCAGTCGCCGGATTTCCACGTGGAATTTCCGACTGCGCTGTCTTCATATTCGTTGGCTTGGAAGACCGTGATCAGATCCGATGTGTTGAATTCGCCGTCCAAATTCGAATCGCCAAAATACGTTTGCAGAAGGTTCACAATCAGATAGTTTCGATCATTGCTGTCGATCTTGTCGTCGTGATTGAGGTCGAACCATGTGGGCGGATTCGGTTCGAGTATTGCCGCGGTTAACGCATCAATTGATGGTGTCGGGTTCAAAAAGTCCAGCAGTACGTTGTCTGTGTCGCTCAGCCGAGCCGTTGTCTCGAAAGGAATCAAACTTGGCGAATACATGCGAATGCGATAATCGGCCGCGGTTAAATGGCCGACGTCCAGCGAATAGCCGCCACTGGCAAAACCTTTCGTGGTTGCAACTGTGCGGCCGTTGGAATCCAGTACGTCCACTTGAAATTCCGAAATACCTTCTCCCGGCGAATAAAACGCATTTCCATCCGCATCTTGAAACGCAACGCCGGTTAGAAATGGTCCGTCTGCAAAATCGGTGGCAAAATGCTGAGTGATCACGTGTGGACCAACGTCATTGGTGGTGTCTCTATCGTAGAGACTGCTAACGCCGATTTCGCGATATTCAGGACTGATCAAACTTTGCCTATGGCCCGGCGGCTGTTGGAGCCCCGTAGGCGTGAATCCCCAATCAATCACAAACGCCGCATGGCCAAATTCGGCCGATGTAGAATACGCGAACAGATTTTCTGCCACCGTGCCACCTCGACTAAAATCATAGCCAAACTGTTGGATTCGTTCTAAGATGTTCCACTCGTCCAACGTATGTGACTGCTGGTCGTTTTCGATTACCAAATTGGAATAGTATGTGGCGGAATCGTGAAGCTGCGTGTTCCACGCCAACGGCGGAGCAGGTCGCAGGGCTTGGAACTGAGCTTGCAACACAGCCGAATTGACGTCAAAAAAATCGAGCGCCGACCTGACTTCCGGTTGACTTGTCAATCGATCCAATTCGCCCTGGGGGTCGGTTCGAAACCGATTGATCAGCTGCAGCCACAATTGTTCTTCGATTGAAGGCGGGGCTGCCTGGCCGACGGACGGCAGGATCCCTAGCCAAATAAGCGAACACAGCCGAAGGCAAAGAATGAGTTGGTGGTTCATGTTGGATCGTCAGGGGAAAATAGAAGTTGGTTCGTTTGCCCGTTGCGGTTCAACGCCTTCTGCAGATGATAGTACAGCAGAAGCAAAAGAGAAAATGAAATTGTAAAGAAGGAGACAACGTGGCCAAGAATCTACGGTGGCTGGCGGTAATGGCGGGCGCAGCGAGCGGACTGGTCGGAGCACTGCTGGTTCTGCGCAGTTGGGGCGAACCGCTGCCGCCCGTTGTGCACGAACCAACTCTGGAAACTCATCGCAAAATGTGGGAAGCATTGGCGATTCAGGATTATCGAATTCGTATCCAAGTTGAAGGTGCTAATCCTGGAATCTATGAGGTGAAGGTGCAAGCTGGACAGCCGGAGTCTTCGACCTTCCGAGACAAACCGCTGACTAATTCGCGAACCATGGGAACGTGGACCGTTCCCGGCATGTTTCGCACCATTGAATTGGATCTGTACCACCGCAGCCAAGCCGATCGAGATCCCAGGCGGTTGGCAATTCGCGCGTCGTTTGATCCAGAATGGCACTATCCCGATTGCATGGTGCGAACCGATCTCGACACCAACCAAGGTGCTAATTGGAAAGTCCTGCAGTTTGAACGTTTGCCGACAAACGCCGGGACGGACCGATCCGATACACACGAACTTATGCAATAGGACTCCGTTTTCTGCATGCACCGGCGGGGCTTGTCTTTGGCATGCGGCAGTACCTTACCGCCGATCTCGATTCGTGGTACCATTCTGGGCAATAATCTTGGTACCAACTTCAAAATGCTGGCCGATTCAAACGGACGGCAAGCGGTGCTGTTTGTTTTGCATTGACTTTCGGTAATTCGCAAGAATCCTCAGGACCTTGACGCATGTTTTCCGGTTTGGTTGAAGAATTGGCGGTCGTCAGCGATGTGACGGACATTTCGCCCGGACGTCGTCTGACCATCAAGTCCACCATGGCCGCGACCGACGCCCAGATCGGCGACAGCATTTGCGTCAACGGATGCTGTTTGACGGTTGTGGAAATCAGCGAACAAGGACTGGCGTTTGATGCTGGCCCTGAAACACTCAAGCGAACCAATCTGGGCAATTTCCAAACTGGCACCAACGTGAATTTGGAGCGTTCCCTGGCCCTAGGTGATCGCTTGGGCGGGCATCTGGTGACCGGCCACGTAGATGATCTGGGCGTGTTGGATCAACGAGAAGATCAGAATGAATGGTCCACATTCTGGTTCAAGGTGTCAGCCAACGTGGCTCGTCAAATGGCCAGCAAAGGTTCCGTCGCCGTAGATGGAGTCAGTTTGACGTTGGTGGATGTGGAACAAGATCGGTTTAGCGTGGCGTTGATTCCACATACGTTATCGGTCACCACCTTGGGGCAAAAAAAGGTGGGTGACACAGTGAACATTGAAACCGATTTGTTGGCTAAGTATGTACAACGGCAGTTGGAATATCGTTCGGAGACGGCGTAATCGCATATGGATAGTTCTCGGCAAACTCTTTCGTTTCTGAAACGCCGCTTCGCGGAAATTGGAATCCAGCCCAATGCCAAGCACGGTCAGAACTTCTTGATCGATCTGAATGTGTTGGACTTCATTGTTCGCTCGGCCGATGTTGGACCGGGCGACTTTGTGTTGGAAATCGGCACCGGTACCGCGTCTTTGACCGCTCGGTTGGCACAACGAGCAACACGTGTGTTGAGTGTCGAAATTGACGAAACCTTGTCTCAGTTGGCCAGCGAAGAATTGGCAGCATTTGATAACGTGCAATTGCTGCAGCAAGACGTTTTGCGTAACAAGAATAATTTTCACGCGAATGTGCTGGAAGCCATTCAGCAAAACGTTCAGCAACCTGGCGTGGAACAATTCAAGCTGGTGGCCAATTTGCCCTACAACGTGGCCACGGCCATTGTCAGCAATTTGTTGCTGACGGAGCATGTTCCGGTATCGATGACGGTCATGATTCAAAAGGAACTGGCCGATCGCATTGTGGCGGAACCCTCTACCAAGGACTATGGCAGCCTGAGTGTCTGGGTGCAAAGCCAAGCCATTCCGTTAGTGCTGCGCGAACTTCCACCTGACATCTTTTGGCCTCGTCCCAAAGTCCATTCGTCTATTCTGCAAATTGTGTTTTCACCCGATAAACGGTCACTGATTTCGGACCTGAAGTTCTTTCACGATTTTGTGCGAACCATTTTTTTGCACCGGCGGAAATTCCTGCGAGGTTCATTGCTCAGTTCGTTCAAACACGAATTAGACAAACCGACGGTGGATGCCGTGATGGCGGCGTTGAGCTTGAAGAGTGATGCTCGAGCAGAACAGTTGACCACGCCGCAATTGCTGGAATTGTCCAACGCGGTGCAGGCTGCCATCGCGAATCGCCATTGACTTGCCAAAATGCAAGTCGTTTCTGCTATACTGTGCTGACAGGGTTTTTTCGGCTAATGCCGGTACCATGAACGAGGCTCGACCCTGGTGAATTGGTCCAATTGTTTTTTCGGAAAGCAGCACACATGAAGTTTGTCGAGTTAACGGGGAAGACTCTGGCGGGGCTTTTGAGCGAAGATGAAATGAGCCCAGAAGATCTGCAAAAAGTGGGCGTTTCCGAAGATAGTGTCGTGCGCATCAACGAACAGGGCGATATCGAAGTCCGCCGCACAGATGGCTGGGATATTATCGGCGGCCTGATTGGCGATTTCAAAAGCCGTATTCATAAACATACTGGGATGGAATGGGCCTGATCGCCAGTAGTCACAGTTCGGTGATTCATCTTGCGACCTGCGAGTGGCGTCTTTCGTCGTAAGCTTGGCAGGTATGTGGTCGAACAGATTCAGGCGACATTCGTTTGGCGGACGATTGTCTGTCCAGGATCCAGGCCGTTTTCGCCGTCTATATCGGCTAGAACGTACAGTCGTTTTTCATTCGCCGGTCCCTGCCCTGCCCCTTCACCTCGTTGTCAACTCCGGTTATCAGCGTAATAATGCCTGATTCTTCAAAACCAATTGGGGACGCGAAAGGGAGGATCGAGGGGCATGCGAGACAAGATTGTGCTGGAAGGAATTACGTTTGACGATGTACTGCTGCAACCTCGTTACAGCGAAGTAGTCCCTTCGGAAGTCGACGTCAGCACTCGGTTGACCAAAAACATCACGCTGAAAATCCCGTTGCTCAGTTCGCCCATGGACACCGTTACCGAAAGCGCCATGGCAATTGCGCTCGGTCAACATGGTGGTCTGGGAGTCATTCACAAGAACCTCACTGTCGAACGCCAGTCAGAAGAAGTCGACAAAGTGAAACGTTCGGCCAACGGCATCATTGTCGACCCCGTGACGCTGCCAGCGACAGCAACGGTGTCGCAAGCAAAAGAGATGATGGCAAAGCATAACGTCTCGGGCGTGCCCATTCTTTCGGCGGCCGGCAAATTGGAGGGAATATTGACTCGGCGAGATCTGCGTTTTCTAGAGAACGTCGATTTGTGCATTTCTGAAGTCATGACCAAGACAAATTTGGTGACGGCTACGGGAAATGTAACGCTTGAGGAAGCAGAGAAGATTTTAACGGCTAAAAAAGTGGAGAAACTTTTGCTGGTTGACGAAAATTACAACCTAACGGGACTGATCACCATCAAAGACATTGACATGCTCAAGCGGTTCCCCAGCGCATGTCGCGATCGGCAAGGTCGTTTGCGAGTTGGGGCGGCGATTGGGATGTTTGATTTTGAACGAGCGGAAAGCTTGATCAGCAAAGATGTCGACGTCTTGATAGTGGATAGTGCTCATGGACATTCACGAAACGTCATCCAGACGGTTCGTGAAATGAAGAAGCAATGGGACATTGATGTGGTGGCAGGCAACGTCGCCACGTACGAAGGAGCCCAGGACCTGATCAAGGCCGGAGCCGATGCGGTGAAGGTGGGGATTGGACCTGGTTCGATTTGTACAACCCGAGTTATTTCGGGAATTGGTGTACCACAGATTACAGCAATTAGCGAAGCAGCTCGAGCTGCTCAGGGAAGCGAAGTTCCGATCATCGCCGATGGTGGAATTCGTTACTCGGGCGACTTGACCAAAGCCATCGCTGCAGGTGCGAACCTGGCCATGATTGGAGGTCTGTTCGCGGGACTTGCAGAAAGCCCAGGCGAAACGATTTTGTATCAAGGACGAACCTTCAAGGTTTACCGAGGCATGGGATCGTTGGGAGCGATGGTGAAGGGATCGAGCGAACGATATCGTCAGGCGTCGGACGCCGGGCAACAACCAGGGAAACTCGTGCCAGAAGGTGTTGAAGGACGAGTTCCCTTTAAAGGTTCTTTGGGACCTTTTGTTTACCAGCTGGTGGGGGGGCTACGAGCCGGTATGGGATATTGCGGAACACGCACGATTGAAGAACTGCGTTCGGACGCGCGGTTCATTAAGGTTACTCCGGCAAGTGTAAGAGAAAGTCACCCCCATGACATTGCCATCACGCAGGAAGCGCCCAACTATAGTGCAGAATATCCAGGAGGTAGTGACGGAGCTTAATCTGTCATGGCCTTCGATTCGAACCGCGTTGGTCGGTTTGGCACTGCTATCTCCTGTCACGCTGCCTTCGACCAGTTTCGGTCAGACCGCCACGCTTCAAGATGCGGTGGACGCGTTTGACGAAGATGAACCGGTCATTGCCTTTGACAAACTGGACAGCGCCGTTGGCGCCAGAAAGAAACAAACGGCGTGGAGTCGGCCCATTAAGCTTCGCGATTCCAACGACCATCTGCCATGGATCAATCCTACGCACCGCAACCTGGCCAAGATCCATCGGAACGAACCTAGTTTCTTAAATCCACCGGCCAATGCCAAATCGTTGGCTTCGTTAGATCAGCCGACGGTAGATGGCCAGGTGCAAAAGGCGTCCGATATTCGACCGCTCAATTCATTTTCCGCGCCCCTAAATCAACCGACCAATGAGTACCAACCGACGCCACCGCCGCCTGCGGTACGAGCGGGACGACGACGTGCCGGCAGTCGGACGCAAAGTGTTCAGGTCGCCCAAAACAACCGTAGCGACGCCGCGTTTGATGACTTGGACTTGGAAGACTTGCTGCCGCCCGACGATGGTGCGTCTCTACAAGACGAACCACCGTTGCTGGAAGATTCGCTCGATCCCCTGCCGGAACTCGATTCCAGCGATGATCTGAGCAGCGATGACATGAACTTGGATGGCGACTTGCCCAATATGTTGGACGAATCGTTAGATGAATCGTTGAACGAACCATTGCAGGAGCCCTTAGACGGGCTCGATACGGAAGAAGATTCGTTTAGCGAATTGCCGCTGGATGATCGAAGTTCCGAATCGCCTCCTTCGGCGGACGAACTTTTTCCGGACGACGACGAGGACGAAGAAGAAGACGACGAACGAAATTCGCTGGCAGAATTCAACGGGCGAGATTGCCCAAACGAATTGGAAGGATTTCGATCGGCGTGGGAAGAACTTCGCAGCAAACCTCTTTCTGAGATTAGTTTGGACATTACGCCATCCTTCGAACCGACCGAATCCGATCCGGCCGAAGCGGCTAAGCATCGCGACGAAAAGTTGGCAAAGTCTCCCGCTCGCGTTTGGCGAGACCGTCAAGGGAACGTGATTGCAGAAGGTCGATTGACCGATTACCGACATGGGCGAGTTTACATTTTGGGTAATGATGGTCAGACCAAGATGCCGAAAAGTCACACACTCAGCAACGCCGACCAGTGCTTTGTTAGTGCCTGGTGGGGAACACCCACGGAATTTACTCCGGAATCAGAACGCTTGGAAGTTCGCAATTGGGCCATGATGACCATGACTTGGAAAGCGTCCGGAATTTGTCACAAACCACTTTACTTTGAAGACGTGCAATTGGAACGCTACGGTCACTCGGCCGGTCCAGTGAAGCAGACGTTTTTGTCGGGAGCTCACTTCTTTGGAAACGTATTCTTCTTGCCTTATCACATGGGACTCAATCCACCCAACGAATGCCAATACACGCTGGGCTATTATCGCCCTGGCAATTGTGCTCCTTGGTTGCTGGAAGCCATCCCGCTGAGTGCTCGAGCAGCACGCATGCAAGCGGGAGCCATCGCATCAGGAATCGCCTGGATTCCCTAATAACTTAACAGGCTCGCAACTGAGGGAGCGATTGGTAGGCGGTTGAGTCACCCTTGTGATTCAACCGCCTTATTTTTTTGTTGAACGGTCAGTTGGTACGCGGCCAGACACAAGTAATTTGAACCGTTACCGATCCTTTCGCTTGATTTCCTTGCGTTCCGGGCGGTAGCCCTTGCCGGGTTGGTTGCGAGATTGTTTGCGGTTGGATTTCTTTTTCTTGGCGGCCGTGGGCATGGACTCAGATGGCTTTTGCGAACCGGCAACATCGCTGTTGGACGATCGCTTTTTCATCTTGTTCCTGGACTTTTTCGCGTCTTTGGTATTCGGCGAACCGTTCGTTTTCGAATTGATTCGATGAACGTATTCACCTTGAAAACGTTTGTTGGCGTTCGACCGACGTTGTTGGATGGCTTCTCGCGGAGGTCGGTCGGGGATCAGCGAATCACAATCGTTGCCAATCAGGTCTTGCCGACCGGCTTCTCGGAGCGCTTCACGAACTTCAAAATAGTTTTCTGGTTTGAAGAATTGCATTAACGCTCGCTGAAATTTCCGGTCTCGCATCTTTTTGGCTACGTAGACCGGTTTCTTGGAAAACGGATCCAAGCCGGTGTAATACATGCACGTGGCGACGTCCAACGGAGCGGGGATGAAATCTTGAACCTGGTCTGGCTTGTAGCCGTTCTGTTTCAAAAAGACAGCCAATTCGATCATGGCATTCAGGTCACTACCGGGGTGGCTGGCGATGAAATACGGAACCAGGTGCTGCTTTTTGCCTGCTTTCTTGGATTCGTTTTGAAACTTGGTAGAAAACTCCGCGAAGTCATCGATGCTGGGTTTTCGCATTTTTTCCAAGACTTCTTCGCTGGCGTGTTCGGGAGCCACTTTCAACAAGCCGCCAACGTGATGCTTGGTCAATTCGGCCATGTATGCGGGTGAACGCTGAGCCAAATCCATGCGGATTCCGCTGGCGACCAACACTTTTTTCACGCCGGGGACGTTGCGAGTTTCCTGCATGACTTCAATCAGCGGACCGTGATCGGTGCCCAATAGTTTGCAGATGGTCGGATGGACGCAAGACTGTCTGCGGCAGACGGCTTCTACTTCCGGTCGGCTACATTTCATCTGATACATGTTGGCCGTGGGGCCGCCGATATCGCTGACCGTCCCCTTGAATTTGGGATTTTGGGCCATCGTTTCTACTTCGCGAACAATCGACGCTTTGCTGCGTGACTGGATCACTCGTCCTTGATGTGCCGTGATCGAACAGAACGTACAACCGCCAAAGCAACCTCGCATAATGGTGACTGAATCTTTGATGGTTTCAAATGCAGGGATCGGTTCGCGATAGCTGGGATGTGGTTGGCGTGAATAGGGCAAATCATAGATGGCGTCCATTGCCTGTTGGCTGATGGGCAGTTGAGGCGGCGTGGTGACGACGGCTTGGCGACCATGCATTTGCACCAGAGTCTTGGCGTTATACGGGTTGGTTTCGTTGTGGATGATTTTGGTTGCTTCGGCAAACGCATATTTGTCCTGGCAAACGTCTTCGAAGCTGGGCAGTGGCAGCGCGGCGGTAGGTGGTTCTTCGGACGCGCCCATGGCATACGCGACACCTCGCATATCGCGTAGATCCTTCACCGTTTCACCTGCGTCCAAGCGTCGAGCCATTTCGACAATGGAGTTTTCACCCATGCCGTAGGCCACGAGATCGGCTTTGCTGTCCAGCAAGATGGAACGTTTGACTTTGTCGCTCCAATAGTCATAGTGTGCTAGTCGGCGGAGCGAAGCTTCCACGCCGCCGGCAATGACGGGAACGCCTTTGTATGCTTCACGAGCTCGCTGGCAATACGCCAAGGTCGCTCGATCCGGTCGCAGGCCGATGCGTCCGCCGGGCGAATAAGCGTCGTTGTTGCGAACCTTCTTGTTGGCCGTATAGTGATTGATCATGGAATCCATGTTGCCGGCACTGATGGCGAAGAATAATCGGGGCCGGCCGAATTCGCGCCAAGCGTCGCAGCTGTGCCAATCAGGCTGAGAAATAATGCCAATTCGAAAACCTGCGGCCTCTAACACTCGACCCAGAATCGCCATCGCAAAGCTAGGATGGTCGATATAGGCGTCGCCGGTGACAAAAACGATGTCCAGTTCGTCCCAGCCTCGTTGCTTTGCTTCCGACATGGACATGGGCAGCGCCGGCACGTCTGCAGGGCGGAAATCTTGGGCGGATAACTCGTTCAAATAGTCTCGCGAAGGAAACGCTTGATTCAGAATGGGTAGTTCCATGAGAGCACCAGAGGGCAAAGTTTGATTTCCGGACGGCGAGACAACGTTTGATTATAGACGACACGTGCGTTATCGGGAGGGCTGCAGCGTTGGGCGAGTTTCGTTAGGATTAGCCATGCACGAATTCGTCACAAAGCAATGAATCCAGTCGGGAAAGAAACAGAAGCGATGTCGTCTCCCAACTTTTTGAAACAACTAACCGGTTCATTCGCCAAACCGGCGGCGGAAAATCCTACCGTGGAAATGATTGAAGCGGCGTATCAGCACCATGGCTTGCCGTTTCGTTACATCAATTTTGAAGTCGGGCCAGAAAAACTGGCCGACGCCGTCGCCGGTGCCAAAGCGATGGGATTTGTGGGCTTTAATTGTTCGTTGCCCAACAAAGTGGAAGTGATTCAGTATCTGGACGGATTGGGTGAATCGGCCGCCATCATGCAAGCGGTCAACTGTGCGGTGCATCGCGGCGGAAAGTGGATTGGTGAGAATACGGATGGCAAAGGTTTCTTGGCATCGTTGGAAGAAGTGACGTCGGCGCGAGGAAAATCGGTTGTGTTGTTTGGTGCCGGCGGAGCTGCTCGAGCAATCTCGGTGGAAGTCGCTCTTGGCCGGGCGCGGCTTCGATTCGCATTGTGAATCGAAATAAAGGAACGAGCCGAACAGTTGGCGACACTGTTGCGCGAACGGACATCGGTTCAGGTCGACTTTGACGAATGGACCGACGATTATGCGATTCCCGCGAATACCGACGTGGTAGTCAATGCTACTTCGATTGGTTTGTATCCGAACGTCGATGCCCGGTTGGCGCTGGACGTTGGTTCGCTGCGACCGCAGATGGTTGTGGCGGACGTGATTCCCAATCCGCTACGAACTCGGCTGATTGCCGATGCTGAAATGGCGGGTTGCACGGTCATTGACGGGCTGGGAATGCTGGTCAACCAGGGGGTGATTAGCATCAAGTATTGGACCGGATTAGATGTGGAACCGGAAGTAATGCGGCAACGAGTGATCCAGGTTTTAGGGATGTGACGCTGGTTGGCGGTTTCGCTACAAACGGTCGGCCGTTTGCGGTATCATAAGCGACTTGGTTTATCGTGCATTTGGATCTGTAGGAGGCGATTATGATTCGCTTGATAGCAAATCTAGGAACAGCAACCGCATTGACCTTATGGTTGGTTGTTGGCTTAGCGGGATGTAATTCTAGTTCGCAGAATTCGGAAAATGGCGGCGATTCAGATACGCCCAAGATCGGCGTTTCATTGCTGACGCTGAAGAATCCGTTCTTTGATGTGATTGGCAACAACATTGCATCTGAAGCAGAAAAACACGGCTATCAAGCAATTGTGCAAAGTGCCGAAGAGGATATTCAGATTCAGGGTAACCACGTCAAGGACTTTATTGTCCAAGGCGTTTCGGCCATTGTGCTCAGCCCTTGCGAATCCGAGGCCATTGGACCCATCATCAAAGAAGCCAACGACGCGGGGATTCCCGTTTTCACAGTGGATATTCCATGCCGGCTGCCCGATGTGAAGATCGCTTGCCAAATTGCCAGCGATAATTTTCAAGGCGGTAAAGAAGCTGCCAAAGCCATGATAGAAGCCTTGGGCGAAGATGGCGGCAAAGTCGGTATTCTGCATTTTGTCCAAGCCGAATCGTGTCAGCTGCGAGTGAAAGGGTTTCGCGAAGTGATCCAGCAGCACAATGCGTCGGCCGCCGCAAAAATAGAAATTGCGGCCGAACTGGAAGGCGGCGGAGATCGAGATCGCGGCAATGCAGCCGCGCAGGATTTGTTGCAAGCTCATCCCGATTTGGCCGGCATCTTCTGTATCAACGATCCGTCGGCATTGGGTGCCTACGCCGCGCTGGAAAAGGCCAATCTACAAGATCAAGTGGTGTTGATTGGATTTGATGGACAGCCAGAAGGAAAACAAGCCATCAAGGATGGCAAAATCTACGCCGATCCCGTGCAGTTTCCGGATCAAATGGGCGTTCAAATTGTAGATGCCATCATCAAGCATTCCAAAGGAGAAGAACTGCCTGCGGAAATTCTAATTCCGTGCGAATTGTATCGCCAAGAAGACGCGCAGAACGATCCTTCGCTCCGGTAGCGATCCACGTTCGAACGGTACGGAGCACCAGAAATAGGCGGGCGTCAAAGGCCAAAACAACCTTATGAATCTTTCGACACTCTTTCGGTACGGAACGTTCGTCGCGTTGGTCTTGCTGTGCATTTTGTTCAGTGTGTTGACATACGGTCGGCAGTTTCCCGACGGCGCCAGCGGCGCAACGGGCTTGGCCAGACAGATAACGAACCAATTCAAACCTGATGCGCGAATCCTGATTGCGGTTCCCAACAACGATACATCGATTCAATTTGCCGAATCACTGACACAGAATCTGACGACAGCTGGCTTTGACGTCGTGGCCAATGTCAAGGGCGAAGCCGCGGACGCTCGCAAGGAATTACTGCGTCTGCGCGCAGCGGGCGAACAGCTAGACCTGGTGGCAGGGAATCATACTTCGGCCAATTGGTTGTTGTTCAAAGACATTCGTAGCGACTTTCCCGAATTGGGCGAAGTCACAGTGATCGAGCCAGCCAGCTACAACTGGCCCGGATTTTTGACTGCGGCCAATCTGCGGAATATCACGATTCAAGTTTCGGTTCTGGGAATCCTGGCCGTGGGCATGACCTTTGTGATCATTGCGGGTGGCATTGATTTGTCCGTGGGCAGCTTGATTGCGCTGGCGGCCGTGGTGTCGACGTATTTGATTCGTGAATACTTGGGTGCGCGTGAAGCTGGCGTGTCGCAGATGTTTTTGGCAGGTGCTGTGGGGATATTGGCCTGTGGAATTGTGGGCGCGTTTTCTGGTTCGATGATCATCTACTGCGGCGTGCCTCCGTTTATTGTGACGCTGTCGATCATGCTGACCGCTCGAGGCATCGCCAAGATCATTGCCAATAATGATACGATCTACGAATTGCCCGATCAGTTTACTTGGTTGGGCCGAGGTGCGGATTTGGGCGGTGTTCCGAATACCGTCGTGTTGATGTTACTGCTGTATGTTGTCGGGCATATTTTGATGTCCAAGACGCTGATCGGGCGGTATATCTACGCTGTGGGTGACAACAAGCAGGCAGCGTGGCTTTCGGGCGTGCCAGTCAAATCGGTGTTGATGTTCACATATGTCTGTTCGGGTATGTTGGCCGGGCTGGGCGGCGTGATCATGGCGTCCGACTACCAAAGTGGTTCGTCCAAATATGGCGAAACGTTCGAACTGTACGTGATTGCGGCGGTCGTGATTGGCGGCACCAGTCTTTCCGGCGGCCGAGGTTCGATCATCGGCACACTGGTAGGAGCTCTGATCATTCAAGTCATCCGCAACGGCATGAACCTGACCGGCGTCGATAGCAACGTTCAGGACGTCATTTTGGGCAGCGTGATTCTGATCGCCGTGCTGTTGGATAAGTTCAAAGAACGTCGGAATGTGTAGGGCGCATTCGATGCATAGAGCTCCAAAGCCGTTTGTAGTCCCGCCTTCAGGCGGAATGAGAGACGGTGAGATGGCGGCGGGGATTCCGGCTAAAGCCGGGACTACGAACAGATTGGTACGGCCTTCAGGCCACTAAAGTTAGGCGACGTGGCGACGTAATTAGTAGGCAGCCAGCAGGCGATCGACGTCGAACCACAGCTCCGCGTCATCGTGGCCCAGCATGATATCTCGCTTACCGTCATCGGTTTCCATCAATTGTTGGCCCAGCGAATCGAAGCCCAAGACCTGAGCGATATCGTATTCGTCGGCCAAGTAGGTGATCTTGAACGGCGCTGCTTCGGTACCATCGCCAGTATCCAGCAATGCATTTAGGCAAGCGTGAGAAGCAGATCTTGCGGCACAGGTAATGGCGTCTAGCCCCAGTTCTTCTGCGGCCAAGCCTTTGAAGAAGTGGAAACGAGGGCTTAAGAACCAGACTGGTTCCAGTTCGTCCGCCAGTTCAGCTACGTGTTGATATTCGCGCCGCGAAAACAGGGCCGCCAGCAGATCGAGGTCTCGGCTACCGGGATCGTAGTCTTCGTGCTTGAAGACTGTGGTCTGCAATCGCGAGAAGCGTTGCGATGTCGGTTCGATCAGAAACTTCTGGAACCGGTCATCAACTACCGCATGACTCATGAGAAACGTCCAACAACCATCGTGACGCCGCAAACCAGTCACGTTGGCTTGCGTTCTTCAATGTATCGTAACTCTCAAACAAACAACTGGCAACATTTATTGAGACAATTCTGTTGCGATTTAGAAAAATCATTTCTGCAAACGCAATCGTCATTCGACCTGGTCAGCATTGACATTGGCGTTGGCCGGTGACGCATCGTTCGAACCAAATTTTGCCAGCAACGAATGAGCTGTTTGAGTTGTTTGGCGTTCACTGGTCAGCCGACTTCCCTGCGAACGGTCAATCGCGCGACAGTGCGACCGCTAACCGATGATTTCTCGTTTCCGGATTCAGATAACCATACGACAAAGCGATCCAGATCTTTGCCGGCGGTAAAGAAGCACCTGGTCAAGGTCGATTCTGCCACTTTGTACGCAAACCGAATATCTTCTTCGGATTGCGACCAACTGGGGATCAAAAACATGTTGATGGTGATGTTTTCGCGATGGCACAGCATTGCTCGCATGGTGGCTTTCGTCCGCGGATCGGGCGGATACAGCATATACAGCCAGTTTTTTTCGAAATGAGCCGTGGGTAAACCGTCTGTAATCAGCACAATCTGCCGGTTCGGCGTGTCTGACGGACAGTAGTTGCCGAGCCAACTGAAGCTGTGCTGAATGTTGGTAAAGGCGGATGGATCATCGATTCGCTGATGTCGTCGCGGCTCATATCGGCTGGAGTTGCACCCAAGGATCGTGAATGGTGACGGGCTTGGGCATCAGATTGATGATTTCGGATTGCAGGTCGTGCTTGGCGAACGTGTACATTTCTATGAACTGCAAGTAATCGCCGGGAAATTCGCTGCGAATCAGCCCGTCGATGGCCAGTGCCATACGTTTGACGTTGATGTACTGGCCTTCGTAGCGCATCGAACCGCTCATGTCCATAATCACGGCGGTGGCCGATTTGGGGTTGTTCTTGGTGCGATGGACTTCAATGTCTTCCGTTTGGATGCGAATCGGCAAACCGGGACCGCTGCGTAGCATGGCATTCACAAACGTCTGCGGAATGTCCATGTTGGTCAGCGAATCGCCAAATTCGTACTGTTTGGTCTGAGGCAATTCCACTGCCTTCGCCAACAATCGGGCCTCCGGTGTCGCTCGCTCCGCGATGCTTCCAAGTTGCTGAAAATTCGCTCTAAAAGCTTGCCCTGGAACATGCGATACGCTTTGGGCGTCAGCTGAAACGCACCACCTTTTTGCTCCAGGCCTTGACGTTCCGCCATTTCTTTCATGTAGTCTTGCACCATCTGCTGCAATGCTTCCAGGTTTTCCATTTCGCCTGGCTGAGCAAATTCGGACAACATGTCCATGTCGATGATGCCGATCTGCGCGGTTTCTTTGGCCTCTTCCAACTGTTTCAACAATTCGTCAATCTTTTGCAGCTCTTCTTTGACGGCAATCGCTTGGGGAACGGTCAGCGGTGTGTTGCCGGTGAAGACATAACGAGCGGCCAGTTCGTCGACTTCGTATTTTTCGCCCATGCGCTCCATGATTTGGACCAATTCGACGGCAAACTTGCTTTGATCATTGGCCACGGAATACCAAATGCGTTCTAAATCATACAGCTGTTGATGGCGAACCGCGGTTTCAAAGCGATCACGAAACTTCTTGGGCGGCCGAATGGACTTGGCCGTATCGCGAACGTTCCGTTCCGCCAGCGTCTGCACCGATTCCGTTTCATACGTTTCCAGGATTTTGCGTTTGCGCTCCAACAACATGGCGATCAACGCATCAATGCTGGGGCCAAATCCCGCAATCTGGCTCGGGTCCATCCGAATCGCGCGAGCCAATTCCTCTTCCGTGAGTTCACGCATGCCGCCAAACATCAGCATGTGCTCGAACGCGGGCGAAACCAAATCGGGCGGCGGCTGAGTGGGGCTGGGAAAGCGTTGCGGATCAAATTTTTGGTACGTATGGATTACGCCACCGATTTGCGAAGGGGGTTTGTTGGCGGGGGTGGTCATGGTTGCTGATCCGTTTGGTTGGATTTTTTTCATCACGACGGAGCGTGATGAGTACTTTTTTGCATCACGTCGGTAATGAGTCCTTTTTTTCATCACGACGGAGCGTGATGAGTACTTTTTTTCATCACGTCGGTAATGAGTCCTTTTTTTTTCATCACGACGGAGCGTGATGAGTACTTTTTTTTATCACGTCGGTAATGAGTGCCGACTATAGTGCTCATCACGCTCCGTCGTGATGAACTGTAGCCTGGGCGTGATGAACTGTAGCCTGGGCGTGATGAACTGTAGCCTGGGCGTGATGAACTGAAGCTCCGGTGTGAACTGTAAAAAGGAGTGATTCCCAGCGTTAGGCCGTTTCCCCATTTCAGCGTTATGTCTCGTAGCTCACTCGACCATGTCGCTGCGACCTCGAAATCTGGTCTTGCGAATAAAGTCCTGCCAGCACGAATTCCACACAGGACGCTCGCACCGCTTCGTCTTCTGCCGCATTCACTTCAAACGCCTTTTCCCACACCGGTGGCACTCGTTGCAATAGTTCTGCATACGCCGACGAAGGCAGCATGTCCCCGACTTCGATTCGCACCCCTTTATTAAAGATTGACGCAATTTCATCTAAACCGTGCTGAGTCACATATTCGTCAAAGACCACTTGGATGGCTTCCGCGATGACGGCGTCCAGAACTTGCCGTTCTGTCATTTGGCTGCTGCCCATCAGGTCCAGTTCCAACTTGCCTAACGCAGATGAATACAAGTGCCCCAGGTCTGAAATCCTTGGCACGGCGGGATGTTCTTGCAACACGACCGCTCGCTGCCGAGCACTCGCGATCATGGTGCGATAGTTGGCCATGGAAAAACGAGCGCTCACGCCCGATTGCTGGTCAATGTATTTGGACTTGCGAGCTTGAATGGTGATCTGTTCCAAGATTTCCAGCATGAAATAGGGGATTTTGATCGGATACGGTCCGTCCAAATCGACGCCCGCTTCCTGCTGGATGATTTCGATGCCCAAGTCTCGTTCTTTGGGGTAATGGGTTTGAATCAGCGAACCGATGCGATCTTTTAGCTGAGGAATCACCTTGCCGCTGCGGTTGTAGGTGGATGGATTGGCCGAAAACAGAATCAGCACGTCAATGTCGAATCGGACCGGGTAACCGCGAATCTGTACGTCTCGTTCTTCCAAAATGTTGAACAGGCCAACTTGCACTAATTCGTCTAGTTCGGGCAGTTCGTTCACCGCAAAGATGCCTCGATGCATGCGAGGAATCAAGCCAAAGTGTAGGGCGGCTTCGGTGGACATGCTGGCGCCGCCGGCCAACTTTGCGGGATCAATTTCGCCAATGATGTCGGCAAACTTGGTTCCCGGAGCCAAACGTTCTGCGTAACGATCTTCCGCTTTCCACCAGCCAATCGGGACCTCTTCCGGCGGATGCATGGCGACAAAATCTTTGCATGCTTTGGAAATGGGCCGAAGCGGATCGTCATGAAACGGGGCGGCCGGAATATCAATAAAGGGGATTTCGTCATCCAGGAATCGAATCAAATTCCGCATCAAGCGACTCTTGCCCTGCCCTTTTTCGCCCAAAAACAGCATGTCATGGCCTGACAACAACGCCAGATTGATCTCCGGAATCACCGTGTCTTGGTAGCCAACGATGCCGGGGAAAAGTTCTTCGCCGGTCGCCAGTTTCTGCAGAAAATTGTCGTAGATTTCTTGCTTCACGGTTTTTGATTGCCAGCCCGCGTCGATCAACTGACGCAAGTTGGTAGGACGAACTGTCACTGTTGCACTCATGCCAAGCTCCGTTTCCAATTCTGCTTTACGCAAAAGATGATTCGAGTCACATTATAGAACGGATGGGCAGTCGGCAAGTGAATGAAATCTGGACTGCGGTAAAACGACGGTGGCAGATTTCATTCGAAGGCGAATATTCAATTGATTCGAGATCGAAATGAAACAGAAATCAAATGCCTGTGTTGGTGTGATCTTGGCGTTCCTGGTTACCGCGACGCATTTTGTGTCTGCCGAACCAGCCGATGATAGGATTAAAGTCGGCGACATGGTTGGAGACGCCGTCGATGTCTTGAAACGTCACGGAATAGACGATTCGCAGTTCCTGGAATTGCAGAAGCTACCCAACGAAGATCACTTGTGCTTTGAAATGGATCAGAGCATGTTCTTGCTAATCGGCTTTGTCGAATCGACGAAAAAGATCAACCATTTATCGCTAATCAGCTCGCCAAGGCCTTCGACTCCCAAAATACACCGGCGACATTCGGTGATTCGTTCCCTGGCATTTGAACCCGACGGATCGTACTTCGTGCATATGGAACGAAAGCATAAGCGTTTGAAGAAACGCTAGCCCGTTTCGCATGGACATCCACGCTTAGCTGCCGCAACAGAATCATCAGCAAATTCACTACGTCAGGAAACCGTTCGTTTGACGGAAAATCCAATCGCAAAAGCGGCCGAATAATGTCATTTTTCGCTGGATTCGCCCGTTCTTTCCACGTCCAAAGGCGTCGCAAGATCGAGTACAATGTTGGTTCGTAAAAACCTACCCAGCTGTTTTATCATGTAAAGGGATAAGCATGTCCAACACCACTCGCCGACGTTTTCTCCAAACGTCGTCCGCAGCCGTCGGTGCCTCCTTCCTGATCACGGGCACCAAATCAACCGCTAACATTGCTCGAGCGAACGACCGAGTCCGCATTGCCGTGGCCGGCTTGAATGGTCGAGGCAAAAGTCATCTGGACGGTTTCCTTGGTCAAGACAATGTCGAAGTTGCCTACGTGATTGATCCTGACAGCAAAGTGTTGGCTCGGACACTGGAAAAGTTGGAAGCTCGAGGCCAGAAGCCCAAAGGCGTGGCCGACTTCCGCGAAGCATTGGATGACAAGAACGTCGACGCGCTGACCGTTGCCGCGCCTAACCATTGGCATTCGCTGATGACCATTCGAGCTGCTCAGGCGGGCAAACATGTCTACGTAGAAAAACCGATGAGCCATGACGTCATGGAAGGTCGAGTTTGTGTGGAGGCACAAAAAAAATACGGAGTCGTCATTCAGCACGGTACTCAACGACGTAGCGACGCTGGTATCGCCGGTCTGCATGAAGCGTTACAAGACGGCACATTGCCAAGACTTAAAATCGCTTACGGCTATTGCTGCAAGCCTCGCGGCAGCATCGGGCACAAGCCACCCGGTGATCCGCCGGCAAATTTGGATTGGAATCTGTGGAAAGGCCCCGCCGTCATTGATCAATACCATGACAATTATGTGCACTACAATTGGCACTGGTTCTGGAACACGGGCAACGGTGACATGAACAACCAAGGGACGCACCAGTTGGATGTCGCTCGTTGGGCGCTTGACAAAGATCAAACGCATCCCACGCGAATCATGGCGCTCGGTGGACGGTTCCAATGGAACGATCAAGGCGAAACGCCCAATACCATGTTTGCAATGGCTGAATATCCAAACGGCCAAATGGTCTTCTTCAACGTTCGCAACGTCAATCACAAAGGCTACAAGCACCAAGTGATTAACGAATACTACTTGGAAGACGGTAGTAAAATTGTGGGCGAAGGCGAATACAAGATTATTCGCCCCGGAAGTGATAAAGCAGAACCGCTGGATCTGCCCAAGGGCAAGGTAACGCCTGGTGGAAACTGGGGCGCGTTTATCAGTGCGGTTCGAGCGAACGATCCGAGCATGGCGAATGGCAACGTGGAAGATGCACACTACGGTTGTGTCATGGGCCATTTGATGAACAATTCGTATCGCTTGGGCAAGCAGGTGCCGTTTAATTCGAAGGCGGGCGGTTTTGCCGAAAACAGCGACGCGTATGAACATTTCATGCAGTTGCATGAAATCATGAAAGACGGTGTCGGGATTCCGGAAGACGGTGCCGAATACACTGTAGGGCCGTGGCTGACGTTTGATCCGGAAACCGAACGCCACACCGGTGAATTCGCAGAAGAAGCAAATCAACTGCTGGCGGATCCGCACAATCCAGAATTCGATATTCCCAAAGTGGCGGACGTCTAAGCGACTGCAGATTCGTCTGTAGTGGGTGAGGTTACGAATCCTTGTTTCTTTCTCAGAGCTTCGTTACGTCACGTCGTCTCAAACGACCAAAAACTGCCGATAAGTCTTAAAAAGAAGGCTCGGTGTCCCATGTGGCACCGAGCCTTTTTTCATGCGAAATGACCAATTTGCAATCGATTGTAAAAACGTGCGTCGGTTAGAACGCCGTAAAAATTGAGCGATTCTCCTAAGTGCTTGTTTGGTAAGTGTTTAGCGGAATGTGGCGGCGATTGGCATGGGCTGTGCTTTAGGGTTGGGACATCACTTCAACCAAATCTTATCTGGAACGATTTGCAGTTCATCTGCCTAAAGGAGAAGGTCATGCTGGTACTATCGAGAAAGATTAACGACAAGATTCACATCGGCGGCAACATCACCATCACGGTGCTCAAACGAAAAGGCAAGTCGATCTTGCTGGGGATTGAAGCACCTCAGAACATGCGAGTGATTCGTAGCGAACTGAACGAAACGCGGCCGGACATGTCCAGCGATTCTGGTCGCTTTCGGCATACCGCTTCATCTTCGCCCGCCAACAGCGCGAATTCGGTTGCTGGAAGTGCCGTGATGCCAGCAACGAACAAGGCCGACTCGACAGTTCGCTGTTCCTTGGATTCGTCCGCCACGGGAACGTTGCCGCTGTTGCAGAAGTTGCCCAAGCGATGCCGCGTCCAAGAGAACGATGCTCAGTCACGTTGTCAATCTACTACGACAACCGCCGGACAGCGTCGTTCGCTGCATCCGGACGGCTGGACCGTGGGACGAATGCAAGAACGAACTTCGTCGGCCAATGTGTAGGGAGACAAGTCCGTTGCCAATGAGAACACGAAAGGACTTCGTGTTGCTCGTGTCCTTCGCACCCGCCGAACGTTGCGTTTTGAAAATGGCTTTTACTTACGATGCACAACTACGGACGCCGCCGCTTTCATGTTCGCACGTTCGCTGCGAAGGACACGAACAGCACGAAGTAATCTCGATATAGCATCTTGAAGTTGCTCTTTTTCCTAGCCCGACACGTCAGCGAGTGGAAAAGATTGCTGCTTCGGTCTTTCCTCGCCCGACACGTAAGTGAGGGAAAAGATTGCTGCTGCGGTCTTTCCTAGCCCGACACGTAAGTGAGGGAAAACGGAGTGTTTCTTTGGTCCCTCGCTGACGCTTCGGGCTAGGATGTTCCGCTGGAAAACGCGAATGCGCAACTTCAAAACGATGTCATTCGTTTAGGCGAAATCATTTAAACGACAACCACGCTGCCCGAAAATGTCAATACTGCAGCTTGGCGTCCAATGCCGCTTGTAGCGGCGCGGCTTGATCTGGGTTCAGCATGCGGAGATAGGCAATCTTGCCGATGATCTGATTTCGCGAATGCGTATCGTTGGCCGACAGCTGATGGATGGCGGCGCGAAGGCGACGTCGCGCGGTTCGTGAAAGACCGGCGTGTTGGTTGACCACCACTCCCGTGATTTGCTGACGCCTGGATGGTCGAAGAACTCGAGTCTTCTTGCGGTTTACGCGAAAACCTTCGTCGCGAATAATCTTGCCGGCCATCGCTACCAGATACGGTGCCTTGGCTGGATCGTCGCCGGAAAGAGTCAGGTCATCTGCGTAACGAGAATACTGGAAGCCGTGCTTAGCGGCCAACCCAGCCAAACGGCGGTCCAGTCGCATCAGAATGGCGTTGCACAGTCCGGGACTGGTCGGCGCACCTTGAACACAAAACCGTTGGCCGACCGGAACGTAGTAGATCTTGCCTTCCGCTTCCACAGGTTGGCGAATTGCTTCGGTCATCACAATGGCCAGCGTCGTCGCGACGACGTAGCTGTAGCCGAGTGCAATCAAGAGGCCGCGCACACGTCCAAAGTGCAGCGACGGAAAACAGTCTGCCAAGTCCAACTTGATGACCACGGCTTTACCAACATGAGGTGCGGCGTTGGTGGCCACCGATCTTTGCCGACGAAAACCGTGCGCGAACTCACTGACCGGCAATTTGGAAACCAATTCTGCCAGAAGCATTCGCTGAATTTTCTTCAATCGCCGTTTGGGAGCATGGATAATGCGATGGCCGCCTTGCTGTTTGCGAATGGCAAACATGACATAGTGCGGCGAAGTTTCTCGTTGCCGATGGATGCTGTAATGTCGAAGTTGGCTGACCGTCAAACCCAACGCGGCGGCAACTTCGTCTTCCGAATTCCATTCGGGCAATCCGTAGCGCTGTAGCTGATCGGTGTCGCTGGCCAAGTCGCGTAGCTGGCGGTTTTTGGTTCGCTGCGAAGCGGAAAAGAAACGTTGTGCATCGGTCTTCGAGAAGACAACTGGCTTGGCGGGACGACTCCACGACGGAAGCGAAGATGGTCGTTGCGGTTTGGGCAGAAACCGAACGTCTCGGACCGCCAGCCGCTGATGATGCGGCTTGAGTGGTCCGCCGCTGGTGTCAACCAATTCCGTTACCGATTGAGCGTGATCGCCCTCAAGGTTGGCAATGTTTCGCGTGATTGGATGCGGCCGCAGCCATGTTTTCAACCAGTTCCAAAGTCCCACAACGGCCTCTCGCAATCATGCTTTCAGGACAATGATGTTCGAACCCGGCAGTGCACCACTTGCAAGGCTTTGGACTCGTGGCCTCCCACGTTGCGTACGTGGGAGCCGTGGCGGCGTAATACACGCAGCAAGCCACCGCGGCGAAACACCGCAGTATCGTTGGCTGGTTGCAAGCCGGCTGGTTCGAACATCAATTGTCCTGTCAGGTTGTTTCATCGTTTTCGTCCATGGCGTGGCCCGAGTCAACCTCCCAACGATTTGGACTAGCGCGAAACGCCTGTTGTGCATCGGCAGTCGTGCTGGATGCCTGGTCCGTTCGCAACGCGTCACTGGCTTGAAACAGGGCCAGGATGTGTTCACAGGGCCCGATATTCATCAAATTCTGTTGGAAGAAGTCACAACAACAACGTCCAAAGATGATTCGCCCAGAATCGTTGACGACCACTTCTACGTCAGAGCACGTATCTACGTTGCCGAAAATTCGCCAATCACGATAGGTGACTTCGCGGTGCTGCGGTCCGTCCGGCGATTTGAGGCGAACTCGCTTCTTTGTCTCTTCTGGTACACAAGACGTAATCTTTACTGCACCTTGCGTTTGGAATGCGGTCGCCTTTTCGCGTCGAATGTCGGGCGGAAAAAGTGTCGCTTCATCGGCAGCCGTTTCAAACAATTCGCGATGGCGATAACGCCTGGTTTCCACGTCAAACATGCAGCGACCTTGGCGACACAATCGCACTAATAGCGCAGCCGCCGCCGTGGAATCGATCTGCAAACGCGTTGCCAAGTCAGACGCGGATACATGAAAATCTTGCTGCAAAATCTGCAGCGCTGGTGCCAAATGCTGGTCATCGGCATCGGCCGCCGTCTGCAACAAATCAAAGCCACCTGAATCGGTAAATGCCGCGCCGGACCAGCCGGTAACGCCCAGCAAGAATGTCATGCCGGGCAATTTAACCGCGTAAAAACTTGGTAGTGCCCTGCCCTTCAGGTAGATGTCGACCGATTCCGCAAACGGCAGAAGTCCTTCTATTTGCTTCAAACGCCGACGTCCCCAAACGCGAATCGATTTGGTCTGAGCATAATGATGTTCCGCGCCTTCCAAGGTGATTTCCTGTTCCCATGGTTCAAGGATCAGCTTCGCGTCTTGGTTCGGTTCGAAATGATAGCGAAGGGCGCGAGGTGAAATTTTGGCTTTGGTATAGCGAAGAAACCGAATGGCACTTAGCAAATCAATCGGCTTCACCGTCAAGCGTGTGCCCGGCATGGCCATGGCCGCCTGGACTTGCAAGAAACCTCGCACCCAAGCATCGGGTAATTCGACCTTCTTTTCAAAGCGACCTCCGGCGCCGGTTGTGGCAACTTCCAAACCGTCCAGGCCCACTTTGAAGGTCGTTTTTCGGCTGGTTCGCATTTCGCCCAAGGCGCCCCACAGCCAAGCGGAAAAGTCGATATTGGTTGTTCCGGTTTGAATGTTTCCGTCCGTTTCAAAAACATCTGGATCAACAATCAGGCACGCATATGTTGATTGATCTTGACTGAACGCTTCCAAGAAAATGCGATCCGGATGGACCGTGATCACCGGATCCAAAATGTCCGACGCGGCCAGCCAAGTGTCGTCGGACCAAATGGTTTCACCTAATGCTCGCAAGGCAATGCGGAGCGGAAAGCCGTGTTTCACCACTGTACCGTGAAACCGTACTGGTCTGCGCGAGTTGGTGGCAAAACCCAAATCATTGATGTCTCGATTGGCCGCAAACACCGAAGGCGATGCGTAATCTACCAGCACAATCATGCGGTTGCCTCCGCCAAACCGTAGATGATGGGGCGTTCGCACGGCGCCTGTAATTCAGGATGATGGTGCAGCAACTGCCCAATCAGGCCAATCAATTCTTCTTTGGGATACAACTTGTCGGGCAGTCGCAATGCTTCTTTCGCACGAACCAGAATGAACTTGGCGACGTTCGCATCGTGGCGACCTGCCGAATGCAACGCCGAAAAAGCCGCAATGCGCGTCTTGCGATGTAAGGGTCGAGTTAACGTGCCGATCAGAACTTCAAGACCCGCAACGGCTGCTGTGGTAGCTCGATCATCGTCTTGGCCCAAAATGCGATACGCCAACATTTGTACATGAATATCCGCACCTTCCACCAAGTCTTGGATAGCCTCCGGGGCTGCTAGGTAGGAGCGGAACGAGCGAACGAAGAACAGGCGCGCCAGCGAATTTGAACGGAGTAGTTGCTGATAGTAATGAATGGCGTACGCCGGAATACGAGTCAACACGTTGGCTGCGCGACGAGCGAATTCGTCGGGCGCTTGGTCGCGCAGCGTCTGATAGTATTCGGTCAGCGATTCGACCGTGTCCATCATCGGATCGTTCCGCGAGGCGCCGTTCGCTGGCACATGGTGCCGATGCTGGAGAGCGTAGCGGCTGGCGATCAGGTCGATCAGTTCCTGGTCGTCTTCAGATCGAGCGGCCGCCAGCAGTTCGGGATAACCTTTCCACCAAGTTGGCGTCACGTTCGGCTTGAAAGGACCGTGAACCAGTTGTGGATATCGCTGGTACAGCGCCACGGCCACTGCGTCTTCCAAGAAATGAACTCGCGCAAAACTGAAACCGGTCCAATTCCATTCGCGAGAAACACCGGCCAGCGTGGTCAAGCGTTGCATGCGTTGATCTTCCGGTAGATTCGCTTCGACTAATAGTTCCGCCACCGCCTTGTTGAACAGTTGCGAATCACGATCGGTTCGAATCGCAGCCGCCCATAGGTCCCACCATTCGTGCCGCCGAGCGATTTCGGCAAACGGCTTGCCTCCCGATCCATGCCAGCCACCAGCGACTTCCGGTAGCTTGGAACGAACATACGGCATGACGTCTCGACCACGTCGTTCCAAAAGTGACACCAACGTTTTGCTGGTGTCAAAGCCATATCCGACTGGATGCCGCCACGCCAGCTCCTGGCAAAGTTGGTCGGCGCTCGCAATGCGGTCCGCGACAGCCAAAACGTCTGTTTGCCATTGCTTCAAAGGAACTTGGCGTTGATAAATCTGTTGGTAAAGATCCAGGTCGTTGTTTCGTTCTGCTGCTTCCAGCAGACGCTGCCACAGCGTGCGTTTTTCACTGCCCCAAAACGTGTTGGGCAAGTGTCGGATGATGAATTTCTTGCACGCCGTATCGCGGTGATATAGCGCCAACGCAGTATCTTCTGTCAGCTGAAACCAATCGTCGTATTCGGCCAAGATGGTGATTCGTTGTGCCGGAGATGGGGCAGCTTGATAATCGGCCAACAACGCTTGCCGCCAAGCCTGTTCGTCAAGGCCCCAGCGGTTTCCGGCGAATTTCCAGCTCAGCAAGCGTCTCGCCAGCTTGGTGTCTCGGTGCGAACGCACTTCGGCCAGCCACGGCTCTAAAACATCGGCATGCTGAGCCCAGCGAATCGGACGCCAGCGACCACCCGAGACATCCCACGAAGAAAAGCGATCATGGATGAACGGGCCAAAGACAACACGATTGCGTCGGTAAAGAATAGGGCCCCAGTACCAAGTCAAGCTGGGAAAATGCTGGTCGGCGGCGACACCCAACATATGATCTAACAGTCGCTGATCGTTGGCTTGGTTATCGACCAGTTCTCGAATGGTTTTCTGAATTCGCTTTTGATCCGCCTTGGTCACCGCGATACCTCCTGCGCTGATTCGCAAAGTAAAAATGATTTGCGAACCAAAGTCAACTCGCAGAAACCGTCACTTTGGCGAAATTCGCTGGGAACTGAGTTTCTTGCGGAATTGGAAGCAACGATGGCGGATCGAAGAAAGATCTAGAAAATGCCGAGTTGGTCTCGAGCGTCTTCCGTCATTTTGTCCGGAGTCCATGGCGGTTCCATGACAATTTTGACTTCCACATCGGTCACGCCTTCCAGCATGCTGACGATGTTTTTGCTGCCAGCAATCAGCTGAGGACCGGCGGGGCATGCCGGACTGGTCATGGTCATTTCAATGCCCACCTTGGTCCCGGAATTTTCTTCGTCTGGAATCAGGTGAATTTCATAGACCAAGCCTAGATCAACAATGTTGACGAATAGTTCCGGGTCGATGACTTTTTTCAGTTCTTCGCGAACGTGGTCTTCGGTGATTTGATTTTCCGACATGGTAAGAACCTTCGTTTATTCGTCAGAAAGTCGAACGAAGACATCGTTTCCTTCGACTTTCACTTGATGATAAATCGTGTCTTCCGTGGCCGGCATCGATATAACTTTGCCGTTGCGGATATCGAATTTTGCTCCGTGCCGCGGACATGCGATGGCCGTTCCGTCCAAATCCCCGTCGGCCAGCGTTCCGCCATCATGCGTGCACAGGTCTTCAATGCAATAGAATTGCCCTTGCACATGAAACAGCACGACCAGGCGATCGTCCACTTCTAGTAGTTGTTTGCCTGGATCGGGTAGATCGGAGATCGAAGCAATCCGAATAAAGTCACTCACGAATCGTTTCCTTGCGTAAGCTAAAGCAGCCTGTGTCCATTGCGAATTCGACAAGATGCGAATTATTCACATTCGCGAACCCGGCGACCGATGGCTTGACCAAGTGCTTCTCGGACACTGTCAATGGTAATGCGGTCCAGCACTTGCTGAAAAAACCGGTGACGGCAATGCGCACTGCTTCTCGTTTGGTCAGGCCACGAGTTTGTGCGTAGAAGACCAATTCGTCGTCTACTCGCGCGGTCGTGGAGCCATGCGTACAGCGAACGTCGTCCGCTTCAATGGCCAGACCGGGAATCGCATCGGCTCGAGCATTTCCGGACAGCAACAGGTTATCATTTCGCTGATAACCGTCTGTCTTTTGCGCGCCGGGATCTACCTTGATGATGCCTCGCCAAACGGTTCGCGATTTATCTTGCAAAGCCGCTTTGTACAGGAAGTCACTGCGACAATGAGGAGCGGCGTGATGCTGTTGAGTGTGGTAGGAAAGGTGCTGTTTGCCTTCGGTAAACATGACGCCATTGACTTGGCATTCCGCACCAGGCCCAACCAATTCTACCTCTTGGTTGGCCTTGGAAAGTCGACTGCCCAATGCTCCGACCGTCCACTGCAACGACGCGTCGCGATCCACGATCGCTCGCTGATGAGCAAAATGCCAGACGTCTCGGCCCCAGTCTTGCAACGTGACAAAGCGAAGCCGAGCACCTTTGCCGACAAAAATTTCGCTGGCTCCGCAATGCAGGCCGCCGTCGTTTTCGTGCAGGCTGCCGGTTTCGTTCAGGAACGTGGCTTCCGAATTCTCGCCCATGATAACCAGCAGATGGCTTAAGTCAGTGCCGCCGGACAAGGATGCTAACGAATGAAACGGAAGTTCCACCGTCACACCATCCGGAACGTACAGCAGTGTGCCCGTGGTCCAACAGGCTGCATGCAGTGCGGAAAACTTGTCGAAATGCGGATTCACTGCTCGAGTAAACAAATGCTTCTGGATCAACGCTTCATGCTGATTGGCCAATTGGCTAAGGTCGCCGAATAAGACGCCTTGGGACGCGACCGAATCTGCAAACGAGGTGTCGACGCTGACGCCGTTGGCCGACTTGTTGGAACCAGCAACTTCAACACCCTCCAGCAGTAGCGGACGAGAACATTCGGCTTGATCACTTGCCGTTGGAATCCCAAAACGATCGAGCTTGAACAAGCGAATGTCGGTTCGCATCCATTCTTCTTCGGTTCGCGCCGGCAGGTCTTTTTCTAAGAATGATTTCCACGCTTGGCGACGGAGATCAATCAACCAACCTGGTTCATTTCGTGATTCAATGAAGGCGTCGAAACTGGCTTGCGTAAAACCGGAGACTTCCAAGGTACTGCTCATTTTTACCTAGCACACATACCGTGTTGGTGAACAAAAAGAATGAAATCAAACGAAAGGCCTCGCGTGAAGTAAACCGAGGCCCAGATTGGTCGAAGCGAAATTAGCCGACGGAACCTTCCATCTGCAATTGAATCAGCCGGTTCATTTCCACGGCATATTCCATGGGCAGTTCTTTGACCAAGGGTTCGATAAAGCCGTTGACAATCATGGTGCTGGCTTCTGATTCCGACATGCCTCGGCTCATCAAGTAAAACAGCTGTTCTTCACCAATTCGGGAGACACTAGCCTCATGGCCGATCGAAACATCTTGCTCCGCAATTTCGATGTACGGATACGTATCACTTCGACTTTCCGGATCCAGAATCAAGGCGTCACAAACCACATTGCACTTGGCGTTGTGAGCACCTTTTTCTACCTTCACCAAGCCTCGATAACTACTTCGACCGCCGTTCTTGGAAATCGATTTGGAAATGATCTGGCCCGTGGTGTTGGGAGCACCGTGAACCAGCTTGGCACCGGCATCTTGGTGTTGACCGGACGACGCGAAGGCAATCGACAAGATTTCACCTCGGGCTCCCGGTTCCAGCATGTAAACCGCCGGATATTTCATCGTCAGATGACTGCCCAAATTGCCATCCACCCACTCCATGGTCGCATCTTGATACGCGACCGCTCGTTTTGTCACCAAGTTGTAGATGTTATTGGCCCAGTTTTGGATGGTGGTATAGCGGCAACGCGCGTTCTTTTTGACGATCACTTCGACCACGGCCGAATGGAGACTTTCCGAACTGTACATAGGTGCAGTGCAGCCTTCCACGTAATGGATCTGAGCACCTTCGTCCACGATGATCAGCGTTCGTTCAAATTGGCCCATGCGTTCTGCGTTGATGCGGAAATACGCTTGTAGCGGGAAGTCAATCGAAACGCCTGGAGGGACGTAGATGAACGAACCGCCTGACCAGACTGCCGAATTGAGCGCGGCAAATTTGTTGTCTTCCGGCGGAATAATCGTGCCGAAGTATTCTCGCAACAGTTCAGGATGTTCTTTGACTGCCGTATCGGTATCGGTGAAGATGACGCCTTTGTTGGACAGGTCTTCTTGCAGCGAACCGTAAACCACTTCACTCTCGAATTGAGCTTTGACGCCAGCCAGAAACTTCTTTTCTGCTTCCGGAATGCCCAGTTTGTCAAAGGTCTCTTTGATTTCCGCAGGAACATCGTCCCAAGACTTACCCTGCTTGTCGGTTGGCTTCAGGTAGTAGTAAATGTCTTGAAAATCAATATTGATATCGCCGCCCCATGTGGGCATGGGCTTGGCATCAAAAATATCGAGACTCCGCAAACGAAAGTCGCGCATCCAAGCGGGTTCGCCCTTCATTTCGGAAATCTGAGCGACGATTTCACGATCGATACCTTTTCGAGCTTTAAAGACGGCTTCTGACTTGGTTTGGAAATCGTACTTGTTGATTTCGCCAATTCGGTCTTTTTCCGAGGCTGCCACTTCCGTTGCCATGAGTATTACTCGCGATCTGAAGAAAATCGAAATCAGTTTAGTGTGACGTTACCAGCGGGCAAATTCGTTTAGCTCGCCGCAACTTCTTCGTCCTGTAATGCAGCGTTGGCTGCGGCCGCATCGGGATACGTGGTGCGAATGCGTTCGTATCCTTTCGAATGAAGCTCTTGTGCCAACTCAGGCCCGCCCGTCTCGACAATTCGGCCACCCAGCATGACGTGCGTGTACTCGGGCGGATTGTGCTCCAGCAATTTGTCGTGGTGAGTGATAATCAACAGCCCGATGGTTTGTTGGCCAATTTCGGCGATACTACGACTGGCCAGCAGGACAGCGTCCGCGTCCAAGCCGCTGTCTGTTTCATCTAACACGGCAAACTTGGGTTGCAGCATGGCCAACTGCAAGATTTCTGCTCGCTTCATTTCGCCGCCCGAAAAGCCATCGTTGACGTAGCGTCGAGCGAATTCAGGATCAATTTTCAGTTGCTCCATTTTGGCGCGAATTTCTTTACGAAACTCGCGCATCGGAATCAGCTCTTCACCTTCGCGCCGATCCGGATTGCGAATGTTACTGGTGGCGTGGCGAAGAAAATCTGCCATCTTCACTCCAGGAATGGCAACGGGGCGTTGGAAGGCCATGAACAGCCCCAAACGAGCTCGTTCGTCCGCTTCCATTTCAGAAATATCGACTCCGTTAAGTTCGATCTTGCCTTGCGTGATTTCGTATTTGGGATGCCCCATGATGGCCAAACCCAATGTGCTTTTGCCCGAACCATTGGGGCCCATCAATGCATGCGTTTCGCCTCGTTTGATCTCCAGGTTGACACCCTTGAGAATCTCTTTGCCTTCAACCGAGACATGTAGATCGGTAATCTTGAGAACGTCAGACATTTCTTGAACGATTCCTTGAGTAAAAAACTAACCAGTGATCTTTTGGTGGTCCGTAACGGGAACTCGGTCAATCGCTTCCGTGGCCACGTATCCCGAATGATGAGGAACGGGTAATTCGTCCGCGACTTTTTCACCAAGTTGCCCGAACGTGGAATCCACCGACGCGCGTTTGGCAATCTTGTGCCCATTGATTTTGTCTTGAATTCGCATCAGCCCTTCCAGCAACGCTTCTGGTCGTGGAGGACAACCGGGAACATAAACGTCAACTGGAACTACCAAGTCCACGCCTTTGACAACGTGATAGCCATATTTGAAATATGGGCCACCGCCCACCGTGCACGCTCCCATGGCAATTACAAACTTCGGATCCGGCATCAGGTTGTACAAACGACGAACTCGGCTCGCCATTTTGTATGTCACCGTGCCGGCAACAATCATCAAGTCTGCTTGCCGCGGAGTGGCTCGAAACGCGCCCGCTCCAAAACGATCCATGTCATAGCGACTAGCACCAGCAGCCATCATTTCAATGGCACAACAAGCCAAGCCAAATGTCATTGGCCAAATGCTGGACTGCCGAGCCCAATTGATCGCCTGTTCCACAGTGGTGGTGACGACACCTTCTTCAAATCGACCTTCAATCCAAGGTTGAGTCATTGGTTAGGACCCTATCTGTAACAAAATGCAACGAATATCCTTACGATGACGAAGCGACCATCTTCGCACTATCCGAGCCCCTTGACTAGGGTGTCCGGTGTGCAGAAATTCGCGGTTTTCATGGTGTTTTTTCGTCATCGATGCGAACTGATTCTGGTTCAAAGCGACAGCAATTGTCTCCATCTAACCTACATTCGCTAAGCACTAGCTTGGTTCCGGCCAGTTCGGAGATCATCATCTTTTCCATTGCGCAAACGGATCGATCGGTTTCCGCCAGTCCCGGATAGGGGCATGCCAACGCAGTTAACACGGGCAGTTCGTTCGATTCGGTACTTTCAACCTGAAACGGAATTCCTTTCTCGCGAAAGACCTGAGCTAACGTGGCAATGCGTTCCTTGGTGGATTTCTCGGCGAACCGATCTCGATACGATTCGCTGATTCGAGCCGAAATCCTTGCCAATAGGCCTCGGCGGATGTCCGCGTCTTGTATCGAACGCAGTTCTTCCCACAACGCCTTGGCTAGTTCAGGAAAATGCGAACCACTCTCGCGGTGTCCCGCTTCTGTTAATCGGTACTGGTGACTCGGACGGCCTCGACCATCCGCAGCCAACTGAATTCGTTCCACGAATCCCTGTCCCAGCAATCGAGTCAACCTTTGCCGTACCGCCGTGGCCGTGACCCCCAATTCGCGGGAAAAATCACTGACCGTCAGCGAACGATGGACTCGTAATAAGTCCAGAATTTGTTCGTCAGACGCTACGGGAAGACTCATTTGACTACTCCAAGATTCGCTGTGAGCACTGAATGATATCTATTTCCACATTTTTGACAACCGGATATTTGAAAATTAGCTCGCTGGAGTTTTTGCAGTGAACGGCCGGGCGTGATGTCACGCTTTTTTTTTAAACGCAAAAGACGCGAAGGCACAGAGACGCAAGGCGCAGGACGCAAGGTGGCCAGGTGGGGGGGCGTTGCATGGCGCGTTGCATGGATGGCACCAAGCGAACCACTCTTTAAGGTGGCCAGGTGGGGGGCATGGATTTAAGGCGTTACATGGTGGGCGCGTTACATGGATGGCACCAAGCAAGTGCTCGCGTTACATGGATGGCACCAAGCAAAGCAATTCTTACAGGATCAATCGCGGCTATCATGTTTTCTGGCATTCAGTGAGCCCTCTTTCTAAGAATGTTCCTGACTGTCTTCTACTAGCTCGCGCTCTAATTCCGAGACCGCTGCGTTGGATGCGTCCATAACATTCAGGTTTTCGAGAGTCTGATCGAGGTGGAGTCGCGTTGTATGGATGGCAGCACCAAGCATTTTTTGCGGCTTGATATTCGGCCGTCTACGGCTTACGAATTCTGTTTCGCTGCCGAGATATACCGCTTTAGTTCTTGCCTCACCTTCGGGAACAGTAGCAGCAGGCCGAACATATTTGGGAAGACTAATGCCAGAATCATGGCATCCGAAAAACGAATGACGGCATCCAGTGAAGCCGCCGCTCCGACAATCACGAATAGGCAAAAGAGAACTTTGTACGAAAGGTCAGCTGCCTTTGAACGACCGAAGAGATATTTCCAGGATTGCAGCCCGTAGTAGGACCAGGAAATCATGGTGGAAAAGGCAAACAGGACGATGGCAACGGTAAGTACGTAACGAAAACCGGGAAGCACACTGTCGAATGCCATCGAAGTTAAATCGACGCCGCCAATTCGTTGCCCCGAGATATCAACGTTGCTGGAAACGACGTCGCCGTATTGAAACAGTCCTTCCGAATTATACATGACAATCACCAGCGCTGTCATGGTGCAAATGACCACAGTATCGATGAACGGCTCGAGTAACGCCACAATGCCTTCGGATGCTGGGTAACGAGTGCGAACCGCCGAATGCGCAATCGCGGCCGAACCACATCCCGCTTCATTCGAAAAAGCCGCTCGCTGAAATCCAACCATCAATACACCCAGCACTCCGCCAAAGCCGGCCGCCGGGGTAAAGGCGCCCGACACAATTTGGCTCATCGCCGTCGGAATGTGCGAAATATTCGCCAGAATTATGATCAACGCAGCCACCACGTAGATCACGGCCATCAGCGGAACAATTTTCTCGGTGACATTCGCAATTCGCTTAATGCCACCAATAATCACCGCGGCCACCAGGATCGCCATCACAATACCAATGATCGCGCCATCGGCGTTGCCCGATCTGTTAAACATGGTGGCAATCTGGGCTGCTGCCTGATTGGCTTGGAACATGTTGCCTCCGCCAAACGAAGCGCCGACACAGAGGATGGCAAAGATGATCCCCAGTACTTGCCCCAGCGGCCGCAGGCCCAATTCCGCTAGTCCTTTGCGAAGATAGTACATCGGGCCACCGTGGACCGTGCCGTCGTGTTCAAGATCACGATACTTGACGCCCAAGGTGCATTCGACAAACTTGGTCGACATTCCCAAGAATCCGCAGACAATCATCCAAAACGTGGCGCCAGGGCCACCGGTCGCAATCGCCACGGCGACGCCGGCAATGTTGCCCAGTCCCACTGTTCCGGAAACGGCGGTGGCCAACGCTTGGAAATGAGATACCTCGCCACTTTCCCCTTCGTCGCGAATGGTGTCAACCAAATCGCCTTCCACTTGGTTCACGTCGGGCAAGACCTTTTTCGCTCCTGATTTTTCCACCGAATCGTATTTTCCGCTCACCACTTGAATGGCGAAGGGAATCAGTCGCACGTTGATGAACCCAAACACCAGTGTGAAGAAAGCGGCCCCGGCCACCAGAATCAACAAGACAATTGGAATGTTACGAGGAACCTGGAAGGCGTCTCGCTGATCGGCGGACAAGGAATCCAGAATTGTCGAACGATATTGTTCCTGTAAATCAGACTTTTCGAACCCGTTGGTGGACGCAGCTTTCTTTTCGTCGCGTTCATTCAACAGTTGCTGAATGTGGGCCACTTCGGAAGCATCGAGGCCAACTTTCGAAGCCGTTTGTTCCAGCACGAGTTCGTCGACGGCGGGAAATTTCGTGCCAACCGGTACGGACGTCAGCACCAGCCTCTCCCACCAATCAGCCAGCGGAGTAAATTGGTCATTGATCAGTTCGTCGATGCCCTTGGTCGTTTCTTCAGGTACGGCTGGCTGTTCTTGTCCGTATGTCAAATTGACGCTCGAAACGACAATACTAAGGGCGAATAGTGCGGCGACGGACGGTTTTAAAAGCAACAAGAACTTACGCACGACGGGCACGTCCTTTGAAAACGAGTGAACAGACAGAAATTCTGACAAATGACTTGTCTGTAAGCTAACGAATCAGGACGAAAGATCAAGTCTTGCAAATCCCTCACAAATAGGGCGATCAGACCAAGGCCGCCACCACGACGATGCTGCCTGGGGCGGAAATGATCAATATCTATTGCTTCGTCGGAATCGCCAGTAACGAATCGATCTGCTGAATTTGACCCAGAATCTGATCTGTGGGGACGGTTCGCCACGCATGTAGTGTATTTTCCAGCGTCAGGCCAAAAAGAACGTCGCCGGACGCGGACCAGCCAGCTTCGAAGAAGCCCAAGGATGTTGGGGATTCCCAGACTTCTCGCCAAGTTTCGACCTCCCAGACCCTGACCGGGCCGAAGTAGTTGACCGTCGCCAAACGCCGTCCGTCCGGAGAAAAAGACATCGTGTTGCATTGACCCCGATTGGAAAACTCGGCTTCTATTTTTCCAGCGGCCAAGTTCCAAATCAGGTGAGATTTATTTCCGCCCAATGCCAGCCAGCGATCATCCGGCGAAAATTCTATCACGCGGAGCTGAGTTCCCAGTGTGGGCACAGGAATCTCCTGTTCGAGTGTCAAATTCTCAGCCGTATAGCGGTAAATGCGGACAATCATATCGTTACCAGCCACCGCGACTTGTCGCTGTTGATTCGCAAACCTGATTTGACTTGGCGGATAGTTCACTGGAATCTGGATGACCTGGGTTGGTGTTTCCAACGAACGCAATTGCAATGCGTCTTGATTGCTGACGGCATTCAGCATCAGCGAATCGAATGGACCCGACGCCACGACACCTCGTTCTGTTTCGCTCAAAATCTCTTCGCCCGTTAGCGGGTTCATGACATGCAACGTGTCGCCTCGTTCACGATGGTATTCGTACGACAGTACATACTTGCCGTCTCGAGTAAATTCGGCGCCCCAGACACTGCCCGCTGCCACTGGCATCTGCCGCAACAGCGAACCGTCTTGGGCATTCCATAAATTGATGTTGCTGGTATCGCAGGTGCCAACCACGTTCGCTGGCGGTCGCTTCACAATGCAGGAACCCATGGCTGCGCCGGTATTCAGTTCTTGGAACGCTTGTTCGGTGGATTTGTGAACACGTTCGGATAACACCGATGTCGTACCCGGGACGGGCCAACACACACCTCGCTGTTTTTCATCAGTAACTACCAATGCGCGACTATTATCGACAAACCGAACGTCGGCGATGGATGAAGTCAAAGCTGCAATGGTCTTTACAATCTTGCCGTCGTCAAATCGTTTCAGATTGACACGTCCATCCACGCAAGCTTCGGCCGCGAGCTGGCCATCGTGAGAAAATGCAATTTGCCTGACGGCAACGGGCTCTCTTTCGGATCGAAGCAATTGCCCGTCTGTCGTCGAGTAAACGTGGACGTCCTTTCCCAGGGTCGTGGCCACAATCTGCGGAAGCGTCGGGTGATATGCGACGGCTTCGATGCTTTTGGGCAGCGGTATTTGATGGCGAAGCGCTAACGGACTTCGATCATATATCATTAATTGGTTCGAACCAGAACAAGCGATTTGCGTACCATCCGGCGAAAAAGTAAGTCGGTGGTAGTTGAAGTCGGGAACTTGGACTGTTTCCAACCATTGAATCGAATCATCCGACAGTCGCCAAACACTTAATTGGTTAGCGATGTCAACCGAAGCGACAAATTGTTCATCGTGTGACATTGACAAATGGGCCATCCAAACCGCAGAGCTTTCCGCGACACGCAAATGATCTTCAACGGCTATCCGCTGCAGAATGCGTCCTGTATTCGCTTCGGCCAAAATCAACGCACGATCGTCCTGCGTGGAATAAACAACTCGATTACGTTCTGGTGCGTAGGCGATGGCGGAAATGAAATAATTTGACAGAAAAGGAAAAGCACTGTCCGAGAAAAATACGGGCTTGCCATCTGCCAGTAACGACTGGACGTCCCACAGGGCGAACTTGTTTTCTTGGTAACGGCGACTGGCGACGGCCAGCTTTTCTTGTGACCCCAGCAGTACGGTGCCCATCTGATTGAACTTGGGTAGCGCAGCACGAGTTTCAACTTCTAGTTCATCCGTGATTCGATACAAAAGATGACGACGTTCGAATGAAATATCGTTTCGCAGGATTCCCGTCGTTTCGTCGATCAGAAACGGACGAAGACGCTGATATGCGTCGCCGGGATAGCCCAATTCTAAACGGCTTGACGCTACTTTGATCTCTTCCAGTTCCATGCCGAACGCGGCTTGTTGCCGAGCGACCTCGGTGTGCCGCAATGATCTTTGCGTAATCCATAACGCCACGATCAAACTGACCAACACGAATGACAGTAACGTAACGGACCACCAATGCTGGCTGGCAAATTTGCGAAGGTTGTAAATGCGGTTTTCGCGCCGAGCGGTAACCGGTTTGTTTTCCAAATAGCGAACAATGTCGTCGCTCAATTCATAAACCGTGCGATACCGCAGTCGAGGCTCCTTTCGCAACGACTTGAGGACAATTTCGTCCATGTCACCCTTCAAATGTGACAGCGGAAAGGGGACGGTTTGGCAGGTGTCTGGCAACGATGACAAATCGTCCGTTGCACTGGAAGTTTTGGTCGGTTTTGCCGTTTCTGCCATGGATTCGACAGGACCGCGATTGTCAGAGTCCGGCGGCTTTGAAACGCTAGGGCGGTGCGGCGGCTGATTGCAGATCCGAGCCGCCATTTCCAAAAGATTGGTCGAAGTTGGATACGGGTGCTGGCCGGTGATCAACTGATACAGCACCACTCCCAACGAATAAACGTCCGATTCCACGCCAACCGGTTTTCCTAGCACTTGTTCCGGACTGGCATAGGCAGGCGTCATGGGAGATTCGCCCATGCGAGTCAACCCGAGCAAGGATGTGGCGACCGAATCCGCTTTGGCTATTCCAAAATCGACCAGCTTCACAATGCCGTCTTCGTTGACCAAGATGTGGCTCGGCTTGATGTCCCGATGCACGATACCTCGGCTATGTGCAAACGCCACCGCTTGGCACGCGTCCAGGAACAGTTGCAAACGAGCTTGTAACGGCAACTGTTCTTGATACGCGTAGTCTGTGATAGAGATGCCATGAATCAATTCCATGACCAAAAACGGACGGCCGTCGGACGTGGTACCGCTGTCCAGAATGCGACCAACCGAAGTATGGTCCAGTTGCTCCAACAGTTGGCGTTCCAAGTCAAATCGGCGGCGAACCGTGTCCGAACCGGTCAGTTCGTTGCGTAAAACTTTGATGGCCACCTGTTGCTTCGAAGAATCCGTTTGTGTCGCCAAGTAGACCACGCCCGTTCCACCGGCGCCAATCACGTTTTCCAATCGATAGGTGGCGGATTCTGTGGACAGCGAGTGGCCGATTTGCGATGTCGCGTTCGAAACAATCGATTCTGAATCTGCGGCAAACAGAATCGGATTCTGATCAGGCTGAAGTGGAGCTTGCAGGCCGTCGCTGTCAGCAAATTTGACGCAATTCAAGAGCATTCGCAGAACGTCCGAGTCGATCTGGGCGTTGCGAAGAAAATCTTCGCGACCATCCGCCGGTTGCTCCATGGCTTGATGAAACAATTCGTTCAGATGGCTCCAGTCTCCGTTACTCATCGTCGTGGTCCTGCATGCGAGCCAACAGCCAGCAACGAGCGAACCGCCAGTCCTTTTCTACCGTGGCCAAGCTGCAGCCCAGTTGGTTGGCCACCTGCGGAAAGGTCAGTCCGCCAAAGAAATGACGAATCACAATTTCGTGTTGCCTTTCTGATTGCGTTTTCAATTCGTCCAAGGCTTCGTTCAGTGCGATCAGATCCAAGTGGTTGGTCGATTCCAAATTGTCCACAATCTGATCGATGGGAGAATAGTCGCGATCACCAATTGGGGTGCGCTTTTGTGCCGAACGTTTGCGAGCGTGATCGATCAGCACATGGCGCATGGTGATGGAAACCAGCGAATAAAATGCGCCTCGGCTACTGGACGACAACAACGCCGGGTTGTTCAGCATTTTCAACGCAACTTCGTTCACCAAATCCGTCGGATTTAACGTTTGGTGCCGACCTTGATCTCGGAAGCAGCTTTGCGCCACCGTATGCAGATTACTATAGACTTGACGAAACAGTTCTTCGCGCGCGGCCGCATCCCCTTGAACAATCCGTTTCAGTAAATCGGTGATCGGCTGGTTGGAATCTGCTGCAGTCGTTTTTTCTGACATGGCGGTGGGCGTTGTACAAAAGTTGGTGGGACCAATCGATTTTCCCGTGAGTCCAATGCTTCGGCTTTGTTGCAAACGAGTCCCGGGAGTGACTCGGCCACACCACGACAATATGTTGTTGTAACGGCAGGCGCCAATCGGTATTTTACCGTGTTGTTTCGGACCGCTTGCGCCGTTTTGCCACCAATTGTTTTGGTTTGAAAATTCGGCTCCCGCTCTGAAACGCTTCGATATTTTTTCGCTTGGGGGTTGTATTCGCGGTTCTTTTGAGCCATCAATAACAAAGCCGCTTGGCGAAGAAATGATACCAAAACCCCGGCGCCAGCCGGTTCAACTGTGACGAGAGGGTTGAGTCTGATCGGCACAAGTTTACCCCGGCTGGCACCATTGGGGAAAGGTAATCACATGGCTTCTTTTTTCCGCTTGCTGTAGCGAAAAATGGTGAGGGCGAAAATTGGTAACGCCATCACGGTCGGTTCGGGGACGGCCTGAATTCGCGAATCAGCCTGATAGCCGCCGTCTTGAAACGCCGCAATCATATCGCGGCTGTCAAATTTTCCATCCGCATTCCAATCACCGCTAATCCAAGTGGCGTCGGTCACGCCAGCCACTTCGTACTTGCCGCCTTGGAATACCAAAATCAGATCGGTACTGTCAAACACGGTGTCTAAATTGGCATCACCGTAGGTGGTCTTCTTCAGCTGATGGACCCAAACGTCCAGATCAATCAAATTGACATCTTCGTCGTTGGAAACGTTGTACCAAGCGTCATCTTCGCCGGCGCGAATCGCATCCGCCAAACGGTCTACGTCAAACGGATTGAGGATGCCATCCTTGTTGTAGTCGCCACCCAACGGCAACGGCTCCTTGGCTAGAATCACTTGATCAAAGCTGGCTCCACCGCCCCAGTTGCCCCAGATGACAGGCAGGCCGGGCGTGATATCGAAGCCACGATCCCATTCCAATCGAATAATATTTTCCGGCGTATCAGCCGACCAAGCGAACCCGTCCAAATGGTCAGGATACATGCCAGTTGCACGACCCAATCGTCGAACGAAGGGAGTCGATCTTCCGAATCGTTGTTGTCCCAGCCGTGTCCGTTGGCTAAGTGAGTGGTTTGGTCGCCAGCGTGAAAAGGACGAGCGGCCCAATACAACGAATCGGTGCCGACGCCAAAAATGCTGGTGATATCAATGTCCGACCGAAAATGTGCTCGAACCGACCAATCATTGGCCGCTTCCAACGCTTCGCCGTCGACGCTTAGAACTCGCCACATGGCAAAAGATTCGTTCAACCCAATGTTCACTCGACCATCCGTCACGTCAAAGCGAGTCAAAATTCCCTGGCAGGAACCGCCGCAATCGGCTTCGCCCCACATCGCCGGCGTACCGTCAAACATGTTGTTGTCGGCAAACGTATCGTGCACCAAGATACGATCATTAGCCGTCATCACGTTTTGTAATGCCATCAGGATCATCACGGTTTGAATACCATCAAACAACCGCATCATCTGCGGTCGACTAGACGCTTTCATTTTCTCAACCCTCAATTTTCTAAACAAAAACAATAGCTACTTAACTAACTCCGTTTCTGGGCAGGTTACCAGCCAGCCCAGCCATTCACTTTGATAACCTGGTAGTTGCGGTAATTGCTGGCCTGCATACTTTCCTGCGATGCACCTTCCCAGCCAGTCAAATACCGAACCATCCGACGAAGCGAAATGGGATTCGCCACGAGGTTCAAATTCCAGTGTTTCGTCACCGATGGTTCGCTGAAAACCAACCGCCGAATTTGACTCGGCGTCATAAAACAGCACTACGGGGAGCGAACCAATTTGATCTGTTGTCACCGCCGGCCCTGCTGCCAATTTCGCAAGCGAATAGGCCTTGGCCACCGGTCCGCCCTGCTCTGCATCACACCCCATGGCAATCCCGAACACCATTTCTGTGGGCGGCAATTGACCGTCTTTCATATGTACGGTTCGAGCTAACGCGGGCGACTTTTCTGCATCGCCTCGTTTGGCTTGCGTATCAGCGGGATATCTCGGATCGTTCGGATTTCCCAGCACCACGGACGTTTCGGGATACGCTTCTTTCCAACGTTTCCAAGTGGTGTGAACCACCGGCAAACGTTCCAGTTGCTGGCCACTAAAATCGCCGCGAATACTGTGCCCGGAACCTTGCAGCCATTCAGAACGAGTGGCTTCGTCGTACAGCAACAGCATGCCCTGCCAAGCTCCGGCGATGCCAAACACTTGCGGCTCTTCATTCACCGTCGCCAGATAGGCGGAACCACAAGAATAATGCCCGCAATAAGTCACAACCACCGGCGTATCGCCCAGCATGTCATTGGCCAAGTGGTGGTGATACATGGCCGGAATCCAATACGCTCTTGCCACTCCATCGACGCAGATCCCCAAGACTTCCGATTCGTCCGTTAGTTCGGCCGCGTCCGCAGGCACCGCTTCCGGACCATTCAGTGCGAAGACGTGGTCGTAATTTCGATAAAAGCAGTCCGGATTTTCCAGAAAGGAACCCTTCGTGGCCGACGCGTCTGCGGTCGAATTGCCATCGCTGCGCTGACAGCCCGCCAGCAACGCCACAAACAGAAGGCTCCATTTGATCATGCTGACAAATGTTGAACTGTCGATTTCGTTCATACCGTTTTAGCCAAAATGTTTCATCTATTGAACGTAGCTCTAGTATTCGCCCGACCCTTTACAAGACGGAAGGCACTCTGGAGTCCCGTAAAGATTTTGGATTTTCTCCTTTGGGAATAGGGCGAGCGGTCGTCTTGGCAATTTTGGCGAACAAACGTGTGAACGAGTGTTAATGACTGCTGAGATTTACGGCTAAGTTGGCGTGGAGCCGTTCGAACTTGACGCTATTCCGGACATGCCAGTATCGTTCGCGGTTGGACTCGTTTCGCTAAGCTGCTGAAACGTTGGCATTTCCTGTCTTTTTCGTTTCGCTTCGCCCCCATTGCCCCATGAGATCGCTCGCAACGCCGTTCGAATCGCTCGCGCCGCCGCTGCTTGACCGCAGTTGGATGGTGGGCGTATTGCTGGTGCTGATGCTGGCTGGCGGCTGTTCCACAACCAACTGGATCAAGGTGCGTCACAATCCCAACACGCCTTTGGCCGAAGACTTGGAGCTGTTTTCTTGGCGAGGTCCCAAGCCGTCGGCGCGAACCATGCAATTTCTGCGTCGGTATGGTTTAGAGAAACGTTTGGATGGCGATTCCAAGACGCTGCTTTCTCAGATTGAAACCATTATCCAAGATCGTCCGTCCGAAGAAGCCGTTTATGCCTTTGCCGAACTAGCTTACATCAACGGCCACAAAGCAGAAGACGAAGGGAACGTGGCGGAAGCATTCGATCTGTTCGGGCTGTCGGTCGCTCAATCGTACAACTATCTTTTGGGCGAAGAAAACGTGGTCACTCGGAATCCCTACGATCCGCTGTTTCGCCGTGCATCGGATTTGTACAACGGCGCCTTGGAAAGTGCGCTGCGGATTGTCGCCAAACAAGGCAAGCTCAAACCGGGGCATTCGCAAACGATCAAACTGGGTTCGCACGACTTTGAA
The DNA here is from genome assembly GCA_041399205.1 of Pirellulaceae bacterium. GTDB lineage: Bacteria > Planctomycetota > Planctomycetia > Pirellulales > Pirellulaceae > JAGQOZ01. The sequence continues at coordinate 747 of JAWKTK010000020.1, read as the reverse complement.
CTACAGGTCGATTGCAGCGGTCGGTGGCGGCCCGAAGATTTTGATGACTTTAAGTTCGTGTCCGATTATCGAGTGAAAGGGTTGCGAAACCATTACCAAACGTACGGGCTGGGTGTTCCGCTGATTGCCATTCACAGCCACGGTGTTTCGGATGACCCGGCCAGTGAATATTATTCGCCGGGAATGAGTTTTCCGGTGACGGCCTTCCTGCGAGTGTTACCGGGTTCGCAATTCCACACGGGCAGTGGTCGGCAACGCCATTTCTGTCGTCTCGAGCTGTACGATCCGCTAGAGCGAACCTCGATCGTCGTCGGCAATCGCTACGTTCCTCTGCAAACCGATATCAGCACACCATTGGCCTATTCATTAAATGACTCGACGTTTCAAAAAGCGAATTTTGCAACCCGAGGCCTCTTGAATCCGGCCAAATCGCAAGACGTCCAAGGCATCTATTTGTTGGAACCGTACGATCCCAACAAGATCCCGGTGTTGATGGTCCACGGTTTGTGGTCCAGCCTGATCACCTGGATGGAGATGTTCAATGATTTGCGAGGTGTGCCGGAGATACGCGACAACTATCAGTTTTGGTTTTACTTGTATCCTACCGGTCAGCCGTTCTGGCTGAGCGCTTCTCAGCTGCGTTCGGATCTGCAACAAATCCGCCACGATATTGATCCGTATCACCAAAACGGCAACTTGGACCAAATGGTGTTGGTAGGACATAGCATGGGCGGCTTGATTTCTAGA
>JAWKTK010000019.1:0-199732 GCA_041399205.1 Pirellulaceae bacterium | reverse complement strand
CCACCGCCCAGCAACGAAGGCCTCCTACGGTCTATGGCATCCTTTACAACGATTGGAAAGCCGAAGTCCAAGCGTTGGATGATGCCGTGCCCGAACTGTCAAGCTCAGACAAGCGGGGCAGGAAGCGAGACATCAACACCGAGTATACACCTCGCTTTCTGAAGCTCGCGAAAGAACACTTAGATGACGACCTGTGGTTGGACTGCTTGATTTGGACGTCGGTCGAAGGAACGCCGGGCGAAGCTTTTGACGCAATGTTCGACATCCTGCGCGATAGTGCCAAAGGCGTTCGCAACACGTCCCAGCTTCAATTGCTGATGTCTGAATTCATCAGGTTGAGATCCGATCGAATCAACCCGGCATTAACCTCCATCGCTGAAAGCCACGGAAACGCGGGCGTGCGCGGTGCCGCTCTCTTCGCCCTGGCGGCCCGTACCAAGCGACAGGCGGAGGAACATGGCGATGTAGAGGCATGCGCCACTGCTGAACGCCTGCTAGAGCGTGTCATCGCAGAATACCCTGAAGTGAGCACCTATCGCGGTGAGAATCGTGAAAACGCGGCGGAACTACTTGAGGAAATAAGGTGCCCTGTGGCCATCACCAAGATTGCGCCGAGTACCCAAGGGAAAACGATCTCAGGCGAGAACTTTGACTTGAGTGAGGCCATTCGGGGAAAGGTTGCTGTGATCTCATTTTCTGGACATTGGTGCGCGCCTTGTGTCGCGATGCACCCGATTCAGAAGGAGATAATTTCTCACTTTCACAGAGATTCTGTGGTCGTTGTCGAGATGAACAGCGATCCATTGGATTCGCTGGAGAAAGTGCGCGGCAAGATAGAATCAGATGGACTTGGATGGATTGTTGTCGCAGACGGAAGCGATGGCCCTGCCTCGAAGCAATGGAAAATCAAATCGTGGCCTACCTACTTCGTGCTTGATTCCGAGGGGCGGATTCGACGTCGAGTATCCGGAAATTGTGGACGCCAGCTCATTACTTGGGTCGAGGAATTGCTTCCGAAGGGTGAATAACACCTATATGTCCTTGCTTGTCAAGTAGTACGTACCGGTAACGCGGTAAAAGTTGGGCATTTCTATTTTGGAGCTGTTTTGGTTGTTCCTTCGCCTTCGCCATCATTTCGCTTTGCCCCGTCTTGGGTGAAATGATGGCGAAGGACGAAAGGAACGCCACGGTCCACGAGTTTCCTCGCTGACAGCTGCTTGTCACAGTTCCTTTTGTCGAGCCGGATTTTGTTTAGTGACCATTCGGCTCGAACGGTAATGCTTGGCTTTCCCTTGTAGACGCAGGTTCGTTGGGAATCGTTCGTTCCATTTGACTTGGTTTCTTTAGGGCGAAGTCATACGCAATTCGCTTGGAATATGTTCCAGGAAAACCGGTTGCTTCAAACAGCTATCGTCGCTCAGCTCGGGCGAACATCGTGAGTTGGTGCCATCCATTAAAAGCATGATCCATTAAAAGCATGGGGTACGGTTCTCAGGGCCGAAGGCCGGCCGAAGGCCCAGCAGGTTATTAAGCCCAGGACAACGTCCTGGGAACGCATCCCGTCTTGCCTTGATTAGCCCCAACGGGGCGGCCGGTTGCCGGATTCTTGCGATACAGCGCCCTTTGAAGGGTTGGGCCGTTGGCCCGAAGGTTTCGTATTTGGTCCGTTCCCAGGACGTTGTCGACGTTGTCCTGGGCTTAATAACTGGCTGGCCGCTTCGGGCCGAAGCAGGGGTTGAGAAGGAACGTAGTTGGTGCCATCCACAATCATCACCCACCCCAAAATCATCGAAAAAAGATTGAAACGCAGAGGCGCCGAGGTCGCAGAGTTGTTTGATTCTTCTCTGCGTCTCCGCGTTTCTGATTTCTACGCTGATGTCCCTGATTCGATTAGCGGTGGCAGTCGACTGTGATGTTGGGCGTCTTCGAACATCCGCACGTTTCGCCCGCCGGGCGGAGGCAAGGTGGCGCCAAAGGCTCGGATGGGCGCCGGTTGCCAATGATTCGAGCCGATCAGATCCGAACGAACAGGGACAGGAAGTTGGCAATGAAGACGTGTCGCCGAAATGTCCGCATTGTGGCGAGTCGATGGACTTGATTCTTCGCTCGCACCGACCGGCTTGGCGAGAATTATTCTACGGCCCCGACCATCCCGCTTGATTCGAAAGTTCCTGACCTTGGATTGCAAGTTTTTCAAATCAACGTTTCTACAACACAGTTCGCGAACTCCGTCGACGAATCGGTTCGCTGCTGCCTGCATCGATTCCTCACTGCCAACTTCAGCTTTCCTTTCCGCCGAACACTTTCAGTGTCGCTGGCATTCGAAAATCTAACTTGCGACAAGCCCGATCTCGGCGGTAGAATCAACACCTGTTCGGGCGGCGTGTTGGTCTAAAATCCGCATACCGCCCCAGCGAAGCGTCTCAGTTCAACGGCCAAACTATCCCGCCGTTGCGCAAGCTTCAGTTGGGATAGTTTGTTATTCGTTATGCTGCCAAATCGCAGGTCCAAATGGTGATCGCCTATTACATGTCGATTCATGACGATGGCACGCACATGCTGGGCCCCGACACCTATCGCGTGCCAACAGACGCCGGTTACTACGACTGGCGTTTCGGCATCGACGGCACGCCTCATCCTGCAACCTGCCCAACCTGTGGCCGAAAGACCGATCCCGCCTACATCAATCCACATTTTCGCGTTCGCCGCCGAAAACGCGATTTAACCGCGACATATGACGGATATGTTCTTGTCTCGGCACGCTTCCGCAGATTCTGCGAATCAAACAATTGGCATCACGACGTCCAGTTCGCAAAGCTGCCCGCAGATGACGACTACTTCGCATTTAAGCCGTCACGAACGCTCGAATTCGATGCTGAACGCCGCAAAACGCGGTTCGAAGACCATTGCCCAGAATGTGGCGAATACTTCAATGTCATTGGTGCCACGCCCGTGTTTCTGCGCAACGTTAGTCAGCCGTTATCCGAAGGATTCTTCCGAAGCGACTTAGAATTCGCTTCCGGCCACGAACAACATCCGCTCATCATCCTTGGTATTGAAACCGCACAGGCCGTTGAAGCGCGAGGCCTTCTCAAAAGATACAACAAGACCAATTGGAACTGAAACAAAGCAACATAACAGCTATATCTCCTTGCTTGTCAATTAGTACGTACCGGTAAGCGCGGTAAAGTGCTGGCATTTTTGTTTTGGAGCTGATTTGGTTGTTCTTCGCCTTCGCCATCATTTCGCTTTGCCCCGGCTGGGGTGAAATGATGGCGAAGGACGAAGGAACGCCACGGTCCACGATGTTCTTCGTTGACAGATGCTTGTCACAGTTCCTTTTGTCGAGCCGGATTTTGTTTGTGGGCCATTCGGCTCGAACGGTAATTTGGCTTTTCCTTGACGCAGGTTCGTATTGAGACGTGCGTTTCCAGTTGACTTGGTTTCTTTAGGGCGAAGTCATACGCAATTCACTTGGAATATGTTCCAGGAAAACCGGTTGCTTCAAACAGCTATCGTCGCTCAGCTTTCGGGCGCACGTCGACTTCATCGAGTCCGACACGTTCGCCAAAGCACTGGTTGTTGGCATTGGTTGTTGGTGTCATGCATATACAATCCTCACTCGCCTCTATTGCGATTGGTCGAACCGACGGCCGGTTGCTGGGGTCTTGCCCGACGTACGATACGACCTTTTTCAGCCGGTTGGGCCGTTGGCCCGAACGTGCGGGAATTGGAGTGTTCCCAGGACGTTGTCCTGGGCTGAATAACGGGCTGGCCCTTCGGGCCGAAGATTTTTGCACAGAGCTGGTAACCCGTTCTTATACAGAAACGCGGTTCCGCAGAGAGCAATCGCCAACTCTCCGACTCCGCGTTCTCGGCGTTTCTAACTCTTTGCGATGATCCGAGGTGGCAATGGTGGATGGCACCAACCAGGTGCCGCACCAACCAGGTGCCGTGGATGGCACCAACCAGCCGCCACTGATTATTGTGACAGGTGCCTCTTCGAGGTTGCTTTCCACTACGCCGATGATTTGGCTTTCCATTTCTTGGCAGGCAATGGTGGCAGGGCGTCTTCCAAGACGCTTTGACTTGGGCATCACAGAATCACTTCCAGCATCATCCAAGCTTGTAGTCCCAAGATAAACAAGCCAAAGGCGACTGCAGAGTAATTCGGTTCGCGGCCGTCACCACCGATCCAGCCTGATTGTACATTGAACAAATTCCACAGCATGGCCCACGCCGGCATTAGCAACATCAGCACCATCGGAATGGCTGCGAACAGAACCGGTTTGCCTCAGCGCCAAAGATAAAGCACCGTCACTGTGAACGTCAAACCAGCCAGCAATTGATTGGTCGCACCAAACAGTGGCCACAAAATCATGCCACCGTAGCCACGTCCCAACGGCCCGGGCGTCATCGCGACCGCTAACGCTAACACCACAGCCAAGGCGGTGGCGGCGTACTTGTTGGTCAGCGGGTAAATTCGCAGCGATAAAGCCAGTTCTTGGACGACATAGCGTTGCAAACGAGTGGCCGTGTCTAGCGTCGTTGCGGCGAAACTGGCGACCAACACGGCCATCACGCCAATACTCAGCTTCAGCGGAATGCCCAGAGTCGAAAGAAAGTTGCCGCCACCATCCACGAAGGCACCAACCATGTGGCCCAGATTGTTGAACGATTCCCAGCCCTTGCTGGCGTTGTACCGAGTCGCCCAGGCGGCGTGACCCGTTAGCTGCGAATTCGATTCGGCGATCAGCACCGGTTCGTAAGAATAGATTCCTGTCGTTTCGTCCGTCACTCGTTGAAACGCTCCCATACCCACTCCGGCACAACAAGCCAAGATCACAATCACGGCCAACGCACCTTCCAGCAACATCGCGCCGTAGCCCACGTATTGTGCGTCGGCTTCTGATTCCACTTGTTTGCTGCTGGTGCCACTGCTGACCAAACAGTGGAATCCGCTGACCGCTCCGCAAGCAATGGTGATAAACAGAAAAGGCCAGATGGGCGGCGCGTCCACCGGTAGATTCGTCGCGAACGCGGTGCCGCTCAAACAAGTCTGCTTTTCCGGTGTGCTGGCCACGCAACAGCCCCAAAATCAATAATCCCGCGCCAAGACCAATTGGTGACTGTTGATATAGTCGCGAGGTTGCATCAACGACCAAACGGGCAGTACTGACGCAATGAAGCAGTAGACCATCAAGATCACCGTCCAGACTACGACTGGGTTTTTGCCCCACGTCATTTGAATCGGCAAGTAGTAGGCGCCAATGTAGACGGCACCGTACATCATGACCAACGCCAAGATAGACGGTATCAACAGGCCTCCGCCCTTTTTGTAAACCCAAACCAATCGCTACGGCAATCGGAATTTCAATCCACACGGATAAGACCGATTCGGGGTACAGCTTGAAGATAGTGGCAATCACCAAACCAAAAATCGCCAGCACAATGGTTAGTGAAAAGAATAGGACCAGTAGAAACAGAATTTTCGCTCGAGGCGAAATCAAGCGTCCAGCAACTTCGCCCACCGTTTGGCCTCGGTTGCGAAGACTCACCACCAACGCTCCAAAATCGTGCACTGCTCCGATAAAGATGGAGCCGAATACCACCCACAGCAATGGTGGAGCCAGGCCCCAAAAAACGGCGATCGCCGGGCCGACAATCGGGCCGGTGCCGGCGATACTGGTAAAATGGTGGCCAAAGATGACTTCGCGTTTGGTGGGAACAAAGTCAATGTCGTCTCGCAGCTGTTTGCTCGGGACTTCGGCCGCCGCGTCCAGGTTGAAAATGCGTTTCGCCAGCCAGCGACCGTAGGTGTGATAAGCCACAATGAAACCAACAAATGCCGCCAAGGCCACTAACAGCGTACTCATACTTCTTCACTACTGCTTTGCAACGCAGTTCCGGTTATATTCAGAGGCTGGGTTAACGGAATTCAGTCCATGATAACACTGGGTGAAAACCAACGCGACAACCCGTACTTGTTTTGCCACTGGCAATGGTTTGCCCTTCTAGAATCGTTTGAATATGCAGTTTCAGTGTGAATCGTGTCAGCGAGAACTTCAGTGGTTCCGCAAGCTGCCGGACGGCTGGCCAAGTGCTGTTACTGTGGTCACAACACTGTCGTTCCCGGCGGATTGCCGTCAGATGTATTCGTGGTGCAGAGTAGCGAAGGTCGTACGTATGGTCCGGTAGCCTTTGCTGTGTTGGATCAATGGGTGGCGGAAGGCCGAATTTCGCATGAATGTCGAATTCGCCGCCAACAAGCGACTCATTGGCTGGCTGCCAGCGAATTTTATCCGCAACTGCAGCCGCAGAAATGTCGTCGATCAGGCAGCCCGTTCAAGCCCGACTTTGTGGCCACCAGTTTTAATCCGTACAGCATTCCTCATCGAGGTGTCGGTCTGCTGATTCTGTCCATCGTTGGTTTGGTGGTTCCGTGTGGCGTTTTTAGCTTGCTGGCGTTGCTTCTGGCCGTCTTGGACTTGCGTCAAATTCGGCAGAACAAGATGGATCGGCGAGGTTTGCCGTGGTTGGTCGCAGCGATCATCATTTCAGGCATCGGTTTGGCAGTCACCATCGGATCGGTACTCTGGACGTTTTACTGGTAGAAGTCTGTAGAAATGAAAACGCATAGATTCGCCACTTTTTTGCTCGTTACTTGCACCTTCTTGACCACGACCGCATTCGCCGCCAGCCCGGCGGAACAACTAGTGAAGCAACCTGAGGCATGGTTTCGGACAAGCGAATGCGAAGAGATCCTGGACAACGTGCTCAGCTGGCAATCCGCACAGGGCGATTGGCCGAAGAACAAGGATACCACCAAAGACAAGTACAGTGGCGATCGAGATAAGCTGAATGGAACCTTTGACAATGGAGCGACTACCGGCGAATTGCGTTTGCTGGCCAAAGCGTTTCGGGCAACGGACAAGCAACATTATCAAGCCGCCTTTTTGAAAGGTTTGGATCACATATTGACGGCGCAATACGATAACGGCGGCTGGCCGCAGTATTATCCGTTGAGCAAGAATTATCATCGCCATATCACATTCAACGATGGCACGATGATTCGCATCATGGAATTCTTACGAGACGTAGCGTCGGACACCGAGTATTCGTTTGTAGATCAGTCGCGACGTCACGCCGCCGCCGCTGCCGTTCAAAAGGCGTTGACTGTATTTTACAGTGCCAAGTTGTTGTCCACGGCAATCGCACCGTTTGGTGTGCTCAGCATGATGAAGTCACGCTCGCTCGGCCAACGCCAGAAGCTATGAACTGGCGTCACTCAGCGGCGCCGAAAGTGTCGGGATCCTCAAGTTCCGATGAGCATTCCGGATCCTTCGCCAGCAGTGGTTGCGGCCGTGGAAGTGGAGTCGCGTGGTTCGAACAGGTTAAGATCGAAGATGTTCGGTACCGTAAGAGCCGAGACCAAGTGACATTGACCGCCGACCCCGACGCGCCACCGTTGTGGGCTCGGTTTTATCAATCGAAACGAATCGTCCGTTCTTCTGCGGGCGTGATGGCGTGATGAAATTTTACATTCAGGAAATTGAAAGCGAACGAAGATCCGGTTACGCGTGGTACGGAACTTGGGGTGACAGTTTGCTGCGAAAACCTATGCCAAATGGTCCGCAGAACGATAACGTTTTCTTTCGCTGCGAATCTGTTGTTCGCCCTTTTGCCAACCGAAGAATCAATTGTACAAGCTTATTCGAATGATACAACAACTGAGCCACGGCTCACTGTAAGCCAGACTTCGCAACGCTGGATCGTTGCGTTTGCCATGATGATCTGCGCGTTTGCCGGGTGCTCGCAACGCGAACCGTCCGTCTTGCGTCTGGCAACCACCACCAGTGTTCGAGATTCTGGCTTGTTGGATCAACTGATTCCCGAATTTGAACGAACTCATCCCTGTCGCACGGACGTCATCGCTGTGGGAACCGGTGCCGCATTGCAGCTGGGAAAGGCGGGCGACGTGGACGCTTTATTGGTCCACGCACCTGCGGCCGAAGAAGATTTCATGCAGCAGGGATATGGAATTCGACGTAACGAATTCATGGTCAATCATTTTCTATTGGTCGGTTCCGCGGATGATCCAGCCGGCGTACGAGACATGGATGCGACAGATGCGTTTGCCAAAATTCGCCAAGCAGCGTCTCTGTTTGTTTCTCGAGGTGACGACAGTGGCACGCACAAGAAAGAGAAAGAAATTTGGGAGCTGGTAGGAATGCAACCCGATTGGCCCGGCTACATGGAAAGTGGCCAAGGCATGGGAGCCACGTTGGCCATGGCCAACGAAAAACAAGCATATACGCTGACGGACAACGGGACGTATCTGCATTTCCGAGAAAAAATAGATCTGATACCGCTTTCGACAAAATCGGTTGCCACGCAAAATGTCTATTCGGTGTTGGTGATCCATCCAGCAAAACATCCCGCGGTCAATCTGGAACTAGCCAACGCATTTTGCGATTTCATGCTTTCGGATTCCACGCAAACGAAGATCGGTCAGTTTCAAATTGGCGGCGAACCACTCTTCACACCAATGCGTTCACGTTAATTGCAAGGCATGGTTCGAATGCAGTTTCTAAGCGAAGGTGTCACGCATGCATTTCGGTTGCTAATCGTTGGCGACGCCGAAGTTATCAGCGCCGCATGGAATAGCGTGTGGATTTCGATTAGTGCCGTTTTGCTGGCCACCGCCGTGAGCGTCCCGATGGCAATCGTGTTGTACGAAACCAAATCGTGGGTGTCATCCAGTTTGGTGGTGCTGTTCCGAGCGGCCTTGAATCTGCCCACGGTATTCATTGGTCTGGTGTGCTACGCCGTGTTTTCTCGGCAAGGTCCGCTGGGTTCTGCAGAGTTACTGTATTCGCCGTTCGGTGTTGTCACGGGCGAATTTATGTTGGCAGTCCCGATCGTTGTGTCACTGACTTTTGGCACGTTGCAAGGTTTGGATACTCGCATTTTGGAAACCATGCGCACGCTACATATTGGCTCGCGTCTGCGATGGATCACGTACATTTCGGAAGCTCGCTTGGGCATGATGGTCGCTGTCCTGACCGCTTTTTCGCGTTGTATTACCGAACTTGGCATCGCCATGATGGTTGGAGGGAACATCAAATTTCATACACGAACGCTGACCACCGCCACGGCGCTGGAAACATCACGAGGCGAATTCGCTCGAGGCATTGCCATGTGCCTGATCCTGCTGCTGATTGGCGGATGCATTACGGTATTGCTCGCGTGGATGCAGCGAACACAGGAGTCCATTCGCGAATGATAGACGTTACCGATTTGAAAGTGGTCCGCCAGTCTCGCACAATTTGCCAACTCGATACGTTGCAAATTGGTTCGCAAGACCGCATCGGCATTGTCGGTTCTAATGGATCTGGAAAAACGACACTGTTGAAAGTGTTGGCAGGTTTGGAAACGGATTATCACGGGCACATGAATGGTTCGCCCGAAGTTCGAAATCACACCACGTACGTGCATCAGTCGCCGTTTCTGTTCCGCGGTACTGTGCTGCAGAACGTGGTGTTTGGCTTGCGAATGAAAAAGTTCGGACGTCGCGAACGCAGCCAAATGGCACTCGCTTGGTTGAACGCGTTGGGCATCGCGCATCTGGCCGAACGCTCGACCCAAAATCTGTCCGGTGGCGAACGACGCCGCACCGCGATGGCTCGAGCGTTAGCCGTGCAGCCAAAACTGCTGCTGCTGGACGAACCACTTGCCGATCTGGATCCAGGCGGAATCGATGCGGTGGTTCGCGTGATTCACGAATTTCCGCACGCCGTTGTCATCGCGTCCCCTGTGACGCTTCCGGCCGAATTGTCTTGTCGTATCGTGACGCTCGAACGCCAGAAGCCACATTTCGCTGACGCAAAACCGTAGCGACGACGTGCAGTACTATTCGGCCGAATCATTTTCATAAACGCTTACGTTGTCAATAAAGACTTCAGCGTTCGTGGCGTTACCAAACAGTCCGGGACTCCCCAAATGATTGGGCGAAGGATCGTCCGCTTCTAAAGTCCATTCGGTCGGCTCTGGTTCGTCACGTCGCCACACTTTACCTCGCAACACCGCTTTATCACCTTCCACCGACGCTTGCAACTTCACGGTATACCAAACTCCGGCTTGCCAAGCGAAGGGAACCGATTTGGCCATGCGCAGTTGCGCGGTCCACGATCGGATTTGCAATTGCTGCGATTGCCCCATCAGATCTAACGTATAACGCTGCGCAATCACGCCCATATCGGGCAATTCGGTCGCGTCGCTTTCACCGTTCGGCGCTGTTGCTGCGCCTGCTTTCAAGTCGGCTTGAATGGTGTAGTCATGCAAGTCGGTCGGGCCCATCCAGGTTTGGCTGCGAGTCCCTTTGGGGATGGTGGATACTTTGACGATAACCGGTTCGCCGTTGTCATCTCGAGCAACATGGCGGTACCGAGCCCCAATCCAAGTGACAGGAACTTGTCCGTCGCGAAAGTCAAACTTCCAGGGAAGCGGAGGTACGATGCGAATTCGCGCCGAACCGGTTACTTTTTCACCGTTGGCGTTCTGTGCAGTTGCGTTTACCCAAGCCGCAGCGTGTAGCGATACCGAATTCGCTCGAAAAACGCCTCGATCATCAATCTGCGAACCATCAGATGCCGTGAACGTGATTGGGGTTTTTGCATCATCTTCAATGCGCGTTGTCCCCAGCGTTGAAGCGCGTCGCACTTCTTGGAAGGCAACGCGTTGTCCCGCCGCCAGCATGATTTCTGCCGAACCAACTGGACTTGTGCTACGGTATGATCCGTTACGTCCGCTTCGATGGGAGTCGGATTGTTGCTAAGGGATACCGACGCGGCGACTGTTGATTCGTCACCCAAGCAATAAAGTCCGCCGGTGGTGGGAAGATAAATGCGTCCGTTGGCAATGACTGGCGAACCACCACACTCTTCGCCAGCGGGCAAACGAACTTTGAATTCGGACTTTACGCCGTCTTCGGTCGGACGCAGCACGTGAAATACGCCGGTGGCACTGCAGGCGTAGATTTTTCCGTCACCGTACACCAGCGAACCTCGCATCGACGTGCCCAACTTCAGCGTCTTGCCAATCTGTTCGCCTGAATCGGCATCTAGCACTCGCAATCCTGCTCCATCATCTACCACGTACAACCGGCCGTCCAAATACAGAGGCGAACTGCGACCGGCCGTGATGCCTTCGATTCGCCAAAGTTCGCTGACCTGCGTCCCGGTCGAATCAACCGTTTGTTGCAAGGCGGCTACCGCGCCCATCTCTGTGCCCTGCGGATTCTCTTCGGCATGCGAAACAAAAATCCGATCACCCACTACCAGCGGCGACATATTGACGCCTCGTCTAGAAAGCGAATATTGCCACAATGGTTTGCCGGTACGAACCTGAAACGCATGAATTCCGCCATCACCCGAGCCCGCAATCATGGTCGCCTGACCGTGAATGAACGTGACGAAAGGAGTGCTATAGGTAGTGTCTTCTGGCAACGGCCGCGTGCCAGTTTGCCACACAAGCGTGCCGTTGTTTTTGTCGAAAGCTAGAAAGCGGTGAGTGGGTCTGGCCGTTTCATCCCATCCGGTAATGACGCCACTGATGATCACCAAATCTTCAAAGATAACCGGCGTATTCGTCCGGCCGCCATAGGTGCTGAGCATGCCGAATTCTTCGCTGAGCGATCGCGCCCATAGCGTCTCGCCTGTTTTCGCGTCAAAGCATTGCAACAACGAACAAGCGCCCAATGCGTAGATTTTTCCGGTCGGTGGATCTGCCGAACAATGCGACCAACCGACTCGTTCGGCCGGCACGTCTGAAAGAAAGACGTTGTATCGATTTTCCCATAAGACGTCTCCTGTTGTAGCGTCCAGGCAAACGATTTTCTCGGCGTCGCGCACCGAATGTGGTTGGTCGCGAACGATGGTAAACAGCCGTCCGTCCATCACGACGGGCGTGGAAATGCCCGCCGCCGGTTCGCTCTTCCACAACACGTGACTGTCAGCACCACCCTTCGGTTGAAAGCGGTCGATTAAAGGAGATTCGAACGAGATTCCGTCTTGTCGTGGTCCGCGCCAATTCGGCCAGCCCGTCGGTTCGTTCGAACAGACCGTCTCCGACACGCAGCAAACTAAAAAGACAACGGTTATCCAACTTGGGCAAGTTTTGTTCATGGGTATCCAGCGACGATTCGAATTGACCGAGCAAAATGCAAACAGAGAACAACGACGCCCGTTAGCAAACTTTGTGCCGATATTGTTCGGCCTAGACGAATCGACCGTTTGGACTCGTGGCCTCCCACGTTGCGTACGTGAGAGCCGTGGCGGCGTAAGCGTTTGCGGTTTAAGTTGTACGGCTACGCGTTTCGGTGGCCAAAACGGCAAAACAAACGCAGATCATGTCGTCGTTTTGCATGTTTGCCGTCAATCGCCAGTTTGGCGTTGCAAAACGGGACCTTTGCGCACCGCAACCAAGTGCGCCATAATTACGTCGGTTGGACTTGCGATCTGCGGATGTGAACACGACTGCCTGGCATTTGTAGAACATTCCAGCAAGTTTCCCGTAAGTATGGTTTTTGCCGCCGTTCCTTTTTTCAAGAAAGAGTTCGATTTCATGTACCGAACTCGGATTACTCGCAACATATTTCTTTTGATTGCCTGCCTTGTCGCCGCGAATTCTGCCAGCGGGGCCGAACCGGCGGAAGGAACTGCGGAACCAGTTCCTGCTACGAGCGGGCTGCTGCACGCAGTTTCAACGTTTCAGTCCCAAACGCTTCAAGGCGACTCGTTTGAACTGACCACCAAGAGCGAATTCCAAGCGACGGTGGTTTGCTTCTTGGGCACGGAATGTCCGTTGGCCAAACTCTACGGTCCTCGGCTGCAAGCTTTGGCAAATCAGTTTCAGCAAGATCACGTTCGCTTTGTCGGCGTCTTTAGTAATGTGCACGATTCGGTAGAAGAAATTTCCGAATTCGCTCAGCAACACCAGATCGCGTTTCCGATTCTGAAGGACTCCGGGAACCATATTGCCGATCTGTTTTCGGCCGAACGAACTCCGGAAGTCTTTCTGGTGGACGAAACGTTGGCGGTGCGGTACCGAGGCCGTATTGATGATCAATATCAACCAGGAATCGTACGACCTGAAGCCAAGCATACGGACCTGCGAAACGCGATCATGCAATTGTTGGCGAATGAACCGATTTCGGTACCGGAAACCAAGGCGGTCGGTTGCATCATCGGTCGCGAAGTTGCATCCGCAGCCGAACAAGACGTGGAACAAACCGTGACCTTCTGCGGAGAAATTGCGGATGTGTTAAACCGCAATTGCGTCGAATGTCATCGGTCGGGCGAGATCGGTCCGTTTGCACTGATCGATTATGACGAAGTCGTTGGTTGGGGCGAAATGATGTTGGAAGTGATACAAGATGGTCGCATGCCGCCATGGCACGCCGATCCCGAATTTGGGCACTTCCAAAACGAACGTATCATGTCAGACAAAGACAAGGACTTGCTCAAGCAATGGGTTGCAGCTGGCATGCCATTCGGTGACAAATCCAAGCTGCCACCGACGCCCGACTTTCATGTTGGCTGGCGATTGCCTGGCGAACCGGACGCTGTTTTTGCCATGCGGAACGAACCGTTTGTCGTGCCCGCCGATGGCACGGTCGAGTACCAATACTTTGTGGTAGATCCTGGTTTTACGGAAGACAAATGGGTGACGGCGGCGGAGGTGGTTCCGGGGAACGCGGCAGTGGTGCATCACAGTATTGTTTTTATTCGACCTCCCGACGGTTCGCAGTTTCGCGGCATTGGCTGGCTGACCGCGTATGTGCCAGGGCAGGGCATGACCGAATTCGGCAAAGGTCGAGCTAGAAAGATTCCCGCCGGTTCCAAATTGGTTTTCCAGCAGCATTACACGCCGATTGGTCGAGAGCAAACGGACTGTACCAAAATTGGACTCGTGTTTGGCGAACCCGACTCGATTACCCATCAAGTGATTACGCTGATTGGCATTGATCAAGAATTCGAAATTCCTCCGCAAGCAGAAAACCACGACGTTGCTGCAGCGGTGCGCAGACTGCCAGCGCGCGGCGAATTATTGGCGGTGGCGCCGCATATGCATTTGCGAGGCAAAGCGTTTGCATTGTTTGCTACAAAGGACGAACAAACACAGACGTTGCTGAAAGTGCCTCACTACGATTTCAATTGGCAACACAGTTATGCGTTTCAAGAACCAATACCGCTATCCGACCTAGATCGTTTGCATTTTGTGGCCACGTTTGACAATTCCGCCAACAATCCGGTCAATCCCGATCCGGGTCAGCACGTGACTTGGGGAGATCAAACGTGGGAAGAGATGGCGGTGGCGTTTTTTGAAGTGGCCGAACCACGGGACGGCGTGCCGCAAGAAGACGTTGGCCCATTGGCGAAACCCAAGAAGGCGGAAAAGTCGGATTCGCAAGTCCAAGCCGAAGTAGATCAATTCGTCGCGAATTTTCTGAAACGGTTCGACCAAAATCAAGACGGCAAAGTCCAACATCATGAGACTCCGCTGACCATTCGCCGCTTCGCCTTCTTTCGATGGGACACCGACGGTGATGAAGTGTTGACAAAGGATGAAATTGCAGAAGCCGCCACAAGTCGTTTTGAATAGTTTGCGGCACGTTCACAAGCAAATTTTCCCGGATGAAGTGAATAGGATTCTTTGGTGTCGCAACTGTTTAATCGAGCCACATTGTGGATGGTAGATCGGCCCAAGCTCGTTTGGGGACTGTTGGGGACGATCAGCATCATTGCGATTTTGGGCTACTGGAATCCTCGGTTCTTGGTCGAAGCGTGGGACGCCAATGAAGGTCGACGTTTGCCGCCGAGTTCAGCGAATACCACCCAATCACCCGCGGCGCCGGATGTCGACCCGTTCAGCTTAGACGCGGATGCAGTGTTGGTGGTGCAAAGCGATGCGTTCTTTTCGCCCGCCGGAGCTACGGCCCTGCGCGACATTGTCAGCGAGTTAGAGGCGGCTGACTATGTTCGCAACGTGCTGTGGATGGATCGTGTCCCGATCATGAACATTTTTGGGTTGCCAGAACCCTTGTTTCCACGCAGCGAAGCCTCGGCGGAACGCTTCGCCAATGCTCAACAAAAGGCACTAGACAATCCGTTGGTCAGGGGACAGCTATTGTCGGCTGACGCAAAAACGCTGCTGATGATGGTGCAATTTGATTACTTGTTTATCGAAAGAGACCAAGCGTGTGTGGCTGGATTGCGAGAAATCTTTGAACGCACCGCAGCGCAACACCCCGAAGTGGAATTGTCACTGGAGATAACCGGTCGCGTTCCCATTTATTTGGACATCATGAAGACTCGCGATGAAAACGTGGTCCGTTACCAATTGATTGGTTACGGCATGGTGTTGTTGATGAGCGTGATTTTGTTCCGAGGTATCTGGGCGGTGATTGTGGTGGCGATTGCTCCGTCGCTGGGTGTCTTCTGGACGCTGGGCATTCTGCGATTCTTGGAATTGCAAGACAATCCGTTCAATGATGTGGTGTTGCCGGTGTTGCTTAGCATGGTGGGCCTGACCGATGGCGTGCACTTGATGGTGCAGATTCGGCGATTTCGTGCCGAAGGGATGTCACCCAAAGAGGCGGCGCGAGAAGGAATTCGTCACGTAGGTTTGGCTTGTTTCTTGACTTCGCTCACCACGGCCATTGGCTTCGGTTCGCTGTTGTTGGCCGATCATGAAATTGTGGAAGAATTTGGACTCAGCTGCACCATCGGAGTCTTGTTGACCTTCATTGCCGTGGTTACCAGCATCCCGTTGGCCTGCAACACTTGGCTGGGCAAATGGATTCATAAAGGGCACAGCAAGGGCATCATTGACCAGCATTTTGGCCGGATAAGTCTGGTGATTGACTATGTCCTGCGGCGGACCAAGTTGTTTTGTGGTTTGGGAATAGGACTGACGTGTCTGTTCCTGGCCGTTTCATTGACGCTACGACCAGACGAACGATTGGCCAATCTGTTGAATTCGCACAGCGAACCCGCGTTGGCCTTAAAGACCATGGACGTGGCGATGGGCGGGCTAGAACGGTCGAATGTGCGAATCTTTTGGAATGACCAAGTTGCCGCAGATTCGCCTGAAATACTAACCGTGCTGGGCGAAATTCACCGCATCCTGGACGCCGAGTCCTTGATTGGTCATCCGCTTTCCGTGCACAGCTTGTTGGCTTCGCTGCCTGGTGACGGACGAACGGAAGATCGGATGTCGATGCTCGAGCTATTGCCGCCACCGTTGAAGCGAGCTTTCTTTCGGCCGGAAGATCGAAACGCGGAGGTGATGTTTCGAGTACAAGACTTGGGGATTGCCAAGTATGGTCCAGTTTTTGAACGCATCGAAACGAAATTAGCTGCCGTGTCGCAAGCTCATCCGCATTTCAGCGTTTGGTTGGAAGGGACGGCCGTGAATCGCTGGAAGAACGTTTATCAGATTGTCGTTGACTTGGCGACCAGTTTGGGCACGGCATCGGTGATCATTTTTGGCGTCTTGGCGGTGGTTTATCGATCGCTACGAATTGGCCTAATTTCTATTCTGCCCAATGTTTTTCCGCTGACGGTGGCTGGCGCTTTTCTGGCGGTGACGGGGCAAGCCTTAGAGTTGGTGAGCGTGTGCGCGTTCACGGTTTGTTTAGGAATTGCCGTCGACGATACAATTCACTTTTTAACTCGTTTTGAAGAAGAACGGCAAAGACACACCGATCAAAGCCGCGCGATTCGCGAAGCGTTCACCGGAGTCGGCACGGCGCTGATTATGACTACCGTAGTCTTGGTTTGTGGATTTGGCACGGTCATGTTCAGTGATGCTCGTGACCACAAAATTTTTGCCACCATGGGAGCCATCACGATTGGATCGGCATTATTCGGCGACTTGGTCTTTCTGCCCGCCATGTTGGCTCGCTTTGCCAAGCCAAAGCGTTCGCAGTAGTAGTGGATGCCAAACATGCCGGTACGACATGCTCTGGCGTTCAGTTGATTCGTAATCTAGGCTGGTTCGCGCATGTCAAAAAAATGGCTCATTCAATGAGAACACATTGCAACCGACTCGCTATGATAGTGAAGCCTTGCTAATCCACGCCGTAGGAACCTGAGCGTGTAAATTACTGATAGTTCGATAGATAGTCAAAGGAACCGTCATGCAATACTTTCAATGGCACCGTGGTACGTGGAACGGTGGTGACGCCGGTTTTAACCGAGTTTACGGACATTTGTATTGGGAAAGCTTGCCTTGGGTGCAATGCGATAGTGATGAGTATCCCTTTTTCGAAGACTTCATACTGCCTTTTGAATTGACGAAAGACGCATCAAAGTTAGTTGATGAATATCGCCAGAAAACTGGCCCGCTTTCGATGGACGATTTTCGCGATCTTCGTAATGCATTGGAAAAAGTGCAAGAGTTTCCGGTTCGACTTTTGCCAGGTAATGGATTTTTGCCAGTACGATGGAGTATTCGAAGTCCCGACAAGAATAGGAACTTTTTCTATTCATCTCGCGGGACGATTGTTTCTTCCTCTGTACGAGATGCGTGGGTGGAATCAGGGCTTAGCGGCCTAATTTTCATCCCGATCGAGTCCACAGCGTATGAAAGACGTTTTTTCCTGTTAGAGCGAATCTACCATTATCTTAATCCAAGTGATGGCGAGGAACCTCTCTTGGGTTCAGAGTACAAGGCAGCTTTTGAGGCGGAGTTGGATGTAGAACGGAACTCACGCCTGCTTGCGATGGGAGATATGCCCGATTATTTTACAGCCGATACAATTATTATTAGTGAGAGGGCTCGAGACCTGCTAATGCAGTTCGATTCAAGTCTCAATTGCACCGTGCACGATTTGCCGCCGTTTATTGGGTGGGATATTTATTGTAGACATCAGGAATTATGGTCTTGTGCGTCTAGCTGCGATGGACAGGTACACGGCACACAGCTTGAATTCGCAGCGGATAGAACCGTAATCAGAGGTGAGATATCGGATGTTACGTTTGACGACGGTGAATCAGGGTTTTGCGTCGCACTCTCGTTTGGCAATTTTGGAGAGTTGGAATGCGTCACCGAAGATAATTCCGAGGAGTCGAGAAACCTTTTGGAACGCTTGGTTAGCAGTTGGGATGAACTCGAACGAGAGATTGTAGGCCGTCTGTGGGAGTGTGACGAACTGGACGATCTAATTGACAATGATGGTGGCGAGAACAGCGATGTTTCGGCGTTTTGCATTCTTCTGCCTCCAGACGATGAAAGCAGTGACTATCAACTAATGATCGACTTGGGAGCCAAGTATCATTTTGTTATCAGTGGCAACGGGATTACGCATTGGCAACCACTCTATTGAGCAAACTAGGAACGCAGGATGAAATAGGGAATGACCAACAAGACCTTGATATTCGTCGAGAATTTTTTTCGGGGTTAAGCTAATAGCAGGCAACGTAGCACGCGTTCACGTTTCACAAAATATCTATTTGAGTACGTTTACAATTTGAAGGAGAGAAACATGTCTGATGTTAAAATTACGATCCGTGACAACGGCCCTTTTCTGGTTGAAGGCAAGTTTACGTTGTGCGATGCGGAAGGGAATGAATTCACGTCGATCAGTGAAAAGCCTGCGATCGCGTTGTGCCGTTGTGGCGAATCCAAGAATCGACCGTTCTGTGATGGCAGTCACAAGGCGTGCGGATTTGATTCCGCTGAGCGAGCATCTTAAGCGAATCGGCCGTCTGTCGCTTTGACTACAGTGTTGCTTCTTGAGGCTCGTCGGCTTCGGACAGTGCGTCTTCAGCGTCTTCTGTGGTGTCGTCAATGTCGTCGTGTCGAGCGGCTTTGACGACATCGCCTTCGCGAAATACGGACAGCCGGTTCCGGCCGCCTTCTTTAGAACGGTACAGGGCCGAATCGGCTTTTTGAAAGATCGTTTCGGCCGAATCCGCTTCGGTGACCACCGCTAGTCCCATGCTGAGCGTCAAGGCAATGCGCGATTCCGCATGCGCGTCAAAGTTTTTACGTTCGACCGTTTCCCGAAGTCGCATGGCAGCGCGAGTGGCTGTTTCTTCGTTCACGCCGTCAAAGATGACGGAAAATTCGTCGCCGCCAAATCGGCACACAAAATCGGTTGGGCGAATAGTAGTGCGGATCGCATCGCCGATACGAGCAATCACGTCGTCACCGGCAGCATGTCCATGCGTGTCATTGATCCATTTAAAGTGATCGACATCAATCATCAACAACGCGAACGATTGTTGTTGCCGCTGAAACCGAGAAATACAGAATTGCAGCGTTTCATCAAAGGCCTTGCGATTGCCTACGCCAGATAAAGGATCGGTTCTGGCTTCTTGCCGAGTCTTATCCAGTTCCTGCGCTTGTTCTTCCAGGCGGAAACGAGTGAACACAATTTCGTTTTCCAACTTCTTGTTGGATTCAATGGCGCTGGCGATTTGATTCAGCAGCGTCTGTTTCACTTCTTCATAGTCACCACTTGCCGTGAGATCGTCGACCGTTTGTCCTACGGTCTTCAGTTGCGAATTGTGTTGATCCACGCCGGTGCTCAGCTCTTCAGCGCTGGTCACCACGCTTTGCAATGCCGTCAGCGTCTTTTCGCGTTCTTCGCGAATAATCTTCCAGTGCTTACGAAGGGCAAAGCTGTATCCGATGTACCCGCCGACGCCAAGCGACAGCAAGATACTCGGCAGCACCCAGCACCCAAAGATGTAGACAAAGACGTTCACTGGTCAACAACCCTTATGATTCAATCGTTTCGCTGGTGGCAAATTCGTCAATGGTTTGCAAATGCGCTTCCGGCTTGGCAAACAGATAGCCTTGCCCTAAATCTGCACCTTGGTCACGAGCCCAGGCCCATTCGTCCATGGTCTCAATCCCTTCGGCTACCGTGCAAATTTCCAATTCGCTGGAGAGTTCCAATAATTTGCGAACAATGCAACCGCGGTAACGATCCTGGTTCGCTCCGCGAATCAAATCCATGTCAATTTTAACGAAGTCGGGGCGAATATCGGCCAAGATGGTGAGCGAACTATAGCCAGCTCCCACATCATCCAGCGCAATGCCAAATCCAGCTTCGCGAAAGAGATGCAATTGGTTTAGAACTTGATCCAGCTGGTGGATTTCATCGCTTTCCGTGACCTCCACCACAATTTGACGCGTGGAAATACCGGCGTCCAGCGCCGCGTCAATGGTCGATTTTACGCCCAGGTGATTGGTTTGCAGGACGCGAGGACTAAAGTTGATGAAGAACTTTTCCTGTGAATCCAGCTGCGCGATGGTGGCAAACGCTCTGACTCGAGCTGCATGGTCCAATTCGCATATCAGTTTTGCTCGTCTAGCTACGCCAAACATCAGGAACGGCGGAATCACTTGTCCCGCTTCGCTGACTCCTCGTACCAGGCATTCGTAGCCAAAAACATCTCGAGGATCATTTAGGCGCACGATGGGCTGAAAGTAGGTGATCAAACGTCTTTCGGCCAAGATGTCCGAAATCCATTTTCCGTCCAACTGATCCAATACCGCTCGTAAACTGCGCGACTGCATCAGTTGTGACAGCGATGGTTCGCTGCCGAATTGTTGGACATGGCACGCGATGTCATCCTGAAGTTCGCCAGACAGAGATTCACTACAACGAGTGGAGAACTCGGTGAGACGCGTCCCTTCACATTGAACGCTAAGGACATTGGGGTATGCTTCACTTTCGATAAGTCCGGTCTGGTTCACCACCTGACGCAGGACATCCGAAGCCTGAGTGTTGGCCGAACTAAAGTACAGCGTCACACCGTCATGAGCATTGATGAGGTTGTCGGATTCTAGCATCAGCCTTGGTACCGTAACTACCGAATGAGGATTCCCACATTACTTACAAAATATAGGACAACAAATGTCGACGGCGGAGTGGCAAATGCCAGAAAACCCAGGGACGCAACCATTCCCTCCAGAAGCGGCAATGTAGGCGTTTGCCTCCAGCGCAGTAGCCACATGCAGCTCAAATGGCGTTTGTAAAATTCAACGGCAAACGTTACGTGAAGACGACGGTCGCGAAAGAAAAGTCGCTACGAATATAGCGGTATTATCCGGATAGCCGATTCTGCGGGATTTGCGTTCGCTGGGCGATTAGTTTTTTGCCTGCTACGCGAAACGCTCACTGACAGCGTCGAAACCGGCGTGTGATTAGAACGATACCGAGCGACAGCCATGCGATTCGAGGTAGGTTTGGCTCCGGCACAGGACGAGTTTCACCGGTGGAGTCAGATTGGTATCCACCCGCTTGAAATGCTTTCACCAGATCAGATGAACTGAATTCAAAGTCGCCGTTCCAGTCTCCCGTAGACCAGCTTGAATTGGCTGTGATGCTATCTTCGAATTCACCGGATCGAAAAACCTGCACAAAATCGGACGAATTAAATGCGCCATCTAGGTTGGAATCACCATAATTCGTCTGCAACACTTCCTGGACCAGGAATTCGCGATCTACCGAATCGACCACAAAGTCTTCATTGAAATCCAAGAACGAATCGAACCAACCGTTGGCTTCTCGCAACAAGTCAATCACCGGCGCGGCGCACGCGATATCGTTTGTGAAATCGCAAGCGGGAACGTCCAAGTCCGCAGACAGCAACGAAGTTACGTAAAACGTCTCTTCGTCGGCAATCATTTCATCCCAGTCTATGGAAACGCGAACCGGATAGCCCAACGCTGCGTCGAATTCGGCGGACAAGAAAGCGGCAGGCCTGTCCACAGCCGATTGCAATTCCGCAAACAATTCTTCTACCGAAGGAAAAAGCGTAGCTTCCAGGCTCAGCCGAGTCTGCGAGTCCGTGGCGTAAACCACATTGCCGGATTCGACTCGGACCACCGCTTCTCGGATCGATTCGCCAAAGCAATGGCAACTTCGCTGGAACTGGTAACCGTAATCTTCCAGTCCTTGGCTGGTCCATAGTGCGTGCCACGTATCGAGTTCCGCTTGAGTCAAAGCAGCGGCTGGTGTGCTCAAGGCGAATGTGACAATTAGAATCAGAGCGGTGGGTCGAAACATTTTTTATCCTCCGACCGTCATCCTACCTTCCGCCGATGGTCGCGTCTACCAAAACTTGACTTCCCCAATCACTCGAATCAAACGCTGAACATCGTCAGGATAGACTTCGCCAATACTGCCGATTCGAAAAGTGTCTCGATCGGTCACTTTGCCCGGATAAATCACAAATCCCTTCTGCTTCAGGCCGTCATAAAATTGCCGAAAGTTGTAGGCCGCCGCATTCGGACTCAGAAAAGAAGTAATGATGGGCGAATGCCATTTGTCTGGCAGCAAGCATTCAAAACCCAGGATTCGCATGCCTGCCACTAACGTCTGTTGGTTTTGGCTGTATCGTTGATGGCGAACCGCCACGCCTCCTTCTTGATCCAATTCTGTCAATGCCTGCGCGAACGCTCGCACCGTATGCGTCGGCGAAGTGAACCGCCATTTTCCGTGCGAATCCTCCATCGTTTTCCATTGGTCGAAAAGATCCAAGGAAAGCGAACGAGCTTGTCCGGCCGTTTTTTCCAATTCAGATCGCTTGGCAATGACAAAGCCGAATCCCGGCACACCTTGGATGCACTTGTTGGCACTGCTGATAATGAAGTCGATGCCAAGTTGGTGTACGTCCAACGGCACGCCTCCAAACGTGCTCATCGCATCCACAATAAACGTCTTGCCATGCGACTTGGCAATCCGGCCGACTTCGCTAATGGGGTTCAGCATGCCCGTGGTTGTTTCGCCGTGTACGACCACGACGTGCGTAATGTCGCGATCGTTTTCCAATTCGCTCTGCAGTTTGTCCAGGTCCGGCGGTTGAAGTTCCGTACTATCGTGGACCACGTGATTGATTCGCAACACCTTGGCAATCTTGGCCAAACGCTGACCATACGCTCCGTTCGCCAAAACCAACAACTTGCCGTTTTCCGGAACCACGGTGCCAATCACCGATTCGACCGAAAACGAGCCGCTGCCTTGCATCAACACCGATGTGTATTCCGCTTGATGCTGCGACGCCGTTGCCAATTCCACCAACTTTTGGCGAATCACTTGGACCACGCCCAAGTTGTAGTCATCGTCCCAAGTACACCAGTCTCGCAGCATCGCCTGGCGAACAGTCTTGCTGGTAGAAAGCGGTCCCGGAGTCAACAGAATGTACGGATTGTCAAGCGAATCAATATCCATCAAACACCTTTACGCATCACAAAAATTCGCTGCTTCATGAAAGCAGCTGCGACTTACCAAGGCAATGAAAACGTTTTTACATTGCTCATGAATTTCATGGTTTCAATCACGCCTTCTTTGATTCCTAGGCCGGAATCTTTCACGCCGCCAAAGGGTGAACTTTCAATACGGTAACCGGGGACTTCGTTCACGTTGGTGGTTCCGGTGCGTAGCAAGCGAACCGCCTTCAAGGCCGCTTCCATGTTGTTGGTCACAATGCCCGACGAAAGTCCGAATTCACCGCTATTGTAATAATCAATCGCGTCGTCGACATCTTTGATCGAAATGATCGGAGCAATCGGTCCGAACGATTCGCAAGCGACCAGTTCTGTGTCTCGAGGAACCTCGGCAACCACGGTCGGATGCATTAACGCTCCTTCGCGCCGGCCGCCCAGCAACACTTTTGCACCTGCAGCCACCGCCTTGTGGACTCGATCTTCCAGAACCTTGGCCGCCGCTTCGTCAATCACCGTGCCGACTCGAGTTTCCGGGTCGGCCGGATCGCCGGCTTTGTATTCCGCCGCTTTTTGGACAAAGCGATTGGTGAATTCGTCCAGAATGGATTCTTGCACCAAAATCCGTTTTACCGCCGTACAACGCTGTCCCGAGTTGCGGAACGAACCTTCGGCCGCCAGCGTCACGGCCTTGTCCAGGTCTGCATCTTCCAAAATGATCAACGGCGAATTGCCACCCAGTTCTAAACACAGCTTTTTGTAACCTGCGGTCTTGGCAATGTGTTTTCCAACGGCCACCGATCCGGTGAAAGACACCAATTCAATGCGATCATCCGTAATCATCTTGGGAACCACATCGTCCAGCGTCCCCATGAAAACACTCAACATCCAACCGGGCAGACCGGCTTCGTATAAAATTTCGGCCAGCCGAATGGCGGTCAGCGGAGTTTTTTCTGACGGCTTGAGGATCATCGGCGCGCCGGCGGCAATTGCCGGAGCCACTTTGTGCGCCACTTGATTCATCGGATGGTTGAACGGCGTGATGGCGCTGACCAATTGGACTGGCTGGCGGAACGTGAAGATCTTCCGAGCTTTCCCTTGGGGCGAAATGTCACACGAAAAGATTTGCCCGTCATCTTTCAACGCTTCGATGGCAGCGAACTCCATCACATCGGACGTGCGACCCGTTTCGTACATCGTTTCACGCATGCACAGGCCGGTTTCGCTACGAATCAAATGAGCCAGCTCTTCGCGGCGGTTGGCCAGAATCTGTGCTGCCTTGCGTAAGATGTCGTGCCTTTGATACCGAGTCAACGGATTTTTTTGTCCGTCCAACGCCGCTTGTATCGCGGTATCCAAATGCGAACCATCAATGACGTGAATTCGTCCTGACAACGAATTGTCCCAGGGATAAAACACGTCCAACTGCTTTTCGGTTCGCACCGCAGTCCCGGCGATATAGCTTGGCAATTCCAACATTTTGCTTGGTCCCATGATTGATGCTCTGGTCTAACCGCACCGATTATTGGCTTAGGGGCTTGCATTCGCTAACGCTACGCCGAACCGTTGCAAGCGAAGTCGAATACGTCAAAGTTCCTTGGATCTGCTTGCGCCTTACTTCGGTACGCAGCGTTCAGCGGTTCGCTCACCAGCAGCGGCACCATTTCTTCGTACCGACCACCGTGCGAACGAAGCCCACCTTTTAACACACTCAGGTCATGATCTTCTGGAGTTCGCCCCAGCACAAAGTCGCGCCCACAAAGCACGGTCAAATCACCGATGCGGTCTGGCTAATTCCAACTTCTTAGCCGAAGTCGCTCGATCATAAACTTCCGTGATGCCATCTTGCTGCAGCAAGAATTGCTCGATTTGTGAAGCCGCTTGTGCTTCGGTCAGATGCACCATCACCAGCGAACCTAGCGCGCCGTGGTGCACGACATAAGGATCGGTGATGGGACAAATTACTTTGATGTCATTGCCAAAATGCTGCTTCAATAACGATTCCACATAGATCACGTTAGGCGAACCATCTTCCTTGTTCTTGGCGTTCATGCCATGATCTGCCGTGGCGGCCACAACGGCACCTAGTTCCAACATGCGACCGATCTGTTGATCGATGGCCGCGTAGAATTCGAGCGATTCTGGTTCGTCCGGAGCGAATTTGTGCTGCATGTAGTCGGTCAGCGAAAGATACAAAAAGTCTGCTCGACCTTGTTCCATCAATGCCACTCCCGCTTCCAACACATA
Source organism: Pirellulaceae bacterium (assembly GCA_041399205.1). Classification (GTDB taxonomy): domain Bacteria; phylum Planctomycetota; class Planctomycetia; order Pirellulales; family Pirellulaceae; genus JAGQOZ01. The sequence goes on along the minus strand of JAWKTK010000019.1, from coordinate 174,238 downwards.
TACCGACGCATCGCCGGAATAGATTTCCGGCCTGGGCTTGCCAATGATCTGTTCTGCATCGTCGACGCCGTGCGTTGCCAAACGAGCTTCATCGACTTTTTCTGAAGAAAACGCAATCCCGCCCAATTCGACCAGTCCGTCACCCAACACGGTTCGCAGCTTTTCCTTGGCCGTGATGAAGGCCACTTTGCGTCCTGCCTTGGCAGCTGATGTCAAAATGGTTTCGCACCGCAGGAATTCGGGCGAATTCATCATCACTTCTTCGCCGGTTTCCGGATTCAGAAAGAAGTTACCGCAGATCCCGGTTACGCTGGGCGGCATCCCGGTCACAATGGCCGAATTATTGACGTTCGTAAATGACGGCAACGCACCTCGCACCAAGCCTCGATAACCATCCCGCGCGATCTTGGCGACATGTGGCATCTTGCCGTGAGCAATGGAAGTGGACAAATATTCGTCCGCACAACCGTCAATGCAAATAACCACCACAGGCTTGGCCGGAGGCGAATAACGTCGGCCGTTGACTTCAAAAGACGCGTTGGAAATGCTCATCGTTTTCCCAAATGAAATTTAAACCAAAATAGGAATGGAATCGGAACGGGCGTTGGCCAAGGATCGTTCTAGAAATGGTTGCCCGGTATCAGGCGAGCGTCAAAGCGGCCGTCAGTGATATCGCAAGTTTTTCACCTGCGGCTAGAGCCGTGCAGCTCACTTAGTTCTGGAACGATGCTAACAGAGTACTTTCTTTCGGCCTGGGTCGAAAGGAGACCGCAGGGTGACATGTGCTTCGCACACACGATCTTCACACAGAATGGCAAATTGGCCGTCTGAAAGTTTGGCGATGTCCAGCCGTGTTCGGTCCGGATTGCGAACATAACCCATCGCCACGCTGCATCCCAAAGATGGTCCATACGCAGCCGACGTGGTGTAACCCACTACCGATCCGTCTCGCAAAATCGGTTCGCCCCCCCACAAGATGATGTTGGGGTCAGCCAACGTCAGACTGACCAGCCGCTTGGTCAAATATCCGTTCGACTTGGCATCTTCCAGCGCCTGCTTGCCCAAAAAATCATGATTCCAATCGATGGCGAATCCCAGCCCGGCTTGCCACGGAGTTTCATCGGCAGAAATGTCATGCCCCCAAGCTCGATACGCTTTTTCAATGCGCATCGCGCTAATGGCATTGTTTCCCACTGGCCGAATTCGATCCTCGCCCAGTTCGCGCACACCTGCTTCCCACAGTCGGTCCCAGAGAAAACCGACTTGCGTTACAGGACAATGGAGTTCCCAGCCAAGTTCTCCGACGTAGGAAATCCGAGTTGCTCGGACTTGGTGCGAACCGATTTCCACTGACTTCGATTGGCCGAATGCGAACGCATTGTGTGACAAATCTATGTCGGTCAGGCATTGTAACAAGCGTCGCGAATCGGGCCCCATGACGCCAATCACGTTGCACTGCTCCGATACATCTTCCACAGTCACATCGGCCGAAGCCGTAAAGTTGCCTAGCAACCAATCTCGATCACGTACAGCTTGCGCCGTGGCGGTGACCAAATAATATTCGTGCAGGCCGATGCGCACTACGGTCAAATCCGATTCAAACGTACCTCGTTCGTTTAACATGGCTGTGTAGACGGACGTTCCGGCGGGCACGTCGATGTCATTGGCGCACAGCCGTCTCAGTTCGACCGTGGCGTCGGGGCCAGTCACCCTGAGTTTCCCGAAAGTGGATTGATCCAACAATCCGCAGTACTGACGACAGTGTGTCACTTCGGCGTTGGTCCACTGTTGCCAATTTTGCTGGCCGAAGGAATACTCGGTCTGATTGCACTCGCCGACAGGAGCGTACCACAGTGGTCGTTCCCAACCGGCCGATTCGCCGAAGCAGGCGTTATGCTGCCGATGACGATCGTACAGCGCGCTGGCGCGAATATTCCGAGCGGTCTCCATTTGGCGGTTCGGCCATGCCATTTGATAGTGCAGGCCCAAGACTTCGGACACTCGTTCCCGAAGGTACTGCTTACCACTTTGAAACGGCATAAACCGCCGCACATCAACGCTTGATAAATCAATGGTCATATCGCCATGATCCATCCATTCTGCCGAATACAAACCCGCTCCGCCCGCACAGGCAATTCCTGCGGAGTTGAAACCGCCCAGCACAAACAGTCCGTCGGTAAACGCGGGGCGACCCATGATGAAGTTATTGTCAGGCGTGAACGCTTCTGGGCCATTGATGAACTTGACCACCTTGGACTGGTCCAGAAAACCGAGCCGATGGCACATGGACTGGAAGGGTTCGGCAAAGTCAGGCCAATCTTCTGGCAGCAGCGAAAAGGCGAAGTCGGACGGCACGTGATCGCCAAGTTCCCACGGTTTGGAACGACGCTTAAACGCGCCTAGTTTCATGCCACCATCATCCAGCGAACGAAAATAAATACCCGCATCTGGATCTCGAGTGCACGGTTGATGGCGGTCGACACCGTCAATGGGCTGCGTAATCACATAATGATGCTCGCACGCATAGACAGGAATCGGTACACCGATTTGCTGACCCATTTGACGCAGCCACATATTGGTCGCTAACACTACCCAGTCCGCGTGCACGGTGCCTCGGTTGGTACGTACGCCCGTAATCCGCTTTCGCCCGTGCTTAGATTGCGTCCACAGTATTTCTAAAACTTCCGTCTGTTCGTGACAGACGACTCCACGCTGCATGGCACCTTGGGCCAACGCTACGGTGCATTCGCCCGGTAGCACTCGACCATCACCAGGCAAATACACGCCACCATGCAGGTCGTCGGTGCGAAGTTGGGGCCAATAGTTCGCACATTCAGCTGGCGAAATGATGTCGGCGTCGACTTGGAAGACACGAGCCATCGCGGCGTTGCGTTTGAGTTGTCGCAGTCGTTCTGCCGAAGCGGCCAACTGCAGGCCGCCGCACTGCACCCAGCCGGGATCATGACCGGTAGCTTGCTGCAGCTGAGCGTACAAGGCGGCGGACGCCTTATTTACAAGAGTTTGACTTTGGCTGGACCGCAGTTGTCCGACTTGGCCGGCGGAATGCCAAGTGGTGCCGCTGGACAAGCGGCTTTGTTCCAGCAAATGGATGTCGGTCCAGCCGAGTTGTGCCAGGTGATACGCCACAGACGCTCCGGCAATACCTCCGCCCACAATGATCGCTCGAGCTTGCTGCGGCAGGTCATGCACCGGACAAGTGAATTCGTTCTTGACAGGCGTGTTGTCGTGATTCGATTGTGGCACGTCTGCGGCCTTTCGTTCGCAAAAAAAATAACTTGGGTCCGAACGACGTACTATAACGACCGGTCAGACGAAATGCACCAAGGGTCGCTCGGGACGTTGGCAGATGCTCCAATCACCACCTATCCGAATGAGTGTGGATCTAATACATTTTTTGGTGTGGCCAGACGCACGTTTCTTGTAGTGCCGACTTCGGGCAAATTGAAGACACGGCGATGTTTTCGACCGCAAGGTGATCGGGCCCACCGAGCGACTGTTTGCGAACCGTTCAAAATCATTCGTTAGCTGAATAAGAGTGATCTCGATGAGAATTGCGTATTTTGATTGTCCCAGCGGAATCAGTGGTGACATGCTGTTAGGCGCGTTGGTGGACGCTGGCGTTCCGTTGGCGGAAATCCAAGCGGGTATTGATTCGTTGGGACTGCCCAGTTGCCAGTTGCAGCTAAGCGAAGTTAAGAAGAAAGGTTTTCGCGCCGCCAAAGTCGATGTGCTGCACGAACCCGAACACGCACATCGTCATCTGCATCACATTACGGCCATGATCGAACAGAGTCGCTTGACCGATTCGCAACGCAATGTGGCCCATAAGATTTTTCGTTGCTTGGCGGAAGCGGAAGCCAAGGTGCATGGTTCTACGATTGAAAAAGTGCACTTTCATGAAGTGGGTGCGGTTGATTCCATCGCGGACATTTGCGGCGTGGCCATCGGCATGGATTGGTTGAAGCTGGATCGCATTGTTTGTTCGCCCGTGCCGACCGGCCACGGTTTTGTCAACATTGCGCACGGCCGTTGCAGCATACCCGCCCCGGCGACCGCTGAATTGCTAACAGGCGTTCCGATCGCGGCGTGCGACGTGGAAGCGGAATTGACCACGCCGACCGGGGCGGCAGTTGTCAAAGCGATGGTGGACCAGTTTGGGCCGTTGCCGAGTATGCGCGTGGACAAGATTGGCTACGGCGCGGGGACCAAGGATTTAGATCAGCAGGCGAATTTGTTGCGGCTGCTGATTGGAACTAATTCTGAAACGGCACTTTCCAGCGTGGAAACAGACACAGTGATGGTGCTGGAAACCAACTTGGATGACGTCTCCGGCGAAGTGCTTGGCTATTGTTTTCAGCAACTCATGACGGCCGGCGCGTTAGATGTGTTTGTGGTTCCGATTCAGATGAAGAAGCAGCGTTCGGGGCAGTTGCTGTCGGTGATTTGCGAACCGGATCGAGCGGCCGAATTGGAATCAATCTTGTTTCAGGAAACGGGAACGCTGGGAATTCGACGTCACATTCGCCAGCGAACCAAGCTGATTCGCACCAGTCTCACCGTGACGACTCGGTGGGGAGAAGTTCGCGGAAAGCAAGCGACGCTGCCCGACGGTTCGCTGCACTTTCGCCCCGAATTTGACGATTGCCAACGCGTGGCTCAACAGCATGGCGTATCGCTGGAAACCGTAATGCAGGCCGCACAAAATCAATGGTTCGCCGCAACTTCGGTTTGACGCGAATGACCGCTGCTCGTAGATTCCAGATTCATATAACTCGGCCAAAAAGGACAACACAGGAATCGAAGACATGCCCAATGCAAATCCAAGTCCAGAGCCAAAGCGACGACCAAAACATGCAGGCCCAGGCGGCACGGAAGGTGGACTCATGCAATTTGGCGTCGGGACGGTGCTGACCATTCTGGCAATTGTGTTTTTCTTTAATTCGGTCATCGCGACCACTCGAGGTTACGGTTTGATCACGGGAGCCATGCATCGCTTGAGTGGCAATATGGGTGACACAACCAGCATGGGAATTGTCTTTATGCCGTTTGTGTTGGCCGTGGTGGCGCTATTTTATGACGCGTCCAAAAGCTGGGCGTGGATGTTGTTCAGTTTTGGGATTTTGGTGTTAGTGGTGGAAGTCTTAAGTCGTGTTCATTTTGAGTTTTCGATGCGACTGGGAAATCTATTGTTGGTGATGGCGTTGTTTGGAGCTGGAGTCGGTTTGATATTGCGTTCGTACAAAGATTTTTCGCAAGTGGCTTCTGGACAACACCAATCATCGACGAACCAAGACGGTTAAGCAGGGCAGGCTCGCGATGCATTCGAACCAGAAGACGAGGATTCGAACTCAAGCTATTCGGCAGGTACTGACATCAACGGTGGTTTGGTTGCCGTTTGTGTTGGGTGCGTTCATTGCGATGTTTTCGCCTGGAGATCGAGCTATCGGATGGGCGGGCATGGCCGCCGGAGCTTTGGCGGCGGCTTGGAAGTTCACGGTTGGTTTTTCTGGCTTGGAAATGCAACTGGCCGATCGAGCTTGGCTGCAACAAAGTCGACAGCACCAGCGTTACTTGCGGCAGCTGCAACGAAAATTGCGGCAAGATCGAGACCCGGATTCGGGAAAATTGTTGCTGCGTCTGAAACGCCTGCGTCAAAGAATGGATCGCTTGTTCTGTCCGTCCCTACAGCCGGAACCATGGGTTCTGGAGTTGCAAGCAAAAATGCAAAGGCTTTACGAATCGGGTTTGTCCGGCCTGGAGAATTCGTTCCGGATCTGGTTGACCGCTCGAGACGTCCAGTCGGAAACGCTTTCCGAATCGTTGAATTCGGACCGCCAAAACTTGTTGAACGAAGTCGCCGAAAGTGTGAACCACTTGGAAAATTCGCTAGATTCGATGCAAGTATCCGCATTGGAAAACGAATTGCCAGCGGACGAATTCGCCGAACTTCGCCGGGAACTGGATCGCGGCTTGGAGATGGCGGCCAATATCGACCGTCGAATTCGCGAATTGGACCAACAAGTAGGGCAAGCAATTCGAGGCGACTGATTGCCTAGTTGATCTATTTTTCTTAGCATTTCTGTTTAAGACGTGGGCCTTCTTGAAGGTTCGGACAACTCGTGTTTATCAGCAATTTTTCGACTGACGAGGAAAACAAATCATGTTCAGAGCGATTGGCAAATACTTTCGTGCGTTGGGTTACCTGTTAACCGGTCGCATCGATTCCGCTCGACAAGCACTCAGCCAAAACCCGGCCGTGGTGCAAGCGACTTATGACCGAGTGATTCAGGAGAAGACCAAGCGGATTCACGAATACAAAAATGCGGTGGGCGCGATGATCGCTCAGGAGGAAAAGAAGAAGACCACGCTCAAACGTCTGACAGAAGAGATCGCCAAGCTGAAGAAGTTGCGCGACGGTGCTGCAGCCATGGCCAAGAAGGTTGTGGAAAAACATAACGGCAATATTGAAGCTGTGAAAGCCGATCCCGAATACGTCAAATGCCAAGCGGCCTTCAAAGACTTCAGTTCCACGTTGGCGGAAAAAGAGGCACATTGCCATGAACTAGAAGAAGATATCACCGAATTCGAAACGAACATTGCCGGCCATAAAACGCAGTTGCAGTCTCTGTTGCGAGACATTGAAAAGATTCGACAAGAAAAGCACGAAACCGTTGCGGAAATGTTGACCGCCAAGGAAGAGAAAGAAATTGCGGACATGCTGTCTGGCATCAGCAAAGACCGCACCAACGAAGAGCTGCAGGAAATGCGTGAACTTCGTGATCAAGCCAAAGCCACCGCACGAGTTTCTCGAGAAATGGCGGGCGTCGATTCGCAACGCATGGAAGCCGAATTCTTGGATTTTGCGACGAAGAATGAAGCCGATTCGGAATTCGATGCTCTGATTGGTTTGGCGAAAGAAGAATCTTCGCCCGCCGAAAACGAATCCACCGACCGTACTCGGATTCCCGAATCTTAATCGGAACCTCAATTAATGACCGACTTTAAATACCCGTTTTTTAGCCGACTGGCCGAAGTGCTGAATTCGGACCAGTCGCGTAGCGTGATCCTCAGTGGGAACGTCTACGATCTATACTTCAATGGCACCGACTACGTGCCGTTGATTCCGTTTGTGGCTGAAAAATCGGCAACCAACGGGCTCATTCGATTGGTCTATGAATTGAACGGACCGATTCGGATTTTGGATGATCCAGAAAAACTGAAGAACGCGTGGATTGCCTGGAAGTCGGGTTTCGACACGGAAACGCTGATCATTCGCGGCATGCGAACCAAAGGGGACAGCGAATATGATTTGCTGTCTAAACAGTTTGATCAATTGCTGTTGGATGCCATTGGCAATCCGACCCTGGCGTTGGAAACCATGCGGCAGTTGACGATCGCTTCACGCTCCAGTTTATCCGGTGACCTGCTGATTCTGATCGAAGCGGCTGACATGCTGCTGCCTATGGGTAACGGCGACTTGGCGTCGCTGAATGACAAGCAACTGCATCGAATTAGCATTTGCCAAGATTGGTTTTCTGATCCCGCCTTCATGCAAGGTGCCGATTCGGTGATCTTGGTAGCGGAATCCTCCAGTTTGATTCATGGCCGGGTTTCGCAATTGCCGCAAGTGGTGAACATTGAGGCCGCCGCGCCCTCCATGGAAGCTCGTTTGCACTACATTCAGGCATTATTTTGCCCAAACGCATGCAGACCAAAGCTGTGGGGCGCCAGGAAGACTTGGCTTCGTTTACGGCCGGACTTTCCGTTCATGCGTTGCGGCAGTTGCTGTTGAAAGCGTCTTATACTCGAGAAGTCCTGCAGCCCGCTGACTTGATCGACAAGGTCCAGGAATTCATTCAAAGCCAGCTAGGCGAAGATGTGGTGGAATTTAAAAAGCCGTCGCATCTGATCAAAGATCTGAAAGGGAATTCGAAACTAAAAGCGTTCATCCAGCGCGAATTGTTGCCTCGTTTCAAAGCGCCAGCGGACAAAGCGCTTACCGGAGCTGCGGTGGCGGGCCCGATTGGCGGTGGCAAGACGTTTATCTTCGAAGCCGTCGCCAGCGAAATGGACGTGCCGGTTCTGGTGCTCAAGAGTATTCGCAGTCAGTGGTACGGACAAACCGATGTGATTTTCGAACGATTGCGTCGAGTCCTAGAGGCGTTGGACAAAGTGGTCATCTTTGTGGACGAAGCAGACACACAGTTTGGCGGAGTGGGGCAAGAGTCGCATTCTACGGAACGTCGTCTGACCGGGAAGATCCAGGCCATGATGTCAGATCCCAGGTTAAAAGGCCGAGTCATCTGGCTGCTGATGACAGCTCGCATTCATCTCCTTTCTCCGGATATTCGCAGGCCTGGACGAGTGGGTGATTTGATTATCCCGGTCTTGGACCCAGAGGGCGAAGATCGTCAAGAATTCTTGCGTTGGCTGCTTTCCCCGGTTCTGAAAGATCCCAGCGAAGAAGATATCCAACGCATTGATGCCTTGACGCAAGGGTATTCGGCCGCGTCATTTGCGTCATTACGATCGCAATTGAAGGCCAGTGAAGTGGATTCGATCGATCAAATTGTCCAGATTGTGAACGATCAAATTCTGCCCGCAATCGGACAAACTCGCCGCTATCAAACACTTCAAGCCTTGGTAAACTGTACAAGACGTTCGTTGTTACCAGACCCGAACGTGACGGAAGAAGACAGAGAACGTTGGCAAGCAGAAATTCGCCAGTTAGAGCTGCTGGGAGTGCGTTAACCGAAGAACGTTGCCGGAGCATGAGGAATCGATTGATGCATTCCCAAGTGGCGGTAACGTTTATACTTTCCCGCTGGCTGCCGATGCCGTCAAACGGCGAATTTGCATGACTTAGTCGATCGTTGATTTAAGGGGATACCCATGCCAACCGTTCTACTTGTGGATGATTCGGCCACGGATCGGCAGATTGTCGGCGCGGTGTTGCAAAAGCATAATTTGGCAGTTCGATTTGCCGAAAATGGGAAGGGCGCGCTCAAGCAACTTCGATCTCAGCAGCCCGACATTGTCTTGACCGATATGCAAATGCCGGAAATGGACGGCTTGCAGTTGGTACGCGCGATTCGTGAAGAATTCAGTCATGTTCCGGTCATTCTGATGACGGGGATGGGCAGCGAAACGCTGGCCGCGCAAGCACTGCAAGCCGGTGCGGCCAGCTATGTTCCCAAGGCCAAGATCAACGAATTGTTGGTCGATTCTATCAATCATGTTCTGCAATTGGGACAAGCGGATTCTGACTTTCAGCGATTGATTGACCATGCCACGGTGACCGACTTCCACTTCAAACTGGAAAACGATGTGACACTGATTCCGCCGCTGGTCACGTTGGTACAGCAAATGGTGGGCGGACTGGGGCAGTGTGACGCTGCCACCATCTTGCAAATTGGCGTGGCGTTTGAACAAGCCCTGATCAACGCCATTTGTTGCGGCAATCTGGAATTGGCGCCGGAAGACTGTGTTGGTAGTTGGGAGGCGGTCAGCCAGTTAGCTAGTGACAAAACTATGTCATCGCCCGACTTGGCCAAGCGTTCGTGTTTGGTACGGGCCATTGTAACTCGGCCAGAACTGAAAATCACAGTTCGCGACGAAGGAAATGGCTTTGACGTGGAAAGTAACTTGGCTATTTCCATGGAGGACAATGACCTGTCCGGTCGAGGCTTGGTGTTGATGTGGGGACTGATGGACAAGGTGGTGTTCAACAAGACGGGTAATGAACTCACCATGATCAAGTCTTTGATACACACAGGCGCTACGGAATCAGAAACCGCGAAGGACGAAACAGACCGCGCGGCTACCGCTCCGCATGCCGCTCACTTGCCAACCCCCGCAAAATCGCTGGATAAACTGGGCGAATTGATGCGCTGGATGGCGGCGAGTCGGTTGTCATGCGTGAACCTCGATTGACTATTGGACGCAGTCGTTCGTGCGATGTCGTCTTGCCCTTTTCCGATGTTTCGGGCCAACATTGCTTGCTGTATATGTATTGCGGTTGGTGGTATGTGAAGGATCTGAAGAGTTCAAATGGCGTGCGAGTCAATCGAGTGTTAGTGGATCAGCGGCGAGTTCCGCCGGGATCGGTATTGTCCATCGGGACTCACCGTTTTGAAGTTCAATACAATCCTTCAGACTTAGGCGCCGTCGGCATCACGCCACCGGTTGATCCGTTCTAAATCCGACTCCGCATGCGACGCAGCGAACGCCGTTTCACTTTCGTTGGCGGGATTGTCGTTGGCGTCAACGTTCGAGTCCGTCCGGCACGCGATTCCCTATTCAAACTTAAATCTGGTACAATATTGAAACTCCTGCTACGAAGGATTCTCGCCCCTCCATCACTCCGTCATCTTCAAGCTGGTTTCTTACCATGTTGAACACAGAACCAGACTACCGAAATTTGCTGATCCGCCGAATCGTAAAGCTTGCCGGCTGCTTGATTTCCGCGTGGTGTTCTTCGGCCATCGGCGGTACCGTCGCGTTCGAAACGGAAGTCGCTCCGATCTTGCGTCAGCACTGCTTGTCGTGCCATCAAGCCGAAAATGCGGAAGGCGGCCTGTCGCTCAGTTCGTCAACGGCGCTGGGCCAAGGCGGAGAGAGCGGACCGTTGGTTTCGCCGGGTGATCCGGACGCGAGCCTACTGATGGACATGGTCTCTGGCAGCGAACCACAGATGCCGCAAGACGCCGCACCTCTTTCGGTCGCACAGATTGCCACGCTTCGACAGTGGATTGCGGAAGGCGCGAATTGGCCGGACGCTGTCACGTTAGAGCCTCCGGCGGTTACCGATACTGATTGGTGGTCTCTTCGCCCGCTTCAACTTCCACAAGTCCCCGACGTTGCGGAAGCGCAGGCCGATTGGGTTCGCACGCCGATCGACGCTTTTATCTTGGCCAAGCTAAACCAGCACCAGTTGTCGCCGTCGCCAGAAGCGGATCGCCGGACGCTGATTCGGCGCTTGTATTTTGATCTGCTGGGACTGCCGCCCACGTTTGAGGAAGTAGAAGAGTTTGTGTCGGATTCGGATCCACAAGCGTATGAACGATTGGTGGATCGGCTGTTGGAGTCGCCGCACTATGGCGAACGGTGGGCTCGGCATTGGCTGGACGTCGTTCACTATGGTGACACCCACGGCTATGACAAAGATAAACCTCGTCCCAACGCGTGGCCTTATCGAGACTACGTGATTCGTAGTTTCAACCAAGACACACCGTACTCCCGTTTTGTCCAAGAACAAATCGCTGGCGATGTCTTGTGGCCTGATTCTCCCGAGAGCATTGAAGCAACTGGATTCATCGCCGCTGGCCCCTGGGATTTTATCGGGCATGCGGAGGTTCCGGAAACCAAGTTGGACGGACAAGTGGCAAGGCATCTGGATCGAGATGACATGGTGACCACTACCATGAATACGTTTGCCAGTTTGACCGTCCAGTGTGCTCGCTGCCACAACCACAAATTCGATCCCGTCACGCAGGAACATTACTACAGTCTGCAAGCCGTCTTTGCGGCGCTGGATCGAACCGATCGACCGTATGATCGAGACGCCCAAGTGGCCCAGATGCGTCGCGAATGGAATCAGCAGCTCGTTGAATTCGAGCAAGAATGTCAGCAACTGGAAGAAAAGATCAATGTGCTGGCTGGCGAACGACTTGCCGAATTGGACGCCCAGCTGGCAACGCTTCGTCAGCAGCAGCAAACGGTGGAAAAGCCTGAATTCGGCTATCACAGTCAGATTGCAACAACGGCAGATACTATCAAATGGGTCCAAGTCGATTTGGGCGAACCGGTGGACATTCGCAACGTCACCGTCGTGGCCTGCAACGACGATTTTGCCGGCATTGGCGAAGGTTTTGGATTTCCTGTACGGTTCAAGATAGAAGCTTCCACTGATCGCGAATTCGCAGGAGACGTTGTCACCTTGGCCGATCGTACCACAGCGGATTTTGAAAATCCCAAGTGCGCTCCGGTTTCTTTTGAGATAGATCCAGTGGTTCGCGCCGTTCGGTACGTAAGAATCACCGCGACGCTACTAGCAGAACGGCAGAGTGACTACATCTTGGCACTCGCGGAACTTGTCGTGATCGATGCCGCAGGAAACAACGTTGCGTTGGGCCAGCCCGTTCAATCGCTCGATTCCATTGAAGCTCCCGTGCGTTGGCAACGTAGTAACTTGGTAGACGGCTACTATTTTGGTAAGCCGGCCGACAAAAGCATCGAACAACAAATTGCGGATGTTTCGCAGCAACGCAGCCAACATATCGCGGAATCAGTACCAAAAACCGTTCTGGACGCATTGGCAACCGCAACACAACAGCGAGAAGATATCCAGCGCCAACTGGAATCGCTGCCGGAACCTTCTGTGGTTTACTGCGGAGCGGTGCACACCGGCAGCGGCGCGTTCAAGGGAACGGGGCACAACGGTGGTCAGCCTCGTGAAATTCACGTTCTCGCCCGAGGCAACATTCAATCTCGCGGACGCATTGTTTCGCCAGGCACGGTGCCCTTGATCGAAGGCGTTGACTGGCAATTTGAACTGCCGACCGATCACACGGAAGGAGACCGCCGAATTGCCTTGGCGCAGTGGCTGGTTCGAACCGACAATCCACTGACTTGGCGATCGATTGTGAATCGAATTTGGCTGTATCATTTTGGCCAAGCGATTGTGGATTCACCCAACGATTTTGGGCGAATGGGCCGTTTGCCTTCGCACCCAGAATTGCTGGATTGGCTGGCGGTGACTTTTCGAGACAACGGGCAATCGCTGAAGCAACTGCATCGCTTGATGGTGACCAGCAGCGTTTATCGGCAAGTGTCGGCGGACCGCCCTGAATTCGCTCAGGTTGATGCCGACAACCAGTTTTTGTGGCGCATGAATCGGCGAGTTTTGGATGCGGAATCGATACGAGATGCGGTGCTTAAGGTCAGCGGAAAACTGCAAGACGACTTGTTCGGTCCGCCATTTCAGGATTTCATTGTCGAACGGCCCGAACATTCGCCTCATTATGAATACCATCTACATGATCCTAACGATCCGGCTTCCCATCGCCGCTCGATCTACCGATTTTTGGTACGCTCGCAACAACAACCGTTTATGCAAACGCTGGACTGCGCCGATCCGTCCGAATCGGTTGCCAAACGCGATACCACGCTGACCGCGCTGCAAGCCTTGGCGATGCTGAACAACAAGCTGATTGTGTGTATGTCCGAACATTTTGCTGCACGCGCAAAGACGAATTACCCGAACGACGTTTCTGGGCAAGTCGACTTCATCCACCAAGAAGCACTTGGACGAAAACCGGATGAAACAACGCAGGCCGAATTGATCGAATTCACTCAGCAATTTGGCTTGGAATACACTTGCCGAGTGATCCTAAACTTGAACGAATTTGTGTTTGTGGACTAATCATGAACAGCCAGCCAGATCGACGCCATTTCCTGAACAACATCGGCCAAGGTTTTGCCGGATTGGCGCTCGGTAGCTTGCGGCGCAAGACGGGCTGTTCGCGGAAAACGGCGTCGCTGGTGGTTCGCAACCGGGCCGAGGTGCCGCGGTGACAGATTTGCATCATCCGGCCAAAGCCAAACGAGTTGTCCAGTTGTTTATGGGTGGTGCGTGCAGTCATCTGGATACGTTCGACTATAAACCGGCGTTGATCAAGCATCACGGAGAAGAATCGGATTTTGGCGAACATGTAGAAGCGTTTCAGGACGGGCTGGGCCCTGGATGAAATCGCCTTGGGAGTTCCAGGCGTATGGTGAGTCCGGGAAGTATCTCAGCGAAATCGTTGCGCCGCTGGGATCGTGCGTCGATGATATGGCGTTTGTGCATAACTTGGTTGGTAAGACTGGCGTTCACAGCCAAGCCACTTATTTGCAGGCTACCGGTTTTCAGCTGCCGGGTTTTCCGGGTATGGGCTGCTGGATCAGTTATGCGCTGGGCAGCATGAACGAAAACCTACCAACGTTTGTGGTGATGCCGGATCGTCGAGGCTTCGCAAGTAACGGGACGAAGAACTGGGCGTCGGGCTTTTTGCCGGGGCAGCATCAAGGCACCATCGTGCGACCAGGTACCAAGAATCCTATTCGCGACCTCTTTGCCGGATGACAGTTTTGTGTCAGTCGAAGGAGACGAAGCAGCGTTGGCTTTGATGCGAAACATCAATAGTCGGCACCAAGCAAGTCATGCAGGTGACGATCGTTTGGAAGCGAGAATTCGCAGTTACGAATTGGCCGCCAAAATGCAATTGGCCGCGCCGGAAGCGTTAGACCTTTCGCAAGAGCCACAGCATATCTTGAAGTTGTATGGCTTGGATCACGGCAAAACATCTTGGCCGTCCGAGATCAATGAGGCGGAAGAGACCGATTACTTCGGCCGCAAATGTTTGACGGCCCGAAGGTTGCTGGAGCGAGGTGTGCGGTTCGTCCAGATTTGGTCGGGCAATGACAATTCATTTCCTCGCCGCAATTGGGATTCGCACGAAGACATTCAACGCGACCACGGTCCGTTGGCGCTCGGGATGGCGCGCGGCGCAGCGGCCTTAATCACGGATTTGAAGCAACGAGGCATGTTGGACGATACGATCATTTTGTGGACTACCGAATTCGGCCGTATGCCGTCGACACAGGGCAGCAAAGGACGAGACCACAATCCGTATGTCTTTACGAATTGGCTGGCCGGTGGCGGAATCAAAGGCGGAACCACCGTGGGCGAAAGCGATCAATGGGGCTACAAACCATTGGACCGAACCAATCCTACTCAGGTCTACGATATCCATGCCACAATTCTGCATCTGTTGGGCATCAATCACGAACGACTCACCGTGCGTCACAACGGAATCGACCGCCGTCTGACCGATGTCCATGGTCATGTGATTCACGATCTGATTGCGTAAGCGGCCATCAAAAAAACGCGGCCGACCACAATGGAATTTGCGGTCGGCCGTTGTGTTTGGAATTAGCCCACGTATCCGCCATCGGCGAACAGTTTGACCAGATCGGACGTGGTGAATTCTCCGTCGCAATCAAAGTCACCTTCGGCCCAAGTCGAATTCCCGACGGCTCGATCTTCATATTCGCCGGCGCGGAAGATTTGCACGAGATCGCTGGAATCCACCACGCCATCCAAGTTAGCGTCACCGTAGCGTGTTCGCAGGATGTCATGAACCAGCACATCCATGTCATTCGCATCGACCACTCGATCTCGGTTTAGGTTGAACTTATTCACGTCCGCTCGCGGACTATTGATTGCCGAACATAGCAGATCGATGTCGGCGGCGTTGACCTTTCGATCGCCATTGAAATCACCTCGAACCGGTAGCAAATTGTTCAGCATCAGCGATCCGATTGCTCGTCCCATGTCTCCTGTATCATGACCACCGCCTTGTCTGTTACTGAGTACCACAATCACAATGTCGTGCTCCGGGTACATGCGAATGTAGGTATTGGCACCAGCCTGCGCACCATTCTTGGCAACCACTTGCGTTCCCTGTTCCGTTCCCGTATTCCAGCCTAAGGCGTAGTTGCTGGCACCGTCTGGCGCGGTCCACATTGTGTTCATGGATTGTTGGCTAATGATTTCGCCATCTAACAAATCCATGCCGAAACGCACCAGATCTTGCGCCGAAGCTTCCAGTCCACCGCCTAAGACCTTCCACGATATATTGTCGGCGGCCAAAACGTTGTTGCTGGTGGAATACAGCTGGCTGCGGTTGCCGTTCGGTACCGAACGGTCTTCTGGTCGTAGCGAATTGTACCCGAGATCGGTGATACGCGAATCAAACAGATCAAAGACAGTTTGATTCGTCGCTGCTTCCATTGCCGCGCCCAACACCGTGTAACCATGAGTGCTGTAGTTGTAGCCGGTACCGGGCGAGAAAAGCAGCGGCTCGTCAATGAAGAAATCGGTGGCGTCTAGTGCGTTGTCAAACTGCGTGTTGCTGGGCGAACTGAAAGCGGCACTGTTGTAAGGGGTGATGCCGGATCGATTCGACACCAAATCTTCAATAGTGTGCGAATGAAACGCAGGAAGTTCCGGGACGTGGCTGCGAGTGAGATCGTTTAGTTCCAGCAATCCGTCTTCGACCAAATCCATCGTTAAGACACCGGCAATGGCTTTACTGACCGAAGCGAGCCGATTCACGGTGTTCGAATTGTACCACACGTTGTTCGCCACGTTCTGGTCACCGAAACCTCGCATGTATTTGATCTCGCCACCTTGAGCAATCGCGACACTCATTCCCGGAACGTTGAAGGCGTCCATTTCGTTCTGAGCAATTTGATCTACGGCACTACGCAATGACCAATCATGTCGGTCGTTGTTCTGACGCCAGATGCCGGCATAGCGAGTGCCGTTGTTGGTTTCATATGTTTCAGTGTCAATCAGACGAAAGCCCAAGTCTCGCAGGCGATTCCAGCGATTGCTGAAGTCGTTGGACGTCATGTCACGGTATTCGAACCACCCGCGATCGTTGGTGTTTTCCACCCAGATACCAGCGTAATTTTGTTGGCCGTTGATTTGGTAAGACTCGATATCGGTCATGCGATAATTGTCTTTAAGTTCGTCAAACTTGTCGCCAAATTCGGCACTGGTCATGTTGCGGTATTCGGCCCAGCCAATCTTGTCGACATTTTCAACCCAAGCCATGGCGTAACGAGTTGAGTTGCCAACGGTATAGGCTTCCACGTCTACCATGACGTAATCATCTTTGTATTCCGCGAAACGTTCGGAAAATTCGGCGCTGGTCAAGTTGCGCAGGGATGCCCACGCGTAGTTTTCTCGGTTTTCAATCCAGATGCCGGCGTAGTACCGATTGTTGTTCAACACGTACGATTCTTGGTCAATCAACCGGTAACCGTCGTCGCGGAGTTGTTGCCAGCGGTCGCTGAATTCTGCGCTGGTCAGATTGCGGTATTCCGCCCAGCCTCGGTTGTCCAGATTCTGTTGCCAAACACCACTGACTCGCTGCTGCCCGTTGACTTCATCAACTTCGATATCGACCAGAATCTGTGTGTCTTTCCTCGCATCAAAGTCAGCCGCAAACTGGGCGCTGGTGTAGTTGCGAACCGACGCCCAGCCTGCCGAATCGGGATCCAAGACAAACGGATCCGCCGAAAACATTTCGCGTCCTTCCAATGATTCCAACGAATAAGACTTGTTGAGTTGGGAGCGACTTTGTTTGTTTCGGGCGAAAAACATAGCAATTCCTTTGATTTCGTAAGGCTTAGAGGCGTAACTTACGCCTTAACGACAATCAAACCAGAATCGCTCGCGCTTTTTCTCAAAAAAATCGGTTCGCCGAGATTTATCGCCAAACTAGCGAGCTCGAAGCCGTTTTCCTACTCTTCCGTGCGGATGGGCAATCCATGGCCGGGCCGGTTGGCGTAGATCAGCCAGTAGCAAACGGGGACCACAACCAATGTGAAGGTGGTGGATACCAACAGGCCAAAGATCAAGGACCAGGCGAGTCCCGAAAAGACGGGGTCTAGCGTGATGGGCCACGCGCCTAACATGGCAGTGCCGGCAGTTAAGAAGATAGGGCGAAAGCGTACCGCGCCGCTTTGAATTAGTGCGTCACGTAATTCCTGGCCTTCCTTTAGTTGTTCGTGAACGAACTCAATCAGTAGAATGGCATTGCGAGTGGCAATGCCGGAAAGTGCAATCATGCCAATCATGCCCGTCGCCGTGAAGAAGACTGGATTCGGATAGCCTCCAACTGGTTCGTTCCAAAGCACATTCAATAACCAGAAGCCCGGCAAAATGCCAATGACCGTCAACGGGATGGCGACCATTAATAGCAGCGGCATGCCATAGCTATCGGTTTGCCACAGCAGCAAGATGTAGATTCCCAGGCACGCCGCGCCGAACGCAATCCCGAGGTCTCGGAAGACGTCCAATGTAATCTTCCATTCTCCTTCTCCCGACCACCGTACGTCGATGCCATCGGCCACGGGCGAATCTTGCAACCGACTCTGCAGACTCAGCACCGCTTCGGCTGGCGGACGACCAGCCATTTCGCCAAAGACATAAACAATGCGTTCCATGTTTTTGTGGTAAATTGTCTTGTCTTCGTTGACTTCTTGGAAATGGCCAAATTCGCCCAGTTGAATAACGTCGCCGGTGGCGCTCTTCACCGTTAGGCGTTCCAAGTCGACGGGACTGGACCGATCTGGTTCGGCAGCTTGCAACACGATACGTAACGGATTGAGTTCTCGTTCTACATGCAACACGCCTTGCCCCGCCGTCAGCATGTTGTTTTCACCGGGCGAATGGCCTAGCAAAGCGAGCCGCACTGTGGCGGCCAGTTGCTGAGTGCTAATGCCGTGTAGTGACGCCTTTTCTTTGTCGATGACAAATTCCAGTTTCGGCTGATCTGCTTCCACGGTGTCATCCACATCGACGACGCCCGCTTCCGAATTCAGCAATTGCCCAACATGCTTGGCTCCTGCAATCAAATCGTCGTATTCGTGCCCCGCGGTTCCTCGAATTTCCGCCGTAAGCGTGGCGATCACGGGTGGACCGGGTGGCGATTCGACCAGTTTGATGTTCGCTCCGTAGCTGGCTGCAATTTCTTGCAACTTGGTTCGATGCCGCAGCAAAATTTCGTGACTTTGCTGTTGGCGTTCCTCCTTCGGCAGAAGGTTGATGCGAATGTCGCCCATGTTCGGGCCTTGACGCAGATAGTAATGCCGCACCATGCCGTTGAAGTCAATGGGCGATGAAACGCCGGCAAACGACAAGACTTCGGTCACTTCCGGAGCGGTGCGCATTTCGTGCGCTAAGGCCTGTAGGACTTGGTCGGTGGTTTCAACCGTGGTCCCTTCTGGCATGTCCACTACGATTTTGAAATTCGTTCTTGTTGTCGAACGGCAGCATCTTCAGCGGCACTCGACCTGTCGCCGCCAAGCAATCCAGAAAGCGCGAAGAGCACACAGAGTTCAGCCAACAGCAACTGAGACAGAAGTTTGGAATCAATCAACGGAGTAACAATGCCGGAATAAATGCGATAGGTCCAGGTCTGCTCCAAAACAAACGGAGCTTCATCTTCCTTCTTGTAGTATTCGCCTTTCAGGACGTGATAGCCCAGCCACGGCGTGATGGTGAAGGCCACAAACATGGACATCAGCATGGCCATCGGTACATTCAATGCCATCGGTCGCATGTAGGGGCCCATCATGCCGGTGATGAAGAACATCGGTAGGAAAGAGACAATCCTGCCAACGTGGCCAAGATAATGGGCGGTCGAACTTCGTTCACGGCGGTCAGGACGGCTCGTAAAGGCTTTTCCTTTCGCATGCGAAAATGGCGAAAGATATTTTCCACGTCCACAATCGGATCGTCGACCACTAGACCCAGTGACAGAATCAGCGCGAACAACGTCACTCGATTGATCGAATAGCCCGTCAAGTAATTCACCAGCAGCGTCAAGGCAAAGGTCAGCGGCACGGCGGTGGCCACCACAATTGCTTCTCGCCAACCAAGCGTCAGCGCCAATCATGCCGACCACCGGCACGATTGCCGTAGCGAGTTCACCCACGGGTTCGTTCACTTTTTCATCGGCGGTTTCGCCGTAGTTGCGAGTTATCCGGACGGACATCATCCGGAATCACCGTCTGTTCTAATTCGCTGAGGCGATGTTCCAAGTCTTGCGCAATCGTGACCGCATTGCGTCCCTTCTGCTTGGCCACCGCAATGGTCACGGCCGGATAATCTTGATCCTTGGCCTTGGAATGCGTTTCGTCCGAGTTTGAAGCGGAAGCGGTAGTCATGAACTGCCATGCCATGCCAGGGCCGAAGCTAATGCAGGTATACGTGTTGGCTTCCGGCAGGACCGTCGGACACCGTGGCTACGTCTCGCATACACCGGTCGGCCATTGAAGACGCCGACGACCTAGACTTTCGATTTCCTTGGCCGAACGGAGGAACGAACCACTTTCGACGATCACTTGCTGGTTGTTCCGAGTGAACGAACCGGAACGCAAATTGACGTTTGCGCCTTGCAGTACCTGCGAAACTTCCAGCGGCGTGACGTTGTGAGCGGCCAGCGTTCTGGATCGATTTGCACGGTAACTTGGCGACTTCGACCACCTATGATTTCGGTTCGAGCGGTATTGCAGGCTTGCTGCAGTTCAATTTCGACTTGTTCCGCCACGCGGCGCGGTTGGTGATCGTCGTACGGTTCGCTCCACAGCGTTACATTTACAATCGGTACGTCGTCAATTTCTATTGGCTTGACCACCCAGCCGGCCACGCCCGGCGGCACGACGTCCGAATTCATGGCAATCTTGTTGTACAGTTTGATCAAACTGTCTTCACGATCTTCACCAACGTAGAATCGGACTGTGACAACGGCTTGTCCCGGCATCGACATGGAATAGACATATTCCACGCCGTCAATCTGATACAGCAATCTTTCCAGTTGCGTGGAAACTTGCTTTTCCACTTCTTCCGCACTGGCACCCGGCATGGCCACCAAGACGTCTGCCAGCGGCACGACGATTTGTGGTTCCTCTTCACGAGGCGTCACCAGCAATGCCACGCCACCGGCGATCAGCATCAGCAAGATCAGCAGGATCCGAAGGTTGCCTCGCAGAAAGACTTCCACAATCCGCGACAAAATTCCGTCGTGCGAGTCGGTCGGTTGGTTCATCGCAGGTTATAGTTCAAATCTGGTGGTGTCCAGCGGGCTCAAGGCGATGCGTTCGCCCACGTTAAGGCCGGACAGAATTTCCGTTTGATCATCGATCGATTCGCCTAAACGAACAAACCGGTATCCAGCCAATTTCTGGTCCCATTGACCACGTCTACTACGTCCAGTTGGCCCAGTGTTTGGATGGCGGACGAAGGGACTACAATGCGTTCGATTTCACCAACCGGAATGGAAAGGCGTCCGAACGAACCGATGTACAGCGCGGTGGCGTTTTGCGGCAGGCTGACTTTGACCAGCACGCTGCGAGACAACTTCTGCTTGCGGCACGATTTCTCGAACGGTCCCTTCCGTGGTGAGGTTGGCGAATCAACATGGACGGTCATCTTCATGCCGGGTTGCAGGTGCGACGCTAGGCTTTCACGAACACTGGCGTGCAAGTTCCAGTTCTTGGGGATCGTGGATCACCAGCAACGGCTTGCCCGGCGCGGCCAAGTCGCCCGGATCGGCAAAGCGATCCGCCACCACTCCCGATTCAGACGCAGTGATGGTGGTGTAGCTGAGCATGACTTTGATTCGTTCCACTTGTTCTTTGGTTCGATCCAATTGGGCTTGCGTCATTTGGTATGCACCTTGGATGCGGTCAAAATCTTCCTTGGTCACGGCTTTGGCTGCAAACATGGATTGGTAGCGATTGAAATCACTTTGTCGCACAGCCAAGTCCGCTTCCACTCCGGCCACGCCCGCTTCCGCTTCACGTAGCTGCGCCTGGATTTCTCGATCATCCAGCACCACCAACGTTTGGCCCGCTTCGACTTGATCACCCGCGTCCACCTTCACGTCCAAGACGGTGGCCAAAAGCCGAGCCGCCACTTCGGCTCGACGCCTCGGTTCTACCGTTCCGACGCTGGTGATGGTCTGCGGCGTGGTGATTCTGGCTACGGTAGCAATCGATTGTGATTCGGCTTCTCGATGCGCGTGCTTGACCGAACCGGGTGCCACTTTTTCGCCAAAGCCAATCGACATCCAGTAGATGATGAAGCCCAAGACGGCGACGCCAATCAGTTTGGGAGCGATATTCATCAC
Source organism: Pirellulaceae bacterium (assembly GCA_041399205.1). Lineage (GTDB taxonomy): Bacteria > Planctomycetota > Planctomycetia > Pirellulales > Pirellulaceae > JAGQOZ01. The sequence continues at coordinate 152,468 of JAWKTK010000019.1, read as the reverse complement.
GATCTTGACGAACGCAGATTTCGGTTTTTTGGACATGTCTGTTTTCTCGAATTAGCAAAGCGAAAGCTTCCGCCTAGAAGCAGCCAGGGCAGGGCACGCGAATCATATGCAAAGTACGTGCCACAAAGAAAGACGGGCTTCCCAGCATGGTGACGCCGGATTCGTTCAGGTGTTAAGTTGACAGTTAACAGTTGGCGTTAAGCTAGCTGTCGAAAGATACACCGGGAAGCTTGACTGCAGTTGTCCGCGTTGAATCAGTTCTTGGCCTTTAAATCCGCCGCCACTTTTTCCGCTTGACGTAGGACTCGCAAAATATTCTGTCCCATAATTTTGCGAAGATCAGATTCCGCATGACCTCGGTTTAGCAACTCTTGCGTGATCAACGGATAGGTGGACACATCTTCCAGTTGGACGGGCAGGGCATCCACACCGTCGTAATCGGAACCGATGCCAACATGGTCCACGCCGGCAACTTGGATAATGTGTTCAATGTGGTCCACCACGTCATGAATGGTGCCTCGCACAATGGGGTGTTCGTTTTCCCAACGAGCGACTTCGCGGTTGACTTCGTCTTCGCTTTTGCCTTCCGCTTCCAAGCGATTCTTGAATTCGGTTCGCGCCGTACCTCGTGCCGCAGATGCCGGAACAATAAACGTTGGGTAGAAGTTGACCATCACTACGCCGCCGTTCTTGGCGGTCAGTTTGAGGACTTCGTCGGGAACGTTGCGAGGATGATCGGCGATGGCACGCGCAGACGAATGTGAAAAGATCACGGGCGCTGAGAAATCTGCAACGCGTCTTTCATGGTGTCAATCGAAACGTGCGAAATGTCGACCAACATGCCCAGCCGATTCATCTCCTGCACCACTCGTTCACCAAACGGCGTCAAACCTTGATGTCGTTCTTCATCTGTGGCCGAATCAGCCCAATCCAGCGTGGCCGAATGTGTCAGTGTCATGTACCGAGCACCTCGATCATACAACTTCCGCAGAACGCTGAGCGAATTTTCAATGGAGTGCCCACCTTCCATGCCAATCATGGACGCAATTTTGCCGGCGGCGTGAATCCGTTCCACGTCGTCGGCGGTTAGGGCTAATTCGAATGTTTCCGGATACCGCTGGATCATGGCGTGCACAAAATCAATTTGCTCCAGCGTGGTCAGCAGCGCCGTGCCTTCCAGCCGAGTGTTCGACGGAACGTAGACGGACCAAAACTGGCCGCCGACGCCTCCCTTTTTCAAGCGAGGAATATCGGTGTGGAGTTCTTGTTGCGGCTGCGAAATATCGAGTTTTTCGAAGGACGGCATGCCTCGTTCACGAAAGGCCCACGGCAAATCGTTATGTCCATCCATCAGAAACAGCGAAGCATGCAGCGCCGCCGCTTTTTCAGACAACACGACCGGTGGACGACTGTCCTGTGCCAACAGTGATTCCGCCCCGAGCCATCCGCAAAGCAACAACACCACCGATTGTACCCACCGCATGCGATTTTCTCCGTATACCTTAATTCCAGCGTCAGCGACACAGTTTACACCAACCAAATCCGCTCGCCACCACCGCCGCGGAAAGCAGAAAGAGCACAGGTCTGGCGGAGTTCGCCGTGGCTTGAAGTCGATAATGCCAGCGGTCTCCAAATCAGCCGGAGACTCGATTTCTCAATTCGCCACCGTTGGAAAGGCGACCTGCTGGTATACTAACTGCCCGCCTTGGAACTGGGCGTCCCAAATTGAACGTCGGTGCCGAGTCCATTAGAATGTAGCTGCGATTTGTTTATGACACGCCACTTTTGTTGTTTTTAGGAGAATAGTGAAGATGCTTCGAAAAAGTTTGTTCGCCCTGCTGGCTGTAATGATGTCCGCTCAATACGTTGCGGCTCACTGTGAAGTCCCGTGCGGCATCTACGCCGACCAGCGCCGGTTCGAAGAGATGTTGGAAGATACGCAGACCATTGCCAAGGCAATCACCAGCATTGAGGACATCATTGCTGACATGTCCAATGGCCCGACACCAAAAAGTGTCAATCAGGTTTCTCGTTGGGTTTCTACTAAGGAAGCTCACGCCACCAATACGCAGCAGATTATTGCTCAGTACTTTATGACTCAGCGCATCAAGCCCGATGCGGAAAAGTACACAGAAAAGCTGACCGCCGCGCATGCCGTGATGGTGGCGGCTATGAAGTGCAAACAAGATGCCAGTCCCGCCACGGCGGAAGCACTGAAGAAAGCGATCTTGGATTTCTATCGAGCTTACGAAGGTAAAGAGCCGAACCTGGAACACTAAGATTTATTCGGATTGCAATTTGGTTCGAAGAATTTGGTTCGAATTCAATCCAGCGGTGGACACGGCGTTCACCGCTTTTTTTATTGGTGACCAAAGCAAAGCCTCGCCAGAATCGCTCCGTTTCCCCTCACTTACGTTTCGGGCTAGGAAAAATCGCAACTTCAAAACGCGTGAGCGAGGGACTTCAGAATCGCTCCGTTTCCCCTCACTTACGTTTCGGGCTAGGAAAAAGCGCAACTTTAAAACTGACTCGTCGGGCTAGGAAAAGCGCTTTTTCAAAACTGATCAATCGGACGCCTAGGATTGCGTCTCGCTGAAAATTGTCTTTCATTCGGAAGAATTGCTGTTGGTTTCCAGTGGAATCCACACGGTCATTTCGCTGGGGCCTCGATTCGCCCAAGCAAAGTACGGAATGAGTTTCGCCCTGACGTGATTCGTTTTCTGTGCGGAACGAACTCGGTACAGCTGACCGTCTTGCCACGGCGGATCGTTGCTCTGAATCAGAGTGGTGGAGAGCGCGCGAATCTGATCGAGCGAAGATTCTGACGGAGTGAATTTTGCCAGCGGCGAAAGGTGGAGTTCGTGCAGGCGAATTCCCGCGGGTACGTCGGTCGATTCTAAGCAATACACCAACGGGCCTCGTTTCACAGCCACTTGGTTCCTGGTTTCCTCGACCAGCGGATGTGATTCCAGCATGACTGTGGGCATGGGCAAGTGCAATTGAATTTCGTCGCTTGCCGTCCACGATCGGGACAGAACCACGTAGCCTGATGGATCCAGCCGCACATCTTGCTGGGCTCCGTTTACCTTCACGACGATTTTGTCGTGATCCGCCCAATCGGGAATTCGCAAGCCGATGCCGATCGCTTCGTTGGGAGCGGCTTGGATTGAAAGCGTGATCAGGCCGTCCCAGGGGTATTCCGTCTGTTGGTCAATATGCAGCGGTTGGTTGTTCCATTCGGATTTGAGCGAACTGCTGCCGTACAGATTGACCAAAATTCGATTCGCTTGTTTCGCATACGCGTAGCCGTGAGCCTGAGCGATGGTTCGCAGCACATTCGGAGGACAACAATACGACGTCACGAAGGGAACTCGGCGGCGTTCCCACCGCAGGTCGACTGGCAACGGATCTGTATTGCGCAACGGATTGACGTAGAAATAGTCTTTGCCTTCCAGGCTGACGCCGCTGAGCACGCTGTTGTACAGCGACAGTTCCAAGACGTCCATGTACTTTGATTCGCCCGTTGCCAAAAACATTCGCCAATTCCACAGCACATTGCCGATGGCCGCGCAGGTTTCAGTGGGCGCGGTGGTGTTGGGAAGCTGAGAATTGTGGCCGTACGCTGGGTGGATGCGGCTGATGGTTGATCGCTGTGACGACCCGAAAGGAGCGGCACCATCGTATAACGCACCGCAACCTCCGGTGACGTACAACTTTTTCTGAGTCACGTTTTGCCACAAGGCGTCCAGCGTTGTCAGAAGCGAATTATCTCCGGTTTCCAGAAAGACATCTGCCGCGCCGGCGTACAGATAGTTCGCTCGCACTGCATGCCCTTCGGCCTCACGTTGCTGGACAAAGGGAATTCGATCTTGGTTATCATCCCCACCGGCTTGGACGATGCTTCGCATGGCCAGGAAATTCTTGGCCAGGCTCAAATGCTGTGGTTCGCGAGTGGTCCGATACAGTTCCAGCATGCCCATATAATGCGAAGGGCAGACGGAGTTTCGAGCTAACTGGGGCGTGGGATTTTCAAACGTCTGGTGCAGAAAATCGGCCGTCTTCAGTGCCACATCCAGTAAATTGCGTTGGCCTGTGATGCGATGATGGATGCAAGCCGTGGTGAGCAAGTGCCCCATGTTGTACATTTCGAAATTATGGCGATCTTGAAACGGAGCGGCGGACGTATCGCCATTGCGTTGGCGAATCAACACCGGCGTGTGAATGTATCCATCGGTTCGCTGCGCGTTGGCAATGGCGGCAATCGCTTGATCTAAGATGGCCAGCAACTCCGGGTCTCGATCTACTCCATAGACATAGCAAGCGGCCTCCATCCATTTATAGAAGTCGCCGTCATTCCAGGGCGCCCCGTGATGTTCGCCTGGCATTTCTCCGGCGGCAATCACGAAATGCTGATAGAACGGCTTGTACTGATCTCCTTTCATCAAGTCCCACATCGCGGGCACGGAAACGTTTTGGCAGGCATGAAACCGCTGGTGCCAAAACCCGTCCGTCCAACGAACTTGGTCTGTCCCGATAGCCGTGACACGAGCGTATGGACTGTGTTGCGTTCGAGTAATTTCGGTGGCGTGTGCCGCGAATGTCGACACGAGCGTTAACAGTAGGACGCCTAGCGAATGTAACAACAAGAACTGATTTGGTACAATTTCCATCTCGAGATTCGTTCTATAAATCTGTGTGAACCAACGGGCCGAACGGTTGGGCCATGTTGCAGAGAAGAGGCCACGATAGAATACACAAAGTCGCGTCCCCTTTCTAATTCAATTCAGCTATTCGCGACCGGCGTCATTCATTTGGACAAGGCATTCATTTCATCATGTCATCATTCAATCCTTATCAGGCACCAGAGGGCGATACGTCCGGAATCTCGCCTGCAGAAAGTTATCAGACTTCCGGACACATCACGGTGAAGGAATACAAAATGGTGATGCGTTTACTGCAAAACAAACGAACACGGGTGAAGGGATGGCTGTTGACCATCTGGGCAATTGCATTCGTCGCGTTTTTTGGTTTGCTTGGCGTTGTTGTCATTCAAACTGTGCCCGAATATACCTTTCGAATCATCTTCGTGGTTGGCTTGTTGATGGGCTTAATGTTCGTCAAGCCCATTTACGTATGGCGTACCCTCCGTCGAATGGAAGCGGAGCGTTTCGGAATATTTGCGGATATGCAGTCGTTTTATTCGCCTAGCGGCATTGTCAAAAATTCTGGTGGTACCCAGACAGAATATTCTTGGGCTGTTTGCACCACGATGGTCGCGAACGATACCGTGGGCGCCATTCACATCAAGAACACGGGAATCTGGCTCGTCTTGGCACGAAGTCGCCTTACGCAGCCTGGAGATTGGGATTCGTTTTTGGATTTCATCAGAATGCAAATCGCCTTGGCTCGGGATACCGAGCCTCCAGCTACGGCAACTTCTGAACCTTGATTGAATGCGTTACCGGTTGCATGGCGTCTTGAATGGCTTGAGCTAATGGCGCGCGTACTGCTTCGGTGTCGCGTACGGCCTTATCAAAATTGTTGCGGCCTTCTTCGCCGTGAAAGATTTGTTTGATTTGACGCGTTTCAAACGCCTGTTTCGCTGCCACCGCTTCGTCCACTTTTTGAAATGCAGCTGAAAACGGATTGGTCGGGAATTCTTGGGCTAAGTTGATGCCGTGGGCGAGTTCTTCTGCGGTGAATTCTCGAGCCGATTCGCCCCAGATAAGCCGATAGCGTCCCGCGTCTGGTACTTCCAGTTTCAAGACGAACCGATTCAAATCTTCATGGAACGGAACCAAAGTGGTGCCGGATCGAATCGAACCGTCGTCGTGCAGATCGCCATCGGCGCAAAACGGATAACGCTGGCTGGTAATGGTCAGTTCATTGCCGTCAAACGCGTCGACCACGTGACCGTCCGTAGCAGACGCAGTCTTGTCATGCAAATTCACGTTGATGGTGCCAATTTCGCCGTCCAATCCCATGGATCGCAAGAACGACCATGCCATAATCACGTGTCCCGCCCAACCAGGATGAATACCGTCGCTACCGGCAACTTCGTATGGATTTGCTTCGGTTGCTTCATGTTGGCCAGGAGCAAAAACTTGAGCTTGATACATGGGCCAAAAAATGTCCGCAAACCGCACGTCTTCTTGTTCGGCAACATCCATCGCGATATCTCGTAACGCACACAAATTTAAATTGTGGTCCTGCAGTGAACCGCTACGACTCTTGACCCAGGTGGCCAGCTTGCCGGCACAGCCAGGCGAACCCACGACGACTCGTACTCCCTTGTCTTTGAACTTCCGCACAATGGCCGAATAGTGGTCTTCGTACCATTGGCCGTTGGTCACATCAAACGGACGGTAACGGGAATCATTCATGCCGTAGGCCAACGTGGCCACGGTCGGTTCGAAGGTCAAGCAGTCCTTTTCCATGCGTCGCAAGAAACCGTCTGTCTTTTCACCGCTCCAGCCGTACTGGCGCACCGTGACATTCAAATGCGGCACGCAGACGGCGAGATACGTTTCTACGATGCGAGAATACATTTTTTGTTCGGTAATGGAATCGCCGCATATGGCCAAGCGGTCGCCTGGTTTGAGCAGTAGGTCGCCGACGGGCGGAGCCTTCTTGGGATGGAATGCTTGGAACGCGTCATGATCTGGCTTGACTTCGTATTGGTATTTGCGAACCGTATCGCGGTCGGTCGACCTGGTTTGTTGCGAACATGCCGAAGCGGTCAACAGCGAAAAACTGGCGGCCATCACGAACAAAAGCGAACGCATGGTCATCATCACCTGCCTAATTTGGAAGCTACAAGACGCGTCGTTCGAGAAATAAAATGAGTTGTGCAAGGCGTTACTGGCCACAACGCTCGCCCGAGATCGGGCAAAAATTGGACGAGCGGTAATTTGCGAGTAGCATCGCACAGTTTGGAGCGAATTGCCACGTAGCTCAGTGGTTCACGCGTGATTTCCGGTCGATTCACGCGAAGGTTAAGAGGATGGCATAAGGAATGATCTAGCCAATCAGAAACGGTTTGATGCCGCTATCGCCGTCGTTTTCCCACTGGCGACGAACTTCGCGCAAACCGTACGCACATAGATCGTACTGATGGCTCAAGCGATTCAAGACATCGCTAGATGCGTTTTGATCGTCCGTTTGAATTTGACTGGCAATCAAGTACGCTCGTTTCCCTTGTTCCTTGTAGTCCACCAGTTCGTCCTGGCTGCCGGTGGATCGCATTTTCTTTAGTGCTTCCGGGTAAACGCCGGTCCAGAACAGAGTGAAATCGCCCACGTGCCGATGGACTTCTCGTTTGGCATCGCCGATGCGCTCTTCTGCTTCCGTCATCATCTGCGCCACTTCATACAACCGCTGGCCCGTCACGTTGCGAATGCGGTAGATTGAATTGCTGTTGATGAACCGAATCAGCAGATCACTGATGTAGTCAATCAGCGGTGGGTCGGCGACACCCAAATGCGTTTGAAACGTAAATTCGGCCATCCCGGAAAAGAATCGGCGCAGCGTTTGAGGAGCTTCGGACATGGTTTCCTCCTAGATCTAGCAAGTGTCGTTTCGAACCATTCGAACTATCTGTGCTGGCAGGGAGGTCAACTAGATCTGCCATTTCGTTCGAATCAGTCCGTTCGCAAAAGCGCAGAAACGAATTGTTTTCGATTTCCTCTAAATTTTACTTTTCAATTCGAATTTAGGTCAAGTTTTGAGCGTTAATTGCTTCTGTCTGTTAGCAAAATCGCTTGTTTGTGGCAAGGCATTCTTTACGGGCGAGTCATTCAGGTAAAGCGCGTTAGTAGTCGTATGGACCGTCCTGTTCAGCATTTGAACTCACAAAATGGGAAAATCGAGCATTTCTATGAATACCTGCCTAGTCCGCTGGCGGCAATCATTGGTGATTGCAAACCGATTTAGATTCTTTGCGCTGGCCAGTGGCTATTTGGTCTCGGCAATTGTCTTGCTGTCTGGCTGCAATGACACTCGCAGTGAAATCAGTGACCCTTCCGGCGTTTCGCATGTCAACGACAGTCACGACGACAATGCGGAACAATTGGTCGCTGCGGATTCTTTCATCGCGCCCAACGGACCGACAGTCGGCACTAAAGCCATGGCCGATCAACTGGCCACTTTGGTTCGCAGCGCCAATTCAGCTAGAACACCTTCCATGGGGCCTAAACAGCAAATCGTAGAACTCGAAAAACAGGTCGCCGCTGAACCCAACGGCCAACGAAAGCTGTTGCTGCAATCGCATCTGGGTTGGTACCTGTTGATGGACGGGCGAACCGAAGAAGCGGCCACCATCTCTCGAGAACTGCGTCAGCGCAAAAACGAAATCGGACTTCCGGCAACGCACGAATTCATGCGTAGACTTCGCGAATTGAGCGGATTGGCGTTCTTGCGTCTGGCCGAACAAGAAAACTGCGTCGCCAATCACAACCGCGATTCGTGCCTAATGCCGATCCAAGGCGCTGGCGTGCATCAGTTGCGAACCGGCGCCGAGGAAGCTCGAGCAGAATTCGCGCAGAGCTTAATGGCGGACCCCAGGGATATCACAAGCCGATGGCTGCTGAACTTGGCGTACATGGCCTTGGGTGAATATCCACAAAGTGTGCCCAAGTCGTGGCTCATTCCGGATGATGTGTTCGCGTCCGATCGAGATCTCGGGCGATTCCCAGACGTGGCCACGGCGGCCGGAGTTGATACGCTGGGGCTGTCTGGCGGAGTGGTTCTGGACGACTTTGATTCGGACGGATTGATTGACATCATGGCTTCCGACTGGGGTATCGACAAGCAGCTTCGCGTCTATCGGAATCTGGGCAACGGTACGTTTCGAGAACGAACCAAGGACGCTGGCCTGGAAGGTTTAGTCGGCGGATTGAATCTGATCCACGCCGATTTTGACAACGACGGACATGTCGACGTGTTGGTTTTGCGAGGTGCTTGGTTGGGCGACGACGGCGCTTATCCGAATTCGCTGCTGCGAAATTTAGGCAACGGAGCGTTTGATGACGTGACGCAACAAGCGGGCGTGCTCAGTTCGTGCCCCACGCAGACCGCCGCTTGGGCCGACTTTGATCTAGACGGTGACTTGGATCTGTTCATCGGCAATGAAACGTTTAAGTCTAAAACGTATCCGTGCGAATTGTTCGTCAACAACGGCGATGGTACGTTCACGGAAGCAGCAGAAGAATTCGGTGTGGCTCATGTGGGACGAGTAAAAGGAGTGGCATGGGGCGATATCGATAACGATGGCGATCCCGACTTGTACTTGTCTTGCTTTGGCGAACCGAATCGACTGTTTCGCAATCAACGGGCGAATTCGCCGGACGGTCGGTTCGAAGAAATTGCTGCGCAGGCCGGAGTGACCGAACCGAATGGCAGCTTCCCCACTTGGTTTTGGGACTTTGACAATGACGGCTGGGAAGATTTGCTAGTGGCACCGTTTGCTGGTTTCAAGTTTGATGGCACGTCGTTGCGAATCGTTGTGAACGACTATCTGGGAATCGAAACCGGCGCCGACAAGATCCATTTGTACCGCAACAATCACGACGGCACATTTACGAACGTTGCCGAGCAAATGGACATGGATGATTCGCTGCTAGTGATGGGAGCCAACTTTGGCGATATCGACAACGATGGTTTCTTGGACGCGTATCTGGGAACCGGCGATCCGTACTTCGGCACGTTGATTCCCAATCGCATGTACCACAATGCCGCGGCTAAGAAATTTGAAGACGTGACCACGTCCGGTGGATTTGGGCATGTGCAAAAAGGACACGGAATCGCCTTTGCAGATTTAGACAACGACGGTGATCAAGATATCTATGCAGTCATGGGCGGAGCATTCTCGGGCGACATCTACCAAAACGTATTGTTCCAAAATCCGGGTCACGGCAACCATTGGATCACGTTGAAGTTGGTGGGCGAAAAATCGAATCGTTCAGCCGTGGGAGCCAGAATTCTAGTCACCGTCAATTCGCCCGCTGGCGAACGGCAGATCCACGTTACGGTCAACAGCGGCGGCAGTTTTGGTGCCTCCAGTTTGCAGCAAGAAATCGGCTTGGGCGACGCAACTTCGATTGAACGAATAGAAATCCGCTGGCCGGCCAAGGACAGCTTGCAAACTCTGGCCGGTACCGAATTAGATACGTTCTACGAAATTCGCGAAGGAGACGACCAGCTACACAAGCTCGAACGTACTGCGTTTTCGTTTGATGCCGACTCAATGCATCATCACGCCGGGAACTAACGTCAAGGTGCGAGTTTGGGTATCAGTTGGTGGTGCCAGTTGGTGCCGTTCATTTGCCAGTTGGTGCCATTCATTTGCCAGTTGGTGCCATCCATTCACCATTTGCCAGTTGGTGCCATCCATTCACCGCACTTATCCATCAGCGTTTTTCAGCCCAGCGGGCGACATCTCTTCCGGTGTGCATACCGGTCGTCGTACTCGCCCGCCCCGTTCAGCCAGCGGGACAGGTGCCAGTTGGTCATATCACCGCACTATCCATTCAGAGTGCCAGTTGGGCCATCATTCCCGCACTATCCATTCAAGTGCCAGTTGGTGCCATCCATTCACCGCACTTATCCATCATTATTCACCGCACTTATCCATTCAGCGTTTCAGCCCAGCGGGGGACCATCTTTTTCTGCGCCACGGTCGTCGTACTCGCCCGCCCCGTTCAGCCCAGCGGGGCAGTACGATGCCATGCAGTCCGGTAACCATGCCCCGAAGGTTGCCATTGGTGCCATCATTGGCTGACCGGTTGTTGCCATCCATACACGGTGCCAGTTGGTGCCATCCATGCACTGCACTTTTCCATCCATTATTCACCGCACTTATCCATTCAGCGTTTTCAGCCCAGCGGGCGACACATCTTTGCCGGTGTGCGTCAGCCACCGGTCGTCATCGTTGCCCGCCCGTTCAGCCCAGCGGGGCCAGTACGGGGCCAGTACGATGCCATGCATGATCCGGTAACCTTCCCCGAAGGAAATCCACAAGACGATTCCGCTGCCGCCTGAAGGCGGGACTACAAGCAGCTTGTGGTCGTGCGAGAGCGATACGCGAAGTGGGACTTGCGAGACCGACGGTGATGCCAAGTGAAACGACTGCGATGGTGCTGGGCGGCAAGACAAGCTTGTTGCACTGGACAATGCAGGCCAGTTAAAACGACTACCTACGTGGAAAAAACGCTGGCCGGCGAGATTAGTCCAACGAAAGTAAAATCAGCTGGCGAAGCAGGGTTGGGCGCGGCGTTGGCCTCGGTGGAAGCATTTGCCGGTCGATTCGGCGTGTTCGGCCATCGAGTTCGGCGAACCGGCACGAACTGTTGCCAAAGTAACGCTTGAAGTTCCACACTAAGTCTCGCCACATGTTCGCTTCGATCCCAAACTCGAAAGCAACGCCTGCAATCGCTGAGGCACCGACTTTACGCTTCGGACACTCGCTGCTTGGCCGTCCATTTGAGCAGCTCCAAGTACGTCTCCAAATCGACGTTCAGAAAACCTTTGTCGCTGGCTCGAACGCCCTGCTGGTGCACTTCGGCATCCTGTGACAACTTCTTGGCACTCAACTGTAGAGCGAGCCAACTGTCTCGGTTGATTCGTTTGCCGGTCGGATTGCGACTTGCAGCAGCGTTGACGTTTGCGATTTTCCACCGTCGTGTTGCGAATCTGACGCCCCGCCTCTTCGTTCGAAATCGTCACCAAATCAAAGGCCGCTGACGGAATCTGTTGGCCTCGTTTACCCTTGATCCGATCGTACGCCGATGTGTGTTCCGCTCGCTCGGCGAATCCGCCATGGCCGCCTTGATAGGATTCAGGTCCACGTACATGGCACACGCCAACAGGCCGGCTTCGTCCGTGATCCGCTGAGCTTTGAAGCGACCTTCCCAAAAGCGGCCGGTGCATTCGTCTTGTTTGTTGGCCAGCCGAGCGATCGGTTCCGCGAGTGCTCGCATGAACCACGAAATGTCGCTCAAACGAGTGCGGATGAGCGTCATTCGATCTTTGTCTTTGACGAGCGAATCGACGTCGCTCTGAGTGGGTTCAGCGAGCTGTTCGTCCAAGCGACGACCAGGAAGACTCGCAGCCAACGCACGGCCGCGTCCGCATCCGACCATTCTGCAACCACGTCCGGGCGGTTTCGCAGCACAACGTGAACGTGGTTACTCATGATGGCGTACGTCAGCACGTCAATACCGAAGACCGACGCCAGCGATTCCAGGCGGCGGCGAATCCATTCCTTGCGAAACGAATAGTCCTTACCGGTTTTCTCGTCCACGCCGGCCAGGAATGCTCTGCGAACGCAGCGTTGCACTGCATGCACAATGCAAATTTCAGACGAATCAAACTGTTCACTGCGTTTGGGACGAGGCATGAGTGGGCTCCTTAAGGTGTTGTGTTGCACAGAGGATAGCAGGTTGGCGGGGGTGCGTCAATCGGATTGTGGATGGCACTTTCTGATCCCTCTCTTTCTGATCCTCTTTCTGATCTTTCTGACATGCTACCCTTTCTGATCTCCTTCAATGATCTCTTGATCTCTTTCATCTCTTTCTGATCTCTTTCTGATCTCTTTCTGATCTCTTTCTGATCTCTTTCTGATCTCTTTCTGATCTCTTCCGATCTCTTTCTGATCTCTTTCTGATCTCTTTCTGATCTTGATGGGATTGTGGATGGCACTATCTGATCTTTCTCTGCAGGTTGGCGGGGGTGTGTCAACCGGATTGTGGATGGCACATTCTGGATTCTTACCGGTTTTCGTACGCCGGCCAGGATCTGCGACGCACGTTCCGATTGTTCCGAATCCGTTCTGATTCTTTTCGATCATCAGCAATCCGCACGTTCTGATTCCTACCGGACTGTGGATGGCACTTTCTGATCTCTTCTGATCTCTTTCTGATCTCCACCGGATTGTGGATGGCACGTTCTGATTCTTACCGGACTGTGGATGGCACGTTCCGATTGTTCCGATTCCGTTCTGATTCTTTTCGATCATCAGCAATCCGCGGATGTAATATTCGGCTTTAGGCCGAGTCAAAAAGTGTCTCGCTATCGTTGACACATTCCGTTGTGCTTGCGTTTTTTGAGGGCGAAGATGGCGAACGTTGTTGCTACGAGCCCAAGCGGACGTGGTTCGGGAACGGAGCGAACGCCGGTTCTAGGGCCAAGTTCGTAGCCACCGGTTCGGAATGCGGCCACAAAATCGGCACTGTCAAACTCGGCGTCACCATTCCAGTCACCTGTTGCCCAGGTCGAATTCAGCGCGACATCGTCTTCGTACTGGCCTGCTTGAAACACGGCGATGAAGTCGGAACTGTTGAATTCGCCGTCCAAATTGGTGTCGCCCACATAGGTGTTTCGCAGAATTTCAATCCAAAAACGATGATCGGAAGCGTCCAGTTTTCCATCGGTGTTGACATCGAAAACTGGGTCGGGATTTTGTGTTCGAAACGCTTCTGCTAGGCGGTCAATGTCCTCAGTCGTGAGCAAGCCGTCGCCATCAAAGTCTCCGGGTGACGAAGTGATCGCGGTGACAGCTCGGCCAGCACCGTCAATCGAAATCGTCACGGGAACAGAACCCAGAATCGGGATGTCGTCCACAATCATTTCGATTTCCAGATTGACTTGCAGTGACATCTCCAACTGGTCCGGAGTCCGGTCGACTTGGATGCCCAGAAAGTCAACCAGCATTGGGTCGAACGTGGATAAATCGATCGGTTCTGGTTCAGTGGAAAGATTGACGAATCCTGATAGCGCGACGGTGTTGGCCAGTTGATCGAATTGGCCGTTCAGAATGGAGCCCGCCGCTCCGGGAGTAATCAGCGTCATGGTCAGATCACCGGGAGCAACGCTTCCTTGAACGGCATTGAATGCCAAGCTGAATTCCATGCCGTCGTCCAGCACTAATTCTAAGGCCGTGACTTGTCCCCGATCGGTAGGTCCTCCAACTGATTGAATGTCCAGAACCGCGTGGCCAGAAATGGCGGATTCGTCGGTGGGCGAACCGAAAAAGCCGGCATCAATCGTCGCTTGTACCGAAGACGCGGCAGGGTAAATCGCCGGGATCACGTCTAGGTGAAACTGTTCGGATCGAAGTACTGAGCAAATTACACCACAGATAAACAATGTGAATGAAGCCAAATTGATTCTCATCGTAATACTCGCGAAACACCATCGTTCGAAGAAAAACTGATCCCAGACGACTCTATGTTATTCGATGCGAGCTGGTAACGCTATCGATTCGGTGTCGAGTCAGGTAAAACTCTGGTATCATGATTCGTCATTGAGTTGTTTGGTTTGAATGGAAAGTGTGGTGAACGAAAGTGGGACTTCGCATTCTTACGTTGATCTTTTCGATTCAGGCTATTCTGTCCTGCAATAAACTGTTGGCAGCGGAACGGCCAAATATCGTCTGGTTGCTGTCGGAAGACAATTCCAAGCACTTTCTGAAACTCTTTGATGACCATGGAGCGGAGACGCCCAACATTGCCGATATGGCTCGGCACGGACTGCGGTTTGAACACGCTTTTTCCAACGCTCCGGTTTGCAGCGTCGCCAGAACTACGCTGATGACCGGCTGTTATGCGCCAAGGATTGGGACGCAGTTTCATCGCAAAAGCCAAGTGGTTCCGCTGCCTGGTGACTTGAAGATGTTTCCGGCCTATCTGCGAGCGGCTGGCTACTACACGACCAACAATCAAAAGAAAGACTATAACGCGGAAGAAGCGGCGGACGTGTGGGATGAATCGAGCCGGTCGGCTTCTTGGCGAAACCGAAACGAAGACCAACCGTTCTTTCACATGCAAAGTTTTGCGCAGTCGCATGAAAGTTCGTTGCACTTTGATCGCCAGCGAATGGAATCGGGAACGCAGACCTCCACGCAATCCGTCTTCATACCTCCGCATCATCCCGATACGCCTCTGTTTCGCTTTACCTATGCACACTATCTAGATCGGATTGGCGCGATTGATCGACAGATTGGCAACGTGGTGCGGCAGCTGGAAGTGGATGGCGTGTTGGAAGATACCATTGTCTTTTACTTTGGTGACCACGGAGGAGTATTGCCAGGGAGCAAAGGATATGTGAATGAACGAGGCCTCCATGTGCCGTTGGTAATTCGGGTTCCAGAAAAATGGCAGGACTTGGTCGGGCGAACCAACGGACAAGCGGCGACCGGGTTTGTCAGCTTTGTTGATTTTGGGCCTACCGTTTTGAATTTGGCTGGCGTTGAAGTGCCCAATGAAATGGATGGTCGACCATTTTTGGGGCCGAATACATCTGCGGACGAAGTGGATTCGCGGAATGAAGCATTCGGGCATGCGGATCGGTTTGACGAAAAGTACGACTTGGTTCGCTCGGTCCGACAGGGGCGTTGGAAGTACGTTCGGAACTACCAGCCGTTCAATTTTGACGGACTGCAAAACAACTATCGCTACAACTGCTTGGCGTTCCAAGAATGGCGGACGCTGTATCAACACAGTCAGCTCGATGCCATCCAGCGGCAGTTTTTGAAACAAAGCCGGTTGAAGCACTGTACGATCTGGCATCTGATCCCTACGAAACGCAGAATCTAGCCGGGGCGGCCGAGCACACGGATACGTTACTTCGTTTGCGAAATCGTTTGCAGCAGCAATTGAAGGCGTGGCCCGATTTGAGTTTCATTCCGGAAAGCGAACTGGTGGAGGTCGGATTCGCCAACCCCACAGAATTTGGTGCAAGGAATCAGCAGCGGATTGCCAAGTTAATTGACGTTGCCGACTTGAGTCTACTGCCGTTTGACGAAGCCCAGCCGGCGATCTTGCAAGCGATCGAATCCGACGATGCGTTGCAGCGTTATTGGGGGCTGATCGCCGCGACATCGCACGGTGACGCGGCTGTCGAACTGGTGTCGGTGGTTCGAAAAATATCGCAACAAGATCCGAACCGCTTGGTGAAGACACGAGCGGCCGAGTTCTTAGCCATCGTCGCCGGTGATGATCCTGCGGACGTGTTCAAGTCGGTGTTAAGCGAATCTGAATCGGGTGTCGAAACGCTGTTGATCCTGAATTCGCTGGTCTTGTTACGAGACGGAGCGACCCAATCGAACATTCCGTTTTCTTCGCAATGGGTTACCGAAGCGGCGAAGAAGCAGCAAGAGGTGCAGCGGCGAATAGAATATCTTTCGCCCTAATTTGCAATTCATATAGTTCGCGTCTAGGCGAAAGGAAGAAGCGTGTCGAGCGTAAGCAAACGAATTTGGTTAATAGTAACATTGTGGCAAGGCATCGCTGGTTGGTTCGCCGCGTTTGCTGTGGCAGCGGATTCGCCAAACATTTTGGTGATTCTGGCGGATGACATGGGATTTGGTGACGTTCAGGCGTTAAATCCGGATTCGAAAATTCCCACGCCCAATCTGAATGCGTTATCCAAATCCGGAATGACCTTTGTGGACGCCCATTCTCCTTCGGCCGTCTGCACGCCCACTCGGTACGGCCTTCTCACCGGTCGTTACTGCTGGCGTACGACACTCAAGAGCGGAGTCCTGGGTGGGTACAGCAAGCCGTTGTTAGAAAAGGGACGTCGAACGATTGGTGATCTGGCCAAAGCGCATGGTTATCACACCGGTGCCGTCGGAAAGTGGCATCTGGGAATGAGCATGCCGTATTTGGGGGACGACGAAAAAGGGCTGGCGCAATGGGAAGGCGATCCGGGGATTGATTTTGGCGGAGTGATTTCGAATAGCCCGATCCATCATGGCTTTGATTACTATTTTGGAGTCAGTGCGTCATTGGATATGGCGCCGTACGTGTTTGTTCGAAACGACCGGTTTACTGCATTGCCCGTGCAGCAGCAGCCGGCGGTGAAGTTTCCGCATTTCGTCCGCAAAGGGCCTCGAGCGGATGACTTTGTCATTGCCGACGTGTTGGATCGGTTGACGGAAGAAGCCATCGCGTTTATTGATGACGCGGCAAAACGAGACGCACCATTCTTGCTGTACGTTCCGCTGACCGGTCCTCATAAACCGACGCAGCCGCATGAACGTTTTCGAGGTAAGACGTCGCTGGGCGAATATGGCGACTTTGTGCATCAAGTCGATGCGACGGTCGGACGGATTCTAACAGCGTTGGATGCAAATCAAGTGGCGGAGAATACCTTGGTGATTTATACGTCTGACAATGGTTCGTATATGTTTCGCTATGATGATCCGCAGCGAACCGACCATGTGGACGACGACACGATTCAAGGGTTTCGTAGCGAACGGCATCAAGCGAATGGGCCATTTCGAGGTACCAAGGCGGACATTTACGAAGCAGGTCATCACGTACCTTTCTTTGTTCGTTGGCCAAAGAAATTGGAGCCGGGCCGTGTTTGTGATTCGACCATTTGTCTGACGGATATTTACGCTTCGCTGGCGGAACTCTTCGGTGCGGATCTGTCTGCAAACGAAGCGGAAGATAGCTGTTCGTTTCTGCCAATGTTGGAGGATCCGTCGCAGGTTCGGCCAGCTGCCGTGGTGCATCATTCTGTGAACGGTTCGTTCGCGATTCGTGACGGACAATGGAAGTTGATTCTGACCAGCGGATCCGGTGGACGAGAACAGCCGACCGGAAAACCGTTTGATGGCGCAGCGCAGCTTTATGACATGGCGTCGGATTCCGGCGAATCAACGAATCTGGCTGCGGATCATCCAGAAGTTGTCGAACGGTTGACCAAACAGTTGGATGACTTTCGCCAATTGGGCCGAAGTGTACGACGCAAATAGGTCGAGAGGCAATTGTGGGCATCTATCCGTGGCTACCACATCTACTGTTGCTAGTGGAAGTTGTGATGATATTGGCCGCGATTGCGCACATGCTGCGTCATCACCGTTCGCCGGGCAGCACCATGGCGTGGTTGTTGGCGTTCGTGCTGCTACCCTATGTGGGCGTGGCGTTGTATTTGTTATTGGGTGACCGCAAGCTGCGTCGCGACCGAAGGCGGAAGCCAGTGACCAAATTTCATGCGTCGACGGAATTGCCCAATGAACAAGCGTTCTACGCGGACCGTATGTTTCAGAATTATGGCCTCCCGGGGGCAACGTGCGGTAATAAGATGGAGTTGGTGCCCGATGGAGTGGCGGCCTATCAAACGTTGATTCGACTGATTGATAACGCCAGCACCTCCATTATTCTGACCACGTTTATTTTTGCTCGAGACGAAGTGGCCAAAGCAATCTTGCAAAGATTGACGTCGCGCGCTGTGGCGGGTGTGGATGTGCGCATCTTGATTGACGGGTTGGGCTCCATGAAAACGCCTCGTCGTTTCTTTCGAGACTTTGAAAGGGCTGGCGGCAAGCTGGCTGTGTTCAAGCCGGTGATTCAATTGCCGTTTAGCTATCCCATGAACATGCAGAAATCACCGCAAGATCGCTATCTTTGACGGACAAAAGTCTTTGCCGGTGGCATGAATATTACTTGTGAGGATATTCATCCGCGGCGTACGGATCAGTCTTGGGAAGACCTGGGGTTTGTTGTCGAAGGTCCCGTTGTTTCACAATATGATTCGGTGTGTCGAGCAGATTGGAAGTTTGCCACCGGCCAAGACATTGATTCGAAGGCAAGTCATCGCTATTGGTCCACATGTGACGAACTGACCGGCAACGCTGTGGTGCAAGTACTGCCAGCGGGGCCTGACGTTGATTCGGACCCCATGTATTCGGGAAGTTTGGCGGCCATCTTGCGAGCTCGGAAACGCCTGTGGATTGCCACTCCCTACTTTGTGCCGAACGATTCGCTCACGGAAGCGTTGGTGATTGCGTGCAAAAGCGATGTCGATGTACGCATCTTGGTGCCGCAAAAGTCGAATCATCGCGTTTCCGATATTGCTCGTTCCGCCTTCTTGCGACAAATCCAAAAGGCCGGTGGGCAAGTTATGTTTTTACCAAAGGCATGATTCACGCGAAGGCCATGATTGTGGACGATAATATTGCGGCAATCGGATCAGCGAACTTTGACATGCGCAGTCTGTTCTTGAATTACGAAGTGATGCAGTTGTGTTATTCGGCCAAAGAAGTCCAAGCAACCGCTGCCTGGTTCGAACAGCGAATGCAGCACTGCGTTACCGATCTGCCCGAAACCAACGTTTGGGGCGAATTGACAGAAGGCCTAGTTAGAACCGTGTCACCGTTGTTTTAATCATCTTGTTCGAATCTCATGTCCGCAAAACTAAAAGTCCTTTCATACAATATTCATAAAGGATCAGCGGCGTTGATCGCCGTTATGAATTGGACCGCATTGTTCAGACCATTCAGCACTATGATCCGGACATCGTGGCGCTGCAGGAGGTGGACGACGGTGTGCCTCGATCTCGGCTCCACCGTCAAGTGGATCTATTGGCGGAACAGCTCGCATTGCCGCACCGGCATTTCAACTAAATGTGAAATTGCGAACCGGCGGCTATAGCAACGCGATCCTCAGCAAGCACGCATTGCATGACACGTCCGATTTGGATTTGACGGTGAAACCTAAGAAGCGTCGACAAGCGTTGTTGGTGCGAACCACGATTCACTTCGAAGGGCATCAACGCACGGTGGTAGTCGTGAATACGCACTTGGGATTGGCCGGCTTTGAACGCTCCATGCAATTGCGGCGTTTGGTTCGCTGTGACTACTTGCAGCATGTTCAGTCATCCACGCCACTAATTTTGGCGGGGGATTTCAATGATGTCTGGGGCGGATTGGGAAAACGACATCTGGAGCCGCATGGTTTTCAACCGGCGTTTGGTGCTCTTCGCACGTTTCCTGCCGTGATGCCTTTGCGTCCATTGGACCGTATCTACTTTCGAGGCGAAATGGAATTACAGCATGCGTTCGCTGGGCATACCGAGGTTGCTCGGCAAGCGTCTGATCATTTGCCGGTGGTTGCGGAATTTGAGTTACCGATTCCCGGAATGGAATCTAGCTGAAAAGGGCATCGAAGTGTATCTGGCGGACCGATTGTCATTGCGCATGTTTGCTTTGTGCGCACTGTATGTGGCGCAGGGGTTGCCGTACGGATTTGTTACCGTGGCGTTGGCCGCCTACCTGTCCAAGCATGGCGCCGATTCAAAGACGATTGGTGACTTGATTGCCTTCAGCATCTTGCCTTGGTCGTTCAAGTGGATGTGGGGCCCCGTGATTGATTGGTTGCAACTGCCCAGTCTGGGACGCAGGCGTCCATGGATTGTTTTCGCTCAGATTTCGATGTTCGCCACCATTTGTTGGATGATCATGAGTGATCTGGAACAATCGTTTGATCGAGTTCGGCAGTTGGTGTTTGTCCTAAACGTCTTTGCCTCATTGCAGGACGTGGCCGTCGATGCGTTGGCCGTGGATCTGTTGAAGGAACATGAACGAGGCAAGGCAAATGGCCTGATGTACGCGTCGTCGTACTTTGGAACTGCCGTGGGTGGAGGTGGCTTGGGTTGGCTGTTAGGGAAATATTCGCTGGATTGGACATTGACACTTTACGCAGCAATTCTGCTGGTCATTTCTATGGTGCCTGTGTTGCTGCGCGAACGGCGTGGAGACAGACTGCTGGTGCCTGATCGGCGACACCGCGATCACCACGAAGGCAACACGGTGCAGCGTCAACGAGCGATTCTGTTGGTGCGAAATTTGGGCAAAGCGTTTTCCGTGCCAGCGTCGTTGATGGCTGCACTTGTGGCGTTGGCCGTCAACATTGGGCAGGGACTGCTGCAAGTCGTTTATACGATTTATATCACACAAGACTTACAGTGGAGCCAGGAAAAGTTTTCCAAGGCGACAGGCGGAGACGCGGTGTTTTTAGGATTGGCGGCTTCGATTGCCGGTGGCTTTTTAGCGGATAGATTCGGCGCAAAACGAGTCGCGTCGTGCGCCACGGTGGCTGTGGGATTATTGTGGATCTGTTTCGGCGCCGTGCCGTCGCTGTGGGAATTCGATGGCGTTATTTACGCGTTGATCTACGGCCAAGAGGTTCTGTTGGCATTGTTGACCGTTTCGCTGTTTTCGTTGTTCTTGACGGTTGCTTGGCCCAAGGTTGCCGCCACGCAATTCACTGCGTACATGTCCTTGATGAATTTGTCTCGCGTCTTTGGAAGCAAGTCTGCCAGTCACGTATCGGACTTCCTTGCGCCGCAGGAGATATTTGTGCTGATGGGGGTGTTTCAAGTTGGTTTGATCGGCTTGCTTTACTTCCTAGACGCGTCGGCAACTCGCCGAACTCTGGGGGACAAAATTACCTGATTCAGGTGGCAAGTCGTCCCGATCTTTCAAGATGTTCTGATTGTACCGTCACAAGCGGATGTGGATTGTCTGATTCGAATTCTCCGAACAAGCGATCCAACGTGACTATGTTTGGCAGCAACGCATGATTAGACGTGGCATTAGCGGAATGCCACGCTTAATTCGATTGATTTCGCAGCAAATACATGCGTTCAGCTCAACGATTATCACTGGTTGTGTTGGTTCCAGCTCTGCTGGTTTGCGCTATCGGTGTGTACTCGTCCAAGCTGGCCAAGCAGGCGCTCGAGTCTTCCATTCGCGAACGAACCATTGCGGAAGCCTCTGCCATCATGGCCGAAATCGATCGAGATATTCACGGCCGGATCGTCTCGCTGGACGCCTATGCCGAAGGGTCGCTGGTGCGAACGACACTGACACATTCAAACGGCGTCTTCGCGGCATGTCCTGACGTCGAGCAGGTGATTGCCAAACGAAACCATGCATGGCACCGAGCTGGCCAGGGGGGAGCTGGCCAAGCTGGCCGGCACCAAGCGGGCCGAGGAGGCCAGTTGGGTGATTCGGGGGGGCAGCGGCAATCGGGTGGACTTGGTAGTTCAGGCTTCCCCATGTTCAAAGATTCAAAACATGCATGGCACCAATCGAGCTCAGAAGATTCAGAACATGCATGGCACCAAGCGGGCTCCGAACTTGTATCGGATTCAAAACATACATGGCACCAGGTGGGCAAGGTGGGCAATGATGGGGCCGGGGCCAATTCGGGTGCATTGCACGATTCAGGAGTCCAGTCGGGCGATTCGGGAGACCAGTCGGGCGATTCAGGAGACCAGTCGGGCGATTCAGGTGGTGTAGTGGGTCTGCGGCAGTCGGGTGGTTCTGGCGGTTTGGGCTGTCCCAAGTTCAAGGCGTTGATCCAGGACGGACCGCTTTCGCGAGATCTCCAGACGCAATTGCAGCGCCTAAACCAAGGCTTTCAATATCCAATCTACGACCGGATTATCATTACGAATCGTTATGGAGCGGTGGTGGCGGCGTCGACTCTGCCTGCACAATATGATTTGCGAAATTCCATCGGCTGGCGAAACGCCAAGCAGAATCGTACCTTTCTATCCGGTGTCTATCAGCGAAACGATTTTTTGGGCGTGGACATCGGTTTGCGAATTGAAGACGACCATGGCGAATTTGCCGGAGTCCTGTTGGCATCCTTAAGCGTTTCAGAAACGGCTGATCTGCTGGCAGCTCGATCTGCCGCGCGAAGACTCTTACCAGGTCAACGCATGCTGCTGTTGACTCGCGACGGGAAAGTCATTGCCGACGTGGACGGAATGGCAGAACCACTTAGTGACGGCAAGTTGGCACTGCGAGGTTTGGACGTTTCCAAGTTCTTGACAACGGCCGATAGCATTCTTCGCACGGATGTTTACACCGATACGGAGTTGGTTTCCACGTTGGTAGCGTCCAGCGGATTCGGCAAGAATCCTGGAACGGGATGGATCTTGGTGTTCGACGACCCGCAGGAAGCCTTGTTCGGCGAAGTCACATCGGTCCAACAAACCGTCTTCCGCGTGTCACTTGTCGGTTTGCTGATCACATCGTTGTTGAGCGGAACCGTGGTCTATACGCTGGCCTTTCGGCTGACTCGGTTGCGAAACATTGTCCGCAGACTTGGTGCTGGCGAAGAAATTGCCTCTCTGGACGAACAAGAACAAGATGAAATCGGCGACGTGGCCAACGCCGTGCATCAGATGTCGGCGCGACTTGCCGATAAATCTCGGCAGTTGGACGCGGCGCAGATTCGCTTGGTGGAATTGGATAGCTCCATTGTGCAACGCGCCGCATTTTTGGAAAGTGTGAAAGGCAATCTGCGGCGACAGTCACTGGAACTGACCAAACTGCGTAACGTAGCCGAACACGCGGGCGCGGTGAATAACGCGTTCTTGGGAAAAATGGGGCACTCACTTCGCACGCCTATGACGATCATTCTGGGCTACGCGGAATTGCTGGCGGGCGAAGTTGCCGATGCTTCACACGCGGAATCGGTGGAAACCGTGGAGCGAAATAGTCGGCACCTGTTGTCTACCATCAACGATGTGATTGAACTCTCACGAATTGAAAGCAAGGCGTTACATCTGCACCGCGAATTTGTCAAGACGTGGCCCCTACTGCAAGCTGTTTGGGGTGCGCTAGAAGCGGACGCTCGGCGACAAGGCGAAACAATAGTTGAACTTGCAACGCTAAAGTGTCGCTCGTCGCTACCAGTGATGCTAGAAACCGATGCCGAGCAACTGCAACGAGTCCTGCAGTCGTTGAGTCAGTTTGTTGTGGATGTCAGTGATGACGGTGCTGTCAATGCGGACGTCGTTGTAGAAGCGGACGGCAACGATCAGAACTTGGTGTTGGTCATTCAGGGAAACTGTCGACAGCTGAACGCATCGCAGTGTGAAAGCTTGTTTCATCCGTTTGCGACTTCGGAATTGTTTCCCAATCGTCAGGCCACGGGGTTGGAACTGGCGATCGCCAGCCGATTGGCCGAATTGCTGGGCGGATCATTGGCGGCTCGCATGGACCAGTCCAAGCTGGTGTTCGAATTTATGCTGCCCATCACGCGATCGGCCGAGGTAACGTGGCAGGAATTCTCGCCGATCCAGATCTCTCGCGAACCAACTCAAAACGGTCTGCACGAAGGAGACTTGTTGCGAGGGCTGCGAGTCTTATTGGTAGAAGATGGTGAAGACACTATTCGTTTGGTCACGCATCTACTGCATCGATCCGGAGTGGACGTCGATGTTGCTCGTGACGGCCAGGAAGGTGTCGAATTGGCCTTGGTTTCGCAAGACTTGAAACAGCGGTATGACTTGGTGTTGATGGACATTGATTTGCCCATCATGGATGGCGTCGAGGCCGTAGCGCTGCTGCGGAAGGCCGGTTATCGTCAACCAATTATCGCGTTGACGGCAGGAGATCAAGAAAAAGTACGCCATTCCCAAGATTTTACGGATCGAGCCAGCAAGCCGATCACTAAACGGCAGCTGCTGGATCTGGTATCGCGTCATTCAGGACGAGCGAAATTGGCTGCGCCGAATTCCGAGGTTCCGTTGCAAACGTCTTAGCCCGAAGCGAGAGAGTGCAGAATCGCTCCGTTTCGCCTCGACTTACGTTTCAGGCTATGAAAAAACGCAACGTCAAATCGCGTCAGCGAGCGACCGAACAAACATTCAATTTCCCCTCACTTACGTTTCGGGCTATGATGTGTTTCCTCACTGTATGCTGAAGAGCCGCAGGCACGAAGAGCGAATTACGGCTTGAGAATTTCATTGGTAATGGAAAAGGCGATTTCCATGGCTTGTTCGTAGTTTAGCCGAGGATCACACGTTGTATTGTACGCTGTGTGCAGATCGTCTTCGGACAAACCGGTGGCACCGCCCAAGCATTCGGTGACATTTTCGCCGGTCAGTTCTAGGTGGACGCCGCCCAAGCGAGAATGACATTCGCGGTGCACGGCAAAGGCCGAACGAAGTTCGCCCAGGACGTCATCAAATCGTCGAGTCTTATGTCCAGACTTGGCGGAAACCGTGTTGCCATGCATCGGATCGCAAACCCACAGGACCTGTTGACCACTTTGCGCAACCGCTTCAATCAAATTGGGCAACGTTTGCTCGACTTTGCCGTTGCCAATTCGGTGAATCAATGTGATGCGGCCCGGAGTATTTTCTGGGTTTAGCAACCGTACTAATTCCACAATTTCGTCGGGGTCGGCTGTCGGTCCGACTTTGACACCCATCGGATTTCGAATGCCTCGCAGCAATTCAATGTGCGCCCCGCCGATTTCTCGAGTTCGTTCACCAATCCAAGGAAAATGCGTTCCCAAGTTATACCAACCGGTGCCGCGGACACTTTCTCGAGTTAGCGCTTCTTCGTAGGGAAGATGCAACGCTTCATGCGAAGTGAAAAAGTCGACTCGACGCAATTCCGGAAATGGATTGGTAGAAATGGTTTCGATAAAGTCGAGCGCATCGCGTAGCGAACCTACCATCTTTTGGTATCGTTCGCATTCAGGACTGTCTGCCACAAAATCCAGATTCCAATACTCTGGGTGATGTAGATCGGCGAATCCACCTTCGCTGAGCGATCGAATGAAATTCAATGTCAAGGCAGACCGCTCGTAGCCTCGTAGCATCAACCATGGATCGTTTTTCCGCTGGGACTCGTTGAACGCCGCGCTGTTGATCAAATCACCGCGGTAACTGGGCAGAGTCGTTTCACCCTGCGTTTCTGTGTCGCTACTTCTGGGCTTGGCGTATTGTCCGGCAATCCGCCCGACGCGAACAATTCGTTGCTTAGCGCCAAAGATCAGAACCAAACTCATCTGCAGCAAGACCTTTAACTTGCTGGCAATGGACGCTGACGTGCATTCGTCAAAGGATTCCGCACAATCACCACCTTGCAGTAACCACGCAGATCCGTCTTGGGCCAACGCAATTTGTTCGCGTAGCTTGTCGACTTCCCAACTGGAAACCAGCGGAGGCAATGTGCAGAGACGACCAAACACATTTTGAAATTCGGCCGAGTCCAGATAGGTAGGTTGCTGTTTGGCCGGATATTCTTTCCACGAATCCACTCGCCATTCGGACCGTGACGGATGCTCAGATGGTGACAACATTACAACGAAATTCGTCTCTATGCGTTAAGGAATTGAACAGACGTTTAGGAATCTAGCTAGCCTAATCCGAGTTCGCCGAATTGCCTACCGACCAACGAAGATTCCACGTCGTTTTTCTTGGTGAAGGTGAAGCGGACGCAAAGCAAGATTGGTTTATGCGGCGACATCGAGCTGATTGTGATCTGATTCGCCCGTCCATGGCCAGGATCGTGGGCGTGAAAGGCTTGACGAGCGTGATAATGGCAGCCCGCTATTTTTCGATTTCCTTGATGCGAATGTTTTGCCAAGACACATCGTAAGGCCCTTCGCCTCGACCAATACCGTGAACTTGCAGTCCAATGAACCCCGACGGATGAGTCTTGTAGATTTCATCGTCGGTGAGGTCTTCAATCATCTGTCCGTTGATCCAGGTCTGAATGCGATTCCCCTTGGCGACCACTCGATACTGATTCCACTGGCCGTCCTTAAAGTACTTGTGCGGCTTCAAGCGATCTTCCGGCGTCAACCAGCCTCGTCCCGTGGCTTCGCCATACACGTATCCCGCTTCTGCGCCGTTATCGCCACTGGCTTCAATTTCCACTTGCGGCCCGAAGACTCGCCCAAATTTTTCTCCGTCTGCCGCTTCTTTGGTTTTGGAGCGAATCTGAACACCGGAATTCAAACGATCATGGACTTTGACTTCAAATTCCAGTTCAAAGTCTCCATACTCTTTTTCACTGCACAAAAACGAATTGGGGCTGCCTTCGTTGGTCGTACCATGAATGGTGCCATCCACGACGTCATACTTGGCGGTGCCGTTCTTTTGGATCCAGCCATCCAGTGATTTGCCGTCAAACAGGCTGACCCATTCGCCATCTTCGGCCCACGCCGAAACACTGCCAATTGCCATGACCAATACGGTTGCCAACAAGGTTCTTGCCATGTCTGATTCTCCACCAAAGCCGGAACGAAAACGTCAATAAGTTTCAGCTCATCATTCTAGTCTCTTTCCGGATAGTCCGCGACCACCGCGCGGATCGAAGTCTGCAGAGCTTGGTTGGCTCCGAAACCAATGATCTACGATGGCAGCCGAAAGCGGTCGAGAATCGTTTTGGTAGCCACCCGTTTGAAACGCGGCCACCAGGTCGCTGGAATCAAACTCGCCGTCACAGTTCCAGTCGCCTTGATCCCAATTGGAATTCTGAAACTCGTTGTCTTCGTATCCTCCGGCAGTGAATACCAGGACTAGATCGGCGGAATCAAACTGGCCGTCTAAGTTCGCATCGCCAATCGGAGCACCGCCCAAGAATTGATCCAAATAGGCGGTCACGTCGGGAGTAAAAACATCGCCCGACGCATCAATGTCGAACTGCGGATTCTGGTCGTCAAGGCGCACGGCCACACACAGGCGGCGAACGTCATCAATGTCGATAAGCCCGTCGCCGGTCAAATCGCCAGCCAGCCCTTGATCCACCGCAGCCGTCAATTCATAGGTTCCGGAATCGTTGGTGAAGCCGGCCACTTCCACAAAGTAAACGCCAGACTGTGTCGGCTGAAACGCAATCCGAGACGCTAAGCCGTTACCACTGTCGTCGTCTTCGGCCAGGACCGTCAGCCCGGTAGTGTTGTAGACGCGGACGATGGAATCGCGCAGTGAACCGAGTCGAGTAAGAAACGTGTAGGTGCGATTCGCGATGCCCGTAAACCGAAACCAATCGGTGTCGCCAGATTGCTCTAACGTGGCGCTAATGGTTTGACCAGGAAATAATAACGAATTCAAATCTGCGCTGTTGCCGTGGTCGTCAATCGGTTCGATCGGTTCGACGCCCAGCACATAAGACCCCGTTTCGGCGCCAAAACCGCTGACTTGTATGTAAAACGTGTCGGTTCGAGGAGCCGTCCAGCGGAGTTCGGAACCGGCGTTCAGCGTGTCGTCATTTTCGGCCAGAAGCGTTTCGCCATTGCTGTCAAAAACCCGTAGATACGAATCGGTCAGTGAATTCAATTCAACCAGAATGCGGTACGCTTGGCCCTGTGTCAACGCAACGGAAAACCAATCGGCGTCGCCCTCTTGGTCAATTCGTGCTGACAGTTGTCCGGGAACGGACATGACGGTGGCCAAATCACTGATGCTGCCGTGATCGTCGTTACCGGAATTGCTTCGCACTAAGACATCGTAAGAGCCGACACTGTTATTGCCGCCTCGCGCGCGAAGATAATATTCACCGTCTGCCGGTGCTGTCCATTCGATTAACGAAGCGAAGCCGAACCCTGAATTGTTGTCGGTCGCGATCTCGTTACCGTTGGCGTCATACAAATCCAAGATTGAATCGGATAAAGAATCGAGTGATGTGTAGAGCGAATAGTCTGTATCCGCCGTTGCTGAAAAGCGAAACCAGTCGACGTCGCCCAAGTAATCAATGTTGCCGGACATGCGATTGGTCAACAAGGTTGCCGTAGCTTGTGAATCGCCGTGGTCGTCTTGAACCAATCCGATAGCTGCGGTCACCGTAATTGGAGTTCCCGTGCCGTCATCGGCATCCATGTAGGTGAATGTGATTTCATCCCGCGAGTCAACGTTTAGCTTCCCATCGCCAACAGCAACGGCCGAACGCTCTAGGTCAATCTGTCCGTTGAAACGGCCCGGAGAAATGGGACGCAATAAGACGGATTCTTCGTCACCCGTCGTGGTTGTGACCGACAACAGCAATGATGCTTGGTCAATCAGATCGGCATCGGAAACTTGAACGGCCAAAGTTCGCCCCGGAACCGCATACGCCGAACTGATGAACAGTTGGCCTTGGCTGGTAGGATCGGTAAACCGACTAATCCAAGATGCGTAACTGGAGACTCGAGTATAAATGCCCGGAAAACCAGATCTGGCACAGCCGTTGCCCCAGCTGGTGACACCGGCCAGCAACCAATTTCCTTTCGAATCATTGACGAACAACGGTCCTCCGCTATCTCCCTGGCAGGTATCTCGGCCGGATCGACCTGCGGCCAGCATCGTGTCTAAGACGCCACCGTCGTACGATTCGCGACGGTTGGCTTCTGCGTTCGAAACGATGGGCACTTGAACTTCATTGGCCACGTCAACAGTGCCGCCAAATTCAAACATCGCACCCCAGCCGACCGCCGTGGCCGTGACTCCGGGCGCTGTCAATTCGATATTGTTGTTGCGAACATAATTGACTGGAGTCTGTGTGGACGAACTAGCCAGTTGCAAGATGGCAATGTCAGCGTTGTGCGATTCAGGATCATAATCCGGATGCGTTATCATCGAAGTAACTCGATGCACTTGACCTGCATTCGTTCGCAAGTCGGTTCGGCCTGAAATGACTTGATACTGACTGGCGATTCCTTCGTCCACGCAATGCGCGGCGGTCACCACTGTGTCTGGCGCCACCAAAGTCCCACCACAAATTTGTCGGCCGTTGTATTCCAGCGCCACGACCGCTTCATATTCGTCTGTCGTCGTATTGCGCCCTCCGACGATTCGCCATTGCGGCTGATTGGCTTCGTGTTCGGCCGGATGGAACACGAGGTCGCCCGCTAGATAGCGACGATGTTCTAGCTGTTCGATCCGTGCTGGGCGATGGTTTCTGTTTTGTATCTTCTTCATGTATTGGCCTTCTTCCCAGTTGCCTTGTCCGTTCAAGCTGTCAGTATCTCCTGAACCTTCCTACTTTCCAAGCGTCTGGCAAAATCCGTGAACTTGGGCGGGAAAAAACTTGAACAACGACGCTGTTTTCCTGGGTTTCCGGCGTGATCGCCTGTGGTACATGAATATCGATTTTTTTCGGAAACGTCGCACTACAGAACCGCTCGATGGTTGCGAAGGAACGTCGTTGGTGGCAGAATCCGCTAGCAGTAAATGCAGCATTGATTAGACGGCGTTAATCATGTCCCAAGAATTGCCCGTTCCAGTACGAGCGGACGCGGTTCTGCGAACCTTCCTCTTCGCGTTTTCGGGAGCACAAACGATGGAGCGATTACGTTTAGGGAGCATCTCGAACGTTGTGTGGATTTGTCTTCTGACGGCGGTTTGTGGCGCATCTGTATTGGCCCGAGATGCGTCGGGTCAGTCTGTAGAAGCTGAGCGATTGAGTGCCGATGTGGTTGTGGCTGAGGGTGCGCGAACGTTCGGCCACGCTTCGACGGTCGAGCGGGTCGAGGGCGGGTCGAGACGTCTGTGGGCTTACGGATGGGTCGGTGCTGTGTTTGTGTTTGGCATTGTTGCTGGCTTGTTATTGAAAAGCGTCTTCGAATCGTACGGGAGACGTCGCCGCAACGGCGATCGGGCGCGAACGATTGACGAACAGGACGAAGACGAACTGTATCGTCAACTGGTTGGTTCGCATTGGTCGGATCGAATCTATTCCCTGATGCCTCGTCGGTCGGGACATCGACGCCGAATTCGCCAAGACGATGATCCGTGGTCAATGTGTCGTCGTTCGTGGCACGCCAAGTTGGCGGACGATGTGGTTTATGGATTCTTGCTTGTGTGCGAACAGGTCTTTCGACCCTTTCGAGCAGTCGGGCGACGTTGGTCGTGGATGATGGATGATTATTTGGAGCAATTGCGTGCGTCCATTTCGGCGGCAAGGCAGCGTTCGGCCGGATCTCATGACCGAGTGTCGCCTGATTTTCCCTTCATGCGAATCGAAGCAGACGAATATCACCGCCCCGGGGCATCGTCATCGACTTCGCCGCTGGACCATCATCTGTCAGGACCGTTTACATCCGCTGCCGAAGCGGACAGAACGCCAATCGCTCGGAGTTCGTCTGACAGACTGACAGCCAGACCGTCTGACTGACGGTCAGTCTGACGCGATTTAAGTGTTTTCCATTGCGAAATGCTTGACGCATAGAAGTGTCATTCGTATTTTGATGGCATTGCGCGGGGTAAGTGTGGCTGCCTTCGAAATTTTCCAAACTCGCCGATTGTTCGGCTGGAAGAATGCGCCCTTTGCGCTGCATCCTTGACGAGGTTTCTTCGTATGGCCAAGTTCGTGCGAGTTCTGTTGTGTGGTTTGGCGTTGTTATCACTGTGGCCCAATGGGTTGCGTGCCGAATCATTCGTTCCGTTTGGTTCGTCGTGGGAATACCTGGAGATCTTAGATGGTCTTGATGGTGATCCTTCGTTGACCGATAGTGACTTTGTCGATACGTGGTTTTTGCCGACGTACAACACTAGCAGTCCCATTGATTGGGCTGGTCCGTCCGCTGCACCGTTTGCCTACGGCGATGCCGATGCGGATGGCAATCCCAATTCGGTGCATATCAACGCGTTCACTCCGGGCAATGCTGCCTTTGTCAGGCCGGTTGGCACGTTCTTGACACAGCCGGA
This sequence comes from Pirellulaceae bacterium, assembly GCA_041399205.1. Lineage (GTDB taxonomy): Bacteria > Planctomycetota > Planctomycetia > Pirellulales > Pirellulaceae > JAGQOZ01. The sequence continues at coordinate 121,244 of JAWKTK010000019.1, read as the reverse complement.
ATCGGGCAATCGATATACCACTTACTTTCGACACACGTTCACTTTGGATCAACCGGTGGACAACGTTGGTTTTTCGTTTCTAACGGACGATGGTGCCAAGTTCTATTTGGACGGCAATGAAGTGACTTCGTTCAACTGCTGCGAGATTGCTGGGGTTGGCGAACCGGCTGCCTTTGACGAATTTGCGTCCGCAACCGGCATTGAAGATGGTTACTTGGTGGGCCGCTTCATCGATCGAATTTCGGCCGGCACGCACACGTTGGCAGTAGCAGTACATCAAGCGTCGGCCGCCTCGTCCGACGTTGGCTTTAGCCTCCGACTGTTTGACGGCTTTCAGCGTGGTGACTTTATTGAACCCGGAGATGACTGGAATTATTTCTTGGGATTTGACGAACCATCAGACGGTACATTGGAATGGACGGAAGTTGGATTTGATGACGGTGACTGGGACATTGGCTCAGACGGATTTGGGTACGAACGTGACGGCGGTGGTCTGGAGCCACTGTTGGGAACGTTCTTGGATGATATGGAAGGGAGTTACACTTCAGTCTATCTGCGTCACGAATTTTCGGTCGATGACCCCAGTCTGTTTGACCAACTTCGTATGGAAATTGATTACGATGACGGCTTCTACGCCTATGTCAACGGTCAGATGGTATTCAGTTCGAATCCTCATCCAACAGGTGACGCTACCGAGGCAATTCCGTTTGATACGAATGGCACAGACATTGGATTGGATCACGAATCGACCAATGCCAGTGGTGCGGGCGGGGCCGTGTTTGCGATTGATTTAAAGGACTTTCCGAATTTGCTCAATCCCGGTGGCAATAACGTGTTGGCGATTCAGGGGATTAACCGAGACCCGAGTTCTGATTTTCTGATGGCTCAGATCGGTCTGATTGGCTTAGGCGGAATTGGCGAGGACGACGTTCCTGGTGTGGACGGTGATTTCAATGGCAATGGGCAGTTGGACGCTGACGATATTGATTTGCTATCAGCCGCCGTGTTGGCCAATTCGAATAATTTGTCGTTCGATGTCAATGGCGACGGATTGGTGACAGACGCCGATCGTCAAGAATGGGTCGAAGGGTTGTCTAATACGTATTTTGGCGATTCGAACTTGGATGGCCAGTTCAATACCGGTGACTTTGTGTTGGTCTTTACAGCCGGCGAATATGAAGACGGTATCGCTGGTAATTCGACATGGGCCGAAGGCGATTGGAACGGCGACAAGGATTTTACGAGCGGTGACTTTGTGGTAGCGTTTCAAGGACAAGGCTTTGAGGCGGGACCGCGCGGAGCCGTTTCTGCCGTTCCGGAACCTTCTAGCGTGCTGTTGGCGACGATCGGTATAGTGGCCATGTTTTGCGTGCGGCGGACCGGGAATTGCACCGGCGCATAATCCGCCAGAAGCCGCATGGCGGTCTGGTTGGTAGCTGCCTAAAATCCGGTATCCAATTTTGTGAAACACAATGTAAGGTACCGGAATGTCAGTTTGGTCTGCGGATGACTTTCTTGTTTTTCAAGGTCCGTCTTCTTCGTCGGAAGTAGAAGTTTTTATCAGAACAACCGCCCGTGCGCTGGCGGACGTTTTGCCGAAATGTCGAGGTCGAATCAAGGGGCCCTTCGTACCGGGATCAAGAACGATTCCGGCGGCTCATGCCTTCCAGTTTGATGCCGGTCGCAATGCGTTGGTAGCCAACGTGCTGGAGCCTTGTTTCTGGTCAACGCCCATGCCGTCGGCTTATCGCGTGGAAATTCAGACGCCCGACGAACAGGAGGTTCAATTCGAATGCGGATTGGTTCGTATCGGAGTGCGAAACGAAAGCTTCTTCTTGAATGGTCGTCGCTGGGTGTTTCGTGCGGTACAAGCGAATTCGTCTAGCTCGTTTGATTTGCCGCTATTGGCGGACTTGCATTTGGGTGTCTATTTGCAACGTCCTTCATTTGAATTTGTGCGATCGTGCAGTCAGCACGGTGTGCCGGTGCTGGTTGAATGGTGTGATGCTGACGGAGATATCAACCAATTCATTGTTTCTTATTCCAAGCTGGGCGGCGTTGTTGGGTTTGTAGTGAATGGGCAATGGCCAGATGCCGACCTGCGATCGCTTTCTCCAAACCGGTTGTTTCTGACGGTGGAAAAAGATGGCGGCGCCGATGTCGCTCATGGGAAAATTTTGGATGTCGGTGTAATACAGGAATTTGGCGAACAGCCGTCCTGCCCGGTGGTTGCCATTGCGCGGTCCGCAGCCGATCTTGGCGATCCGAATCAGGTTCGCAGCGCGTGTGAACGAATACAGCGAGACTTGGCGCCTCGTTTTGACCTGGCTGGTTACGTGAGTTAGCGAATCTAATCAACCGGCCGCTCGTGTCGTGCCGACGCTAGTGATTTTGCTCGACTTTTTGTATACTTTTGGATTCGGTTGAACGTTGCTGCGGAGAAGGAAAGCGTGTTGCGTTTACGAGCCATATTTGTTGGGCACGTGCAAGGAGTGGGATTTCGGTATTCGACCAGGCGAATTGCTATGGGATTTGCGGTGACCGGCTGGGTAAGAAACCTCTCCGATGGTAGTGTTGAATTGATGGCCGAAGGCGAAAAGTTGGAACTGCAGCGATTCTTGGACCAAATCAAGCAGGAGATGGGGTCCCAGATTCGAGACATCAAACAAGAATGGCTGGACGCCAGTCACGAGTTTTCGACGTTCGGCATTGGGTACGAATGAGGCCCAAACCGTTTCCAGAATTAAAGCGTACGGACACCATGGTATCGAACGGACAATATTGGTTTCGCAACGTATCGTCGCCCAGATAGGAATTTTTCATGTTCTTGGTTGCTGCTGTCGAACCGTGGCTTGTTGCTTGGTTAACTCCGCTTTGGCTGATCGCAGCCGGCTTGGCTTTGGGGTTGGGCGTGTTGCTTCTGGCCTGGGGCTGTTTATTTGTTGTTGCACGCCCGTTGGCCAAAGAAATTCCGTCCATTATTGGTGAAGGTGTTTTGTTTCCCTTGCTGGTGATCGTGGCGTTGTTAAGCATCTTTGGTGTTGTCGGTGCGTTCTTTTCGCCCAATCCTCAGGGCATGTTGGAATCGGTGGTGCGTCTGCCGTTCGGTGGAACTCGTCCAGTCGTGACTGCCACCATTCCCGCCGGTACGGACGTGGAAGAAGATCAAGCCGTTCGCCATCCGGTGGAGGTGGGTTTTCGCGGCGACGAATTGAAACAGATGGAAGTTCGTTCCAACGAGATGGTTTTGGTAAGTGACGGTGCAACGGAAGAGGAAGCGATCAGTCCGCCGGTGGAAATTAACCCGATTGACGGATTTCAATGGAAGCGGCAGTCCAGTGTAGGAACTCCCTTTGAAGGCGAATTCGTCAAACGATTTTACGTGATGAATCTTTCGCCCAATGATGCGGAGGTGACGTTCGAAATAACAACAGGACCGGCGTTTCCGGAAGCGAAGATCATTCCGCTGACTGCGCTTTGTGTAATTGCGGTTTTTAGTCTCTATGTGGTGCAAGCCGTTTTCTTTCCCAAGGTTTCCGCGATTGCCTTGGCGACGACCAAGTCCGAATTGGCTCAGCCTCTGTTTCAAATCATCTTGATCTTAGGCATCTTTCTCATTCTGCTGTTTGTTGTTCTGCCGTACAACACCTTTGGCGAAGACATCAAGATGTTCAAAATCACCGGACTCACCAGCATCATGATCCTTTCCATTGTGCAAGGTGTTTGGGCGGCCAGTAATTCCATTTCTGATGAAGTGGAAGGACGCACCGCATTGACGGTGATGTCAAAGCCGATTAGCCGAGCTCAGTTTATTATGGGCAAGTTTTCAGGAATCCTGTGGACTGTCATGTTGATGTTTGTCGTGCTGGGCGTTTGGCTTTTGATTTGGGTGGCCTATAAGCCGATTTATGACGCTCGAGAAATGGGCTCGGAAGTTCCCATGTGGGACTTTACTTTGACTGAAGTTGTCAAAACGGTTCCCGGGATTGTTTTGGCGTTCTTGGAAGTGATTGTCATGGTGGCTATTAGTGTCGCCATTTCTACTCGGCTACCAATGATGGCCAATTTTGCCATTTGCTTCACAATCTATTTGCTAGGCCATTTAATTCCGTTGATTGCCATTTCGGACGTTCAGTTTGCACCTGTGGTATTTATCGGTCAATTGATTGCGACGGTGTTGCCCGTATTGGATCACTTCAATATCCAAGCGGCTGTGGCACAAGGGGCTGCAGTGCCTTGGTCGTATATCGGCGTGTCAGCCTTGTTGTGTTTGTTGTACAGCGGTATCGCGATGCTGTTGGCATTGATCTTGTTTGAAGACCGAGACTTAGCGTAGTTTAATTGTCTTGGAAGAATAGAATCGCTCGACGTCGCGCTGTGACGCAGGCTAAATTCAAACGCCAGTAACGTTGCTATTCTTCCGTTAACGTTGCTTCTGCGGCCAGGAGTCGTTCGACGGCTTCTTTTCCCGTCATACCCAACGTGATTCCGTAGGCTTCGGCCTGAGGAGTGCAGCCAACGATTTTTGCGTCAAACAGATCCTCGGGTTCGCACAATGGGTGTTCTGGCGTTCCTTTGGCAATGGCAATGGCCTGTCCGAATTCGGCTGGTGTATCCAACGCGTAGATCCCGCAACCGACGATTCCAGCCTTGGTCAAGATGGAGCAATACTGCCCTTTGTGCCATCGATGACTCATGCCGATGGCAGTACCGTTGTCAAACTGAAGTTCACGGTTGGAAGTCCGCGGAATTACATTCGCCATCGTTTTTCCTTTCTGCGAGACACGAAATTTCTTTCGAATTGTACCGACTTCGTATCGGCAATGCGTCGTGGTTGAGACCACGTTTCCAGTCAAGGAAATTCTTTTGAGGGAATCAGCTGTGTCGAAATGGCTGTTTTCCCGAGTACATATCGGTGGTGAAGACGCTATAGGAGATTCGACGAGCCGGAGCGAAATGCGTAGAGTATTACCGGAAAAGTGGCCTGCGGCGAGCAAAAATCGAAATGCGAAGAAAACGTTCCTATGGTTTTGATCTGCTAGAGAATCGATTGTTGTTGTCGTGCAATTTGGGGTCCGAGCACATGGCGTTGCAGGCTCCGGCGGTATCGTTGGAGATGCAGGCGCCAAACACCTATGTGCCCGGAGTGCCGTATGTGGTGCAGGTCACGCTACGTGATGCGTCCGATTGCATTCCTCGATATATCTGGAATTCTTCCGCTCGGCTTCTGGTCGCGGACCAAGCGTATGACGTTGATCTGGTAAATGGACGAGGAAGCATTGCTGTTGTATTGCCGGAAGATCAAGAAACGGTGCCGCTGAGTGTTCAATGGAATGAACTTATTCAGCAAACGGACGTACTGATCGAAGACTTGGCGAATGCTACCAAGATTTCCGGCACAATTTCAGAGGAAAACGCGGTGTGGTCCGGAATCATCGAAGTGACCGGTGATGTTGTGATTGCGGCCGGCTCGACGTTGCGAATCGAACCGGGGACGGTCGTCATTATGGATAGTCAGCCAATTCGATCCGGCGTGCTCGCGCCGCAGCTGGAAGTCATTGGCAATCTGTTTGTCGAAGGGAGTCAAGAGCAACCAGTTTCGTTTACTTCGACGAGCATGGCAGGTGCGTGGGGTGAAATTGACGTGAACGGTGGAAACGCTGTGTTTTCGCACACCGTGATTACGCATGCCGGGAATTCGCCTCGTGGAGGTCACACGGGGTCGGGGCCGGCGATTCGCTTGCGAGATAGCGGAATGCTGGAAATGCAATCCAGTAGTGTTACGGACATCTACGGAAAGATTATGCAAGCCAGTTCTGGGACTGCGATATTTCATGATGCATTGTTGTCCCGAGCGGTCATGGGACCTGAAATCCAGAACACACATTTGGACGTGCAGGAAACATGGATCGTGGACATGGCCGGCCGGTTCCATCACGACATGACCGTGGATGACAACGACGGAATCTATTTACACGAGCAATCCGATGGACAAACAATTCGTCTGTCTGGCGGAGTCTTGGCTGGTGCTCAGGACGACGGCATCGATACGCTGGGTTCCGACATTTCCGTTACCGATTTTATCGTTCGCGACATTACCGACAAAGGGCTCAGTATTTTTAACGGCAGTGTCCAGTTAAGCGAAATGTTGTTAGTCAACACGGACATTGCCATTAACGCGAAGGGATCGGGGTCGAATGTAATTCCTGTGACCGTGGATCACGTAACCATTGCCGGTTCACGAACTGGAATTCGAGCCGAAGACAAAGGATCGCCCGACCCAGATGTTCTGGTCGAATATGACGTTCAGAATTCCGTTATCCAGGCAGATATTCCGTTGGAAACGGATTACGATCCAGTAAATTTTCGTGTCAATTATTCTTGGTTTGATCAGGAATGGCCGTACCAAGGGAGCGACCAGGGTAATCTTCGCCAACCCGTCGTGTTTCGGTCTTTAAACGAGCACGATTTTCGGTTGACGGAAGATTCGGTTGGTATCAACCGGGGCAATCCTTCCAGTCGTGTTGATCCGGACGATTCGCTGGCGGACATGGGCTTCCAATTCGTGCCCCGGAGATTGCTTGGTGACGTGACTCTGGACGTCGTTCTGGATATTCGGGATGTCGATCAAATCTGCCTAGCTTTGTCGTCAACAACTGTCGAATCCTGGGATCTGAACCAGGACGGATCGTTTGATGATCAAGATTTCGAATTTTTATTGGCGGCTATTTTGGAGTCGCCCGTCGGCGACGTGAACTTGGACGGAAAGTTTGATTCGTCTGATTTAGTCGCTGTTTTTCAAGCCGGACAGTACGAAGACGCTGTTTTGATGAATTCATTCTGGAGCACGGGTGATTGGAACTGTGACGGGGAGTTTTCGTCAAGTGATCTTGTCATCGCGTTCCACGACGGCGGATATCAAAATAGTTGAATTCAGCATGTTCAGACCGTTTAATCGTACAACCTGTTTTTTCCCGCAACGTAACGCAAAATTCGCAGAGTCTTTCACCCGCCTAATCGTTGAAACATCCGCCATTAGCAGTAAAATGCGAGCCAAGGTGAACTGCATTCCCGATTTCCAACCGCAGAGAAGAAATGCACATGTCTAAATCAAAACGACAAAACAAAAAATTGAACACGAAAACTCGACGCAACCCATTGCGAAGCCGCGATATTGAGTGCTTGGAAGACAAGCGATTGTTGGCGGTGGACGCGTTTGAACCCAACAATTTTGCGTCCCAGGCCTCCAATCTCGGCAGCGCCAATCAAACCATCGGTTCTTTGTCCATTGATCCGGTAGCGGACGTGGACTGGTATCGTTGGACGGCACCTCAAGCAGGAACGCTTCGAGTAGACGCGTTGTTTACGCATTCGCAAGGGGATTTGGATTTGCTCTTGTATCGTTCGTCCAACACGGTGATTCCGGTGGATGCTTCGGTGACGCTGACGGACAATGAACGCGTTTCCATTGACGTCGCGCAAAACGAGGAAGTCTATTTCCGCGTAAAGGAGTTTACGGGCTTCCTCAATACGAATTATTCGCTCAATATTCAGCTCATCCTGCCAGACGTAGCCGAATCACCTACAAGAAATGACACACTCGGCACCGCGCATAATCTTGGTTCGGTTGCCAGTACCACCATTTCCAACCTGAATATCGATAAGTTTACCGACAAAGACTATTTCCGTTGGACGTCGCCGGTCACCGGTGAACTCAACGTTGACGCCACGTTCTTGCATTCGAACGGTAATCTAGACATGTCCGTCTTGGATACCAATGGCACCACGATTGCTTCGTCGTCCTCGCTGACCAACAACGAAGAGATCACGATTAACGTGACTCAGGGACAGCAGTACTTCATTAAAGTGGAAGAGGCAAACAATCAGGAGCACCCAAGTTATTCGCTAAGCCTTTCGACGACAGCGCCTCCCGCAATTTCCGACATCCCCTTGGTTCTGGGTTACGTTTCTGGAACAACGTTTGTTGATTTCACCGTGTCGGATAGCGACACACCGCTTTCTCAATTGACATTGTCTGCCACTTCCAGCGACAACTTCTTGTTGCCGTCGGCCAATTTTGTCTTTTCGGGAACAGGAGCAAATCGAACACTGGAAATGACATCGCCTGGCGGCTTTGGTTTTGTGGATGTCACGATTACCGTTACCGATCCACAGGGAAACCAGGATAGCGAAGAATTCCCCGTGGCGGTCTTTTTGACGAATGGCCTGCCGACGATCTCCAGTATTTCCGATATTGAAATTCCCGAATCGACCAGCAGCACGAATATTGGCTTCACGGTTAGCGACGGTGAAACTCCGTCTTCCGAGCTCATTGTGACGGCAACGTCGTCCAACACGGCTCTGATTCCAAATGAAAACATCACGTTGGGCGGCTTGGCTGGCAACAGGACCATTCGTGTTACGCCTGTTCCAAATGGCATTGGAACTTCAACAATCAGCGTGACTGTGAAGGATGAAAATGGCGGCATGTCCAGCGAAATTTTCGTGGTGACCGTGGTCCCGGTCAATGACGCGCCGATCATTGCACCGATTGACGATCAAATCATCACGGAAGACACTCCGAAAACAATTCCCGTAATTGTAGATGACGAAGATTCGCCGCTCAATTCGCTTACCTTGACTGCTTCGTCCAGCAATCAAGCACTCATTCCAAATGGCAATATTGTGCTCAACGGCAGCGGCGCCAACCGCACGGTAACACTGTTGTCGGCACCAAACCAAAGCGGCGGTCCGGTAGAAATTACCCTGACGGTTTCCGATGGAACTCTTTCGACGAATCGCGTTTTCAACGTCGATATCTTGCCGGCAAACGATCCGCCGACCATTTCTTCGATTGCCAACCAGAACACATTCGAAGATATGACGATTCCGCCGATTTCGTTTACGATTGGCGACATTGATACTCCGCTGAGCTCGCTTTCTCTTTCGGCTACTTCCACGAATATCTCGTTGATTCCGCCCGGCAATATCACGTTTGGCGGATCAGGAGCCAATCGTACGATTTCGCTGACTCCAGCACTGTCCCAGAGCGGTGCTTCCACGATTACGGTCCGGGTGGACGATGGAGCTGGTGGAGTTGCCACGGAGTCGTTTGTGGTGACGATAGAAGGCGACAACGATGCCCCGATTGTGTCAACGATTGCCAATCAGACGATTTTTGCCGACACGACGAACAACGCAGTGGCGTTTACGGTCAGCGATGATATGACTCAGCCATCACTGCTGTTTGTCTCGGCATTTTCCAGCAACCAAGACATCATTCCCGATGCCAATTTGACGCTACAGGGAACTGGCAACGACCGGTCTTTGTTGATCACTCCAGCGGCAGGACAAATTGGCGGTCCGGTTGTGATTTCCATTCTGGTGAGCGATGGCATTAACAATACGCTCAGAACATTCCAGGTGAACGTGGCTGCCGGTGCGCCAACCATTTCGCCGATCGCCGACCAGACCTTAGCAGAAGATACTTCGTCTGCCGCCATTGGGTTTACGATTGGCGACGCGAACACTCCCATCGGAGATCTCACGTTGACGGTAACCTCTGGAAATACCACCATTCTTCCTCAAGCGGGAATTGTGGTCGGTGGCTCGGGTGCGAATCGAACACTGACACTCACTCCAGCAGCCAATCAGCACGGTGGTCCGTTTGATGTGACGGTGACACTGACAGATGGTGAGGATACGACAACGGAAGTCTTTGCCGTTACGGTGACTTCGGTCAATGATTTGCCTGTCATTTCACCGATCGCGGATCGGACCATTGCCGAGGACGGTTCGACCGGCGCGATTGCCTTTACCGTCACGGACGTAGAAACGGCATCCAATGCGTTGAGTATTACGGCTACCAGTAATGATGTTACGTTGATTCCGCTCAGCGGGATTGTCCTAGGTGGCAGTGGTGCCAACCGAACGATCAGCATTACTCCTGCGGCGCAACGGTCCGGGTCCGCGACGATCACCGTAACCGCTTCCGATGGAAACGGCGGAACCTCGATCGAGACATTTGTTGTAACGGTTACGGAAGTGGCTGATGTTCCGACCATTTCTGCCATTGCCGATGTGACGGTAAACGAAGATCAAGCGACTGCCGACATACCGTTCACTATCGGTGATGATGACACGCCCTTGGCAAATTTGACAGTTACTGCCACATCCAGCAACACCTCGGTGGTGGCTCCTGCGGGAATGGTGCTAGGAGGTTCTGGAGCGAATCGAACGATCAAAGTGACGCCGGTGGCCAATGCTTCGGGGGCGTCCACAATTTCGGTTACCGTTTCCGACGGCACGAATTCGGCCACCGAACAATTCGTTGTCACGGTTGCGGCGGTGAATGACGTGCCAACCATTTCGGCCATCGCAGATGTGACCGTCAACGAAGACAACGCCACGGCAGCCATTCCGTTTACGATTAGCGACGCGGAAACACCTGTCGGCAATTTGACTTTGTCGGTGACTTCGGACAATCAAGCGTTGATTCCCAACGCAAATCTGGTCATCGCTGGGACTCGTCCTAATCTGACTTTGACGGCAACGCCGTTGGCCAACCAAAATGGTTCGGCAACTATTACATTGCAAGTCACCGATGGAAATGGCGGTCAAACTGCAGAGGCATTCCTGTTGACCGTAAATGCGGTGGATGATGCTCCCACGATCACTCCGATCCAAGATATCGATTCGCCCGAAGATGAAGTTGTGGGGCCCATCGCATTCACGGTTACGGATATTGATACGCCGTTGGAGAATTTGGTGCTTTCGGCCACTTCGGACAATCTCGGTCTGTTTACCGTAGCCAATATTGAATTCGGTGGTTCGGGACAATCGCGTACGGTGCAATTGACTCCGGAAGCGAACGCATTCGGAAATGCTTCGATTGTAGTCACCGTCTCGGATGGAACCACGGACGTTGTGGAATCGTTTGCGGTGTCGGTCGATCCGATCAATGACGCTCCTGGTGTTTCCGCTATCGCCGATCAGACAATTCCCGAGGATAGTTCGACCGGAGCCCTGGCCTTTACTATCTCGGATGTCGAGTCGAATGTTTCGCAATTGACGGTTTCGGCGGCGTCCAGCAATGCGACGTTGATTCCTGCGTCGGGAATTGTTTTGGGTGGCAGCGGCGCGAATCGAACCATCAACGTAACACCTGCTTCCAACCAAGTAGGAACTGCTGTTGTCTCCGTTACGGTTTCGGATCCCAACGGTGGAGTCACGGTGGAATCGTTCCAAGTGAACGTTCAGGGCGTTGGCGATCCACCGACCATTTCGTCCCTTGCCGACGTGACGTCACCGGAAGACACGGTGATTGGACCGATCGCGTTTACCGTTGGCGATATCGATACGCCGGCGGACCAACTGGTGGTGACATTCGCGTCCAGTAACGAAGCGGTAATTCCAGCCAGTGGTATCGTGATTTCGGGAACGGGGGCCGATCGGACTATCACACTGACACCGGTTGGCAATGCCTCCGGGACCACTACCGTTACGTTGACCGTTACGGACGACGCCAACAAGACCAGCCAAACAAGTTTCGATGTTACGGTCGAGGCTGTTAACGATCTGCCGACCGTTTCCGCCATTGCCGACCAAACCACGGACGAAGAAACGTCGGTGGGACCGATTGCCTTTACAATTGGTGACGTGGAAACCGCGGTAGGAAATTTGACAATCACGAAAGCGTCTAGCAACACGACTTTGGTGCCTGACGCCAATATTGTGCTAGGTGGAAGTGGCGCGAATCGAACCGTCACGGTCACTCCGGCAGCCAATCAAACCGGACAGGCTACGATTTCGATTACGGTGACCGACGGTAACGGCGGAGCGACGACGGAACAGTTCGTTTTGACGGTAGGCAATGTCAATGATGCTCCGACGATTTCGGCGATTAGCGATTTGACCATCAATGAAGATACCGCTTCGTCTGCAATTTCGTTTACCGTAGCCGATACAGATACTCCATTGACTAACTTGACGGTAACGGGAAGTTCCAGCAATGCGGCAGTTGTCGCCAACAGCGGAATTGCTATCGGCGGTGCAGGTGCGAATCGAACGGTGACCATTACCCCCGTGGCAAACGCAAATGGTTCCGCTGAAATTACGCTCACGGTCAGTGACGGCAGCCTGTCGTCTACCGAAACTTTCACTGTGACCGTGACGGCCGTGAACGACATTCCGACCATTTCGGCTATCGCGGATCGGCAGACCGCAGATGGAACGGCAACGTCGCCTATTTCCTTCACCATCGGTGACTTGGAGTCGGCAGCCAGTAGCCTGACAGTGACGGCGGTGTCGGACAATCAGACGCTTGTTTCGAACGCCAATTTGGTACTGTCAGGATCGGGCGCCAGCCGTCAGTTGGTCGCCACTCCGATTGCTGGTCAAACGGGCTCGGCAACCATTACCGTCACCGTGGCCGATGGTAATGGCGGTAGTGCCAGCGAAACGTTTGTCCTTACAGTAACTCCGGCACAAATCCCACCGACGATTTCAGCCATTGCTGACATTACGTTGGCCGAAGATACGTCGTCCAGTGCGATCGCCTTTACGATTGGTGACACTGATACGCCCATCGGTGATCTGACGGTAACCGCGACTTCAGATAATGTTGGCGTGATCCCGGTCGGAAATATTCAGATTGGTGGTACAGGAGCCAACCGAACCGTCACCGTTGCTCCGGCAGCTGATGCCGTTGGCCAGGCCACGATTACGGTGACGGTCAGTGATGGTTCATCAACTGCATCGGAAACGTTCAAGGTAACAGTGACGCCCGTCCAGGACGCTCCGACGATTTCGGCATTGTCCAATCGTACGATTGACGAAGACACCGTGTTGGGACCAATTGCGGTAACCATTGGCGATGCGGAAACGCCGGCAGACCAATTGGTGCTCACGGTTTCCTCTTCGAATCAAGAAGTGGCGCCTTCGTCTGGAATTACAATCGGTGGCACCGGTGCGAATCGAACACTGACCGTTGTCCCCGCGTCAAATGCATCGGGTTCGTCTACCATTACGCTGACCGTGGCAGATCAAAATGGGCAAACGGCCACTCGCACCTTTACGCTGAACGTGACGTCGGTCAATGATCGTCCGTCGATTACCGGCGTGGCAAACCAAGTCTTGACGGAAGATACGCCCTCCAATCCGATATTGTTTTCGGTAGGGGACGCCGAGACACAGGCTTCCAACTTGACGGTGACGGCTTCTTCGTCCGATATGACGTTGCTGCCGCCATCCGGATTGGTGTTAAGTGGAACTGGTTCGGAACGCACTTTGGTAATTACGCCAGGAGCGAATCAAACAGGTGGCCCTGCGGTGGTGACGTTGACTGTAAGCGACGGTTTATCGACATCGTCTCGCACATTTGAAGTATCCGTCACGCCTGTGAACGATGCTCCGGCGATTTCCGCTATCGCGAATCAGACAGGTGTTGAAGACACGACATTGGGCCCGATTCCGTTTACGGTATCCGATGTCGATTCGCCGATTGGCAATGTTGTCCTCACCGCGTCGTCGAATAATCTGGCGTTGGTTCCCAATTCCAGCATCGTCATTGGTGGCACTGGCGAAAACCGGACGCTGACGATCAGTCCTGCTCCGAATGGAACGGGGTCTGCGGTCATAACGCTGACGGCAACCGATGGCCAAGCTACTTCCGAACGCAACTTCACGGTTTCGTTCAATCCCGTCAGTGATGCTCCGGTGATTGCGGACATTGCAGACCAGACCATTAATGAAGACACTTCATCGGGTGACATCACAGTTGGTCTCTCCGATGCTGATACGGATGTGAACGCACTGACGTTGACGGCCACTTCGTCCAATCAAAGTGTGATTGCCAATGGCGATATCGTGATTTCTGGTTCGGGTGCCAAACGCACAATCGTGGTGACGCCGGTGGCCAACGCGTTTGGTTCGGCAGTGATTTCGGTGACCGCGTCGGACGGCCAGTCATCAACCACGGAGACGTTCACCGTGAACGTCGTCAATATCAATGACCCGCCATCGATCTCGGCCATTGCCAATCAGACGATTGGCAAGAATGCCACATGGACGGTGCCGGTCGTGGTGGGAGATATTGAGACCGCGTCGGGTGCGTTGCTGGTGACGGCCACTTCGTCCAACCAGAACGTCATCCCTGCTGGCAACTTGACGCTCAGCGGCACCGGTGCCAATCGAACGCTGCAGATTGTTTCGGGCGAAAGCGTCGGGCAATCGGACATTACGGTTACGGTTTCGGACGGAACAGTTTCCACAGCTACGACGTTCACCGTAACGGTACAGAATGCGGGTGACACAACGCCTCCGGTGGTGACCAACTTCGTGCGAAATGACGGTAATGACCGCTTCAACACGCTGACTTCCGTTTCAATTACGTTCTCGGAAGATGTTTCTGGTTCGCTGGCGGCAAGCGATTTGGTGATTACACCAGCGGGCGGAGGAGCGGCCGTGGACACGTCGTCTGCAACGGTGACATGGGACGCTAACACTCGGACCGCACGTTGGAATCTTTCTGGAATTAACTTCCCAACTGGGTTCTACAACGTGACGCTTCCCAATGGTGCCATCGCGGACGGTGCCGGAAACGTATTGGATGGGGATGGCAGTGGAAATGCCGGTGGAGCCTACAGTCAGCAGGTACTAGTGGCGCTCATCGGGGATTCGAATTTGGACGGCATCTTTAATACGTCCGACTTGGTAACTATCTTCCAGATCGGCGAATATGAAGATACCGTTGCAGGGAATTCGACGTGGATTGAAGGTGATTGGAATGGGGATGGAGACTTCAACACCAGTGACCTTGTCTTCGCGTTCCAAGCGAACACGTATACCGCCGCGGCGGTTTCGGACGTGGCTTTGGATACCGCTACCACCGTGTCGGTCGGTACTGATATTCGACAAGCCGTGCTGTTTGATCAATCGCTGGAGTTGAATCAGCGAGCGAAATCGACGGACGATTTTTGGGCGAACGACGATGCGGAAGACGTTGTGACTGACCAAATCTGGATGTAGTTCGTTCCCTTACGACAGTTGAGCACAATCGGGCATGCGAATGATTCGCTATGCCCGATTTTTTTTATGAAGGTTAGCAGAATGCATGTGTTGTTTGTTCACAAGAATTTTCCGGCTCAGTTTGGTCATATTGCCAAACGCATGGTGCAGGATGGGCATCGTTGTTCGTTTGTGACCGAACATCCTTCGGCCATGGTCGATGGTGTCGAGCGGATCGAATACAAGGTGGCTGGAGGAGCCAGAAAGGAGAACAACTTTTGCAGTCGTTCGTTCGAAAACTTCGTTTGGAACAGCGAAGGTGTCTTTGAAGCGTTAAGAAACCGACCGGACATGAAGCCCGACTTGGTAGTCGGTCATTCTGGATTTGGTTCCACGTCTTTTCTGCCCGAATTGTATGACTGTCCCATCGTCAACTATTTCGAATTCTTTTACCACACTAAGAATTCGGATATTGACTTTCGTCCGGAAGAGAATCCACCGCCGCAGGTGTTTCGCCGAGCCCGAGCCAGAAACGCCATGTTGCTTTGGGATCTTCATACATGTGCTGCCGGGTATTCGCCAACAAAGTGGCAGAAAAGTCTGTTTCCGTCGGAATATCAGCAGAAGATTGAAGTCATCTTTGACGGAATTGATACGCAGAAATGGAAGCCGCTGGAATCCCGGCCGGTGAAACGGCAAATCGGTGACCGTATCATTCCGGATGATGTGCAGGTAGTGACGTATGTGTCTCGAGGATTTGAATCGATGCGTGGATTTGATCGGTTCATGGACGTTGCGAAGCGAATCTACCAGCTTCGAGACGACGTCGTCTTTGTGTGCGTGGGCTCGGATCGAATTTGCTATAGCGGTGACGAATCTAAAATTGCCGCCAGAACGTATCGAGAGCACGTTTTTTCGCAGGACACGTATGACCTGGACAAGTTCATATTCACAGGCACGCTTCCCGCAGATTCGTTGGTAAAAGTGCTGGGAATGAGCGACCTCCATTTGTACTTCACGGTTCCTTTTGTGCTCAGTTGGTCCCTCTTGAACGCCATGGCCTGTGGCTGTCCCATTGTGGCGTCGGACACGGAGCCGGTGCAGGAGGTCATTCAGCATGGTGAAAACGGCATGCTGGCCGATTTCTTTGATACGGATCAATTCGTGTCTGCGGCGGTAGAAGTTTTGGAAAATCAGTCGCTAAACGTTCAGCTCCGCAAACTTGCTCGGCAAACGATCCTTGACATATACGACGTTGAAGTCACGTATCCAAAGTTGGTTTCGTATTTCGAAAACGTTACAAAATAGCGTCGGATTCATTAGCATGGACAAAGAAGTCTTGACATTCGGCGCCAACCTAAATTGCCAAGTTTTTCTAGTCGTATATAAAGAATCCACTTTTTTTCGAGTTTAGGGATACGGAAGCTTGATCCGTTACCGAAATCTAGTATAACTCCCCCTTAGAGTGTGTTTTTCCATCCAAGTTTTGGCTGGGGCCACTTTGACAGGCGATTTCGCTGCGGTGTGATTTTCATGTGACGAAGCGCACAGCGAATCGCGAAGAATTCCATTTTCAGTTGAGGTTACAGACATGAAGCGATCAAAAAATTCTAAGAGTTCGGGATCTAAGAGGCTTGGTGTGGAGTCGCTTGAATCGAAGTTGCCCCTGACGTCTTCGGCGTTCTTGGGTGTTGTTGCCACGACAGACGGATTCGTCGTCCGAGCGATCGGAGAAAACGATGACGATACCATCACGTTGATGTCGTTGGATGGAACGGGATTCGACGGTCACGTGTTGGTCGAGATTTCCAACATTGACGTCCCTGGTGGTCGAATTCAAGCTGCATTCGATGTCGACGCGTTGGAAGCAGACGCTGCAGCCAACGGTACCAATTTCTTGGGCTTCGAAGTTTACGGGCTTCGCGGTAATGACACGATCAACGCAGTTGGCCTGAAGCAGTTCGAACAGACCTACCTGTTCGGTGACGGACGATCTGATCTGGGACTTCCAGTTTCAAATCCCGATGGTACGACTGACCGTGATACGCTGATTGGCGGTACTCTTAGCCGCGACACCTATGACGGTGGAAGTGACATGACTTCGGCAGCTGACCGAAACAATGACACCGTGATCAATGTCGACGTTTACGACACGATCCCCGTGACGATTGGTGGTCCGATTGTAAACTTCGAGTTTACTCCACACATTGATGGTGGTTCGGGTACCAACACTTTGGCGTTCAATCCTGATTCGCCTGGCGTTGACTACGACATCACCAACTTCCGCAACGTTACCGGTACGAACAATGCCGACAACTTGGACGGAAGCACAAACAGCGGTCCGGTCAACGTTGATGGCTTGGGCGGAAACGACACGCTGACTGGTTCGTCAGGTGATGACACGCTGAAAGGCAGTGCTGGAAACGACCTAGTTAATGGTGGTGACGGCAAAGACATCATCGACGGTGGATCGGGCGACGATACGCTGAACGGTCAAGACGGTAACGACACCATCACCGGTGCCGACGGCAACGACAAGTTGAACGGCGGCAATGGGGATGATTCGCTGGACGGCGGTGTTGGTAACGACACGCTGAACGGTGGTGCAGGTGCCGATAATCTGAATGGTGGCGACGGCAACGACTTGTTCCAGGGTAACAGTGATGGTGCCAAGGACGTCATCAACGGTGGTGCCGGTGAAGACCAAGTCGATTACTCTGACGCCGGTTCGGGTGTGACAATTTACTTGTCCACCGATGGCGACAACCCCAATGACAACAACGACGGTGCTGGTGGTAAAGACGCCATCAACGGCGTTGAAAACCTCCGTGGCAGCAACCACAACGACTATCTTGTTGGCGACGGCGTTGCTAACAAGATTTGGGGCGGCGGCGGCGACGACAACATTCGCGGTGGCGGCGGTGACGACGCATTGAACGGCGAAGATGGAAATGACACCGTTGATGGTGAAGACGGCGACGACTGGGTCGGCGGTAAAGCTGGCAACGACATTCTGCTAGGTGGTCCTGGCAATGACGTTTTGGTCGGTGACGGCGGCGACGATCAGTTGTTCGGCGAAGAAGGCATTGACCGTCTAGAAGGCGGAGCCGGCGAAGATCTGTTGGATGGTGGTCTCGGAAGTGACTACCTGGAAGCAGGTGTTGATCTTAAAACCGATACGCTTCGATTGAATTACGACAAGAGCATCGGTGCGATTGAAGACTTCTTTGCAACTGGTGGTCCGGCATGGCGTGACTACTTTGTAGTTGACGTTCTGGAATTCAAGGGCGACTTGCCTTGGAATGTTGCTGCTCAGAAGGAAGTTGGCGGTTTGAGCCAAAATCAACGTTTGGATGCTCAGTTTGAAATCGATTCCAATATCGACGATAACAGCTTCATCGGAACCAAGAAGCTGGTCTTCTCGGACTTCGATGGTGGTGATGGCACCAACGGCGATACCCTTGGCTTCAGCGGCCCGACGGTGTAACTGTCAGTAACGGCTGACTTGGAATGGGCGAGGTGTCAGCAATGGCACCTCGCTTTTTTTATGCGCTCAGGCCAGGTTTGGGCCGTCTCAAATTGACGTGCTACAAGAAAACGCCTATTCTTCTCCATAGCTTTTTCAGTGTCTAATTGAGCATTATGGAAGGAATGATTTGATGGCTAGAGGCACGACCTTCGATCGAGTAACGGAAACGATTGGCAATACGCCGATGATCAGAATTAATCGGCTGGTTCCTTCGGACCATGCGACCGTGTTTGCGAAATGCGAATTCTTTCAACCGCTCAATAGTGTCAAAGATCGAATCGGCGTGGCCATGATCGAAGATGCCGAAAAACGAGGGATAATCAACGCCGATTCGCATATCATTGAGCCAACCAGCGGCAATACTGGTATCGCCTTGGCCTTTGTGTGCGCCGCCAAAGGATATCGTTTGACGTTGACGATGCCGGAATCGATGTCGTTGGAGCGTCGAGCTCTGTTGCGTGCTATGGGAGCGAATTTGGTTCTGACTCCGGCGGCGGAAGGGATGAAAGGCGCAATCAACGCGGCTGGCGAATTGGTGGAAAAGGAGCCGAACGGATGGATGCCGCAACAATTTGAAAATCCTGCCAATCCGGCGGTTCATGAAGCGACCACCGGCCCTGAAATCTGGGAAGATTCCGGACAGAACATTGACGCGATTGTCGCGGGCGTGGGGACTGGTGGGACGATTACCGGTGTGAGTCGATTTATCAAGTCAAAGAATCCAAACTTCAAGACGATTGCCGTCGAGCCGGCTAGTTCGCCCGTAATCGGTGGTGGCGCTCCTGGAAAGCACCGAATTCAAGGCATCGGCGCGGGTTTCATTCCAAAGAACTTAGACACCTCGCTGGTAGATGAAGTCGTTACCGTTGATGACGAAGAGGCTTTTGAATGGGGGAAGAGGCTCGCCAAAGAAGAAGGCATTATGGCGGGCATTAGCAGTGGTGCAAATATTTGCGCAGCGGCTCAAATAGCAGCCAGACCTGAATTCAAAGGAAAACGCATTGTTACCATAATGTGCAGCCTGGGCGAACGTTATCTTTCCACACCGTTGTTCGGCGGTTTAACTGGCTAGGCACGCATCCGCGTCCACCGTTTTTTGAAGTTGCGTTTTGTCTTCTTAGCCCGAAACGTAAGTGAGGGAAAATTGAGCTCGTCTGAAGTCCCTCGCTGACGCTTCGGGCTAGGAGATTGAAGTCCCTCGCTGACGCTTCGGGCTAGGAGATTGAAGTCCCTCGCTGACGCTTCGGGCTAGGAGATTGAAGTCCCTCGCTGACGCTTCGGGCTAGGAGATTGAAGTCCCTCGCTGACGCTTCGGGCTAGGAGATTGAAGTCCCTCGCTGACGCTTCGGGCTAGGAGATTGAAGTCCCTCGCTGACGCTTCGGGCTAGGAGATTTCGCCAAGAAATGCGAGTGCGCAACTTCAAAACGGACGCTTCGGGCTTTGTTTGGTTGCTGTGCAAAGCGAATCGTGGCATCGATGAGGTGCAAACGCTGTCGGGCTATTCGTTGGACCAGCGAATCTTGTCTTCCACAGTTCGAATGTGAATGTCCTGTTGAGGAAAAGCGATTTCGATGCCGGCCTTGTTGAATTGTTCGTCTATGGCTCGGTGTAGGTCGGTAATCGTCGTCAGGCGATTTTCCAGGTCGGGAAGATAGCATCGCAGCACAAGATCCAACGTGCTATCGCCAAAAGATTCAAACGATGCGATAGGGGCTGGATCGTCAAGGATCAAGGGTGTGTCTTTGCCACCTCCAACAGCGTGTCTAAGGCTTGCCGAGTGTTTGTGCCGTAGGCAACGCCGACTTTAATAACAATTCGGTTGATGGGATCGGTTAATGTCCAGTTCAGAAGTCGGCCGGTGACCAAATCTTTGTTGGGAACGACGAACTCTTTTCGATCCCAATCGGTAATCGTGGTCGCTCGCATGCGAATCTTCGTGACCGTGCCGGTCGTGTCGCCCAAGGTGATGATATCTCCAACTCGAATAGGCCGTTCGAACAGCAGAATCAGACCCGAAATGAAATTGGCAAAGATCTCTTGCAGGCCAAAACCGAGGCCGATACCCATGGCGGCGACAAGCCACTGAATGGAAGCCCAGGTAATTTCCAGTGCGTTGCCTGCCAAAGTAATTCCAAGAATGGCAATCGAATAGCGGCACAACGTGGTGGTGGCATAACGGGCGCCCGCGTCAACAGGCAAGTATTGGAGCAAGCTGAGTTCCAGCAAGCCGGGAACGTTGGTGGCGGCTACGTAGGTGACCGCCAAGATGGCAACGGCCAGCAGTGCGGATGCCACGCTAATGCTGCTTAGTCCGGGGACGGGCACTTCTTTGAGATAGTTTAGCGCTGGGATGACGTCAACCCAGATGACGGAAAGCAACACGAACAAGGCCACCACGACAATCAGCGTCCCCAAGATCTTGGACGTTTGTTGGCTGACACCACTCACGTCGATTTCGTCTGCTTCGGTGACCAGCGGTGCTCCTTCCGCTGAAGAAGTCGCCGCAATGGCAGCTCGTCTTTGAACGGCTTGTTCGAATGCTAGACGTCGTCTTCGCATCAAGACCCAACGATTTACGGTGGCTCGTAACATCTGCATGCCAACAAAGAGACACCCTGTCTCGAAGATGCTTTTCGCCAGCGTTTGTGTCGTTTCCAGGAAGCCGATGGCGGCTAGGCCTGCTAAGACCAGAGGCGTTGCGGCGAGCAGCAAAACAATGACATACCGCAAGCGGACTAACCAACGATTGTGGGCATGGATTAAGACTTGTTGAGCAACTCCATTTGAACTTCGCAGTATTCGGTCCAGAATGTACGAAGTGAGCAGCATGATCAGGATGAACGAGATGCGTCCTAGCGAGTTCGCTCGCATTGGATTGGCGGTGTCAGCATGTAAGACTTCGCTGAGAAACAGGAGTGGCAACCCTATAACCAACAGCGCTGCTAGTTGTCGGCGCACGGTGCGAAGCAGAGGACGAGGCCAATCGAAATGGGATTCTGCTAGGCCGAAGTGACGGCATGACTGCCTCAGAAACTCAAGGGGAAACCAGGCGTACGCTACAGCGCCCAGGCCTGCCGCGACACATCTAACAAAATCAGAGGCGGACAGCGTGGATGAAATCCTCCAGGCAAACACGGCGAATACCGCCGGCCAGAACAACGATATGATCAGGGTTAAAACAAAAACGCGGATCGTGGGAAGAAAGCGGCTGAATCCTCGACGAATGACCATCTCGCCAATGGAAGTGATCGTTCGTCGCATGGGTTTCTGCAGATACAAGAGGCATGAAAATGCCAAGACGGACAGCCCAATGAATAGTGGATTCTTTCGAACGTCACGAAGCAGTTCGTCGGCCAACTGCTGCCAATTCGGGGCGGCTAGTAGCCATTGAAAGGCGTCTGCAGCAGTGGCTAGATCGCGAAGGTGCAACGTGAAGCCACTGCGAATCCACAGCACTCGTTGATCAATGAAGTCTTTGTATTCTTCGGTGGTGGTAACGACATCGTTTTCAATGTCATCCAACTTCAGAAGTTCCGTCATGTATTTTTCTGCATCATTGGCAAGGTCGTCGATGATCTGACGTTGATTCGTCAGTAGACGCTTGGCTGCCTCTTGCTGATTACTGGAAAACGCGGTCAATTCGTCTTGCAAATCGGAAAGATCCCATTGCTGATCTTGATATTCGTAAAGTTGAAAGTTCGCTTCGCCCAAATCAACTTGTCGCTCGCGAATTCTTCTCCGATAGGCTCGCGAGTCCGGCAGTAGGGCTCGTTGTTGTCGAAGAAGTTGACCACTTTGTTGTGAAAGTCCAACCGCATCGACTCGCCGTTGCGCTCGATCAAATTCGGTCCGCAGTCCGTCTAGCTTTTCTGTTTCGGTGGCAACTTTTTGCCGTGTCGAAGCCAGATCGTTGGAAAGATCCACTCGCTCATTGGCAAGTACTGACACGTACTTGGCTAAGTCTTCCAATTCTGGAGGCGCTTTTTCAGCGGCCGCTTCTGCTTGCCGCAGTTGATAGCGTGCGTCGGCGCTGCGGCGTTGATCTACAATGATGCGAAGCGGTTTGGCTTCACTTTCCGCAATGGCAAATTCGCGCTGCGCAAGTGTCCGATTGGCCTCGATGAGTTCGCGACTTTGTGGGAGTTCCAGGTATTCGCGTTCGACTTTTAGCGAATCAATTGCGGCCGTAAGAAGTTGTGATCGAGCGCGCAGCCACATTCGCCGAGTTTGCGAAGTTAACGTTTCGTCGGCAGGCGTACCGGCCAGTTCTGTTTGAATCTCGCCAAGTTCCTTTTCGTACGCGGACAGCGTTTCCTGGATGGTTGTGAGACGAGCCGCACGGCGTTTGGGTTCGGCCTCCCATTTGTTCCTGGCCTCGGCTTTGGTGTTGAGTGCCGCCTCGGCTTCCGACAGACGCACTTCTAGGTCTTGCAGTTCCAGGTTCTGCAGAGACGCTGTATCGGCTGGAGTCTGTTGGTGAGTTTCGGGTAGGTCACCGAGCGATTGCTTAACGCTCTTGAGGTCGCTGTCCAGTGTCTTGGCTGAATCTTTGAATTTTTTTGCGGATGCCTGCCAAGTGCTAATCTGTTCCAATTCGCTTTTGGCTTGTTGCAGCGTATCTTTGGCGGCTTGCTTTTCTTCGTCTGAAAGCTGGACATTTTCGTCAATTTGCTTCAGCCGTTCGTCAACTTGTTCGCCGCGAATTTGATCGACCAGTTCGGGATCTTCTTGTGCGTGGGAAAACTGCACGGAACCGTCAGCCAACAGGGCCACGGCTATGATCGCGAATTTAACCATTAGCAGGAGCGACAATTTCACGTCTATACTTTTCATTTTCGTAACCGTGATATCGGCCTAGGTTTCCGAAGGATCGATTTGGAAAATCGACACAGATTGATGTATTAGCGAGGGCGCTTTGCGGTCTTGCGCTATGTCCATGGCAGGAAGCCCATGGCGTCACGCAACGGGCAGCCACACTTACGAAAGCTGTGTGTGGTTCTAGCCTACGCGCGTCAACGCATCTCGGCTAGACCGCTGTGCGAAAGAGTTGCCTACGCGTCTGCCGGGCCGAGTGATGGACGGAACATTCTTATGGCATTGGGAATTCGCCAATATGCTCGGGAGCGGAGCACGGCTGTTGCGGCAACCAGTCCAACGACCCCACCACAGAAAACGTCGCTTAAATAGTGTGCGCCGCCGTCGATTCGATTCATTAAAACGAAGATAGCTAGAGTCCAAAACCAAGATCGTGCCTGTGGATAGAATTTGGCTAACACCATAGCCGCAGCAAAGGCGACTGCCGTATGGGCCGAAGGAAACGAATGATTGGCGCTTTCCAACAGGGAATCCCATTCGCCACTTTGGTAATGGAAAAACGCCATCGATATCGAACCATCGTCGACATTCCAGTTCGAATGACAAGGGCGAATTCGCCACACCAACAATTTGATTCCGTCCGCTGCCAAGCCGGCGCCCAGGGCAGCAAGGACGAATTGCCCGATTCTGGCACGGCGTTGCGGGTCCAGAATCCAGATGGTGACCGCAATCCCGATCACTCCATACGCATGTCCGAAAAACTCGGCACGAGAAAAGATCGCTCGCAGTTCACCCGGAGTGATTTCCGCTTCAAAGAGCTGGGCCAATGAAACGTCAAACGGAAGGGCCAAACAGGCACACATCAACAACAAGCTACACGCATAAAGCGTTGTTTGCCAATAAGCAGTCGCGATCGTAACTACCGAATCTGAACACGAGCTGACATGGTTGGTAACATTGCGGTGTGGCGTCTGGTCTACCAGAGCGTGGTGTGGCGTGCCAGCTGTCCGACTGCGAGTATCTGCTAGGGGAATGCCGTTCATTTGCCTTCCGGAAGTGAATGAAGGTGAATCCGTTCTCAAGCCAGCAAAGAGTACACGCAACCTGCTTCTGAAGAAAGGCGAACTTAGCTGCTAGCGTAATGACGGTCCGCGCGAAGCGTGGGCTAGATAGTATTCCAAGGCCGTTTGGTTGGATGGAAAGGCCATCTGGCGAATCTGATGCGAGGTCAATTCGGCAAAAAAACATTCGGAAATTTCATTTTGTTCCGGAACGGTGTGGTCAGTACATTGGACTTGGCAAACAAAGAAGACATCTGTAACCGGAAGGGAAATCCCTTTGTACGTGTAGATGTTGGGTGCGGAACAGAGGTATTCCAGGTTGGTCACGTCCAGGGCAACCTCTTCGGCAACTTCGCGAATGGTGGCTTCTTCTACGCCTTCGCCCGGATCGACAAATCCGCCGGGCAATCCGAGCTTGCCTTTGCCAGGATCTCGGTTTCGGCGAATGAACAGGAGTCGTTGGTTCGCGTCGAACACCAGCGCACCCACGGCGACTCGTGGTCCAAAGTAGAGAACAAATCCGCACTGGGCACACGAAAAGGGCCCCACGGCCGAATGAACTGCTGGCGAGGGGCCACTTCCGCATTGCGGGCAATAGCAAAAAACGTCCTGTAGATTTTGGGGATGTTCCATTCCGATTGGCTTTAGTGTGAGTGCGAGAGGACGAGTCCGGCGTCGGCATTAATACGATGGATCAATTCCTGTTTTACTCGTTCCG
The DNA here is from genome assembly GCA_041399205.1 of Pirellulaceae bacterium. Classification (GTDB taxonomy): domain Bacteria; phylum Planctomycetota; class Planctomycetia; order Pirellulales; family Pirellulaceae; genus JAGQOZ01. Next base: position 96,114 of record JAWKTK010000019.1, on the reverse strand, counting down.
CATCCTCGTGGGCAACCTGGCAGGTTCCGGCTGCTTCATGTCCGCCGCCACCGTACTCCAGGCACAGTTGGCCGACATCCGTGCTGCAACTGCGGTCCAAGATGGAACGGCCAATGGTGAAGACCGTATTCTGCTGCTGGCGTCCCCACATTACGTGCATGGAAATGTTGCACTGGGGAAAGAGCGAATAGACAGTGAAACGATTCGTGGTGAAGATGGTCTCTTCTTGTCGAAGATCTAAGGCAACTAAATTGTGGTGGACAGTAGCGCAACGCTGAATCTGTTCCTTCGCCTGTTTGTCATGCGATTGGTACACGCCAATTCGTTCTTGAACGTCCGGCAATGCCAAGATCTGTTCGATCGAATGATCCTTACAGTATTCAATCAAATCCATCATCAACTGGTAATTGGAAACTCGGAATTCGTGGAATCGGCCCAAACCAGTGCGAGCGTCCATTAAGAAGGACAGAAGCACCCAGCCGGTGGGGTTCAAGATTTCTTCTCGCGTGAACGCGGCGGAATCAGCCTTGTCCACGGCATCCATCATGTCGTCTTGGATTTCAGGGAAGCGAGCTTTCCCGCCATAGTAGTTGTAGACCACTCGTGCTGCGGATTTTGCTTTGGCTTGCAGGATCAGGTTGCTGGGGCGTTTTTCGTTTCGAGTTTCTTCGCTGGAATGATGGTCAAAACACAGGTGGCAGCCAGCGACGTAAGGCAAGTTTGTCAAGATGTCGTTTTCGGTGACTTCGATCACGCCGTCTTGCATGTCTTTGGGATGGACAAATTTGATATCCCCCAATATGCCCAATTCTTTGAGCAAAATGGCGCAAACCAGGCCATCGAAATCGCTGCGCGTCAAGAGTCGGTATTTGGGTTGTTCTGACATGGTACAGCTCCACTGAATTGACTTCGGATCCAATTGATATTGGAACACTAGGTCATAGAGTGGTGCGAACGTCCGAGTCCCAAATAGATTGGCTGATTTCAGGGGATTCGACGTGCGAATGTTAACGGTTGCCGACAATCAGACCACTTGGGTGTTGTCGTTTCGCAACGACGATGACGAAAGTGATCAGGCGGAATTTTCCGCAGGTTCTGCATTGGTCTTCTGTCATGTCGTGTCAATCGGAAATGGACCGGTTGGCGGCTCTCGGAAATGAATTCCTGATGGGTGGCTTCGATTGAGAAGTGACAAACGTTATGATGGGCGTCCTTGATTGAAACCGTCGCTGAAATTTTGACACGCAAGTTGACTATGAGCCGTGACGATCCATTCCAAGCTTTGCGAGAAGCCTTGCAGATTTCACCGGAAAACGTGCCGCTGCGGAAACATTTGGCGGACTTGCATGTGCGACATGGCAATTTGGAGGAAGCGGAAGTTGAATACAAATTGGCGTTGAAGCACGCAGCGCAAGACCATTCGATTTCTCACGCACTGGCAGACGTTTACTTTCGCCAGAAAAAGTATTCACACGCGTTGGTGATTGTGGAATCGCTATTAGGTGGATCAGACGCGCTGCCGTCGTTGCATGTCTTGCACGCCAGGCTCTTGCTGGTGACGGGCGAAGTTCAGCGCGCGTGTTCGCAATATCAATTAGCGGTTCAACTGGATCCTCAGGTCACCGATTTGCAGTTAGAGCGAGCCTTGGGAATGGGAGCTTCAGTCGAACCAGATGCGGAGCCTTGGACCGAATCTGATTCAGCGCCTGGCTTGGGACTGCCGTGGGATTCCGAGCCGAACGAGCCGCAATTCGAATTGCAGCGTCCGTTAGTCGACTTTTCTGACGTAGGCGGCATGGAGGAATTGAAGGAGCAAATTCGCTTACGAATCATTCATCCGCTGAACAATGCCAGTATCTATCAAGCGTACGGCAAGCCGATTGGCGGTGGAATTTTGATGTATGGTCCGCCGGGGTGTGGCAAGACATTGGTGGCTCGGGCGACTGCGGGCGAAATTGACGCAGATTTTCTGTCTGTGGGCATCAATGACATTTTGGACATGTGGATGGGTAATAGCGAACGCAATCTGCATGATGTCTTCCAGTCCGCTCGTCGAAGTAAGCCGTGTGTTTTGTTTTTTGACGAAGTGGACGCGTTGGGTGCCAGTCGGTCGGATATGCGGCAGAGTGCGGGACGACATTTGATTAATCAGTTCCTGGCCGAAATGGACGGCGTGAATAGTTCGAATGACGGCGTGCTGATTATGGGCGCGACCAATGCTCCCTGGCACTTGGACGCCGCGTTTCGACGTCCGGGGCGATTCGACCGAATCTTGTTTGTTCCACCGCCGGACCTGATGGCTCGGGTGGAAATCTTGAAGGTGCTTTGTCAGGGCAAGCCGACTTCGAAACTTGACCTTCAGCAGTTGGCCAAGAAGACAGCAGCCTATTCCGGTGCCGATCTTAAGAACGTTGTTGATTTAGCCATTGAGGCAAAACTAAAGACCGCTTTGCGCACGGGAACGCCAGAACCAATTCAAACCCGAGACCTATTGGACGCTATCAAGCAAGCTAAGCCGACCACCAAAGAATGGTTCTCGACAGCGCGGAACTATGCACTTTATTCTAATGTGGGTGGCATCTATGACGACATTTTAGAGTACCTGAAGCAACAATGAATGTACATCTAGATCGCGCATTGTTGTTGTTCCAGCAGTCTCGGTTTGAAATGGCCGCGGACGAAGCACGGCAGGCCATTTTGGAGGATTCGTCAGACGTACTGGCTCATTCTGTATTGGCGTTGTGTCTTTCGGAAAGCAAACGATATGTCGAAGCGACTTCGGAAGCGGAACTTGCGATTCACAGCGGACCAGATAACTACTTCGGTTATTACGCCATGGCGCATGTCTTGTATGACCGAAATATGTTTCGGCACGCTCAGCAGGTTGTCGAACGTTCCATTCAATTGAATCCGTTTTTTTGTGACGGTTTTGCCTTGCTGGGGTCCATTGGCTTGCGGCAAAAGCGCTGGCAGGATGCCGTGGATGCTGCCAATCAGGGGCTGCAAATAGATCCGGATCACACCGGATGTCTGAATGTTCGTTCGACGGCCTTAGTGCAATTAGGGCGACGTCAGGAAGCGCAACTGACCATTCAAGAGGCTTTACAGCACGCCCCGGAAGACAGTTTTATGCACGCGAACCAAGGCTGGGCCTACATGCACGACGGCAACCACCAGCAGGCCATGCAGCACTTTCGCGAATCGCTGCGGTTAGAGCCCGATTCGGAATGGGCTCGGTTGGGCGTGTTGGAAGCGATGAAAGCCAGGAATCCCGTCTATCGAATCTTCCTGAAGTTCTTTTTGTTCATGAGCCGTTTGTCCGATCGAGGCCAATGGGGCATCATCTTGGGCCTGTTTTTGATCATGCAGGTCTTGAAAGGATTGGGGCAGCATGCTGCAATTCGCCCGTTTGTGGTGCCGATCATGTTTGCCTATTTGGCTTTCTGTCTGCTCACCTGGTGTGCGCGACCTCTGTTCAATTTGGTGCTCCGGTTGGATCGGTTTGGGCGCATGGTTTTATCGAATGACGAAATTGTCGCATCCAATTGGATAGGCGGGCTGTTGGTGCTGTCGATTGGCAGCGCGGTAGGTGCGATCTTGCTGTCCCAACCCGCAGGGTTGTTTTTGAGCTTAGCGTCGGTGTTAATGTTGATCCCGGTTTCGGGTGTGTTTAGCGCCGACCCCGGCTGGCCTCGGCGATCATTGATCATCTATGCCGTGACGCTGGGCGCAGTCGGTCTGATCGCAACGTGGTCGTTAGCCACCAACGGGCCGCGTTCTTCGACGCTATTGGGCGTTTTTTTGCTGGGCGTGATGCTGTTCAGTTGGTTCGGTAATTTTGTTGCTCGTATTATTCCGACTCGTTAGTTGGTTGACTGTGCACTTGTCGTCTCGCGTTAGCTCCATAGAATCTGATTCCAAGGGACGGACAATTCGCCCTTGAAAATTGGAAGCAGGAAAGCGATGCAACGGTCTTTTGTTACGCGTCGAAAAGTCGAATTTTCGCACACGGATATGGCGGGGATTTCGCACTTCACCAACTATTTTCGGTACATGGAAGAAGCCGAACATGAATTCTTGCGCAGCGTCGGTCTAAACGTGGTCATGCAAGATGCGAAGGGGACGTACGGCTTTCCCAAGTTGTCTGCCGAATGTCGATACCGACGCCCCGCCGTGTACGGAGCCGAATTGACCATTCATATGCACGTCCATGCGGATGATGGTAAAACCATTTCTTATCGGTGCCAGATGTTGGAACAAGACGAATTGGTTGCCGAAGGGCAGATTCGAGTTGCCTGTTGTCGGTTTCCAGCAAATCAGCTGCCGTTTGCCATTCCGTTGACGGACGAAGTGCTGGCAAGACTAGGCGATGGCAAAGATCCGGTCAGCGCATAAGACGCGGCGGATGTCGTTTTCGAATTCATAGCAAAAAGGTAGGTCAGATGGCTGAACTGGTTCAGGACGCCGCATATGACGCGATATTGGTTGTTTCGTTTGGTGGGCCGGAAGGGCCGGACGATGTGATGCCGTTTTTGGAAAATGTGCTGCGAGGTCGAAATGTACCTCGAGAGCGAATGTTGGAAGTAGCCGAACACTATCAGCATTTCGGTGGTGTAAGTCCCATTAATCAACAGTGTCGTGATTTCATTGCGGCGTTGGAGCAAGAACTGTCCGAACACGGGCCTCGGTTGCCGATCTATTGGGGAAATCGGAATTGGCATCCGATGCTGGTAGATACGCTGCAGCAAATGGCGGACGACGGCATACAACGAGCGATCGCGTTTGTCACGTCGGCGTTCAGTAGTTATTCGGGATGCCGACAATATCGTGAGAACATTATTGCCGCTCGGCAAGCAGTTGGAGTCGCAGCGCCGGAGATTGATAAGCTTCGCGTCTTTTTCAATCATCCCGGTTTCGTGGACGCCATGGCCGGTGAACTACAAAACGCGTTGGCTCGGTTTTCTAATGAACAGCGAGCCAACTTGCACGTCGCGTTCACAGCCCACAGTGTTCCGCTTAGCATGGCCGAAACATCGAATTATCTGGCGCAGTTGGACGAAGCGTGTCGGTTAGTCGCTGAGCGAGCGGGTGTTACCGATTTCAAACTGGTGTTTCAAAGTCGCAGCGGTCCTCCGACGCAACCTTGGTTGGAACCGGATATTTGTGACTACATTCGGCAGCTCAAGAATGAACGCAACCTGCAAAACTTGGTGATTGTTCCGATTGGCTTTTTGTCGGACCACATGGAAGTCTTGTTCGATCTAGATACCGAAGCGAAGCAAGTCTGTGCTGAACTGGACATTAAATTTGTTCGCTCGGCCACCGCAGGAACGCATCTCGTTTTATTGCCGCATGAGACTTGATTGACGAACGCATCACGGGACGCAGCGAAAAAGCGTTTCTGGGCTGCTTGGGGGCCAGTCACGATGTTTGTCCCGTAGATTGCTGTCCACCACCGCCGCCTCGTCCAACTGGTCGTCCTGGTGGTGGTCCGCCCGCGTAGTCCGCTGGTCGGCGCATTCCCACCGATCGTCAATATCGCACAAATTTCGCCGATTGGCGGCGGGCGCAATGCAGTGAATGCTGAGAGCGGGAGCGGCTTTGTTGACGAACCTCATGGTTTCAACTTATAATGAGTTTTGCCGTCTACACAGCGTCAGTGCGGTTGCGAGACTTGATTGCCTGACCGGAAGCTGTTCCTCTTTGAAGCAAGGATTTCATGCCATGCCGCAAGCGGTTGTCGATCCAGAAGAATGCGCCAATTCGCACGCCATCTTAAGAAGTTCAACACGGAACTCCGAGAACGTTTGGGGAGCTTGAACCGTGAATTGCATGCACTGGGGACCACTTGGCGAGACCAAGAGCACAAGCGGTTTACGGAAGAATTTGAAGAACATTTGCGCATGATTGCTCGATTCCTGGAGTCGGCCGATCGTCACGTGCCGTACTTGGCCAAGAAGGCAGATCAAATTGATGAATACCTGCAAAGCTGAGCACCATTTCAAGGCGTAGAAGATGTCTGGTTCCGCGCAAGTCACTCTGATTGATGCTCTGCGACGATTTCGGTCGGCGTTGATTCGTTATGTGAAAACACTGCAAAGCTGTTTGGATTCGCTAAAATCTGAACGAACCGAGGGCTCGACTGGATCGAATCAGACCGTTTGTCCTATTGGCCGGTGCAAGCGCATGGCCGGTGAAAGCGCTGGTGGAAGCGCAGAATCGGTTGCAAGCCAAACAAGTTACCATTCGCCCGGAAGATCGGCCTCCTTGTACTGAAGAAAAAAAAGCGGTTCAGTTGGCCAAGCAACGTAAGGCATTTACAGAACGACAATACGCGAACACTCGCCGCTGGCTGCCAGTGGTGCGACATGAAACAGAAGAATTTCGCGGCATGTTAGGGAAGGTTGCCAATATGGTTGATTCGGATTTGCCCAAGGCCATTGCGGTCTTGCAAAAAATGATTGAAGCGTTGGACAAGTATGCCGAGAGTTCGGTTTCATCAAAGTCGTCAGCTTCGGAGTAAAAAATGAGAATCTGCGATCTTGCCAGCAGTGTTGCTCGGATTCAGCATGCCACCAAAGAGTTGCATGACGCTTGGTTGGACACCAAGCCCTATTGGCATGATAAGACGGCTCGTGATTTTGAAAAGAACTTTTTGGATCCCATTCTGCCGGAACTGCGTTTGTTAATGGCGGAGGTTCGTGAAGTAGAAGAAATGTATGCAAAAGTCAAAACGGATTGTTCGGAACAGTCACAGGACTAAGGTTGTCAACTTTCCCGAAACATAGCACTGGTTCGCTCGCATGACTCATTCTGTTCGTCAACAAGCTCAAGCGTGGAAATCGCTGCAGGAATGTGCTCGCGATGTCTCGAACCAATTGACAACGCTGCGCCAGGAAATCGATCAACGCCAGCAAACACTGCAAGTGGAATTTGAACAATCGATTGAAGCGGAAACGCAGGAGACTGGGCAACGAGTTCGGCAGTTGGAAGATCAACTATTGGAACAACTAGAAGCTGCGCGTTTACATTACGAACAGCAAGTCGAACAAGCTCACGCAGACCGCAATATCACGTCTGACGATGTAGCCCAGCATCGAGCTTCGGCCATTGAAGAAGCGAACTTTACGTATTCGACCACGTCGGCCAATCTGACGTCCGACTTTCAAAAGGACAAAGAGGAAGCTGTACGTCAGCACAAACAGTACAACACCAATTGTATTGCTCGTTCTGGCCAATTAGACGAAGCGATTGCGGCGGTGGCGGAATTGCTGCACAAACGCAATGTGTCCTTTGAAATCCGCAAGCTCGATCCGCCGGCCATGTTGGAAGCGAGTTCCGCCTATTTGGCCGAATTCCAGGATCGGTACGACGAATTTGCTACTCAAATGCATGCGTACCGTCGTCTGGTAGTCAATCGATTTCTTGATGAAGTTTGGACAGTCCTGTTGTTGCTATAGTCGGTAACCGCGATGGCATATCCAGTGGGACGTTTTTTTGAATTCGCGCCGATACCTTGGGCGGCCACAACGCTGCTTGGTCCGCTGTTTGTTGTCGGTGTTGTCCACTTTGTGTTCAAGAGTCTGGCAACGAATGCGGCTCGAGAATGGCAGCAGCCTTTCTCGCATACTGCCGCAAAGGCCAGCGGTGCGATTCGGTCTGCAAGTCAGAGCGGGAAACGCGAATTCGAATCGGCGCTGGAACGACTGGCAACGCAACACCAACAGAACCAGCGACTTGCCTTGGAGGAAAAAGAAGAGAAAGCAGCAGCTGCCGAACAGGCGTTTCGTCGACGTCGCCAACGACTGGAATCGCTGTTTCGCCGGCGATTGAAAGAACTGGAAGCGGATTGGGAAAAACAGTGTCAGACGGCAAAATCCCAAATTCATCCACAGTTGGAACTCGCGAAGCAGCAATTGGAACAGTCCAAGGCTGATCGCACCTCGCTGTTTCAGCAGCAATCACGCGAATTGGATGACCGCCTGCAGCATGACACCAAGCGATTGCATCAAACATGGCAAACAGCGAATGATGATTTTCAAAAAATGCTTGTCGAGACGCTGGAAGTTGCCCAGCGCCATGAATCGTCGTTAGCGGAAATGTTAAACGATGCGTGGCATTGGCCTACGCAACCGCCGGCTGCTGTCCCGTTTGCAAAAGTGGCGTTGCCTGTCATGACGCTAGACGTCGATTCGGCAGCAAGTGAATCAAAACAGATAGTGCTTCCGGCGATGTTGTCGTATCCCGAACATGGTTCGTTGCTCATCGACACGGGCCGTGGCGGTCAGCAGGTCGCTTCGCAGTTGATGCGGCACGTCATGCTGCGAATCTTAGCGAATTTTCCTCCGGGCAAGGTTCGCTTCACCATCATTGATCCGGTTGGCCTGGGACAAGACTTTTCGGCGTTGATGCACTTGGCCGACTATGACGAACTGCTGGTCCACAGTCGAATTTGGACCGATTCGTCGCACATTTCCCAGCGGCTAGCAGATCTGACGCAGCATATGGAGAACGTGATTCAAAAGTATCTGCGGAACGAATTCCAGTCGATCCAGCAATACAATCAACATGCTGGTGAAGTGGCTGAACCATTTCAAATTTTGGTCATCGCCAATTTTCCCACTTCCTTTTCGGATGAGGCTCAGCGGCGTTTGGCCAGTATCTGTGCCAGCGGAGCGAAATGTGGCGTTTACACGCTAATCAGCTATGCGGGCAACGATACTTTGCCCAAAAACTTTGCACCGAATTCGCTGGAGGAACATGCTAACGTGTTGTGCTGGGACGAGGCGACAAGTTCGTTCCGCTGGAAAGAAGAGTCGCTGCATCCGTTTCCGGTAGAAATAGGGCCTTCGCCAGACGAACAAACCGTTACCGAATTCTTGAAGCGAGCGGGCCAGCAGGCGTTGCGAGACAACCGAGTGGAAGTGGCGTTCGAAAAAGTTGCTCCGACGCCAAGTCAAATCTGGCGAGAGTCGTCTGCCAACGAATTGAACGTGGCACTGGGCCGAGCTGGCGCCACAAAACTGCAAACGCTTTCCTTGGGGCATGGAACGTCTCAGCACGTTTTGATTTCCGGTAAAACCGGTTCTGGTAAGTCGACATTGCTGCACGCCTTGATTACCAATTTGGCACTGCACTACAGTCCGGCTGAAGTGCAGTTCTATTTGATTGACTTCAAAAAGGGTGTTGAGTTCAAGCCGTATGCGGATTTGCAATTGCCGCATGCACGAGTGATCGCGATTGAAAGCGAACGTGAATTCGGCATGAGTGTTTTGGAAAATTTGGATCAGGAACTGCGACGGCGAGGTGATCTGTTTCGGCAGGCCGGTGTCCAAAGCTTGGCGGCGTTTCGAGAAGCGAATTCGGCCGAACCAATGCCTCGTCTGCTGTTGATCGTGGACGAATTTCAAGAGTTCTTTGTCAACGATGATCGCATTTCTCACGACGCTTCCTTGCTGTTGGATCGAATTGTTCGCCAAGGCCGAGCGTTTGGGATGCACGTGGTGCTGGGTTCGCAAACTTTGGCCGGCGCTTATTCGTTGGCTCGCAGCACTATCGGTCAGATGGGGATTCGCATTGCCCTGCAGTGTAGTGAAGCTGATTCGCATCTGATTCTTAGTGAAGACAACAATGCGGCTCGGCTGCTAAACCGTCCAGGCGAAGCGATCTACAACGACACTAGTGGAACAGTGGAAGGGAATTCGTTGTTTCAAGTTGTTTGGCTCACCGATCAACAGCGACATTCCTATTTGCAGCAACTTACGGAACGAGCGTCATGTGAATTTGTTCATTTGCCGTCGCCGATTGTCTTTGAAGGAAATGCGGCTGCGGCCTTGGACGCCAATCCGTACCTGCTGGGTGCTGACCAAGAAGAAGCCGAACGAACGGTTGCGTGGCTGGGCGATCCGGTGGCCATTAAAGAGCCGACGCACGTACGGTTTGGTCGCCAGCATGGAACGAATCTGTTGCTGTCTGGCCAGAGCCCGGAATTGGCGATGGGGATCGTATCTGCCGCGATGCTTAGTTTGATTCAACCCGCTTCCACAGATGTGAACGGTATCGCCAGGTTTGTGGTGTTGGATGGACTGCGGGCGGATACGGGCGAAACTCTGTTCGGCGATCGTTTGGCGCAGCATTTTCCTGAACAGATTCAGGTTGTCGGGCCGAACGGCGCCGACAAGGCGATGCGGGAGTTGGCGGACGAACTCAAGCGTCGACAAGATGATCCGGAGACTCGCTATCCATCCACTTTTTGGTGATTCACGATTTGGGCGCGTTTTCGAAGTCTTCAAACATCGGAAGATGATTTTGGATTCAGCAGCTGGTGACGATTCCGCTGCGACCAGTCCCAGCAAGGTATTGCAATCGCTGCTGAAGGACGGCGCTCCGCTGGGAATGCATGTTGTCTGTTGGTGCGATTCGTACAAGAATCTGACTCGGTGGTTTGAACGCAGTCGGCTGCGAGACTTCGGGCTGCGGATTCTATTTCAAATGAGTGCCGTCGATAGCAGCAATCTAATGGATTCGGCTGCGGCCAGTCACTTGGGCGCATATCGAGCATTGTTGTATGATGACACTCGAGGCGAATCCGAAAAGTTTCGTCCCTATCAAATGCCCAACAACGCCTGGCTCGAACATTTTGCGTCCACATTCCAGGCGAACGTCATTGATGACGATAGCGAAGAGTCACCGCCCAGCGACGTCAATTCGTTGGTATAATTTCGGCGTTGCAAATATTTCCCGTCTAAGTGCAACGGCTACGGTGGTTCGGCCAATCATTGCGTTGCGAGCCTGTTCATTGACGAACGCACCGATGATTCTGAGCACGCGATGTTACGGAGTATTTGGGAGCGAATTCAGTGATGCGGCAAAGTTACTTATGGATGGCGGTATTGCTTCCGACGTTGGCGTTGAGTGATGTGGCAGGTGACGATGCGATTCTAACGGGCGAACCCAAAGTCTGGCACAAATTGACGCTGGACATTCAGGGCCCGGAGACGTCCGAACGAGACAATTATCCCAATCCGTTTACGGACTATGACGTAACCGTGGTGTGGCGTCATGAAAGTGGTCGAAGTTTTCGGACGCTTGGTTATTTCGCGGCAGATGGCGATGCGGCCAATTCGTCGGCAACCCAGGGGCGTGTGTGGCGTTCGCATTTCGTGCCCGATGCGACAGGTCGATGGCAGTATGAAACGTCTTTTCTGCAAGGACGTCTTACTGCGGTGGACGATAACGCGGAATCTGAGCCTGTGCCAGCAGTTCATGGTTTGACGGGCGACGTGCTGGTCACGGAAAGTGATAAGGTGCGACCAGATTTGCGAGCCGAAGGTCGTTTGCAGTATGTGGGCCAACGGTATCTTCGCTTTGCAGGCAGTGGTCGATACTTTTGAAGGTGGGAGCCGACGCGCCTGAAACATTACTGGCTTACGAAGATTTTGACGGAACGGTCGCTCGAAAACCAAATCTCGCTCCGTTGAAGACATGGCAACCGCATGTCCGAGACTGGCAATCCGGCGATCCTGTTTGGCAAGGCCATAAGGGCAAAGGTCTGATCGGAGCGGTGAATTATCTGGCGGACAAAGGGTGTAACGCGTTTTCGTTTCTGACCTACAACGCAGGCGGCGATGGCGATAACGTGTGGCCGTTTGTTCAACGTGAAGACAAGCTGCACTACGATTGCAGCAAGCTGGACCAGTGGAGCATTGTCTTTGATCACGCGACTCGGCGAGGTATGTATTTGCACTTCAAAATGCAAGAAACGGAAAATGATGACCAGCGCAACGGAAGAAGTGCTTCAGTGCCGGAAGCATTAGACGGAGGTGCATTAGGTATCGAACGTAAGCTGTATTGCCGCGAGCTGGTCGCTCGATTCAGTCACAATTTGGCTCTGAATTGGAATTTGGGCGAAGAGAATACGCAGTCGTTCGAAGAGCAACAAGCGATGCTGGAATACTTGAAGCGGCTGGATCCATATGGTCATCATCGCGTGATACACACATTTCCGGATCAGCAAAAGAAGGTCTACGAACCGCACTTAAGTTCGCCGCTGTTGACCGGTCTTTCGCTGCAAAATAGCCACATCAGCCAGACGCATCGTCAGACGGTGCACTGGGTGCAAGTTTCAGCCAAAACCAACCAGCCATGGGTTGTGGCATTTGACGAATCAGGATCTGCAGCTCATGGGCAATGTCCTGATTTGGGCTACCAAGATTTTGATGGACATGACAAACAAGGAAAGGGAGTTTACACGCAACACCAAGTTCGGCAACAAACGCTGTGGGGAACACTGATGGGTGGCGGGGCAGGAGTGGAATACTATTTTGGGTATCAGTTTGTCCAAAATGACCTGAACTGCCAGGACTGGCGAAGTCGAGACCAAAGCTGGGATTATTGTCGCATCGCAATTCGCTTTTTCCACGATAACGATATCCGATTTTGGGAAATGCAGCCTCGAGACGAACTGGTCGGGAATTCGCAGCACGAGAACACGGCGTATTGTCTGGCTAAAGCGAACGAATCTTATGTCGTTTACTTGGCGAACAACCGTGATGCCGCCACACTCGATTTGACTGCCGCGAACGGGGAGTTCGAGGTAACCTGGTTCGATCCAGAAAACGGGGGGCATGTGACGGCGGGTACCGTGCGGCGAGTGACGGGAGGCGATGCTGTCAAGCTGGGACAGCCTCGATCAGAGCGGGTCGGAGATTGGATCATTTTGATTCGCAGGCGTTCTGAGCCATAGCTTTGACCATTCAAGCAAAGATTCTGTAGCATTTCCCCCTGCGTTGTTTATTTTCTTAGCCAGATTCGCGACAAGTTTGTTGTTTCGTGTTATCGTCTAAGGCTGATTCTGACGTACCGGCAAAGCTGTTTTGCCGGACGTTGATGTGATCGCTCGCTGAAGCTTGCGTGCAGTTGTGAAAAATTGCGGTTGTGTAGGAAAAGTTATAGCTACGGTGCAGAGCGAATTTGTGGAGTCCCGTGTTGGATAGGAAAGATTATGGCAGCGCGTAGAAACATCGTTCGTCGGTTGGGTGATCAGCGGTTGAATGTCGAAAAATTGGAGGATCGGCAGCTCTTGGCAGCCGACTTGGCCAATGTTTATGCGATCGAGCTTGGTGATTTTGATGGTAGTCAGACATTGGATGTGGCAGACTTGGATCAGCTGAGCCAAGCGGTGCGAAGTGGCGAATTTCAATCCGCGTTTGATGTAGACGGCAATGGAGTATTGTCAAACTCGGATCGTCTCATGTGGATCAACCAATTGGCACGCACGTACATTGGCGATTCTGATTTTGACGGCAAGTTTGGCACTTCCGATTTTGTATTGGCATTTCAAAACGACGTCTATGAAGATGGAATTCCAAACAACGCCACATGGCTTAGTGGTGACTGGAACGGAGACGGAGATTTCACGACGGCTGACTTTGTGACAGCGTTTCAAGAAGCGCGCCTTTGAGAAAGGGCCACGTCCTCTGCAAACGCCGACGCTGTCACTACAGAATCAATCGGAAGAATTGGATTCGTTGGTAACGTACCGCGCGGTCGAGACGTTGGTTGGACAAGCCGATCCGTTTGCGGTTGTTCGCTTTGAATCTGTTTATGGCGTGGAAAATTTGTCGGCCGATGCAACGGGAAACTTTGAGGTTGCCGAACACTTCTTCCGCATCGGTATGAATAGCCTTCGAGTGGTCTCGATAGATCAATTTGGCCAGGAATTAAAGTCGGAAGTCGAGGTGGAACGACTTCAGGGGTCAATCGATGCGATTGGCTATCAACCTTGGGGTGATATTCTCAACGTTCAATTGACGGAGGATTATTTCCGAGCTTCCACGGCAACGGCGCTCGTTCCGGACGACATGACTCGTGAAGACTTTGTAGACCAACTAACCAACTACGGTCGCGAAAAGCCAGTTGCGGGGCGGCCTGCTTTGTCCGACTTTGCCACGGATAATAATGTCAGCGAAGGCGAGGCGTCCGATATGGTGGGTGGCAACGATTCGCTGGAGACGGCGGAACTGTTGGACGGATTTGGTACGGGAGTGGGCGAAGAAAATGCCATTCGTATCAACGGAGTCTTGTTGCCCATTCCCATGGACTTTGTTCCAGCGGAAGATGACGGTGACATGAATAAAGCCAACGAAGTGGTGCTTTCGTCTGGTGAATCTGTTTTTGCTCATGCGGAAATCGGCGATGGCCCCTACGGAAGTTTGGGTGCGGGATCAGGTGACTTCGATTTTTACGCAGTTCGAGGCATAAAGGCTGGTCAAGAACTGGTTGTGGATATCAATACGCCAGAAGGTTCAGAGCTGGATTCGTTTATCTATATTCACGATAGCACTGGTTTGCGAGTAGACGTGAATGACGACTTTGGCACGTCGACTGATTCGTTTCTGAGGTTCACTGCACCAGCCGATGACGACTATTTTATCGCGGTTGCCAGTTTCGGGACGTTTGGACCTATCAATCCGTTTGATTCCAGTTCCGGAATAGGAGCCACCAGCGAAGGTGCGTATGACATCCTGATTGGCTTGGATATAGAAACCGATGTGGATACATATGCAATTGAAGTCGAGGCCGGTGATATCTTAGGTGCCGATGTCAGTGGCGGAGGAATTCATCTTTCGATCCTGGATTCGGAAGGAAATTTGGTGCAAGGCGCGGGTCATGATGCGAGTTATATTTACCCGGCAGAATCGCCGTTGCCCCGTGACGGCAACGCAACGGTATCGTTTGTGGCGCCTGCATCCGGACGCTATTTTGTGTCGGTTGACAGTGGCGTGGGAGAATATCGGCTGGACCTAGGAATCTATCGGCCGGTCCTGGAGGAACAAAACCGAGGCCAGAAGCAGATTCTTTTCCTCGATTTTGATGGAGCTACCATTGCCCCTCGCGAACTCTACGGTTTTGGAAACGAGGTAGCCGAACTGTCGCCGCTCAGCGATTTCTTAAGCAACTGGGGATTGAATTCGGACGATGAACAAGAGGTCATTGAATTCGCTCGGGCCCGAGTAATCGATACGTTGGCGGCGCTTGGTTCGGGGCCTAATGGCGATTTTCAGTCGGACGGAGTGGACGGAAATTTTGCCTATGAAGTTATCACCAGTTCTGATTTCTTGAATGCGACGGGGTTTGCTTTTGATCCATACGGCGCGGCGAACGTAACGCGAGTCATCATTGGAGGCACCATCGACGAACTGGGAATCAGCACCATCGGATTAGCCGAATCGGTAGACATCGGCAATTTCGACACGTCGGAAACGGCCGTTGTCTTACTGGATTTGCTCAGTGGGCCATCTACCGATCCAAATTCGCTGAATCAATTTACGTTGGCAAACGGGCGCACCAAAGCAGAATTGGTAGGCTCGGCGTTGGGCAACGTCGCAATTCACGAAGCCGGACATTTGTTCGGTGGCTGGCACACCAGTCAAGCTAATCGCACGAATCAAACGATGGACCAAGGTGGCAACATCGCTCGAACAGCCGGTCTCGGCGGAGACCGAATTTTTGGGAATGATAATGATGAACTGATTTACTTTGGCGCTGACGAATATGTGCCAAATGAAGGTTTCACTGGAGTTCAAGATTCGATAGCACAAGTCGCGTTTGGTTTGTCATCTGGTACTCGAGATCATGGTTTGCAGGTGGTTGCCAGCAATCCAGGGGATGATCGGTTGGTCACAACTCCGCCCACCGAATTTAGCATTGCATTCTTGGATCCGATTGACACCCTAGCGGACATCGCCGCTTCTTCGTTGACGGTAAATGGTATTGCGGCAAACGGCGTGCAGGTGGTTTCCGATTTTGAATTGCAATTCACGTTTGATGTTTCGCCGGTCGCGAACGAAGGACTGCAAACCATGCAATTGGAAGCGGGCAGTGTCACAAGGCTTTCCGATGCCGCCCCGGTGAATGAATACTCTGCACTGTTTGGATACGATGCAGCGCTGATGGTGGTGGAAACGTTTTCTCCTGGTCCCAGCGAAGTTGAGGTGCCGTTTGGAAGTTTGCGAGTGACCTTTAGCGAACCTTATCTGCCGGACAGTGTTAGCGTTGATGATTTGGAACTAAGCCACGGCATTGTCTCCAGCGTCACCTTAGTGGACGAAGTCACCGTTGAATATTCAATTGATAAACTGTTTTTAGAAGGAGTCCTAACAGCAGAATTGCCAGACGGAGCTGTGCTGGATCAGCACGGACATTTCTCGACGGGCTTTGAATCAACCTATGAATTAGAAATAGGAACCGTACCATTTCTTACGCCACTTGATTCCAAACTCCCATTGGGTTCGTTGATTTATGATCCGACGATGGTCGCCACCATTGGTTCGGCCGGAGACAGTGACGACTTTGAACTTCTGGTGGATGACGGGCAATCGCTGTCGGTGTCACTCACCACGGATTCGGTTTTGCAAGGTCAAGTGGAAGTGTTCCGAGATGGGCGGTCCATTGACTTGGTCACGGCTACAGCGCCTGGAGAATTAGTCATTCTGCAAAATGATCCAGGGACGGGGCGTTTGATCGATGGAGGATCGTCACTGTTTACCATTCGCGTTTCCGGTGCGAACGATACAACGGGACATTACGAATTGAACGTGCTGTTGAATTCAGCGTTTGAAGAGGAACGTCAGATTGCTGGTGATAATGATAGCATTGGTTCGGCGCAGAATCTGAATTCCGCCTTTGGCACTTTGGTTGCCAATTCGCCCGACATGGCTTCGGTTCTGGGGACCTTGGACGGGGAAACCGTCATTCGCGAAGATTTTGAAAGCGGCCAACTGAATTCGGATTATTGGACGTATAAGTCGTCGTCCAGTTTTGGTGTGATTGATGTCACCGGCGACTATTCGACCGCCGACGGATCGTACGCGTTGGTGATGGGAGTGAACCGAGTTAGCACGCCGAATCTGAACGAAGCCATTTGGCATGTGGATTTGTCTGGGCAAGAAGACGCCATCCTCACGTTTGACCACATCAACTATTCGGACGAACCGCATCCATTTGCCGGTGATTTCATCCAAAGTTATGAAGCCGACGGCATTGCGATCAGTAGCAATGGCTTTGACTGGCACCCGATTTTTTCCGCGCCGGAATCTCGTACGAATCGATGGCAGTCATTCTCGGTAGACCTAGGTCAGATTGAAGAGGATTTTGGCATCACGGTTTTTGCTCCACTAATGATTAAGTTCCAGCAGTTTGATGATTTTCCGATTGCCAGTGATGGTCGAGGCTGGGACAACATTCGCATTGCCAAGCCGGACCCGGCGGATTGGTAT
The DNA here is from genome assembly GCA_041399205.1 of Pirellulaceae bacterium. Taxonomy (GTDB): domain Bacteria; phylum Planctomycetota; class Planctomycetia; order Pirellulales; family Pirellulaceae; genus JAGQOZ01. The sequence goes on along the minus strand of JAWKTK010000019.1, from coordinate 78,835 downwards.
GAAGTGGACTTGTCCAGTCGTGATGTATTGAACGTGATTGCTGCGGCGCAGGATCGCGGCGATGTGCAAGTGGAAGTGTTCGACGCGAACGGACAGCAGTTGGCTCGTGGCCTTGAGCAAAATGACCTTCTACGAAACAGCAGCTTCGAATCCGGCACGTTGGAAGGTTGGCGAGTCAACAACACTGGCAACACTTCTCGTCCATGGGCCGTGGCGGCCGCTGGACAGGGTGGTGATTTATTCATTGACCAGACGTTGCCGCAAGACGGCGATTTTGTGGCCTGGAATGGATTTGATGGGGAAATCTCGATGGAGATGATGCTGTATCAAGACGTGCAAATTCCGGCTGATGCAACTTCGCCCAGCTTGACGTGGAGTCAGAGACTGCAATGGTTGTTTGTCGCGGATGACGCCCGAGCACGGCAGTTTGATGTTCAAGTTCGAGATCCCAATACAGATGCTATTTTGGAGACGTTGTTCGCATTTGAAACGCCAACGGGTGCACAGCAACGTTTGGGTGACACGCAATGGCAAACCAATTCGGTTGACCTGTCCGCTTATGTCGGGCAAGAAATTCGTCTCGCATTCCACCAAGTCATTCCGGAAGGTAATGCCGGTCCTGGGCAAGTGGAATTGGACAATGTTCAGTTAGATTTGGGGCGCGTGGATTATACCAACGTGACGGACGTCATCGAAAACTTTGTAGCTCCGGCCAACGGAACCTATTACGTCAAAGTTTCTGGTGACAACGGGACGGATTACAGTCTCACACTCGCTCGCAATGTTGGCTTCAACTTGGAAGATAACGATTCCATCGAATCCTCGCAGCCGGTCACGATTGCGGATCGAGTCGGGCGGCAATGGCAGTTGGGATATCTCGACCAACAAATCGATTCGTCCGACTATTATTTGGTATCTGCGGAACAAGGTTTACTTCGGTTCGAGTCCTTTCTTCCGGCCGGCAGTGATGGTGAATTCGTAAATGAACTGGACGTGCTGTTCCGGCTCTACGATGCGAACGGCGTTCTGGTAGCCGAAGACGACAATTCTGGAAGCGACAACAATGCGTCGCTCCAATATCGAGTTCCCAACGGTGGCGATGAAACGTATTACCTTGAGGTGAGCGTATCGCCCGAAGCCAGTGGAGCAGCTACTCGCGGCGAGTACATAATCTCGATCCAAGGAGGCGCTGAATTGTTGGCCGTGCAGGCAGAGCCTGGCGATCCAGCCCAGTTGCCATTATTGGAACCGCATCAACCGGCATTGACGAGTCAGATTTCGCAGACGCAGAAAGAAGATGAGGTGGACCTGGTCTTCACCAAACTGAGCCGACAAGTGGAATTGGAGTCTCAGCAGATGGATCAGGTGTTTCGAAATTCTGGACAGAATAATGTAACGGATCAAGATTCTCGAGACGCAGCGTTCTTGGATCTCAGCGATTTCTGGCAAGTATAAAATGACGCTGAATTTGTCTGTTTAACCTTCATTGGGAAGGTAATCCGGCAGAACAATTTTGGCATGCGATTCCAGGATCGCATCCAGCAGAGACTTGATTTTGTTGGTTTCTGCTTTGGCTTTGACCGCTTGTTCCAACGCATGGGCTTGGCTGGAAACCACGTCAAATCCCACAGTGCCGCCCACGCCTTTTAGCCAATGTGCGTGGTCTGCCAGTTGCTGCCAGTTCTTGTCCGAAAAAGAGACTTGAAAGGCGGCAAGGCGTTTGGAGAGCGTTTCGTGGAATTCGTGAATGATTTCGACCATCTCATTGTCGATCAGCGGCAATGTCGAATGTAGTTCGCCAGTGTTGCCTGGCCCCTTGGACGTCCGTGAATTCAGTGTGGGTTGCGAGTTGATAGTCATTGACAGTAACTGGTTTGTGATTGCGAGACTGAGAGGAATTTGCCAAATAGTACTTTAATGTTCGCTGCACACCCTCTATTCGCCGTAGACGTACTTGTTTGATTTGGAGCGATTCGGTCCGATTTTGACGATTGTCGCGAATTCGCAGTGGAAAGTTGCGCCAGCAAGATCCGTTTGAAGCTGTGCTCATTGCTTGTGTTACGGCAAAGGGACGTCGATGAAGTTCGGATCTCAATGTTGACTCGGCGTCATTGCGAGTGTTACAAGAGGGGAATGGCAAGTGCGGTGTTTGGTGAAACTCGCCTAGCTTTCTTGTGCTTTGTTGGAGCAGCTCGCGCCCAAAGCCATCTGTTTTCACGTCAACGGACAGACTCGCCAATTTTCGTGCAAGGCGTAGCCGGAGAAAGTAGCAGTAGTAAAGGGCGATACGTGAATTCGCTAGTGCCGCGCAAGTGAACGAGAAACTTACTTTTGGAAAAGGGAAAGCGATATGCGATTTGGGTTTGCTGTTCTATTGTGGATGGGAATCTGTCCCGCTTTGTTTGCGGAAACCTACGAGGTGGATGCGGTGCATTCGTCGGTCATGTTCCGAGTAACACACACGGAAATTAGTTACATCTACGGCATGTTCAAGGAAACGTCCGGCACGTTTTCTTTGGACAACGCTGAATCGGTAGACGTGAAAATTGCGGTGGCCAGTATCGAAACCGGAAATGAAGGGCGAGACAAGCACTTACTAAGTCCAGACTATTTTAGCGCCAAGCAGTTTCCCGAGATTCGCTTTCAAGGCAAATCGATTCAACCGACCACTGACGGTGTCGAAGTGAGCGGTGAATTGACCGTGAAAGGCGTTACTAAGCGAGCGACGATCACGATCAAGGAAATTGGCAAGGGGCAAGGACGAAGTGGCGACAGCCGTATGGGAGTCGAAGCTTTGTTTGCCATCAAACGAAGTGACTTTGGCGTGGGGGGCCCGCAAGGATTAAGTGATCGAGTGCGATTGTATGTCAGTCTGCAAGGTGTAAAGAAATAGTGCTGCCGCGAATGTTGCTATTCGCTGTCGTCGTACCGGCGGCTGTGACAAGTCTGCTGTTGTGGTTGGGCAGAATGGTCGATTTGCGTCACCGTGTACCAGACGGAATTGACGGTCGATCGGTTCGTTTTCGCGCAATTTCTGCGACGTGGGGAATCGCGTTTTCCTACTTATCGGCGCAGGTGGCCTTTCATGGCTGGCCTCGTTGGGGCGCCATGGAATCGTGGCAGTGGTTGATGGTGCTGGTTCCGTTGGCGGCCACCAGCGCAACGGTGGTCGCATCGCTCGAACGCATGTGGACGCAATCGATTACGTGGATCGCTTTGGCCGCGACATGCGGTTGGTTGTTGGTACCGGATTTCCAGGCGAATGCAACTCGGTGGCAAATCGCACTTGGAATCGCCATGTTCTTGCAATGCGTGATTTTCGCTGGCGTGAAAAACGTCCCGACGTACGTGTGGATGACTTCGGTCATGGCGGCAATGTTGACGTCGGTACCTGTCTTGATTGCTTCGGCCAACGCGACGTTCGCCTTTTTCGCTGTGGCAGTTTCCGTGTCGATTGCGGTGATTGGGATCGGGTGGTGGAACCAGCGAACTCTGCTCGTGAATACTGCAGTGGGGCCTGTGATCGCCACGGTCCTGTGGGGACTGTGTGCCAGCGGCTATTTCAATGATTATGGCGGCGTTCCGTGGTATTTGTTTGCCGCAATTCCTGCCAGTCTGTGTGCGAACTTGATTGCCCTATTGCCAATCCAGCGTCACTGGCTGGGGCCGGCAATCAGCTTTGGGGGAACAGTCGCTATTCTAGGTTGGGTGCTGATGCGAACCCTGCCGCTGATCGAATTGCCGTAGCAGATCAAGTTGGATCGCTTCAAATGCTGGCGCCGCGAGCCTACTCTTTGCGATGATTCGCTACTCGAAGTAGCCCACCCGACGTGGTATGTTGAGCGTTCGCGGTGCGATTCGTATGAGTGGTTCGATTTCACAGTGGGCTCGCACGTGGTTCGCATTGGATATCAGAGCGTGGTCTACGCGCACATTCATTCAGCTATTCAGGATTGCATTTATGTCGCGGTGGTTGGTGAGACTCCTGTCAGTCAGGTGTGCATTTTCATATTCGTCGTTTTTGATTTTGGGAGCTGTTTACGCGGCGAATATCGTTCACGCGCAAGATTTGCAATTGGAAGATGGCGCGGTAGGTAGCTATCTTCGCACAAAAGAGTTGCAAACCAGGGGAAGTGTATTGCACGTGGTGGCGCATCCGGACGATGAAGATGGTGCCACGCTGGCGTATTGTGCTCGAGGCTTGGGTGTTCGCACCATGCTATTCAGCATTACGCGAGGAGAAGGGGGCGCGAATTTGATTTCGTCGCACTTCTTTGACGATCTAGGCGCGCTTCGAACTCTGGAGCACTTGAAAGCTGCCAGCTATTACGGAGTGGAGTTATTCTATTCGCGGGCTGCCGATTACGGTTACTCGAAGACCCTGAAGGAAGCCATGACACAATGGAATCAGGGAACGCCCATTCTGGAGGATTTGGTGGAAGTCATTCGCCGAGAACGACCGACGGTGATCCTGAGCCGTTTTGCGGGGAATGCGCGAGACGGACATGGTCATCATCAGATGGCCGGGGTGATCAGTCGCTTGGCCTTTGATGCCGCCGCAGATCCAAATCAGTTTCCGGAACAGATTCAGCGAGGCTTCCAGCCGTGGCAAGTCAAGAAGTTGTACGTGCAAACCAGGTTACGAGAAAACGACTGGACAGTGGTGCTGCCGACGGGAACATTCGATCCTGTGATCGGACGTTCGTATGCACAGATCGCCAGATTCGGTTTAGGATTTCAGCGATCGCAAGGAATCAGCGGACACTCGGGCGACCCTGGACCGCGTGATTCGTACTATCGCTTGGTAAAGCAAAGCAAAGAAGGCGACTTGCCGGAACGAGAAGAAACTCTGTTTGATGGTGTCGATACTTCGCTACCGTCCATCATTGACGGCGTAGCGCCGCTGCAAGACAGCAAAGCCCTGCTGGAAAGCATTGACGCAGAGTTGCGAAAGCTTCATGGCAACGGAATTCTGAGTAGTCGCGCGCATGCCGTCACAACGTTGGCCAAGCAGCTGGCGGCGTTGCGAAGCATTCAAACGCATGACGCCAAGTTGGCATCGGGTGTGTGGCGAGATTTGGATCATGTGGAACGCAAGATTCAGGATGCCATTATTGTGCTGTCAGGGCTTGATCTATCGGTCTGGGTGACATCCGCTAACGGAAGTGAAGTCAATCATGCGGTGAGTGGCGAAACGATGCAGTTGCATATTCGCTTGGCGAATCAAGGTGAACTTGCCATACAAGCGGACCAGGTTGTCGTGATGCAAGCCGAAGAACAGCGGATTGTGGACGAATCGCATTCGACTGACATTCCTGCGGGCGAAATTCACCAGATGAAGATCGAAGCGTGGCAGATCACGGCACCACCGACGCGTCCTCATTGGTTTCGCACCAGTATCTCGCAGCCTATGTACACGATTCAACCGAATAGCCACCAGCGACCGCTACCGCCAGCGCCGTTTCAAGTTGTATTGCCGGTTGTGATAGCCGGCCAGCGGATCGAACTGGCAACGGTCGTGGAAACTCGCATCCGACATCCTGAATTTGGTCTGGTGCAGTATCCGTTAACGGTTGCTCCGGCATTGAGTGTCGGCTTCTCCAGCGACGCCGGGATTATTCCTCGCAGCCAATCGCAATACAAGCTGCCCGTGGTCGTCCGCAGTTCACGGAAAGCGCCGACAAGTGCAGTGGTGAAGTTGGATTTGCCTGATGGTTGGAGCTCGACGCCGTCGCAAGCAGTGGTTGAATTTGCACGCGAGGGTGACGAAGCGACGGTGTTGTTCGAAGTCAACATTCCCGATCGCCTGTCCACGCAATCGTATGCCTTGACCGCGTTCGCTGAATCCGAGGGCGATAGGTTTTCGTCGGGATTTAAGACCGTGACCGCTCGAGACTTAGGGCGTGTCAACATCTTCAAGGACGCAGCGCACACTGTGCAGATTGTTGATGTTGAATTGCTGGGCACTCCTCGCGTTGGTTACATTGCTGGATCGGGCGATGACGTGGCATCGTCACTTGCGCCGTTAGGTGTAACGCCGGTGATGCTTACGTCTGCTGATTTGGCGAGCGGTGATCTTTCCGAGTTGGATGTCGTTGTGGTCGGTTGCCGAGCGTACGCGGTGCGCGAAGATATTCGCGCGCACAACGCCAGATTGCTGCAGTACGTTCACAATGGCGGAGTGCTGATTGTCCAATATCAAACGCCTGAGTTTGACCACAATTTCGGCCCGTATCCGTATCAAATGGGAGCCTATCCAGAAGAAGTCAGCCAGGAGGACTCCGACGTGACGATTCTGGAAATTGGACATCCGTTGGTCAATTCGCCTAACAAGATCACGGCGCAAGATTTTGAAGGCTGGTTCGAACAACGAGGCTCTAAGTTTTGGACCACCTGGGACGATCGCTATACGTCTCTGTTCGAATGTCACGACACGGACCAGTCACCGCAACAAGGCGGCATGCTGGTCGCAAGGCATGGCAAAGGCCTCTATATCTACAGTGCCTATGCGTGGTATCGCCAATTGCCCAACGGTGTGCCCGGCGCGTACCGAATATTCGCCAACATGCTTTCGTCGCCGGAAACGATGCTGGACGATTGATGCGGCCAAAGTCTGCCTAGCGTGATGTGGTTCGAACCGTCGGCCGGAATAACCGTTGTGATAGACACAGTCGGTTGCATGACAAAAGTCTGTTCTATACTTGCGGATGGTAAGTGGTACGAATCGAACCGCTGTTGGTCACGATTAGTGGCCTCGATCTGTTGGCGATGAATTGCGTTTGGAGTGCGTTGGGTCATGATGCCGTTACTGATGATAGCTGCCTTGATTGCGTTGGTTTGGGGAATCAGCTTCTTGCGATTCGGCCGAATACAGGGCATCTTGCTGGCTGTCTTGATTGCCGGTTGCGTGTTCGGACCGGCGTTTTTTAGTGTGTCGGTTCTTTCCTTGGATAGAGCGTTACTGGGTGTTGCGCTTGTTTGGTTCGTGGTAGCGTGGCGAACTGGTTTGAATGACCCCAAGCCCATTGCGTTGACCGATATCGTTGTTTTTGCCTGGGCGTTGGCGCTGCTGGCGAATGTCGCTTTCCACGAACCTAAGTATGCAGACAATCTGCCTGTCACGCGACTCTTGTTCTACTATCTGCTGCCTATCTCTATGTACTGGTTGGCTCGGCAAACGGCTTGGAGTCCAGGTTGGCTGCGGATGGTTTACGGTGTTTTTGCGTGCTTTGGACTCTACTTGGCCGTGACGGCAGTATGCGAAGCGAAAGGCATGCACTCGCTGGTGTTTCCTAGGTACATCGTGTCGCCGTTGCACGAAGAATTCTTCGGGCGAGGTCGAGGCCCGCTGTTGAATCCTTCGGGAAACGGAATTTACCTGAGTGTCTGTTTTGCCAGTTTGCTGGCGCTCTGGCCACGCGCAAACAAGCTAGGACGCATTGGAATCGTGTTTGCCGCTTTGGTTCAATTAGCCGGCTTTTACGCCACGCTCACTCGCTGTGTCTGGCTGGCAGCGGCCGGCATTATCATGCTGCTGGTAGCCAAAACATTTCCTTCGCAAATGCGTAAGGTGGCTGTGGCATCGCTGATTGTCATGGGCTTGGTGGGAGTGGCGATCAAGGGCGAAAGTCTGGTTCGTTTCAAACGAGACAAAAACGTGAGCGAAGCTGACATGGCAAAGTCGGCGGAACTTCGTCCATTGTTGGCCTACGTTGCGATGCAGATGTTTGCGGATCATCCCATTGATGGCGTGGGCTTAGGACGCTACAAAAAATTTGATTCGCCCTATTTGGCGAATCGGAATAGCGGACTAGTTCTGGAAAACGCGAGACCCTACGTTCAGCACAATGTGATCCTTTCGTTGATGACCGAAACGGGACTGCTGGGAACGGTGCCGTTTCTGGTCTTGTTGATACATTGGGCGATGATTGGTTTGCGTTTATACGACAATCGAAGCCTGGCTCTGGAAGAACGCCAACTTGGCTTGATTCTATTGTGCCTGCTGATTGGCTATCTGGCCAATGGGATGTTTCAAGACGTGTCCATCATTCCCATGGTGCATATGCTGCTGATGTTCTTTACTGGCGCGGCAACGGGACTGGCCGTCAAGCGAACTGTTTCGCACCGCAATCAAGGGTGGCAACAGAAATCTGCACCGCCTCAGTCTGTCGGCGAACCTGTCTCTGTGTAGCTGGACAGCTTTGTTGCGTGCCGAATGCTGATTCATCCTAATGGACAACGCCTCACGGACGCTTTGTGCTAGCGCGAGTTGTTGGTAGTCCCGCCTTTAGGCGGAATTGGTTTTACAAGAGCTTTCCGCCTAAAGGCGGGACTACCAACCAATCTTGGCGCTGTCCAGCTCGACACGCTCGAGTTCGACACCTGTTTTTCAAATCGCCTGAAACGTAAGTGAGAGACGTGACGTTTGTCTTCGCTTCAAATGGCCCGAAACGTGGTGAGGCAAAGTAAACTGATTTCCCCTTCGCTCGTCTACGCGGTTGCAATTGCGATCTAGTAAGTTCTGCTGAACCGTCGCAAAAGGGCAACGGCAAGAATCCACTTGCGCTGATGGATTTGCTTGACGCGGCCAGAATTCGTATACTGGTGGCTCCCGCCTGGCCAGCATTGTGCGTGGCCTGAAATTTCGCCCGCCCCGTTTTGCGTTCAGCGTTCATGTTGTGACGCGTGGAAGAAGATTGCAGGATGTCGATGGTTCGAATCGCTGTGTTTTCCGCCTTGGTGATTTGTCTAACAACGCTGCATGCGGCCGAATCGCCGCCGTCTGGCAACCTGGACGCGGCCAAGGTTGAATTCTTTGAAAAGAAGATTCGCCCGGTGTTGGTGGAGCATTGTTACGAATGTCACGCGGCGGATTCGGAATCCATTCAAGGCGGTTTGCGAGTGGACGATGGTCCTGCGTTTCGTGCCGGAGGTGATTCGGGGCCAGCGTTCGCACCTGGCCATCCCGAGGCTAGTGTATTGATTTCGGCTATCGAATATCAGGACTTTGAAATGCCACCGGCCGGTAAACTGGACGAACAGGTGATCCAGAACTTTCGCACTTGGATTGCCGAAGGTGCCGTGGATCCTCGCATGCCCCAAGATCCCGCCTCTTCGGCCGAAGTAACGGAACGAACGGTCAACTTCAAAACCAATTTCTGGGCGTTTCAAAATCCGCAACCGCAAGCTCGTCCCTCAGTCGCCGCATCTGCGTGGCCCAGCAACTTTATTGATTACTTTGTGTTAGCTCAAATGGAACGCCATGGCTTGGCGCCAGCACCTCCGATAGACGACGTTGGTTTTCTGCGCAGGCTTAGTTTCGACCTGACGGGACTGCCGCCTGCGGAAGAAGACGTGCGCCGCGTGATCGAATCGGGCACGTTGGACCGGACTGAAATGACGGAACGTTTGCTGGCCTCCGTTCGATTCGGCGAACGGTGGGCTCGCCTGTGGATGGATGTTGCTCGCTATGCAGAAGACCAGGCCCACATTGTTGGTGATGACAAATCGTTGTTCTTTCCTAACGCGTATCTGTATCGCGATTGGTTGATTGATGCGTTCAATCGAGATGTTCCGTATGACCAATTCATTCGCTTGCAACTGGCGGCGGATTTACTGCCGGATGCAGAAGACCATTTGGTTGCGTTGGGTTTCATTGGTGTTGGGCCGAAGTACTACAACCGAGGCCGTTTGGACGTGAAAGCGGACGAATGGGAGGATCGAGTCGACACGGTGACTCGAGGCCTAATGGGGTTGACCGTCGCGTGCGCGATGTCACGACCATAAATATGACCCCATTTCTACGGAAGATTATTATGCTTTAGCTGGCGTGTTTGCCAGCAGCAAGATGTTTAATCGTCCCTTAAAAGAGGATGTCAAAACCAAAGGAGATGGGCAAGCGGAATCGCCAAGCGATGCGATGCATGTCGTTCGCGAAGGAGATGCCACGGACTTGAACGTGTTTATTCGCGGCAACGTGGATCGAAAGGGGCCGGTGGTATCACGTCGCTTCTTGACCGTTTTGTCGCGGGGCGAAGATACATCGTTTTCGCAAGGGAGTGGACGCAAAGAATTGGCCGAGCGAATTGCTTCTCGCGACAATCCCTTGACCGCTCGAGTTTTTGTCAATCGCGTTTGGGGCGAACTGATTGGCCAACCGTTGGTGGCATCGCCCAGTAATTTTGGACAGACCGGCAGTGTGCCCACACATCCAGAGTTGCTGGACGAATTGGCGGTCCAGTTTATGGATCATGGTTGGTCCATGAAGTGGTTGGTGCGAACCATTGTGCAATCAAGTGTGTATGGCCAGTCGTCAGTGGGTTCGGAGCTGTCCGTGACGCTGGATCCCGGCAATCAATGGGTATCCAGAATGCATCGCAAGCGACTGTCGGTGGAAGCTTGGCGAGATGCGTTGGTGACCGCCAGCGGCACCTTGTCTGATCGAGTGGGCGGACCGTCTGAGGCGATTGATGCGTTGGATGCGGACCAGGTGCGGCGGACGTTGTACGGACAGATTAGTCGTTTTCAGCTGAATTCGATGTTGGTCCTGTTCGATCATCCCGACGCCAATGTGCATGCCGCAAAACGCAATGAAACTACCACGCCGCTACAAAAGTTGTTCTTAATGAATAGCGATTTCATGCAGCGGCAGGTTGACCTGGTGGCACAGCGGCATTTCTTGTGCACTAGCGGAGACTCCAACGGCGATGCCACGCAGCAGGCCATTGAACAACTGTATGTCAGTCTGCTGTCTCGTCGCCCAACGCCAGATGAAGTGACGCTGGGGACGAATTTTCTGAATGCGGAAGCCAAGGTGGATCGACAAGGGGCATGGTCGGAATATGTCCATGCGGTCTTGTCATCCAGCGAATTCCTGTTTGTGGATTGATCAAGGTGACGGGATGAAACACGATTGGAAAACAGACGCGGTGGTGAATCGCCGAGAAATGCTGGCTCGCGCCGGAGCCGGATTTGGGTCAGTGGGGCTCATGAGTGCCCTAGCGCAAGCGAATTCGCTGGTCAACGTGCCCACTTGGAAAACGTCGGTGGGCCGAGCGAAACGAGTAATCTTCTTGTTCATGAATGGTGCGCCTTCGCATGTGGACACTTTCGATCCGAAGCCCAAGTTAGCGGAATACGAAGGCCAAATGCCAGAGGGTTCGCTGTATAAGAAGGCGAAGTCCGGATTCATGCCGTCTCCGTTCAAGTTTTTTCGGCAGGGGCAAAGCGGCGTGGTGATGAGCGAACTGTTGCCGAATCTGGCGAAGTACGCAGATGATTTGTGTGTCTTGCGAGGAATGCACACGGATGTACCGAATCATGAACCGGGTTTGTTGCTGATGAATTCAGGGCATCAGCAGCCGGTGCGTCCGTCCTTTGGATCGTGGGCGTCTTATGGGTTGGGTTCGGAAAATCAGAATTTGCCCGCGTTTGTTGTGCTGTGTCCAGGGCGTCCCGTCGTTGGGCCGCAACTTTGGTCCAACGGCTTCTTGCCTGGGCAGCATCAAGGCGTTTCTGTGGACACAAACGAAAGTGATGTGCACCAGTTGGTGGCCAATCTGCAGCATCCCAACTTGAATCGTCAGCAGCAACGCCGGCAACTCGATCTGATTCAGTCCATGAATCGAATGCACCGTCAACAGCGGCCGGGAGATGTTCGGCTGGAAGGGCACATTCAGGCCATGGAGATGGCGTTCAAGATGCAAGCCGAAGCCAGCGAAGCGTTTGATCTTTCGCGCGAATCGGCCGCTACCAAAGAAATGTATGGCGATACCACATTCGGTCGATCTTGCTTGTTAGCCAGGCGTTTGGCAGAACGAGGTGTTCGATTTACGCAAGTCTATTACGTCGATCGCAAAAACAAACAGCCGTGGGATACGCATGCGGACAACAATGGCGGCCATCGTCGGTTGTGTGCTGATAGTGACAAAGCTTCGGCCGCATTGATCGGCGATTTGAAGCAGCGAGGATTATTGGACGATACGCTGGTGATTTGGGGCGGTGAATTTGGCAGGACACCGTACGCAGAAAATAAGAATGACAAGCCTGGTCGAGATCATCACCATACGGGGTTTTCGATGTTCTTGGCCGGCGGCGGCGTGCGACCGGGATTCACCTATGGCGCCACAGATGAATTTGGCATGAACGCCGTAGAAGGTCGCATGCATGTGCATGACTTGCACGCCACCGTCTTGCATCTGATGGGCGTCGATCACACTCGACTAACCTACCGTTATTCCGGTCGAGATTTCCGACTGACCGACGTGCACGGCCAGGTTGCTCAAGATATCATCGCCTAGCGTCGTCATGAAATCAGACGATAGTAGAAGCAAAGCACGTAAATCGGCACCACGCATCCTTAGTTGGCCGGCTGTGGCAAACGTTGCGGTCGATAGCTCGCGTTGTTTGCGTCGGCCGTTTGGTCAGAGCGAAACAGTGTGATGGAGAGCAAGCAGCAACCGGCGATGAAAGTGACGAAGAAAGGCTTTACGTAATGCGATTCCATCAGGCCGTGCAGCAACGAATAAAGCAAGATTGCTGGTGACAAGCGCAGCCGCCGTCGTCAGGGTAGCGGCGAGTAAGAATGATGCTGTAGGCCAGCGACAAGAACGTGCCGACCAGCAAGATACCCAGGCCCATGTAGCCAAGGTCGCCGAGTGTTTCGAAGTAGATGGAATGAGACGAATCGATGGCCCATTCTTGATGTTTCTTGATGACTTCAATTCGATCGGGTACCCAGAACGAAGCATACGCATAGCCGGTCATCGGTTTCTTGTCGACGTACTCCATGATTTCTTCCACAGCGGCGTTCGACCGGAGAAGGAACCGGTTTGCTCGGTTCGGCCTAGCAATGCCGCGTCGGTCGACTTGTCCATTAACCTGGCACCGCCAAGCCCAAAGACCAGCAGGACAAACTGGCCAACACGGATCCAAACTGCGAACAGCAACATTCTTCGAACACTAGACTGAAGCAAAAATGGTTAACCCTGAGCCGCGACGATGAATGCAACCAATGCCATGCGAGACTTCGTAAGAAACAATGCCGCGGCGGCACACACAAAGATGGCGTTAAACAGGCTCGAGTAGGCCGGATAGTGCTTTGCGAAGGAAATACGGCCAAGCAGCAGAACGCGGTATTGCTTGACATTCGGATGTACGGTTCCTCGGAATCGATATTCCGCTCCCCAAGGTCGAAACCCACCTAAAGCAATTTCTGCCGGGCCAAGCCGACAAGATGTACTTGCGTAAAATGATCACCGTGACTAAAGCAATTTGGCTTGGTCGTGTGCCGGGGCAAGTGGCCAACTGGCCGCGCCGATGATCAGACAGTACAGCACAATCAGTCGCTTGATGGTTAGCCCCGCTTCTTCGCTCCAGATAACACTTAGCGTGGCCCAACCTACGTACGCCAACGCTGCCAGCAGGAACGGATTTGATAGTTGCAGTTTTCGGCGAGAAGCGGAAAACGAATAAATGCCAAGAACGCCAACTCCCAAAACACCTAGCTGCTGACTGCGACTGCCCGTTTCGGCCGCTTCAGAATGATTTCTTCTCGATTTCATCTTCGTCTACAAATCGCACCTGGCGTTCCAAGTGCGTGTACTGATGTTCGAACACAACAAACAACAGTCCAATAATGAACGTGTAGCCAATCCAACTGTACTTGGCGAAATTGCTATCGGGCGTGGTGCGTGTCTCGATTTCCATGGGTAGTATCAGACTAGGTGCTTTCTACTGACTTGGCTTTGTTGCCCAACCAAATTTCTTTAAGTGCCGGATGTTCCGTAGCAGCGTTGATATTCAAGTATTCCATCACCAAAGCATAACACAAGGGGAAGGTTAGGCAGATGAGTAGGCCGCCTGCCAAAAGTAGTGTCTTGGACGGGGAAATCGGCTTTTGCCACATGTGGGGCGGCTGCAAGACTTTGATGTTGGAAATGTGATCTTGCTGTAGCGCCTGATCCACTCGAGCTCGTTCGGCTTTGTCGGCATACAGCATCAGGTTGTTCTTAGCGACTTGTGCGTTTCGTTCCAGGCGTTCAATGTCAATTTCGGCTTGATTCAGCAACGCAATCGAGTCGTGTAGATTTTGAAGCTGTTGATCGCACTGTTGCAGTTGACCTTGGTAGCTGGCCACTAAGTGCTGCTGTTCGGACAGTGATTAATAATTTTGATAGACGGGATTGACTTCCGTTGTCGATTCTTGGCGAGTCGTCTTTTCCTTTTGCTGTTCCGCTTGGTGCTGCGGCCACTTGTCGTCGTGAATCATGATCACTTTGGGGTGTTGGTCAGAATACTTGGCTTCCAACTGCATGGCTTGGACTTGGAGCGAATAGAGTTCTTAAGCATAAGTCTGCAGCGGTGTTAGGTCGGTCCACTTGCGATGTGATGATTCTAGTAGGCGTGCTTTGTAGTTGTTGTCATGTCTAAAATCTTATGTTCTGCCGCACGGTGGGCTCGGAGCAACATTCAACTGTTCCGCTTCCAATTGTCCGACTTGCAGCTCCGTAATTTGCTCGGTAACCATCCACGGACGCTTTCACCCAGAGTGTTCTTCGCTTGGCGTAATGCGTCTTGCGTGTCGGCTAAACGACTCTGCATTTGCGCTTTGTTGTTGTTCAAAGAAATCGAGTGACGATTCGTTGCGATGCAGCTGTGGACGACGAAAGATACGCGTTGACCAGTGCATCCACAACGGCGGTGGCTAGTTCGGGCGAATCGAGTCGTACGCCAAGCACAATGCACGAATCGTTCGGCGTGAACCGTCAAATGTTCTTCCATCTGAATGACGGCTCGTTCCGCTAAGGCAACGGATCTAAACTGTAAAGACGGAAGTTTCAGGAACGAACCTCCTGCGGATTGGGACGAACCAACTGGTCTATCTCCCAGCACTACCTCGGCACCCAGTTTGTGAACTACCATGTCCATAATCTGGCGGCTTGCCAGCGTTTCCAGTACAGACTTGATTTCCGAATCACGATTCAAGCGCCGTCAGACCGATAGTACTGCCTGTGGTCGTGGGATCTACGCCAATCGTTTCTGCCAACTTGAACAAACAGCTTCGCGTCTGCTCGATACGTCCGTGGCCAAAACAAAATGGCGGCGATGGTCAGACCGATGATGGCCAATTCGATCAGAATAATTCCGAACCACTCGGTCCTGATTCGTTGAACCATGCGAGAGTGAGATCCAGTTCGTGGCATTTCATGGAGAGACCTGTACAGGTGATGGACTTCAATTGCGGGACAATCCTCAAGGGCAATCCACGTGCCGACCGTTTTCCAGGCTATAATTCCAGGCTTTTATGTTCAAGATGTGTAAACGCAGCAACCGGGCGTAAAGACACGTTGCTTTTTCACACCCGCAACCAAAGGAGTTTTAGATAATGAATCATAAGGACACGTTGACACAACTAAAAGCATTTGTGCGACAACCTACATGTTGGAGTCGGTCGGCGACGCTGGAATGGGACCAGCAAAACTCATGCCGGACCAAGCAGGAGATCATCGGTCTGAGCAAGTGGCGATGTTGGCGGCTATGGTTCACCAACGCAAGACAAATTCGAACGGTGAATGGTTATCGAATCTGGACGAAGAGAATTCGCAGGCGGACCGAAAGTATGATGCAACAACCGTTCGGATGGTCTTCGTCGCTTTCCAGCGTCAGTCAAAATGCCCGAATCGTTGGTCACTGAATTGGCGAAGGCTTGTTCCAAAGGGCAATCAGCAATGGACGCGAGCTCGTCACGAACAACGATTTGACCTGTTTGCGGATACGTTGGAAGAAATTGTTCGGCTGAAGCAGCAACAGGTTGACGCGATTGGCTCTTGAAGCGTCACCCTATGACGCGTTGTTGGACGAATTCGAGCCGGGCATGACCGTGGCAAAATTGACGCCCATCTTGGCCGGTTTGCGATCCGACTTGGTTCCGTTAATTGCCGCGATTGCAGATTCTTCTTGCCATGCTCCAGTGGAATGTTGCACCGAAATACCTGGTTGCTTTGCAAGAAGTCATTGGACGCCAAGCGGCCAGTGAAATTGGATTTGATTTTGAACGAGGCCGTTTGGATGTGACGCACCATCCGTTTTGTACGGAATTGGGGCCCAATGATACTCGCATCACCACTCGCTACGATGAATCGTTTTTTCTGGTTCGTTCTTTGGGACGCTGCACGAAGTGGGCAATGTATTTATCAGCAAGGACTGCGAAGTGCGTGGTACGGCTTGCCGCCGGGAACGTACGTGTCGTTGGGAATGCACGAATCACAGTCTCGGCTGTGGGAGAATCAGGTCGGTCGAAGTCAACCATTTTGGCAATATTTCTTCCCGAAGAGGTGCGCGACTTTGCCGCCGCTTTGCGGACGCGACGGTGGATTCGTGGTTCTTTGTCAGTCAATCATATGTAGCGCCTTCGCTAATTCGAGTAGAAGCGGATGAAGCGACCTACAACTTGCACATTATTATTCGGTTCGAACTGGAGCAAGCGCTGATTGGCGGGCAACTATCTGTAAAGGATCTACCGGCTGCCTGGAATCAAAAGTATCGCGAATACCTGGGCATCGAACCGGCCAGCGATGCCGAAGGTGTCCTGCAAGATGTGCACTGGAGCGCTGGCCTGTTTGGCTATTTTCCCACGTATACGATAGGAAATCTGTATGCGGCACAATTGTTTGACGCGGCTGATAAAGAACTCGGCGGACTACCTCCGCTGATTTCACAAGAGAATTTTCTCCAGCTGCGCAATTGGCTGCAACAGAAGATTCATTGCAAGGGGCAACACTGACGCGGCGACGATGGCTCGGCAAGCCACTGGCGAGGAGCTTTCTCTACCACATTGCTGCGTCATTTGCGAGCCAAATTCGGGGCGCCCCTTTATCAGTTGGATTAACCGCGCCGTCCGGCAGTACCGTTGAAGAAGGTTGCAAGAATCATGACGAATTTGTCGTCAGGTAATCTTATTTCATGCTAAATTCCATAAGGGCGATGGCAACGTTGCCCTGTATCGACGTTGTGTCACTTTGAGGATTTTTCCGGAGTGGAATTCCGTGCAAGCTTGCCGCTGTCCAGGATGCGATCAGTTGTTGTTGATTCCGAACCCGGATTCGGAACGATTGAACTGCGCTAACTGTGGATGTGCTTTCGCACTGGGCCAAGTGCGCGTGGAGGCGGTGGTCGTGGCGGTGACTTCGCCCAAGATGGAGGACGACGCGCAGGCTTTGTTGGATGCGTCAAGCGCAACGAGCGAACTGGCAGGTTTGTCAGACACGTTCGCGGCAAGTGATGCGAGCGAATTTGAATTGTCACCGCTGACCGATGATCACGAATCAACGGGCGTGGCGGAAGCGTCTGCACAGGTCGATGCGAATACGGTCGAATCGTCCGAGAAGGAATCGCCGGCCACCGAAGCGACTACGGTGAAGACGCACCCGTTGACACCGGCAGTGCAAGTCAGCACCGTCGGCGACGGCGGCACTGGGAAGGCTCGGCGAAGTCGCAAGGGTCGGAACCCAATTCTGGAAGCGGTGAAAGTCGTACTGGGGGGCGTGGCTGGTTTGCTGATCGCTCAGATGATTTTGTGGTGGCTTCCCGGAAAATGGCGACGTGATCCGTTTGATCTTGCGCCTCAATTGCCGGCTTCGCTGGCGTTCTTGGTGCCAACCGAATTGCGATCGTCTGCCGCGACTTCGGGCACGTTCGCGACGAATGAATCGAACCACTCGCCGAACGTTGCCGATACAACGCCGCGGCCCAATACGTCGCAAGGTGGACTAGGAAATGTCGGACTGAACGCGACGACGCCTGACGACGTTCTGAGCGAATCCAATTTGAATGACATGGTGATGGAGGAAGGCAATCACGCGACGAACGCTGCGGACGAAGACGAAGATACGCCGCAAATACCGATAGATACGGCCCCGTTGAATCATCAGTTGCAAGAGTTGCAAAACGCTTGGTTGCGATCGAAAGATACGTCGGTCGACACTGGCACATTGCGGACTCGACGGCAAAAATGCTATTCCGCGTTCTGCAAGTTGGCTAAGATCGTCGAGAGTTACGAAGCGAACGCTGCGTCCGAGCTGCAGACTGGAAGAATCGCTACGGCAGCTCGATATTTTCCTGCGAACCGCCGCTCGTGATCAAAACACGATGAACCTCTTGGGCGTTGGCGGGGCAGGGTGGTTGTCATACTCGAAACGCGACACGGACGGCCTTGCCTTGGCTGGACAAGTTATGGCCGAGTCGGGCATCGGAAGTTGATCTCCGTCAAACTGGCGGCACGTAACACCATTTTTCAGTGCCGTGCTGCAGGTAAAAGTGTTCTGCGACTCGGCCAGCACGTCGTCGTTCTAGGAATGGTTTCGCCGAACGGCGACGCTCAAGTCCAAGCCGTCCGCGTTTTGGACGTGACGCCGGAAGTAACCGATTCGCTTGCGGAATAGCGAACTGTTCACAACCTGCCATGGCACCTGTCTGCCTGCTGGAAGTCCGTCCACTTCCCACCACCAGCTGACACGTCAGGTTTTTCGAATCTACAGTATTGGGCGTGCCAGCGGATTCTGACCCATTGTTGCAAAATAGTCGTCGATTTGAGCTGTGTTTCGAGTTGCTGCGCGGCGAGTTTCGGGAGGTCGGCAGGGACTGGCTGTGTTTGTACAGGACGATTTTATTCAATGGGATTGCCGACCGGTCGCGGTCGTTGTTGAAGCCGTCGACGGAGTAAGTGATTGAGTGTCGTCGATACCAATTCCGATCTGAGGTGGATACGCTTGTCGCGAGCAATGCACCGGCAAGTTGATTGCGTTCGCTGGTGGAAGTTACTGGGGCTGGTGCAGCGAACGCAAGCTGGGCGGCAGTGGCAGCTTCGGTAACGGCCGTCCTGTAGTGCCAGGACAAGATCGGAAGAGTCGAATTCGCCGTCGCAGTTCCAGTCTCCGCCCGCCCAGGTGGAATTATTCGGAACACCGTCTTCATATTGGTCGGCCGGAAGATGGCGGTCAGATCGGTCGAGTTGAAGACGCCGTCTGGTTGGCGTCGCCGTAGGACGTTTGCGGGATTTGGTGTGCTCAAGTGGTCCATGTCACCGCGGTCGACAAGCGAATCGTGATTGAGATCAAATTCCTTTCGACAAAGCCAATTGTTGCGAATGGCCGAACAGAGCGTGCGATATCGGCGAATTCTACTTGGCCATCTTGATTGAAGTCGCCTGATTTCGGCAGGTCAATCATCAACGAATAATCATTGATCGCTCGGTCTACTCCAAAGACTTCTACGTAGTACAGTTCGTCCTTTTTGGCTATCCATTGGAGACGTTCGTTGTCCTCGACCGACGTTCCGGAGGCGACAATCTCCAAATTGAATCATAAATGGTGACGTCCAGATTGCCGGCGGAAATGGGGAATTCAACGGCAACCGTCGCAGGTGGTCTGAATTGGAATTGAAGCGAAAGAAATCTTGATCCAGTCCCGAATGAATCGAAAGCTCGTTCAATTCGACAAACCCCAGCGAACGCAAGTCAACCGCGTGAGGAAAATCTTCGTTGATTTCGTAAGCGTCACCGAGGTCAATCTGTTCGCCCGTAAACATCAAGCTCCACGCGTTCAGCACACCTGCGTCTTGTTCAAACCAATCGGAAATCCGCAACGTCCAGAGGCCGCGAGCACTTTCGCCGTTGAAGACCGACAGCGGATGTTCAATCTCGTTGGTTCCGGTGATGTTGTAAACGCCGGACAACGGGAGTTCGGCGGAATAGACGTTGACGGAACTTTGATCGTCCAAGATGGTATTGCGAAATCCACCTTGTCCGTCTAGGAATGCTCCGCCCGCTTCCCAAGCTGACGTCAGTATGGTCACGGTCGTCCCGGCGGGTGAAGTTAGTTCAATGTGTAGGTCCGATGCAAACGGATGCTGCAAGTCATCCAGCAGCAGGTTCAGATCGGAAAGGATTAGGTCTGGGCATTCCACCACTGTTTCCAGGAATTCGCCCGGCTCACCTTGCGAACTGCTGTCCGGGATATCGGCCGGTGTGTCTTGACTTGAGACGACCACCGTGGTGACGTTTCCAGGCCCGTCAACTTCCACGCTGTATCCATTGGTGTCGCTGGACGAACTAAAGATCTGGATGAAATAGGAATGTTCTGCGGTGACTTCGAATTGGACTGCTTCCGTGGGAGATTGTGTCACGGCGCTACGAAGCAGTTTTCGCGAGGCGTCGAAGATCTGGAAATCCAGGTTTCCTAGTTCGTGAGTAAAGTACAGTCGAACGTCCATCAGGCCAGATTCGACCGCAGTAAATTTGAAGTAGTCGACGTCCAAATTGTTATGGATGGAAAGACCGTCTTCGCGACGATAGCTGACCGTTCCTAAGTCATAGGCCGTACTGAAGCTGTTGTTCACTTCAAATCGATCCGACGATTGGCCAGGACCGCCTTGGATAGTGACGGGGACAATGGCCACATTATTGGTCTCATCCGATTCCAGGATTTGGTTTTCTGGGTCGGAAATGATTTCCAGAAAGTAGTCACCATCATCCAGGCCACTAATGTTGATCCATTGATCCGGCAACGAACGATCATAAACGTCAGACCAGCCCGCCGTGACACCCTGGTAGTCAGATTCGCATTGGCCAAATTTCGAACCACCCGCTTCCGGATCGAATCGAATCACATCCACCATGCAAAAGCTGATCTTTCCTCCGGTCGCGACGACTTCACCGACTTGGCCGTCCGCTGTTTTTTCGCGAAGTTTGTAAATTGCGTAGCCGTCAAAATGGATATGAGCATGGCCGGGGTGGTATGTAAATTCGCCCGCATCCAGATCTTGGTAGGAACCGTCCGTGAAGTGGACTCGTTGCGTCACCTTGCGTCGATCGCTGGAGATCACCTCGCCGCCAATCAGCTCCAAATCTCCTTCGCCCTGGTTGGCAAACGCGGTTGTAAACCGCAAGAGATTCCCTTGAACCACATAGTCATAGATGAAACCTCGCGTTTCGTCGGCCCATGGAAACATGTCAGGTAGAATCGGCTCAGGCGGATCGTTATCGCCTGACCGCAATTCAGCCCACCGGCCGAATATTCGCGTCCGCTGGCTGCCAGCGATCAGCTTAGAACGTCACCAAAATCGGGCTGATACTCCCGTCAACAGACAGCATCTTGCGAGCTTCAAAGAATCAAACGACAATGACCGTTGCATGATCTTTTTCATGGTCCTGTGCCTTCCAGCGCCTTTTGTGAATGTCTCTTGATTGGTGGTTGATCGAGTGCCAGGTGAGATGGGAATTTCGGTGGGGTTAGTCGGGGGCACTTAGGTTGAAATGCCATTCGTGCTTTTCGTCATTGCCAAGCTGTTTGTATGCTAACGCCAACCGCCGATGGATGCGAACATCATCCGGCATCCTTGTTAGCACGTCTTCTAATTCGTCCACCGCTGTCTGCCAGTCTTCTTGAGCATACAAAATGAAAGCTCGGCATGTCGATAGTGGTAGTTTGCGGAGCCAGCCGCACGTATGCGGTCAGCCAAATCAAGTGCTTCACCGAGTCGATCTGGTTTCTTGGCGAGCAACAACCAAGCCAAATCGTTTAACGCTTCATGATTTTCTGGTGTTATTTGTAACAACTGTTCAAAGTAGCGAATGGAAACATCATAGTTGCGGCGATCAAAAATAAGTGTGGCTTAGTGCGTGTAGAATGGGGTAGCGAATTTCATTGCGGAAATCGATCCGTTCAATGAATTGCAGAGATTTGGATTCAGCTGAACTCATCTTCAGCGGCCAACATGATCATGCGTTCCAACAGGTGGGTCTGAATCGGGGAAGAAGCCGATGCCGCCTTTTCTAGGAGGAGAAAACGATTTTCTATGGTGACGTCGGTGCGGTCCGTTTCGTCGTACATGCGAACAAAGGTGTCTTCCAGGATGCAGAGGTACGGGCGCTTCCGGCACAAGTTGCTTGCTCATCAAGGAAGCGTAACCGAATTCGCTCGTTTGGCAAGTGTGCGGACGAAACCAATAGAAAAATTCGGCAGATCAATTTCGGTCGAATCCTGCAGCGAAGTTTCAAATAGGTTAACGGCGGTATCTGCCAACGACTGGGATGCGTCGGTCTTGCCAACGGCGGCTTCCAACTTCGCTAATTCGACTAAGACCGCCGGATCTTGTTGTTTGATTTCTGGAAGTATTTGGCCGCTGCTTCGGTATCACCCGCTTTGGCTGAAAGCAGTCCCTTGGAGAAAAATGGAGGCTATCGGATTCGGCAATCTAGCTCTTCCAAGCGTCGAATGTGCGTTTGCGCCACGTTCAGCGATTCGTGGTGAGCAAACGGCAACATGTTGGAAACACTCATCGTGCTTATCCAAAGATGTCCCAACGGGTATCCCGGAATGGTTTGTGGTGAAATTCGCTTCATGCGATCGTAGGCCATCGCCACATCTTGATCTGCCGCCGCTAACGCCGTGTTGTACGCGTCGCCTTCTGTGATGGAACCGAGCAGTTAACTCTTTCTGCACACCGCCAACGTGTCGTAGTCTCGCTGCAATCTCGCTATGCGAATTGCGTCGATAATGATAAATCAAGGCCAGTTGATTTTGGTGGGGAATGATCCACGAAACATAAACCAGAAGCAGCCTGAAATCAACGCAGGCAAGCCGAATAGAAACGACTTCCAGATCGAGTAAACAGCCAGTGGACCGCAAACTCTTTGATATGGTAGCTCAGATCCAAAATGAAGCTGAACGGTGAATCTTCACTGCGCTACGCAACAAGAAGCAGAATAAAAGAACGCACCATACGATGACGCGTCGCTTCGATTCCGAATCGAACGACCGCAAGACGTAGGTAGACGTCCCAAACAGCAAGGATTGCGTCAGCAGTGATTCTCATAGCGGTTACTCAAAAGTGGCAACTCTAGTCTACCCACTGTAACTGTATATTCCAACGACTTGTCCAGAAACATTTTGATACAAGCCAAAATGTTGCGAACGTGTCGAATGGAAACACAAAAATGACGTAATTCGGACGGTAGATACTTGAACGAACCGATGTGTGCAATTCAGCACGTTTTGCGCCGATTCTTGGTTCGGAGGTCCAATTGAGCGAATGCTATTTTTGCTTGCGATAGAGCACAACGTCAGGTCATCAGGTTTGCTGGGCGAATTTGCATCGGTTTCCACCATGCGTCGCATTGCCAAATCTGTCGCACTGCTTCCGCGCGGCTGCGTCCAGCGGCCCCTTGCGAATGATTTCTACAATTTCATCCACATGCAGATTGTCGAATAATCCGTCTGTGGCGACCAGCAATGTGTCACGAGCCGAAAACGGACGCATCGATCCGATGTCGATATGCATGTCGACGCCGCCCAGTACATTGGAAACCAAGTGGCGGTCTTCATGGTGAATGGCGTCTTCTTCAGTCATCACGCCAGCTTCAACCGCATAGCCGACCGGCGAATGCGCTTTGGTCTGAAACTTTACGGTGCCGCGATTGCTAACTTGTAGAATTTGCGAATCGCCAACATGCACGGTTCGAATCTGATCACCGATGATTTCCACTACGGCCAGCGTCGTGGCAGCGCCGGTACCGAGCTGCCGAATTTCTCGATTCGCTCCTTCAATTCCGTCTAAGATGGCTACGCGAAGCGAAGGATTCGCATGGTAGCCGCCGTCCAATTCGGTGCACGTAAATGCTTCTGTGGTTTTTGTTATCGCGTTGACTGCCAACCGAGATGCAACTTCGCCGTTGGCCATGCCGCCACATCCGTCGGCAACCAAGATCAAACCCGTTTGTGAATCAACATGCACCAATGCGGCCGCGTCTTCATTGCAGCTTTCCTTTGATGGGCTGCGTCTGGAAAACACACTCGCCGTCCCCTGGGCCAATGGATGTAACCGAGGCGTGTCGTGGTGCGCATCGTGAAAACGAACGATCGTCACTTCTTGCTCGGCTGTTAACATGTTAGTTCTCCATTCGTTTGCCACACCAAGGGCAGTAGTTCCAAAACAATTTTAGCACTCCCCATCCGCATTTCGAGCACTTATCTTTGGAACCTTCAATCTTCCATTTGCGACGAACACGACGATGGCACCACGGACAGTAACGCATAAACGGCATAAGCAGACGCCAACCGCATTTCGGATTGTCACATTTGGCCGAATAGCGTCGATCCGCATAATGCCGAGTGCTATGCGGTTCAAATCCCGGTCCATAACACCATGGACAATACTTCCAATCGGACTTCAGGCCTCGATGACACCGAGGGCATTCGATGGGAAACTTCGTTCCATGTTTATGTGATTCTCGGCTCTTTCCGCACCAAGGGCAAGCGAACATGCTTTCGGAAATCGGACCTTCGCAATGCGAACAGCGAAATTTTGTCTCTAAAGCTTTACCAAATTCGCTTTGAAACTCTTTCCAGCGTATCACGTGCCATTTTTGTTTGGTTGTTCGCCGAGTCTTGGTTTCACTTGACGAGCTTCGAGAAGGTTTGCTGGGAGACCGGATTTTCTGAAATCGATCCAGCATGTCGGACGCATCAGCAAAGCGTTTACGAGTATCCAGTTCCAACGCGCGGCGAATCAAGTCGATAAAGTCAGGATGCAGTCGCTTTTCTAAGCGGTCGTACTTTAACGGTGGCCAGTCATAGGGCCATTCGGGAAGGTGGCCGCTGAAGAGGCGATAGAATATGACGCCCAATGAAAAGACGTCGGACCGAAACGACGGCTTACCCATGGCTTGTTCCGGAGCAACATAGCCAACCGTTCCCGTGCCGGATCCTCGCAGTGTCCGCTGTGCGACTCGGGCAATCCCAAAATCTGTCAAGCGAATCACGTCTTGCGGAAACAATAGAAAATTATCAGGTTTGATATCGCAATGAATGATCTTATGTTGATGTGCATGTGCCACGCCCGCCAGCATCTGTTCGCAATATTCGACGCCCAGTTCCACTGGCAATCTCTTTTGCAAACGATCTTCCAGACTCATCTGTCCTAGCGACGTCACAATTACAAATTGACCGTCAATATAGTCGGCGTACTTCAACGACAAAATGTTGGGATGTTCCAGCTGCGCTGCTAAACGTACTTCCTGGCGAAACGATTCAATTGCGTCTGATGTCAGCAAATGAGAAAACGGAATCTTCAACGCCACTCGAATGCCTTCGATCGTATCTCGCGCTCGGTAAACGGTAGCGAACCCGCCTTCCGCAATTCGGCGTTCGATTATGTATTTTCCAAAGCGTTGACGAGCACGCAGTCGCATAGTCAATCAATTTCCATCGAAGCGAATCTGGTTATTAGTTCCAACAAGGGATTTCGGGCAGACGAGGACGATATCCGAGCAGACTCGGCAAAGCAAGCGGTGTGTGAAATCGTGCTAGCGAACAACGGTTTGGTGGCATTCGGTGGAATCGCTATTCCGATTGATCTACTTCAATCTGAAGTCGCCCCATGATCCTCAATACGGGGGAAATCAGGCCGTAAGCTGTTTCGGAAGCCAAATTACTGGCGCGGAATCGCAAGTGCCCAGCGCCGATTCCACCTCGCCCCAATGTTGCATCCAAGGCCACCCAACGGTCCGTGACCCACACTTCGTTCCACATGTGGTACAGAAAACCTTGTCGTTCTGGCGAATAAATCAAACCAATGACAATTCGCGCCGGAATCTTTCTCGCTCGACACGCTGCGGCCAGCAACACGGCATGTTCGCTGCAGTCGCCTTTCTTTTGGACCGCCACGGTTTCGGCCGAATCAAAGACCTGTGTGAATTCTGATTTCTCCAATGACTTGAAGATGTATTTCTCCAACAGCCGAGCTGTTTCCAGTGTGTCTCGCTGCGTTCCTCCTGCCACCGCCTCAGCCAAGGCCACCACATGTGTCCCATCACATTGAATCAGCGGGCTGGACACTAAATCCTCTGCGGTCGGTTGATCAGACGGAGTAGCAGGAGAAGACGTTGTGCGATTTACGGTCAAGATAGCGGCGTGGTCCTGCGACGAAATTAACTTTTGCTGGTCATCTTGGGAAAAAATCTGAGCTGGTTCGAACGTGTCCAACTGAATGCGATAGACCGCTCGTTCTGCACTATCAAGCTTTGCGTGTTCACCCGCTACCGACACCAACGAATCTAACGCCAAGTCAACTTCAAACGACGCGTTGGGCGAAGTGGCTTCTTCACGAGTGACTAGCACGGTTTCGCGACCCATTAGCGGTTCGGTGTACTTGGCAATTGTCCCGTCAGCCAGCATCCAATAAAGGGTTTCCACGTTCCATTCGCTGCTTTTGGAATCCTTGACGGAAATGATGATTGCCGAATCGCCCGAAGCAAGCGTTTCTTGGCCCGTTGCCGTCAGCGTCTTGGTTGAATAGCGATTCACAAGGGGAACGAATTCGGTTACAGATCGAGTTTCACCAACAGACATTGGATGTCGCAACAGCGAATGCTGGATCGCAAAGATCTGAGCTTGGTCATCTGGTGGCTTGACCGTTTTGATATCCTTGCCGTCTAACGTGTTTCGCAAGGTCATTTTCTGGCCAGAAATATTCGCTTCCACGCGGTGCGGTTTCCGCCGCTTGCAGTTCGTAACCAAAACGGAGCTGATCCGCCGTGACATCCAGTAGCGTGACCGAAGTCAAAACCTGCTGACTGATGGTGCCAAAACGTTGCGTCTCTAAAATGTCTTGGGCGGCAATTCCAAAGGCTCAGAACCATCTTCCAGCGAATGTACCGTAAAGTGACGCTGGCCGATTTTAGAGCCCTGTATGTAGTGGGCATACCAACATTCACGTTGCGGTGGATTCTTTGGTGCTTGGAATAACCCGATGGCAGGCCGCACGTTGGATTCGGTTGGCCGTTCTCGTAAAGTGCAGCCCACCCACAACGACAGTATGAGCCGCAGATAAGTCTGTTCAAGGAACTCCGAGAGTATCGGTGGTGGATTGGCATGGACGGCATTCGGTAGGACGTTGCAACCAAAGGAAATCGACTCTGTTTCGTCTACGCAGTGAAATGTAATGCTCGTGCATAAACAGACTAGGGCAACAGTTCTAAACGCCGCTGCCAAACGTATAATATTAGCTGACAATCATTTGATCGCCAAAATAGAAAGTACCTTTTCCGTGAGTTCGTCGGAAGTAAATCAACGATTGCGTCAGTGGTTGACTGATTTGCAGTGCCGTTTCAGCAAGTCCAACACGAACCAGCATTGACTGGAAAAGAAGTCCCGCAAAGCCCGTTCGGAACCACTGGAAATTGGCGGAAAGCGCTGCTACTGAAAGCGGCCGATCAGTTTCGATTGGTCGTCATGCCTGCCATGCCGATTGGATTCCGGATTGGCCAAGCAAGCATTTGCTGTGAAAAAGGTACGATTCGCCAGTCAGCGGAATTGCTGGAGC
This sequence comes from Pirellulaceae bacterium, assembly GCA_041399205.1. GTDB lineage: Bacteria > Planctomycetota > Planctomycetia > Pirellulales > Pirellulaceae > JAGQOZ01. The sequence goes on along the minus strand of JAWKTK010000019.1, from coordinate 51,457 downwards.
AGACCGGTTGGTCCCAGGCTCGGTGCCTCCCTTTGGGCATCCCATCTTGCCGTTCGATCTGTATGTGGACGAAGCAATACTGGCCAACCAAAAAATTGCGTTCAACGCCGGCCTGCTAACCGAATCATTCGTGATGGCAATGGAAGACTATCTTCGCATTGCCAATGGTCGACTGGTGGCGGTATCGTGCCAGCCCATAAAAGGCCGTTCCGCTGTGCGTCAGCGAAACGGCTCGAGATGATGCGAAGAAGGAAATTAATCAAACCGTTCCAAACGCAGTGGAATAGCGTCGTGATTATTCAGACAGCCAGAACGGACGTTTGCCGGGCTGTGGATTGGTGTCGATATCGGCAAATGCCAAATCCATTGAGGCAGCTGCGTTGCGTTTGACATCTTGCGATAGGACGGCCGAAGCGATATGACTATCAACGGCCGATTCATTTTTTTGGTCGAATTCGAAGTCGATTCGCCTTCGGGTAGATCGGCCACAGCCGCTACGCCGGCCGCCGGATTTGCGTTCAGATAGTTGATATTCATGATCACGTCAATCAGCATACAAAGCGTCATTGTTGACCTCAAGAAGGCCGGCCTGGGATTCGGCGGAGTATCCAGCTGGCCCGTGGTGTCATCACTGTATTGCGGACCGTTCAATTCGTTGATAATCAAAATGGCATCAAACGGAACGATGAAGCCATCGTTATTAACGTCCATCGGCAAAGTCGCATTGTGCCAAGTGCCAACCGATTCGGACGAGATGCCTAGGTGTAAATTCGTTTGTTCGGACGGAGCGTCCAGCGTTACCGAAACCAGTCAGCGGCTGGCGTGGTTACTGTTTCACCGGCATTGGTGTCGACTCGAATGTCATACGAACCGTTAGCCAACGGACCAAATGAATACGCTCCGTTGAAGCAGACGTTGCTGTTGGTTCTTGCAGCAGTCCATCGAATTGCAGGTTGTCAAAGCGAGCCGTGCGTCGACGGCAATAGAAACCGTGTAGGCAATGGCGTAGGGAAATGTCGGCTTCGGCGCGAAGAAATCGAAATGGTGTCTGTGTCACCTTCAAACAGCCTTGGCTTTGTGCACCAACCAACTGTCGTCCTTCGGAATCATAGCCAATAATGATGGCCGATTCACTGGACGTTCGGCTGTAATAACGTCAAGAAACAAACGACACTGGCGAGAAGCAAAGTCCATTCATAAACGGTGTGTATTGGTCCAAGCCGTGCCCTGGTCATTTCCAAACGCCTTGGTGCCGGTAGACGTTAGCGTTTCCGTGACGGCAGTGACATCCGACGCCGGGTGTGTTTGCGAAGTTATTGCGGACAGCGTTACGCCAGGAATGGCGTGTGCTACATGCTACCTTCAACGCGTCGTCCAGTTCGATGGAAGCCGCGCTTGAAGTCTAACGCACCGTTTTGGTTAACGTCCAAGTATACCGTACGACCTGCCGCTGCCGTATCTGTACCCGGTTCGTAGGTGCCAAGTGTACCAACGTCATTAAACGCGATGCCGCTGATGGTGTTGGTAACGTTGCCAAAGTTGGCCGAACCAATGGCGTCCTGCGAATCGAGCGTGACACTACGAGTTGCCGGATTGGTGGGGAACGAACGCGTATAGTTTTCCGGCGTAACCTGTCCGACGGAATACGTGCACCATACGCTTAAATTGTCCAGCGTATATTCGCCGTTGGAATCTGTCACCGTCCAAATTTCCGAACCTGACGCATTGATGCGCAAATTGTCCAGTCGCCCGGTGACACTGGGCTTCAACTTGGTGTGAGCGACGACAAAGGCGATGTGCCTTCAGTCCGAGAAACCGACATGGTTTCGAATTCACCTTGTGCCAAGCCGGAAGTTTCGTACGAGTCAATCAGGACGCCTTGAGCGTTGTAGGCTTCCATTACGCCAATGTCATCTGCAAACGGGCGGCTACCGACAAAATCCAAGTCAACCGTGCTGACTGGTTTCAGAAAATCCATTCTTAAACGACGTTCGTCGTGGAAGAAGTTAACGTTGTCGATACCGTCTTCCGTGTAGCCAAAGACGTAGCTACCAGTCGCGGTCAGCGTATCTGGATGCGCGGAAACACGAGGTCCGACCCAAAGACTGTCCGAAGTGGAATCGAGCGGTGCATTCGTCTTATTGGCCACCGTCAGTAATACGTCCGTGAATTTGACATTCAACGTTTGGCCATCGGCATACAAGTCTGGTTCAATGTGGGTCCCCACTGTATCCAAGGTCCCGTTTCCATTCGAATCGATAAAGACTTGCACACCTTTGCATACCGTCTTCGCCCAAAGTAGTGGCGCTTTTTCTGCCATCCATGTCATTGACGATCTGGCCAGAAATCGATGCCAAAACCCGCCGATGCTCGAGCGATTCGCATGCCCATACTCGGCTTCTTCGACGCAACAAGTTTCGCGGCACGACTGTCTCCTTCAAACAATGTAGTAAATCAATGTAAACCGCTTGGAATATTTACAAGTGGTAACAGAATCCATGCTAAATCAACAGAAAATTGTCGACAAGCAACTGCTGGTGCGAATTGTCAGCAATTGGCCAGTTTGGTCGTTGCAACTGGACATGACGTCCAATTTATCTTAGCCTGGAAGCCCCAAACCACCGTAGTCCTGAACGACACCTTGGTTTAATCTTTCCGCTTGGTCCCGTCCCAAGTCGGTCGTCCGTCCGTAAACGAAGGAAACTACATGCAGCTTTCAAGAACCGGCCAGCAGCTTTCCAGCCACAGCGGGATTATGCAGTTGATGGAGGATTTGGGCAAAGCGTTGACGGTGCATCCGAATATGCGGATGCTGGGCGGAGGCAACCCGGCGCAGGTACCGCAAATGGTTGCCGAATGGCGAAATCAACTCCAGCAATTGCTGGATCACGGCGATGATGTGGATCGAATGCTGGGCAACTACGACCCGCCCCAAGGGAATCCTCGGTTCTTGCACAGCCTAGCCGACTACCTCCGCCGCAACTGCCAGTGGGATGTGACCGAAGCCAACTTGGCAGTGGTTCCCGGTGGTCAAGCGGCGTTTTTCCTGCTGTTCAATATGTTGGCCGGCGAAAGGGAAGATGGTTCGCTGGCCAAGATCATGTTGCCGTTGATCCCGGAATACATTGGTTATCGAGACCAGTGTTTGGCCGAAGACGCCTTTGTTACCGTTCGCCCTAAGGTCGAATTGCAAGATGCCCATCGCTTCAAGTACCGCATCGACCTGCCAGCGCTGGAACGCCGATTGGATGATTCGATTGCCGCCATCTGTTTTTCGCGACCAACCAATCCTTCGGGAAACGTACTGACCAGCGACGAAGTCGAACGCCTGCAATCCATCGCCGCCGCTCGTCACATTCCTTTGATCGTAGACAACGCCTATGGAAATCCGTTTCCAGGCGCAATCTTTGCCGACCACGCGGATCTTGTCTGGAACGACCAAATGATCTTTTCGCTGAGTCTTTCCAAACTGGGGCTCCCGGGCACGCGAACCGGAATTGTGGTGGCCAAACCAGAAATCACTCGGGCGCTAACCCAAGCCATGGCCATCATGGGCCTTGCGAATGGCAACGTGGGCCAGCGACTGGTGACGCCTTTGCTGGAAGACAATCGCTTGAACGACTTGGTCCGCAACTACCTTCGTCCGTTTTACGCCAATAAGTCGCAGCGAGCCGAAGCGGTTATTCGGCAAGCGTTTGGTGATCAATTCGATTATCGCATCCACGTTAGCGAAGGTGCTTTCTTCTTGTGGTTGTGGTTTCCAAGGCTCAAATGCACGTCGCTGGAATTGTATCAACGATTGAAGGATCGAGACGTTTTGGTGGTGCCGGGCGAATATTTTTTCTTCGGTGATGGAGCCGTCGAACAGGACGGAGATTGGACGCACCAACGCCAATGCGTGCGGTTGACGTTTTCGCAAAACGACCAAATCGTCAAAGAGGCGGTCGAAATCATTGCAGACGAAGTGAAAAAAATGAGCGACGAATGATCGTCTGGCACCAACAGCTTTACTCGCCTTACGGGCATTGAAAATAGCGTCAGCTTTCCATGCCGGTCAGCGTCCCGCTGGAATCTTGGAATCGATCGATTTCCAAATCCAGCTTATTGGCCAGCGTTACAAACAAGTTGCTCAGCGGCGGACTCTGATTAACGTCAAACGCCAAATGCTGTCCGTGTTGTAAGCCCAGTTTTTGCCCGCCGGCGACCAACAGCGGAAGATTTCTCGGCGAATGTTCACCGCCTTTGCCAGAATTCATGCCGGAACCATAAACCACAATGGTGCGGTCCAGCATTGCGTCCCCGGCGTCCTGTGTCGACTTTAAGAACGATAAAAAGCGATGAAGTCGTTCCAAGAAGAAACGATCGATCTGCCCTAGTTTCTCCAGCATGTCGGAGTCGCCGCCATGATGCGAAAATTCGTGATGGTTTTCACCGCCGCCGCCGTAGCCGCTGGCTTCGCGAGACCATTCAAACGTGATGACTCGAGAAGTATCTGTGACGAAAGTCAAATACGACAACTCCAGCATCACATCTAACCACATCATGCGGTCGTGAGCATTACGAGGCTGACTGCCCAATTGCAGATCTTTGTCAGAAACGTTGGGTTTGGGAACGTCAATCCAAGATTCCAGTCGCTCTAATCGTTGTTCTGTTTGCCGTACGGAGGTGAAGTATTCATCCAGTTTCTGGTTGTCCTTCGGCCCTAATTTTCGCTGTAAAGAGTTGGCGTCATCCAGAACACTATCCAAGACCGATTTCTTTTGCGCGTATCGCAGTAGTGTCGCTTGGCGATCGGCGCCCGAATCGGGGACAAACAGTCGTTCGAATAATCGCTTGGGCGAATCTTCGGCCGGCAATGGCGTTCCACTGCGATCGAAGGAAAGTGTATGGCTGTGACCAGCCGAGCCCGTTCCGCTTTGGTCGGATAGCTGTAGCGAAGGAAACCGAGTGTATTTGCCCAGCTGTTCCGCAATCACTTGGTCTACCGACACGGTGTTGGCATAGTCGCTGCCGTTGGCCTGCAAGTCTGCACCTGTCAGCCACGTGTCCGCGCCTGAATGGCCTCCTTTGGCCGCCGGGTGTCCCAATCCTGTCAGCACAGAAAAGTCTTGTTGGAAATCTTGCAAGACGGAAAGAGTTGGAGACGGTTGGTAATCTTTTCCGCTGCTCTCGGGCATCCATTCAAAAATGTTGACGCCATTGGGAACGTAACAAAAGATGATGCGCGACTGCGGGCCCACGCTGCTGGACAGGGGTTGGAACTTGGACGGTGCAGCGCAACTGGTTGGCAGCATGGCGTCCAATAACGGCAGGCTAATGCAGGCTCCTAAGCCTCGCAGCACGGTACGTCGGTTCATTCGATGTTGGATCATGGTTCGAATTTGCTTCTTCAATACTGCCGGTTTATTTGTTTCGAAAGAGATCGCTGGCCACGATAAAGTGAATGAGCGAACGTAGCGTTCGTCCGTTGTCTTGCATGTGTCGCACCGCGTCGTCCACCACTGGCTGGTCTGCCAGGGTGAGTTCGCGTCCCAGGGCGTATGTCATCATTTTCGAACTGAGGCACCGCAAGAATAAATCTTCTTGGTCCAAAATGGCGGCTTGCAGACCATCAACACCGACAACAATGCGGCCATCGGGCATCCGCGAAGAAGCGTCGATCAACGGATCCTTTTCTTCGATCCTTCCCTTGTACCCAAAGCCTTCCTGCTGACGGAATTCGCCCGACGCATTGAAGTTTTCTAATGCAAATCCCAACGGGTCAATGCGGTCGTGGCACCGAGCGCACTGAGGCAACTGACGGTGAATTTCCAAACGCTGGCGAACGGTGGCCTTGTCAATTCCGGGAACCTGCGGCGCAATTTCACCTACGTTGGCCACGGGCAAGCCGGGATCGGTTCCCAAGATGTTTTTCAGTATCCACGTGCCTCGTTTCACGGGTGAAGTTCGAGTGCCATTGGACGTGATGGTCAGAACACTTGCTTGGGTCAGCACACCACCGCGAGCTACACCGGCAGGTAATTCGACTTTGCGAAAATGGTCGCCTTGGACGCCGGGAATGTCGTAGAACCGAGCCAAGCGTTCGTTAATCACCACGAAATCGGATTGAATCAAATTCATGGCGTCCAAGTCGTTTCGCAATATTTCGTCGAAGAAAGCCAACGATTCTTGCACCATGGATTCTTCTAAATGACTGTCGTAGCGCCGATACAGATCAGGTGCCGGAGGATTCGCGCCGACTTCACGTAGTCCTAACCATTGTCCGGCAAAATTTTTGACAAATTGAGAGCGTTGGTTGTCCGCCAAAAGTCGATCTACCTGTTGGCGTAGTACTTCGTCGTTAGACAGTTGCTTTGATTCGGCCATGGTGAACAGTTCACTGTCCGGCATGTTGCTCCACAGGAAATAGCTGAGTCGCGTGGCCAGCTGAAAGTCGTCCAGCGGACGCGAATCGGTTGTATCAGGCTGAACGTCGGCCGTTTGCGAGCTTTGTTGGCGAATACCTTCCGGTTCCGTTAAATACAGGAAATGAGGTGACACCAACACAGCGGCCAGCGGAACCTTGACGGCCTCCATAAACGGCATGACTTCTCGAGCATCCCGAAATAATCTCAGCTTTTGTGATATTTCTTCCGGTTGGATGGGCCGCCGGTACGCTCGACTCATGAAACGAGTGAGAACCTGTCGAACGTATTTCTGTTCTTGAAAGCGACCGGTTGGTTCGATCAAAATCGTTCGATGTCCTGCAGGAGGCCATGATTCATAGATCGGGCCTTCCAATTCAATCCAATCGATCCAGAGTTCGGGCCGAGCGAATGAGTCCTCTTTCTGCATCGAAAAGTTTTCTATTTCGGCCGGAATATGGTAAGCGTACTCCAGAGTCACGCCTGCTTTTTCTGTCGTGATGCGAACCGTTCGTTCATAGATTCCAGGCTCGGATACAGAATCAGGAACGTCAAATTCGTCAACTAGCTCAGGTTGTCCGCCGAGTGTACGAATCAGCTTGACACGAGGCGGACCGTAGTTGTACATGCGATCGGTAAGGAAGTGATCCAAGGTGCGCTGTGTTCCTTCGCGAATACGCTGTTCCCGGTCCGGTCGTTCGGCAAGGCGTTTTTTCATGTCTCGATCTAAAAACGGCTGGGCCGATGCAACCACTTCGGTTCGGCTAGGCACGACACCCGCAGCTCGAATGCGGATCACGTAGTCGCCAGGATAAGGAACAGCGAAATCACGGAAATTGATTTTTCTATCCCAACGATCAATCCGCAGAACTTTGAACGCACCATCCACTCGGCTTTGCCCACCGTTCACAATGATTCGTTGGCCATCATAAATCACGCGGTTGGCATCGGAGTTACCCGATTCCGGTTCGATTCGCCACTTCATCCTGGGCGGTGCCGGACCTTCCACTAAGGCTTGATCTAAAATATCGAGCGCCGCTTGGTAGTAGAGTTCAATGTGCAATGGCGAAAGCGTCAGGGCTCGGCTGTTATTGTCAAATCCGCCCGCCGGTGGATCTTGCGGCAGAACATTGACGTCAAAATCTACTCCCGTCAGCTCCTGAATGGTGTTGTGATACTCCGCTCGATTCAAGCGACGTAGCACCACCGAGTTCTCTCGTCTGACAAGCTCGGCGATTTTCATTTGGTGGATGACCCAGTCGACCACTTGCGCTACTTGTTTGGGCGAAGGCTGCGCTTCACCCTGAGGAGGCATCGCATGACCATTCAAAGCGTTGACAACTTCCGACCACCGCTGATGCACCAACGGATTAAGGAAGTCGGCCGAAAGATCTTGGTCCATTCGAAATTCGCCTTCCTGCACATCTTCTCCGTGGCAGGCGAGACAATACGTAGAGACAAAGGGCTGCACAATTTCCTGGAACCCAGCGTCGTCGGGAACAAATTGAGCGTCTTCAGAGCGAAGAGTGTCGCACGAAACGCACCAAGTAATCAGGGCGAACCAGACGAATGGAGTGCGAGGCATAGCAGTCACGTTTGCAGGTTTTGCCGAATCAAAGTCAATTGCCGAAACCAACAGCAATTGTAACGTGTCGTCTGGTCATGCAGCAGTCCCTGCAGAGTCTATCGTTTGGCTATTCTTGTTTCTTGTCTTTTTCTTTTGCTAGTTTTTTTGCCTGCTGGACCCATTTTTGTTCTTTAATGCGGTCGCCAACTTTTAGTCGCTGGCTCACCACGGCCACAATGGACTTGTTCCAAACTTGGATCTGTTCAAACGTGTAAATGCCTAGACGGTTGAGCTTTTCTTCGTAACCTTTCCCGATGCCTTTGATCTGAGTCAAATCATCGGGGGCTTTGGGGGCCGACAAGTAGACTCTGCCAAGCTCGTCGTCGTCTTTTGTACCAGCCGTGCTGGTGGAACCTGAAACCCGCCGGCGACGCACTGCCTTGGGATCGGATTGACGAGCCACCTTTTTTGATGAAACTCGCGCTTTGCGGTTCGAATCGGCCGGGCGAGCTGCTCGGCTGGGACGTCCGCTTGGTTTGGGACGAACCATTTCACTGGACGAAGCAGCCAACTTCTTTTGCAATGCGGAACGTTCTTGTCGCAAACGGGCCACTTGGTTCTGCAGAACTTCCAGCGTTTGCGAATCAAATTCGCTGCCGCCGCGTGACGTTTGAGCTTCCGATACCGCTTGTTCCAATTCGGCGGCTTTGTTTGCCAGCCGAGTGTGTTTGTCTTGCAGTTGGGCATAGGCGGCATCGGCTTCCACCAGTTTCTGTTCGGCGGCTTGCAGTCGGTTTGCTTCGTCCGTAGCGGTCTCGACCAACCGCTGCATTTCGGTCTGCTTCTCCGCCAGTGAATTTTCCGCAGCTTGTAACTTCGATTCCAGTTCGCTCCGTTGTTGCTGCCAATCATCGTCGCCGGATGATGTGGCGGCAGCGGCGATGCCAGCTGCAGCTGCTGCGGCGACAAACGGGGTTACACCAGGCGTGTCCGCATCGTCCGCTGTTGCGGCCACAGGGACACCGTGCTTCGTTTGATCCGATCGCAGCTTGTCCAGTTCGGCTTCCAGCTGCTGAATGCGTTCGTTTAATATCGTCTTGTCTTCATTGGCCGTGTCCAAAAGCTGAGCGATCTGTTGTTGTTCACGATCGGATTCTCGCCAATTCTGCAGTTCGGAATTCAGCGATTGAACTTGAGCCCACAAGGATTGCTTTTCGATGTGCACCTGCGACAGCTGATGCCGCATGTTGTCTACTTCTCGCTGGCCGCCTTGCGCTTCCTGGAGCTGCGCCACCAAGCGGTCTTTGTCTTCGTGCAATGCCGTTAAATCGTTCTTTAGTTTTTGCGATTCCAAACGGATCTCTTCCAGCTTGGTTCGCAGGTCGTCGTTTTCTTGTTCCAGTTCGGTCGCCTGATTCGTTGCGGCTGGACTGGCTGCCGTGGCGGATTGGAGATCTCCTTCCAGCTTGATCAATCTGGCCTGAGATTCACCGCCGCGCAATTCCGCTTCTTCCAATTGCAAGCGAAGTTGTTCTTGGTTGGAGCGTTCAGATTCCAACGCTTCCGTAGCCGTTTGTAGATTCTGACGAACCGTCTGCAGCTCGGCTTCCAAGGTTTGAATGGTTTGTTCGAACTGTTGCCGTTGACGTTCTGCTTCCGCAACTTGGTCTGGCGAAGGTGCCGTTTGTTCAAACTGCTGGCGGAGCGAAGCGTATTCGGTCTCTTTTTGTTCGCGTTCCGCCGTAAGCTGCTGAACTTGCTGCTGTAAGGCTTGCGAATGCTCCTGAGTCTCGCGAAGTTGCTGTCGCAACTGTTCCAGCTGTTCTGGAGCAATCGCGTTTTCGGTTGCCGTCTGCAATTGCTGTTTCAGCTGCGTATGGGCTTTGGCGGCTTTTCCCAGTTCCGCCTTCATCAGTTCAATTTGCTGGCCTGCTTTTTTGAGCATTTCTTGGTATTTGGTGATCTCGCTCGGATCCCCGGACTGGAATTGCAGGTCGGTCGCTAATTGATGCACGTTTTGCTGAGATTCGCGATATTTGGCGTCCAGCTGTTGCAGTTGCTGAGCGCCTTCGGCCAGCTTCTGCTGCATGGCCTGAAAACGAGCTTTCCAGGTTTGTTCGGCTTCTTGGTATTGCTGCAGACGCTGAGTCAATTGTTGGTTGTTCGACGCCAATTCAGCAATCTGTGCTTGGAATTGCGAACTATCTTCCGCGGCAGCGCCGATCAACGGCTGTGGCATGTCTTGCGGTGCGGATGCGTCAGAATCTTCCAACGCCGAATCAACCGACAAGGCCGTATCTTCCGAGGTTTTCGCTGCGACTTCGGACGAATCCGGTTGCGTGGACGCGCGATTGCGAAGCTCCGTCACCTCACGCTCCAGCGATGCGACCAAGGCTTCCTTTTGGCCCAAGATCGAACGCAATTCGTGGAACTGTTCAGACAGTTTGGTCGAATTGTCTTTTGCCGAATCGCGTTCTGCGGTCAGTTCCTGAATGCGATCGCTTTGCTTGTCCAGTTCCATCTGCAGCGAAATCTGCTCCTGATGCAGCTGCCGAATTTGCCACTGCGTGTCCGATGGTGCTTCAGGTTCTGCTGCGGGAGCTGGCGGAGTGACCAATGGCTGGGTGGCCGCGATAGGCTGTACTTGCCGAGCAGCTTCTAAATCTGCCTCCAGCTGACTGACTCGGTCCTTTTCTGCTGTCAACTGCGCCTGCAATACAAACACCTGCTTTGGCACATCACCTTTGTCCGTCAACTGCGAGAGCTGCGCTTGCAACTGTTCCGCTCGTTCAAATTGCTGCGCATACGCCAGTTGGTATTGCTCCAACTGCGCAGCCCACGCCTTCGCATCGGCAGTGGGTTGTGTGGCGGCGGGTTCGTGTTCACGAACTTTCTTGCGCCGTTCGGGCAGCTTGTTACCGCTCTTGGGTGGCGGCAGCTTGGATTTTAACGTGGCGTCGGCGGCCGCAGACGAAGCAGCTGATTCGCTGTTAGATTCGCCAACTTCCGATGATTCCGCGGCAGGTTTTGTTTGCGGTTCTGGCTCGCGCGGCGGTTCCGGTGTTGGCGTTGGTTCGGGCCGAGCGGTTGGCACAACGTCGATTGGTTCTGATTCGTACCGTTTGACCGTATCGCTTCGTTGGTCCTGCAAGGCGTGCAGTTGTTGCTGCGCCAATATCAGCTGTTTCTTATATTTGGCGCCGGGAAGTGAACCTACAATATAGCCAATCGCCAAACCGGCAATGGCGGCGACAATTCCGACAATTAAAGGCAAAGTTGCAGCAGCAATGAACATGGATTTTTCGTCTCCCAATCGCTTACGCTGTCAATGGGATTTGGTGAGTTGACTTCGTCTGGTGCCGATGTGGTGGCCGAACTGGTCAACGCTAGCCCGGCGGTTCGCTCGCAAGGTCAAGCAACGGCGACCTACAAAAACGGACGAGCGATCCTGTTTGGCGACCGTCCAGTTAGAGTTTAGCACGTATCGTATTATCCGGAAAAAAACCGATTCTAGGGGCTGTGATAATAATGCTAGCGATAGGTTGGATCGGGATTTGGCAAATCTTGGTTGTGTCAAATGGAAGTGGTCGCTATGATCCGCCCCAACATCGTTTTTGAAGGCACATTCGAAAAAAGAATTTGGTCCAAGGAAGGTCCCAGATGCTTCTGTTCGCCCAGACGTCTAATAAGTTCAGCGAGCTGCTGACATCGGTTAAGGCAAACATCGATACCTACATCGTGGATAATGCTCCACGCATTGTTGACTTGGTTGTCAAAAACGTGCTGCCCGCCGTCGCCATCTTCTTTGTTGGGCAGTGGGTGGCCAAGTATGCCACGCGTTTACTTTCACAGGCATTGCGTCGAGCGAAATTGGACGAAACGCTCAGCAAGTTCCTCTGTCGGATTGGCTATGCCGCCATGATGGTTGGCGTTTCAATCACGGCACTCAAGTCGTTGGGCGTAGACACCACGACCTTTGCCGCTGTGGTGGCTGCCAGTGGTTTGGCGATTGGTTTGGCGTTCCAAGGCACGCTGTCCAATTTTGCTGCCGGCGTGATGATCATTATCTTTCGCCCGTTCAAGGTGGGAGACTTTGTCGAAGTAGCAGGCAGCAAAGGCAAAGTGGAAGAAATTCACATTTTCAGCACGCTGATGAATTCGCCCGACAACGTGAAAACGTTTGTGCCGAATGGTTCCATCATTGCCGGTAACATTACCAACTATTCATACGAACCAACTCGCCGAGTCGACTTGGTGTTCGGCTGCGGCTACGGTGATGATCTGCGAGCGGTCAAGCAGTTTTTGATTGAAACGGTCAATTCGCATCCGCTGGTGTTGCACGATCCGGAACCGGTGGTGGCGGTAAACGAATTAGGTGACAACAGCGTCAACTTTGTGGTGCGACCCTGGGTTCGATCCGAAGATTATTGGACTGTTCGCTGGGACTTGATCGAACAAGTGAAGCTTGGCTTCGATCAACGTGGTTTCGAAATTCCATTCCCACAACGCACGCTACACGTTTTGGAACCTGTCGAACAGACCGCGGAAGATTTGGAACCGGCACCGCCAGTGGATCCGCCCATTCGACCTCGTCGAGTGGCGTAGTAATCCACGCCTTCGGCTCATTTGAACTACTTGATTGGGAACGCAACGAGGCTCATCCCCCCCAGCTTCGTTGCGTTTCTTCTTATTGCAGCGGAATCGATTCGGCCAGCACCAGTTGCGGAATTCCGTTACGCACCACGTAAAAACGACTCTGTTCGTGGTTGACCAGCCCCGCTTCGATGGGCCCGGAAACACCTTTGCCCATTTCGTTCACCAGCTGACCTTCATTGGCTTGCCGATTCAGTTTCTCTAGCATTGCTGGCGATGCGGTTGATAGCGGTGATCGAGTTTCCAGGCAGACGAAAAATTTTCTTGTTCTACGGCGTTCATACGCGGGCAAACTTTCCAATGGAGCGAACGGTAAATGTTCGCCTCGGTTTGTCGTGAGAAATGGCTGCACACATTCTACCGCTGTCGTCGATACGTCCATAGGCGGCGTTCTTCAGCCCTACTGTTGGTCGGTTGGTAGCATGAAAAATTATATTCGTAATGCGGCGATTCTGTTTACCTGGTGGATGATGGTCAGTGGCAATTCCATGGCAGCCGAACCAGCGGACGTGCGTTACACCACGGAAATGGTCGAAGTGCAGCGAGTGCGTATGCGGCCGGAAGTGACTTGGGAGAAGGTCGAACAAACCATTGGTCGCTGGAATATTTTTTCTGTACCGGCCACGCAAACTCAGTGGGTGCCTAAAGTGGTCTGGAAGCCAGAACGGTATCGCACCATGATGCCGATCAATCGAATTCGCAGTACGGGCACCACAGAACGCATGGCCTATCGCGCCGGCCGAGACGGCTGGCGACCTCGGTTGGATACCGATGCACTGAAGGTGCGTTAGCAATGGATGCATCAAACAGGTTCATCCAGAAATCTCGGACAAGCTAATACGCTTGAGCGTCTTTCTGCTGCTGCCATTGTTGAAACAAGTCGCGGCATGCATCGGATTGAACGTTGTCGATCAGTTGGACGGAACTGCCGCCTTGCTGAAGTAGGGATTCGGCCGGTACGGACAGCTCGTTAAAGCCGGCGTGCGTGGCGTCAGCGATGGTGGCGCCGTAGTAGACCGTGGTGACTCGAGCCCAATGGAGTGCGGCCATGCACATCGGGCACGGTTCGCAAGTGGTGGCGACAACGCAGCCGGTTAGTAGCACTTGCGACGTTCGACGACATGCTTCGCGAATCGCGTTAATTTCAGCGTGAGCCGTGACGTCGGTGGTCAGCCAGACCGTGTTGTGACAAGCGGCCACAATCTTGTCTTCGCTGGCAATCGCACAGCCGAATGGAGTTTGCCCCGCCGCAATTCCTCGTCTAGCCGCGTCGATCGCGATCTGCATCAGCTTTTCTGGTTGCATGACACTGGTCTCCGCAAATGATGTCTCGGTGGAACACGCCAACTTAAAACCCCTTGTCACGTCAATGCATCGCCGTGACAATACCGGCTAAACGTTGCCTGTTTTACGTCCCGGCAGGTGTTCGACTCGGAACCATCCTATTCTTTGAAAACGATCTGAATTATGGCCCAAAATCCACAAGTCATTCTGACCGGCTTTGCTGACGAATCGGCAAATCATAAAACGGCACTCGAACAGTTTTCGGCGTATGCCGCCGCCGGAATGAAATACTATAGCATTCGTTTCATTGACGTTGGCAATGGTATCAAGAACGTCATGAAATTGGATAAGTCCGAAGTAAAGCAGATTGTCGAACTGCAAGAGGAATTCGGACTGCAAGTGTCGTCGCTCGGTTCGCCCATTGGCAAAGTCAAACTACTGGACGTGGATGATGGTACCAAGAACGCGTTTATTCCGTTCAAAAAGTATCTGAAAGAGGACGTCAACAAGGCTTGTGATTTGGCCAACGCGTTTGGCACCAAATTGATTCGCGGGTTTTCGTTCTATCATCCCAAAGGGACCGATCCCCACGAACATATTGCTCAGGTGGTGGATCAGCTTGGTCCGATTGCCGAACTGTGCGATGCCAATGGACTGACCTTCGGCTTGGAAATTGAAGCGAATCTTGTCGGCCAAACTGGTCAAATCTTGGCCGAATTGCACAAGAAGGTAAAAAGTCCGGCGCTAGTCACCATCTTTGACGCGGGCAACATTATTACGCAAGGCTTCACGCCTGCCGAAACGTTTGAACAATATTTGGCCATGAAGCCAGGCTTAGGTTGGGTTCACATCAAGGACTATCGTCACCCGCAACCTTTGCAGCGCCAGACACACGTGGACGAAGAAGCGCTTAAGAACTTTGTGCCTGCCAATCTAGGCGACAGCGGTCATGAAATCATTCTGCGAGATCTCCGTTCGCACATTCCCAAAATGGAAAAGACGCTCAAGAAACGAGGAGTCCCGGGCGTCTTCTTAGACCTGGAACCGCACGTCAAAGGCGGCGGGCAATTCGGTGGTTTCAGTGGACCGGACGGTTTTGGTGTCGCCCTGCGAGGACTCTGCAAAGTCTTGGATTACGTCGACATCGACTATCACCTACGCGACTTCGACGACGTGTTACAGCTGCGTGGTTTCTAGGGAAGCATCCGGTCAATGTGGTCAAACTAGCCTAGATCACCAGATATCCCGCAGTCCAGGAGTAAGTGTAGGATAGGGTGAAACAAGTATCACTAATGTCCATCCGATTTCGGGCGGCAAGCGTCTGAGACGTGATACCAGGAAGCTCCGACATTAGAAGTTCTGGAATTTGCACCTTACCAAGTTCTTATGTCCTCGAATGGCTACCACCAACCAACGCCGTTCCCGTTTCTTTCTCGGCTAGAAACGAATTGGCTCGAGCAGAAATGCGCGACCTGACCGACCTGCCCCCGTTTCTTTGTTGCGTTTCATTGCCTGCGTCCCCGTTTCATTGCCTGCGTCCCCGTTTCATTGCCTGCGTCCCCGTTTCTTTGTCAAGGCACCGCCTTCCGCCCAGCGGGCGACACATCTTTGCCGGTGTGCGTCAGCCACCGGTCGTCGTGCTGCTCCGCCCCCTTCAGCCCAGCGGGCGACACATACAGATTCTTGAAGACGCCCAACATCACAATCGGCTAGAAACTGCGGCCGAAGCTATTGCCAGGCACTATGGAAGACCCTACTAAGAAAGTCAGAAACGCAGAGGCGCAAAGTACGCAGAGAAGAATCAGTCAACTCTGCGACCTCGGCGACTCTGCGTTTTAATCCTTTTTTCGGTGATCATGGGGGTTCACCGGTCAAGGATTAACACTTGGTTCACTGGTTGGTGCCAGCCACAGTCGTAATGATTATGGTTCACTGGTTGGTGCCAGCCACAAACCTGAAAATCACCTTGGCGAACAAGGCTCGTTGCGTACGGTCGTTCTTCCGCCCGGCGGGCGAAACATCTTTGCCGGTGTGCGTTAGCCACCGGTCGTCGTGCTGCTCCGCCTCTTTAGCCCAGCGGGCGACACATGCGGGTTCTCGAAGACTCTCAACATCACTATCGACTAGAAACTGCCGCAGAAGCGATTGCTAGCTTAGATCACCAGATATCCCGCAGTCCAGGAGTAAGTGTAGGCACACAGAAACGAAACGCTGACGACAAAGTAAATGCAGCGGACCCAAACGGGAACCCGAGCCAACACTTGGCCAATCACCACAAAGACCGGCAACGCCACCAAGACGAACCGACCGTGACTGGCCATGCACATTTCGTAGCTTCGAGTGACGTACGGAATCAGCAATAATCCGGCACTTATCTGCAGTTCGACGGCCGTCAGCCATTTCCTTCGCCAGCCGTAAACCGTCGCCGCGACGGCAATCAAAAACAAAACCGGATTACCCGCTTGTAGGCTAAGAAACACACTGGGACACCGATGATCAATCCACTTCCAATACGCACCACTGTCCGGAATGTAGTTGATCCAGATTGGTTCGAAGCTCAGTAACACCAAGACGTGTTCTAGTTGCGTTATCGGCGGCCGCATCCGCCAGTGCTGTTGCGTTTGTGCGAATGCAAACGGCGCGTCAAATGCTGAATTCAGATACACCATGTAGGCGAATAAACCACTGGACGCAATCGGGACAATCCAGCTTGTCATAATTGCGAATTTCGCCAACTTCTGCCGTCTCGGCAATTCCGAATCCAGTTCGCACCAGCAGCGATACATCAGTGGCGGAATCAGTGCGACACCCACCGGCCGACCAGCTGTGGCTAGCCCCACTATCAACGCACTGATCAGCAACGGCCATTTTCGTTGATGCGAAAGCAAGGACAATGCGACGAGCAACCCGAAAGCGATTCGGAATAGCCCATCAGCCAGAAAAGCGATGTGGGGAAACAGACGAGCGCTGCCAAAGAGTAACACTCGACTTGGATCGAATTATCTTCGCTGGAAAATGTCGCGGATCGTTCGCTTGTATACCGAGAAAACAAACACGTCATGACGATAAATGCCAAATGAGAAACTAACAACAACGCGAACTCAATCGGTAGCCGCGTCAACAACCAAACCGCGTACCAACATTGGATAAAGCGGAAAAAACGCGACGCTAGACGGCTTGTCCGGCGAATAAAGATATCCGTCAGTTGCAATTTGCCCGTACGACACAGCATCACTTTTGCAGAACTCCGCGGCAAAACGCCGGGGAGATGCCGACCTTCGGAGTGATGAAAAACTAGAGTCGCGTCCCATACTAGTGAAGAATGCAAGAGCACTTAGCATGAGAACGTAAGCACTTTGCGCATTTGACGCAGACTTGATAGCTGACAGGAGTCAAACGCATCCAATGGCACCTCAAGCTTTTGTAGCGTTAACCCGTCTGAAGATAAGAACCGCAACAAGAGACGTAATCGTCACTGTAATTATCGCAAGACGTAGCAAGTTGCTCGGTTTCACTGACCGGCTTAGTTTCAACCTGTTTTCCGTGGGCGGCCAAGGTTGACAACTGATCAAAGCGAACCTGACGCTCCGATGAAATGGAAAACTGCGAATTGGGGCTTCCGTCTACTTCGACGACCGTACCTGCGGGAATAGAAACAGCAAAATCAGCGTCACTTGGAGATGAGGTTAGGTCCAACTTAGTTATCTTGTACTCGTGTGACCAATCCGCCTCTGTGACGAGTGTTACCATTGGAAACCATGCGCCGTTCTGATTGGCAATCTCTAGAATACGATATTGTCTCTTAGGTTGATCAGGGGCTCCATGAGCCAATCCGATCGGCAAACAACCTCTCGCTGGATCTACCCAAATATCCACCTCAAAGCCTCGGGAACGAAAGGATAGCTGAAAGGTTTGTACCTCGTTAAACGGGACGTCTGCGTTGACTTCACGGCTATAAGTATCGTCCATTAAGAAACTTGAAATGATATTCGCTAATTCACCGTCATCTCCTGGTATGAACATTCCGCCAAGATTCCACGGCGTCACCTCGTGCCTTCTTTCAGCTCGATCGTTGGACGCATACAACACCGCGCCGGCCATTACACCGTCAAACGCCAGTGTGCCCTGATCCGACGAAAGGACTTTCGTTATTGCAGGCCATTCTGCGTGTAACGCCGATGGACGAATGCCGTCCAATGACTCGTATGCTATACGGTGTGCATCGCGTGCGATACGAATCTTAGAAAGAAGTGTTCCTTCCTTTGCAAAAATTGATTCGTCATACTTGCTCGACTCGATCGATTCCAATTTTCGAACTTCGATTACGCACCGATAAAACGGAAAACGTTCACGATTTTCCAGGTACAACTCACGCAATATTCTTAGACGTCCGTCTGCCGCGGCCCCAGTCTCCGCTAGACATGAGCGTCCGAGAAGTGCAATGCCAACACTAGCAATATGTAACACAACAATCACGACTCTTTTGTACATAAATGAAGATCCGCATTTAGGAATGGGAATGCAAAGAATATACGACCTGCCTTTGCGGCAGGCCGTTTCAGCTTTCGCTCCTATACTTTTCTACAACCACCCGATTGTTGGCAAATAAGTACGCGACAAGCCCCGGGCGCAGTCGTTGCCAATGAGACCTGCGTGTGGCGTTATTTTAGCACAAATCCATTGAGCCGCATTTGCTCCTCGCGGGCATTCGGCGCGTCGTCGCAAATCGTACATTGTGAATACGGCCAAGCCTCACAGGCCCCCAAGGAAACCGAAAATACACTTCTGAACCGAAACTGATTGTCAAAGCACGGGGTCTGAATTTGGGTACAGTCAGATGCGGGAAGGCATCTTGCAAAGTTAGTGCATTTCTGACCAATTTCAGGCGTTGGATTTTGACCGCCGGGAATTTGATCCGGAACACCATTAAACCAACCGCTTGGGCCGCCGTTAGGGTTTGGGATCTCGTGCTAGCACTCACCGACTGCCTGTGCATACAACCGCTGGTAGGTACCAACCGATAGAAAGACAATAATCATTCCAACTGCAAGAGCCCTCATCAATGTCATACTAGTTCTCCTTTGAACTTGAAGTAAAGAAACATGAAGGCACATCGTGCCTCCCGATATCAGTCAAAACGCTTACAACGAAAAAACTGTCTTGATTATACGATTGTGTTTCCACCATCAATTCGTGTTTCGCCGCTCTGCCGAGTCCAGCCATGGAAGTTTTTAACTCAATTCCGTTTCCCTCCACGAGCAATGACGAACGGCTTCTGATCTGTTCTCTCAATTGTGAAAGAACGTACTCGATTTGACTCGTCGAAGAAAAGACGCTTCGGATTAGAATGAGAATTCATTGAGGCAATTCCAACGGACCTCGAATTCTGTCGTTCGGTCTGTTTCGCCGATGCTGTAATTAACTGCGATCGCCTCCGTTTGGCGTCCAAACACAACGTTGTTTGACGGGACGTCGAGAGTGAACATGAGTTGTAACGTGTTTCGTCGATTGGTTTACTTCGTGTTTTGAATGGCGGTTCAAGTTCAACACTCAATATGTTGATATTCCGGCCGTTTGATTTTGCGTTTTTTATCCGATGTGGGTAAGGCCCGCGAAGTGCAATTTCATGTCGGAACGTGTACTTTTTCCAGCTTTGAGCGAGCCCAAGCTTAAGCTACTTTCACCTTCGACGACGATTTCTCGATAACTCACCATCTTCAGTTTGTTGACAGCAATGCGGCCGTCGGAAATATCGATAGCAAATTGAAGGTCTTGTGCACTGTCATTGTCACTGACTGTATAATCGAACAATACTTCGATAGTATCATTCTGTCCGATAGAACGTGAGACAACACTTACGTCAGTGCAAGTACACGAAGCCGATACATTTTCAATGTTAATTGGTTGGCGCCCAAGGGTTTCGAAATTCCAACTTGTGATGTGTCTTACTTCCAGGCACACCAACAGCTATTCGTTTCCCGTGATCAAACACGACTACTTTCTCCGATTCGTGAACTGGATCACACCCTAACGCGAAGCATGTAAGCAAGAATGCGGCTAACCAAAGACCATTCACTCGTTGCATCTTAGCTACCTCCCTATCCGGTTTGAGGCACTGACATAAACAAGATCTGCCACGTCTGTGGATACAAGAGACACTGCCCCATCCGCATACGCGAACATCACACCGCCCGGATGATCGCTCCTGAAGCCCATCGAATCGGGCCACCAGCCGGGATGCGCATCCTCTTGATTCAACGGAATCGCACATGTCCCAAAGACGTTGTTGGCATAGGCCCAGGAATTCCAACGGTTCGCTTCCGGGACGTCTTCTCCCAGCAAAAAGGTCTTGCTGAGTCCGTCTTTGATTTTGCTGGCTCGCATGCGTTTGTTGTAATCGTCTCGCCACATGACACCGTCGCCGTGGGCTTGGCCGTCGTAGCTGTTGTTGAAACCGATGTTGCGCCAACGCGAACCAATGTCGTCCAAATTCTGCGATTCGTCGGCTCCCCAGTTCGCGCCCATGTTGGCTTTGTAATTAGTGACGCCCATCCAGCTGTTCTTCAAAGTGGCCCGAACCCAACCGCGAAGTTGAATCGGTACGAGCATCGCTGGGACAAATCAAAAATCGGAATCGTTTTGGCCACGGCCGGATTGTTTTGCAGCGAACGGACTCCCACGCCCGCTTCGTCATATAACGCTTGTTCCTCCAAGAACGGCAAGACCTGCGATCCAGCTCCACGCTTTGCTGTCCGGCCCGACGTCATCCGGCACTTTGAAACGGCTGCGAGGATAATGTCTGTGAGTATCGTGAAATTGGATCACGGCGAGCGCAACATTGCGGATTTGGTTGGAACAGGTGGTGCGCCGAGCCGCTTCGCGAGCCGCCTGTACCGCCGGAACCACCAACGAAATTAACAAACCGATGATCGCAATGACAATCAACAGTTCCACGATGGTAAAGCCGCTACGAACCGGCGCCGTCGAGCGCTTGGCTGACATTGTTTGGTCATTGCCATTCGGAACGTTCGTTCGGTTCGTTCGGCTCGAACCGAATACAAGCCGGGTTAACGCGGTGCGGTAGAGTCGTAACACTTGCTGCGCGAATAATCTTTGCGTTCGCCCATCGAGTTTGCTGTTGCCTGATTTTCGCTGATGAAAGTGAATCGGTAGTTCGGCAACGTGAACGATCGAGCGTTGCGGAAGCATCTCCAGCAACAGTTTGAACCCGCTGGGTCGAATGTCGTGCTGGATCGCTTGAAAGACCGATTGCTTTAGCGCGAAGAATCCGGCCATCGGATCCTTGACCGTCGTCAGCGGGCGAACAAGCCAAGTGGCCAACTTGGAAAGGCAGCGACGTTTCCAAGGCCAATCGTCCGCTAATCTACCGCCAGCAACATACCGGCTGCCAATGGCGATGTCGTGCGTTTCCGCAGCGGCTGCCATCCGCGAAATCATGCGGCGGGATGCGAATGATCAGCGTCCATCAACATCAGGATGTTTCCGGTGGCGGCCTGCATTCCCGCAACCGCAGCGGACGAAAGCCCCGTTTCGCCCACTCGTTGAATCAAGCGAACTCGCCATTGATCGCTCGAATCCGCCGCAAACGACTTCACCACTTCGGGCGTTCCGTCGGAGCTGGCATCGTCCACCACGATCACTTCGGCCGATTGATGGGCGATTTGTAAATGATGCCGAATGTCAGGCAACAGTGACAACAAGTTGTCTGCTTCTGTTCCGAGTCGGCAGGATGATCGACAGGTCAAATCGAGTCATGCGTGGCCTCCTGTGGTGTAGTGCGAAACGATGGTTCTAGTTTCATTCCAGCCGTTTGGGCGCTGGCCCACGGACCACGTTGGGAAACGTCCGGGGCTAGCGCCCAAGCGTCTGGGATCGGAGTCCCTCGCTGACGCGTCGGGCTAGGATGGGAGTCATGATTTTTCATAGCCCGAAGCGTTGGCGAGTGGTTTTCTTGTGTTTCGGTGGTCCTTTGCTGACGCGTTGGGCGCGTTGGACTGGGGTGTAAACACGCGGTCCCTCGCTGACGCGTCGGGCTAGGATGGGAAATTGGACTGCGGTGGACGAACGCGTTTAGTTCGTCTTTGTTTTCACAAACGTCCGTGACTTGACCGTCGTGAATTCGGATGGCCACGGGCGGCGATACGAACCATTCGTGCGTCGCAGGCAACGTTGTCGAAACGATGGTACGCGACGCAGGATAGATCGGTTCGCCTGGCTTCACATCGACTAACGCAATGCGAACCTGCAAAGAAGCCGAATTGTCGGCCAGCGGCGCTCGAGGTAACAACGTCGGCACGATTTCTCGGCAATGATCGCAATCGCGACTGTGCAAGATGACGATCCATTCGTCGTGAAGCACTTCGTCGGGCAAATGGGCAACGGAGGCTAATGGCAAACGCTTGCCAATCCATTCCGCCGGTCGCAAGATGACCAAGCCAGAATCTCCCATCACCGTCCCCAATGCGGTTAGTTCAGACGGAGTTCGAAGCCAAGAAGACCCGGCCAACGCCACGCCTATAGTTAATAGGAAAACGGTAGCGGGTATCCGGTATCCGGTATCCGGTTGCTGGTTGCCGGTTGCCGGTTGCCGGTTGCGGGGAGGATGGACAAGGCGAGTATGGCGAATAGGTCGAACAGCAGAGTGATCCAGGGAGACGTAATCCAATTACCAAAGCAGTGGCACGATTCGCCGTTCAGGACCGACCGCAGCGAAATGACGGCGAAGATGCTGAACAGAATCAGCCCACCGCTGCGAGTGATCCGCCAAAACCGTTCGGCCCACAACCAGAACCAAGTGGCTGCGGCAACTTCGCACAGAACGACCAACGCCAACACCCACGATTGGGCCAACCAGCTGGACTCGGGCAAGCGTCCCCCGCTCATGGACGTTGCCTTGGCCACAGCGGCCAGCAGCAAAACACCGCCTAGCACCTTGGCCAATCCAGAACGAATAGGCACGTTCCAAAGGAATGGACCTGCAAAGGCAGAAAATATAGTTTTATTTGTTGTTTCGCTCATCGCGAACGCTCCTGGATGTCCACAGGCGAGGTACCACGTGCACGAGTGCGCGAACACTCGTAAGAACGTGAATCGCTTGTGATCCAGGTTTTAGCAGACAAGTTCTTGTGTGTCAAAAACATTTTCCCAAAAGGGCATGTTTTTTCTGAAAAGCCAAGAAAGGGGTTCTCCGCGTTTCTCAGTTGGCGAATCCGTTTTCAGTTGGCGAATCCGTTTTCAGTTGGCGAATCCGTTTTCAGTTGGCGAATCTGCTGTTGCGAATCACTTGGTCGTTGGGCTTGATTCCTTGGCGGACTTCGACCAGATCTCCGTCAATAGCGCCCAGATAGACGGTTTGTTTTCGCATGCCGTTCGGCGCGGCGTAGTCGTGGATCCAAACTTCGGCTCGAGTTCTAGAAAGCACGGTGACGGCGTCCAGCGGACTGGCCCAGCGTTCTCGTTGCGTGGGTAGCAAGGCGTAGCCGGACATACCTGGGACGAACTTCAGGTTGTCATGGGGTTCAACTTCCAGACGCACCTGGAACGTGACGGGCCATTCCGGTCCTTGCATGCCGTTGCTGCGAACCGGATTGGACGAATCGGGACCTCCGGCATTGACCGCCACCAACGAATCAACGTCGATGACTTCGGCCGCCAGAGGCTGTCCGATGTAGGCGTCCAAAATCACGTGACTCGGTTGGCCCACTTGAATGCGGTCTACCGACCGTTGGTCAATGTTCGCCGCAAACCACAAGCCGTGATGAAGTGTGATTGCGGTTCCGCCAGTCTTGAAATTGTGTTCGCCAACAACCAGGTTTACTTCTTGCACCGTTCCGTTGGTCGGCGAATAAATCCGATGCGCATTTTGAAATGCCTTGGCTTCCTTGTAACGCTGCACCGCTTGGCGAATTTCATTTTCGGCCACGTGCAAGCTCTGTTCGACACCTCGCGTGGCAACTTCGCGATCCAAATCGGCCTGCTGTTTTCGACGCCTTTGTTCAATCATTTGCCGGTCCATTTCCAGCTGCTTGCGGACCGGCAGAAAACCTTCGTGTTGCAAAGACTGAAAGAGCTGGTTTTGCTGTTGCAGTGTTTGCAGTTGCAGATCGGCGGCCCACGCTTCTAATTGTCCTTCTTCCGGACGTTCTTGCGTTAAACGATGAGACGAACCGATGGCGATGCGTTTCCAATTGGCGACTGCTGTCGAAATTTCGAGTGCGGCGGATTCGGTTTCCAGCCGAGCAAACGTGTCGTCGAATTCGGCCAGTAATTGGCCTGGCGTTACGGTATCACCTTCGGCAACATGAACAGCCGTGACGGTCGATTTGGCCAAACTGGGGACGCGAACGACTTGCGCTTCAAAGTAACCTTCGCCAGTGAGGGGTTCGCTAAAGCAGTGACGCACGGGCGCTACGGTTTCTAGGCGAACCGGCGCGGCAACGGGGATTGTCGAATTCTGGTTGTCGACCGTTAGTAGAGAATTGCCAGGCCGAGCCGCTAGGAATGCAAACACTGAAAGCACGAAGAGACTCAGTGCTGCTGCGATGATGGTTGTGCTGCGGCGCATGGAAGTTACGGTAAATGCAAATGGTAATGACGTTGGTAGTCCCGCCTTTAGGCGGAATTCTTGCTCGGTGTTCCGCCTAAAGGCGGGACTACGAATATGATTCCGCCTGAAGGGACTGAACACGATTCCGCCTGAAGGCGGGACTACGAATAATGATTCCGCCTGAAGGCGGGACTACGAACACGATTCCGCCTGAAGGCGGGACTACGAACACTATTCCGCCTAAAGGCGGGACTACGAAAGATTCGCCTGAAGGCGGACTGAACGATTCCGCCTGAAGGCGGGACTACGAATACGATTCCGCCTAAAGGCGGGACTACGAATATTCCACCTAAAGGCGGGACTACGAATATGATTCCGCCTGAAGGCGGGACTACGAACACGATTCCGCCCCTAAAGGCGGGACTACGAACACGATTTCGCCTGAAGGCGGGACTACGAACACGATTCCGCCTGAAGGCGGGACTACGAATGATTCCCGCCTGAAGGCGGGACTACGAACACGATTCCGCCTGAAGGCGGACTACGAATACCGATTCGCCTGAAGGCGGACTAGAACAATCATTGCCTGAAGGCGGGACTACGAACACCATTCCGCCTGAAGGCGGGACTACGAATTCTGCCTGAAGGCGGGACTAGAACATTTTCCGCCTAAAGGCGGGACTACGAACATGATTCCGCCTAAAGGCGGGACTACGAACACGATTCCGCCTGAAGGCGGGACTACGAACTAAAGTTGACGCTGTCCTAGCGAGGAACTCTTTGCAAGTATGCAATACAGATGTTAGCCGAGCCGTTGCCAGTCGGTTGCAATGCAGTCGACGTTGATTCGCATGTCGGTCATGACGATTGTATGACTTCGGGCAGATCGGAATCGGCAGGGACGAAGCGCATCGAGACGGAATTGACGCAATGGCGAACGTTTTTCGGTGTCAATCGTTCGCCTTCAAAGACATGTCCCAAATGGCCGCCGCAGTTTTGGCAGAGGATTTCAGTGCGGCGACCATCCGCATCGGTTTCTCGCCGCACCGCACCTTCGATTTCGTCATCAAAGCTGGGCCAACCGCAGCCCGAATCAAACTTGTCCGCCGATTGGTACAACGGCAAATTGCAGCGTCGGCAGATATAGGTTCCGTTCGCTTTGTGGTGATTGTATTCACCCGTGCCGGGGTATTCGGTTCCCTTGTGCAGGATCACTCGTTCTTCTTCGGGCGTGAGTGGATTGAACGCGTTGGCCATGTTTTTACCTTCGAAAACCAAAATGGTATTGCGGCGACGCTACCGGCACAGCGAAGCTGGATTGCTACTCTTCGATCACTCGGATCTTGATATTTCGAAACGAAACCAGATTGCCGTGGTCTTGCAGGCAAATGTGACCCGAAGTTGCTTTGCCGAATTTTGCCATTTTGCCAAACTTGCTGGCGGCCACTTTCTGGTTCCAATCGTCGCTGCCTTTGACGTATTCACAATACTTTTTGCCGTTCATGTAGTGTTCACATTTTTCTGGTGTGATCAGGATGCGCAGTTCGTTCCATTCGCCGGGAGGATTTGTCGCATCCACGTCGGACGAATACAGTTGGTACAGCCAGCCAGCTTTTTGCGGATCGTGCCCGTCAATGTTGTCTTGGATCTGAATTTCAGGGCCGGTTTGCCACGGAGTTTGGCCTTCTTCGGTCACGTGATACATCAATCCGCTGTTTCCTTCCTTGGAAATGTTGTATTCGAGTATCAATTCGAAGGCGGCAAATTTTTCCTTCGTGATAATGTCACCGGCGTTCTTGCCGCTGCGTACCAAGGTTCCGTCTTTGACTTCCCAGCCGTCGCCAACTGCGTCCTTTTTGTAGTTGCGCCAGGCGTCAATAGACTGGCCGTCAAACAACAGTTTCCAGCCCGCTTGTTCTTCGGCCGCCGTCAAAGAATTCGCTTCTTCTGCCGTTACTTGGCTAACGCTGAATAATAGGCAGAAGAAAATGGAGAACGTCATTAATTGTCTCATGGAAGGGCCTCGTTCTAAAATGTTGTCTTGCAAAAAAGTAATGATGTTGATTCCTAATGGTGACACGCTACATCAAAACAGCTTACGTCACTGGTCAGCGGAATGCCACTGGAGTGTCACCAGCAAGGGGAGGTGATCTGAGGCGACCGGCTGGTCCAGTACTTCCACGTTGACCACATTGAGGTGACGAGATCGATATGCCACATAATCGATTTGGCGAACTGGCTTGTGCGCAGGCGAAGTCGCCGTTTCGTCGCCGCACAGCGTTAGTGTTTGTTGGAATAATTGCATCGGCGCGGAAGAGCGAACCGAATTCAAATCCCCGGCCAAAACGACATTCGGCCGAAACTGGCATTGCCGAACGATCGCGGCCGCTTGTTCCGTTCGATTCGCTTGATTGAATGCGTCCAGATGCGTCGCGACGAACCAGAGCTGCGTTTCGAAGAACGAAAATTCGACAAACAATGCCGCTCGCCGTTCGCTTGGCTCCACTTGTGGCAACTGCACGTTGCAAACGGCAGTTGCGGGCCACTTGGAAAGGACGGCGTTCCCATATTCACCTTGCTGAAAATCAATCGCTTTGCCAAAGTAGGCGAAAGGGAAATTTGCAGCTCGACGAAGCGAATCCAATTGATCCACACCGCCGCTACGATCGGTTCGCATGTCGACTTCTTGTAGCGAAACCAAATCCGCGCCGGAATCTTGAATGATCTTTGCCAGCCGGTTCAAATCGAACCGACCATCGTTACCCTGGCCGTGGTGAATGTTGTAGCTCAAGACGCGCAGCGTGTTTGGTTCGTTGCCGATAGCGATGCATTGCACCGCGCCGAAAACAATAACGAATGCGAACCACTGGTACACGCTCGTTCTTAAATTCCATCGTTGTGGCATGGTGATGTTCTCCCAAGTCATTGAGTCATGATAGTGGAGTAGTTTACACCGATGTGCGGAAATGAAACGACTTGGGGCGAGTCAACGATTCGTAGCCGATTCGGCTGAGCGTACAACCATGGCCGGTTTGTTTGATGCCGGTCCACGCCAAATACGGATCCAAATAGTCTGCTCGATTCATAAACACCGTTCCGGTTTCCAAACGCTGGCCAATTCGTGTCGCAGCGTCAACATCCGCCGTCCAGATGCTGGCGGTCAGTCCGTAAACGGAATCGTTCATCAAATGAATCGCTTCATCTTCGCTGTGGACTGACATGATGCCCACCACCGGGCCAAAGGTTTCTTCGGTCATCACCTCCATCTTGTGCGTCACGTCGGTCAGGACTTGTGGCGCCAGATAGGCCGAATCCTGTTCAAACGCAGGAAAGTCCGACGGTGCAATGTGCGCCGTCGCGCCGGCTGCCACGGCCGATGCTACTTGTTGTCGAATCGGTGCGACGGCGGATGCCTTGGCTAAGGGACCCAGCGTTGTTTCTGTTTCCAGCGGGTTTCCTAGCTGGTACTGTTTGGTCAATTCGACAAATTGCTGGACGAATGGTTCGAACACATCTTGGTCGACGTAAATCCGTTCGATCCCGCAACATGACTGGCCCGAATTGAAATATGCGCCGTCGACGAGGTTTTCCACGGCATGTGACAAGTTGGCGTCACTTCTTACATACGCTGGGTCTTTGCCGCCCAGTTCCAAACCGAGCGTCGCAAACGTTCCCGCTGCCGCCTTTTCCATGTGGCGTCCGCCTGCCACGGAACCGGTAAAACAAACGTGTTGCACGGCACCGCTGGCGACGATCCTTTCTGTAGACGGATGATCCAAAACCAGATTTTGAAAAACGCCTTCAGGCAAACCCGCTTGTTGAAACGCTTGTGCGAATCGTTCACCCACTAGCATCGTTTGCTGCGCGTGTTTCAGTAGGACCGAATTTCCCGCGACAAGGGCGGGAAAAATCGAATTGACGGCCGTCAGAAACGGATAATTCCACGGAGCAATCGTGAAGACAAGGCCCAATGGTTCTCGTTGTATATAGCGAACAAACCCTGTTTTTTCCGGCGGAACGACCGGCGCCAGAGCGGATTCGGCCAATTCCAGCATCGCCACGGACCGCTCTTGAAAACCGTTCAATTCGCCTCCGCCATAGCGAATTGGTCGTCCCATTTGCCACGCCAATTCGATGGCAATTTCGTCCTCCATGGACATCATCGCGTTGACCGCTTGTTGGCACACTTCGATGCGCTCGGGCAACGAGACCATTCGCCAGTGATGTTGAGCCTGCCGAGCGAACTCGATCGCTTTAGCGATCTGCGGTTCGTTTAAGAAAGGGCGTTCGGCGTATAGGGATCCGTCAATCGGAGAAATGCACTTGGCACAGTGGGTCATAAATATTCGGCTCCTTGAAAAGTTGTTTTGCCGTTTGTTAGTTTGTTTGTAGTCCCGCCTTCAGGCGGAAGTCCTTTTCAATTCCGCCTGAAGGCGGGACTACAAACTAGAAGGCGGGACTACAAACTACGCAGAGCATGTACTGGACGGCATGAAACGGATTTTCTACGGCTGGTTGCTTGTTTACTTGATTGGCCATTTCGCCACACCTGCTAAATCCGCCCACGCTTGCCACTGTTTGCTCAATTCGATCACTCGATCTGGAAATTCCTGCGACAGATCTTGCGTTTCGGTTCGATCCGATTTCAGGTTGTAGAGTTCCCAGTTGCCACGATGTTGCGAAACCAATTTCCAGTCGCCATGGCGGATCGCTCTATTACCTTGATGTTCCCAAAACAGGGGAGTCGAACGAACGTTGTCTGCATTTTTATCTTGCAACCAGGGCAGCAAGCTTTTCCCTGGCAGCGGTGTCACCTGCACATTGTTACGCAGCTGGGGATAAGCGGCACCGGCTAGTTCCAGGCAAGTCGGCATTAGATCAATCACGTGCGCGGGCGAGTGTATCAAGCGGTTTGATCCATTCAGTCCGTTGGGCCAATGAACAATCAACGGTGACGCGATCCCGCCTTCGTGGGCAAACATCTTGAATTTTCGCAAAGGCGTGTTGCACACATTGGCCCACTCCAGACCCGCACTGGCGTACGATTCCGGACCGCCAACCGGCGTGTCGTGTTCGTCGCGACGAAATCCCAGTGAATCTCCTTCGGCCGAACAGCCGTTGTCCGAAAGGAAGAAGATAATTGTGTTGTCCCATTCGTTTTGTTGCTTGAGAACTTGGACCAGGCGGCCCAAATTTTGATCAATCGAATCAACTTGCGCGGCATAGACCGCCATGCGATGAGCGGATTCGAGGCGTTGATCGTCGGCTAATTCGTCCCAGCTTGGACGGCTTGAGAATCGACTTCGCTTAGCGACCACGGTTCGGAAATGAGTCCCAATTGCTTTTGCTTTTCGAACCGCGCGTTTCGAATCGCATTCCAACCGGCGGAATATCGGTCTCGATATTTTTCTATGTCTTGCGGTTTGGCTTGCAGCGGCCAGTGCGGAGCGATATGTGCCAAGTACAGAAAGAACGGTGCGTCCGATTCGTGTGCTTGTTGAACGAATTGGATGGCGTAGTCGGTAAATAAATCGGTGATGTATTTTTCATCGGGAAACGGCGTTTCGGCGTCATCCAGCGCCAAACTACGGCCTCGCCACCGCATCGTTTCGGCAAAGTAAAAACCACCTCCGGTCGGACAACCAAAATATCTCTGGAAGCCTCGTTGCCGAGGCCACTTGTCGGCGGCCGAGCCCACATGCCACTTGCCGGACATGAGCGTCTGATATCCGGCCGGCCGTAAGGCTTCGGCAATGGTGACGCAATGCTCATTCAAATAACCCTGATAGCTGGGTAAGCCGTGGTCCCCGACCATGTGCCCAACACCGGCTTGATGTTGATAAAGTCCGGTCAGCAGGGCAGCTCGAGTGGGACAGCAGCGGCCCGTGTTGTAAAACTGAGTAAAACGTAGGCCGTGCTGAGCTAAAGAATCCAGATTTGGTGTGTGAATTTCACTGCCATAGCAGCCCAGATCGGAATAGCCCATATCATCGGCCAGCA
Organism: Pirellulaceae bacterium; assembly: GCA_041399205.1. Taxonomy (GTDB): domain Bacteria; phylum Planctomycetota; class Planctomycetia; order Pirellulales; family Pirellulaceae; genus JAGQOZ01. Next base: position 20,982 of record JAWKTK010000019.1, on the reverse strand, counting down.
TGATGATGATGTTCGGCCGTTTGGTTGCCGGCGCAGTTTGTGCGAACGAAGGAGACAAATGCGTGTTTAGTAAAACGGCCACCATCGTTAAAGATATTGTGCTGGTTCGAAGGCAACGAATGAAGCTGCAATACGTGCGCATGTTGCTGTCTCCTAGGTTTTTCAAATTGCACATCGCCACATGGACGTGTTCTTCCGGTGTAAGTGGTTTGTAGTGACGCCTTTAGGCGGAATTGTCTTATGATCGAATGTCCGCCTATAGAACGGAATAAAGGGCACGCAATTCCGCCTAAAGGCGGGACTACGAACCACTTATCGTGCTGTCCAATTAAGTTCTAACGCCACCAGGAACTGCTCGCATACCGCCTCGAATAGCACCGGCTGTCGTGTTGCCGGCAAACGACGGATGTAATGGCCGACTGTTGGGCACGGACAACCAGATTCGTAGCAAATGACGGCGTTTGTCCAGTTCGGCATGGTCTACAAATTCGGCGCGCCGATGCAGGGTGACAAAGTTGTTCAGAAACAGCATGTCGCCTGCCTCTTGGCGAAATTGCACATGCAGTTCCGGCTGTGACGCCAGTTCTTCCACAAAATCCAACGCTTCTTTTTGTTGGGCCGACATATCGGGCAATTCGTCAGACGCGTAAGCGCGATCAATCAGGACTCGCAGCAAATTGGCCGCAAAATGACCTTCGAAGATCGAAAAAATCGGTTGCTGTGTGTAGGGGCTGGAATTGCCGGTGTCGACATTGTGCCGCTGGTAGTAAAACGGTTGCATCAAGATATTTAGCAGATCGGGGCGTTGACGCAAAATTTCGTTGAACAGAGTGATCGAGCTGACCACGTAGTTTTCGCCACCCGACTTGGCTGGTTGGACGCATAGGAACCCAATGACGTCGCAACGGTCCGAATGAAAGGTCAGGCGTTTCCGAGTATTCGGGCCTCGGCTCCGAGGATCACTATCCGCAAAACCCGCGTCGCGAACGCTGAAGATACGTTCGCCGCTGGCGGATTGGGAAACAGGTGTGCCCATATATTGCGACAGTCCCCATAAGATTTTTTGTAGCTCCGGTTCGGTCCATTCGTCTACGGGCAAGCCGACCATGCGACATGCCCCGCTGCCGTTTTCCAACGCGTCTTGGATACGAACCAGTGTTTCGCCCAAACGTGGTAGCGGAAAACGAGCTTTCGTGATTTGGTACAAGTCGTCTGATTCGCAAGCCATGACTGCAGCGCGAATTTCTGCCACATCGGACGAAGACAGCAAATACGTCCAATCGGCGCGTTCGAACAATTCGTCGCTTCGCCACGCGGCGGGATGCACAATCGGATGGACAGGGCAGGGTAATTGTTGATGATCCATAGCCTGTTATGATCGTAGGTTCGCTGTCGCAACGCAACGGGCGAAGGCGCAGGCAAATCGTCGGATGTTTGTATTAAATTGACTCAAAGGAAACGCTCTGTTGGCAGAAACGAACCAAAACGGCTGGGCGGTGGAACTAGAAGACGTTTCGATTCACTATGTGAAGCAGCCGGTGCTGGAGACCTTGTCTTGGCGAATTCGGCAGGGCAACGTGGCTGTGGTCTTGGGGCCGAACGGTTGTGGCAAGTCGACACTGTTGCGAGCGGTCACGGCGTATGGGCATTATTCGACCGGTACCATTCGCGTGTTGGGTGAAACGCTGGGGCAAGTGGACGTTCATTCGCTCCGCCGCCGGATTGGAGTGGTCGACCCGCAGTTGCTGCCGCTGTTGGATAGCGGCATTACGGCTCGAGAATTAGTAGCGACTGGTTTTCGCGCAATCTTGACCACGTACTTCGCGCCACCCACAACGGAAGAATTGGCGGCAGCCGATCAGATTTTGGCCGAAGCCGGATTGGCTGACCGAACCAACCAGGTCTTTCAATCGATGTCCTCCGGACAGAAGACTCGAGTCTGGTTGGCTCGAGCTTTAGTGCATGCGCCCGATTTGCTGGTCTTAGACGAACCGACGGCGGACTTGGATCTGTTGGCTCGTGAACGACTGCTGGCCACCTTGCAAGCCATGGTCCAGCGACGTCGCGAATTGTCCGTGTTGATGGTGACGCATCATTTGGAAGATATCCTGCCGATTACTTCGCAAGTGTTGTTGTTGCGAGCTGGGCAAGTGGTCGCCGAGGGTTCGCCTGAGCGTGTTTTGACAAGCGATCTTATCACTCGGACTTTTGACTGTCCGGCTGAAGTTCGTCAGCATGATCAACGTTGGTATCTGCACGTGTCGCCGTCTCGCTGGAATCAGCTGATTTAGCCGCGGAAATCGCTCGGATTATCGCGTTTCCTGGAAAGGGCGAGTAAACTGGGCACACTGGCGATCGGGAAGTGCGGCGTGGCGAATCGCTTCGTGAATGGATTTCGCAGACTTGTGACCGCGATTTGATTCTTGACATAGGTGGAGCTTCGTTGATGAGCAGGCAGTATCGAAAAAAGACGAATGGCATTCGAAGTATGGAGACGTTGGAGCATCGGTGCGTACTTGCGGCCAATCCTATTATCAACGAATTTGTCGCGTCCAACGGCAGTGATTTTGTGGACGGGAACGGCGAAAGTTCGGATTGGATTGAAATCCTGAACGCCGGCGATGAAGCGGTTGATCTTTCTGCCTATCGCCTGACGGATGATCCGGCCAACTTGGGAAAATGGTCGTTTCCGACAAACACCATGCTGGAACCTGGCGGTTATCTGGTGGTGTTTGCTTCGGGCAATGACGTTGTCGATCAGGCCGGGAACTTGCACACAAACTTTCGATTGTCCGCCGCTGGCGATTTCTTGGCGCTGTCTGATGCGAACTTACAAATCGTTTCCCAGTTTGGTTCGGCCGAACAGGATTATCCCAAGCAATTGCGCGACATCGCTTATGGCTTAGGCGAATCGGTGGTCGGTGCCGAATTGATCTCAGCCGGTGGTTCGATCCAGTATTTGGTGCCCGACGCTGAAACTCCCAGCGATTGGAATCAACTGGGGATGGCGGCCAATCCTGCTTGGAAAATCGGTAGTGGTCCCATCGGATTCGATGCGACGCCCGGGACCGTCGTCGATGGCGGCGTGGCCATTTTGCAACTCGATTTCAATGATGTCGAATCCAGCGAAACCGGTGACGCGGACACGGAAACCGGCTGGCAAACGATGACGCTGGCCAATCCTACGGGCGAATACAACGGTTTACAAGTCACGCTGTCCGGGATCGGCAACTCACCGCTGGATGATCGAGACCGCACGTCGCCCACTGACGATCCGCCGTCGCTGACGTTGGATCAAATCTATGACGATTTTGTATACGTGCGATCGCAAACGGATGGGCTTGGCTTGGAGGTCTTGATCGAAGGCTTAACGCCCAACGTTACCTATGAAGTCACGCTCTGGTCTTACGACGTCGGTTCGATTGCTCAGCGAGTTTCCGATTGGTTTGAAGTCAGCGGTGATGCACCGGTGGAAATGGAAGCGAACTACGTTTTCGACGGCAATGACATTCCCAGTTCGGATCTGGATCACACCATCAGCGCACTGCTGACCGCTTCGGACGCGGGTACGCTGCAGATTCAAGGCGTACGCAACGGCGGCACGTCATTCGGCGTTTTTCTGAACGGTTTACAGATTGTGGTGCCCAGCTCAGCAAGTGAAATTGCGACCGACATTGCGGCGGACATGAGCGATGTGAATTCGTCCGTGTATGCCAGGATTCCGTTTCAAGTGTCGACCGATTTGAGCGTCACGGAATTGGATTTGGCCGTGCAGTATGACGCGGGGTTCGTTGCGTATTTGAACGGCACCGAGGTCGCTCGGCGAAACGCTCCAGGTGACGCCAATTCGCCCTTGCCGTACAACGCAACAGCCACTGGAACGATCGCTAGACGCGAAATTGCAGAATGAATCTATTGACATTTCGTCATTTGCAAGTCTGCTGCAAGCGGGCGAGAATCTACTGGCGATTCACGGTCTCAACAGCAGCGCGAATGATACCGACTATGTTCTGGACGTGGCGCTATCGGCCGTAGAACGAAGTTCATCCGCCGTAGCTTATTTAGTTCCTCCGACACCCGGCGCGCCGAATGTGTCCGACATCTACGCGGGCATTGTGGGTGATACGACATTCTCTGCAGATCGAGGCTTCTATACGGAAGCGTTTGATCTAGAAGTGACTTCGTCCACGCCGGGCAGCACGTTGATCTATACCACGGACGGATCGATTCCGTCGGCTTCGAATGGTACGCAAGTCGTGGCCGATGCCAATGCCACGCCAAAAGCCGTGATTCCCATTTCGACAACGACGCATGTCCGAGTGATCGCGGTGAAAGACGGCTATCTGTCTTCCAACGTTGACACGCAAACCTACATATTCCTCAATGATGTCATTCAGCAGACAATCACTCCGGGCCAACCGCCGCTGGAGTATCCCGCCACGTGGCAAGCGGCCAATTATTCGGGTGACTATGAAATGGATCCGGAAGTGGTTGCTCAGTGGGACGACAACAATCCAGAAAACGATGATTTTGGAATACGCGAAGCGTTGCAGTCCCTGCCGACGATGTCGATTGTGATGGAGCATGACGATTTATGGAATTCGCGAACCGGCATTTACCCTAACGCTACGGCCACGGGAACTCGCTGGCGTCGCGCCGGTTCGATTGAATACTTTGATCCCGCCTCGGGCGAAGAATTTCAGGTCAATGCCGGGATTCAGATGCACGGTGGAGCGAGTCGTGATAATTTGCGGACCAAGAAACATTCGTTCCGAGTGGTCTTTAAGCAGGAATTCGACGGACCGTCCGAATTGAATTTTCTGCTGTTCAAGGATTCGCCCAACGTCAGTATCAATACCTTTGTGCTGAAGTCGTTCTTTACGGACGGCTTTCCTACTCGGACGCAGACCGGACGGTATTCGCCGCTGGATTCGCAGTATATGCGAGATACCTGGATGCGAGACGTGCGGCTGAATATGGGGAATCTTGACGCACACAGTGAATATGTGCATCTGTACATCAACGGTTTGTATTGGGGACTCTATAGTCCCACGGAACGTCCTGACGACGCCTTTGCTGCCGAACACATGGGTGGTGAACGCGAAAACTATGACATTGTCAAAGATTTCAACGAACTGTATCGAGGTTCGAAGGCGGCGTGGAACGAGATGTTTTCCATCGCCAACGCGGGGCTGGAGTCCGACGAAGCGTATCAGCGAATACAGGGCAACAATCCGGACGGTTCGCCCAATGCCGATCTGCCCAATTACTTAGATGTCGATAATTTGATTGACTACATGATTCAACATTTGTCGGCGGGCCCAGAAGATTGGCCGCATCACAATTGGTATGCCATTCGTGATCGAGTGGGAGAAACGAAAGGCTTCCAGTTTTTCACCTGGGATCAAGAAATTGTGCTCGACGGACGTTACCGAGATCGTACGGAAATTCGCGACGCAGGTACTCCGGCTCAGTTGTTCTTCCGACTCCAAGCCAATGCCGAGTTTCGACAGCGATTTGCAGATCGAGTTCACTTGCATATGTTCAATGATGGTGCGTTGACCGTGGCGAATAAGCAGGCTGCGTGGATGCGTCGAGCGGACCAAATTGAAAAGGCCATTATTGCCGAATCCGCTCGCTGGGGTGACGCGCGAGAAGGCGAACGTCAACGTATCGACAGTCGTGATCCGATTGTCACTATTCCCGTCATGACCGTCGATTTGTGGCGAGCTGAACGAGATGACGTGCGTGACGTCCAACTGCCCGAGTATCACGTGCGGTCTCTGGCTTGGTTCCGAGCGGACGATCTGTATCCCGATATCGATGCGCCTACGTTCAATCAACGAGGCGGCGTGGTCGCAGGCGGGTTTGCCTTGGCGCTCAGCGCGGCGGACGGCGAAATCTACTACACGCTGGATGGCTCGGATCCTCGGCAAGTTGCCGGCGGAATATCTGCTTCTGCCATCCGCTATACCGGTCCCGTGACGTTGTCCAGTGACGTAATCGTAAACGCACGAGCACTCGCGGGCGAAGAATGGTCCGCAATCGATTCGGCAGCGTTTGAAGTTGGAAAAGCGACACCGACTCCGCAGAATCTCGTGATTTCTGAAATCCACTTCGCGCCAGTGGCCAATCCCGACGCGGAGTTTATTGAGCTGTTCAATCCGTCCGACGTGGCGGTCAGTTTGACGGGAGTTCGCTTCAACCAGGGAATCGAATTCGATTTTGCGGCGGCCGACAGAAGTATTGGTCCGAACGAACGCTTGGTGCTGGTGCTGGATTTGGCGGCATTCCAGCAAGTGCACGGCGATGTTGCGGCGGTGGTCGGGCAATTTGATTCTGGACGTTTGGACAACCAAGGCGAAGCGATTTCACTGGTTTGGAATGATCAATTGCTGCACCAATTCACTTACTCGAGCGACTGGTATTCGCAAGCGTCGCAGGGCTATTCGTTGGAAGCGGTGACGTTTGGCAATCAGTCGGAAGCGGCGGCATGGCCGCCCGAGTTTAGTGTTGAAGTTGTTCGCCAGGTACTTCGTCCGAAGTGCCGGGAGATTCCAATCGCGATGGTCGGTTTGATTCGGCAGATTTAGTAGCGGTATTCCAAGCGGGCGAATATGAAGACGCCATAGCTGGGAATTCCGAATGGGCCGAAGGTGATTGGAACGGCGACGGAGATTTCAACACGGCCGACTTGGTCTTCGCGTTCCAAGCCGGTACGTACCAAGCAACTGCTGTGGCGAATTCGGCGAATTCGAATCAAACGAATACGGTCCTCTCGGAAAGCCGCACTGTTCCGTTTGTTGATAACGACCAGTCGGACCGAAAAGAGCTTCGTGTTCGCAAGTGGCTGCAGCAACTAGACGCCGTGTTCGAACATCCGACTTCGACGACCAAGACTAGTCCATGCGGACTGGCGGCAAAAAATCTTAGCCGGAATTCGGTATTTCTAGTCAGCCAAAAGTACGTGACGAATGTAACTTCGCTTGGCACTCGCAATGATAGAGATTTGTAAATTCCTGGAGAGAAAATGGGCGGCCCCAACTGAGCGCTTTCTTGTCTTCTCAGTAAATGGATCGGACGATGTGGTCGTTGCGGTTCGCACCATTTGCGGACGGAGTTGACTCCGTGGCGGTTCATAAGCAGTTCTTTGCGATGAACGGCTTTGAAGTACCTCAAGTTCCTGAACCATCCAGCGTCTGCACGTTGTTGGCCAGTTTGTTTGGCTTGGGGTTGTTGCGAAAACGGGCGCTAGTCGTGTCCATCGCCATCGCCCGTTACGACTCTTGACGAATCAAAACGCTCTGCGCCTTGCAGAGCTTTTTTATGGATGGCGGGTTGCAAGACTGGTGTGCATGGCGAGAATTCTTCGGCATGCTGAAAATCTTGTAATACGATGCGGATATCGTCGCCGTCGACAAACCAGCGGGTATGTTAAGCGTTCCCGGCAAATATCTATTTGAATGTGCGGCCAAACAGTTGGCGTCGCTCTTTGCTTGAGATTCATGTCGTCCATCGCTTGGATCAAGATACATCCGGATTGCTGCTGTTTGCTTTGCACAAGGATGCGCAACGAGCATTCAGTCACCTATTTCATCAAGGTCTGGTCGAAAAAGAATACGTTGCGTTGGTTCAAGGAAAGCTTCCAGAACCAAGCGGCCAGATTCGTTTGCCGCTGCGTCGCGACATGTCGGTATCACTTCCGCCGAAGAATATCGTCGACTTCGTTTTCGGCAAACACGCGGCTACTCGCTGTGCAAGTCGACTCCTACGACGCACCGTCCGACCGAACTCGTCTGCGTCTGTATCCCAAGACCGGTCGTTCGCACCAGCTGCGAGTTCATTGTTTGTCGATTGGTCACCCTATTGTTGGAGACCTTATCTATAATCCTGAATCGCTAGAAAGCCGCATGTTTCTGCACGCACACCAACTCCGTTTCACTCATCCGCGTACAAATGCTATCCTGGAGCTAACATCGCTGCCGAAGTTTTAATTCGCGACGATTCGCTGCAGACTTGGATTCATTCGTTTCAGGAAGCATGATGCAATACGGTTGCCACCTAAATCTGTTCGCATGGCTGTGCGTGTGGTTTGTTTGCGTGGGGACACGTGTCCAAGCTTGGCGCATTTGGACTCAATCGTCCAACTTCGGGACCAGCAATCGTATGCTGCCGCCGAAACCATGGCGTTGCGGATGTTTCGCCAAAGCACCAGTAGTGAATCAGATCGTATTCGCATTGCTGTTGAATTGCTGCGAACCTATGCCGCTCACGCGTTGGCCACGCCGCAGCAACAACGCAGCTTTGTTTGGAACGAAGCGAACCAATTTGTCATCGAATTCCAGCAATCGCAAATTCGTTCGCCGTTGGCGGTTCTGGTTCAGATCCAAGCGGCGTTGACTCGTCTGGCGCAGGCAGAAATTGATCGGTTGGAGGCGGAGGTTACCGCTGCTTCGCCCGAAAAAATAGAAACAATACGCGGACGTCTCAGGCAAGTCGCCAGGCGGACCTGGTCAAAACAGACGATCAAATCGGCAGCCTGATGCGGACCGCCGGCCGCAGTGCCGGACTGACGGTGACGCAGATGCAACGGCTGAAAGACAAAACGCGGTTGCATCTGGCTGATGCAAAATTGCAGTTGGCTCAAACGTTTCCTGCTGAATCACCTGATCGAGTGCACGCATTGAATGAATCGCTGCAGCTGTTTGACGATCTGGCGGGTATTGTCAGTAATCCGCCCATTGCATCACAGGCCAACATCAGCAAGATCACCTGTCATCGTTTGCTGGGAAATGAAGCGGAAACAATTGCCCTGGCTCAGAAGTTGCTGGAACAATCTAAAGACGACCAAGAATTGCAGGCCCAAGCACTTTTGCAGCTGGCTAAACTGGCGAACGATTCTGACTCGCAATTGCAAGCGGACGTCTTTCTGGATCAAATCGAAAAACTAAACGTATCGAATCGGCAGCTTTTGGCCGAAGTTCTCTTGGTTCGCATCGAAGCCCTCCTAGGAAAGGCAGGTGATGCGTCGGTTGTCGATAATGAAATCGAACGCCTGATGCAACGCATGCAACCGCACGGAGCGTATTGGTTGCGTCGAGCGGAATTGTTGGTAGCACGAGATTCGAAGCAAGCGTCGCCGAATGTGACCGCCGCGACACTGAAAGCAGACCAAGCGGTTCGCCAAGGTGATTTGGTGACGGCGATCCAGCTGTACGATCAAGCGGTGGCGGAATTGTCAAACGAACAACAGGATCAAGTGTTCGAGATTCGTTTTCGCGCTGCCGCCGTGTTGCATCAACATCAACAACACGCATCGGCTGCCAAACGCTTTGCTTCGCTGGCGTACGATCTGCCGAAAATGCCACGATCGTCCGTGGCTCATTACCTGGCGGTCGTGAACTACGCAACATCGCTGGCGGAACTGTCGGATTTGAAGGAACGACAAGCGGCGTTGGCGGCTTATGAAAAAATGTTGGTCGATCATGTGCAGCTGTGGCCTGATTCAGAACGAGTTGATGACGTGCGATTGTGGTTGGCCAAACTGCAATTGCAGACTCAGCGGCCAACCGACGCGATGACGGTAATGCAAGACGTGAAACCAAATTCTGCTGCGTTTGCAGATGCGCTGCACGTTTGGGATCAAGCGGCGCGTCAGCGTTGGCAATTACTGCAAGCGTCCAGTCAAACCGAAGCAAATTCTGGTGCAAACGAAGCGTTGCGCTATTTGACGAAAGTTCGCAATACTCCAAACTTGTCCGAACCAAATCGCCGGCTGATTGAATTGATCATGTTAGACATTCGGACGACCATGTTGGACCAAGCGAATCGAGAAAACGAACGGCAGCTGGAGGAGTTGGAAGCTGCGTTTCAAGCGAAGCAAGACGCTATGTTGGTCGAACGCTGTCGCGTGGTTCGTTTGGTATCAATGGTTCAGCGTCGCTATGCGGCCGACGCAATGAGCGAATTTACCGCCAGCAAGTGGACTGGTGTCGAACTGCTTGTGCGACTGATTGAACAATTAGACAAGCGAGACTGGCGTATGGATGCTTCGACGCAAGCGACCGCTCGATTTCAATTAGCGGCGATCAACCAATTGAAGTCGAACTTCGCATCAACTGACTTTGATCAAGCTGTGCAAGCCAATTTAGTTCGCAGTGAAGCGACCGCGTTAGCCTTGGTGGACGACGTTCCGCGAGCGTTGGAGGTTTACCGAACGTGGCTGGGACAGAAACACGAAGACGGCAAGGCTCAATGGGACTTTGGTGTTTGGTTGGACAAGGTGGCGGATGTTACGGACCATCCGACGGTCAAGCTGGCAGCGGTAGAGCACTGGCGGAAGTTGGGACGCAGCGTTCGCCCCAATTCGGAACGCTGGTATCAATGCAAGCTGCAACAGGCAAAAGCGTTGGTTCGCAATAAGCAACTCGCCGAAGCTGGTGAAATGCTGCGGCTACTGGAAACTCTGCATCCCGATCTGGGTGGTGATACCACTCGAGCGGACTTTCGCCGCTTGATCCAACAGGTGAATTTGGCGAATGAATAAAAGTGGCCAGTCTCATCCAACCAGTGCTCCTTCCGGTGACGCAGCCAAGGCGTCTTGGTTCAAAAAGCGGTTCAGAGCGTACTGCAATAGACGAACTTCGGTCTGCAGTTCTTCGACCGAAAACTCTCCCGCTTCTGATCGCTCGAAGGCAACTTCGCTGACTTGCACTATCCGGTCCAACCGCACCGCATCGTTGGAAAAATGAAACGAACGAATCGTGAGATCACCACTTTGCGACGTCGCGCTGACGGTCGACAGCGTCTGACGCTGCTGGTTTGCTTCGTACACAAGCCACAATGCGGCGTTTTCGGCCGAATCGGCATCGATAATTCGCTGCACCGGACCGCTGCTGAGATAATACTTGGCCATGACAGGACTCCTTGTGAAAAGGGTGTTCGCAACACGTTCGAACCATCGTTGCTCGTATCATCTATCACACTGCAGTTGGTATCGCAAGCCAAGATGTTACGGGTGACAGACCCAGCTCGAACGGCCGCGCAACCCCCGAAGGGCTGCGGCCATGGCTCGGTATTTCATCTATCGCGACAGCCTCGACACGTTTGGTCAATGCTTGCAAAATGTGCCAAACGAGGCGTGTTTTAGCGGGTTATGAAGTCGAACAGACCCGCAAGGGTGCTGGTTTGGCCGAAACGGCCTGCGGCCAATAGTAAACCACCCGCGAAGGCCGCAGAGACGAGACAACGCAGCATTGACGCTTTCTGCCAGCGTAAGTCGTTCGTAGTCCCGCCTTTAGGCGGAAATCTCTTGTAAAACCAATTCCGCGTAAAGGCGGGACTACGAACCAATCACGGCGCTGGCCGATGCGTCGTACCGCGTTGCTTTCGCTGGATTGGCGATGGCGGCGTGACCCCTTACGCGTTTTCCGGCGTCAGCCCCAGCACTACATCAAAATTGGCGGTCAATTCGCCAGTTTTGGAATCGGGCAGGGCTTGAAAGTCAGCCATCAACAGTTTTCGCAAATCCGCTTGAGTGCCTCGGAGGACACCGTCACGAGCGTTCTGTTCGTGTCCGTTGATGTAGCACTGCGTGGTGAGCAACCGCTTCTGGCCTCGATTAATGGCAAAGTGAATATGAGGCGTGCGACCTGGGTACGAGACCGGTTTGATAGTACGGAAGTAATATTCACCTTTGGAATTGGTCAGAAACCGGCCGAAGCCTTGAAAGTTACTGTCGGCTTTGTCTTTGTTGCCAGAACCGGAATGGAGATAGGCACCGTTGTGGTCGCATTGCCAGATTTCCACCACGGCGTTGCGAACTGGCGAACCGTTCTTGGTCAAAATTCGTCCGGTCAGATGAGTTACTTCGCCCACAGCGGGTGTGATGGAATCGTTTAGGATCAATAGATCGTTGTCGGTATCGAGCGGCAGTTTGTCGGGATAGAACGGGCCTTCCGTTTGCGAAGGCGTGAGTGACAATTCTTCGGCAAATAGACCAGGCGTCATGAAAAAGGCGGTGGACAATGCGGATCGCTGTAGGAAAAGACGTCGGTTCGAATGAAAAGACATGAAAATTGCTCCTTCGAAGGAAAAGAAAAGAGATGTCTATCGTGTAACCCCGCTTGCCGATGATGGTCGCGTTCGAATCAGAACTACGCCACGATTTCGTTCACAATATTTCCATGCACGTCCGTCAATCGATAGTCGCGTCCTTGAAACCGGACCGTCAGCTTCTTGTGGTCAATGCCCAGCTGGTGCAGCATGGTGGCATGCATGTCATGTACGGTCAGAACGTTTTCTACGGCATTGTAACCGAGTTCATCAGTGGCGCCGTACGTCATGCCCGGTTTGAAACCGCCACCCGCCCAAAACATGGAAAAGCCCTTGATATGGTGATCTCGGCCCGATCCCTGTGCCATGGGAGTGCGACCAAATTCACCCGTAAAGACGACAATGGTGTCCTCCAAGAGGCCTCGATTCTTTAAGTCGGTGATTAGCGCGGCGGTTCCTTGGTCAACCAGTTTGGCGGTGGTGGCAACGCCATTCTTGACGCCGCCGTGATGATCCCAACCTCGATGATACAGCTGCACGAACCGGACACCTCGTTCAATCAAGCGTCGCGCCAGTAGACAATTCGATGCGAACGAACCGTCCGCACCAGGCGTTCCGTACAGGTCCAGGGTCGCTTGCGTTTCGTCCGAAAGATCCACAAGCGCCGGAATGCTGTCTTGCATACGAAAGGCCAATTCATATTGACTGATACGAGTGGCCACTTCGGGATCGTCCACCAGCGAACCGTGGATCTGATTCAATTGATTGGTGGCGTTGACAATGTCGTGCTGCCGATCTCGATCCACTCCGGCCGGATTTCTGACATACAAGACCGGATCACCTTGCGAATGAAACTGTACGCCTTGGTACTTGCTGGGCAGAAAACCGCTATGCCATTGACGAGCGGCAATCGGTTGACTTTGACCGCCACCGACCGACGTGAGCACAACAAAGCCGGGCAAGTCAGTGGTTTCTTTGCCCAAGCCGTACAACAGCCAAGCTCCCATCGACGGGCGTCCGCTGATCAGCGAACCGGTGTTCATGAACGTATGAGCGGGATCGTGATTAATAGCGTTGGTGGTCATCGAGCGAACAACGCACAATTCGCCTGCTTGTTTTTGCAAGTGCGGAAAGACGTCGGCAATCTCTAAACCCGATTCGCCACACTGGCTGAACGAGTGCTGCGGCGCAAAGCACTTGAGTTCGGAATTCTGTAATTGGGCAATTGGTTGGCCGGCCGTGTAAGACGCCGGCATCGGTTGGCCATGCATTTCTGCCAATTTGGGTTTGTGGTCGAACGTTTCCAGGTGCGACATGCCACCGGCCATGCACAAAAAGATGACTCGTTTGGCCTTGGCCGGAAAATGAGGCTGCATTAGCGCTCCGTTCCAACCGTCTGGACGAACGGCATCAGCCGCTTGTGATTCCGCCAGCATGCTGGCCAACGCCACACCTCCTACTCCTCGTCCAACTTGGCCCAGGAACGTTCGCCGACGTAGCAACTGAATTTGTTCTGCAAAGTTCATGTTACCGCCTTGTGATGGTTTCGTGTAAGTTTAAGATCACTCGACAAACCGACGTCCACGTCGCCAATTCTACTTTGTCCACATCCTTGGGCACCGGCGATGCGCCGATATTCAAAAGGGCGTCGGCCGAATTCGATTCAGACTGAAATTCGGCTGTGTGTTTGGCAAGCAGTTCCAGCAGTACGGTTTGTTCTTCGGAGCTAATGTTTCGCGCCACAGCCATTTGGAACGCCCAGTTTAGTTTCGCTTCTGCGGTGTCTCCACCTTCAGTCAAGACTCGCCGAGCGAATTGTCGGGCCGCCTCGACGTAGGTTGGATCGTTCAGCAACACCAGAGCTTGTTGCGGTGTATTGGAACGAGCTCGTTCGACCGTGCATTCTTCTCGACTGGGAGCGTCAAACGCCAGCATGCTGGGGTGCAGAAACATGCGTTGCCACCATGTGTAGAGGCCTCGGCGGTAAAGATTGTCCCCATCGTCTGCTTGCCATTCGCGTACTGGGAAATTCATGTGTCGCCAGTAGCCCTTGGGTTGGTAAGGTTTGACGCTTTCGCCACCAATGGTTCGAACCAACAAGCCGCTGACGGCCAGCGCGTTGTCACGAACCATTTCCGCGTCCAAGCGATAGGATGCTTGTCGCGCCAGCAGCCGGTTGTACGGATCGACTTTGGCCAGTTGCTCCGACCGAATAGACGTTTGTTGGTACGCTTGGGACATCACAATCGTTTTGACCATATGCCGAACATCCCAATCGCTTTCCATGAATTCAATGGCCAGCCAATCCAATAATTCTGGCTGAATGGGACGAGTACCTTGCGCGCCGAGATCGTCTAGCGGTTCGGCCAAACCTTTGCCGAAGTACAACTTCCACAGGCGGTTGACAAAAACACGAGCGGTCAAAGGATTCTGATTCGATGCAATCCAATGTGCCAAATCCAAACGGTTCGGCAGTTTATTGTCCGTGGCGGCCGCAGTATCGTTCAGTGACTGGAAGATGGATGGAACGGCGGGTTGAACTTCTTCGCCCGAATCGTCCATCCAGTTTCCTCGAGCTAAGATGCGCATGGTTCGCGGCTGCGTGGAAACGGTCATGAGTGTCTTGGGCAGCGAATCGACGAACTGTTGACGCTGGCTTTCAGCCGATTCGATTTCCGTCTGCAGCGAATTCCATTCGTCCGATTGCGAACGATGATATTCGGCCAGTTGCTGTCGTTCTTCTTCGCTACGATCCGAAGATGGCTTTTGCAAAATGGCGGCAATCGCGGTGGGAAGGCTACCCGTTTCGGCTTGAAAATAGAATCCGGCACCACCACTGTAATTCACGATTTTGACGAGGATCGAATTCGCTCCGGCGTTCAGTTGCGTGGAAAATTGGTCTTGGTTGGCCGCCACGCCTCGGCGCACGTCATTCTGGTGGACCACCTTGCCGTTGACCCAAACCTTGACGGCGTCATCGCTGCCCAGTTGTACTTGCATGGGCGTTTCGGCGCTGGCGGTAACAGTCCGACGCAAGTAGAAGACGCCGGGCGTTTCCGGTAAGGCATGAACCTGTCCGTCTGCCAGTATCTTGGTTTCCCAGTCTGCATTGTCAGGATCACTTTCCGCAGGCCACGCGTGCTGCAGTGGATTGTCGATTCCGTCCAGCGAAATCGGACCGATGATGCTCCACCCGGAATCGGCGGTCAGTTGAGCAGCTTTCTCTGCGGCCAATGCGGCTTCCCAGGTGGCCATTTGTTGGGCCAGCGAGTCGGAAACCAACTTGGCCTTGCCTTTCAGTTCGGCCAACTGTGCGTCGAATTCTTCGAGTTTCTGTTGGTCATCTGGTTCGATCACGGGATGTGCGGGCGGATTGCCGACGCCTTGTTCCTGGATGTCGGCAAAAAACGCTGCGAATTGATAAAACTCTTTGGTGGTAAACGGATCAAACTTATGGTCGTGGCATTCGGCACAGCCGAGTGTCAGGCCTAAGAAAATCGTCCCCGTATTACGGACTCGATCTGCAGCATACTTGGCCAAGTACTCTTTGGCCTGGGCGCCACCTTCGTTGGTGGTTTGCAGCAGCATATTGAAGCCCGACGCGACTTTTTGTCGAACAGTCGCGTTGGGCAGCAAATCGCCCGCCAGATGTTCGACAATCATTTGATCGTAGGGAACGTCTTGGTTGAACGAATCGATGATGTAGTCTCGAAAGGGCGCGATTTTTCTGGGTTCGTCCGAATGGTAGCCGTTGCTGTCGGCGAATCGTACGACGTCCAGCCAATAGATGGCCATGCGTTCACCGTAGTGAGGCGAATCCAGTAGTTGATCAACGTAGCGTTGGTAGGCGTTGGGTGAATCATCCGCGACGAACTTGGCCACTTGGCTATAGTCGGGAGGTAAACCGGTCAGGTCGAAAGCCAGTCGTCTGGCAAGTGTTGCGCGATCGGCAGCTGGCGAAGGAGACAGACCGTTCGCGGCAAGTCGTATTTGAATTAATTGATCAATGGGATGCGCGGCGTTTGGTGATTCGTCCAGGGCAGGGCGTTTGGGAGGTGTGAAGGACCAGTGTGTTTCCCAATGGGCACCGGATGAAATCCAATTCTTAATCGTCTGGATTTCCTCTGCCGTTGGACGTTTCTCTTTGGACGGCGGCGGCATTTGCAGATCGGGGTCGTTGCTGAGCATGCGTTGTAACAAATCACTGTTGTCCGGACGATTCGGCCGGACGACACCCGACTCCAGCAATCCGTCTTGAGTGTCAAATCGCAAATCCGCTTCTCGGCTCTCCTGGTCAGGACCGTGGCATTCGAAGCAGTAGTTCGAAAGTATGGGGCGAACATCTTGATCAAAGTCGACTTGCTTGTCCTGCGCGTTCACAGTCGTAAAACAAATGACAATCGAGAGGGCTAAACTACGAATCAGCAACCGCATGTCTTCGCCTTGAAAGTAGGATAGTTGGTGATGGGGTGGGAGCGCCATGCGCGGTGTGGAAGACGTTGATTCTAACCGCTGGCAGTCGCCAAATCACCCTGTTTGCCGGGTTAGTGCATGGCGCTGGGCGGAAGTTGTTTGACTTTGGGGCTGCGTTTTCGCCGAGTTTTTTCCGGAATCATGCCTCGCATGGCTTCCAGTTTACCAAAGCAAAGTAGGCGATCACCGGGTTCCAGAGTTCGTTTCAGGCGTGGATTCGGAATGACAATGGCGTCGCGGTACAGCGTCAGCACGTTGATGTCTTTTTCTGGCAGGCCAGATTCGTCAATGGTTCGACCGCAGAATTCCGAACCTTCTGGAACAAAGATTTCGCTCACACCGTAACCTCGGCTGACGGTTAAACGTTGGCGAATATCAATTTCCGGAAAGTCAACTTGAGCGGCAATGTAGTCGATGATTGCGCCGGCGATATCTAGTTTGGTGCAGGCTTCAATACCTTCCAGTCCGGGCGACGAATTGACTTCCATGATCTGCGGGCCTTCTTCCGTTTCCAGCATGTCGACACCGGCGATGCGCAGGCCCATGATCTGCGCTGCTTTGACGGCTGCTTCGTGGTAGCGATCATCTAATTCTGCTGGTTCGGTGCGCCCGCCTCGATGTACGTTACTTCGAAATTCCGAACCGACGGCGATCCGACGCATCGCCGCCACAACTCGATCGCCAATCACAAACGCGCGCACGTCTCGTCCTTTGCTTTCCGAAACAAATTTTTGGACCAAGACGTTTTGTCGAGTG
Source organism: Pirellulaceae bacterium (assembly GCA_041399205.1). Lineage (GTDB taxonomy): Bacteria > Planctomycetota > Planctomycetia > Pirellulales > Pirellulaceae > JAGQOZ01. The sequence continues at coordinate 3,699 of JAWKTK010000019.1, read as the reverse complement.
CTCTGAAGTGTTTCAATGATAGCTTCGGCCACCTTGACCGATTCGGCCAGGATCACGCCGACGCCTTGCGTCCCTTCCAGCAGTTTGATGATAACCGGCGCCCCGCCAACTCGTTCAATCGCTGGAAGAATGTCTTTGCGGTCACGCGCGAATGTGGTGCGAGGAATCCCCAGGTGATGTCGACTGAGGATTTGCAGGCACCGCAGTTTGTCTCGAGAATTACTAATCCCTGCCGACGTGTTCGCGCAGAAAACATCCATTTGTTCGAACTGCCGTACAACCGCAGTGCCAAAGTAGGTGATCGACGCGCCGATTCGAGGCAGCACGGCGTCGTAGTGAGACAGTTGTTTTGAGCGAAAATAGAGATCGGGTTCGCCTGCCTCCAAGTCGATGGAGAACTTCAGCGTGTTAAGGACTTTGACTTCGTGGCCTCGAGAGGTTGCGGCTTCGCGAAGTCGCCGAGTGCTGTAACATTTGCGACTGACCGAGAGGATGGCGAGTTTCATGGCGGGCTACTTTCTAGTTTGTCGGATGTGCAAAGCGATTTTTGAGCCGAAACTTGAGCTACTAGGCGGATGGGCCTTTACGTTTTTTTCGACCCGCCAGATAGGAACTAGCCGAATCGACACAGAAACGACCCTTCAGAGCTTCTCGGCCCAGCAGCATGCGAAATCCCATCGCGTCGCGATTCGCCAAAGTCAATTCGATGGGCCAAGCTTGACCTGCTACGTGGACATGGGTGACGATGACCGGTCGTTCATCCGTCTGCCCGTTGGAACTTCGAACCAAGCGGTACTCTAACAGCGGCGCGTCGGCTTGAATAATGGTGCGATCATTTCGCTGTAACGGATGGACCGAAAAGCGAACTCGATCCACTCCTTGCTCGCGGTACACCTGTACTTCAAAGGCATGGATGGACGACGATCGAGCGCCCGTGTCCAATTTGACTTTGATTTGATCCACTCCTAAGTCGGGCAATGCAACCCATTCTCGCCAACCTAAAACCGACAGACTGCCGATCTTTGTCATAAACATCCTTTGCGAAAAGACCGGACTACTTTTGACGGCGAGTCCGCTTGTAGCGAATGGTGCAACCAACCGCCGGAGTCTCTGTCACCTCAATCGAATGGTCAGCAAGCAGGCCTTGAATTGCATTCGCAGCGTAATGAATTTGCACTTTCTGTGGGTCGGAGCTGTCATCGAGTGCTCCCATGTAAACGATTTTGCGGTCTTTGTTGATTACAAAGAATTCCGGGGTGTACGTTGCACCGTAACTCTTGGCAATCGACTGTGATTCGTCTTTCAAATAAACGTGCTGGAACTTGGCATCGAGTGCGTGTTTTTTCATGGATTCCAGCGATTCCGCATCGCCTTGATTCGAATTGATGGCCACCACGGCAATATTGTGTTGTTGAAATTCCTTTACAAGGTTGTTAACGCGATTATCATAGTCAATTGCATAAGGACAGGTGTTGCTGGTGAAGTAAACCACGATGATTTCGAACGATTTGAGGTCATCCAGCGAATGGGGCTTCCCGTCGGTTCCGTCGATTTTGTTCCAGGCGGGAGCGCGGTCGCCAACGCTGAGCGTGGGATTGTATTCGCCAGCGACTGCCGCGACAACGAAACACGACACAAGCATCCAACAAGAATAAATTCGACGCACAATGCACCTTTCGATCAGAAGCCAAGGGGATTTCAATGTTGGCACATCTTAACGTTATTCTCGCCCTAGGTCACTTATCCCGGCCGGGTTCATGGAAAGCAGTTTGATGCCGCGAGACATTGTTTTTTCTCTTCTTGCTGTTAGTCACAAGTAGATTTTTTGCTTCTTTAGATTCCGCACCAATGAAACTCGCCTACCTCACCACCTGTTTCGGCACGCCGTCGCATACGTTCATTCGCCGCGAGCTGCGCGAATTCGCTCGTTGCGGTGTCGACGTCAGGTTGTTCGGGATTCGGCAAGATCAGCACCAAGCCGATGATGCGCGTGATTTAGTAGAGCGAACCGAATATCTTTATCCGCTGCGACCGATCGATTTTCTGGTTTCGAATTTGTATTTTTCGGTGACCTCACCAAGGCGTTACTGGGCAGCGTTATCCGGTTGTCTTACTGGTCGCCAGGGAACCGTGAAGAACCGCCTGAAGTTGGTATTTCATCTTCTTGTTGCAACGACATTGGCAAGAAAAATCCAGCGGCAAGGGATTACGCATCTGCATGCTCATTTCCTGAACGTCAGCAGTTCCATTGCCATGTTTGTTTCTCGGCTGACCGATATTCCGTACAGCATTACAATCCATTCGGCGGGCGAAAAGAATCTGCCACACGTGATTGCCATTGCTGATAAGTTGCGATTCGCACAAAAGCTGATCATGATTTCCGCGTTTAATATTGACTACTATTCTTCGATCTATCCCTGCCAAGAGAAGTCGAAGGTGATTCGCTGCGGCATGAATCTGGAAGACTATCCATTCCAGCCGAATGGCCATCCGTTCGGTAGCCCATTACGCATTCTGGCGGTGGGGCGATTTGTCGAAAAAAAGGGCTTTTCGTACCTGATTCAAGCGGTCAAATTGTTAGTAAAATCAGGTGAATCGGTCGACGTGACAATCCTGGGATCGGGACCGTTGGACGATTCGCTTCGGGCTTTGGTGGATTCCAGCGGATTGTCCAACGTAGTGCAGATGCCCGGCAAGGTTCCTTCGGCGGAAGTCCGTCGATTGATGGAATCGGTTGATTTGGTCGTGGTCCCGTCTGTGACGAGCGTCACGGGCGAAATGGAAGGAATTCCGGTTGTGTTAATGGAAGCCATGGCGCTGGGAACTCCTGTGCTGGCGACCGCACATTCAGGCATTCCGGAATTAGTTCAACCAGAAACAGGAGTACTGGTTCCAGAGAAAGACGCGCAAGCGTTATGTAATGCGATTCGTTCGTTTCAGCCAGATGCCAAGCGAACCGAGAACGCTCGTAAAAAGATTGAAGACGAATTTGAAATCCGGCATGTTGTTGCCGAGCGACGAAGACTTTTCGAACAAGTAGAATAATGTATGCAAATCTCAGTAGTACTCCCCAGCTATAATTCGGAAGGCAGTTTGCGGCTTGTCTTAGAGCAACTTCAGCGACAAGACTTTGCAGGCGAATTTGAAGTGATTGTGTGCGATTGTTCGAACCACGACTTGGTCGAACAAATCTGCCAACAGTTTGCGATCGTCAAATACGTTCGCGAAGCAGAACGATTCAACCCCGGCATTGGGCGTAATCTGGGAGCGAAGCATGCCTCCGGCCAACTGTTGGTGTTCTTGGATACCGACGTCCTACTACAAGAAAATGCATTGACCAACGCGTGGGAATACTACCAGCTCGGCAATCGCGTCTTCGGCGGTGCGCTGGAATTGGACCGGCACAAGAAACCGACGGCAGCATCTTACTTAGAGCATTGGTTCTTCAATCACGAATCGCAAAAGGGGCGGCCGTGTTGCGCTCGGAATAATCTGAGTTCCGCGCTGATGGCGATTGATCGACTGGTGTTTCTGAATAGTCACGGTTTCCGCGACATCCCCAGAATGCAAGATACGGAATTTACCGAGCGACTAAAGGCGAGTGGCCAGATGCTAACATACACCCCTCTGGTTGTGGGGTATCAGATTCAGGATTCACCGCTGAGCAAGGTGCTGACGAAAATCTATATTAACGGCGTT
>JAWKTK010000018.1:0-204219 GCA_041399205.1 Pirellulaceae bacterium | reverse complement strand
TTCGATGCCATTTCTACGTATTCGGCCAGGCTGAACAATTCGTCCGGATGGCGAATGTCAATCATATGGTGCGGAACTTCCTCTTGTTGTTGGCGACTGGGCTTGGCCGTGCCAATGTCCATGTTTCGATAGATGGACATGGAATCTAAAGCGATGATTTCCGCATTCAGAGATTTGGCCAATTCGATTCCGATAGTCGTTTTTCCGCTGGCCGTCGGTCCGGTGAGGAACCAACAGGTGCTAAAGAGGTTGGAAGTCATGGGCAGGTCAATTATTTGGTTGGTCTTGATAGGTATCGGAATTATGGGACGCAGTTGAATTTGATGCTTTTGGATGAACAGGGATCTGGCAACAGCCTCACAACCCGCCGCGAGACGTTTATAAGGGGGCTGCCATTTTCGAGCCAGTCCTGTCAGAATTAACTGGCTTTTCCGCTTGGTTTCAACCAAGTTTGGAGGCCGTATCGTACCCAGCGAACAGTCCCTATTGACTGAAAGAGGATTGGAATCATGCCTGATGGGCAAACTGTTTTCCAGCAATTGATGCAGACCATCAAGGACCGTCGCGATCATCCGCCCGAAAAATCATACACCAATTCCTTGCTGGCAGGCGGGGTGTCCAAAATCGGCGGAAAGATCTCGGAAGAGGCGGCCGAAGTGGTGGAAGCGGCAGGCGAAGACGGGACCGAACATTTTGTCTACGAATGTGCGGATCTGCTTTACCATTTGTTTGTGATGATGGCGCTGCGAGACGTAGAGCTGGAGCAAATCGAAGCCGAATTGGCTCGGCGCTTTGGCATTTCGGGCATTGACGAAAAGGCATCAAGAAACGCGTAAGAAAACGCCCTTCGGATAGTGGAAATGAACGCAGAAAGACGAAACATGCAGAACTTGCGAATCGGCGTCCCCAGCAAAGGGCGATTGAGCGAATTGGCTGCGGAATTGTTGGCTCAAGGTGGAATGGGATTTCGTCGGCAAGACCGAAGTCTATTTGCTCGAGTGAAAGATATTCCGATCGAAATCACGTTTCTTCGGACGGACGATATTCCGGTGCTGTGCGCAGAAGGCGCCATCGACATGGGGATTACCGGTAGCGATATCGTGCAGGAAAACGAAGTTGACGTGCAAATTCGCCTTAAACTGGGCGTCGGAAAATGCCGTCTGGCCGTTTGCGTGCCGGAATCTAGTTCGATCCAAAAAGTCTCAGATTTAGATGGATGCCGAATTGCCTCGACGTTTCCTCGAGTAACTTCGGCATTCTTGCGGCAGCACAATGCTTCTGTGCATTTGGTAAAGCTTTCCGGTTCGGTCGAAGTGATGGTCAGTCTGGGAGTGGCAGATGCCATTGTGGACTTGGTAGAAACGGGCAGCACGCTGGCGGCGAATCAATTGCGTATCCTTACGGAGATTGGGCAATATGAAACGGTTGTAATCCAGGGAAATGGCTGTCGATTTCCGGAATTGGCGGATCGAATTATCAGGAGGTTGGAAGGTGTAGTGATTGCCAGAAGTTATTCGTTGTTGGAATACAATATTCGCCGAGAATTATTGGAGCAGGCTGAAAAGGTGACGCCCGGGTTCAATTCGCCCACTGTCAATGCGTTGGAAGATCCTGCTTGGTGTGCGGTGCGAGTCATGGTGAAGAAGAAGGATATTATCGAAGCCATGGAAAAACTGGAATCGATCGGCGCGAACGCAATTCTGGAGACAGAAATTGCGAATTGCCGTCTTTGAAACCATCAGAATTTCGATTCACTTTTTGAACGCAATTCAAAAAACGCCTGTGAAAATCAGCCTATTTTTCCGGTTGATTTGGATAGTGGGAAAAAAAGGGAAAAAAGAGAAGCAGATTGTTGACAGCCCTGATTTCCTGGATATCCTAAACCTTGTTGAAGCAAATAACTTTATGGATTGCTCGTGAAGAATAAAAAACCTGATTGCTCTGGAACAGAGCACTTGAAAGGGACGCTAATTAAGGCACTCACAATCGCACCACCTCCTTGCAAGCTCGTAAAGGGCTTTGGTAATTGGTGTGTTGTTGTGAGTGCCTTTTTTTGTTTTTGACGTTTTGTTTTCGAAATTAACTGTGACTTTTGATTTACTCAACTTTGGTGGAGGGAGACTTATGAGCAAGAGACTTTTGGCGTCGCTCGCTGCAGTACTGATGATGGTATCCGTTTCTATGGGACAGAAAGCTCCGTCTAAGGCGGATGCAACCGCAGCTGACGTCTTGTCGTTGGTGTACAGTCCTGATACCGGAAACCTGAGCGTTGATTTGGGTTCTGCCGGAGCGGGTGCGTTGGCAAATCTGACCACGTTGGAAATTCGTTCGGCCGGTGGCAACTTCACCGGAACCAAGCCTCCACAGTTGACTGGCTTGTTCGACGTTTACAATGCCAACAAATTGTTCAAGCTGGATCCAGCTGGTTTCGGCAGCATTGATTTGGGTCCGGCTTTGGCTCCGGGCTTGGGCGGTGACGCTTTGCTTGCTGACTTGTTGGTTGATGGTTCCTTCGTCGGTGGTGGTGGTGTTGGTGCCGTACCTGTTGCTCTGGTACACCCTGACTTCATGGTTCCTGAACCATCCAGCATGGTCATGGTTGCTCTTGGATTGCTCAGCGTTGCAGGATTGCGTCGACGCCGCTAGTCCTTCGAGGTCTTCTGACTTACGATAAATAGCATTGAGAGGCGTCCTCGGCTGAGGACGCCTTTTTTTTCATACAAAAGAAAGCACTGAAATGAAGTATTTTACTTTGATTGCTGCGTTGGTGCTGTTGGCGTCCGGAACGGTTCGCGCCGACTGGAACAGTGTCATCACCGCTGATTCACCGTTACATTGGTTCAATTTTGAAGATGCGGGTGCAACCGCTGACGACTTGGGTTCGGCCGATGCGGATGGCACCTACGCTGGTGGTGTGACGTTAGGTTCGGCAGGTCTAGTTGGTGGCGCGGCCAGCTTTGACGGCACGGGTCATGTCCTGGTCGGTGGCGCAGATCTTACTGGTGATTGGACGGTAGAAACGATTTTCAAGGCGGACACCGTAAACGGTGGCGCGTCCATGGGAATCATGGGAGCCGATTTCACTGCGGCCAGCCGTATGGCATTAAAAGCCGAACAATGGAATTCGACCGAACGACTGGGCTTCACCGTGTTTGGTGTCGTGGACGTTACCACGGAAGTTCCGACTCCCAGCGATTACTCCCATGTCGCGTTCGTGGGAACCAGTGCGGGCGTTTCTGTTTTTGTAGACGGAGTGGAATCGGGCAGTAGCGATGTTGCAACCGCACTCAGCCGTTACGTTTTGGGCGCCGGTGCTATTCGCGCCGACGGATCGTTGGTTGACGGTCTGACCGGATCGATTGACGAGTTGGTGATCTACGATCGAGCACTTTCGGCTGGTGATATTGCTGCACATTACGCTGCGGTACCAGAACCGAGTTCGGTTGTTTTGATTGGCCTTGGCACGCTAGGGTTGCTGGCTATTCGCCGCCGTCGTTAAATTCTGATTGATGAAATAAACAACTCGATACAAAGTTGAGTTAGTGAGCCTTGGAAGTATCGTTTGCTTCCAGGGCTCGCTTTTTTTGGGTAACGTAGTTTGTTTGTGTCTAGGGCTGGCACACCGTCACACTTGCGAATCGATCAGAAAGGAGTCTCGCATGAATTGGGCGAATGTTCCCACATTGCTAGGTTGCCTAATAGTAAGTTGCTGTTTCGAGTTAAGCACATGGGCACAAGAATCCCATCGGCCGAATATTATCTTCGCCATTGCCGACGATTGGGGTTGGCCGCACGCCGGAATGTATGGAGATCAAAGTGTTGCCACACCAACGTTTGATCAACTGGCTCATGATGGCGTCCTATTCGAACACGCGTTTGTCTCTTCGCCCTCCTGCACACCTTCGCGAGCAGCAATCTTGACCGGCCAATATCATTGGCGACTGAAAGAAAGCGCCAACTTGCACAGCACGCTGCGAACCGAATTCGAAACATATCCAGAACTGCTGCAGCAAAACGGCTATTACGTGGGACTGCAAGGCAAAGGTTGGGGCCCTGGCCGAATTGATGTCGGCGGGCGTAAGGAAAATCCCGCCGGGCCAAAGTTTGCAGACTTTGAAACGTTTTTACGCCAACGGCCTCAAGGCAAACCCTTTTGTTTTTGGTTTGGAAGCAGCGATCCTCACCGTCCGTACCAAGTTGGCAGTGGCAAGGCAGCCGGCCTGGATTTGGACAAAATCAGCGTGCCACCTTTTTATCCAAATGTGGAAACGGTGCGAAGCGATATCGCTGACTACTACCTGGAAGTGCAACGCTTTGATAACGATGTACAGCGAATATTGCGTCAACTTCAAGAAACCGGCGAAGCAGACAACACGATTGTGGTCATGACGGGCGATCACGGTATGCCGTTTCCTCGTTGCAAAGGCAATCTGTATGACATGGGTGCTCGAATTCCGTTGGTGATTCGCTGGCCGCAGAAGATTCCAGGCAACCGGCGAATCCAAGATTTCGTCAGTTTGACCGATGTCGCGCCGACATTCCTGGAGGCGGCCGGAATTGACGTGCCGCAAGCGATGACGGGACGAAGTCTGTTGCCCGCATTGACATCGGGTCAATCGGGTTGGGTTGATCGCGAACGCACATTTGTGTTGATGGGCAAAGAACGACATGTGCCGTGTCAAGAAGCTCCGAATTCGGGCGGCACTCCGATGCGAGCGATTCGTAACCGAGAATACTTGCTGATTCACAACTTCGCACCAGAACGCTGGCCGGCGGGAACTCCGCATTACCAACAGGCCTTCTTTCCCGGTAGTTGGTTGGGAGACGCGGACAACGGTCTGACGAAATCTTGGCTAGTTGAACATCAGCATGATTCTAGCCAAGATCGAAAGTGGTACGAACTTTCCTTTGCCAAGCGTCCCGAATTCGAATTGTACGACATCGGCAAAGATCCATTCCAAGTGAACAACGTCGCTGGTTCGCCCGACTACGCGGAAACTCTGCAGCAACTACAAGCTGAATTACATCAGCGTTTGCTGGCCACCGCAGACGCTCGGGCTCAAGGTAACGGCGACCAGTTTGATCAGTATCCTTACTACGGCGGTTCGCCTTTGCATCCGGACTTTAGAGCGGATTAGTAGGCGAGGTTGGTTGCGGTCGAGGTGGATGTGTTACCAGATAGTTCCACAGCTGGACCAGGTCTGGCTTGATCTTGTCTGTAAGCTTTCGTTGCGAATACTGGACCACGCCCACATATTGTGGCAAGCGAAGCAGCACCGGCGCCAGTTCCGGGCAACGTTGGGCCAACGATTCCGCAAATTCGAATGCAGTTTCATCGTTTGTGCGCTGCCACGTCTGATCAGCGGCCCAGGCTTCGGTGGCTGCAAATGAAAATGTGACCAATTCGTGTAGAGGCATTCGAGCAACCGAGCCGCTGCGATACTCGCTTAGAAACGCAGGGAATCTCGGTCCAGGCTCAGCGTGATTGGTTTCGGTCAAAACTGCTGCTTCAGACTTTTCCGCTCGGCCCCACAACTTGGCCCACCAATCGCGAAGCTCCTGCAGGAACCTCGCAATGGCCGCATGATATCGCCACGCAAACCAGATTGCTAACGCCAAGACGGCCAGCCAATAGACGGCTTGAATGAGTCGGCCCGTCCAGCTGCCCAATTGCTGCAGCAGGCCTGCGGAAGGACGCTGAGAATTTGGGGCCGAATGATCTGACTGATTTCGAGACGCTTGGTTTTGGTTGGGGCCTTGTCCTTCGCCTGATTGCTGCGACTTTGGCGAACCATCCGAAGACCGATCATCCTGTTCGTTTGGCGAAGTGGTTTGTTGCGAATTCGCCGCATCTCCTTGTTCGGTGCCAGATGGTTGACCGTCCTGCGAATTGCGTTCCCCAGTGCCGTTTGCATTTTGGTCAGCCGAATCGTTGGAACCTGTTTCGCGTTGATCAGACGACCGATTCGACGAATTCGGCCGCTGTGACGAATCGTCTTTGCGGCTTCCGGCGTTCGGTTCGTCTGCCTGCGGCTGGTATTGATTGTCATTGCCGCTTCGAGTGGCATCGTCTTGATGATGCCCTTCGTCTCCCAGAGCCCAATCCGCTTCGTCGGGACGGTCTGGGCGTTGCGTCGGCGCTGAAAGGCGGAAAGCTGACTGATGGAATATTCCGGTGAAAGTCGTGGCAGGGCCATGCAAGCGACCAGCATTGCCACAATGAACGTCGCACCAACCGTCAACCAAGTGCCTGTCATTTCCAAGGGCATGTCGACGTTGCGTTGTCGTAGGTAGCGACGCAATTGTAAGAAGCTGGTGACCATTAGCAGCGCCAAAGCAGCTGCAACATAAACAACCAGCAAGTGAAATGCTTCGCGGCGAACCGGCAAAAACCGGCTGGGAAGCAGCCATTGGCCCAAGCCAAAAATGGGAAGCGATGCCAGACAAAAATAGACAACCGTCATACCCGGCGAATGATTCGCTTTGCGCTTCTTCAGCCAGGCGAACCCGGTGTGGTGTGTGGAAGTCGCTGAGTCGGCATGTGGTTCGTCATCGTGATCCGGCACATCGTCCGTTTCCGGATCTTGCCAGTTTTCTAGAAGTCCTCGGCCGCTGGTGTCTTTATCGTGATCAATGACGGTGCAATCCCAAGTCAGTCGCTGAGCACTCCACCACGCGGCGATGACTAAGACGATTCCCACCAAGACGCCGTTTTCCACCAGTCGCATGATGGCCAAAAGTGTGGCCAGGCCCAACGCCAGCGCGAACAACTGCGCATACTCTTTGCCTTCTTCGATGGCAATTCTGCCAATCAATACAGCGGCAAACACAAACAGCGCAGCAATGGTCTGAAGTCTTCCCGGATAGTTGCCTCGGTACAGGACCATGATCAAAAAGAACATCAAACTGCCAATCAGCAACATGATCAGCGCAGGGGCGATTGCCACCAGCAGATAGTCGACCAACGTCAGTGGCTTGCGACGATTCATTGCTTAGATTTCAACGCGGCCTTAGATGCGTCTTGTGGCTGGTTTTGAGGCTGTTGCCATGACGCGTTCATGAAAAAGCACCAAATTCAACTGCGTACGTCAATAGAACACACAGCTTTGGTTCATCATACGCAGAATTCGCCGCGTGGGACAACCAATTCTTGCTGACGAAATCGCGAATACGAATGATCTGGAACGAACAACAGGCAATCGGAATTCGCTCCAAACCGGATGCAGTCAGTTCGCTTGTGTCGTAAGATATCTGGCGAATACTTTCCGCTAGATCAATCCGTCGTGTCGAATTTACCCGTCAACAGCCGAGTACCATTGATGAACCAAACTACCACTCTTTTTGAAGCTGCCTTTCCCTATGGCGATGACATTCTTGGTTTGCCCGTCACCGATATCGATCAGGCCGCCACGTGGTATGCTGAACACTTTGGCTTGACCGAAGTAGAACGACAGACGTCGCCCGTGCCAACGGTGATCATGGAACGAGACGGAGTGCGGATCGGTTTTGCGATCAATGGCCTGGATCCTGGCAATGAAGGTGCTGCCATCCGAGTCGCCTGTTTGGATCGAACGAAAGAGGAATGGGCATCACGCGGTGTTCCCATTGGCAACGAACGCGTGGACGAACGAGACGGTCAGCGATACCGCGTCTTCTTTGTCGTTGCTCCGGACGGACTGTGTTACTATTTTCACCAATTGATTGAGTAGGCTGCGGCGGCAGGCATGCTACGCCGCGTCTGTCACGTTCTGTTCGGCAGCGTCGTCTTCGGATTCGAATGGTTCGTCCGCTTCATCGGCAATTTCCGGAGTGTATTGACGGCCTGATTTAGGCAACGCGTCAAAGACAACTCGGCCACCAAAGCAACCTTTTTCTTTGGCTTCCATGATAACGGTGATCACGTCGGCGTACGAGCCATTGAGTTCGACCATGGCTTTGACGATTTCCTGCAAGTCAAAACGACAATAGCGAACCTGGTCGCCTCGATCCGGACTCACGTGAAAACGAATCACTTTCACTTTGTCACCGTCCGATTTGACCATGATGTCATGGCCTGCGAATAGCGCGAATGGCGCTTGCAGCTGAACTTGGCTACCGAACATCACCATTTCAGGTCGGCCTTGCCGACGCACGTGAACCATGGGTTCTTGATCCGATGGCACGTGATGCATCACCAAAATGTCTCCTAGCACTTGGCCTTGGACCAACGGGTTGCGAGGATTCGCTTCTCGCAAAGCGTCGAATGCGCCGTATCGAGTTTCCGCGCTTTCGGAATGCATCAATTCAGACAATGCTTCGTGCGCATCAACGTCAATCATGGCGGCCAGCGCCGTCAAACCGTTCCAGCGAAAGGCCGGTTCCGTTTCGATGGCTTCTTTAAGGTAGGGGACGGCCGAGGCGTCGTTCAGGTAGGCCAACGCTTCGGCCGAATAAAAGCGAATCAATGGTTCGGACGCTTCTAGACCAGATCGCAAGGTAGGAGCCGCTTGGTCTCCGATGGCCTCCAATTCCAAGGCGGCCATTTGCGAAGTTTCTATGGCCCGTAGTTCGTTTCCAAGTCGTTCTAGTTGATCGGGCATTTCCGCCGTGTATTCTCGCAACGGAACTAATTGAACCACTCGCAAATACCTCAGCAAATTGTTGCGATAGTGTGGCTGCACGGCCAGTTCGATGTACTTGTCGGTTTTAGGATTGGCTGCGCCCTTTTTGCTGCCTCGATCAAAATGATGAAATCGTCGGTTGATGGCGTCGCTGACTTTGATGGAATAGATGCCCGTGTGGCGATCCGAACGGAGAGCCAACCCCAGCGAACGGTCTGTGTTGACCACACCTCCGCCGATGACTCGTCCATGAACCTGCGCCACTTCGCTGGTTTCTCCTTCAATTTGGCTGTCAGTCATGATGGAACCTTCGGCGTAGGCTAAGGTTCTACCGGTTCGTAACTGATTGCCCAGGTACGCAGTTTCCAGCAGACGAGCTTGCAGCATCCAACCACCTTCCAGGCTGGTGGTGCCGCTGCGCCGAGGAACGGTGACTTCCACGTCAATGCGATCCCCTTTTTGTGCGCCCGGCGGAATGATGCCTCGTACCACAACAATGGATGTGTTGGGCGAAGCGAGAATCTCGTTCGGATTTTCGATGCTTCGCCGCTTCATGTCCTCAATCACCATCGTTCGCTGCGAATTGGGCGGTGGGTCACTGCCGGTCGCTCGTAACGAATTCACCAACGTCAATCCTTCGGCTCGAACCGCTCGCAGTCCAACCGGCGCAGTGATGTCGCCCACCGTCTGCACTTCTCGTTCTGCCAATAGGTTGTCATCCGGATTCTGAGAACGTACGACCGGTTTATTGTGACAGCCTGTAAGTAACAAGCTTGTCGCCGTGAAGACGGCAGTCCAGAAAGAAATCGTTCGTCGGCCCATGGCAGCATCCGTTCTGATGGGTTGTGTAATTCAAAATGACATGACGCTAGTGGAATTGATTTGCTAGCAAAGGGCAAACTGGGCGTGGGGTCGCGGCTGTAAGTGGCGAAGATTATTTTCTTGACAGCTTTTCGTCAATGGCGACTGGCGTGAAATCGCATAGTCGTCCGCCGGCCTGGAGATGCGTATCCATGTGCTGGCGAAGTTGCGTAAACGCGAACGGAATTTGGCAATCGCTGAACACGGGATCTTGATGCGAACCAAGCTATCCGAAGGCGACTGAACGCCGGCTACGCTGATGACGCGCTAAGGCGGCTTTCGCAATCGAGCGCACAAACGACAGATTGTTTGCAACGAAAACAACGCAGCGGAACTCCGAGCGATAGCGTTGATTGACAAAAAGATAGCCGGGACGGGACTTGAACCCGTACGGGAGTTACCTCCCACAGGATTTTAAATCCTGTGCGTCTGCCAATTCCGCCACCCGGCCGTAGGAAGGTAAATAGTATCGTGACAGAGCCTAGCCAGCAAGGCGACTTGTATTACCCAAACTGACATGTGGCAACTTCGCTCGCGGGCCTAGATCATCTTCGAACCGCGTCGGCAGCGGTTGGGGTCCGATGCCACTATGCGTCTTGGCCTCGATGCGAATCTGTCGTGCGGAGCGTCGCTAAGCCTCGACCCAACATCTTGCCGCCCAGCAAGCCCGACACGATGCCACAAACGCCTCCGGTGCCGATCACAATCAGGGTCTGTGCCGATTCCTGCGCCACAAATCGCCCCACCAGAGCGCCCGCCAATCAAGCCCATGACCATGCCCAAGAATCCACCAGCGATCGTGCCTGTTGTTTGTAACGCATTTTCACGACGCAACCAACGAAACGAAACCACTCCTAAAACGATCCCCAGCAACAACCCGACAACGGCGCCTGAAATCGTGCCCATGATGGCCGTGGCCAATGTCATGGCCAAGACTGTCTCGACACTGCCCACCGCTTGATCCGCAGCTTGCCAAACCAGTACGATTCCCGCCACAATCCCAAAGATTCCGCTGCCAGCTGAACCGGTTGTGGCGCCAATTGATAGTCCGCCAAAGAGTCCCGACGTCACTTGCGAAGTAAGACTGGAGCGACCTCCCAAAGCAGGCACGTCCAGCGGGTTTGTTTCGCGAGGGCTTTCGTAGGGATTCTCCATAATGCGAATATTACTTTCGCGCCCAAGTCCAGCATTCGCCCGCATTGTTGACTGACAACAAAATGTCACCGTCGGGCGAAAAGCAAATGTGTTGGACGTTTTCCATCTTTCGATCCAGTTCTGTCGACGTCCAGGACCGAGTGTTCCAGAGGCGAATCACTTTGTCGTCTCCGCAAGCCGCCAGCAAACTTCCATCGGGCGAAAAACACACGCACCGAACCGTGCTCTGCGGTTCATCCAGTCGCCGAATCACTTGCAGCGAATGAACGTCCCAGATCAAGATCTGATTTTCATAGCCGCCGCTGGCCAACCGATTCTGTTGTGGTGAATACGCCAAGCACATCACCGCGTCTTTGTGTTCCGTCAACCAGCGAACTTGATCGCTGGGCTGCGTTCCATCTGGCGGTAGCTTCCACACACCGATCCGAGCATCAAAGCCGGCGGCGGAAAACAAAACGGATTCGTCTTTGGTGAGACACAGTCCTCGAATGGTCGCCTTGTGCCCTGTCAAAATCAAACGTTCACTCGACCGATCAATTCGATTGTATAAATAGATATTGTTTCCGGCGTCACCTACGGCAATCAATCTGATGCAATATCCAACGCCGTCACTTCTTCTTCCAGTGGACCGAAGCGAGCTTGGATTTGATGCGTTTGGGGATTCCACAGCCGTACCGTTTTGTCCAGACTGCCCGACGCCAAAACCCGGCCGTCCGTAGCGAACCGCAGTTGCGTCACCAAGCGTTGGTGCGGCGAACCGGTCGATTCGTCAATCCACTCCAATAGCTTTTCAAGGCGTCGGCGAACTTCAAACGAAGGCGGCGATTCCAAGCGTTCGCGCGGCAAGGTTGGACTTGCCGTCCCAGGGAAGCCAACTGCAGATAGGCGCGTTCGCGCTGATCAAAGCGGTCGAATTCAACGCGTCCAGCAAGGGAGTCGGATCGGTGATCTTGAACCAGCTCCGCTTCGTTGGTTTTTTCAATCGATATCTTGCCATGCGATGACGCCGACGCCACGTAATCACCCTTCGGTGAAAACGCGTAGTTCACAATGTGGCTTTGCGATTTGACAAATTCAAACCGCGGGATGTCCGCTCCATCTTCGGCCCACAGGCATGAGGCAAGGCAGCACCACGACCATACAAGGTACTTTATTCGTGAATGACAAGCAAAATCGGGCATAGCGTTGTGGAGCGCCAGGTAAATTCGGTTCGAAAAAAACGAAGCGAACAATATACCATTTTCCGGCAATGCTACTCTAGCGTCCCTGCGCACCCGTCGACTCCGCCACAGGCCACAAATGCCGCTAGAGCCTGTTTTGTGGCTAGAACATCGTGCACTCGAATCACCTGAATCCCTTGCTGAGCCATCACCAGTGCCGCGCCAACAGTAGCGAACGTGCGATCCGCCTTGGCATTGCCGATGATTTTGGCCAAGAAGCCTTTTCTAGAATGGCCGACCAAAATGGGACAACCCAGCGAATGAAACTGGCCGCAATGGGCCACCAACGTCAAGTTATGTTGATGCGATTTGCCGAAACCAATTCCGGGATCCAAACAAATCCGTTCTTGGGCAACGCCTGCTGCGACCAATTTTTTTGACGCTGTTGCAGATAGTTGAAAATGTCTGACACCACATTGTCATACGTGGGATTGTCTTGCATCGTTTGCGGGGTGCCTTGCATGTGCATCGCGCTACAGCCGCGTCGGAATCAATGGCCACGCGAATCATGCGATCGTCCCTTCCAGGCCTGTGACGTCATTGATGATTTGAGCCCCGGCGGCTAACGCTTCTTCAGCCACTTTGGCTTTGGACGTATCAATGGAAATCGGTACGTCGGTCTGTTCGGCCAATTGCTGCACCACCGAGATCACTCGGCGTACATTCTTCCGCTTCGCTTACGGGCTGGAAACGGCCGAGTACTTTCGCCGCCCACATCCAAGATTGCTGCGCCTTCTTCTGCCAATCGCAAGCCGTGTTCGACGGCCAAGACGGTTTCAAACCAGCGACCGCCATCAGAAAAGCTATCCGGCGTCACGTTGACAATACCCATTAGTTGCGGCGACGTATCAAATTCCAGCACGCTACGCCGCAGTTGCCAACGATGTGAGCGAAAGGGAAAACGAGCGTCCAGAGACGCGTTTGCAGATAATGATGTAGAATCCATGGCGACAATCTACCACGGCATTTCCATCTGTGCCACGATCTGTCGAGCCAATTCGCGAATCATCTCTTGGTGCGAACTGGCGATCGACTGACCCGCTTCGGGGATGAACTGCTTCGCCTCGTTCACTCGCAATTCCAATCCATTCAGCGGCAAGTCGAACGAACTGCCAATAGGCTGGCCGCCACGAGTTTTCCATTCCACATGCGCCACCAGATCCGCTTCAATCAACCTGGGCACATCAAAGGCGTCTTCTCCAATGACGCGTTTGCTTTCAGACATGATGCGGCCATCCAGCACGCTATCTGCCATTTCGGCGGAAACCACTTTGTATGGTGTCTTCGCTTCGATTTCTTTCACGACAGCTTCGGTCAAGCGTTCGCCCAGACCGTCGCGATAACTGTCCGACTGAAACACGGGTACGTGAACGGTTCGCACGTCCGATCGAAACAGCGAACCGTGGCCCATGTTGTAACTGGCGCAGCCCGACATCGCCCAGACCAGCGACAGTCCTAGCAGGCCGTGGCGAATTAGACGTATTGGCGATGGAACAATCATGTGAGGCGGTGTGGCCTTGATTTACGTCAGCAGGTAAACGGACCGCAAAAAACGAACGCAATTACCTTCGAATTGTCTCTTTGACCACGTCCAGTGGGTTCCGAGCGACCAACGGTTTTTCTCGTTCAGGCGTCGGGAACAGTTTGGTTAGCCACGGAACTTTCTGTTCGGGCGAATCCGGCTTGTCAGAAATGCTCGCTAAGCGATTGGACGCTTTTTCTGCCAAAGATGTGTCGGAGAATTCAGTGCGAACCTTGCTGTAATAATGTCTCGCGGCGGAATATTCTTTGCGCCGATCGTAGTAGCGAGCCAACCCCATTTCATGTTGAGCTCGTTTCAGCCGAACCTCTTTCAACGCACTCACCAAAAATTCGCGTTCTCCTTCCGCTTCTTGCGGAAACTGAATTTGAATTTGTCGAATCAACTTTTCCGCATCTTCAATCGGGATCTGGCTGTAGTCCGGACCTTGGTAGATCTTGAGTTTGCATTTGACGCCCAGCAGGTGCGCCATGAATTGGTGGTCGCTGTTGGGAAAGGAACGCCGCAGATCGGTGAACAGTTCGTCCGCACGAACATAGCGTTCCGCTTTGAAGTGCGAAATTGCCGCTGCCATCGTCGCGTCGTCGGCCAACTTGCCCGTCGGATCGTCCAAGCGAATTTTATCTAGCACTCGCAAACCATGGCCAAACTTGTCGAAAAACGGCAGGTCTTTGGAGGATAAATTAGGCGTGATGGGCAAATCTGGATCGACTTTCTGTTGATGGTCAATCCAATATTGAGCGATCGCGAACCGCCGCTTGCCGACGATTTCCATGTACCGAGTGTTCTCGAACTTTTTGACCAGTTTGTCGTACGCTTCCGAAGCATCGGGATAGCGATTAGAAAAGAAGTAGCATTCGCCCAAGAGAAACAGGCTGTCTTCTTCGATGATCGATTTGGGCCAACGATCGGCAGCCGCTTTGAATTTGTCGGCGGCCTCCAGCATCGTGGCGGATCGCTGTTTGCCTTCTTGTGAAATCGCTTGGCGGTACAGCGCGTCGCCTTCTTGGAACAGTTGCCGAGCGACTGATTCGTCCGGTCCGTATCCGGCTGCGTTCTTGGCTTGTTGATATAACTGCGAAGGACCGAATTTGCCCAGCACGCCGTCCGATTCCTCGTCCTGGCCTCGGAAAACAATGTCCGCCTGCGAATCACCCGGTCCCGGCACTTGCATCTGTCCGGTTGAAGTACACGCAGGGCAAACCAAAGCGATCAGATATACCGCTGGCCGAAATAGATTCTGTTTCATGATCACTGACATCCTTGTCTGTATCACGCGTTGGTTAGTTGGACAAACGACCTGTCGGCTCAATCTTAGCCCGACGTGTGAGCGAGGCAGAATACGCAATTCCCTCGCTAACGCGTCGGGCTAGGATTTTTCACATCCTTGCTGACCTGTTTTAGGCTGTGCTTTTTTTTCTTAGCCCGACGTGTGAGCGAGGGAGAATACGCAATTCCCCTCGCTAACGCGTCGGGCTAGGATTTTTTACATCCTTGCTGGCCTGTTTTAGGCTGTGCCTTTTTTTCTTAGCCCGATGCGTGAGCGAGGGAGAATACGCAATTCCCCTCGCTCACGCGTCGGGCTAGGATTTTTTACATCCTTGCTGACGCATCGGGCTACGGTAAGCCCACCGTTCGTACTGTCTAGTGAAACCCCAGGAAGTCGAACAGTTGGGGACGACGCCCTAAAGTGTCACACAGGTATTGATTCATCAAACCACGAACTTCGCCCGCCACCTTGGTCCATTCGGTGTCGAACTGCGGCTGTGACGAATCCGTGTCATTCGTTGTTTCAATTTCTGGTTCGGACCAAGATCGCAACAACTGCAACGCGGGCAAGCTTAGGCTGACTACTTTGCGTTTGCCTACTTTGCAGGTATTGCACAACACGCCTCCGTTCCAAATTCCAAATGCCATCCTGGCCGCGTCAGGCACAGTGCGACTGCATTCGCTGCACGCATGCAACGCTGGCAAGTGCCCTAAATGACGCAGGATCGCGAGTTCGAACTTCAGAACATTCGGCGCAATCGGCGCACCTTGATCCAGTTGTCCAATGCTTCTGACCGTTGTACGAAAAAGGTCGGGATGAGGATCGCGGTTGTCAGTCATTAAATTGACCAGTTCAATCAGATACAACGCGGCGTAGAACCGGCCGAGTTCTTTCTGGCTGGACCGAAATGCTTTCTCCAAACGAGCTTCCGTTAATAAGTCAAGAGAATCAGACGATTTTGACAGGAACACTACGCGAGAAACCGACAGCAGGTCAAGAGCAGACTCGAACGCACTCTTGCGTCGCCTGGCACCTTTGGCCAAGGCGGTGATCTTGCCAAAATCTTCCGTGAACAGCGTGGCAACGTAGCTAGATTCGCTGAATTCGACGGTGCGAAGCACAATTGCCAAAGACTTTTCTGCTGCCATTGCTATCCATCATCACGCCAAGAATGCATCATTCGCTGGATGATGGGTTGTAGCGAACCATTCGCCCCAAGGCAACTCGGCATTGTACGCTTGCCTTTTTGAAAGAAGTGTCTCGAAGCGAACGTTCGCTGCGAATTTGCCGACGCAGCCGAGACTTCGGTAGAATGGCTGTTGCTTCGAATGAACCGCCATCGGTGGCTAGGTGGCTTCTGGGCGAATTTTTTCAATCCTTCGGCCTGGCACCGCAACTAGTCCTCGCTTTGGAGTACACCAACAATGGACGACTATCCGTACAAGAGCAGTCAGACCGAACCAAACGAAGAACTGCGAAAGATGCTGCTTGGTCAATCCGACCCAAAATCGCAGGAATAGACCATG
The DNA here is from genome assembly GCA_041399205.1 of Pirellulaceae bacterium. Lineage (GTDB taxonomy): Bacteria > Planctomycetota > Planctomycetia > Pirellulales > Pirellulaceae > JAGQOZ01. Next base: position 188,047 of record JAWKTK010000018.1, on the reverse strand, counting down.
CAGGTTAGCTACCGCCGGAAACCAGACGCCCGTTACCGGCAACCATTCCGCCTGAAGGCGGGACTACGAACTCGGTACCAGCGAACTCTACTTCGGAACACCAGCCATGAATGTCAACCCGTACAAAAGCAGCCGGACCGAATCGCATGACGTTGCGCCGCCGCGAAGTTTGATTTCGTGGAAACGAATTGGCCTGATTGTTGGTGTGGTGATGTTGTTGATCGTGTTGCTGCTGCCGTTTCGTCGCAACATTCGACCAACAGTAAGAAGAATTGAATGTGGCGAGAACATGCAAGAAATCAGTATGGCTCTTATCAACTACGAAACGGTCCACGGCACTTTGCCACCAGCTTTCACGGTGGACGAAAACGGGAATCGCTTGCACAGTTGGCGAACGCTGATCCTGCCGTTTTTGGAAGAGCAGGCATTGTACGATTCCATCGACTTGACCAAACCGTGGGATCATCCCGACAACGCGGCCGCGTATGAAACTCGAGTTCCCATATTTGAATGTCCCAGTGCGGATGCTGACGCTTGCTGACAACGTACTTGGCCGTGGTTGGTGCGAACTGTTACTTCACTGGGTCGGAACCTGGGAAAGCGGCAATCGAATCGGAACGTCGGCGCCAAATCGTGCTAGTCGATGCCCCGGCCGAAGATGCCGTGCATTGGATGTCTCCGTTTGATACTTCGCCCGAACAAATCTTGGCGTTTGACGAACAAACGGACATGAACCATCACGCAGCGTATATCCTTGTAGGCTATGCCGATGCACATGTTGGCTCGTATTCATTCGAATCCGAAGGACAAGAACTGCGAAAAGATGCTGTTGGGTGAATCCGACCTTGACTCACAGGAATGATGCCCGCTTTGCCAACTGAACAGCCACCGGCAACCGGCTACCGGAAACATTCCGCCTGAAGGCGGGACTACGAACCGGTTCTTTTTCGGTGAGCGGTAGAGCATCCATTCACTCGCGGCCAGGGGCAGTAACCAAGAAAGCCACGCTGCATAGGGATACGTGTTTTGCCATTCGAATAGCACTGCCAGTCCGCCCATGATTCGTAACACAACGGCGGAACTTACAAGAGAGCAAACGTGCGAGTCATCCAAATCTGGTGTTGTCCAAAATGGCGATTGACGGCCGCGTTCGCCAGCCCACAAAAGAACAGATGCCGGTCGCCACGGCCAAGGCTTCCTGAACGCCACATCCGTGATCAATCCGGAATTGGTAAAACGAGCCATCCACAGGCCGCTGGGAACCACCCCAAAGCCAAAACGCCAATCACTTGCCAACGTCCCACTTGTCGATGTGCTTGCGGAAAACGCTTGCGCAGATTAGTTCGTCAGAAACAGGCCGGCCAACAACGCCAAAGGTGCCCCGATAGGATGTGGACGTAAAACGCCACCGCAAACAGACCAAAGAACGTGGATTGTCGGCCCAGCAGAAAGTCTGCCTGAAAGTTGGGAGGAAAATAGTCGGCGTACGAGTTCCAAGTGACCAAGACCGTCTTGATCACCAACAACCACACGGCAATTGTCATGATTCGATACATGAACTTATTGTAGCCAACTGGTTGGCCAATTCCGCGGGATCGTTACCGCACTTCGGCCGCGACTGCCATGATCACTGCCACAACGTTGCCCGACGAAGGCGAACGAATTTCCAATGGCGAAGTTGGCTTGATTCGATTCTTTTCCATCTCAATCCCTTGATCAATATCAATCCAATGTACTTCGAATTCACCGGTTCGGTCCGGCAACGCCAGCTTGACGCTGGACCATGTCTGGCCTTCTGGCGTAGCGGGCAAATAAACGGCCAGCTTGGTTCGATCCGTATTGGCAGCCGCAAACGCTTCATTTTCACTTCGGTCCTGCAAAAGTTGATTGGCCGGTTCCAAGTCCCACAACGGAATTTGGTTTTCCAGTAACCGAGCGGCTTTGATGCAGGCCACGGCTTTGTCATTGATGCCCAAGCCGGAATCGGGCCGATGGAATCGAACGGACGCCGCGCCGGCCAACAGGTGTCGCCAAAAGCGCTCAATGGCGTCTTGATCCGTGTGTTTGAACTTGTTGCCATCCGCGCCATACGTTTTGGTTGTGTTCATAGGACGAGGCTGTTTGCTCAGATACTGCTTGACGAACAAAAAGTTCTGCCAGTGCGCATCGCCGCGGTTGTGGTTGTTTTGCGAAACATCCACAAAGTCATACAGTTCGGGATGGTCAAACGTTTGCCGATGCCGTGGCGCGCGAAGGTTCCAATCGTCCCACATTTCCGTAACCATCACCGTCTTGTTCGCAGCGGCCGCCTTGGCCTTAATATATCGAGCCCAATATTCGCCCCATGCCGGTTCGGCCTGCGTTTCGTTGTCTATGCAATACAAGACGTGGTGATATGCCAGCGAATGTTCCAGCATCTTGTCCACAAACCGCTGTTGATACTGCAGCACCACTTGGTTGTTGCGCTGTTGCGGAGTTGTAAAGAAAAACGGCTGCTTGTTGGCACCAGGATGATCAGGATAACGAGCGACAAAGCTCGATTCTTCGAACGAATAGTTCACATTATTCTGCGGATTGTAGGGATGCTTTTTCTCCCAACGCCCCGGATCGTCCGCTCGAGCATCCGTGTAATCGAATCGATCCCAAACTTCGATCTGAACAAAGATGTTGCGTTTTGCAGTTTCAGACAATAGCGTTTCAAATCGCTGCCAATATTCTGGATTCCACAGGCTCAGATCATACTTGCCGTTTTCTAAACGCAGAAAAGGGTAAACTTCAAAGCCTTGATCTTGCCGATCGCTCATGGTGTTGCGAATCACGTTGCCGCCTGCCGCGACAATTCGATCCAACTGCGGAATCAACTTTTCTTTGGGCCATTGGAAAAGATTGTCGTCATCACTGCCGCCCAGCAGAAGAACGGGTTCGTCACCGACGGCCCAGTACCACAAGTTCTTTGAATAAGGACGCAGCGACTGGTGCACATCCTCTTGTGCTTCAGTCGACGTCCACCAACAACAGATTGCCAATAGCGGCACGAACCAACGTTGTTCGCCAAGACTCATTGCAGATCACCCTTGTTTTCCCATGCGAAGATAGAAAATCGCATTGTAAACAGAATTCTGCGCGACGTGGAATTCGCGCTGATTAAAGCGAAATACGTACCGTTCGACCTTCCACCTGGACTTGGCCCGCCGCGATTGCCTGAATGGCCTGTGGATACGCTTCGCATTCCGTGGTGAAAACTCGAGCAGCCAATGTTTCGGCCGAATCGTCCAGCATTACCGGGACGGCGTGTTGAGAAATAATGGGGCCATGGTCGTATTCATTGTCCACAAAGTGGATGGTGCAACCGCTAAGCTTCGCGCCATAGTCCAGCACCGCCTGATGCACTCGTTGACCATAAAAGCCCTTACCGCAAAACGACGGAATCAACGACGGATGAATGTTGATGACTCTGTTCATGAAATCATCCGGCACCAATACGTGCTTCAAGAATCCGCCCATCACCACCAACCGCACGCCCGCTTGGCGACAGTGGTCAAACAACGCACGACTGTACGATGCGGTCGAATCAAAATCCTTGCGTTCCAAAACCACGGCAGGGATGTTGGCTTCGCTGGCAAACGCCAATCCGCCTGCTTGATCCGAACTGGAGATGACCAAGCGAAAGTCGACGTCTAACTTGCCCGCCGAATGACATTGGATCAAATTCTTCAGCGTTGTTCCGCCACCCGAAATCAACACGGCGATGGGCAAATTCATGATGACGTCCCTGTCAACACGCGAACGGCTAATTGCAACGCATGTCCGCCAATTTCCAAGTCCCCTTTGTCGCCCAAGTCCTGAGGCTGAAATCCGCCGGCATCCGCGGCAACGGACAAGGAGGACGCCAATGTCTCTTCTTGAATGTAGTCAGCGTTTTCTGTGACGGCTGCGTGCAATTCGTCGGCCGAAGTCACCACTGTAACCTCAATGCGGTCGGTGTATTCGCAATTGAGTTCCTTGCGGCGATCTTGGATGAACCGCACCAGGTCTCGAGCGTACCCTTCGCGAATAAGTTCGTCCGTCAAGTCGGTGGACAATACTACTACGCAACCGGCACCTTGAGCCGCGGCCCATCCTTCTTTGGCTTCCAAGCGAATTTCAATATCGCTGTTGTCCAACTTCAATTCCTGCCCGTTCACATTCAACGCGATCGCACCGTTGGCTTGCAGTTCGGCCAGCAACTTGCCGCCATCCGCTTGCGCCAACGACTTCTTCACCGCCGGCATTAGCTTCCCTACTCGAGGCCCCAGCGCTTTGAAATTGGGAACCACTTGATAAGAAATGTACTGCTCGGCGTCTTTGGCAAACGAAACTTCTTTGACGTTCAATTCCTTGGCAATCAAATCGCAGTGCGATTGCAGCCATGACAAGTGTTGGTCACTGGCCAAAATGACTTCGACACTGGCCAACGGTTGACGTACTTTTAGCTTGGCGTTCATACGAGCACTTCGGCCCAGCGACGTGATTTCTCGCCCAAGTTCCATCTGTTCAGACAGCGTTTCGTCAATCACTCGCGAATCCGCTTCCGGATAGTCGCACAAATGCACGCTCTTCAGGACCGAATCCGCGAGGCCTCGTCCCAAATTCTGCCACATATGTTCGGACAAGAACGGCACGAACGGTGCGATCAGTTTGCACGTGGTGATCAAACATTCGTACAGCGTCCAATACGCGTCCAGTTTGTCTGGCGATTGTTTGTCACTGCTCCAGTAACGAGGCCGCCCGAGTCGAACGTACCAATTGCTCAGAGCATCGACAAACGCCGTGATTTTGGCACACGCAGCGTAGTTGTCATAGTTGTCCATGAGCTGCGTGACTTGCGCAACGGTGCGATGCAATTCGCTTAGAATCCAGCGATCCAATTCATTGCGTTCTGCAGGCGCGCGATAACCTTCGGCACCGGTCAGTTCGGCGGCGGTCACTTGTTCGGGCGAACCGTTGATGCGTTCGGCAGGATCAAAACCATCCAAGCCGGCGTAGATCACAAAGAAACTGTAGACGTTCCACAGTCGCAGCAGAAACTCCGGAATGCTATCCTTGATCGCTCGTTCACTGTAACGAATTGACGTCCACGGCGGCTGATTCGCAAAGAAATACCAACGCAACGCATCGGCGCCGTATTTGTCAAAGATTTCGTTCGGTTCGCGATAATTTCGCTTGCTCTTGGACATCTTCTGTCCGTCTTCACCTAACATGAGGCCCAAGACAATGCAGTTGCGGTACGGGTGTGGAAAGGGTTCGGCCGTTTCAGAATTACCTTCTTCATCGCCAAACAAGAGTGTGCTGATTGCCAGCAGGCTATAGAACCAACCTCGAGTTTGATCGATGGCTTCGCTGATAAAGTCGGCCGGAAATTTGTTGCGGAACGTGTCGGCGTTTTGATGCGGATAGCCCCATTGAGCAAACGGCATTGCGCCTGAATCGAACCAGCAGTCGATCACTTCGGACACTCGCTGCATCTTCGCTCCGCTGGCAAACGGCGAATCATACGTCACGGCATCAATGTACGGTTTGTGGACCTTCAAATCTTCCGGCAGTTCTGGATTCTGCTTCTTGGCGTCCAGCCAAACTTCCGTACCAGCGACTCCTGGTTTGGCCAGCAATTCTTCATACTGACCAATCGCTTCCATCTTGCCGGTTTCACTGCAAACCCAAATGGGCAGCGGCGTGCCCCAATAACGTTCTCGCGACAACGCCCAATCGACGTTGGATTCCAAGAAGTTTCCGAATTGTCCGTTCTGAATATGGTCAGGCAGCCAGTGGATCTGTTGGTTGTTGGCCAACATCTTGTCACGAAATTTGGTGGTACGAACGAACCAACTTCTCCGAGGATACTGGATCAGCGGATCTTGGTCCGCTCGCCAACAAAACGGGTAGTCGTGCAGGTATTGTTCCAAGTGGAACAACGTACCTTCGCTGCGCAACTGTCGCGAAATATCTTTGTCAGCTTCCTTGACCCAACGGCCTTGGTAGTCTGGCGCGTCCGAAGTGAACTTGCCGTCCGGTCCCACGGCGCAGATCAGTTCCGGGCCTTCGCCTTCTTGGAATAATGCTTGCTGCTGGATCAAGACTTCGTAGTCGACTTCGCCAAACGCGGGCGCTTGATGGACCACGCCGGAACCGCTGTCGGTAGTGACGAAGTCCGCCGAGACCACTCGCCACGCCACGTACTCCGTTCCGCCTGACTTGAGTTGGCCTTGTTGATTGCCCAGCGAATCATAGTAATAGTTAAACGGCGGACGGTAACGTTTCCCCAGCAATTCACGGCCAGGGCAGGTCGATTCCACTGTCAACGTCTTCTTGGTTTTGTCGGCGATGGCTTGGACCAGTGCGGACGCCATGATCAGGCGACTTCCGTCTTCTTCGTCCAAGACGGTGGCGTATTCCAATTCGGGATGAACTGCCGCAAATTGATTACTGGGCAGCGTCCAAGGTGTGGTGGTCCAAACCAACAGGCTGGTGTGTGATGCGTTCCCTGATTCGTCTAATAACGGAAAGCGAACATAGACGCTGGGATCGGCTACTTCGCGATAGCCTTGTCCAACTTCGCCACTACTGAGCACTGTTCCACCTTGCGCCCACCACCAGACAATCTTGTGGCCTTGATACAAGAGGTCTCGATCAAACAGATTTTTCAGGCACCACCAGACACTTTCCACAAACGATTGGTGGTAGGTGACGTAGGCTTGGTCCAGATCGACCCAGAAGCCCAAACGGTTGGTCAGTCGTTCCCATTCTTGCATGTAACGCCAAACCGACTGTTGGCATTTTTGGATGAACGGTTCAATGCCGTAGTTTTCAATTTCTTCTTTGGAATGAATGCCTAGTTCTTTGCAGACTTCCACTTCGACCGGCAGTCCGTGCGTGTCCCAACCCGCTTTGCGTTCACACAGGTAACCTCGCATGGTTCGATAACGAGGAAACACGTCTTTGATGGAGCGAGTCAAACAGTGGCCGGGATGAGGCATCCCGTTGGCGGTTGGCGGACCTTCGTAAAAGATGAAGGGTTCCGCTCCGGAGCGTCGCCGCAGCGATTCCTGGTAAATGCTTTCCTGCTGCCAAAAATCGAGGACTTCCAGTTCTAATTGAGGAAAGCTAACGTTGGCAGGAACAGGTTTGAACATGGCTTTGGTCTTCAAGCTCCAGGTTTCAGTATCGCGGCAAACAGAAAGGACTCGCCGAGCGTTGGAATGTTCGTTCCCCACCGGATGTGGGAAATGGCAATCGAACAAACCTAGGAGTAGAACACGCAAGCCCCTTTATTTCAATCCGCAACGAATGGCATTAGGCATTTTGGCCGAAGCTTTAGATGGAATGCGATTCGCCCGAATGGGCCGCGATCAATGCTTCGAATTCGGGCAGCAGGCGCAGATTGTCCAGGTCTGAATCGGCTTCGATTCGAGCCCAATCGTCGTAGCCCAAAGAAATCGCCTGCTCGAAGGCCGCCAGTGCATCGGAAATCTTGCCAATCACCGAACTGGTGCAGGCGAAGTTGTAAAACACAATCGCGTGGCCAGGGCACAGCCAAGTCAGTTTGGCAAGCAACCGGTTGGCTTCAAGGTATTCGCCCTTGGTGATCAGAATGTCCGACTGACAAAGCAAAACGTCAACGTTGTCGCTATGGACGGCTAGGATTCGACCAAAAAAGTGCTGGTCAAAATCGATCTGAGAAATTCCAAACATCGCCCCAAAGTCCCACGATTCTGTGGAACTTTCACCTGACATCGACATCCAACCGCTCCTGGATCAATTGACTTGCTAAAGTGTCAAAAGCCTTGGCAATCCGTTGGCAGGCATTCGTGTACTGGTCGTCCTTGGGTCTAACAGGTATCGGCCCGTTCGCAAGACTTTATCCAGGCAGCCGCAGACTACTCGCCTTCAAAATCTTCGAAATCGGCGTCATCGTCCGACTTTTCGTCGCTATCCTCGTCGAAAGTCTCGGCGCCGTAGTCAAAGTCATCCTCTTCCTCTTCAAAGTCGTCGTCAAAATCGTCGTCGAAGTCATCTTCGTCGAATTCGTCCATGTCGTCGTCAAACTCTTCGGCGCACACAATGTTGTCTGACGTTTCCAGGTGATTTTCCCCATCTTCGGTCGAAAAGTCGTCTTCTTCCAATTCCGAGAGCTCATTCGTTTCCACTTGTGACATTTCCGTCTCCCAAAGTAAGTCTGTTTGGCTGTCGCCATCGTCGGTTCGCACCGCGTGGTTGGCAATTCGAACGAATCTAGGTACCCAACGGCAGAGTGTTTGTCAAGAAACCCTTGACCGTAAACCATTGCATATTTAATGCTTAGCGCCGCGATTCAGCAGAAACGGCCGCGTGTGGTTTGAACCGGAATCGAAAGCTCGGGCGTCGGCGCAGAAAAAAAGGTGAGACCGATCCGAAGACCGGCCTCACCTCACACGGGGGGTGAGAAAGCCCTAGTTAAACACGACCGCAATTTGCATTGCCGCCGATACTTACACCCTACGTCCGATTGACCCGAGAGGGCGTGACGTTTAGTGAAAACAGAAAAATTTTGACTTTTCGTGCGGCTCGCCCTGCCGACTGTAGTGATTCTGCTCATGAATCTGCTGGTCAGACGAACGAGGCAGGAGACTTCGAGTCCGTTGTTGAAGACAAGTTCAATATAGCGAAGCAGCGGTGAGTTTTCGGCTGACGCAGCCATTAGCGAAGCGAGCGATTATATCGGCCGATAGATAGGTGCAGATGATTTGTCGGTTGGTTGGCACAGCGAGGCCAAGTCGACGAATCCGAGTGCGTACTCTGGCTTGAATGGTCTATGAACTCGATGAAGTTTTCTCAGCCGCAGAAGATTCGTTCGTTGGTAAAAGAAGCACTCAAGGGATTTTCCGATTCGCCCTTTCCGGACGTGACCGAATCGATCTTGATTCGGGAAGGAGACTACCGAGGCCATCGATTTGAATCGCACGGCATCAGCGCTGTCTGGTTTCTGGAAGAACAAGAAGTGAAGTTCTATGGCGACGAAGGCGAATTGCTGCAAGTGATTGATTTTGACGCACACAACCAGCCTCATCAGCGAGCGGCGTAGTTGCGGTTCGCATCGAAGTGGGAGCCAGCCGAATGAAGTCGCTGACCAAAGAGCTGTGGATGGAAGTGCCCGAACGTCGTGGGATTGTTTCCATCCACAATCGAATTGAACACTTGGTTGCCGAAAGTGGCGTCCAGGATGGACTCTGCTTGGTCAACGCGATGCACATTACCGCCAGCGTTTTCATCAACGATAACGAATCGGGGTTGCATCGCGACTACGAAGTCTGGCTGGAAGGACTCGCTCCGTTCGATCCTTCACCTGACCGCTATCATCACAATCGCACAGGCGAAGATAACGCCGACGCGCATCACAAACGCCAGATCATGGGCCGCGAAGTCGTGGTGGCTATCACCGATGCCCAGCTTCATCTTGGACCGTGGGAGCATATCTTCTACTACGAATTTGACGGCCGTCGCCGCAAACGCATCTTGGTCAAGATCATTGGCGAATAGTCCGTCTTTCATCCAACCATCAAACCGTTCCGCACGTTGGTCAAGTTTGGCATTTCGAATGCGCGACGCGTCCGTTTTGAATTTTCGCATTTGCATTTTTCCGACGGTATTTCCTAGCCCGACGCGTGAGCGAGGGACTGCGGAATCGCTTGATTTTCCCTCACTTACGTTTCGGGCTAGGAAAAAACGTAAAGTCAAAACTGTCGCGATCGGCTACAAAAAACGTCACAGCAAAACATGGTAAAACGAGGGTGAAGGCAACAATGAAGAAGCGAGATATTCGCCGCTGGATTGTGCGAGCGATCTTGTTTGCAATGATTGGCATGGGAGCCGTTATGGTGATGAACTTGTTCAGCAAACCGCCAGCGAATCTAGGCGTGCGCGGCGGCCGTTTGGCAGCATGTCCTGGTTCGCCCAATTGTGTTTGTTCGCACGATAGCGATTCACAACACGCCATTGCGCCCCTGAACTACTCGACAGAACCAGGCATCGCGCTGCAGCGAATTGTTGACAGCGTTGGTTCGTTGGGCGGAAAAGTCGTGGAACGAAGGGACGGCTATTTGCGAGCGGAATTTACGAGCCGTTTGTTACGTTTCGTGGACGATGTCGAATTTTACTTTCCGCCGGACGAATCGATCATTCATGTTCGTTCCGCTTCTCGAATCGGCTATTCGGACTTGGGCGTGAATCGCCAACGCGTCGAACAAATTCGCCGCCGCCTTGAAGGAAACGACTGAATCTTCGTGGCTGGCGTCTGTGGTCCAAACGTTGCGAACCAACCACACCAGCGCTGGGACCATCCACAACAAAGCGTCTAGCGTTGGTTCGGGAACGAACTGCAGTGATGGTCGTTCGCCCAACGTCTGAGCTGTTCGGCGTTTAGCAAACCGCCACGGCAGCTCGAACCTAGGTCACCGCCTCCGGTATGCCAGCGTGCTGTCCAACTTCGGCTCCTGCCCAAAGTCCACGCCGGCTGCGGGGCCAACCTACTTTTTCAATTGAAGACGAAGGAAATTCAACGCTCGCTTGGCAGCCAACGGTTTTAGAATGTCGGGGTGTCCGGCGAAAAGAAACGACTGGCAGCGAGTCTCCGCGTCCGCAGAAAGCGCCACGTAAAAATGACCGTTGTCTTGCCCCGGTCTGGGAAACGGCGAAATTGCCAAACCGATATCGGCTTGATATTTGTTTCGCACCGCTTGAGCCAATGCCCGAGTGGCATCTTCGCTGGACAGCGTGGCGGGCAAGGCAAGGTCAAGAATACGTTCCGCCGAGGTTCGATCCAGCCCTACGATGCCGCCCAAGAAATGGGGCGTCGCCGGTTGCATTTCGCCGAACCAATGCGTGATCATGCCGCCCGTGCCTGCTTCATAAACCGCCAACGTCTGTCGGTCTGCCTGCAACAGTTGGTCGACCGCGTGTTCCAATTCGTCGTCTTCGTCTCCAAAGACGATATCGCCCAAACAATCGTGGATGGTGTTAATCGTCGGTTGCATTTGCTGACGACATTCCGCTTCATCGGCACCGGTCGCTGTGATCCGCAACGTGATGGTGCCTTGATGGACCGTAATTCCCACCGACGGCGAACGACCTCGACGAATCAAATCGGGCAAACGACTTTCCAGGTCACTTTCACCCAAACCAAAACACTTGAGTTGGTAGTGTCGAATGATCTGGTCCGAAGTACCCTTCATGTTCTTGATTCGAGGCGACACCGTTTCGGTCCACATCTGTTTCATTTCAGCCGGAACACCAGGCAAGGCGAACAGACGACTGGCCTCCTGCCCGGTTCGCGGAAAAAGCAAATCAATTCCCGGCGCCGTTCCGTGCGGATTTGGAATAATCGTGGAACCCGTTGGAAACATCGCTTGGATCGAATTCTGTTCCGGCATCGTACGACCTCGGCTGGCAAACATGCTCCGAATATGCTCCAGCGAATCTTCGTCCAAGACCAAGTCCAATCCAGCGGCTTGGGAAATCGCTTGCCGAGTCAAATCGTCGGCGGTGGGACCGAGCCCGCCAGTGGCAATCACCAAGTCCGCTCGTTGCAACGCCGTTTGAAACACTTGCGTACAACCGTCCAAGTCGTCACCGCATGTCGAATGGTAGAGAACTCGCACACCTACTTCACCCAACTGTTGACTAATCCATTGGCTGTTGGTGTCCAAACGTTGTCCGCTGGTGAGTTCGTCACCAATTGCAATGACTTCTGCCAGCATATGAGGTTGCTCGTCGTACTTTCCTGCTTGAACTTTTGATGACCTGCCCGCCCGATTCGCGGGCGTGGATAGTAAGCCTATCCACTACGCACGATGCGTGGTGAAATGTCGGCGGCTTCGGCCTACGAATTGCTTTGGATCCGCATGCCCTGTCCCGCGATCACGCCGTATAGCAACGCTTCGGTAAGTGCACCGGCGTAGCCAAAATGGGCGCTGGTCTTGGTTCGTCCGAAACACGCGTCGACCCACTGATGATAATGATCCAACGGCTCCATGTCAGGCCGCGCATAGTCCTTGAATTTTTCTTCGGGAAATAACACTGGTTCGCCCACGTGAGGCAGCAACATGATGCCGTCTTCACCCACGAATAGCGATCCTTGCCCTGGCAGATTAAATCCTTCCGGCAGGGACGCGAGTTCTAAATTGGGTGGTGCCGACGCACCGTCATACCACTTCCAAATCAGCCGATCGGTGGTGTACTGCGTGGCGGGAAATTCGTAGGTCACTTCATTTTTTTCCGGATGGCCAACGCCGGTCGGAGGACGGCAGATATTGTGTGCCCATTTGGGAACGGTCAATTCGAGTGCTCGAAAGGGCGTATCAAAAATATGGACGCCCATGTCACCCAAGGTGCCGGTGCCGAAGTCGACCAGCTTTCGCCAATTGCCGGGATGGTAAATCCCATTTTTGAACGGACGTTCTTCCGCCGTTCCCAGCCACAACTTCCAGTTCAGGTAATCCGGCACGGGATCCGAACCAGCGAATGGACCGCCATCATAGCCCCAGTTCTTGTTGGACCAAGCGTGTACTTCGCTGACTTTGCCGATCGCTCCGTCTTGGATCATCCGAGTTGCTCGGCGATAAGGCTGACTGGCGTGCACTTGGATTCCCATTTGCGTGACCAGATTCTTTTCCTGGGCAATCTTTCGCAGCGTCTTGGTCTGCTCGATAGTGTGCGTCAGCGGTTTCTGGCAGTAAACAGGCTTGCCGTGTTGCATGGCTGCCAAGGCAGCAGGCGCATGCGTGTGATCAGGCGTGGAAACACTGACCGCATCAATTTGGTCCGCCATGGTTGTCAGCATGTCCTGGTAATCCTGAAACGTCTTGGCGTTGGGAAATCGTTCTTGCGCGGCTTTCAAGCGATTAGCGTCTACGTCACAAAGCGCGGCAACTTCCACATCCGAGTGCGACGCAATGGAATTTAGATCGGCGGATCCCATGCCACCGACACCGATATGTGCGGTTCGCAATTTTTCGTTCGGACCAACGGCGCGAACCGAACGCCATGCCAACGAAGAAAATGCCACGGCGGAAGTCGATGCTAAAAAGTGCCTGCGATGCATGAGAGAGGGCCTTTCAAATATTCAAGGACGATAGTCCAGATCTCGGACAGGTGGGAGCCCGGATTGTACTACAAATTGGTCCACGGCGGGTAATGGGGCGTCGGGAATTCTGGCAAATCAAAGCAGCCAAGATGGTAAGAAGTCATCAGGCCAGTCACCTTGATGGTCTTGAATAATTTGCCAGAGTGAATCTTTTAGCTGACGGCCAAATGCCATTTGTTGCCGATACCACGCATCATTTTCCAATTCTGCAAACGACAGCGGATCGTGTTCCTTCGCGTCGTCCGGCAAACCCTTCAGCCGCATGCCGCCTAAATGCTGATCGTACGCTTCCACAATCGCAGGTCGACAAGACGCAGCTACACGCAAAATTCGCTCCAGCGGGGTGTACTGCAATCGTCCAGCGAACGCGTCCAGGTCTTCCAATTGCGTCAGCGATTCCGCCATGGCAAACAGCAAGCCCGCGAACATGGCGGTTCGACTGTGAAGCATCTTTGCGTTGTAGGATCGCCATTGATCAGGACGCTGACGAAACCACCAGCGATAGTGCAAATGGAGCGAATGATGGTAGCGTATCAAATCATGCAATATGGCTTCCATGTCGGACATCTCAAGTGGTCCGTTGCGACGAAAGCCGTACCGCAGCAAGATTGCAATTCGTAGCTGATGAAACGCGTTCGCACGAATTACCGGATAACCATCTAATAGAATCTGAATGCGTTTCCCAAAGACTCGTACGTCTTCATCCACTTGTCCCATTGTCGAAGTGCTGGTCAGCGCATCGACCGTCACGGCAGAACCAAAAACGCCATCTGGCAGCGGTTTCGGCAAGTTCAGCGATTGCAGGCAATTCCAAACGTTTTGAAACACCAAGGCATCTTCAGCAGCATTGCCATGAGCTTGCACGACCACAATCAAATCGGCGTCCGAATGCGGCAACCATTCCAACCGCCCCAGTGATCCGGACGCAATCACACTGTGACAACTTGATGGCACTTCCGCCGATAGCCTCGCTGCCATCGCTTGCAGTACGCGAACTGATGCATCGTGTGCATGCAGTAAATTCGAAGCATTGCAACTTGCGTATATTTCTCGAAGATCAGCGTCATTTTCCGGTTCGCTAGTCATGATTTCGGGGCAATGCCTTCACTGCAATGATGAGGTTTCGTTGATGGCTAGTGGCTGAATTCTGGCTGCATGAAGCACTTTTGATTTTTGGCAAATTCGCCTTGGACAACCATTGGATGTTGCTAAACTCCGCGCCGTCGAGCCCATTTGTTGGGCGACACAAAGACCCAATTCTTTTGTATCACCGGAGTAGATCATGACAACAACTTGGAAGTGGATGGCCCGCATTCGCAACTTGCTGACACTCAGTTTTATCGCCCTGGGCACGTCGGCACACGCCGCCGTCATTATGCCCGAATCGTATTCCATGCTGAACGGTCAAGGAACCGGCCAGGGTGGTTTGTTTGACTATTTGGATTCTTCATACAATGGCAGTGGCGACCCAGCCAGCGAAGGCGCGCAACTAAGCGGCGGTCTTGGTAAACTCACCGATGGCGTTGTCGGCGTCGGTAACTGGATCACGCAACCCGAAGATTATGTGGGCTGGAAAACGCTCAATCCAGAGATCACTTTCAACTTTGCCGACTTGGCCGCCATCAACAGTGTAGCGGTTCATGTGAACAATCAGATCGAAGGCGGAGTGGGGATCTTTAGCGCTGCGGTGGTCGAAGTCAGTACCGATGGCCAGAACTACGAACTGGTGAACGTATACGAACCCACCGTTGTCGAAAAGGCAACCAACGCGGCTTTCTACGTCAACATCCCCGTAAACGAATCGGCCAAGCACGTGCGAATTGCGTTTGAAGATGGCGACTTTGCTTGGCAATTCATCAGCGAAGTACAATTCGACGGAGTGTTTGTGCCGGAACCTCAATTTGGCGTCGGCCTGTTCGCAACACTGCTGCTGTTGGTTCGCCATCGGCGACGAAGATAACCAGATACTCGGTTTCCATCGCCCAACGTTCATTCAGAACACTCGTTCCGCTATCGCGTGACGAGTGTTTTTTTGTGACTAGATTCACTTGCCGCGACTGATGAAGTGGAACACCTTCCCAGTTACAATAGGATGAATGACAGCGATGTCAGTTGTTGCAGACGAACCTTATAACAAAAAGAAAAAATGCGGAACACAATAGGAACTTCGTTGATTAGTTGGATGGCAGTGGCCGCAGCGTGCTTCAGTCAACCTCCCGCTCGTCAACCGCTGCCAGCATCGGTTGATCTGGACGTCTTCTTCGAAGATGCGTTTACAGAAGCACTTGAAGGCGAGCGTCCTGATGTAACTTCGCGCCCACAGCAACGGGAAGGTTCGAACCAATCTGACGGGGATGCATCACCGAATCGTAACACCGTTCAATCCGAAGGCGATTGGGCGCGTTTGATTTCCAAGACAACTCTGGAAGACGAAGTGAAGGCCGTCAAGTCCACCATGGACCAGACCATTTCAACTCCGGGACGTTTTCAATCAGGCGGATATAAGATTGCCAGAACGGAATACACATCAGCCGCCGTCATGTTTGCCATCATCGCGGAGTTTCCTGATACCGTGCGTTGGCAAGATTCCGCGTTAAACGTTCGTGACGCCTTGGCCAAAGTTGCGGCCAACGCCAAGGTTGGCACTATTCAGGTGTTCAATGAAGCGAGACTCCGGCAAGCAGACTTAATGGATTTGTTGAACGGAAGTCGAACCAGTTTGCCGGCAGGCGAACCGGGCCCCACGCAGTGGCAACACGTCTGCGATCGATCTCCGCTGATGTTGCGTTTGGAGGTGGCAGCGGAAAATCGTCTAAACCAATGGACTCGTTCTGCAGCCGAGATTCGCGAAAACGCATCGTCTCTCGTTCACGAAGCAGAAATCGTGGCGGCCTTTGCACAGATTTTGCAGAACGATCAAATGGAAGATGGTCAGGACGAAGATTACGAAGCGCATTGTCGCCAAATGCAAGATGCTGCGTTGCAACTGCGACAAGCCGTAAAGGATGGAGACGCCGCTGCCGTGCAAGCTCAGCATGGCCGAATTCGACAATCGTGTTCTGCTTGCCACGAAATCTATCGATAGCCGTTGGTGCCAGCGACAGCAGTTCGCAGCAGTTGGTGCCCGCCGGTTGCATTCGCATTCCTGCATTTTCTCATTTCTATTTCATTTCTCATCTCATTCTGCATTTCTCATTTCTCTCATTTCTCATTATTTTTCATTTTCCATTTTCATTTCATTTTGCATTTCTGCATTTTGCATTTTGCATTTGCGCCCGAAGCGCGGGGTCAGCCCCTGCATTCCGTTTTGGGTCTTGTGCCAGCAACAATGGTTTTTCTGGTTGGTGTCAGCAACCATCGGCGTCACTTCGTGGCGTCGTGCGTGGCTGCCACGTGCAAAGATCTTCGGCCGGAAGCGGCCAGCCAGTTAATCAGAAACGCGGAGGCGCAGAGTACGCAGAGAAGAAACAGTCAACTCTGCGACCTCGGTGCCTCTGCGTTCAAGATTTTTTTCGATGTTTTTGGGGTGACACCGGTCAAGGACGCAGATTGTGATCGCCGAGTGTGGATGGCACCAACGCTGGCACCCCCAACGCTGGCACCCAAAAAGCAAAAAGCAAAAGCAAATGAAAAAGCAAAATGCAAAATGCAAAATGAGAAATGCAGAAATGAGAAATGAGAAATGAGAAATGAGAAATGAGAAATGAGAAATGCAGGTGTTTGCAGGTGTTTGCAGGTGTTTGAGGAATGCAGGAATGCAGAAGAGGAATGCAGGAATGCAGGAATGCAGGAATGAGAATGCAGAACGCAGGAATGCAGGAACGAGGAATGCAGGAACGCAGGAATGCAGGAACGCAGGAACGCAGACGCAGAATGCAGGAACGCAGGAACGCAGTGGACGCCGATTGTGGATGGCACCAACGCTGATATCTTGTGCCTTCGTGCCTTTGGAACCAAAATCGGTATTTTTAACGATTTGTCGACCAAATTCGTTCGCCGACTGGTTAACATAGAGGCACCAAGGCACGGAGCGACGATCGCTGGACATATCTAGTTCAATGCGAATGACGCCAAAAGAAACGGAAACCTTCGATGCCTTTCCTTCGTGCCTTCGTGCCTTTGTGAGAACCAACGAATAACGCGGACTTGCTTAACGATTTGTCGCAACGCCAAATTCGTTCGCCTGACTTGGTTGAGTATTCCAGAGACACCGGCACGGAGCGACGATCGATTGGACGCCGATTGTGGATGGATCAACGCTGATATTCGTCTTGTGTTGTGAGAACCACGAATAGCACTGCTTAACGATTCAACGCCAAATCGTTCGCATTGGTTGAGATCTCACAGAGGCACCAAGGCACGGAGCGACGATCGATGGACATATCTAGTTCAATGCGAATGACGCCAAAACAAGAAACGGAAACTCTTCGATGCCTTTCTCCTTCGTGCCTTCGTGCCTTTGTGAGAACCAACGAATAAAGTACTTGCTTAACGATTTGTCGCAACGCCAAATTCGTTCGCCTGACTTGGTTAAGTATCTCACAGAGGCACCAAGGCACGGAGCGACGATCGATGGACATATCTAGTTCAATGCGAATGACGCCAAAACAAGAAACGGAAACTCTTCGATGCCCTTCGGCTCGGCTGTGAGAACCAACGAATAAAGGCGTTTGCTTAACGATTTGTCGCAACGCCAAATTCGTTCGCCGACTTGTGAGTATCTCACAGAGGCACCAAGGCACGGAGCGACGATCATGGCGCCGATGTGGATGGCACCAACGCTGCCATTTGGAGGTGGCAGGAAAACGCCTAAACCAATGGACTCGTTCTGACCGAGATTCGAAACGCATCGCCCGTTCACGAAGCAGAAATCGGGCGGCCTTGACAGATTTTCAGAACGATAAATGGAAGATGGTCAGGACGAAGATTACGAGCGCATTGTCGCCAAATGCAAGATGCGGTCAACGCGACAAGCCGTAAAGGGGAGACGCGCTGCCGTGCAAGCTCAGCATGGCCGAATTCGACAACGTGTTCGTTGCCACGAACTATCGATAGCCGTTGGCAGCGACAGCAGTTCGCAGCAGCCGCGGTGCATTCCATTCCTCATTCCTCATTCCTCATTTTGCATTTTGCATTTTGCATTTGCAGCCCGAAGCGGGGGTCAGCCCCGCATTCCGTTTTGGGTCTTGTGCCAGCAACAATGGTTTTTTGGTTGGTGTCAGAACCATCGGCGTCACTTCGCGCGTCGTGCGGGCGCAGAAGATCTTCGGCCGAAGCGGCCGCCAGTTAATCAGAAAGCGAGCGCAGAGAGCAGAGAAGAAACAGTCAACTTCACTGGTGCCTCTGTGTTCAAGATTTTTTCGATGTTTTTGGGGTGAACGGTCAAGAACGCGATTGTGGATGGCACCAACGGCACCCAAAAGCAAAAAGCAAAGAAAAGATAAAATGCAAGATGCAAGATGCAAGATGCAAGATGCAGATGCAGACAAGATGCAAGATGAGAAATGAGAAATGAATGCAGGTGTTCGCAGGAATGCAGGAATGCAGGAACGCAGTGACGCGATTGTGGATGGCACCAACGCTGGTGTTTGCAGGAACAGTGACGGTGGACGGGACGCAGTGGACGTGGACGCAGGGACGCCGATGTGGATGGCATCAACGCTGATATTCGGCTCGTGCCTTGTGAGAACCACAATAACGCGTACTTCTTAACGATTTTCCACCAAATTCGTTCGCCTGACTTGGTTGAGACCAGAGGCACGGCACGGAGCGAGATCGAGGACGCGATTGTGGATGGCATCAACGCTGATATCTTCGTGCCTTCGTGCCTTGTGAGAACCAACGAATAACGCGACTTGCTTAACGATTTGTCGCAACGCCAAAATCGTTCGCCGACTTGGTTGATTCAGAGCACAAAGAGCAGATCGATGGACATATCTATTCAATGGAATGACGCCAAGAACAAGAAGCGGAATCTTCGATGCCTTTCCTTCGTGCCTTCGTGCCTTTGTGAGAACAACGAATACCGACTTGCTTAACGATTTGTCGCACCAATTCGTTCGCCTGACTTGTGAGATCTCACAGAGGCACCAAGGCACGGAGCGAGATCGATTGGACGCGAGGATGGCACAACGCTGATATCGCTTCGTGCTTTGTGTGAACCAACGAATACGCGGACTTGCTTAAGATTTGTCGCAACGCAACGTTCGCCTGACTTGTGAGTATTCAAGAGGCACAACGAGCGACGATCGATGGACATATTAGTTCGGAGACGCCAAACAAGAAAGGAAACTCTTCGATGCCTTTCCTGCTTCGTGCCTTGTGAGAACAAGAATAACGGGACTTGCTTAACGATTTGTCGAACGCCAAATTCGTTCGCCTATCTTGGTTGAGCATCTCACAGGTAAGCGTCTCCCAGGGACGCAGATTGTGGATGGCACCAACGCTAATACTTCTCCTGGGCTCCTGAAGAAACCCAGAGGTTGTTGACAACTGGGGCTTACCTCAACTGCGACGGCGACCTTATTAGTGCGAGTTACGCAACTTATACGCAAGGCGACCCATAATCCGCACTCTTTGTAATTTAAACCGTGCAGAATGCAGGGAATTTAGGGCGGGCAGGGTCAGATTAGATCGTCAAATGCTTCCAGCGTAACGAGTTAAGTCGTTTTAAATCCTTGCTTTGCGTCATTTCGCGTGTTAATATCTGGTTCGCAAAAAATTTTGTGACAGACTGTTTCGTTAATATATGTAGAAGGTCATTTGTTTCAGTCCCCCATTCACACGCAGGAGAGGGAGAGTACATGAGAAATCGTTCTCGAAAAGGTTTTACACTTGTGGAATTGCTGGTGGTAATCGCCATTATCGCAATTCTGGTTTTGCTGCTGTTGCCGGCGATCAATGCGGCTCGCGAAGCAGCTCGTCGAACTCAGTGCATCAACAAAGTCAAGCAGATTGCCTTGGCGATGGTGAACTACGAAAGTACCTACCAGAGCTTCCCGCCAGCCATTCCCGCTTGCTCGGAACGAGCTTGGAGTTCTACGGGTACGCAAAACGGTCTAACCTGCCATGGTCCCAACTGGGCAATGCAGATCCTGGGCTTCATGGAAGAACAAACGCTGTATCAGAACACCGTTCAATGCATGGAGAATGAATGGGCGGCGTGTGATGACTGTGAACACGGCAACTGGCAAGTAGGTAACTACACGCCGGACTTCATGGTCTGCCCTAGTGCACCTACGCCCAACAAGATCCATCAGTCCAGCATTACTCGACATGAAAACCTATCCAAAGGCAACTACGTGGCTGCGCTGGGAGCTGGCTACTACAACTATTCAGTGGAAAAGAACTCCATGGTGGATCAGCAGCTCCCGGCAGATGAACTTCCAATCGCTAAATTGAGCCGAGGTATCGTCACTGTTGTTATGATTCCCAACATGAAGGATCGTTTCGGTGACCGAGCGGCACGAGAAAACGATGACCGAGCGAAAGGTATGTTCAAGTTCGCTCATGGTAAAGGTACCAAGCTCAGCAAAGTTCGTGACGGCGTTTCCAAGACGATCGTCTGCAGTGAAGTTCTGACCGTGGACGGCGTTGGTGAATCTCCGCAGTATTCGGATGACATCCGAGGCGTTTGGACCACTCCTTCGATGGGCGGTAGTACCTACAGCCATTTCACCACGCCAAACTACAATGGTGTTGGTGGCGCTGCAGGTGGTCTTGATAACCTTGTGGTTAAAGGTCCGGCCGGTCCAGACACGATCAACGGCTGTGAACAGGACGCGATTGAGTTACCGGGCGGTGCGGATAGTGCGTTGCGTTGCACACTCAAACGTGACGGTTCCTTTTCTGGAGCCGAAACCTGGGCTGCAGCTCGAAGTCAGCATCCGGGTGGGGTGGTTGCCGGACGTGCGGATGGTTCGGTAGGATTCTATCCAGACGGTATCGATCGAGGTGTTTGGCAGGCATTGGCCACTCGTGCAGGTGGACCGGCTGAGCCTCGTACCGAAGACAACTAACTTCGGCGAACCTAGAATCGGTTGACTCATCGTCCCAAGTGCGGCTGTTCGAGTGGCACTTGGGACCCTTTTATTTAAGGATTAGAAAAATGGCACGAATTCATCGAATTGGCATGTGGTGGTTGGCAGCATTGATCTTGGCAGTTTCCGTTGGTTGCGGCGGCGGCCCCATTGATGTGAACGAAGGACTGGACGAAGATCAGCTGGCAATTGCAAATCTGGTCGGCCAAGTTGCCGATATGTCTCGTTCATTGCAGGAATTGCGGGAGTTGTATGCGAAAGACGCGCAGCCCACCGCAGCCCAGCAACGCGACATCAGCAAGGGATTCTACTTTATCAAAGACCAGCAAATTGAAGTCTCTGGTACAACAGCGTCGTTTACGGTAGTCGTCACGGGCGAAAATGATTCCAAGACCGAGAAACCTTGGACGGCCGTAAAAGAGGGCGATGCTTGGAAACTAAAAGACACGCCGGTCAAATAGGCCGAAGCGTGACGTAGGCAGGGTCCCTGGCAGCGGTAAGCTGGTTGCTAAGCATAGGCGAATTATTCGATGAATCAGTCACGGGCGAACGACCAATCTTCTTGGATCGTTTCGCCCGTTTTTGATTTATTCTTCTTCATCAACATTTGGTGGATCATCGTCGCGTTTTGGCCGCAGTGGGAACTGAAGGACACGCAGGATACGACGCTGACCTTTTGGCAGGTCTATTTCATCACCACGCCGCATCGCTGGATCACTCTGTTTCTGGTGGCGACCGATCCGGACCGGCGAGGTGACAGGTCCAAATGGTTTGTGATTATGGCCATTGGATTCGCCGCGTTTATTGGCTTGGTGTGGGGCATCCAAGGGAAATCGCTGGTCTGCTTGGCCGCCATCGACTTTGTGTGGAATGCGTGGCACTTTGGTGCTCAGCACGGCGGGATTCTGCGCATCTATTCGCGCAAGTCGGACAACGGCCATCGCTGGTTGGAATTGAATTCGCTACGCATTTTTGTCACGTACGTATTTCTGCGAACCGGCGGAGCGTTTTTGGGATGGCTGGAACTTCGACCTCAAATGACTTCAGTGATCCTGATCTTGGATTTGGTGGTTGCCGCGCTGCCTGCGTCGCTGGTGGTGATGGAATTGTTTTCTTCGCCGCATAAAAAGCTGGGCAAGGTTCTGTATTTGCTGAACGTGTTTGCCATGTACACAGCCGTGTTAATGGCATGTCGGTCGGGCAATCTCCAGTTGCTGATTCCGTTAACAGTCGCTTCTGCCGGTTTTCATTCGGTGGAGTATATGGCCATCTTGACCTACTACGCTCGGCGACGGAAAGACCATGGCACACCGGCTTTGTTTCAGACAATGGCCAAATACTGGCTGCGTTTTATGGCCGTGTTCATGCTGTTTGTAGGATTTCTAGCGGTCTATTTGGATTCCGCAGGCTGGCAGTGGTTTGCGGCTGCAAATTTGTGGGCGGCCTATTTACACTACGGCTATGACGGCATGATTTGGAAATTACGACGTTCCGAAACGGCCCAATCCTTGGGCGTTGATCGTTCTGTGACGACAGCCGGGTAAGGAGCATGCCATGAATTCACGACCGACCTTGTCGAATCGTCTGGGATTCTTGGCGACGCTGGTGTTGGCGTTCATCGTGCCGTGGTGGTCGCTGGCGTTGGCTGGAATGATTCAGCTAAACGTATTCCCGGCTGCCGTGATTCCTTTCGGACTCAACCGTATTGTGTTGGCCTATTTGGCAATGGCATTTCCGTTCTGTTGGCTGGCGTCTGCTGCAATGGAAAAAGTGGTTCGTCCTAAGACATGGGTCAGTAAAGCCGTTTTTGCCATGCTGGGGCTGGTCGCGGCATTGGTGACGGTTCAGTGGGGACCGATACTGACAGGTGGAAACACCGAGCCCGATGTGGATTTGGTGGAACGACATGTCATTCGCATCATCTGGATCTTGCTGTTGCAATTCGCGTGGGTCTGGTTGGCTCGATTACTGCGTGCCGACGGTATCGCTTCGTCTGAAAGCAATGCGGATGGCCCGCGATCACTTGATTTTCTAATTGCGATCAGCTTGTTGGTCTTCGCTCCGCTGGCCTACGGTGATTACGAAATGGGCCGACAGTTTACGGTGCTGCAAAACGCCATGCGAAATTCGCAAAAACGCACGGCCTGGGAAGTGGCAACTCGTTTATTGGCGTTGGGTCCTACTAAGAATTTGGCCACCACCGTTGCCAACCAACCCGACCCGTGGGCATCCGCCAAGCAAAACCTTCCGCAAACGGCAAATCAGTTGGCGCAATCGCTGGTCCAATTGCAGCAGACGTTGGCCGATGCCCAAACCAACCCGCCAACCACCACGGAGCAGATTATTTCGCTGGCGTATGATTACTATTTTTTTCAGGACTACGCAGCGGCAATTCAGCTGTTAGAAGGTGCGGGCCTGCTGAAGGATCATGCCGAGGCGTTCGAGTAGTCGGGTTTTGTTACGAACAGGCAGGCGAATATCCGTTGGCAGCGGATTCGTTCAAACAGTCCATTGAATTGGTGCTGGCCGAACCAGATCGAACGAATTCGACCAATGTCTTGCAAATGCTGTATGAACGCTATGCAAATAATCTGCGGCGATCTGATCGGCGAAACGAGGTGCCTGCCGTATTGAAACAAGCCATGGAGGAATGGCCCGAAGGCAAGGGATTCCTGCTGTACCAATAGGCCTGCACCATGAAATGGCGGTGCATCCGCTGGAGGCTGAACATTATTACCAACAAGCAATCGAAGTCGATGCGACATTGACCGCTACCGTGAACAGGCGGCTGGCCGACCTGTATCACAGTCGGCCAGGATGCATGTTTCATCTGCCCAAGTGGGGCATGAATTCGGCCGATTAGGGTTTGCCCGGTGCCGCAGCGAGAATGTATTCCCCGTGGAAGTTTTGAAATTGCGATTTTTCATAGCCCGAAACGTAAGTGAGGGAAAACGGAGTGTTTTTGCGGTCCCTCGCTCACGCTTCGGGCTAGGATTTTTCCTCGCTAACGCTTCGGCCGATTTTCCTCGCTACGCTGGGCAGATTTTTCCTCGCTCACGCTTCGGGCTAGATTTTTCCTCGCTGACGCTTCGGGCTAAGAAATTCCGACCAAAAAACGCGAACTCGCAACTTCAAAACGGACGCGTTGGGCTAGGACTTGGCGAGCTGGAAAACTTCGACGCCACGGGGACGCCTCAGGCGTATGGCGATACCGTGTCTAGCAGCAAGTCGAATTAGAACGGGATATCTTCGTCACTGTATTCGGCTTCGGCAAACTGCGCGTTGACGTCGCCAGAATCGGCCTCGGCTCCGCCACCGGCACCCAGCTTCTTGACGGAAAAGGCTTCTGCATTGAGGAAGAATTTCACTTCGCTGCTGGGATCTTTCTGCCATTTGCGACCGTTCAGACGATACGAAAATTCGACTTCTTCGCCCAAGCTAAGTGAATCGGCCTTGTCGCAATTGTCCTGCGTGAACTCCAACGGAACGTAATTGGTGAACCGGCCATTTTCCTGTTCGATGACCACCAAACGTTTCCGAAAGCCATTTTGGCCGTAGGTTTTGGTCTCTTCAATCAAATGTATTTTTCCGCGAACCGTTGCATCGCTCATGCCGGTACATCCTCAAATTCCTGATCGATTCCTTTGGCCGTTCGAACCATCCGAATACGGCGCAGGAACATCATCCTAATCAGTTGCCGCAGCAAAGGAAACCCTCGCCCAGCACTCAGCATACCGAACAGAACTTATCGCGGCTGAGCAACCAATACGACGCCGATAATGACGGCCAGGACAATAGTCAAGGCCAGGATGGCGCGCCACGAAACGTCGCGTTGCCCAAGATCCCGACGCTGAATTCGCTGGGCCAACATGGCTTGCGGTGAAGACCGATCGGAAGGTGGTCGCACTTCTGCGGCAGGGCGATCATCAGTCGGCCGTTCTGCGGCGGCTTGCGACACCAATTCGCCCAGAATGCCTTGAACACTACGAGCGTTAAACGGCCGATCTTCCGGCGACTTTGCCAATAGCGACTGGATCAAATCGTCTAATTCGCCAGGACAGGGAATTCCCAGTTCGGCCAAGGTTGCGGGCTGCTGGTTCAGATGTTGTTCGAAAATCTGAGCGAAGTTGTCGCCAACAAACGGCGTGCGGCCGGCCATCATTTCGAACAACACGCACCCCAAAGCATACAAGTCGACCTGGCCCGTGATCGCTCGTTCTCCGCGAACCACTTCGGGCGCCATGTATGCGTATGTTCCCACCGTCAGCCCGGCGTCGGTAATGTCTTGCTGCGTCAGGTCTCGAGCAATCCCGAAGTCACCCAATTTCACTTGTCCGTCCGGTCGCAGAAAAACGTTGCCGGGCTTCAGGTCTCGATGAATCACACCGTGGTTGTGGCCATGTTGTAAGGCAGCGGCCAACTGTCTTCCACATTCGGCTGTTTCTTGCCACGAAAAGCTACCGCTGACCGCCAGCAAATCCTTCAGTGTCCCGCCTTCCACCAGTTCCATGACATAGAACAATTTTCCTTGGTGCTTGCCACCGCCGTAATAGCGAACAATGTTCGGGTGATTCAGCCGAGCCAGAATCACCATCTCTCGTTCAAAGCGAGTCACCACAATTTCTTTGTTGGTGACGGAACTGGAAAGAATCTTCAGGGCAAAGACTTCGCCGGTCTCTTTGCACACTGCACGGTAGATGGTGCCGACGGTACCCGAGCCAATTTCTTCGCTCAGCTGATAATCATCAAAAAACAGGATCTTCATGCAACATCGCTCGCATCCCCAGGCGGGCATGACTCAGGCAAGAAAAGTGTGTGATTCGAAATTGGACGGACGATCGATTTCCCGGACAACACGTCCGATTCTAGCAGAAACAAAAGGTCTACGGGTCAAGCAGCGTGCCGGCACGTGAATTCGTCACTTCGCCCGAAGGAAACTCGTTCCCGCGCCAAGACCTACTGACAAACCGAGTGCCAAGGCGATACGATTTCACAAAAAGCAAGTTGAACAGGAGTGACGCTCGATGCGGTGTTTGGTAACCGGAGCCGGCGGGTTCTTGGGCGAATACATTGTCGAAAAGCTGGTAGCCCGAGGCGATGCGGTTCGCACGTTGGCGCGAGGTTCGTACGCTGGTTTGGAAAAACTGGGGGTCGAAGTTCGCCGAGGTGACATTCGGGATGCGCAGACGGTCTATGCTGCGTGCGAAGATATTGATTGCGTGTTCCATACTGCGGCGGTGGCCGGAATCTGGGGGCCCTGGGAGCATTTTCACAGTATCAATACGCAAGGCACCAAAAATGTGATCGACGCGTGTTGGCATCATCGAGTGCCCAAATTGGTTTTCACAAGTAGCCCTAGTGTCACGTTTGATGGCACGGATCAGTGTGGCGTGGACGAATCTGCGGAATATCCCAAGAAATGGTTGTGCCACTATTCGCACACCAAAGCACTCGCAGAGCAGTTGGTCATCGCGGCGAACGGCCAAGATGGGCTGCTAACGTGTTCGCTACGCCCGCATCTGATTTGGGGGCCTCGAGACAACCATCTGATTCCGCGGTTGCTGCAGCGAGCCAAGGACGGAAAGCTCCGTATCGTGGGTGATGGCAAGAATTTGGTGGATATCGTCTATGTGGAAAATGCCGCAGATGCCCATCTGTTGGCGGCTGATTCGCTGAAACCGGGATCCAACACGTGTGGGCAAAACTACTTTATTAGCCAGGGCGAACCCGTGAATTGCTGGGATTGGATTAACGAGATCTTGGTTCGAGCCGACTTGAAGCCCGTTTCAAAGAAAATTTCGAAAGAAGCGGCGTGGCACATGGGACACGGCATGGAGGTGGTATACCAACTTCTTGGTTGGTCCAGCGAACCTCGAATGACACGTTTTCTTGCTGCACAGCTTGCCACTTCGCACTATTTTGACATCCAGCGAGCTCGCTGCGATTTTGGCTACGTGCCCCAGATTTCCACGCAGGAAGGGATGCGGCGTCTTGTCAATTCCTGGTCAAATGGGTAGCTTCAACGGTTTGAATTTGGAACAGAGATACCCATGATTGCGTCGTCCACAGCCCCGTTGCCCGATAGCCAGCGAATTGTGATCACTGGCATCGGTTTGACTGCGCCTAATGGGAACGATTTAGCCAGCTATCGAACGAATTTGCTGGAAGGTCGCAGCGGCGTGCAGCCGTATGAAATTCGGTATGTTGGTAAGACGTTTGCCGGGATCTGCGACTTTGACGTGCGAAAGTATCAGAGTCGAAAAGATTTGCGCCGAGGAACGCGAGCCGGTTCGGTAGGCGTTTATTCGACCAACGAAGCCATCGCCAACAGCGGCGTGGATTGGGAAAACACAGATAAGTCGCGAGTCGGTATTTACGTGGGCGTGACCGAACACGGCAATGTGGAAACCGAAAACGAAATCTACGAAATCAAAGCGTACGACTACGATACCGCTTATTGGTCTCACCACCACAATCCCAGAACCGTTGCCAACAATCCGGCTGGCGAAGTAGCCTTAAACCTAGGCATCACCGGGCCTCATTACACCATCGGCGCTGCGTGTGCCGCTGGCAACGCAGGCCTGATTCAAGGCGCTCAGATGTTGCGTCTGAATGAATGTGACTTGGCACTGGCCGGCGGTGTTTCCGAAAGCATTCACACGTTTGGGATTTTTGCCAGCTTCCGTAGCCAAGGTGCGTTGGCTGAACATGAAGACGCGACAAAGGCTTCTCGGCCGTTTGACCTAGATCGTTCGGGAATTGTGGTGTCCGAAGGCGGCTGCATGTATGTGCTCGAACGGCTTTCGGACGCGAAGGCTCGCAATGCCAAGATTTATGGCGAACTGGTTGGTTACGCTATGAATACGGACGCCACTGATTTCGTCCTTCCCAATCCAGAACGACAAGCGGAATGTGTCGAATTGGCTTTGAAGCGAGCAGGTTTGTCGGCCGAACAAATTGATATTGTCAGCACGCATGCCACGGGCACCAGCAGCGGTGACGCCCAAGAATGTTCCGCGTTGCGAAGGGTTTTTCAAAATTCGGAAAAGACGTGCTTTAACAATACAAAAAGTTTCATCGGCCATTCTATGGGAGCGGCCGGGGCGCTGGAATTAGCGGGAAATCTGTTGGCATTTGAAGACGGCGTCTGCCATGCCACCATCAACGTGGAAAACCTAGATCCCGAATGTGAACTCAATGGCTTAGTGATCAATCAGCCAAAAGAATTGAGCAAAGTTGATTATGTACTGAACAATTCGTTTGGTATGTTGGGCATTAATTCGGTTGTGATCATCAAACGTTTTTAATCAAGATACTCGTTTTGGATTGGCAAATTGTGCCAAGTTGGAGAAATACTGGACAATGACACCTGCTGATATCCGTGAAGTCATCCTTGATATTTTGGAAAACATCGCTCCGGATGAAGACCTGAGCGGTCTCAAGGACGATGTCGCGTTTCGTGACCAACTGGAACTCGACAGCATGGACTTTCTGGATATCGTGATGGAACTACGTAAACGTTACCGAGTCCAAATTCCGGAAGAAGATTATCCGGCGTTGGCCAGCATGCAAAGCACGTGCGACTATCTGACTCCGCTGATGAAAGACATGGAAAAAGTGTCTAACTGAAGTCCCCGTCCGAATTGTCAGTTTTGAATTTGCGATTATTCGAAGGCCGGGACGAAGTGAGGGAAAACGAAACTAGCGTGGCGAGTTCCTAGGTCGATAATCTATTCTTGATCTTACAAACATGGTCTGTGATGTCTTCGCAAATGTATGACACCATCATCATCGGCGCGGGGATGTCCGGGCTAGCCGCCGGAATTCGCTTGGCGTATTACGATCAAAGCGTTTGCATCCTAGAACGACACTACACCATTGGTGGTCTGAATTCGTTCTATCGGTTACGCGGCCGTGACTATGACGTCGGTCTGCACGCCATCACCAATTTCACTCCCAAAGGCGCCAAGAAGGGCCCGTTAGCTCGGCTGCTTCGCCAATTGCGTTTCAAATGGGAAGACTTTGCGCTTTCGCCGCAGCTCGGTTCGTCGGTTGCTTTTCCGGGAATCGAATTGAAGTTTGATAACGACCTGAGCTTGTTCGAAAACGAAATTGCGACGCACTTTCCGCAGCAAGTAGACGGATTTCGTTGTTTGGTTCAGCAGATTCTGGACTATGACGATTTGGACGAAACCAACTTTGAAGGATCTGCTCGCGAATTTGTATCGCAACACATCTCCGATCCGTTGCTGGTGGAAATGATTTTCTGTCCGCTGATGTGGTATGGGAACGCTCGCGAACACGACATGGACTTCGGTCAATTTTGCATCATGTTCCGCAGCATTTTCATGGAAGGATTGGCTAGGCCCTTTGCCGGAGTTCGCTTGATTCTGAAAAACCTGGTCCGGCGGTTTCGCGAACTCGGTGGTGAACTTCGACTGCGCACGGGCGTAGAAAAAATTCACGTGGAAGACGGTAAAGCCGTGGGTGTGGAATTGGAGAACGGCACCATGCTGCACGCCAAACGCATCCTTTCGTCAGCCGGTTGGATTGAAACCATGCGAATGTGTGACGACATTGACCGCATTGACGCTTCCACTGCCGGCAAGATGTCCTTTACGGAAGCCATTTCGGTGTTAAACGTCAAACCGCAAGACATGGGGCACGACCGAACGATTGTGTTTTACAATGATTCCGACAAGTTCCATTGGCAGAAGTGTGATGATTTGTGTGACGTACGGACCGGAGTGATTTGTTCCCCAAACAATTTTGTGTATGGCGAATTTGACGGTGACAAAGCCGAATTGCCCGATGGCATTGTCAGGATCACCACGATTGCTAATTCGGACAAATGGATGGGCTTGTCAGACGACCAATACCAGCTAGAAAAGCTCAAGTGGTATGATCGAACGGTGGAATCTGCGGTTCGCTTCATGCCTGATTTTCGATCGCATGTAATCGATACAGACATGTTCACGCCCAAGACGATTCGTCGTTTTACCTTTCATGACAATGGTGCGGTGTATGGAGCTCCGGAGAAAAAGCTGGACGGCAAAACGCATTTGAAAAACGTATTTGTGTGCGGCACCGATCAAGGCTTTGTCGGGATTGTGGGAACCATCATCAGTGGCATTTCCATGGCCAACCAACATTGCTTGCGTGACGAACCCTAGATACTGCCTGTCCCACATGGGTTAGCCACCACCAACGAAAGAACGAATCATGCCCAAAGACTTTCTGAAAGGTTGTCAGGACGAATATGACGTCATTGTCATTGGCAGTGGCTTAGGTGGCCTGACCACGGCCAACGTGCTGGCTCGCGCTGGCCGCAGCGTGTTGTTGCTGGAACAACATTACAAATTGGGCGGCATGGCTACGTGGTTCAAGCGGCCCGGCGGCCATATTTTTGATATTTCGCTGCATGGGTTTCCGGTCGGGATGATCAAAAGCTGCCGGCGTTATTGGACCAAGGAAATTGCGGACGCCATTGTGCAGCTGAAAGGCATTCGCTTCGACAATCCCATGTTTTCGCTGACCACCACGTTTAACCGCGAAGACTTCACTCGCCTATTGGTCCAAGACTTTCACGTCGATCGTTCGGCTGTGGAAGGATTCTTCGATACCGCTCGCGGCATGAATTTCTATGACGATCAATCGAAGACGACTCGACAATTGTTCGACCAATTTTTTCCAGGCCGAGAAGACGTGATTCGGTTGCTGATGGAGCCCATTACTTATGCGAATGGTTCCACTTTGGAAGATCCCGCCATCACCTACGGCATTGTCTTTTCCAACTTCATGTCAAAAGGGGTCTACACGTTTGAAGGCGGAACGGATGGCTTGGTCCAGCAAATGGAACAAGAAATGCACCGCAACGGAGTGGATATTCGGATTCGATGTGACGTGGAAAAAATCTTGGTGCAAAATGGCAAAATCGCGGGCGTTAAAGTCAATGGGCGAACCATCAAATCCAAGGTCGTGGTCTCCAACGCTAATTTGAATGCCACTATCTTTCACATGTTGGGCGAAGAATATTTTGATCCCCATTTCATCGATCAAGCCAAAGAAGTTCGGCTGAACAATTCCAGCACGCAAGTTTACATGGCGCTGGATCCGAACGAATCGATCGACGAATCGACGGGCGATCTTCTGTTCAGCTCCACCGCACCAGTATTTCGCACAGATCTGTTGCTGAGCCGAGACATCACCAGCCGTACTTATTCGTTCTACTATCCACGCACTCGGCCTCAAGGTCGACCTCGGCATTTGATCGTTTCCAGCACCAATGCCAACTATCAAGACTGGATCGATCTATCGAAGGAAGATTACGAAGCCAGCAAGCAAGATCTGATTGAAACCACGCTGGACGCTCTGGAAAAGTATGTGCCCAATTGCCGCGAAAAAATTGTGCATGCAGAAGCGGCCACGCCGATCACGTTTGAACATTACACCAAACACATCAACGGTGCCAGTTTTGGCACCAAGTTTGAAGGCCTGGCGGTCAGCCGAGCGTTACCCGAACAGTTGCCGGGACTGTATCATGCCGGCAGCGTGGGCATCATCATGTCCGGCTGGTTAGGTGCCATCAACTATGGAGTGATTGTGGCTAACGATGTTGATTCCATGTTAATGAAATCTAGTGCAGGAAATTCGTCATGCCTTCAGACCGCACCGTAGTCATGGACCAAGCGGCCATTCAAGCAGCCATACCTCATCGGCCGCCGATGCTGTTGGTGGATGCCGTGTTGGAAAAGACCGATTCGCGAATTGTGTGCGAAAAGACATTTCACGCCATGGAATTCTTCTTCCAAGGACATTATCCCGATAAGCCAATCGTGCCCGGTGTCATTTTGTGCGAATTCGGCATGCAGTCCGGTGCCATTTTGTTGTCACAATTCGCCGATTCACAAGGCACACCCGTCGCCACTCGCATGAATGACGTTCGTTTCAAACGTATGGTGCAACCGGGCGATACCGTGCTGGCCGAAATAGAGTTGAGCGAACGACTGGCCAACGCATTTTTCATGAACGGCAAGTTAACCGTCGACGGCAAGCTGGCCATGCGATTCGAATTTGCTTGTACCGTGGCGTAGCCAATTTTCGCCGCGAAAAACAATGCGTGGCACCCATTTGTCATTGAACAAACCTTCGGCTCGATAAAAGGAACTGTGACAAGCAGCTGTCAGCGAGTAGACTCGTCAACACTGTCTGGGCTACGAGTCGAACGCCACCCGAACCTCGATTCGCCCGAATACTCTCGCCTTTTCCGTGCATACGGAGCTGAGTTTTGCTGAAATGCAGAATGCTCGAGTTCACACAGCTGGGTAGCCCCGGTTGCTCGCAACGGTTGGGTATCCCGGATGCCGTTGTTCGATGTCCGTGAACACCCTCGTTTGACATCGGCAAAGTCGGCACGTCATCTTACGGCCAGTTGAGGCAACTACGAGGTTGGTTACATGCACGCACCCGGCGCGAACATGACGCTGGCCAGACGCATTTCAAACCCGATGCCCTTGTCGCATCAAGACTTATTTCAATTTTTCTAAATCATTATCGGCGTTGGGTGCCATCCACAATCAGCAGTTATCCCATAACCATCAAAAAAAGGCTTGAAACGCAGAGACGCCGAGGTCGCAGAGTTGTCTGATTCTTTTTCCTGCACTTTGCGCTCCGAACGGTTCCGCCATTCGATTGGACTTTTATTGGTCGATCACATTTTCGAATCGCTAGATTCGGCCTGTGGTGGAATGAAACGCAGTAAGACGAACATGGGAACTAAGATCACGGCCACCAAGATCCACCAACCAAACGTATTTAAGCTGGCGGCAAAGCGAATAAATGTGTTCTGGCTCAGCAGCGCCTTGGCGGTTTCGTCGTTCACGTGTGCCCCTGAGGCCAGTCCGCCTAACGCCACGTCATGGGATAACGCCAAGCCACCCACGGCCGCTTTCCAGGCAATCGCGAGTCCACCGAATGAGACCCATCCCAAGGCAACACCGCCGGTCGTGTAGCCACCAATCGCCAGTCCTCCTAACGCTACCGCGCCCAGCGCCATGCCTCCCAGTGACACAAGACCGATACTGATCGCTCCCACGGCAATGGTGCCGATTGCCACCGAGCCGTAGGCCAGCAAAACGCCATACGCTTTGTCTCCTAGGGCAATCCAACCCACGGCAGTGCGTTGTTGGGGCGAACCCAATCCGGTGCCGCCACCAAACTGAACACTGATCAACGGTAGTCCGCACAGACGAAGTTTCGATTCGTACGAACGAACCGCGTTGACGTTTTGCATCATTCGAGGCAGCTGCTGATGAGCATCCTGCATCGACATGGTGTCGGTGCCGTCTTGGCGGCGAATTCGAGCAATCTGCCGGTTGCTCCAAATGATCATCGTGAACAGCGTGGCGACATATCCTATTGCCAATGTTGTAATGGCAATGGTCAAACGCCATGGATCTTGCAGCAACCAGTCGCGGGCCAACAGGAGACCGATGATGGCGGCGCTGAACGTGCCAATCAGAACCAACAGCACAACAGCTTGTCGGCGAATAAATGAACGTTCGCGTTCGGACCGAGCGGCCTTGATGGACATGTGGTAGCCAAACCAGCTACCGAGAAGACCTCCGAGCGGTCCTAAAATGATACCGACAATTCCTGACCATCCAGCTGCATTCATAGCAGTTATTCCTTTCGCACTCGCTACAGTAACGGTTGCCGCCTTCGCCGAACCGGACATGACCGGCAGCGCTGCCAAGACTCCCAGCGTAAACGCGGCACCGGGAGCGCTTTGCAGAAGCCCTCGTTCCACAACCGCCGCGATTTCAGTGCGCAGCATTTGTCGACCTCGAGCTAGACGTTGTTTAATGGTGTTGGGCGAAAGTTCCAGCAGTTCGGCGACCTTGGTGATCGATTGCTGTTCGCGATAGAACAAGATCAGTGGTTCGCGATAGTGTGTCGGCAGCGAAAGTAACGTTCGGTCCAGCAATTCCGCTTCCTCGTGCGCGATCGACGACTCCAGCGGTTCGATCACATCCGAAGAATACGTGTCATTCGCCTCCAAGGGACTTGCTTGCGACAGGACGTCGCGCTGAGTGCGACGTTGACGATTCTTCGCCAAGTTGCGAACGATGCCACACAGCCAGGGTCTGATCTTGTCTGGTTCGCGCAGATCCTTTAACGACTTCCAAGCCACAAGGAACGCTTCTTGCGCAACTTCTTCGCTCGACTCCAAACTGCCCGTTGTGGCATACGCCACTGAACAGAGTAGTCTCTGATAGCGTCGAACAATTTCCGCAAACGCATCTCGGTCACCCGCCCTTGCCGCTTGAATTATCTGGTTTTCCGCCGAATACATGCGAATGCTTCCAAAACTGCTTTGTTTTCGTCCAGGAACAGGTGGTCAAGACGTCCATAGCGGTTACACGAATTGCATTTTTTTGGCTGGACTTGATGGATGTCACTAAACCGATTACAAAATAAGCCAAGGAAAAAAGTAGAAATTTTGATTCCGGGAAAAACGGCAGTGACGTCAGTCCGGTGCTTGACGAGCGATAGCAGATCTAGCACATTGATTGAACGTGCAGGTCGGTTGGCAAAGTGGCTCAAGGACGCGGCCCTATCTCGCTTTTTTGTGCACGGTCGCGTTTAGCCACTCCAGCGACGTTTTTACACTTAGATTTTTACCAGCATTTGAAGTTGTATTGGAGACGGCTCGTGAAGAAACACACCACTTACATGGCTCTTGGAATGGCGCTCATGTTATGCAGCGTCGGGTTCAGTCAAGGCTTCTACATGTCCACCGGTTCTGGCGGTGTGATTTTTGGATCTGGCGATCTTTCTATCGCGGATCAAGGCGGAGTCACCTTCGACAATACTCCGATTGGAACAGCGTTGTTACTCGAAATCTCGGACGGATATGAATTCCGTGGCGGAACGGGAGCCTTGACGTTTATGGACGTCGAAGAAGGCGGAGATCCGATTGACATTGACGAAACGGTGGTCGCGTATGCATCGGCCGACGGGATCGATTATTCAATGCTAGGCGCCGTGGTGGGCGGTACCACGGAACGCGAACTCACTTTCACCGGGGAAGGGTTCAAGTTTCTCAAGCTTGTCAACACGTCTTCCAGCCGGGATGGCTTTGACTTTGATACGGTCATTGCAAACCACGTGACCACGGTTCCCGAACCTAGCACGACGGTCTTGGTTCTGGCCAGCATGGCAATGCTGGGATTGGTCCGGCGAAAAGGTCGTTAAGACAATTTGTAGATTCGCGCGTCGTTGGTTTTCTGTTGAAAAGCCAACGACCATCGATTGCCCATGACGCTTGGAATGCGGGTGTTTGCCGACTACAGCTGGCCTGTGACTAACAGCTTATACCGAGCGGGCAGGGCGTCTACATTCAGTTGTGGATTCTTGGCGAAGGGACGATACAGTGGATCGCCGATCAAGGTCAGCGTCCACGAAGCGTGTGGAACCGTGCGATAGTAACATTCGGCCAACGAATAACGACCGCTGACTAACAGCAACAGGAATTCATCCGGAGCAGGAAACGCTTGGGTATACGGTTCGTAAACCGGTCCCAGCGTGGCAGATACGCCATCTTCTAACATGCGTTTGCACCAGACCTGGCTGTTGGCGTCTCGCAGCGTTTTGGCTTCTTCACTGGCAATGTGAAAGCCAATCGCGCCGGGATTCCAGGTGAACGCGTCGACATACTTGGCTAGTGAATACCAACCGCAATACAACGCCGCGTTGGGGCAATCGCCTTCTTTGAATAGTTCGGGCCGAGTGTCCAGAATGACCTCCATCTTGGTGTAGGTCTTCAACAATTGTTCTGCTTGCACCAGTGACTTGTCAAAATTCGCATCAATCGATGGCGGACCAGCCGTTCCCGCTAAGCCTCGGCTGTCCA
Organism: Pirellulaceae bacterium; assembly: GCA_041399205.1. Classification (GTDB taxonomy): domain Bacteria; phylum Planctomycetota; class Planctomycetia; order Pirellulales; family Pirellulaceae; genus JAGQOZ01. The sequence goes on along the minus strand of JAWKTK010000018.1, from coordinate 151,941 downwards.
AGTAGACCTTGCCTTCCAAACCTGTCTTTTCTACTTCCATGGCCGTGTCTATCAGGCGTCGAGCAATATCGAACGAAGGACCGTCAATTCGAGAAACCATGTGGGACGGGCGAAAGGATCGCATGGCCGAATAATCAAAATTGGCGCGAAGATAATTTGGTTGCCAGCGCACCAAAGGATAATCGCTGCTGGCTGCCAGGCCTAATTCGCTATCAAAACTGGAATACGTTTCATTTCGCTGTAGCATTTCCACTTCGCTATCAATCCAGCGAACGGAACCGATTAATCCCAGCATCTGTTCAGCCAAAATCAACACCTGCTGCTCTCGTTCTAAGCTCAACGGCAGAGACTCAATCAGCATGCGGCCTTCTTGTTGGCCTGACAAGCGCCCCGTCATGGCTGCCAACTGTTGAATCACTTGCGGATTGGCCGTGGAAGAGGCTTTCGCTTGCGAACGAATACTCTGCTGCCAGGACTGCAGTCCCGCGATCGCGATCAATAGGTCGCGTAGCTGTTCGTTAGCGCTGGCTTGTTCTTCACCCGAGGCCGCCGCGATCCGCTTGCTTGGCGCTTCAAACGCTTTCATGGCAGCATCTTGAATCTGGTCGATGGCTTCGCCGTCCGGAATGGTAGCAGCGGCTTCGGTGCCTCCGGCCAGCGTTGCCAAGCGTTGCAGTCCTGCGTTCAGACGGTCGATTCGAAGTTTGCGTTCTTGCGAAAGAAATTCCATCAATTCCTGCGAAAGGGTATCGCTTTCAGCAGCTTCGATTTTTAGCGGCACATCCCAAAACGTCACAAAGCAACGAATCTTGTTACTCGGGTCTTTCTGTTTCAGCCACAATTGCACATAGGGGCGAACCTTCTTTTCGAATTCTTCTCGAGCAATCGTTTCTGTGGCGGGTACATCCAGCGTCATCACGTTTTCGCTGGGGACACCTCGCATTTTCAGGTAGTAAGCGGCCAGCTTTTTGGATTCTGAACTGTTCCGATTCGCCACCACCACAACCTGTTCTGGTGTCAACTCCGCCATCACGTGCGGAAAGAAAAGTCATGATTGCCAAGATCGCAGCTACCAAACGCATGATGATCACCTAACTGGAAGAAACTGTTTTCTCAGAAGTCCCCGGACATTGGACCGCATGGCCGCTTCCAGATTGTATCACGTTTGGAAACAAGATACGGTGGCACCGACACTGGAGTTGCGTCTGGCCGAGTACTTCCGGAACGAAAATTCCGGTCACGCGGAATCTACGGACAACAGCACGCGCAAACAAAAAGCGAACGACTTTGAAAATCGTTCGCTTGGCGATGCCATCTTTTTCGCGTGGAAGATTACTCTTCGTTCGCTTCTTCGTCGGCTTCTTCTTTTTCGTCCTGCAATTGCTTCAAGAAGCGACTGGTGATTTGCTTCAATTGCGGATCGGCGCTGAATTCGACTGCCTTGGTTTGCAATTCGATCGCTCGGTCTAAATCGCCGTTGAAGTGAACAAGATGCGCCAGCGTGTCCAATACGCTGCCATCTTCCGGAGCGACTTTGGCTGCTTTTTCGGCAACACCCAGAGCTGCGGCAACCAGTTTTTCGTCCGAACTGGGCATTCGATTTAGCATTTGAAAAGCGTTCCACGCTATTTCGTTCAACTGCTGAGCATCATCGCCACTGGCTTCCGCCATTTTTTCAATGGCTTCCATCGCGGCATCGCCGCCTTGCATCATGAGAATTCGGAAACGAATGTTCTTCAGCTGAGCGACCATGGCTACATCATCTGTATTGTCGATCAGTTTGCTCAAGATCCCCAGTGCTTCGTCGACTTTTCCGGTGTCAAGCAGCTGTCCCATGCGCATCATGGACAAATTGAGTTCTTGCTTTGCTCGGACTTGCTTGGCCGCCGCTTCTCGATCCCACGAATCATTCAGTACTTTCTTGAGCACGTCGCCCCTCTCCGGATCGTCCAGTTCCATGGGATGGCCAATCCATTCAATGCGTCCGTCTTTGCCTACCAAGAAACAAGTGGGAATACCGTTTTGTCCGGCGGCTTCCATGTAGTCTTTGCTGACCGAACGATCTGGGTCGGTGGTCAAGCAATAGACGCTGGTCAGTTCACCATACGTTTTGTTCGAATTCGGCACTTTTTTTCCCAGAAAATCAGTGACCGTATCCAGATCTTCGTCGCTGATGCTGATCAACGTGACGCCTTGTTCGCCATACTTTTCTTGTAGTTCCGCCAAGTGCGGCATGCTGCGCACACACGGTCCACACCAAGTGGCCCAAAATTCGACCACGTAGACTTTCCCCTTTTCAAACTCTTTGATGTGCTCGAACGTGCCTTCGCCGTCGCTGACCCAATGTTCGATATCCAGTCCAGGCGCTTTGGACCCGATGGACAACGCTGTCGAATCGTCCGCTCCGTCGTCGTCGGCCAATGCCACTGACATCCCCAATACGCTCGACAATATCAACGCGAGCGACAGTAATCGACATTTAATAGACATACGCAATACTGCTCCTGTTAGTTAAATTGGGCCAACGAATTGACCGAGTTGGAAGTCTTGAAAGTAGTCTTGAATTTAGCAAATCAGTCCACGGTACGATATGACTCGCCGTCCGCGGCGTTAGAACTTTGAAACGCAAGACGAACCAAATAGTACGAATTTTCTTTGCCCCTATTGCATGATCTGGTTCTGGAATGCAACCATCTAGCAATTCTTTCTTGGCGAACCTCCCATTTGTTGGAGACGAATCGCCCTCGTTTGCCCACCGAGCAATCCATGAACAGCGACAATTTGCAGTATCTTTTCTTGTGCGTGCAACCTGGTGCCGAATCGGCGATCAAGGAGGAAATTGCCGCAACTTGGCCGAATCTTCGCTTCGCGTTTTCTCGTACCGGTTTTCTTACGTTCAAAGTTACCGAAGGTCGACCGTTCTTGCCCGGTTTTGACCTGAAATCAACGTTCGCCAGAACCTACGGTTTTTCGATTGGTCGAGTAGAAGGTGACGGCGATGCGGCCAAAGCTCGGCTCGCCTGCCGCATTGCTGCCGGCACTCGCTACGATCAAATCCATGTTTGGCACCGCGAAACGATGTCGCTGACCGATTCGCCACTAAGTGTAGAAGCCGATTCGCCTTTGGCGTTGAATGTGGCCCAGGAAGCGGTTGCCGCCGAATTGTGCGACCAGAAAATCCGTATCAACCGTCGAGCTCGTACGGGCGACGTCGTGTTGGATATCATTATCATTGACGATCAACTTTGGTGGGTAGGCTGGCACCAAGCGTCCAGTCACATCGTGCGTCAACCGGGCGGACTTTTCCCGGTGGACCAGCTTCCTGAACACGCGGTTTCACGAGCCTACCTCAAGATGCAGGAAGCGTTGATGTGGTCTCAACTGCCGCTGCACAAGGGCGATCGATGTGTCGAAATTGGTAGTGCTCCGGGCGGTGCGTGCCAAGCATTGCTGGAACGACAACTGTTGGTCACCGGAATTGATCCGTCCGAAATGCATCCCACTGTTTTGGCATCTCCGAATTTTACACACATCAAAAAACGAGGCAGTGATCTGAAACGCCCTGAATATGCCACGTTCAAATGGCTGATGACCGACGCCAATATTTTGCCTGACAAAACGTTGGCAATGCTGGAGTCCATTGCCACTCATGCATCTGTCCGACTGGACGGCATGCTGATTACGCTGAAACTTCCCGACTGGAGCGCCGCAGCCGAAATTCCCGAATACTTGCGGCGAATTCGATCGTGGGGATTCAAGCACGTGCGAGCTCGGCAACTGCGCCATAACCGACAGGAGATTTGCGTGGCAGCCGTTCGTTCGAAGACACTTTCAAGATTGCGCCATCAACGCAAGAAATCGGGACAACGTCATGACAAACGCTGATACGTTATGCGTTTGCTTAGTTCGATTGAAAAAATGGCAGGTGTTTTACCGGGAAATTCCGAGCGGTTCTGCCGACTGTGATTCCTGGCCTCCAGTGTCCACCAGTTCTTGTAGTTCCTGCTTCTTGCGAAAGTAGAAGACCAGTCCCACGGCCGCTGTGGCGATGGTAGACAACCGAAACACCAACGCCACCACGACACCTCGATCCAAATATTTTCCCGCTTCCACTACGTTGTACAAATAGACCATGGCCGCTTCATACGTTCCTAATCCGGCGGGCGTCAGCGGCAACGCGCCGGCTACTCCGGCAATGGGCGAAACCACCCAATGGTCCACCAACGACGGAATGTCTTGGAAGAGTCCGGCAGCAGAAAAATAAATCCCCGTGGCAATCATCAAGTGCACAGACACACTCATGGCTGCCACTTTAGCCAGTTCCCAGCGTTGTCGTTGATACAACTTCAGAGCAAAGAACAGTCGTTCCACCATGTTTCCGATCATGGGCAACCGTTCACACCAGCGGAAGAAAGGTGAATTCGTAATCCGAGGTATCATCAGCGCGAACAGGCCCACCGTGGCGATGATGGTACAAGCAAACGTCGCGCTGCCGACGACGGCCATGGTCTGATTCGCCTTGTACAGTCCAGAAAACAACAAGGCGGTCGATGCCACCAGCAATAGGCCGTAAAGCCCACAAACTCGATCAATCAACACGGTCGCCACGGCTTCCATTCGCCGCTCTTTCTGTTCGCGAGCAATCAAGATGGCTTTGAAAAAATCGCCGCCAACTTGCCCCGGCCCGACAAAATTCAACAGAAACCCCAAAAAGCCCAATCGCAAAACGTCCCAAAGAGTGGTCGGCAATTGGAGCGCTCGGATCAAGACATACCATCGACAGAACGCCACTACATTGGCCATTACCAGCAGCGCCAGCGAACCGGCAATAATGCCGTAGTGTTTTTCGCTCTGCGCAAGTTGTTCGAACGCGTCGGAATCCGAACGACACGTCTTGACCAACAGCCAACCGATCAGCGCCAGCGGCACAACCAGCTTCACAATGTTCACTATCCAGCGTTTCATTACCGACTTTCGAATCAACCTCGCCCGTCGGCGATTTTCTGAACTACCAGAGGGAATCTCAAAGCGTGTTTCCGGAACGATTTGTCAGCGAGCCCTACCCCAGTGTGCTGAGCTGCAAAGGCTGTTTATTTGTAAAAACCCGTGCAAACGCAATCGCAAGAAAATGGAGCCGGGCCTTCCCTTGACAATATAGTTCACGAGTGATACCGTTTTGCCATTACCAGAGGACATTAATCGTTCTTTGGGGGATTAGCTCAGCTGGGAGAGCGCTTGCATGGCATGCAAGAGGTCAGGGGTTCGAGTCCCCTATCCTCCACTTTTCTCGTTTTGAGCCATGACGGCTCTCTTGGGCAGTATTCGCCTGCCACTGTTTCGTGATTGACGTTCCATTCATACGTTTGCACGCGCATCCTAACTGACGATGCTGCACGTTCGTCTCCTTCGACCACGCTGTACCAGCGGTTAGAAAAAAACGTCAACCATATAGAATGCACCGCATGTCGCCGCGTACCGTCAATTGCGCGCAGCGTCAATCACTCGTAGCATAGGCCCATGGCCCAGGGCTTTAAGGGTATCGCGGTTGGCGTTTTTCGTGTATTCCGTGTTATTTCGCTACACGGAGGTTCGCGATGTCGTCTGAGGTTTTTGATCGTTTTGTAGAGAAGGCACCGTTTGCTGTCATGACTCGAATGCTAACGCAGGATTTCTTGGGGAGCCACATCAACGATATCTTCGAGAACAATCGCCAAGCCCAGTATGACTATATCGCTACGTTTCAAGCCGTCGCCATGACCGTCGCTGATGTCGCGCTGAACTTTAGCGATAACCTAAATCAAGCGTACAAAGAGCATAAGGAAGAACTCGAAGTCAGTGTCCAATCGTTCTACGAGAAGACTAAGGGAGTTGAACCGAAGGTCAGCGAAGCGATTGTCAAACACTCCGCAGAGCAAGCGATCGCTCTGCAAGACGCTCTGGATTTTCAACCCTGGGAATTGCTGCCCAGTTATCGCTGTTTGAGCGTCGATGGGAATGTGCTCGCCAAGAGCGATAAACGATTGAAGGTTCTTCGCGAGGCCAAAGGGGCTCCGCTGCCAGGCAAGGTTGTCGCCAGATATGATATGCAACGACAACTGTTCGATCGTGCCTACGTCTTGATCGATGGACATTCACAAGAGTCAACGTGTTGGTTTTCGATGAGGAATGTGAGGTGATCGCCGTTGACTCGCCATTCATCAGGTGTCGTGCCGTTTCTTGGCGGCATCGCAGCGGCCAAAGGTTTCTTTGCGATCCGCCAACACGGACGTTTGAAGGGCGTTTTATTGGGTAAACGCGAACGCATCGGACGCATCAGTACAGGCGTTGTGTACGAACAAGCCATGAAGTTATCCGCTGCCGAAGATGCCATGAGCGTTCGGCGGATCACGGTGAAGCTGGACAAGCCGACACGCGATGGCGACGTAGAGATTCACATTCTGACAAATCTACCGAGCGACGTTTGCGCCGAGGACGTTGCGAGTTTGTATCGTCATCATTGGGAAGAAGAAACTGCATTCAATGTTTTGCAGATGACGCTCACATGCGAGCATCCAGGTATCGGGCATCCTCAAGCTGCGACGTTCTTGTTCTGTCTTTCGATGTTAGCGTTCAATATGCGTCAAGTGATATTCGCGTCGCTGTTCTCGGTGCATGATGAAGACGAAGTTGTGGAGGTCAGTCACTTCCACGTCTCCAAGAATGTCTCGGACAAGACCGAAGGAATGTTAATCGCGATCACACCACAAGAATGGGACGAACTGATCCCGACCACGACCAAGGGGTTGGCATCACTATTGAAAAAGATCGCCAGGTCGATTGATCTTTCTGAATATCGAAAATCTCGCCGTGGCCCAAAGAAGAAAAAGCCAAACCGCTCGCGCAATGTACCCTCCAAGCACATATCGACCGCCAAACTGCTAGGACTGACCTAACTGACACACCCTTAAAGCCCTGGGCCCATGGCCCGTGAGAACGGCCCGTGAGAACGGCCCGTGAGTACGGCCCGTGAGAACGGCCCGTGAGTACGGCCCGTGAGAATGGCCCGTGAGATGGCCGAATACGGTAACCTAGTCTCGGCGTCGTAGGCGTATGCACAAACACGGGCCGTGGGCCCATGCTACCTGGCGAACGATGATAGTTCGTCGTCCGATCAGGTTTGAGGTTATTTCGTGCCTCTGTTGAAGCCTGGTGGCCTTGGAAACCGGACCAGATCCGCAAACGTTTTGGACCAAGACGTTTAGTGTCGCCGTGTACCGTCAATTGCGTGCAGCGTCGATCACTCGTAGCATGGGCCCATGGCCCGTGAGTACGGCCCGTGAGAATGGCCCGTGAGATGGCCGAATACGGTAACCTAGTCTCGGCGTCGTAGACGTATGCACAAACACGGGCCGTGGGCCCATGCTACCTGGCGAACGATGATAGTTCGTCGTCCGATCAGGTTTGAGGTTATTTCGTGCCTCTGTTGAAGCCTGGTGGCCTTGGAAACCGGACCAGATCCGCAAACGGTTTGGACCAAGACGTATAGTGTCGCCGTGTACCGTCAATTGCGTGCAGCGTCGATCACTCGTAGCATGGGCCCATGGCCCGTGAGAACGGCCCGTGAGAACGGCCCGTGAGAATGGCCCGTGAGAACGGCCCGTGAGATGGCCGAATACGGTAACCTAGTCTCGGTGTGGTAGACGTATGCACAAACACGGGCCGTGGGCCCATGCTACCTGGCGAACGATGGCAGTTCGTCGTCCGATCAGGTTTGAGGTTATTTCGTGCTTCTGTTGAAGCCTGGCGGCCTTGGAAACCGGACCAGATCCGCAACCGGTTTGGACCAAGACGTTTATCAGAAAGCGAATTAGTTGTCGTGCGCCGAAAGTCAGTGCTGTCTGCGAATTCGGCACTGTTCAACTAGGTTTGCCAATCCTTAGAATGGGTTTAAGTTCGTGCGTCTGTGCGAGGCAGGCCGATATTCTCGAACGGAACAGTGGGACATCGCTCATTCGGCCCGGTCGGCGAACTGAGATTTCTCGACAGACTGACAACAGATTGGGGACTGGCATGAATCAGAAACCGGCGAGTCGCAACGTAGTGGGCATAGTCGCAGCATTTATTGGGGGATCGCACTTCCCATTGCTGCGTTGACGCTGGGGCCGTGGAGCGGCGACGTGCACCGTGGTCACCAAGTATGTAAATTCGTCTTCGTCGGAGGGATCTGCCGAGCACGATCATGGTCATGGTCATGACCATGGTGATCATGACCACGATGATGATCCGTTCGAATTGTTTCGTCAGCAGGGCGGTTTGAAACCGACGCACGATCATGACGAAGAGACGGCCATTGAATTGAGTTCATCTGGACTGAAAAACATTGGCTTTGAACCGCTGAAGGTTTCGGTGGGCCGATTCGAACGGACAATTTCTTTGCCGGCTATGGTGGTCGAACGGCCGGGACGCAGCCAGTTGCAGATTACCGCGCCGCTGTCGGGCGTGATCAGTGAAATTCGCATCATTGAAGGCCAAGCAGTTCCGGAAGCGACGTCGCTGTTCCAGATTCGTTTGACCCATGAAGACTTGGTGGCGGCGCAACGAGATTTCCTGCGGACGGCCGAAAGTTTGGCCGTCGTCGATCGCGAGATTGCTCGGTTGACGCAAGTGGGAGAAGATGTCATCGCTGGTCGCCGAATCTTGGAACAAAAATACGAACGCCAGAAACTGCAAGCGTCATTGCTGGCGGAACGGCAAGCGCTGGTGTTGCACGGTTTGACGGAATCCCAGATCGACGACATTGTCCGCGAACATCGTTTGCTGCAATTCGTTGGTGTGGCTTCGCCGGCCCATGATCCGGAACACCATTCTTGTTCGGACGATCACTTGTACCACGTGCAGAAACTAAACGTTCACCCTGGTCAATACGTTGACGCGGGCGAATTGCTGTGTGTGCTGGGCGATCACTGCGAATTGTATATTGAAGGTCGCGCTTTCGAAGATGACGCGGCTCAACTGCGGCAAGTGGCGGCGTCGGGCCATCGCTTGTCCGCCAAACTTGCGACCGCATCGGGAGAATCGATTTCGAACTTGGAACTATTGTATTTGTCAGATCGTATTGATCCGGATAGCCGCGCGTTTTTGTTTTATGTCACGTTGCCGAACGAAGTGGCTTTGGATCGAATGGGGCCGGACGGCAATCGATTCGTGTCGTGGAAGTACAATCCAGGCCAGCGGCTGGAGCTGCAGGTACCAGTCGAAACGTGGCAAGATCGAATTGTCTTGCCGGTGGAAGCCGTGGTTCGCGACAATGCCGAATTCTACGTCTACCAGCAAGAAGGCAACCATTTTCATCAAGTGGCGGTGCATGTCGAATACAAAGATGCGCGAGCAGTGGTCGTCTCCAACGATGGCACCATCAAGCCCGGTGACGTCATTGCCGGGAAAGGTGCCTATCAAATGCATTTGGCGTTGAAGAATAAGTCGGGTGCCATTGATCCTCATGCCGGGCACGTCCATTAATCAGTCTTATTCTTCCGTTCCTAGAATTGCCTTAGCCAAAAAAGATAGGCCGCTATGTTAAACGGATTCATTCGCTTTGCGTTACAGAATCGCGTGCTCACGTTGGCGTTTGCATTGTTGCTGCTTGGTTACGGTGGTTGGCAAGCGATGCAATTGCCCATTGACGTGTTTCCGGATCTGAATCGTCCTCGCGTGGTCATTCTGACCGAGACGCCGGGGATGGCTCCGGAAGAAGTGGAGTCACTGGTGACGCTTCCACTGGAAGCTTCGTTGAACGGTGCGACGGGTGTGCAAGCGGTTCGCAGTAGTTCTAGTGTTGGTCTGAGCGTGATCTATGTCGAATTCGATTGGGGCACCAATATCTACGACGATCGCCAAGTGGTGAACGAACGAATCAGCGTGGTCGGAGACAGACTACCGCCGGGCGTGAAACCTCATCTGGCACCTATTTCGTCCATTATGGGGCAGATCATGATTGTGGGGATGATCAGCCAAGATGGCTCCACCGATCCGCTCGAGCTGCGGACCATGGCGGATTGGGTCGTGCGGCAGCGACTTCTGACCATTCCCGGCGTGGCGCAAGTGATCACCATGGGTGGCCAACGCAAACAATTTCAAGTCTTGGTGGATCCCAACGAATTGGTTCGCTTTGACGTCACCCTGGACGAAGTCAAAACCGCTCTGCGCGAAAGCAATCAAAACGGCGCTGGCGGTTATCTGGACGAACAAGGCCCCAACGAACTGCTGGTTCGATCTTTGGGACGCGTTCGCACCGTGGATGAAATCAAAAATATCGTGGTGCATTATCGAGACGGACAATCGGTTCGTTTGCATCAAGTGGCCCACGTGGTGGAAGGGCCGCAAGTGAAACGAGGCGACAGTTCGGCCTTTGTGCGAACCGACGAAACCGCCGAATCATCGTTTACCGGCGGACCGGCCGTGGTGTTGACCATCAACAAACAGCCCGACGCGGACACTCGCCAAGTCACCCAAGAGGTGACGCAAGCACTGGCCGAATTAGAAGCTTCCATGACATCCGATATTCGTCTGCTGCCCAATCTGTATCAGCAAAAGGCGTTTATTGACCTGGCCATCGCCAACGTGATGGAAGCCTTGCGCGACGGCAGTATCTTGGTGCTGATCATCTTGTTTGTCTTTCTGCTGAACTTCCGTACCACCTTCATCACGCTGACCGCCATCCCGCTGTCCATTGTGATTACCATTTTGGTTTTTCGCTGGTTTGGCTTGTCCATCAACACCATGACCTTGGGCGGATTGGCCGTCGCCATGGGAGAATTGGTCGACGACGATTGTAGACGTGGAAAATATTTTTCGGCGTTTGAAGGAAAATCGGCAATCGTCCAATCCCAAGTCCGCGCTGGTGGTGGTGTATGAAGCGAGTTGTGAAATTCGCAATTCGATTGTCTATGGCACCATGATTGTGGTCTTGGTTTTCTTGCCGCTGTTTGCACTGGAAGGCATGGAAGGCCGTTTGTTCGCTCCGCTGGGAGTGGCGTATATCGTGTCGATTGTGTCGTCATTGTTGGTGTCGCTGACCGTTACGCCCGTGTTGAGTTATTTGTTATTAGGAAAACAGGTCAGTCGATCCAATCACGCAGAGTCAGACGGTTGGTTGTTGCGGCAGCTGAAGAAATTGGCGGCATTTGTCATGGGCGGCAGCCTGCGGTGGTCCGGAGTTGTTTTGACCATTGCCGGAGTAGCCGTGATCATATCGTCGCTGGCACTGTTCCGCTTGGAAAGCGATTTTCTACCGCCGTTCAATGAAGGAGCGGTGCAGGTGAACGTCATCTTGCCACCGGGGACATCGCTGGCCAAATCGATGGAAGTGAACCAAGTAGTAGAACGTCGCTTGGAAAAAGTTTCGGCCATCAGCGCACTGGTGCGAAAGTCGGGACGAGCGGAATTGGATGAACATGTGGAAGGCGTGAACGCGTCTGAGTACATTGCTTCGATTGACCCGCACGCCGAAGAAACTCGTGAAGAAGTGTTGGAACAAATTCGTGAAGCGCTGGCGGATGTGCCGGGTATTGTGACCAGTGTGGAACAACCATTGGCGCATTTGATTTCGCACATGCTGTCTGGCGTGAAAGCGCAAGTTGCTATCAAACTGTACGGCGACGATTTGGATACACTTCGGCGCGAGGCGGAAAAATTCAAACAAGCCATCGCCGGTGTGGACGGTGTCCGAGATCTTCAAGTGGAACAGCAAGTCAACGTTCCTCAGCTGCGCATTGAAGCGGACGGCGCCAAGTTGGCTCGATTTGGCCTACGTCGCAACGACATCAACGAATTTGTGGAAACGGCCATGCAAGGCGAAGTCGTTTCGCAAGTCTTGGACGGACAGCGTCAATTCGACTTGTTAGTACGAATGGACGAAGCGTTTCGAGAAAACTTGGACGAACTGCGACGTCTAACCGTCAATGTGCCCGACGGTTCGGTGGTGAAACTAGAAGACGTGGCCAATATATACGAATCCAGTGGTCCGAATTCCATTAGTCGAGAACAAGTGCGGCGACGCATTACCATTCAGTGTAACGTTCAAGATCGAGGACTGGTGGACGTGGTGAATGACATCAAGTTGGCAGTCGGTCCCGTAGTGGCGGATTTGCCGACCGGTTACTTTGTGGATTACGGCGGACAGTTTGAAAGCCAAGCGTCGGCCTCGCGCATGATCCAGATCCTATTCCTGGTGTCGCTGGCCGGAATTTTCTTGGTGCTGTTCAAAATGTTTCGTTCCATCAACTTGGCGTTGCAAGTCATGGTGGCGTTGCCCATGGCGTTTATCGGAGCGGTGGCGGCGTTGTATTGGACAGGCCAGACACTGACCATTGCCAGCATGGTGGGCTTTATTTCTTTGTGTGGAATTGCTTCCAGAAACGGCATTTTGCTGATCAATCACTATTTGCATCTGGTGGAACACGAAGGCGAAACGTGGTCTGCGGAAATGATCATCAAAGCGGGCTTGGATCGCTTGGCACCAGTGTTGATGACCGCCTTGACGTCGGGAATTGGCTTGGTGCCATTGGCCATGGCGGCGGGCGAACCAGGTAAGGAAATCTTGTATCCCGTGGCGACCGTGATCATTGGCGGACTGTTGAGTTCGACGGCGCTGGAATTTCTGGTTCGGCCCGCGCTGTTTTGGCAATTCGCGATTCGAACCGGCAAAGGCGAACAGCTTCTGTCTCAATCTACCGAAGCATCCTTGGAAAAACTAACCGTTGCGTGACGTTGTTAATTGCAGTCAATGGCACCGCCCCAAAGAGGCGAGCTTTGACAGGCGAAGAATCATCCAGCGAATGCTGTCATGCCGATCGGGCGACCACAAAATGGCAAAGTGATTGCAATACGTCGCGGCAATCGGATGGTTCTAGTTGGTCCAATTGAGTTGCTGCGTGGTTGGCGATTTTTTCGGCGGTGGCACGAGCGTAGGCGAACCCGCCTGATGCTTCCACTGCTTGCACAATTTGTTGATGCCGATCGCGCGAATCAGATTCCAACAAGCGGACAAATTCGCTTTGTTCGTTGGCGGATAGCTGCTGATAGGCGAAAATGATGGGCAACGTTGGCTTCTGCTTTTCCAGGTCCGACCCCAAAGACTTGCCGGTTTTCGCTTCGTCACCCAATAGATCCAGCAGATCGTCGGCAATTTGAAATGCCATGCCCAGCGAGCGGCCGTATTGTTCCAGCCGAGCAACCTGTTGCGGATCTGGGCAAGCGTAGTAGGATCCCAGGTGGGTGGCACATGCACAGCTCAGCCGTTTTGCCGTTGATGATGTCAAAGTAAGCTGCTTCGGTCAGATCATGCCGGCCTCGGCTGGCAATCTGCTTCAGTTCGCCTTCGCACACGATATTGGTAGACTGACCAATGCGACGACAGCCGTAGGTACTGGAGAGTGTGGCTGCCATGAAAAACGCTTGCGAAAAAAGAAAATCGCCCAGCAGGACGCTGGTTTCGTTGTTCCAGCGAGCGTTCACGGTGGCTAGGTGGCGACGCGTATTGGCTTCGTCCAAAACATCGTCGTGGACCAACGTGGCGGTGTGAATCATTTCCACTACGGCGGCCAAAGTGATGTGTTCGTCTGCTACGGTGCCCAGTGACTTTGCGACTAACAGCAGCAACGCAGGACGTAATCGTTTGCCGCCCAATTGTCCGCCGTAACACAGCAGTTCGTCGACAAAGGGATGCTGATTGTGAAGTTCATCTGCAAGCCGACGTTCTACCATGGCCAATTCATGTTCAATGGGTTGGTATAACGTCTGCACGGCAGCTTGCATGGGATTGGTGGGTTCAATGACTTGGCTCATGTTTCCAACCTGCTATTTTTCAAAACGAACGGCGCGAACCGAATTTGGCGAACGAACCATGCTTTACGAACCGCGAAGAAAATGGCCACTCTTGCCACCCAACTTTTCTTCCAACTGAATCGAATGCACCTCCATCGCTCGATCAACGGCTTTGCACATGTCGTACACCGTGAGTGCGGCAATGGACACCGCGGTCAACGCTTCCATCTCGACACCGGTTTGTGCGACGGTCTTGGCGGTGGCTTCGATTCGCAATGCATTCGGTTCGACAAATTCAAAATCAATTTCGCAACTACTCAACGGCAGCGAATGACACAGCGGAATCAAATCGTCTGTTTTCTTGGCGGCCATAATGCCGGCCAATCTCGCCACTCCTAAAACGTCACCTTTGGCGGCCGAACCAGATTGAATCAGCTGTAATGTGGTTGGCTGCATGGTGACCATTCCGGAAGCTCGCGCCATCCGCGTGGTCGTGGGTTTGTGGCCAACGTCGACCATGCGGCTTTTTCCATCGGGCGTGAAATGACTGAATTCGCTCATGGCGGAACCAAATTTCCTGTGGTAAGGGCTGCGAACGTAGTATTCCCTGTTGTGGTTGAATCGAGCGGCATTGCGGAAGTTGGCATGTTCGCATCGAAGGAACCGCAGCGCGCGTGGTTAAATTAACCAACAATCGATCGGGAAAAGTGAGTGGCACAACAACAAGAGAATGCATGGGGACGGACGGCCGAGCGTAAAACTCGGAACCGTCCCATGATCAATGACTTGATCACCCAAGCATTTTATATTCAGAAAATTATCCGCCGTAGGGGTCTAGCTACGACGGGTTGTGCAGGATCGGCGAAGAGTATTAGAAACGCCTTGCGACGGTTCTAGACAAGCTCCTTTTTGGCACCAATCAGCGTTCGAAGTCGTTCAGCCAACAACGCGGCGTCAAACGGCTTCTTGAACGTTTCGTTGATTGCAGATCGATCGAAACTGATGGTACTTCCGTCGTCGGGAAGCAGAGCGATCAGAATCGTCTTGGAAAATTCGGTATTGCGACGCAGGTTTTGGCAAATCTGCAACGCTTCGACTTTTCCAATTGAAAAATCCACAATAATGCAGTCGGGGTGAAAGCTCTCAGCCTGAATACCGGCTTCGAAACCACTCGCCGCGACGGCGACTCGGAACGACTTTTCGGGTGGTAGTTCCCGACGTAAATTCTCGATCAGAACTTGATCCTGGGCTACAATCAAGACTTTGGCCATGGCCTCGTCTTCAAGGTCACCCAAAGGCATTCCGTGCTCTTTCAAGAACTGGATCAAGTATTCACGAGGAATACGGCGGTCTTGGGATCCCGGAATACGGTATCCTTTTAACCTGCCCGAGTCGAACCACTTGCTGACAGTGCGCGGGGCCACTTTGCAGATCTTAGCGACCTGACCAGTTGTGAAGACCTTCATCACAGGTTCTCCATTGCTCCACGTTGAATTAACCTTGAGCAGTAGCAACTTCTTATTAGTCAATACTGCAGTTTAAGCCCCCAAGTACCGCTATCCGGTCACAATGAACTCAATCCTTCGAGATCACGCTGTAACCAATATCGATATTCTGGGTCGGGGCCTTACGCTACACTAATTCGCTTCGACGAGGGTGTGGATTCGGTTCCATCCGAATGCGAACCCTCAAAACAAATACAAGCCGTACTAAGCCAACCACAAATTGATTGCCGCTGTCGCGTCGATCCATCGATTCGAACAGCAGACTTCATGGCCAACCATGACGGTTGCATCAACAAGGGAGAAACTTGCGCACCATTTGCGGACTGGTCCAATGGACAAGACGCGAAAATGGAACAAGGCAGAACGCCTTAGGCAGGTACCCCCCCTGCAGAAAACGACACCTCACGCGGCAATGTGAAATTGCTTGTGACGTGTTGCCTTCCGAAAGTAAGTTTCGATTCGACAGGGGGTATTACTTTAGAAACTTTCAACAGTCATGTCGGACTCGCCGTGTAAAACGACCATAATCAACCTACCGACAGAGCCGACTACAACGTTCGTGCAGTCGTAAACCGTGAAACAGAAGGCACTTGCGACAACGCATTGCGTCACCAATCGCACTTGCGCCGGTTGCTACGATTTTCCGAAATCATTGCGAACCATTTCGTTCCTCGCCACATCTGGCTGTCCGATGCGACAGGAATGTAGCGAATCTAACGAATCTTACGCGAGCTACGTTCGCTTGGATCGCGTTGCTAGCACAAATGATCGGCATTTTCTTACGCGGCCGTTTTCAGGCTAACTGGCAGAACGTGCTTCTAACAGTTTGTTCAATTGCCCAACAACGTCTTGGTTCAATTGCAGCGAACCAACCGCCGCGGTTTCTTCGATTTGCTTGGGGCTTCTGGCGCCGACGATGGCGGACGTGACAACTTCGTTTCGAAGCGTCCACAAAATCGCCAGCTGAGCGACGCTGACATTTGCATCTGCGGCCACGGTCTTGAGGCTTTCTACGAACTGAAGATTTTTTTCCAGCGCCGGACTTTGAAACTGTGGATCTCGCGAACGATGGTCATCTTCGCTTAATGCGGCCGCGCGCTGCGCATCGAATTTGCCCGTCAATAAGCCCTTGTACATGGGGCTATAGCAGACAACGCCAATCGAATGGGCCTGGCAGTAGGGCAAGATGTCATCTTCGATTCCTCGCACCAACATGCTGTAGGGAGGTTGTAGCGACGTTATCGGATGGATGGTTTGTAAGCGAGCCATCTGTGCTGCCGAATGATTGGACACGCCAATGTGCCGCACCTTGCCTTCTTGCTTCAGCTGCACCATGGTGGTCCATGCTTCTTCGATGTCTTCGTCCGGCTGCGGCCAATGCATCTGATACAGATCAATGCAATCGGTCTGCAATCTGCGCAGGCTGGCTTCGCATTCGCGCCGAATGCTATCGGCCTTGATGATGGCTTGAATCGAACCATCCGCCTGGATCACTCGGCCAAACTTAGTCGCCACCAACGGTCGTTGATCCGCAGGAATCTGCTGCAATGCCTTGGCTACAATCTCTTCGGACCGACCATTGCCATAGACGGCGGCCGTATCAATCCAGTTGATCCCCAGCTGGACGCCTCGCAAAATTCCCTGCACCGCTTCTTGTTCGTCCTGCGCGCCCCAACCGAACTTCCAATCGCCACCGCCGATGGCCCAAGTGCCAATTCCAACCGTGGTCAACTCGATCTCCGAATTTCCTAAGCGTCTGGTGTTCACAATGTTCCTTCTTCACTAGGCCCCCGTCGGACCGGTTCGTCGTTTCATGATAACGAGACATGATGAGTAATCATCAGAAATTTCTAGTTGGCTGATCGGCTTGCAGTCGCCTGTAGCCGTTGGTAGTCCCGCCTTTAGGCGGAATTGCCTGCAGTCTTTTCCGCCTAAAGGCGGGACTACGAACGATGGCAAGACTACCAACGAAGGCGGCACTGCGAACTGAGGCAAACCGGTAACACAAAGCGTGTCGCAAAAACAAGACGAATGAAAATACTATCCCGGAGGTTCACCTAATAGGTATTGGGCTACTCGCACCGGATACGGCTTGCCGTTTGCTCGCACCCACCGCACCGTTTCCATGAGTCCTTCCGCGTCTTTGTCCATTTCGTCAATGACTTGCATGGCCGCCAGCGACAAAAATTCGTTGTCGGATCTGGCAGCATCATCCAGCGTCTTCTGAACCCATTCAGGCGAATAGTCTAGTTGCCAGGCTGCTCGAGCTGCGGCGACTTGGACCGAACCGTTTTCGTCTTCCAGCAATCGCATCACGGTGCGTTTGGTCGCTTCGTTCTTGACGCCTGAATTCCCTAAACCCGTCGCGGCCCAGTAGCGTACGGCCGAATCGGCGTGATTGGCCGAGTGGATCAGGTTCGCAACTTGGCCCTTCGGTTCGCACGCCCAGCGATTGGTTTGCATCAAGGTTCGCAGCAAGTCCGGGGCTTGTTCGTTTTGCAAAATGGCGTAACGAGTCCCCGCGGATTTGGATCGTTCGTCCAGTTCGGCTTCGGGAATGAGCCCGGTATCACGCGTCTGAAGGACCCAAGCTTCGTGAGCATTTCTTAACCGATTCAAACGTGACATCAAATCAGGATCGTTCTCCGCTTTGTCAATCAGATTGTTGATTTCATGAGGATCGGCCTTGAGGTCGTAAAATTCTTCCAGCGGTTTGGCTGGTGCCATGAATTGAGCGGCTTCGGGACGGAGTTGGAAATTGCCGTTCAAACGCCGCAGGTCTTTCATCGTGTGTTCCTGCTCCATGTAATTGATCACTTGGAACCACGGCTTGTAGCTTTGATAGTTGCGAATGTACTTGTATTGGTCGTCGCGCACGGCACGCATCATGTCATAGCGTTCATCCATGCGGTCGCGAATAGTGTGCAGATACCTGCGATCATCCGGCAGGTTCTTGCCCAAAAACGGCTGGCCGTGCATGTGTTCGGGGATCGGTATTCCCGCTAAGTTCAAGACCGTAGGACCGAGATCAAACAGGGAAATCAGGCGTTCGTCCACGGTTCCCGGTTCGCCCTGCGATTCTTCTCGCAAACCTTCCGGTATATAGACGATCAACGGTACCAGCGTTCCTGATTCGTAGATCCAACGTTTGCACCTTGGTAGCCCCGCGCCGTGGTCCGACCAAAATATGACAATTGTATTGTCTGTTAGACCGTCTGCTTCCAATTCGGCTAACAATTCGCTGGCCATTTTGTCCATGGACGTAATGTTGTCATAGTAATGCGCCCAGTCGGTTCGCGCCACATCGGTGTCCGGATGGTAGGGCGGCACGGTCATCTTGTCTGGATCGTGCAATTCAGCTTCGTTTAGATTGTCCGGTTTCTTGTAACCAAACACTTTGCTTTCATGCGTATTGGTGAAGTTGAAAACCGCAAAGAAGGGTTGGTCGGGATTCGAACGATTCCGAAAATGGGCTTTGCGGCTTGATTCGTCCCAGCACCGTCCGTGATCGCCCGTGATGTTGTAGTCGGTTTTCGAATTGTTCGTACAGTAATAGCCAGCGTCGCGAAGATACTGCGGAAACAATTTCACATGTTCGGGCAGATCGACTTTGCAACGCATGAATTGGTTGCCCAACGTACTGGGGAACATGCCCGTAATCATGGATGCTCGGCAAGTGGCACACACACCCGTCACCGTATGCGCGTTGGTAAAGCGAACTCCTTGGGCTGCCAGTGCATCCAAGTGCGGCGTATCTGCTTCCGCGTAGCCGTAACATCCCAAATGCGGACCGATGTCTTCACAGCTGATCCACAGTATGTTGGGCTGTTGGGCAGCTACCACTTGCGCCCACAGCAACAGCAATCCAAGCGTTAGATATTTCATGACGTATTACCTTCGAGCAAATTTCACGATTCGATGCGTTATTGCCACCACAAGCTACCGGATCTTACAACAAAAATAAGCCGGATACGAGTTCGATTGCGGTGGTGACGCGTTTCTGTGCGCTATTCTGCTGGCAGATAGTCCTGGCCATTGAAGCTCTGCACAACCGACTGTAACCAGTTGTGCAACGGCTGCTGTAGTTGCTGGACTTGTTCGGGATGCTGTTCGGCCACATCGGTTTGTTCGAAGGGATCACTGGCCAAATGGTACAGTTCGAAAGCCACCGATTGATCCTTTTCTGTGCGATGCAGCTTCCAGTCGTCTTGAATCCAGGCACTTCGTCCCGGAAACGAACCAGTTGCCAGCGGTGGATTGGGCAACTGCACAGTGGCTTCCGTTTGCGGATTGGGTGGCAAGTCATTGCCCTGTTGCTGTGCTTCCCACAATTCCTGCATCCAAGTTGCAGACGGAGTGCCAATGCCGCCGGTTTGGTAGTCCCAAAAGCCCAGCGGTTTCTGGCGAACTCCAGTTCCATCCAGCAGGGGCAATAAACTGGTGCCGTCCAACGTACGCTTGGGCAGCGCAATTCCCAGCGAATCCAAAATGGTTGGCAAGATGTCACACGTGTTACAACGCTGATCAATCACAGCTGGTTGCTTCCAGCGATTGGGCCATTCCAAAATGGCCGGCACCAACAGGCCTCCTTCATAAACGCTGGCCTTCTTGCCTCTGAACGAACCAGCCGAACCAACTTTGGGCAATGCACCATTGTCGCTGCAATACCACAGTAGCGTGTTATCTCGAATCCCCATTGCCGCCAATTCGCCACGTAGTTTTCCAAACGCGGCGTCCATGCCGGTGATCTCGCCATAGAATTCGCGTTTCGCTTTGGGCAGATCGTCGTACCGCTTTCCAAATTCGTCGTCGGCAACGTGAGGCAGATGAGGCGAACCGAACCAGACCACCGCCAAGAACGGTTGCTGTTGATTCACTTGTGTTTGCATCCAATCCAGCGCGGCGTTCACCGTGACGAACGAACTTTCACCCAACTGCGGTTCTGCCGTTCCCATTCGCGAAAGGATCGGATCATTTTCAAAGAAGTTAGCGCACTCAGCCAATGCTGAAAACCGTGTCGACCGGGATGAGCGGAACTGGTCCTTCGCACCGAACCTAGATGCCACTTGCCAAAGTGCGCGGTCGCGTAACCGGAATCTTGCAAGATTTCCGCCAACGTGATCTCTTGTGTTCGCAACGAATAGCCCCATTTGAACACGCCCATTCGATTGGGATGGCGACCCGTCAACACACTGGCTCGAGTTGGAGAACAAACGGGCGCGGCGGCGTAAAAGCGATCGAATCGAATTCCTTGCGCAGCTGCTTCATCAAAATGCGGCGTCTGTAATTCCGTATGACCATTGTACGCCATGTCTCCCCAACCTTGATCGTCGGCCATCACCAACACAATATTCGGCCGTTCCTGAGCCACGCTGGCTGAAACAAGGCAGAACAAGACAAGCAGGCAACTTCGTAAAAAGGGGCTGCAGCATTTATTTGGTTCGCGTCGCCATTTCCACCAGTCACGTCGGTCTGCTTGCTTGACACTGGCGTTGTTGACAAGCGTCGGTGCGAAACAAGAAGTCTTGGTTATTTTTTTCGGAGCGGACGGATTGTCAAATCTTCTGTTTAGTTTGGGCATCGTCTCGAATTTCAGGGGTTGGATTCGTAAACCGGCAATTGTCCGTGAACCCAAGCTTAGCCGAGAAAAAACGCTCGACAATACTACCGAAGCCAAAGTGTTAGATTGACCTGCGAACTCCGCGCAGTAGTGATTTTTTCTGAAACTGCTGAGAGATAAACGGGGACCGGTCAACCTGTCCCCGTTTCGTTGAAGGACCGAGGAATACAATCCTTCGCGTCGTAGCAGTGCCCCGATTTGTCCGGGCTCGCTACAGACTTCATCCGGCTCCGCCATGGGTAGGTCGTGATTGTGATCACTATCGGTCAACATGGATCACAAGATTGCAGATCTTGCAGGGGCTAGCTAGCCCAGTTCCCACAAGAACTTTACACTTTTTCGGCTAGAAAATCTCGTGCCGAACACTATTGGGGCGGACTTGTTCTCTCCCACCCCATCGCCATTCTGGCGAGATTGCGCCGCGCTGCACCACTCCCTTAGTTCTCCTCGTGAAACCCGCGACTGCGGATCTCGCCACGAAGCACTCTTCAACTTTCACAATGCGCCGTATCCAAGCGATCCACTTTCTCGATGCTGTTCACATCTGACGCTATCCAAAAACACGAATCGCGAGCCCTTTTTGCTCAGCCGGCAAATACATCTGTCCCCGTAACACGTTTCGCCCGATCCTTCTTGTGTTCGCGAACGCGCGCTATCACGATTAGAACCGTCAGCAGCATACTCACGGTTGGCTCTGGCACAACTTTGACATGCGAATCAGGAACCGTCAATTCGTATCCGCCATCCTGGAATGCCAAAACTAGGTCGGACGAGTTGAATCTTCCATCGCCGGTCCAGTCACCTGACAAATAGCTGACGTAACGCCCAAATTCGCCATAAGTGTTTGCTCGAAACAGCCGTATAATGTCTTGTGTCCCGAATTGACCATCTAAATTTACGTCTCCGATGTAACTTTGAAGATGTCGCTTGGTCCAAAAATGTAGGTCGTGAATATCAACCAACTCGTCGCCGTTGAGATCGAAATAGGGGTTGAGAGAATTCCGCGAAACAGCCGATTCGAGCATTGCGACGTCATCCACTCCGAGTTCACCATCTCGATCGATATCGCCCATGTTGGGAACGATGGGAATCGTTAGGCCGAAGTGGTGCACAAAGTTGCTCATGAAGCACCGTTTAAGAAATCTGCGAAGTTTTGTTATGATCACGTCCGTTGCCGGAAAGGTGATCCGGTGACCTGGGCTGCGACGGAAACTTGATCGATGATCCCCAGGACCTCGCCATTGGATTCGACTCGAGTAAGAAATCGAATTTCTGAGCCAGGCCGTGGAGCCCTGTTCCCGAATAGGATACTGCGTCCGTTACTAAGGTTATTCGTTTCGGCGATAAAGCGGTCAAACTTGACTTCAGGATCTGTCGATCGAACGTCGTAACGGGGATGACCGTGGAAACCGTTTCTCCTTCGTTGGCCTGACCAAACGTTTCCATCCCTCACGCGAGATACCACCAAAGTAAAGCCAGGGATCAGCATTGTTAGGTTGGATCCCATCATGGCCGTTGACCCGAAAGACCGGCCCGAAATAAGGAGCGAGTAAGTATGACGTTGTCTGTGCTCGGCAGTCGATCATCATCGGGAATTGTCCCGCTGGCTTCCATGGAGAAATTCGAGAATTCCAGCATCTCCATTCGAAATGAATTCTGTTGGACATCGTCAAGTAAATACTGATAGTCTGGCGTCAGCGGATAGCCTGGCTGAATCAACGCGGCTTCTTCCCTTGTTAGCCCCGAATGCAATATCCAATTGATAAACTGGCCCGCTGTGATTTCGTCGATATAGACGTTGTTGCTGTCCCCTGGCGATTTGTCTGACTTCGAGCTCGAGACCTGAGTTTCGCATCAAATATGCGACGGCACATGCGGTATCTTCGTCGTCAACAAACACTGGAATGGGGAAATGTGAATGGCGATTCTTCGGAAACCGAGCCAGGTTTCGATAGTGTTCCAAAACTGCCAGCTGTCTTTCTCGTTGTTTGCGCAGAAAGAGTTCTGTGTGCGCCCACTGCTGGCATGGGACGTTCGAAGTGCTGCTGCAGACGAAGCTGCGCTAGGTCGATGCTCGGCGTCGTGTTGGCTCTCAATAACTCCAAGACCGTGTCAAAGTGATCTTTCAATTTTGCCGTAATGCTTTCTTCGTTCGAGACGGTCTGGATTGGAAATGTCTGAAGGCCTCGACTTTTGAATGCACTCTGCAATCGCGTACTGACAATGGGGTCCTGGTCGTAGGAGAAGCAGAACATTTCGACTTCCGCACCATCGGCCGTCCCTGTAAACATCACGATAGACCAGAGCGTCGTGAAAATAAGCCGCCAATCGCATCGTCGAGTCTCCAATCTTTCTTTCCACCATATTGAATTTCGCGCTATATAGAAGTTCATGACCTGCTTGTTGCGCGAGTTTCGGTTACGCGAGAACGGATTCGTGCGAAACACTAATAGATTAAACGAACGAGTATTGTCACAATTTTTTTTCCAACTCGCCAAGTGCTTGCCGCGAATAGACTTAGCGAAGCGGTCGTGACGTTCTGGAAAATTCGCTCGACGCAGCGAGCTTGGCTTCCGCAGCGACTATCACTGACGTGAAGTTAAAGTGAAGTTAAAGGACATGCATCTAAATCCAAGATTGACAGCGGTTCGGGATTGGTGTCATTTAAGCAATTCCAGAAGGAACGTGGCATGATGATGGCTCGAAAGACTTGAATCAAACTTTGGTCTGTGTCCCCGTAGATTGCCCCCTACCGTAAACTAAGAACTCGCGTTTGCATTCTTGATTCTTGAGACATGCCTGCTTTAAGCATCATTTCATCTTTACGCAGAACTGCATCCCTGTCTGCCCGAAATCTTGCCAAGCAGCACTTATGGAAGTATGCTGATCCCTCAAGCTTTGTCTGTGTCCCTGTAGGCTCGCATTTCGCCATGGGCAAAATAGATAAATACTGAAGTCTTCAAGCGAAAAATCATATGACGTTTCCTCCGTTGACGCCGATGGAAAAGGTTAATTGCCCAGAAGACATGCACGTGCGATTCACGGCGAATGAGCGAGACGTGCAGTGTTTAAGTGCGGGTCGTATCGCCATCATTCACACTAACACCGCCAAGAGATGGTCCGTCGAAGTGGACCCTGCGGCACCCGCGTGGCGAAAAGCGATTCTTCTCTCCCCTATTGGATGTATTTTCAATGTTGAAGAAAATCACCTCCTTTAGTCCTAACTTGAAACGAAATTTGACGGATCTTTTTTCGATTTGAGCCTTTCATTGTAGGCTCAATTGGCTGTCGGGGGCGGATTTGAAATGCGCGGGTTCTGAACACGCAAATGGTTGGCGGTTAGTTGGCGGTAACGCCCAGCAGATCGAGGACGTGTTGTTGGTACGGGGTCGCCAGCGTGAGTTTGTCGAATTCTGAATCGAACTCGGGGATGCGGATACGGTTGCGGCAGAGCGTGCCGAGGTCTTGCAGGATGTCATGGAAGCTCTGAACGGGGAAGTCGTCAGATGCGGCGAGTGGCGTCTTTGCGTTTGGCAGATTCCGAACGCTGGCCAGCGCCACGATCGATTTGCGAGCCGCCTCTGCTGACTCTTGGTCGTCGTCGGCGAACAACACGGGATCTAATTTTTTCTCGCATGTGCCATTCGACATAGGGTACGCCAACATACAGATGAACACGTGCGACCGGATCCGTTCTTCGTTGCGATGATAGATCGGACGCAGCGATAGATCGACCGTCTTTATGCAACGAAACGCGCGTTCGACTTTGGCAAGGCTCTTGTAGTTTTCGACAACTTCGTCCGAGTCCATTCGCTTCTTGTCGACGCCAGCTGCGGACGACATACAAGCCGTCGAGAGCCGCCTCGCGAATGCGATCTTCGTTACGAGCATACGCAAACGAAGTCTCGGTGATCAAAAGATCGAAGTGCTTCGCCATTTTGTGTTGGCCAATAACTTTGCCAACTCGAAGGTTGATTTCTTTCTCGCCGCGAAGTGGATTTGTTTTACGCTGCGTGGCGATTCGAATCGGTTCGAGCTTCTTTTCGGTCGCTTCAAGCAACTCGTTTCGCTTGCGAGCACGTTGCTCGGCGATGTTGCCGGATTGCGACAGACAACCAGTCGCTCGTCGGGAAAATGTCTGGATGTCACCTCGGCCAGATCCTGTGTGTCGAACAGAGACATTCACCGTGCCGAGCGTGCACAACTTGCGAATTCCCTCGGTACGCAAGGCAGAAATCCAGTCCAAACCATCGACACCTCGCAGGTCTTCGTTGATCCGAGCCGACGTGATCATGCCGCGATCACCAACGAAAACGAGCCGGTTGATGCCGAAACGTTTACGAGCCGTCGCGACGATTTGAGTGAATGTCGGCGGGTCGGCCAGGTTGCCCGGGAAGACAATCGCAATCGGACGACTCGAATCACACAAGAAAAACTCGTACACGATCTGAGGGCGATCGCCACGATGATCGCGACTGCAACCATGTTTGATCAGCGGACTCCTTCGTCCCGGGTGTAATAGCTCGAAGAAACATCGAACAGTACCAACTGCCCGTCCTTCAAGTGCTTCTTGGCGAGCTTGTTTTCGATCCGCGCTTGACGTGTCGCCAGCCAATCCATCGCGGCATACAACTCATGGACACGACGTCGCCAATCGCCACAACTCTTCAGCTAACGTGTAGCTTGGCAGTCTCGGTCGTCAAGCGCCGTCGTGGTACTTAGCTTAGAACGCGGCGAAAGCACGCGTGCCACGACCAATGCCATGATTAAATCCCGCTGGCGGCACGATCGCGAGGCTGTACCTTCCAGCCCAAGTTGCTGCGCTGTTTGCAGCACGGCCGCCACATTCTCGTGCGGCAGCGAACGAGTGATTTCAAACGGACGAGTGGTGTCGGCTTCCAGTTCACCAGCAAAGTCAAGCCGCTTGATGAACTCGATGACATCCGGTGGCAAACTGCGCGAGGTTCCCCAGCGTCTCAGCTGACCTTGCCGTTCCCAGAAAACTTCTGCCGCAGCAGCACCGAAGTGTAGACCTTCCCTTTTGACCGTCTTGCGGACCGTTTCGACTCGCAGTTTCCTTGCTTTGCACTCATGCCAAGTGTTGTATACGAGATGAAATGGGCGCTTAGCCCATTTCTGTAGAATTCGTGGCAACAATCACGCATTTTATATTCGAGCGAAAACGACTGCTAAAGTAGCCTCAAGTCGCTGTTAATGGCATGATTTTCCGTTCAAGTTAGGTTTAGGACGAGATATTGATTCGGAATGCCGTTTTCACATTGGACGATTCTTTGCTTCCATTAGATACTAGCCAGGTTACTAGGATATGAATGGATAGCGGATTGGTGCGAGCGTGGTGTGCGAGTTGTCTCGGTCACGCAGCAAATTGATTTGAGTGGAGCAGTGGGGCGAATGGTTGCCAGCGTGATGTTCGGCCTAGCTGAAATAGAACTCGAGTGTCGACAGGAAAGACAAGCCGCAGGGCTCGGGTTGCGAAGAAACGGATGTATAGCGGCCGTAATAAAGGCACGACGAAAGGTAAGCCGCAACGAGCGGTACAACTTAGGAAACGCGAGCTAACCGTTCCGGAAATTGCGACTGCTCTAGATGTCAGTGAACGAACTGTATTTCGATACCTCACGACCGAATGGTCCTAGAGGTTGCTTGCGAACCGTTGAAAGTGCAACGAAATGACCGATGAATCTTCTCTACGAAGCCAAGCGTTTCCCTTTGGCCGATTGCGCTAGTCACTGTCACGTGGCTGTTCCGTTGATTCTGTATGCCATGGCATGGATGAGTGTTGAGTATGCCGCGTCTGCGCGTTCGGCCCCAACGACCCACCAGGTCCAATGCCAAATGTTGGAGACTGGCCGAAGGCAGTACAAGACCTGCGCGCCGAGCTTAAAACCGATAACGAAATCGCCTTCGACGGTTTCCGCTTTACGGAGCACCAGGCGAATACTTGGTCAAGGAAGCCGTGTTTCGTATTGAAGCCACAGAAACGACTTGCCAACAGATAGCAAATCGACTGGACTTAGTGCCAGTAAACCACGAACAAGTTGCTGGGTGGGGAGAGCTGGTCGTCTCGAAAGCGTCAAAAGAGTGGTGGGCCAACTCAACTGATGTCGACCATTACATCAGCCAACCCATGCTCGATGGCGAAGAAGGCGATTTGTATATTGCCGTGTATGACAATACGGACCAGAAAACTCACCTCGTTTACCAGTTCAATTTCTGAGGTGGCGACGAAAAGGGGACGGGGTGGACGGGGCTTGTTTTTGACGAAGAAAAGGGGACGGCGAAGAAAAGGCGAAGAACAGGGGACGGGGGGGGGTTCGTCACCCCGTAGTAGATTTGTGATTTTGCTGTCACTCTTTCTCACAGGGTCGCAGGTCATGCCGAGGCAGAAACGCGCCGATGCAGCCAATATCATTTATCATGTCCTCAATCGTGGAAATGCAAGGCAGACGATCTTTCGCAAGGGTGAGGATGTTGTTTGCCGGTACGTCGAGCGTAACCCCTTACGTGCCAACTTGGTTGAACAGGCGGAACAATGGAAACATGGTTCGCTGTACCGTTGGAATCAATCTATGGAACCGAAGCCGCAAATCTTGTCACCCTGGCCGATTCCGCGCCTTCCAGGGTGGAACTCGCGCGTCAACGAACCGCTCACCGACAAGGAACTCAAGGCATTGCGAACCTGTGTCGATCGCGGCAGGCCCTTTGGCGACACAACATGGGTTCAAGAAACGGCCCAACAGTACGGCATGTTATCGACTCTCCGATCAATCGGCAGGCCCAAGAAACAGCCGAAGCAGCAATAACAACCCCCGTCCCTTTATGCTTTACCGTCCCTTTATGCTTTACCTGGCACAGAGGGGAATTCGTCGAAAAATACGGCTCCCACGTTGCTCCTTAGGCCAGTGGACCGTTATACCGACGATCATCTCAGATCTTTTTTCCAAAAATCGACCCGCGCGCAAGAATGGCCGTGGGCAATACGTCTAGTAAGATGAAGCAGCATGGGAATCCAAGGAAAGACAACTCGATTGAGCTTGATTGCAAGGCTCGGTAATAAAGCAGACCAGGAGGCCTGGTTTGAGTTCGTAGAAATATACGAACCCTTGGTCGTCAACCTGGTGCTCCAATCCGGAGTCCAATATTCCGACGCAAAAGAGATTGCCCAGGAAGCATTGACTAAGGTTTTGATTTCTATTGAAACTCGTGACCATAAAATGCCACTGCCTCGTAGTTGGTTGTATCGGATTACTCGCAACATGACGATCGACTTTCTACGGCGAAGTAAACGGAGAAACGTGAGCATGGTAACAAACGGATCTGGAACGAATCGTCGATCCAAACCAACACGACTCAACCGAGTTTTGCTTGGAATTCGAGCGACAGCTGTTCCGATGGGCTTCCGAAAAAGTAAGAAGCACCGTGTCTGAGACAAACTGGGAAGCCTTTTGGTCAACGACCGTCGGAGGTGAAGCGATTTCGCACGTTGCCGTCCTGACCGGCGTTTCAACGGGAACGATCCATGTAGCTCGTTCGCGGATCATGTCACGCATATCCGCGATGATTCGAAGTCATGACGAGATCGTGGCCGCGTGAGTGGAGATGGGAAGTACGACAAATCGCAATGGGCGCGCATTTGACAGAAATTGAAATTGGCCGCCTGCTTGAGTCGTCGAGCGATTCTTCAATTGTCGTCCGCAAATCTTCGCATATGAACGAATGTGAGTCTTGCCAGATGCTGCTCGAACAGTATGCAGCCAAGCCGGACGAATGGAAACGCTTTGTGTCCATTATGGAGGGGCGGGAGAAGCAAGACTCGCGGGCAGTCGATCGAACGAATGAGGCCAGGTCCAACAGCCTTGATCAATCGCATCCTACCAACACGGAGAATGCACGCGGCTCAAGAAATATGGTTGCGATCATCACGCTTATTGCGTTACTCGCGTGCGGCGTATGGTTTCGATTTCCTTACCTTTGCGCCGCATGGCTGGCAAAACAGACTGCTCAGAACCACCATCTGCAACGAGTGCACCATCTGCACCGCCAGGACCAGGCAGTGCACCACTCGCGCCAATAGCGATCGACCCTCCGTAGTCCACAGAGCCGAGTTGGCGTCCACTTGCTGTAAGCCAAATGACGGCCGGTGGAGAAGCAGAGTTGCTGTGCTGAACGGCAGAAAGTACGCACGCCTGCGAGCATACTGCACGCGGAAGGCAGAATCTTTCAGCATCTGCTTGGATTGAACTGAAGATCACAGAGGATCAAGCGGCCAATCCTGCGCAATCAAATATCGTTTCATCTTTGTCACCAGAACTTAACTCTGCCGAGGGATAGCATGTTCCGAAATTACATTTTAAGTACCCTGCTCACTTTCTCATTCGTTTTCAATTGTCTTTGTCCAATTACCGCTGCGTTGAGCCAAGAAGTGAAGATACCCGCGTCTCGCGTTGGAAGTGTGCTCGATAGCTGGCTCAAATTCATGAAGGCAAGCGACGACTCGTCTGCAAACAATTTCAATCCTGCTGGTTACTTGGACAAGTCGGAAAGCTCCATTCGGAATCGAAGAGAGTTTCGTGATCGAGCACGCGAACTATTTGGCCAATTAACGCTTGCAAAAGTTGTTGGTGAAAAAGATCGAGAAATCACCGTCGTGCTAACGGGCAGAGACGAGCAAAACTGCTGGTGACCATCAATCTGCGGCCACAGCCAGACGACTTGATTGATTCGGTTATGATCAAGTCTCTATCGTGGAGGCGAGACAAAGGGCTCCTCTTCGCCAATGTCGGACGCCGAAGTCGCGGCGAGCTTCCCTCACCTGCTGATGGAACGTGCCGTCCAAGAGGGCTTCTCCGGCGCCGTGCTGCTAGCGCGTGGATCGGAACCATTGTTTGCCCAAGCCTATGGGGTAGCTGCTAATCGCAGCTATCGAACTCAGTACGATAAACACCAAGTTTAAACTTGGGTCCATGAACAAGATGTTTACAGCAGTTGCTGCAATGCAACTCGTCGAACAAAAGAAGCTTTCACTTACCGACCCAATTTCGAATTATCTAGACGAAACCTGGCTCCTTGAAACAATCACGAGCAGAATTCAGGTGAGGCACCTACTTAACCATACTTCCGGTTTGGGTAGCTATTTCAATGAACAGCTTCGAATGGATCGCGGGCTAAATTCCGCAACCTTGTCGACTACAAACCCTGCTCGAGAACCAGCAACTTGCTTTTGAGCCAGGTACACAATGGCAGTACAGTAACACAGGGTTCTTGCTGCTGGGAGCCATCTTGGAAAAAGTGACTGGAGAGAACTACTACGATTATGTTCGAGCCAACGTTTACGCTCGAGCTAACATGCCCGACACCGATTCCTTTGAGCTGGACATTCCAACGGAGAACCTTGCCTATGGTTATTGGCAAGATGAAGGTCACTGGAAGAACAACTTGTCTTTACACGTAATCAAAGGGAGGTCCTGCTGGCGGTGGCTTCTCGACGCTAAGGGACTTGTTGCAATTCTCAGTTGCACTTACAGATGGCAAGTTATTGTCGCCTGAGACTACACGAATGACGGTTTCGCCAAAGCCGGAATCACCGCGATATGGATTTGGGTTCGAATCGCAAAAGCTGCCCACAGGCCTTGTCGTTGGGCACAGTGGAGGATTCCCAGGGATCGAAGCCAACCTCTCAATTTTCCTCGACCAAGGATTGACGTTGGTCATTCTTTGTAATGCCGAAGGCAGCATGGGCCTGGTCCTCGATGACATCCGAGATATAGTGTCTTCGATGGGCAGCTGACGCATTTGAACAATTCTGTACATTCGCTTCAGACGCCGGCGTCATCCCTGGACACGGCAATCAGGGAGAGACTCAACGATAATAAACGGGAGCAGGTCGACCTGCCCCCTGGTTTGATACAAACATAAATATCCATGGGGCAATTTTGGCCGCAAATGAGAATCCGAAAGACTTCTCTAGCCATTCATTTCAGTTTCATCACGATGTGGTCAAAGCCCAGTTTTTCTGGCAAATGTTCGCTCAACAAACGATTTCAATCCACGATTCCACCGGGGAAATAATGCGTCCGGACATGTCGCAAGAGTTGTTGCCGCAAACCGGTCAACGTTACGCAACCAGTTGTGCCTGATGCTTCGTCTGGCAAGCAGTCACCACGGCGTTGCGAATTTCTTCGGCCTGTTCGCCGGTGAAGGTTTGTTCCGCCGAACGCAGCGTGATGGTCAGCAACAACCGTTTCTTGCCAGCACCATCTCGCTTCACGTCGCGGAAAGTTTCCTTGTATCGAAGTGACTCCAAAAATTCGCTGGTGACGTTGCGAACCGTGTGTTCCAAAGCGGCCCATTGCACGCTGTCGTCGACAATAAAGTTGAAGTCGTAGGAAACTGAAGGATACGGACTGAGCGAATGGAATTGCGGAACCAAGTTCGCTCGTTTTTCCAATTCCGCAATCTTGATTTCGGCAACGGTCGCCGATTGTCGCAGTCCGCACTTCTTTTGACCCGCAGGCGAAACCGCGCCCAGCACGCCAATCACTTGCCCATCAATCGAAACCTGCGCCCCTTGTCCCGGCACATAGAAAGCGTCTGCCAACGGCGTCACTTCCAGTGGAGCATGAATGTGCAGTGCCGCCAAAATTTGCTGAATGACACCTTTCAAATACAGAAAGCCGTGGCCACTGGTGATGGTGACCATGCGTTCTTCTTGCGGCAATCCCGACGGACTGGGCCAATAGACTTTGGCGGTTTCAAACAATTCAATTCGCTCATTGGAAAGCGCTTCGTTGATAGAACGAATCGACAGAATGCTGGGAATCAGCGTGCGGCGCAGACAATCGGCGCCGCGCAGCATCGGCGTGCCTACTTGGATGGGCGGTTCGCTGGTCCAAGGCGAAAAGACTTCGGCCAACTTGTTGTCAGTAGTACTAAGCGTCAACGCTTCGCTGAATCCGGCCGACGTCAGTACGTGGCGTAAGCGATCCACGGTTCGTTCCGAATCGCTCCGATGTGATGGCGCCATAGGGACACCCACATCTTCCGGGATCTTGTCGTAGCCATGAATCCGAGCGACCTCTTCTATCAAGTCAATTTCTCGATCCAAGTCTTTTCGCCAGCTGGGACTGATCAGCGTGGCCGTTTGTTCGTCGGCTGCTTGTTGCTGCATACCCAGTGCTGTGAGAATTTCGATCACGCGAGTCTTATCCAGGTCAATCCCCAGCACTCGTTGAATCTGCGAAAACCGCAGAACCACTGGTTCTTTGGCCGGTTTTGGAGCAGGGTGCACGTCAATCACACCGGTTGCCAACGAGCCGCCGGCGATTTCCAAAATCAATTCGCACGCTCGGCGACTGGCCCAATCAATGCCTTCGGGATCGACGCTTCGTTCGAACCGATAGGATGAATCGCTGTGCAAGCGGAGTGCTCGCGCCGTAGTGCGAATGGACAACGGTGCAAAGTCAGCCGATTCAATCAGCACGTCGGTCGTGGCGTCGGTTACTTCGGTATCGAATCCGCCCATCACGCCGGCCAACGCGACGGCTCGCTGAGCATCGGCAATCACGCACGTGCCGGCAGCCAGTTCGTATTCTTTGTGGTCAATGGCCGTGAATTTTTCGCCCGGCCTGGATTCTCGGACCACAATCTGGCTTCCTTGAATCTTGGCAAAATCAAATGCGTGCAATGGCTGACCACATTCCATCAAAACATAATTGGTGATGTCTACCACGTTATTGATGACGGCAATGCCCAGGGTTCGCAGTCGGTTGGCCAACCAATCGGGACTGGGGCCAATCTTGACACCGGTGATCACTCGAGCGGTATAACGCGGGCAAAGTTCCGGACATTCAATGGAAACTTTTGCCAGTGAATCGACAGCGGGTCCGGTCGCTTGCGGAGCGGGTGTGGGCACGTTCAGAGGCGTGTTCCACAAGACGCTGATTTCTCTGGCAACGCCAATTTGGCCTAAGCAGTCCGAGCGGTTGCTGGTGACTTCTAGATCAATCTGCAGGTCGTCCGCCACGGGTTCCGTGAATTCGTGGTTCAGGCCGGACATGGCCAACCGGTTTTCCAGTTCGGCCACGTCCATGTCCAACGCAACGTAATCTTTTAGCCAGTTCCAAGATACTTTCATGACAGTTTCTCAATTCGAACAAACGAAACAAAATCGCAGACCAGCGAAAAATGACGAACGGCTAGAATTGCTCCAAAAACCGCACATCGTTTTTGTAGAATTCGCGAATATCGGTGATGCCGTGGCGACGCATACATAAGCGTTCCACACCCAAGCCAAAGGCAAACCCGGTCACTTCTTCCGGATCATAGCCGACGGCTCTTAGCACATTCGGGTCGACCATGCCGGCACCGCCGAACTCAATCCAACCGTCGTTCCAGCTGAAGTCGGCTTCCACACTGGGCTCGGTGAACGGAAAGAACGAAGGTCGAAAGCGGATATTCACGTCGGCGCCCAAGTAACTTCGAGCGAACAAACGTAAAACGCTCTTCAGGTCCGCCATGGTTACTTGGCGATCAATCAACAGGCCTTCCATCTGGTGAAACATCGGATAGTGCGTGGCATCCGCGGTATCTGGTCGGTAGACTCGGCCTAGCGAAATGATTCGAATCGGCGGCGGCGTCGATTCCATCACTCGGATTTGCACCGTGCTGGTTTGACTACGTAACAGCAGCGGGTTTTCTTCGCGATGTCCTAACTGCGCTTTTTGCGCCGTGCCCAAGTAAAAGTTGTCTAGCGGGTCACGAGCCGGATGTTCGCGAGGAATATTCAGGGCTTCAAAGTTATGCCGTTCGTCTTCAATTTCTGGACCATCCGCCACGGAAAAACCGAGACGTCCCATGATGTCTTTGAGTTCTTCAATGGTTTGCGTGATGGGATGCAGGCGGCCCAGATGAAATTCTTGACCGGGCAGCGTCATGTCAAATCCGGGATCGGATGCCTTGGCGGCCGACGGATCGCCTAGCCGATCTTTGGCAGCTTGGAAGGCACCTTCAATCCGAGTTTTACATTCGTTGAATTTCTTGCCAGCCGTGGGGCGATCCTCTTTTCCCACGGTTCCCATCTCTTTTTGAACCGACTTCAATTGGCCATTCTTGGCACCTAAGAAATGTACTCGCACTTCATCCAATGCCGCGGCATCGCCGGCTTCTTGGAACGCCTGTTCGGCGTTGGCGGCCAATTGGTCCAGTTTTTCTAGAAAGTCAGATAACGCCATGAGATGGTACCTGTGTTTTCAGAGCGGAAAGGTCAAAAGAACGGCCGCGCGGCAGCACGTTGACGGGAGCTTGCAAATATTTGCGTTTAAACGAAGCAAGCCGCCGAGTTTCCTCGACGGCTTTGCCAACGTCTGATCCATATTGCATCCAAAGAACTAAGCAGCCAGAGCGGCTTGTACTTCTTTGACAATTTGGTCGAAGGCTGCAGGATCCGATACGGCTAGTTCGGACAACGTCTTGCGATCCAGTTCAATGTTGGCCTTCTTGAGCCCATTGATAAATTCGCTATACCGCATGCCTCGTTCACGAACGGCCGCATTGATACGAATGATCCACAGCTTGCGGAACTCTCGCTTTCGAACGCGTCGATCGCGGAAAGCATATACGCCAGATCGAACCAGCGTTTCCTTGACCGATCGCAGCAATTTACCTCGACCGCCGCGAAACCCTTTGGCTCGTTTAAATAATTTCTTTTTGGCGCGATGTCGAGCCGCACCGTTGGTCGTTCTCATCGAATCAACTCCACTTTCTTTCGTACACCAGGTCTCGATCCTTTGTGGACCGACGTTGTCCTACCCGCATACGTGACAATACTGGAAACGTTTTCAGGGTCTTTCGCCCTGTTCGACTACGGTCCAAACGATTCGTCTGGATTAGTAGCTATTTCCACACAACGCTTTGCGAATAGCCTTTTCATCCACGGTGGCAACCGTGGTGGTGCCTCGCAAATTTCGCTTCCGCTTTTGGCTCATCCGAGCCGCCAAGTGGCTGGTACCGGCTTGCCGATGCTTGGCCTTTCCGGTGGCGGTCAATCGAAACCGCTTCTTGGTCCCCTTATGGGTCTTCTGCTTGGGCATCTTTCCTAAACCTATATATCGAGGAAAATCAAATGTAGCGAGTCGCGTATTCTAGACGGTTTTGCTCGCCGCTTCTAGGGAACTATCGGAATTCTGCTCGGACCGCTCGATTCGACTTTGCCGAACCACGGAAATTCACGTAAGTCGAACGAAGGCAATGACTTACGCGCCATACATGGCTGTTACCGCTAGAGATTGTCGAACGAAACGCCATCACGGTCCCCCCTGTTTTACAGATAATGAGGTAGTATCGAGTCGATCACCGGCCGTGACCGCAAATCGGCTCGGTACGCCATACACCAAGCCGATTGGAAGCCGCATGGAACCATTCATCGACAATCCATTTGCTTCGCCGAAATCAGACACACCAAATGTTGCCCCTGAAGCACAACAACAAGGTTACGACGAGCGAATACGTCGAAATCATCTTCGGCACGAACGAGGGATCAAAGCATTTGGGGTCCTCTATGTTTTAGGCGGAGCGCTTATTACTGTTGCGTTCTTCGTTTTGCCATTGGTAGCGGTATCAGAGATGCCGGACGATAGCAAAGTGAATTCGTTGGCCCTGGTAATCACTCTGGCAGCAGCGATGGTCGGAATCATTCAGATTGTGGTAGCCATCGGAATGATTCGCCTCAAGGCATGGGCGCGCATGCCTGCCGTAATGCTCTCAATTCTAACCATGCTTGGTTTTCCACTTGGCACGCTCATTGGCGGGCTATGCCTAGTGTTGGTCCTATCCAAGAAGGGCATCTTTGTTTGCACTCCCGAATATCAGCGAATTATTGAGAACACGAAGCACCTAAAAATCGGCACGCCACCAATTGTTTGGATTCTATTGCCGATCCTTTTGTTGGTGTTGGTGATCGCCATTGCTGCTGCGAGTGCTGTATTTGGCTTGTAAGACGAGCGACAAACAGCGCAGATATTTGCAATCTGGTAGTGCGCGACGGAACCAGTTTGTGCCTCTTGGATCTTGAGAGCTCGTGCTAACTGAAAAACGTGCGATCATGTCGGACTAGCCGACATGAAACGACTTGGCGGGTTCCATTCGGATCGGCATGTTAGCGGGGCGCACCGGCGTCTTGCGGCATTTTCGCATTCCATTCGAACAGCTGTTGGTGTAACGCTTGGGCCACATCCGCATGTTGGTCGATCACGTTTTCTGATTCGGCGATGTCGGTTTCCAGGTTGTACAGCAGAGGATCACTGCCATCGTAATTGACCATGTACTTCCACGGGCCGGAACGAACGGCCAGATCGGGATTGTCTTGTTGATCGTTACCGGGACGATCGGGCGGACGTCGCCAAAAGATCGGCGCTGATCGACTGGCCTTGTCGCGACCCAGCAATGTAGCCGACAAATCTTCACCATCCAGCGCAGTGTCGGTTGGCAATGCCGCACCGGTTAGCGAATACAATGAACGGTTGATGTCCAAGGCGCACAGTACGGACGATTCGTTGGTGGAACCGGTTGCTTCGGCGGCCAAGAACTTTGGCCCCCAGACGATTAATGGCGAACGAATGCCTCCTTCGAACAGCCACGTCTTCCCGCCTCGCAACGGTTCAGACATGCCGGCGCCTTCTTCGTGGCCGTTGTCAGACATTATCAAGATCAGAGTGTTATCGCCGAGCTGGCTGTCGTTACGAATTCGATCAAACACCTTGGCCAACTGTTGGTCCATGGCTTTCAGCACGGCGTAATACAGTTGCCGCTTACTGTTGTCGGTCTGCTGACGAAGTTCGCGCGGAGGAAAAAAGGGCGAATGAACATCGTCCGGCCACAAATTGATATAGAACGGCTTGTTGTCTGTTTGCGCCTGATCAATAAATTCGACCGCCGCGTTGACGAATTCAGCGGTAATCACGGACCGATCTTGCCACCTGATCGGCCCATGGCCCAAACTGGCCGAACCCAAATCGTGCTTCTGAGGCGGCTTGCCGTCATAAGCGTCTTTCAGCGGCAGAACTCGCGGTCCCAATCCTTCAAAATTGGTCAAACTGGCGTCAAAACCGTATTCCGTAATCAGCGGCGCCTCCGCGACATCTCGTTGCCCACCCATGTGCCACTTGCCAAAATGCCCCGTGGCATAGCCTGCTTGCTGCAATTGTCTTGCTAACATCGGTGCGTGCGGATCGAGCCATTGCGCGATGCCTCGTGCCTGATTCACTTCGCGCCGATCCAGATACGATGTAATCCGGTGCCGATGTGGATACTGGCCTGTACTCAGTGCAACTCGAGAAGGCGAACAGATGGGCGAATTGACATAGAAGTTGGTAAACCGAATTCCTTCGTTCGCCAAGCGATCGATCTGTTCCGTCGTGGTATACGTTCCGCCGAAACAAGAAAGATCGGACCAGCCCATGTCATCAATAAAGACAACCAGAATATTCGGCGGCATCACGTCCGCCGCCGCAATTGTCCCAACGTCAACGCCGCACGCCACCAACAACCACACACACAACAGCAACCACCGAAACCGGTGTGTCATACGTCTCACGGCGGATTTGCAAGTTTTCGTCATGCCCTACTTGTGCCATAGCATCACATTCGAACGCGTACGGTATAGCTCGGCCCTCGGCAACGAGATTCCGCGATCGCATTTGAGCGAACCGCCAGCGATTATAGCGAATCGACGGCTGGCTTCGAGCGAACCATAGCGGTTTTGCTCGCCGCTTCTGGGGAACTATCGGAATTCTGGTCAGACCGCTCGATTCGACTTTGTCGAACCAGGTGAATTCGCTTAAGTCGCATGGATGAAAGTACTTACGGATCGAAGCTGCACGTCCAAACCGGCGCCACAAGCGACGGCAGCAAACCTTTTTGTGTCGAATGACGCGAAATTTGGCCAGACTGGGGCGGTAAATGTCTTACAACGACCCAAGTCCTTTTTTGCGCCGTTTACCAGCCGGTCTGGCCAACCGCGAAATTGGCGAATGCTGCGAAATTTACTGAAAAGCATACAAGTTGCATAAGCATACAAGTTGCATGGCACCTTCAAAAGCTGTTCAAAAGCTGATTCGATCCTGGGAAAACGTACTGCTAGGAGAATACGATCGACGTGAGCCGACCGATCGACTTTCGCAACCTTGTGAACCGGACGCGTTGGTGGCTATCATGATTTTTCGGGAAGTGAACCAGACGATCGCTGGTGCCGGTTTCGGCACGAGAGGAAAGTCCGGGCTCCATAGAGCAGAGTGGTCGGTAACGCCGACCGGTCGCGAGACTAGGGCAAGTGCAGCAGAAAGCAAACCGCCTGGCGATGGATTCCATCGTTCGGTAAGGGTGAAACGGTGAGGTAAGAGCTCACCAGCAGACGAGGCGACTCGTTTGGCTAGGTAAACCCCACTCGGAGCAAGGCCAAACAGAAAGGAGCGGATCGCATTGCGGTTCGCACGGTTCGGCTCGAACCGTTGACTTTCGGGTAGGCTGCTGGAGACGTCAAGCAATTGCCGTCCTAGATAAATGATCGTCCGCTGCAAAGTGACAGAACCCGGCTTATCGGTTCACTTCCCGTTTTTGGTCAAACAGCGAAACCGATTTCTTCGTTCGGTGCGAAGTTGCTTGTCAAATGGGCAGGCCAGGCCTTGCGAACCGCCGCTTCGGAATGGCGTTGGGAACGACTACTGCCCCAACTTCTTCGCCACGAAGGAGACGACGGGGCGGCGCGCGTCTTTGTCAATCCAAACGTTGCCCACGCTCACCAAGCGGCGTTGTTGATCAGGTGTCAGACGACCTCGAGCATCAATTTCGCGGCGAATGTTATACGCCTGCGTCGTCGCGCGTTTCCACGCCGTTGGTGCAGGTGTGGTGGCCCAGACAATAACGTCCACCGCGTAACGGTCATTGCGCAGCAGAGGCAAAATTCGAGCGACCACGTCCAGATAGGGTTCGGTCAAATAGGGCGGTTGTGGGTTGAGCGGTCCGAACAGATCAAACACAATTTCGCCTTCGGTTCGACCTACTTCGTTGACATCAAAGCGAGCGGACATTTCGTTCAGGTACCGCGAAAATTCTTCTCGTTCTCGATCAATGATTCGCTGCCCATCGTCTTCTTCGTCCGTGCCGGGACCTTTTTCCAGTGACTGAGGATCGGCGTCGGGATCGGGCACCACGTAAATTGGCTTCGATTCTTCCTGAGGCGAAACGTTGGGCTGTCCCGTTGGGCCCACGCTACCCGAAAATTGAAATGTAGAAATGGCCGCCATGAACGAACCGGTTCCAGCGTACAGATTAGCGCCCGTTTGGTCTTCGGCCAGCGAATTCAAAATAATGAAGAATGCCAACAACGTGGTCATCGTATCGCCGAATGACAACAAGTAAGCATTATTTGGTCCTTCGGGAGGCGGCTTCTTTTTCTTGGCCATGGCGTGTTACTCCGTTCGCTGGCGCAGCGACAAACGCATCTTGGTGGGATCCAAAATAGAATCGGTCGCCGCAATGCCGATTCGAGAATACGATATGCCTTCGTTGTCCACCAAGTGCAGCACCATGTCGTGAACTTTCTCAAAGTCGTCCAGTGTCGAAATTTCGAAAACCGGATCGCACGTCCCCTTCTTCAAACGCACTGCCAGCTGATGTAATTGATTCTTGCCAAAGGCGGTCAATTCGCCCGAACTATCCATTAACATGTTCAGCGGCAAATCAATGGAATACGTCGCCGAAGGGTCTCGAATCTGTTCGTCTTCCTGAAACGATTTCAAACCCTTGTCCAACATGTCCATACCTGGATCGGCTTGTTCGGGCGGAATCTCCGAACCTCGATCCGATACGCGGCTATCTCGAGGCCGTTCGCGGATGATTTCACTGTCGCCAGGCTTTTTTACCATCGCGCCCAAGCCGCTAGGATCGCCAAACATGGTCCCCTGTAGGATCTGAAATTCCTCTGGTTGATCCGTTGAAAACGTCAGCAGCAAGATGAAAAACGTCATCAAAAGCGTGATCACATCGGTGTAGGTCAAGAACCACATCGGCACTTCGCCGGTCGGTTCGGGTGGTTTCTTTTCCTTGGCCATGATGGCATGCCTATGGTGATGGTGTTATCTGCGCAAACGTAGGTTTCGCACTTCTCTTCACTGCGTTCTACTGCTTCTTGGCCATGGCTTCGCGAACGGAATTCGCCAAAAATGCCGACAAACGTTCTTCCATAACTCGAGGTGTTTGGCCTTCAATCAACGCAATCATGCCGACCATAATCAACTCGCGAACCATCACCTCTTCTGAATTCCTGGCTTCCAGCTTTCCCGCCAGCGGAATACAAAACATGTTGGCAATGACGCGCCGTACAGCGTGGTCAACAACGCCGTGGCCATACCACCACCAATCTTGGAAGGATCGTCCAGAGTACGCAGCATCTGTACCAGACCAATCAGCGTCCCGATCATCCCGAACGCCGGCGCGGCTGCCGCCATGGTGTCTACCATCTTCTTGCCTGACTTATGGCGTTCGTCAATGTAGTTAATCTCCATCTCCATTTGCGCTTCCAACACTTCGCGTTCGGC
Organism: Pirellulaceae bacterium; assembly: GCA_041399205.1. Taxonomy (GTDB): domain Bacteria; phylum Planctomycetota; class Planctomycetia; order Pirellulales; family Pirellulaceae; genus JAGQOZ01. The sequence continues at coordinate 111,403 of JAWKTK010000018.1, read as the reverse complement.
ACCACCAACGACTGATTCGAGCCCTCGTTTCATGAACGGATCCTTGATGTTCTCCATAGAGGATTCCAGCGCCACCAAACCGTCTCGGCGAGCAACCGTGGCGAACTCTTTGAACTGTTCGATGACTTCGCCCGTACCCGGAATTTTGGTCATAAAGCAGTTCATCACCACTTTGAACATGGCCAAGCAATTCTGCATGGGGAAGGTGATCAGAATGGCCGAAATAGAACCACCCACCGTAATCATCAACGACGGCGGATCGACAAATGGCATCAATCCACCACCACCCATGGCAATGGACGAACCAACCAGGCCAATCCCCAAGACCAAACCAACAATTGTTGCGATATCCATTGCTTGAACCTAATTGCTTCTCGTCTTCCGCATGCCCAAATCGATTCCCAAACGGTTATGCCGGACGCCGATTCATCCGTGGTTGATCCTCAAGGATTTGAGACCAATCCATGTCGTCCGCAAAGGTCACCGGAATGTCTCGGTCCGGCAACACCTTGCGCAGGTGCCGGACAATCGCCCGTTTGACGCGTCGCGAACCCAGAAAACTGATGGCATGTTGCAATCGCGTAATCGGACGATGGAGTCGATATTGTGGCGAATTCGCTTCTTGCATAATCATTTCGGTTAATTCTGTATTTTGGCCAATGCGTTCGACAACGTCTTGCATGTTGTAATCATCGCGACGTAGTGCTTGTAGCATTCTTACCAACGCATGAGGTGCGTCGATGCGAATGATATTGGTCGATTTGTCCTGATGTGACATCGAAGCCGTCCTTTGGTCCGCCATGACATTTCGGCCAGGTGTTGGTGCCTGTTATCGAATGAAATCTAACAAGCTGGTATCAAACAATCGAGCTGTCGAGGCATAGGCGTAATTCAGGCTATTCTGTTCGTTCTGCATCTGCAAAACCACTTCGGCTATATCGGCCGAAGCCAAGTTGCTGATCGCTTCCTTAGTCTGCAACATCACATCTTCGTGTCGAAACTGAACCGCATCCAAGTTTTCCGAAGCTAACGAAAGTCGGCCTATGTGTGTATAGATTACGTCCGCATGCCGGTCGACTTCGTCTGCCAAATGATTGATGCGATCCACCCATTCCGTTTCCGAATAGTCCGACTTGTTGGCTAACGTCTCTCTCATCATTTCCAACGTTTCAAACAGCGTAGGGACTCCCACATATTCCACCGTATCATCACCTTCGCGACGAATCTGCGTAGAATCCACAAACGTAATGCGACCGTCTGGCCCTACTAACTGTTGATTGTCTTCAAATGTGATGGGCACTTCCGTTACGCCACCATCAATCGACATTGTGCCATCTGCCGTGATGTCCACGGTGCCAGAAAACCCCGATGTCAAACTGGAAAAGTCTAAATGCAACAGTTCGCCGTGCGGACCGCTCAACCGCAAGTCGGTATCGGCCGAAGTGAACGGAATGGCCGCTCCGCCGTTCAAAGAAACAGTGCCGGACTGCCCGTCCGTGTTGTTGTTTACAATGGTCAGAACATGCGCACCCGGCGGACCAATGATGGAATCTTGATCGACGCTGCTGCCCGACTGTACGCCCGAACCGGCTGCAAACGAAGTCGCCGTATGCCGCACTTGCAAAGTATTCCACTGTTCGGCCGTATCTACTCCGGACCCCGCCGCCGCGCCCGTGGTGCCGGAAATCCGAGTTTCCGCGCGGTCGCGACTGGCAAAGATCTCTTGCCCGCCCGTATTCACGTAGACATTAATGGAAGTCGCCACACGCGTATGCGTGCCAGTGATCGCGCCGCCGTATTCCATCACACCATCTTCATTTAGTTCAAACGGTTGGCGATTGGTGGCGATCCCTGCAAAGATATATCGCCCGTCAATCTGCCGATTCGCCACTTCGCCCAAGCGGTCCATAATGTGACCGAGTTCTTGAGCTAACACATCCGGTTCGGACGACTGTTTGCTGTCACCGACAATTCGTTTGACAGCTACCATGAGATCTTCCACTTCCAACAGTCCGGAAACGCCTCCTTCCAAATAGGTCTTGGCGAATTGGATGGTTTCCACTTCCGATTCCATTCTGGACACCGTACTTTGATGCGCAAGCAGCGAAGCCATGGTGGCTGGGTCGTCGGACGGCCGATTAACGCGCATGCCGGTGGCCAGTTGCTCCTGCAAACGCCCCAAACTGGCTCCACGCATACGCGTCTGTTGCATAGCCAGTGAAGTAAAATATGACGAAGGCACTCGGTCTAACATGTTAGATCACTCGTTACCCTTTCCATCTAACACTAAACTTTTAAATGATATTCAGCAAATCGGCTGTGAGTTCGTCCACGGTACTTAGGAATCGAGCTGCCGTTTGAAACAGTCGTTGGTATTGCAACATTTTCACCAGCTCTTCATTGACATCCACGCCGGAAATGGAATCTCGCTGAGAGTTCAAGCTATCGCCTACCATACCCAAATGTTCTGCCGTATCTTGCAAGGAAGCGACTTCGTGACCAACGCCGGCAACCAAATCTCCTACTGCATCGTTCAACGTTGTTCCCGGACCCAATAAATCGGCATCGCGCAGATCCAACATGCGTTGCAAATTCCACGTATCGCCGACTTCGCCGGTCAAACTAGTCGCAAAGGCAAACGGATTGTCCACAATGTGCTCTGCTACTTGGATGGTTCGCGCGTCATGTCCGGTAAAGAGCGAACCGATTCCCAGCGCCGACAAGATGCCCGACGAATCGGGACTGCCAACACTGGCGACTTGCACCTGTTCGCCCGCGACGACCGTGCCCGGCGAAAGTTGGACACTTAACCCGCCAGTAATTTCGATGGGCGTACCCGGTTCGTAACCCGCTCCGATCTCATGAACCTCAAGCAACGCACCACCGGAGTCACGAACTTCCAGCCGCAAGTCCGCGGTCACTCCGATCTGTCCATTATCAGAAAATTGCAGCGAGAGATTGCGGTTGCGCCCATCGTCCGGAAGTCCGCTGACAGATGGTTCGCTGGTACCGGTCAATGCCGCAACGCCTGCCGGCCGGTTGCCAGGGCTGCCGGTGAAGTTGAACGAAAGTCCTTGGGCTGCCAAGATGGTCAGAGAACCCGCATCGGGATTGGCGATGGCCTGCAGTCCCGAGATGTCGGTAGTAATCCGCGTGGCCAAATCCTCCAGCGAATCCAATTCTGGGTCGATGGCAATGGCATGCATTTCCGTTTCATTCGTCGCGCTGTCTGTCACGGAAAGATACAGTTCACCGGCAGTAATGGGTAGCGACAGGACGTCGGCCAGCGGCAAGGTGACATCTTCGACAGTGCGTTGTGACTGCAGTTGAGTCACCGTGCCGTCAATGCCTAACCCAGTCGCGTGAACGGTGTCGAACGAAATCATCAACTGTTGCGCCAGGGTATCCAAGTTCGCTTGGAAGTCGACCAGTCGGGCGTCTTGCATGGCCATCAATCCGCCCAGGCTACCGCCTTGGATATTCAACGCCGACGCTTCACCTTGACGCACCACAATCGTACGGTCCCCTTGGTAGACCGCTTCCAACGGTTGAAAATTGCGACCGCCAATCAAGGCGGAACCGCCGGCCAGCATGATGGTGTCATCTTTGGGGTTCAATTGAACTTCGATGAATCCGGCCAGTTCGTTCAACAACTGGCCTCGACGATTTTCCAGGTCTCTGGCAGGAATGCGACGATTATTCGCGTCTTGAATTTGTGCTGTCACATCAGACAGTTCGGACGCAAGAGCATTAATCTGGTCCACATCGGCTTGGATTTGTTCGTTGACGCCTTCGCGAATCGAATCGACTGTGGCGCTGACGTCGTTGAAGTCGGCGGCTACTTGCTGGAACGCTCGAATCGCTTCGCTGCGCCGCACCAAATCGTCTGGCTGGACGGACAATTCCGTGAGCGAATTGAACAGTCGATCCAAACTAGCCGACAGGTCGGCATCGCCGGAAGCCAAGGCGTTTTCCAGGCGTTGCATCAATTGCAGTTGCTGTTCGACCGCGCCTGATTCAGACGTGTTCTGCGTGATGGCCGCGTCCAACGCTTCGTCATGCACTCGGCGAATCCCTGCCACTTCCACGCCCGTGCCAATGGAAAAGCCATGCATGTTGATGGGCGGGCGAGTGGCCAGGTCGACGGTGCTGCGCACGAACCCCGGCGTCGCCTGATTGGCAATGTTGTTAGACGTAACCGCCAAGCCAACATTGGCTGCTCGAATGGCGGACAAGCCTGCGGAAATGTTCTGCAACATGGGACTACTCGGTTGGCTAACAGCTTTTAAAAAAAACGTTCCTCATCGTTTGCGCGAACAACGAATCGGAAATCTAAAATAGGTTGAATGGTGGTTGGAGATTTGTTTGTTGTCGCGAGCGACGCACCGCAGTCTAATTGTCCAGGACTCGTCACCTCGTCCATTACGCACAGCAGTTCAATTGTCCAGGACTCGTCACCTTGTCCATTACGCACCGCAGTCTAATTGTCCAGGACTCGTCACCTCGTCCATTACGCACCGCAGTCTAACTGTCCAGGACTCGTCACCTCGTCCATTACGCACCGCAGGAAAAAGTCATCTTGTATTCGCCTAACACTTAGTTTGAAATATGGAACGGTTTGTTCGCGGGTTCATTTTTCCGGAACTGCCGTACGTCACGGTGCTTGACTCCGGTTCGCCCGAAATCGCATCCAGCGTGCGTTGAATCAGTTCATGACGAGCTCGAATTAAGTGTCCGTTGGCTCGAGTTACCTTGTCTACGGCGTGGACCAAATGGTGGATGCGTTGACGCGTTTCGGCCAAGGGTGTTGCCACGTTGACGGGAACGCGAGTCTCCAGTTCGGAAACATGAATGGTGGCATTTTGATCGCCATGCACAACCAACGACAGTCGCTGCTGGAGGTCAAATCGCAACTGCCGCATTTGCTGAAGTTCTTGCTCGATCGATTCTCGCGCCTCCAACGCTTCCGTTAACTCTTCTGTTGTTCCTTTTATCAAAATTTGCCGCAAAGCCTGTAACGCTTCCAGCATTTCGGTCAAGGCTTTCTCTTCCACCTGCAAATGTTCCAGGCAGTCTGTGGCAGCCATCGTTAAATCATCTTGGTGCGAACGATTCATCAGTACACCTCGTTCAATCGAATTGATTCTGGAGTCACTTGTTCGGCAGCTGACGCAGTGGGCGAATTCACGTTATCCGGCATCGCCTTGTCCAGATAGTTGTCCAAGTATTTAGAAATGCCGATGCCGCCCGCTTGAGCCAAGTGCTGGCCCATGAACATGTCAAACATGGTGCCGTACGAGTCGGACGCTTCGGCGCCAAACATGCCTTCTTCCAGGCTTTCGCGAAGTTGTTTCAGCAAGATGGAACTGAAGACGCCTTCAAATTCCGATTTGACGTGCTCTTTGGCCGCCGCTGAATGCGCATCGTTTCGCAGCGAAGTGATATTCGCCGTCGAAAGTGCATCACCGATGCCGATGGTGGAATTCATGTTTGCCCCCTGTAACTTCCGGCGATGAAGCCGATCAACAACGCTCAGCGCAGTTCTAACTCTGCGTGCAACGCGCCGCTGGCTTTGAGACTTTGAAAAATGGAACTGAGATCTCGAGGTGCCACGCCCAGTGAATTCAAGGCTTGTGCCAAGTCGCCCACGGTTACCGTTTCATTCAAGACCATGATGGGCTTGCGTTCCTCCACCACTTCCATCGCGGTCCGAGGAACAATCTGCGTTGTGCCGTCAGAAAACGGAGCCGGTTGCGATACTTCGGGCGTTTCCGTGGTGATCACGGCCAAGTTGGCATGCACAATGGCGGTTTCGGCAATCTTGACATGGCTTCCCAAAATCACGGTGCCGGTTCGTTCGTTAATGACCACCTTGGCGGCCAAGTCCGGCGTTACGGTCAGCGTCTGACATTCGCTAACAAAACTTACAATATCCAAACGACGATCGACCGGAATCAACACGTTGACCGTACCAGCGTCTTCCGCGTAGGCCGAACCAGGAAACCGACTACTGATGACGTCCGCAATTTGACGAGCGTTCGCGAAATCGGGATGTCGCAATAACAAGCGGAACGAACCGAGGTCACCAAATTCAAAGGGTACTTCCGCTTCCACTGTTGCTCCATTGGGAATCGTCCCGGTCAAAGGATGATTCTTCTGTACCGACGCCGCTTGTCCTTCAAAGCTGAAACCACCAATCGTAATGGCACCTTCCGCAATCGCGTAGTCGTTTCCGTCTAAGCCTCGTAGTGGCGTCAACATTAACACGCCGCCCTGGAGACTTTTGGAATCATCAATCGCAGAAACCGTGACATCTATCTGGGAACCTGGTTTGGCAAAGATCGGCAGATTGGCTTTGACCATTACCACAGCCACGTTGTCGGTGCGCAGTTGAGTGTCCGTGCCGACTGACAAGCGTTGACTTGGGTCCGCGCGAAAATCCAAGCTTTGCAACATGTTTTGCAACGCTCGACGAGTGACCGGGCCTTTGCCGCCGGTGCCGTTCAAGCCCGTCACCAAGCCAATGCCGATCAATTGATTGGAACGAAATCCTTCCACCGATGTGATATCTTTGATGCGAACTTGCGCTGCGGTTTGCTCGGCCAAACCCAGCAAACACGCCAAGAAAAGGCAAATTCGAATCATCCGTTTCGCTGCGAAAAACATTTTGCAATCTTTCCTTATCAATGACAACCCATTGTCATTCATCGGCGGTTCGTCACTCTGTCCGTTAGAATGGTCGCATTCGATTCCACGCTCGGCTAAACCAACCTTGCTGCACATATTCAGATTCGATGCCTTCGCCTTGATAGCAAATATTGAAGTTGGCTACGTACATCGATTCAATGGAATTGTCCGCTCGAATGTCGCTGGGCCGCACAATTCCGGACAGCACCAGCGTTCTCTTTTCACCGCCGACCAACGTGGAACGAGTTCCTTGGATGACAAAATTTCCGTTGGGCAAAATGGACGTCACCATAACCGTGATGCGATCCAAGAACTCTCGATTCACGGAGTAATCGGTTGATCGTCCGGTGTTGCCGTTGCCGCCGGCGTTGGCGTCCAGATTGGCACTGCCCGAAAGGCCGCCGCTGGTTTCCGCTCCAAAATCAAAACCGCCGCTGTGCGAATGCGACCGATTCAACGTGCGCTGATCACTGTTAGCTACGTCCGTGCTTTCACTGATGATGACGGTGACCAAGTCTCCGACGCGAGTTGGTTGGACGTCGCGAAACATGTGCGTCGATCTGGGCGAACGCATGTGCCATAACGATTGGGCCGAAGCCAACGATCCGCTGCCAAACAACAGCAACAGCGCCATTACGATTATCTGGTTGGTTCGAATGAAACATGTCATGTGCGTGATACTCGTTTTTCTAGGTCTCAATGCGTAGTGGACGAGGTGACGAGTCCTTGTCTTGTAGTGGACGAGGTGACGAGTCCTTGTCTTGATTCGCTTTTCGCCGTGGACATTTCAGCCTCTTTCATGCGTTGAGGTTTTTTGTCTTGGGATTCGTCACCTCATCCATTACGAGAACAGGATTCGTTGCCTCATCCATTGCGAGAACAGGATTCGTCACCTCATCCATTACGAGAGCAGGATTCGTTGCCTTGTCCATTACGGTTGTGTGTCAAAATCGGATATGAACTTCGCGGCCGTTGACGACTTGGCCGACTAAAATCTTGTTGGTCGATACGTTTTTCACTCGGATTAAATCACCCATTCGCCCGTCTTGCATGCATTCGCCGTTATTCACAATGACGGTCAGCTTGCCTTTCTTGGCGACAATTCGCACCACATCTCGGCGCTTCACCACCACCGGTCCCAATGTTGCTTCCGGCTTGCTGGCCAAGTACGTGGTGCGCATTTCCAAGCCAGCTGGCATCGCGCGATTAAGCGTGCGGCCGACAAAATCTTCCAACGAATTACCATCGGTCAATTGGGTTACCAGCCGAGTCTCTTCGCGCAGATCGTCGGCTTGGATCAGTTGGTCCTTTTCGATTGGGCGGCGAGTCATCACGAAGGTGCGTTCAATTCGAGCCTGAACGGTGGCATTGACCACTTTTACAAGCCGGTCGCCCGAATAAACATGCAACGGAATTCGCTGCCGTCCCAACCGAACTCGATCCGGCATCTGCGGTTCTACGTATGCCGCGGCCGCGTCCACGTTGGTCCCTCGCAGGATTTCGGACAGCTTGGGCAGCGGCTGAGCCAGATCGACCACCAATTGCGTTTCGGAAATGCCCAGTGCGGCGGCGAATTCGAGGCGACATGTCGACAGGACGGCGTCGTCCAGCGGCACTTCGTCCGCTCGTCGCACGATCGAACTTTCCGCACCGGTAACTCGAGATTCAAGGCCATCGACGCGAAGACGCATGCGCACTAGTTCTGCCGACACAGGCAGCGAATCCAAGTGCGAACCGAATTCGACCAAATCGAGTTGTCCAATGCGTTGTTGCAATGCCGCTGTGCCGCCGGTGATCCGTGCCACGTCTGCGATGGTGATGATCGGATCGTTCGCTTCGGCACTGGGCAAGACGGTAATCAGGCATTCGGCGCCGATCGGTGTCGCTGTCATCGATGGCAATGCGGTAGCCGCCGGACGACGTGACACCGTGATCACTCGTTGCGACCAGCCGGTCATTTCGCTGGCAGCAACCACCAAACAAGCCATGCCAATAGTGCGCAGGAACAGGCTCACAATTTACCTCACAATCTGATTGGTGTTAGATAACATCTCATCACCCGCTCGGATCGCACGCGAATTCACTTCGTACGCTCGTTGAGCCGTGATCAAACTGACTAGTTCCGTGACGATTTCCACGTTCGACTTTTCCAAATAGCCGCCCATGATGGTGCCGATCCCGTTTTGACCGGGCGTGCCCAAGACTTCCGCGCCGGAAGCAGCGGTGACGGCGTACAGGTTGTTGCCTTCGTCGCTCAGACCGGCTGGATTCAAGAACCGAGCCAGCTGGATTTGGCCCAACGCGGTGGGCTGTCCCGAAACCAATGCGGAAACGGTACCATCCTTGCCAACCGAAACGTTCGTCGCGCCGTCGGGAACAGTGATGGCCGGATCCAGAATGTAGCCGTTGACGGTGACAAGCTGACCCGCGGCGTCGGTACGAAAGGCTCCGTCGCGAGTGTAGCGGACTTCTCCGCCAGGAATTTGGACTTTGAAAAATCCATCACCTTCAATGGCGAAGTCGGTGGCATTGCCTGTCTGTTCTAGCGTGCCGGGCGTAAACAATTTGGTAGTGCCTGTGGCGCGAGCACCACTACCGACCTGCAACCCGACCGGCGCGAATTGTCCTTGCGACGTTTCGGCACCCGCTTTGCGTACCGACGAGTAAAGCAAGTCTGCAAAATCAACGTGACTGCGTTTGAATCCGTTGGTGTTAACGTTGGCCAAGTTATTAGCGGTCACGTCCAACAACGTTTCTTGCGCTTTCATGCCAGTGGCGCTAGAATAGAACGCTCGTAGCATACAGGAATTCCTTTTCCTAAATTGGATTATCTTAAACGTCTTATTGGTCGGTCATGTGTCTTTGGACGGATTCCGAGATTTCTCGCATGGCACGTTGAGCTGCTTCGTGGTGACGCATGCCCATGATCATGTGCACCAATTCGGTGGTCGCATCCACATTGGCCATTTCACGATAGCCTTGCATCAGGTTGGGCTGATCCATTTCCGTAGCGGTTTGCCCATTCGCTTCAAACAAAGTGTCACCCACAGCCAGCAGTTGGCGATTGTCTTGGAACGAAGCAATCTTCAGTCGGCCCACTTCATTGCCGTCGGCGGTGACGGTGCCGTCGAATCCAATCTGAATTTGACTGGGCGAAATGTTGTCGGGAAATTCGATCGGCCCGTTCACTCCTTGCACCGGATAGCCGGACATGTTGGTCAGTTGACCTTCACCATTGACAATGAAAACGCCATTGCGAGTGTAAACCGGGCCGGACGGTGCTTCTAATTCGAAGAATCCATCACCTTGAATGGCGACGTCCAGCGGTCGCTGAGTGTGTTCGAGCCGTCCGGCTTCAAAGCTGTGGACCGCCTTGGCTTGGGTATAGCGAGACTCCATCAGCGGACTGTCTTGCAATCCGTCTGCTAGCGGTTGCTGGTTTTCATACGCCACAATCTGCTTGCGAAATCCCGGCATCGTGATGTGCGCCAAGTTGCGCGAAATCACATGCTGTTCCGCTTCCGCCATGTGCATGGCGCGTGCCGTACTGTAGAGCCCTGAAAGCATATTGCATCCCTTCACCGAATGTTCCGTGAAGGGGATTGTTGGCAAAGAGCGTGCCAGAAGAACAAAATATTCCGAATATGCAGCAACGACCTGTTTTTCAGGGAGATTCGATTGTGCAGGTTGCCAGGTGTTCTGAATCGCGAGTGACTTCAGTCAGAATTTCTTTCTCGCTAGCGGAAATTGTTTTCACTTTCGTAAGCTGCAGGCCTGCGACTCCCAATACAATCATCAGCAGCGACACAATCTTAAGTGGTTCGATCGACTCCTTGAAAAACATCACGCCGGCGATAGCAATGGCAGCAGTTCCCAAACCGGACCACGCGGCGTAACCGATACTAAGGTCAATCTTCTTGATAGCCACGGTCAGTGCGGCGAAACTGCAGACATAGAACAACGCCATGGCCACGGCCGGACCTTTCCTTTGAAAGCCGTCGGACAGCTTCATGCTGACGGTACCGCACACTTCCAAGAAAATGGCGGTAAACAGAAACAACCAGCTACGCATTCAACCGAGTCCTATCCGAATCGTTACCAAGCTATTGGGAAATAATAGGTTATGAGAAAGTTCCTCATTTTGGCTTTATCTATCTTTCCTGGATATGCCTATTCACAGAATTCTAACGATTCGTCTTGGCCGCAGTGGAGGGGGCCGACGGCATCCGGAGCGGCAGACACGGAACTTTCGCTGTCATTCCATTCGCAAGACCGACTATGGTCAACTCGAATCCAGGGGCTTTCCCATTCGACGCCGATTGTTTGCGGCGATCTGCTAGTCTTACTTTCGGCCAGCGAAACAGACAAAGCCGTACCGGAAGCCGAATACCAGGAGAATTTGGCGAAGAATCAGCATCAGAAGACCCAACCGCCGGAAAAGTTAATCCAAATTGACGCGATGGCGGTTGAGCGAAAAACGGGCCAGATTCGTTGGGTGAATTCTCTGGGACAGTTTGTTTCGCACGAAGGAAAGCATCCCACCAATTCGTTCGCATCGACTTCGCCCGTCAGCCAAGGTAAACGAATTTTCATCCATCTTGGTTCGCGAGGAATCTACTGCCTTGATTGGGATGGCCATTTGATTTGGAAACGAGATCTCGGTCACATGGCAACTCGTTACGGTTGGGGCGAAGGAACTTCACCCGCAGTGACGGAATCTTTGCTGATTGTTCAATGGGATCACGAAGGAGATTCGTTGGTGACGGCACTGCGGCAAACGGATGGTTCGACCGCTTGGACTTCGGTTCGAAACGAACCGACCAGCTGGTCGACACCGTTAGTCGTTCGCCACCACGAATCAGAACGCATTGTCTGCGCGGGAACCAACGGCGTATCTTGCTATGACGCTGACACCGGAACATTGATCTGGAAATCACAGCCGCTGACAACCAACGTGGTGGCCAGTCCTGTGGCGGATGCCACAACGGTGTACGCCGCCAGTAGCTATGGTGAATCTCGAGTACTAGCGATTCCGTTGGATTCGCCAGGCGAAGTGACGGAGCAGGACGAACGCTGGCGATACGAAAAGGCCGGGCCGTATGTACCTTCGCCGCTGTTGTATCAAGACCGCTTGTACTTGCTACACGGCAACAATCCCATCTTGACCGTGTTGGACACCCGGACGGGACAGCCAGTGTTGAAGGCAACTCGTTTGCCTGTCATGTCGGGTCCGATCTACGCTTCGCCCGTTGCTGCCGATGGCAAGTTCATCGTTGCCAGTCGCAGTGGCGATGTGGCGGTGTACGACGCAGATGTAACGTCGGGTCTGCGGTTGTTAGCAAAGTCCAATCTGGAACAAGAAATCAATGCTTCGCCGGTGATCGTGGACGGTCAGTTGTTTTTGCGAACCGTCGACGCGTTACATTGTTTTGCGACGGGAAGTTAGCGAGGCGACGCAACAGGACCGGCGTTGGCGTTGGCGTTAGCGTTAGCTTACACTGCTTCCACGGTTTGGTTTTGCGAACCGCTCAGCATCTCGTCCACTTGCTGCTGCATTTCCAAGGCCATTTCCAGCAGTTCTTTGCCGGACGCGTTGGTGTCTTCGATGCCGTTGGCCGAATTCGACAGTGCGGTTTCAATGGAACGGAGTTGGTCCAGCATCTTTTCAGAAACGCTGACCGATTGATCCATCGTTTCGGTCGCGTCATTGGAGGTATCGGCCATGTTTCGCACGGTTTGATTCAGTCGTTCCGCAACGGTGCCTTGTTCCGTCGCGATAGTGGCAAGCTCGCTGGTGGCGCGTCGCAATCCCGAAAAGGCTTCAAAGATTTCGTCGAACGAAGTCTTGGTGTTTTCTGAAACGGCTTGAATGCGAGCGATCTTTTCGCGAATACTATCCGCTCCTTTGCCCGTTTGATTAGCCAATTCTTTGACCTCGGCCGCTACAACGGCAAACCCTTTGCCCGCTTCGCCCGCTCGAGCTGCTTCGATGGTGGCGTTCAGCGCCAGCAGATTGGTTTGTTCCGCCAGACCTTGGATCAGTTCTACGACATCACTGATTTCGTCTGCAGCGACAGAAAGTTCCGAGATTTTTTCGGTATTCTTGGACACCAATTGCGACGCATGTTCCGAACGATCTGCCGCGTCGTTAGCGCTTCTGGCCGCGTCCTGCATGTCGGTGGCCAGACGACAAACTTCGTCCGAAGTATCTGCCAACGAATCGCTGACGCCCTTAATGGCTATCGATGTTTCCGTCAATGTTTGCACCATGTTGGTTGATTCTTCCACAACATTAATGCTGTGCGCCTGCGAATCCTGGATCAAACCGGAAATGTGCCGAGCGGTGTCACAAACCTGACTGCTCTGCGAGGCCAGGCGTCGCGAGCTTGCACCACAAAACTCCGCCGCTTGACACATGCGCGCTAAGACTCGATTGAAACTTCGGCCTATACAGCCAAGTTCATCCGAACCTTCGTCCAAACGCTGGAACATATCGGCTTGACCGAAGGCAATCTGCGTAATGGTTTGCTCCAGATCGTGCGTGCGTCGATGAATGTAGCGAGTCAAATAGTTGCCGGCAGCTACCGAAAAGATTACCAGTCCCACAACCAAAATCATAATCACATTGGCGGTGCGCGATGCGGCTCTTGCTTCTTGTCTGGCGTCCTGGCTGATGGCCTGGGCAATGTCTTGCTGTACGCTGCGGTAATCGTTCAATTTGGCTGTCTGTTCTTTCCACCACATCGACGGCGTGTACCCTGTTTGAGTTGCGGTTTCGCTGGCCAAGACGGCGTCACGAATTACGGCGGCGTTCTTCGCAGCGGCACCTTTGGTAATGGATTCCAACGCACGGACATAGCGAGGGTCCAGTAGTTCGCGGCAAAGTGATAAGTGTTCTTCCTGTCCTTGTTGCAGGCCCACAATCAAAAACTTCAGCTGCACGTCAATAGCGTCCTTGCCCAAGGCCTGTGACACGCAAGCTCGTTCCTGGCCGCCCAGTTCCTTGGCTTGTGACAACACATTGGCAGCAATCAACTGCGTGGCCGATTGACTTCCACTGCAATGTGTGCTCGCTCCGAGCGATTGGTTCAACGTGGTGCGAATGATTCCCGTGTACGAAGATAAAATGCGTTTGGCGTCGCCGAATTCGTCCGCCGCTTGCCGTAAAGAATCGAGCTGTTCCACTTGCGAAAGAACTTCGTGCAGCATCGCTTCGATCGGAAGACCGTTGTCTACCAACGGTTGTGAATTGCGGCTCAATTGTTGAACTGCCGTATCCGTCAAACTGCGTTGTTTCGCTAATTCGTTACGAAACGACTGGCCTTGACTGGCAATGTAGCCGGCCGACATGCCTCGTTCTTTTTGCAATTCGTGAGCCAAGTCTTGTAACGATTGGGTATAGATCAGCCATTGCGGGACTAACACAATATCCGCCGCTTGTCTTCGTTCATGCTGGACCAGGATGCCACCGAAGATACACAGCGGAATCAGTGTTATTCCTATGACGCAGTGCAGTTGGGATCGCAGTGTAAGATTCTTGAGCATCGGAAGCACCTCAGGGCACCTTCAGTAGGGCTCCATCAATTGACGGGTTCGATCTGTCGGGATGACGACCATGGACAATCGTTGGCTCGCACTTGGCCGAATTGCGGTAGCCAACATTCACTTGGTGATATGGCCGTCGCGTACGTCAAGGGAAAGTTTGCCGCATGTCGCCTTACTTATAACGGTAGGTCACGGTCAACAACGGTGGCTGGCTTGACCGAGGAAATCGGCGTGAGAAATCCTCGCGATATTGGCGGTCCTTCATGTCGACGAAGTGTCACTGTGGATACTACGCAATAACGAGGCAGCTTCGAGCACCGGCCCGTTGTTCGCCGCAATGAATGAACCGTTTCTTGTGCGTCAATTGACTTTCAAGTCCGCGGAAACTCGGCTTGTTGACTCGCAGCACCTGGCGGATAATAGGCGAATGGATGATGCCGATCAACAACCGGAAGCTGCAAACGAAATCGAAGATTCCATTCGTGCGCAGTTGCCGTTTCCGGTCGAATTTCTTGATCGGCTGAGTGAAATCATTTCGGATTCGCATGATTTGCAGCAGGTTTACCGATCGTTTGTGGAACCGAAGTGTGTTTCTTTTCGAGTGAACACGTTGGTGACAGATGTCACGACCGTTTCCAATTCGTTGGCAGATCAAGGCCTGACGTTGACGCCGATTCCTTGGTGCGAGGCAGCATTCCAAGTGCCGTTTCCGCAGCGATCGTTACTGCTGCAAACCAGCGAATTTGATCACGGGCACATTTACGTTCAGACGGCGTCCAGTTTCTTACCTGTGTTGGCGCTGGATGCGTTGCCGGGAGAAACCGTCTTGGATTTGGCGGCAGCTCCGGGCGGCAAAACGATTCATCTGGCCCAGTGCATGCGAAATGAAGGTGTGTTGTCGGCGGTCGAACCGGTACGAAATCGTTTCTTCAAATTGATGGCCAATCTGAAGCGGCATGGAGTGCAAATCGCCAAGACGTATCAGACCGATGGTCGAACGGTCGGCCGCAAGACGCCAGAGCGGTTTGACAAAATTTTGCTGGACGCGCCGTGTTCGTCAGAATCGCGGTTTCGCGCGGACGACGCGGATTCGTATGCCTATTGGAGCGAACGAAAGATTCGCGAACAGAGCCGCAAGCAAAAAGGACTGATTCGATCTGCGTTTCAGGCGTTGCGGCCCGGCGGCACGTTGGTCTATTGCACTTGTTCGTTCGCGCCCGAAGAAAATGAAGCGGTTCTGGCCGATCTGTTGAAACATCATGGCGATCAAGTCCAAGTCCAAGATTTTACATGTCCCGCTCCTCATGCCCTTCCCGGCTTGACTCATTGGAGGGGACGCGATTGGCCAGCGGAGATTCAATATGCCAAACGTGTTCTACCTTCACATGAATTGGACTGCTTTTTTCTTTGTAAGCTGGTGAAATTGTAATTCGATTGCCGCGGAATCGTTGTTTTTGACTACCATTTCCGATATGGAATGCGCGAACGGTCCGCATCCGCTTGCCGCGAAAACTTGGGACTGGTCCCAAAAAGATTTCACGAATGCATTTGCCTCCAAAGTGAACCGGAGTAGAAGCCAGGCCATGCAACGCAAAAGACGCCGTATCCAATCCATGGAATCACTGGAAGCTCGTCACATGCTGGACGGACATGCGTTGGTGATTTCCGAATTCATGGCCGACAACGAATCGGGCTTGCAGGACAGTGACGGCGAATTTTCGGACTGGATTGAACTGTACAACAACAGCGACCAGCCCATTGATCTGACTGGCTGGGCTTTGACAGACGATGCCGCGAATCCGCAAAAGTGGTTGCTGCCCGATGTTCAACTGGCGGCTCGAGCGTACACGGTTGTCTTCGCTTCCGGAAAGGATCGTCAGGACGAACAGTGGCATACGAATTTTCGCTTGAGTGCAGAAGGCGAATACTTGGCCTTGGTCGATCCGCAAGGTCAAGTTGCGCAGGACTTTGGACAACAATATCCGGCGCAGCGCCCCGATGTTGCTTATGGATTTCCATACTCTCAAACGTCATTGTTGTCCGCATCACCCGACGGCCGATATTTGGTTCCTCGTTCCGCTGACGCCAACGCCAATTGGACGGACACTGGTTTTGATGACGCAAGTTGGACTTCGTTTGTTGGGCCTATCGGCTACGACCTGCGGCCGGGATTGATCAATCCTGGGTTCGAATCGAGAACGTTGAACGAATGGGATGTGACTGGGCAAGCGGCCGTGGTTTCCGCCTCGTTGGGAATCGAGCCGACAGAACGAGACCACTTATTGCAGTTGAATCTGGGTTTGGCCGCGACACGACTGCAAGTGGAAAACTTCTTGGACCTGCCTCGTTTCGCACTCAATAACGTCACGGGCAATACGGTTGCTGGCGCTACGACCGTAAAGCGAACGTTTGAATTTCAGGCTGGCGATTCGTTTTCCTTCGATTGGAATTTTCTTACGAATCCGGCTGTCGAGTCTGCAGATTTCGTCTTGGTCACTCTGCAACGCCCAGACCAACTCCGCACGTTCTTGGTGGCAGATGTCAGCGATGCCATATTTGATTCTGCGTCTTTCTGGCCAAAGCAAACAGACTATTCCACATTTCAATATCAGATAGAAGAGGCGGGTGAATACACGCTTGGCATTACGTTGGCCAAGACAGAACGCTCGTCAGATTCCACGCTGTTGTTGGATGATTTTCGGATTAACGGATTTGGAGCGACCGACCTGTTACTGAACAAGCAAGTGACGACCGATTTAATGACCGAAGTGATTGGCACGGGAAGTTCCGTTTGGCTGCGGTATCCGTTCACGGTTGACAACGTTGACGTGTTCCACGAACTTGCCATGTCCGCTCGCTACAACGATGGCTTTGTCGCCTTTTTAAATGGCACACAGTTGGCAGCCGACAATGCGCCACCAAACGTTGAGTGGAATTCTGTGGCGAATAGCGAACGCAATGATGTCGATTCGTTGGAAAGTCGCTTGCTGTCCGGCGCGTCCGCCTTGCCGGCATTGCGCAGTGGTGACAACCTATTGTCCGTGCAAATGTTGACAACAGGTTTGCGAGACTTAAATGGTTTGCTAGATGTGCAATTGCTAGGCGTCGGCGAAATCAGCTCGAACGTCGCCTACTTAAAAACGGGAACACCCGGCCTAGCGAACATTTCGGAAGCATTCGAATTCACTCAGCCGGTGCAGTTCAGCGTGCCGCACGGTTTTTATGAAACGTCTTTCTTGCTGGAACTGACTTCGGCCACACCGGGCGCAACCATTTACTACACCACCGACGGCAGCGCGCCTACAACAGACAGTTTGGTCTATTCTGGTGCGTTGCGTATTGACCAATCGACGGTGGTTCGCGCGATCAGCGCCCAGGACGGTCTGCGTCCAGCTACAGCCACCACGCAAAGTTACCTGTTTGTGGAAGACGTGGTGCATCAATCGGAAGCTTCGGTTGTCGCTCGAGGTTTTCCGGATAGCTGGGGCGGTAATTTTCCGGCAGTCAATTATCAAATGGATCCCACCATCATTGGTCAGAACGGCGATGATGCCTTTAACGGAGTTTATGCGGCGACGGTTCGGGAAGACTTGTTATCACTTCCGTCCGCGCATTTCGCTGGTGATGGACATCGACGTGATTTATTTGGTGAAGAAGAAGGGATCTATTCGCATCCCTTGCGCCGAGGTGACGAATGGGAGCGACCAACTTCGTTTGAGATTATCTATCCGGATGGACAAGCAGGCTTGGCGGTAAATGCGGGCCTACGTCTCAACGGCGGCGTCTTGCGTTACGAAGCAGACAAGATGTCATTCCGGTTGATTTTCCGCGATGAATATGGTCCGCCAAGGTTGGATTATCCGTTGTTTGGACCGACCGCCGCGTCGACGTTTGATTCGCTGACACTGCGTTCCTCCAGCGGTGAACATCTTGTGGGCATTCACTACATTCGCGACCAATTCCATCGAGAATCTCAATTGGCCACAGGCAACGCTGCATCGCATGGTACTTTCATGCATCTGTATATCAACGGAGTCTATTGGGGAATGTACAACCCTGTGGAACGCATCGATGGCCAATTTGCCGCCAATTACTTTGGCGGTTCGCCCGATGAATATGATGTGCTGAATGCAGGCGATCAAGGCGAACCTCGCGTTTCCGTGGTCAATGGTTCGGCCGATGCGTGGAACGAAATGATCCGCTTGGCTCAACGAGTGAATCAGGCAGAGACGCAGCAGTTAAAGACGGAAGCATATCTTCAACTGCAAGGACTCAATCCGGATGGCACTCGTAATCCAGAATGGGAATCCTACCTGGATACGCAAAACTACATCGACTACGTCATCAGCAACGTGTATGGACGTAATTCGGATTGGCCAGTGCGAAATTACTTTATGCTGCGACGCAGAGGATCAGACAGCACGGGCTTTAAGTTCTTTGCCTGGGACGGCGAATTCACGCTGGATCGAGGTTCGCGGCGAACCATTTCTTCAGTCGAAGAAGACGGTCCGGGAATCATCTACAACTTGCTGAAAAAGTCAGACGCATTTCTATTGGAATTCAGCGATCGAATTCAACAGCATTTCAGTCCCGGCGGCGCATTCTACGTGGACCCAGCAAATCAAGCTTGGGATCCAGAACATCCGGAACGCAACATTCCGGCCGCTCGCTATGTGGCCATTGCCGAATCCGTTCGCCGTGCGTTGGTCCCCGAATCCGCTCGATGGGGAAATGACCGCATGAATCTTGACCCTCCGTTTACGCGAAACGAAAAATGGCAGCCCATTGTCGACCGTAATTTGTCGCTGTTTTTCCCCAGCCGCAGCGAAGATTTTATCGAAGACGCTCAGCGAGAATTCTTGATAGAAGAATGGCCGGGAGCGAGCCACTATCGGCCAGCTCCCGTGTTCAACACGCCGGCCGGACAGATTGACGCTGGTAGCCAAGTAGATCTTCTGGGGTTGCTGGATGATCAACAGGTTTTCTACACGCTTGACGGAACCGATCCTGTCTTGCCAAATCTGCAGCAATCGCCGTCGGCCATCATTTGGAACGGACCGCTCGGCATTTCACAGCGAACGCAAGTGAACGCTCGGATTTTCCAGGCGGGTCGGTGGAGCGCTCTAGCAACAGTACTTTATACAACCGACGCCACGTTGCCCAACGAATCCAACTTGCGTATTGCTGAACTGAATTACAATCCCCATGACGCCATGGTTTCACTGGGCGAAGCGGACGTAGACAATGATGAATTCGAATTCATTGAATTGGTGAATTTGGGACGCACTGCCTTGGATTTGGAAGGAGTGCGGCTGATTCGCGAATTGGGCCAAGGCGTGGAATTCACGTTTGGCTCACAGATTTTGTCCGCCGGACAACGGCTGGTGATTCCCAAAAACATTGCCGCCTTCCAAAGTCGTTACGGTGCGAATATTTCGCTCGCCATCGGCAATTCCGACAACTCGGACCAATGGGTCTTCCAAGGCAATTTATCCAACAGCGGGGAAATCCTCACCCTGGTAGATGCTTTGGGAACCGTGCTACAAAGATTGGCCTATGGAGATGGCGGAGCATGGCCGGGACGAGCAGACGGGGAAGCGAGTTCGCTGGAGGTGATCGACTTTGCAGCCGATTTGTCTTCGCCCATGAACTATCGCAGCAGCAGCGAATTTGGAGGTTCGCCCGGTTCGCCAGGACGGGGCCCCGACAATCGAATCGTCATCAACGAAGTGTTGACCAATACTGACAACCCTCTGGTGGATCAAGTAGAGCTATGGAACCGCAGCGTGTTTGCCATTGACGCCAGCGGCTGGTATTTATCCGATTCTGATAACAATTTCTTGCGTTATCAACTGCCCGCTGGCACCATCATTCCTGCCGGCCAGTTTTTGGTGCTGTCGGAAATCGAATTAGGATTTGCGCTCAGCAGCGAAGGAGATGATCTGTACTTGCTTTCCGCCGATGCGACGGGCCGGCCGGCTCGGTTTGTGGATCGAGTTGCAATTGATGCAGCCGAGGCGGGAGTGGCGTTGGGACGCTGGCCGAATGGCAGCGGCGGGCTCTTTCCCATGTTGGAGAATTCGTTAGGCGCGACCAATCCGGGGCCTCGATCTGCAAAGATTGTGATCACAGAAATTCGTCAACGTACGACGGCACCTGCCGACCAACCGATGCTGGATGCCGAATCCATCCAGTTTGTTGAACTGTTCAATCCCACGGAGCGAATCGTGTCGCTAGCGAACTGGAAAGTCACAGGCGATATTGATTTTCAATTTGACGCCACCGCCGCGCTAGATCCTCAGCAGACGTTGTTGCTGTTGAATTTTGATCCGAAATTAAATACAGAACGCCGCCTGGCATTTCAGCGTTTCTACGGTTTGGATGATTCGGCCATGCTGCTAGGGCCGTTTATCGGATCGCTTGGTCAAGCGGAAGGCCAGGTTCGCTTGCGACAACCGTTGGTCGGTGCTGACCCGGTCAATTCAGGTTACACTTTGGTGGACGAAGTAGAATATTCCGACCAGCGCCCTTGGCCCGAGGAATGGGACGCTGGCGAATCGTTGCAGCGAGTGCGTGCGGACGCGTTTGGCAACCGGGGCGTCAACTGGGTGGCGTCTGCGGTTCGACCAGCGCAGTTTAGCGAACTAATTTCACTGACCGGCGATGTGAACCGAGATCAGCTGATCAATGGCGCCGACGTGGATCTCTTGTGTGCAGCAATTCTGCGTATGGAGACCGAATTGTCATACGATTTGAATCAGGACCAAGTGGTAGATCGGTCCGATCTGACAATGCTGTTAGACGACATTTTGAACGCGCGAACCGGTGATGCCAATCTAGACGGCCGATTCGATTCCAGCGATTTGATCTACGTGTTCCAGTCCAGCGAATTTGAAGATGCGACTCCGGACAATTCGACTTGGACGGAAGGCGATTGGAATTGCGATGGCGAATTTACGACCGGAGATTTGGTGGCGGCTTTTCAATCCGGTGGATACAATTTCGGCGCGAACGCAGCAGACTCGACACCGTCCGCTGCCTTGCCGCACGAGGCTGGCCAAGTCAAATCTTGGCGAGCCGATGTCGCCGCCACGATGTTGTTTTGGCAAGATCCAGCGAAGCGAATCCGTTCGTGAGTGATTTAGTCGCGACGGACAGACACTTGACGTTGTCGCAGTTGGTTCGCAGAATATCGCCATTGCTGCTTTCCGGTAGTTTGGCTTCAGACGAGGACGCTTTGTGTCAGAAACGGATCTAAAACGGATGGCGTCCAAGGTGGTTCGCGCTTTAAAAGCGGATTACCCCGATGCAGAATGTGCGCTCCACTTTGAAACACCGGTTCAGCTTTTGGTAGCGACGATTCTTTCCGCTCAATGCACGGATGAACGAGTCAACTTGGTGACAGCTGACTTGTTTGCCAAGTATCCTACAGCGGCCGACATGGCGGCGGTTTCGCAAAAGGAAATGGAATCCATTGTGCAGAGCACTGGTTTCTTTCGCAACAAAGCAAAGAATATTCGAGCATGCTGTGCAGACTTGGTGGAGCATTATGATGGCCAGGTTCCGCAGGATTTGGATGCGTTAGTTCAACTAGCCGGCGTCGGTCGCAAGACTGCCAATGTAGTGTTAGGCACTGCGTTTGGGATTCCTACCGGCGTGGTTGTTGATACGCATGTTACTCGGATTACTCGTCGCCTGGGCCTGACGCAAAACAAGGATGCGGTGAAGATTGAACGAGACTTAATGCAGATCTTGCCCAAGAATCAGTGGATTGCATATTCCCACCGTATCATTCATCATGGTCGGCAGATTTGTAAGGCTCGTAAGCCGCAGTGTGATGCTTGTCGCATGAAACGGTTTTGTCCTCAAGTGGGCCTTTAATCAGTTAATCCCCGTCACTCGCATTTCATACTCAAAGGACGCCAACATGATTTTGACGGGTGAAGAAATTCGCAAACAGTTGGGCGCGAACATTGTGATTGACCCGTTTCGCGAAGAGCACCTCAATCCCAATAGTTACAACTTGACGCTTCATGAAGAGATTGTCACTTACGAAGAAGTGGTGATCGACATGAAGAAACCGAATCGAGTTCGCCGTATTGTGATTCCGGAAGACGGTCTGGTTATCGGGCCGAATCAACTGTATCTGGCAAGAACCGTGGAACGCACCGAGACGCACAACTTAGTACCCATGGTGCAAGGTCGATCGTCGATCAGTCGTTTGGGACTGTTCGTCAATATCACGCCCGGTTTTGGAGACATTGGTTTTAGCGGTTTCTGGACATTGGAGTTATTCGCAATTCAACCGATTCGCATCTACCCGCATATTCCCATTTGCCAGATCTTGTATCATCAGCCAGTTGGTGAAATTCGAGAATACCGGACAAGTATCAAGACAACGACGGTGTCCAGGCCAGCCTACTTTACCGCGAACTCAATCCCAACGCCGACGCCACCAGCCAGCTTCGCCTTCAATTTGGAAAGTCCTAACTGGATACTCCATCCGTCTATTGAGCAACAGACCTCCCTCTTTTATTTTGGTGTATTTTGGTGCCATCCACAATCCGATTGACGCACCCCTGCCATCCTGCTATTCTCTGTGCAACACAACACCTTACGGAGCCCACTCATGCCTCGTCCCAAACGCAGTGAACAGTTTGATTCCGCGGAAATTTGCATTGTGCATGCGGTGCAACGCTGCGTTCGCAGAGCATTTCTGGCCGGCGTGGACGAGAAAACCGGTAAGGACTATTCGTTTCGCAAGGAATGGATTCGCCGCCGCCTGGAATCGCTGGCGTCGGTCTTCGGCATTGACGTGCTGACGTACGCCATCATGAGCAATCACGTTCACGTTGTGCTGCGAAACCGCCCGGACGTGGTTGCAGAATGGTCGGATGCGGACGTGGCCGTGCAGTTGGCTGCGAGTCTTCCCCGGTCGGGCGCTTGGACGAACAACTCGCTGAACCCACTCAGAGCGACGTCGATTCGCTCGTCAAAGACAAGATCGAATGACGCTCATCCGCACTCGCCTGAGCGACATTTCGTGGTTCATGCGAGCACTCGCGGAACCGATCGCTCGGCTGGCCAACAAACAAGACGAATGCACCGGCCGCTTTTGGGAAGGTCGCTTCAAGGCTCAGCGGATCACGGATGAAGCCGGCCTGTTGGCGTGTGCCATGTACGTGGACCTGAATCCTATCAAAGCGGCCATGGCGGATTCGCCGGAGCGAGCGGAACACACATCGGCGTACGATCGGATCAAGGGCAAACGAGGCCAACAGATTCCGTCAGCGGCCTTTGATTTGGTGACGATTTCGAACGAAGAGGCGGGTCGTCAGATTCGCAACACGACGGTGGAAAATCGCAAGCGTCAACGCGCTGCCAAGCGTCGCAATCCGACCGGCAAACGAATCAACCGAGACAGTTGGCTCGCCCCGCTACAGCTGAGTGCCAAGAAGTTGTCACAGGATGCCGAAGTGCACCAGCAGGGCGTTCGAGCCAGCGACAAAGGTTTTCTGAACGTCGATTTGGAGACGTACTTAGAGCTGCTCAAATGGACGGCCAAGCAGCGAGTGTCCGAGACAGTAAAGTCGGTGCCTCAGCGATTGCAGGCGTTGCTTTCGAGTTTGGGAATCGAAGCGAACATGTGGCGAGACTTAGTGTGGAACTTCAAGCGTTACTTTGGCAACAGTTCGTGCGCCGGTTCGCCGAACTCGATGGCCGAACACGCCGAATCGACCGGCAAACGCTTCCACCGAGGCCAACGCCGCGCTACAACCCTGCTTCGCCAGCTAATTTTACTTTCGCTTTGGACTAGATCTCGCCGGCCAGCTGTTTTTTCCACGTAGGCAGTCGTTTTAACACTGGCCTGCTCGTCCAGTGCAACAAGCCGCTTGTCTTGCCGCCCAGCAGCTCATCGCAGTCGTTTCACTTGGCATCACCGTCGATCGCTTCAAAGTCTCACTTCGCATATCGCGTTCTCGCATGACCACAAGCCGTTTGTAGTCCCACCTTCAGGCGGCAGCGGATATCGTCTTGTGGATTTCCTTCGGGGGATGGTTACCGGATCATGCATGGCACCCTTCGTGCCACACTGGGCTGAAAAGCGGCTGACGGGAGAAGTGCGGTGAATGGATGGCACCAACCGGTTCAGCATGTGTCGCCCGCTGGGCTGAAAAGCGCTGACGGGAGAAGTGCGGTGAATGGATGGCACCAACCGGTTCTCTAGACACTTTAGAGTCGCTGGATGCAGCGTGGATTTTTGCTGACATTTTCCTTGAAGCAGCTAGTTGGTAGCACGTTGGCACCAACGAATAAACGGATAGGCACCAACGGATATCTGCATGTGTCGCCCGCTGGGCTGAGAGGGGCGGAAAATCAAGGCGACCGGTGGCTGACACACACCGGCAAAGATGTGTCGCCCGCTGGGCGGAAAAGTGCTCTTAGCGGGCGGCGGTTTACGAAAGTGTAGTCCATGCATGTAGTCTGATGATGCATGTACCGGGTTGCAAGCATGTGGCGACTTCGAATGAAAATGCAGTGGCGAATCTCTGGAGTTGTCGGATAGTGAGTTCGTCAAGCAAGGACGGAAACGTGCGGACTTCGGCGAAGCAAGGCGATATTCACAATTCGACCAGATAGACGAAGGTCAGATAAATTCGGGGAATGGTACGGGAAAGTGCAATTCTTTCCAGCTCGCTTCCCTACGATTCCGAAGAAGGAATCATCTAACGAAAAGTACCATCGCACTGCGTCAACGAAGCTCTTCACGGGAAGGGAAAACCATGCTGCATCGCCGTCAAGCGTTAAAAGTGGTCGGAACGATTCTGATAGGCTCGTCTAGCCTTTGGGCTGAAGGAAGAAGGATTACCGAACGCACATGGTCATCAAGGATTGCACTGTCAGTTCTACGCCCAGCGGCTATGTACTGAGTTGAAGAAGATTCCGGGTGTCAGTGATGCCAAAGCGGACGCCAAGACGGGCAAGGCGGTTGTGGTTCCGGTTCCTGGTAAACAATTGCCTTCGCCGAAAACACAATGGGAAACCATCCAGAAAGCCGGGTTTACGCCCGTGAAACTGATCAGTCCGCATGGACAGTTTTACGTCTAAACCAAAGATTTAGCTCGCATGGAAAAAATTGCGACCAGCGAAGGGAGTTCCGTCTGATTCGCGGCGCAGCTTACGTTACGCATGGAGATACTACATATGCTGGTCGTTAACACAGAATCAATTCCCGGTTACCGCATTGCCGAAGTGAAGGGGATTGTGCAAGGAATACGGTTCGAGCAAAACATGCTGGGCGTGATATTGCGGCAGGTTTGAAGAACTTGGTCGGCGGCGAATTGCGAGGCTACACGGAACTGTTGACGGAATCCAGGCGAGAAGCTTTGCAACGTATGCTGGGACAAGCACAGCAATTGGGCGCGAATGCCGTGGTCAATGTGCGATTCACAACCAGTTCCGTAACGTCCGGCGCGTCGGAATTGTACGCCTATGGTACGGCGGTCGTGATTCAACCTCAAGGTGTTTCGCAAGCGGAACTGGCATAGGTGCTGTTGGCATTGATGGCAAATCCAATCTCATTTGCCACGCACGAGGATTAACTCATGGAAGACATCATCTCGCTGGTGTTCCTGATTGGTATTCCCGCCGTCCTGTTCTTGTTGGGATTCGTTTTTGGCGGCATGAATCATCATCGCCACCTACAGGATTTGGAAGCTCGAGAACAACGGTTGTCTCACTTTACGGTTTCGCAGATCAAGTCGTTTCCGGCCGGAAAGATTGGCAATTCCGCTCCACAACTGATTGTGGCTGAAACTGTGGTTGGTAGTGACTATCTGAAATCTTTTCTGGGCGGGTTGCGAAACATCTTTGGCGGAGAAGTCAGAAGCTTCCAAGGGCTGATCGATCGAGCTCGCCGAGAAGCGACGTTGCGTGTCATGGAAGAGGCGGAACGCTTAGGCTATAACGCAGTTTGCAATCTTCGCTTGGAAACCGCAGACGTAGGTGGACGAGGCAATAACAAAAAGAACAAAATCGTGATGGCGTCCATCATCGCGTACGGTACTGCGTATCACGCGTCGGTGTAGCATCTCTATCCAAAATTTGGCAGGTGATGGACGGACGTCGAAATTGGACCATGACGCAACTACCGCCACATCAGCGACTCGCCAGTCAACATCGCTGGCCCGTAGTGGGCGAACAGTCGCCGCTATTGAGTTCTGATCCTTGGACGCTAACGTTGACCGGTTTGGTGCATCCTGGCCGAACCTTGTCACTGGACGAATTGCGTTCGCTGCCTCAGGTAAACTTACTAATTGACGTCCACTGTGTCACTCGTTGGTCCAAGCTGCAAATGCCGTTTTCCGGTGTGCGACTGAACGACTTGTTAGAGGAATGCGATGTCGATGCTGCGGTGGAATTCGTATCGTTCGCGTCGCGAAGCGCTCGATCTCACA
Organism: Pirellulaceae bacterium; assembly: GCA_041399205.1. GTDB lineage: Bacteria > Planctomycetota > Planctomycetia > Pirellulales > Pirellulaceae > JAGQOZ01. The sequence continues at coordinate 84,713 of JAWKTK010000018.1, read as the reverse complement.
CGTCTTCGTTGCGATGGGATTTTGTGCGTTCGAATGATCTACTAATTGCGTTCGCCGCGAATTATCAACCGTTGTCAACAGAGCACGGTGGTCCGCTGCGACTTGTGGTGCCAGGCAAGTACTTTTACAAAAGCGTCAAGTGGCTGACGGAAATCAACTTCTTGCAGCACGATCAACTCGGGTATTGGGAAGCCGAGGCCGGCTATCACAACAATGCCGATCCGTGGCGAGAAGAACGGTTTCTGGCATCGACATTAAGCAAACAAGAAACGGAACGGCTGCTGGCGGCCAAAGATTTCACGTCACTTGATCTGCGCGGCATCGATGGAGCTGGCCGTAACTTGGCGGGATTGCGTGCGGCGAAAGCGTTACTGCGAAACGCGAATTTTTCCAATGCGGATTTGGAAGGCGCGGATTTTTCGAGTGCGAATCTATCCGGTGCTCGGTTTCAAAACGCGAACCTGACATCCGCCTGTTTTCGCGACGCCGATTTGGAAGGCGCGGACTTTTCCGCAGCGAATCTTTCGGCCGCCGACTTACGCAACACAAGTCTGTTCGGAGCCACGTTTACGGATTCGGCCGGTCAGATGGGGGCAATCATTGATGCCGAAACCAAGCTCAGTCGCCGGTCCATGGAAACGCTCGGCGACCATCAGCAAGCTTGGTTGGCCAAACAGGTCTTTTCGCTAGACGAATCGTCTTGATGCCTCTATTTGAACGTGCCAAATCGCCAGCGACGGAGCCCGAACAAATTCGCTCGTTTCACAATTCTGGTGAATCGCGAATCAGATTGACTCCATTGTTCGCAAGTCCTTTTTGTTAAGTGACTTATGACGCGACGTCTGGTCTTGCGGATCGCAGTGAGATTTTCGTGGTTTTGACGTAAGTTTAGAAATGAAAAGAACTTATGGTGCATTCACTGCTTTGAATCACAGTTTTGGTGAGGCATCACTGAAGTGGTGATCTGGTGAGATGGGGAATGTCGGAAAATCAGGAAATTCCGGCGTGTGCGTTCGGTTCTCCGCAGAACGAAAAGTGTCGCAAGTCCTTTATTCTTAAGGAGTTGCGAAATTCGGAACGAACGCTGCCAAGATTCTTTCGAAAAATGGTGATCTAACAGCATTGCTGGCGCAGTCGTTGCTATTGGAAGAGGCGAAAAGTCAACGTGACTTGGACCGAATGATTTGTTTTTGAAACATTGAGATTAAAGGGAAAGCTAATGCGACGATCCGAGATGAACTTTGAAGAATCTGACAACGACTTCAACTACCGAGCTACGCGAAAGAGCGAAAGCTACCAGAAGCGAGCAAGTGCATCTCGGCGTCGTTCCAAGACCAATACAAAACCCTCTCTCCCCGGAGGAATGCGACAGCGTCGCAACAAGCACTGGAATTGGTAAGCCCCTTATTTATAGAAAGAACGCCGATCAGATTTTGATCGGCGTTTTTTTATGCGCTATTCAAATGGCGGCGAATTTGCGCAACCGCGAATTCGCGTCAATTAAGTTACTGTTGGTCGCCGGCAGCGTGGTTCGCCAACTTGGCCAGCATGCCTTCCGGGTCGGCCACCACCGGTTTTCGGCAACCTTCGCAACAGATGAAAATGGCGTGGTCGCCCGCTTCTACTTTTAGCGGAGTCCCCATGGAACCCAATGGTTCCAGAGAAACAGGGCAGAGCTTTTGGGCTTCAGCTAACGCTCGATCTTCATCGCTGAGCTTCGCCAAAGCTTCTTGAATTTCCGCTTCTTCTTCCGTCATCGCGGTAGCATTTGCATCCGAGGATTCGCCGGGAGTATCGGACGCTGGACATCCGGCTAGCAGCGCCAGTCCCATGAAGATGAATGCGAAATGAATGAACCATGTATTTCGAACCATATTTTCCTTTCCCATTATTGATGATTGACGGCCTGTGAAACTCAATAATCCAGTGTAGCCGGAGAAGGTCAACGCCCCAAGTGGACGGCTTGTTCGAAGGCCGCTTGGTTCGAACGCCCGAACGTTGCGTTTAGCGTGTCACAGTGAAACGCAAAACTAAATCGTTTATGATCACTTTTTGTTGGCTGTTGGTCTTACCCTTGCTGGAAACGAAAATATGCTCGCTCGAACAATCCTGTTACCAACTGTGTTGACGTGTTTCTTTACCGCTTGCTGCGTGGCCGTCCAGCCTGCAGCGTTGCATGAATTTCAACGGCAGCAATTGACGGACACCTATTATTCAGAAGGAGCCAACGCGGGTGACTTGAATGGAGATCAGATCGCGGATGTGGTGTACGGTCCGTATTGGTTTGCCGGTCCTGATTTTCAAACCAAACACGAAATCTACAATCCTGTACCGCAAAATGTGGAAGGTTACGCTGACAATTTTTTTTCGTGGATTTACGATTTCAATCAAGACGGAACGAATGACATCTTTGTAGTGGGCTTTCCGGGAACGCCGGCGTTCGTCTATGAAAACCCTGGTAAGGATGGATTCGATCAACACTGGAAAAAGCACCAGGTCTTTGACTGGGTCTCGAACGAATCGCCCCATTTCACCAATCTGGTCGGCGATCAAAAGCCGGAACTGGTGTGCACTCGCAATGGCTTCTTCGGTTACGTCACTATTGAAGCCGGTTTGGGCGAATGGACGTTTCATCGGATTTCAGATCGAGTGGCCACGGAGCGCTTTGGCCATGGACTGGGCGTAGGAGACGTAGATGGAGATGGCCGCTTAGATGTCCTTGTGCAAAACGGATGGTTTCGGCAGCCAGAGGAATTGGTGGAAGGAAAAGTTTGGGAATTTCAACGAGTTAACTTCGCGCCGGCCGGCGGTGCGGAGATGTACGCGTACGATGTGGATGGCGATGGCGACAACGACGTCATCACCAGCTTGGCGGCGCACGAATTCGGGCTCTCGTGGTTCGAACAGTTCGAAGAAGATGGTCAGCGTTTGTTTAAAGAACATTTGATCATGGGCAGCCGCCCGCAAGACAATCGTTACGGCGTCCTGTTTAGCGAATTGCATTCCGTCAATCTAGCCGACATCAACGGCGACGGTTTACAAGATATTGTCACCGGCAAAACCTATTGGTCGCATCACCGCCAAAGTCCTATGTGGGACGCCGGTGCCGTGGTCTATTGGTTTGAATTGAAACGCACGGAAGATGGTGTCGATTGGATTCCGCACAAGGCAGACGGCAATTCGGGTATCGGGCGACAACTGATTGTCACGGACGTGAACAACGATCAACTTCCGGATATGGTGCTGGGTGGTATGAAAGGAGCTAACGTGTTGCTGCATTCGCGTCGCACCGTTTCTGCTGACGAATTCCAAGCCAAGCAGCCCAAGGCGTTTTCTGAATTCCAACCGACGTCGCCGGTCATCAAAGGAAAACCTTCCAAACTGGACACGAGCAGTGGCCGAGTACCCGGAGCGATCGAGTTGGAAAATGCCAAGGTGTTGTCATCTACCGGTAACGTCGGTTCGCAAAACATGGCGGGCTTTGGCGGCGGAACGTGGAGCGGCAGCCAACAGTTATTCTGGACCGGTGCCCAGCCCGGTGACCAACTGGTGCTGGCATTTGAGGTGCCCAAGACCGCTCGTTACAAGATTGCTACCGTCTTTACGAAAGCCGTTGATTACGCCGTGATTCGTGTCGGCGTGGACGACAAGCCCTTGAGCGAACCGATCGACCTGTTCCACAAAACGGTGACCAACAGCGATGAAATTGAAGTTGGTTCGCTGGATTTGGAAGCGGGATCGCATCGGCTGGTGGTGCAAATCGACGGCGCGAATCCGCAGGCCGTACAGGCCTACATGGTTGGTCTGGATTATTTGAAACTGACCGAAGCCAACTGAGAATGATTCGAGTTCAGCGGAAAACTATCCCGTTCGTTTGCCAATCGTATTCAACCTGGTTCGCACTTGTTCTGCCAGCCAGTAAACCACTAGCGATAGCGCAATCGATACCAGGCCAAACACAAGGACATTCAACGGAAACATCAGCGCATTGCCGATTTGCTGTTCACAGATTCGGGTATGGACTAAGTAGACTTCCAGGGAAACGGTGCCCAGACCAATCGTCGCGGCGCGAACCAGGCGATTGGATTTCTGACAGAACGACACCACTTTGGGATCCGCGAATAGTCGCAACATCAACAGCGAAGTTAAAATTCCTGTCGTGTACAACAGCAAGAACGCCCACGTCCACAAACCGTACTTGGCCATTACGTACTTCAATGCCAAGTAGACCGTGCCGCAGGTCACCATTGCTGCGGCTAGGACCAGCAAGTTGGTTGATCGCTGAAACCAGTTGGTTTCTGAAATCCAAACGCCCAAAACCATGGTCAGAAAAAAGATGGCCCATAAAAATGGCAAGTTTAATTGACCGGTGGCCAGCGGCGCGTTCGAATTCCAGAGTCGAACCATGTCTGGCGCGGCAGTCACGATACACGCCAACACCACGGCCAAAATGCCCCATGCGTGTTTTCGTTTCGAATTCCACCGAACATAGAAATAGAGCGGCACATAATACGCAAACAGCTTGTTCAAAAACTGGTAGCCGGAAAGCGGATACAGCAGATTGTCAACATAGTTCCAGGGACGCCACGTTTGCCATTCGCTTAGCAAAATCAATTCGACCAAGATGGCCGACATCCAAACCGATGGATGGATACGGACGATGCGCCGCCAATACCACGGAAAGAACGACATGGTTCGCGAACGTCGACTGGCATTCAAACCAATTCCCGACGCCATGAAAAACAGAGACAGACCAATCAGGCCGCCAATCGCCGCTTCACTTCTGGGGTAGTACAGCTCCAGGTGCGAATTGATCACCGCCAAAACGGCCAAACTGCGAACCACCGACGTGTCGATTCGCACGCTCATTGGTTCGGCATTTTTATTCAACGCATTGGTTGATGTCATGTTTTCTGCCGCCGTTCTGTTGGTTCGTCCACGTTCGGAGTAGCAATCGATATGGAAGGGATGACAAGAGAATAATCTGGCAAATTCTGGCTTACCAGTGATCATTTTCCAACGGTGGACTGGAAACGCTGAATCTCATTCGAATTCTGCTAGTTCCGTGCAGCATAACGGACCAATACGATCAAGGGGTGATTGTTTCGAACGCCCTAGTGCCATTACATTCGCAACTCGAAATAGTCCGCCTTGTTGCAATTTTGGTGCGAATGCCATCGCATCTGCACGCTGATCACCACTGCAGGAAGTTACTGACCGCCATGAAAGACTCGATGTTGGAAAAACTCAATCCGGCCCAGCGTGAAGCCGTGGCAACCAATTCTGGTCCGCTGCTGGTGTTGGCCGGTGCCGGGACGGGGAAGACGCGAGTGGTCACATTTCGGATTGCTCGATTGATTTCCAAAGGGATCAAGCCTCCCAGAATTTTGGCTGTCACCTTTACCAACAAGGCGGCGGGCGAAATGCAAGAACGTATCGGCGAATTGATTGGGAAACGAGACGAAGATGACGTGCCGGAAATCTCCACCTTTCATTCGCTGTGCGTGCGCATCTTGCGTCGCCAAATTGACAAGCTCGGCTACCCCAAGACGTTCACGATTTACGATTCCAGCGACCAAGACAGTGTGGCTCGGCGAGTTCTCCGAGAAGTCAGCGTGCCTACGTCGTCGTTGCAGCCCCGAGAGCTTCTGTTTCACATTAGCCAATGGAAGAGCAAAGGCATCGGCCCTCAAAAAGCGTCTTCGCATGCGGTGACGGATAAAGAGCATTTGGCGGCCGCGTGCTTTCGACGTTATCAGGGCGTGCTAAAAACATCCGCCGCCGTCGACTTTGATGATTTGTTGTTATTGACCGAACAACTGTTTGCCTCGCATCAAGATGCGCGAACCGCCGAGGCCGCTCGGTTTGATCACATCTTGGTGGACGAATATCAAGACACCAACGCCACGCAGTATCGCATCATTAAGTCTCTGGCATCGGCGCATCGCAATCTGTGTGTAGTAGGAGACGATGATCAATCGATCTATGGTTGGCGAGGCGCCGAAGTGGAGCATATTTTGCGTTTCCGAGATGACTGGAAGGAAGCCAAAGTGGTTCGCTTGGAAGAAAACTACCGTTCCACTGACGCCATCTTGTCACTGGCCAACCGTTTGATTCGCTACAACAAGGTTCGTCATGATAAGACATTACGAGCAGCTCGGCCGGGCGGCGAAAAGCCCAAAATTCGGCAGTTTCCCACGGAAGCCGACGAAGCTAAGCAAGTGGTGGCGGACATTTCGCGACGCATTCAAGATACGCATGCCGAACCCAACGACTTTGCTATTCTGTTTCGCACGAATGAACAGACTCGAGCGTTTGAAACGGAACTCCGCAGCCAAGACATTCCGTACGTCTTGATTGGCGGCATGTCGTTTTTTGATCGGAAAGAAGTCCGAGACATGTTGGCGTATTTCCGGCTAGTGGTTACGCCGGAAGATGAACCGGCATTAATGCGCGTGCTCAACACACCACCTCGTGGCATCGGCGATAAAGCTCGAGAAGCTCTGTTGCATGAAGCCGTCAAGAATAGCTGCCCCGCTTGGAACGTATTGCCCAAAGTTCGACAGCTGCCAGATTTTAGCAGCAAGGCGGCTGATTCGGCCGTTCAGTTTCTGGAGTTGATCAAGCGTTATCAAGCGGCGTTCAAGAAAGGTTCGCTGGTCGATACGGCCAATCAGTTCATTCGCGAAATTGGTTACGAACAAGAAATCAAACGCACCAATCCGGACGATGTCGACGCCCAGGAGTCTCGTTGGGGCGCCGTCCAAGAATTGGTCAACGCGTTGGGCGAATATGAAGGTAAACGCAAGCGACCGTCAATGCAGAAGTTCTTGGATAGTATTGCGCTGGCTGGTCGAGAAATGGAGCGAGACAAAGACAAACAGCTCAAGCGTAACGCCGTAGTCTTGATGACGCTGCACGCAGCCAAAGGATTGGAATTTCCGGAAGTCTACATGGTGGGTATGGAGGAAGGCATTCTGCCGCATCATCGCAGCGTCAATGACGGTGATAACGTGGACGAAGAACGGCGGCTCTGCTATGTCGGGATCACTCGCGCGCAAGAACGTCTCACGCTTTCCTTTCCGCTGACGCGTCGGAAATGGGGTAAGGCACGAGACACCAAGCCGAGTCGTTTCCTGTTCGAGTTGACGGGCCAAGCTGACAATCCGCATGCTGGTCCGCCTGCACATCACCTGAAGACGGCCGCGGGCAAGAAGAAAACGGTGTCGACGGGCCAGTCAAAAGCGGGTCACAAGAAAAAGACTACCGCCGGATCTAGTAAACCGGCCAAGAAGCTGGTGTCTAAGAAGTTGGCCAAATTTCCCAAGAAATCTTCTTCCAAGAAGCGAACCTAGAATCCGTAATGGACGAGGTGACGAGTCCTGAAACCGTAATGGACGAGGTGACGAGTCCTTGAATCCGTAATGGACGAGGTGACGAGTCCTAGAATCCGTAGTGGACGAGGTGACGAGTCCTAGAATCCGTAGTGGACGAGGTGACGAGTCCTTGAATCCGTAATGGACGAGGTGACGAGTCCTAGAATCGTAGTGGACGAGGTGACGAGTCCTGAATCCGTAATGGACGAGGTGACGAGTCCTAGAATCCGTAATGGACGAGGTGACGAGTCCTTGAATCCGTAGTGGACGAGTACGGCAAGCTGGGTGGGGCCAGGACCATCGCCGTGCGGAAAGGAACTTTGCTCAACTCAAAACCACCGCAATAGCGAGTTTCTAGCTTTACCCATCCTGGTGCCGAGAATTCGCAGGACCTTGGCGTCGTTATTTTCGTATCAATCCAAGCAATCGAACCGCGTGGATGTTGGTGCGAATTGGCGGTTCGTACAGAATTCGAACCGAGCGGCTCATTTTTTCTGAAAGATGAGCGGACAGACGGTAACTTTCCTGTGATCATGAGCGACGAAAACGCGATACCCAGCCAGAAAGATGGCACCCCGCGAATGGACTGGCCGCTGGAATTAGAGCGGAACGGGCGGTGGTTGCGCACGGTGATTCGCGCCAGGTGTGGCGAACCGCAGGCGGTGGAAGAGATTTTTCAGGAGGTGGCCACCGCCGCGATCGCTCAGAAATCACCGCTGCAGGACGCTAGCAAAGTGGGCGCTTGGCTGTACCAATTGGCGATACGTCAGTCGTTGCTGTATCGCCGCAAGTTGGGTCGCAAACGCAAGCTGGAGCAGAACTATGCGGAACGCGGCCAGCCGTTGCTGGAACGACGCGAACCCGTAGATCCATTGGGCTGGTTGTTGGCCAGCGAACGTCGCAAGTTGATTCGGCAAGCCATGGATAACTTGCCAGAGAAGGACGCGGAATTGTTACTGTTGAAATACACCGAGAACTGGAGCTACCATCAAATTGCGGAACACGTGGGGATCAGCCACAGCGCCGTGGAATCTCGCTTGCATCGAGCTCGAGCGAAACTGCGAACCGAACTGGCGGCCCTGAACGTGATCGAGAGTCAATCATGAACGAACGAATTCCACCGACAGAACTTTTGGAACTGATGGACCGCTTGGTTGATGGCGAATTGACCGATGCAGAGCGAGATTCGCTGCTGCGTCAATGCGAAGAGAATCCCGATTGGTGGCGCAGCTTGGCTCTTTCGTACGTCGAAGCGCAGACTTGGTCCCATGACTTGCAGGACGCTCTGTGGGGTTTGCAAGAAATGCATTCGGCAAATTCGCTGGCTCCTTATAGTGACAAAAGTGTGTCACCTCTGACACCGACGGGTTTGCCAGTGTTGCATTCGCCGGCCGGTGCTACAGGCTGGCCGTGGAAACGAATGATGAACTACATGGGGATGGCGGCAGCCGTGTTGGTGTCGCTGAGTCTGGGATTTGGATTTGGTTCCTTCGTCAATTCGTTCAATCAGGATCCGAGCGTTCCGAATTCCATCAATTCTAACGTCGCCAAATCCGGCATTCCCGGCGGAGAAACGTTGGTCGGTTCTGCTCGCCCGAGCACCGGTTCGTTGCCCTTATTGGTGCCGATGGAAAATCAGCAAGGTTTCCGCAAAGTGGAAATCCCGTTGATGGAAATCGAACGTTGGTTGCAGACGCCGTCCAACGAAGAAGCCGATTCGATTCCTCGGTTGCTACGAGGCTTGGAGCGGCATGGACGAGTGGTTCGCGAAAGCCAATACTTGCCCGTGCAAATGGAGGATGGGCGGCGAGTAGTAGTGCCGATTGGTAACGTTCGCGTTGATTTTGATGCGTATCAGTAGTGGTTGTTCACCTAGTTTTCTGTTGTGTCACGATAGTGTCATTAGGTGCGGCGCGATTCGTACAATTTGAGGAGAAGTAGTATGAAAATTTCAGATGGGTTGCGTTACATCGTGAATGGAGTGTTGTTGGTCGGTTGCTGCGTTGCGGCGGCGCGAGCGGACCAGCAGGATCAGACTGAACCAAAACGGATTCGCCGCATTCAAACCAGCGGTCCGGTGCAACTGTGGATAGACGAAGACAGCGGTCCGCAGTTCTTTGTGCGACGCGGTGCAAACACCAATGCGTTTTGGATTGGCGTCCAGTGTCAGCCCGCCGATGAAACGCTCGGTGAAGATGCCGAAATCAGCGAAGGGGTCGAAGTGATGGGCGTCATGGATGGTTCGCCCGCCGCCAAAGCCGGTTTGCAAGAAGGAGATCGTATTGTCAAGATTGGCGATGAAGATCTAACCGCCGTACCGCAATTGATTCAGGCCGTGCAAGAACACGGTTCGGAAGCCATGAAGCTGACCGTGAAACGCGGCGACGAGTCTCTGGAGTTGGAAGTCACGCCGGAAAAGCGACCGCAAATGCAGTTTGCGGAAGACCTGCAGCTGGCACCCGGCATGAATCCTCGCATGATGGAAGAAATTCGCCGACTGATGGAGCAACAGCCAGGTGGCATGGGGTTTCAATTTTTGGACCCGGCATGGTTCTGGAAGATGAAATGGACTTTCCCGGGAACATGAGCGTTTCCGTTAAACGAGAAGATGATGGCCCGGCGCAGATCAAAATCGAAAAGGACGGCAAGACGTATGAAGTAGACGAAAATTCGCTGGACCAGCTTCCCGAAGACATTCGTCCGTGGGCGGAACGATTCTTAGGCAAGTCGCAAGGTCTAGGTGCGTTGCCAAAACAGTTTCGAGCCAAAGTGCAGGATCTACTTCCGGGCAACCAGCGAGTGGAATTGCATGCGGAAGCGGACGCGGATGTGGATGTGGATTCTTCTGCCAAAGAAGATCGGATTGACCAGCTGGAAAATCAGGTTCGCGAATTGCAGAAGCAGATTGAACAATTGAAGTCGGATCAGTAATCCGCAGAATGCGATCGAAACGCTTTGCTGAAACTTCAAGGTCGACTGCCATGTCGGCCTTGTTCTTTGCTCGAATCGGAGATTTTCAGTTCGAATAAATCTTGCTCCGCCACGGAATTGATTGTTTCGCTGCACGCCATGGGATATGCTACCGTCCACGCGAATTGGAAGTTGCTCCAAACGTCACTGAATGGCAACTATGAAAAGTGAAATCTAGAAAAAGTGCGAGGTGAAGATGAAACGTCTCCGGATATTGTTGATTGCGTCTTGTTGGATGGGGATGCTGAGCACCACTTGGGCGCAGTCTCAATGGTCCGGCGCCGTGGACAATGATTATTTCAATGCTGGAAATTGGTCGGACGGAATTCCCCAAGATCCCGAAGCCATTGCGTTGGTGGACGGAGGCAGTAACTTGCCAGTCGTGCTGCCGGCATCGCTGGAAACGCTTGAAGTGGGTGGCATTCAACTGGGTGTCTTTGATGGGCCTGGTCACTTGGTGCAAAACGGCGGCACCATTGTTATTGCGGCCGATATTTCCGGAGTGGAAAGTTCCGTCGGTGACGCTGCGTTTGATTCGGCCAGCTGGACTTTGAACGGAAATTCGACGGTTCTGTACGATGATCCTTTGGGCGGAAACAACGCCGGATTTGATACGGACGGTTCGGGCAAAGATTTTGACGTGGGCAAGAGCGTGCCGGAAGAGTCGCTGGGCAAATTGATCATGCACGGCAATTCGCTGTTTCGCATTTCCGACGATCTGAAGATTGCCGACGGAACAGATGGCCACGGAGCTTTGCGAATGGACGGCAATGCAGTGATGACCGTGGGCAGTGGCATTAGTGCTTCGGGCACCGCCATTATTGATGTACTGGGCAACGCGTTGTTGGTTACCGGAAACAGTGCCGATCCCGGTGATTCCGTCAACGGGCGAACCAACGAAGGCTACCTCACTCTTAGTTCAGGTGGCAGCCACGTTTCCGAAGTCACAGTCGCCGACAGCGGACGCATTTACGCTCGAACTCTGCAGCAGCGTGCCGGCATCAGCACGATCAATGTTTCTGGAAATGGTCAATTCCACGTCTTTGACGTTTTTAATTTTGCCGAACCAAATCTGGGCGTAGCCACGGTCACCGGATCGTCGGGCGGACCGCAGCGTACGTCTCATCTTTCGGAAAACGCGGATGGCGAAACCTACATTACGCTTTCGGACAACGCTTCCATGTCAATTGACAGCGATTTGGAAGACAGCGAATGGAGCGGCCTGTCGATCTCGGGTGGCAATAACCGAGGTGCGACGGCGGCGGCTGGTGGCATCACCGTAATTGAAGTCAGGGACAGTGCGTCGTTTGTGATCCAGCAAGATTTGAACATGACCAACGGCGTTGGCGATTTGGCCGAATCGACATTGAAAGTCCGAGGCCCCGACGCCACGGTTCAGATCAACGGCAATTTGCGCATGGCGATGGACGGATTCGGCGATCCCGCTTTGGGTACCGCGACGCTGCACGCTGTGATTACCGGTTCGTCTCATTCCACGATTGTGGTTGGTGAAAGTGCGATGATTGAAAACGGCAATCTGGTCGTCGAATTCGATGGCTATACTCCTCGAGGCGGCGAGACCTATGACATCCTTGCAGCCAGCCAAATCGAAGGCGTCAACTTCAGCGAAGTGACTCTGCCGGCTCTTCCCGACGATCGCACTTGGGATGTCCAGGTCACGGATTCGTTGGTTCGTCTGATGATTTCTGGCGGTTTGCTGGGCGACTTCGATGGCAGCGGAGCGTTGGATGCGGCCGACATTGATCAATTGACCGGCATCGCCTTGGCCGGTTCGAACGATTCGGCTTTTGACCTCACTTCCGATGGTCTGGTCAACGGCGAAGATCGCACCGTCTGGATTTCCCAATTGCGTAACACGTATTTGGGCGACGCTAATCTGGACGGCGAATTCAACAGTTCGGATTTTGTTGCCGTGTTCACCGATGGCAAGTTTGAAACGGGCCAGCCCGCGACTTGGGGACAAGGCGACTGGAACGGCGACGGAGTCTTTGGAACCAGTGATTTTGTGGCGGCGTTCTCCGACGGCGGGTTTGAAATCGGGCCCAAAGGAGCCGTTTCCGCGGTTCCGGAACCGCACGGTGTCATGGCATTGCCACTAGCCGTCTTGCTGACATGGGGCTTGCTGCGACGACGCCGATAGCGGCAAAAATCGCCATTTCCAGGTGAATTCCTTGAAGCCAGTTCGCGGCGAACTGGCTTCTGTCTATTTTGGCGGTGAACGAGCCAGCACAAAAACGAAGGAGCTTGTGCAATTTTTCGACTCTTTCGATCCGATATTTAGCAAAAATTGGCAGCAACGAATATAATGTTCCATTGCCAGAAATGTTAATTCCGTCGGGTCCCCAGATGGCTCGGTTGCGTTAGCCGTAGCTGACAGGATCCATTGATCCCAAAGTTGCAAGTGTCGTGTAGAGCGATGAGTCGAGGACTAAAGAAAGCGTTAATTGACGCAGCTGATCGAGGTGATGTCAAGCGAATCCAGGAGTTGCTGGACAAGAACGTCAAGGTAGATTCCGTGGTGGAAGAATGGACACCCATCATGCACGCCGCATTTCATGGGCATCTGCAAGCGGTCCAGCTTTTGCTGAATCACCATGCGAATGTAAATCACATTACCAAGGATGACAGTACGGCCATCAACTTGGCGGCAGGTCGAGGCTTCTGGGACATTGTTCGATTGTTAGAACAAGCCGGAGCCAATGTGCACCACAAGAATCTCAAAGGCAAAAGTGCCATGGATTACGCGCGACATGCCAAGCAAAAACATTTGCTCAAGGAATGGCAGCAACGTCATGCCGAACCAGAAAACGCTTCGTAGTTGGGGGACGGCTCTGACGAGCTGTCCCTTGCCGATAAGCTAGACCCAGTGCGAATTTATCGCGTCGCGTACGCCCTGTGTTCCGACGGCCAGCGAAGTCAATTTCGCCGCCACGGATCCCACGTACGCAACGTGGGAGGCCACGAGTCCAAAACAGCGGATTGAGACTTGGACCGCTTTGGGCTATGCATACTCCGTGGGGGCAGACGTGTCGCGGGACCATTCAATGTCGTCCGCCTGACGCAACTGAAAAAGATCAGATGACAACAACGGAAACGACGTACGGTTTTGTAACGCAAGCGATGGTGTGAACAGTCTGATTCGACGCGCAAAGAAGCGTCTGTCCGCCTCGGCTAGGTACCGAAAAGAAGTTGTCCGCTTACGCGCGGATCCGAAAGCAATTCGGCACTCTCTCTAAGTCGAGCAATCAAGGCAGCGAACGACCGATTCTTGCGGAGACGGCGCAGCGAACAAATGCGACACGACTCCATTCGCTCCAGCATCCTTTCAGCGAAGAAACAGCAAGACATAGGCCGTTGCCAACGCCAGGTGTAGTAGCGCGAATGGAGCGGCGATTTTGACGAATTTGCCAAAGCTCATTTCTAATTCGTTTTTATGAATAATCGTGACGGCGACAAGTGTCGATGCGGAGCCGATCGGAGTGATATTGCCGCCCAGGTTGGCGCCGAAGATTACTGACCACCACAGCGCGGACGAATCGGGCGTTCCTAAACTGCTTAAGATCTTGGCCAGCATGGCCGCCAACGGAATGTTGTCCGTGACCGAGCTAAAACCAGCTGCCGAAATCAAAACGGTTGCCGTACCGCCGATATCTCCCCAGTCGATGATTTTTGCAACGCCCACGCCAATCAAATCCAGCACCTTGGCGTGCTCCATGACATTGATCACGACAAACAGTGCCATAAAGAAACCTAGCAGGTCCCAGTCAACTGCCTTATAGAACTGATCCACATCAGACTTGTATCTCCACAACATCACCGCCGCGAATGCCAATGCGACAAACCCCATCTCCAAATCACTTATCAGAGGCAGCACCGATGTAGTGGCAATAACAGCAATGAACAAACCTAGCATGATGGCGCCAAAGCGAAAAAACATCACACTTTGAATGCCGTCGTTTTCATCAAACCCGGCAACCAATTGCAACGCTTCTTGTTTCTCCGCTTCCGTGCTCAGCCGCCGCACTTTGAACACCCAAGCGCCCATTACCAATGTTGCCATGGTGGCGACCACCACGTACGGTGCTGCTCGCAAGAAAAACGTCACAAAGCTGATGTTGGCCGCCGTGCCGACGATGATGTTCGGTACGGAACTGATCAGCGTTAACAGGCCTCCCACGTTGGTCAGCAGTCCTTCGATTAACAAGAATCCCAACAGCAATTCCTTTCGCGCCAACCGACTCAGCGAAACCGCCGTTAACGAACCGACAATGATCATGGCTGTCACATTGTTTAGTACGGCCGAAAACACAACGGTCATGATGGCGTACGCAATTAACAACAGCAGAGGATCGCCTTTGGACAATTTGGTCACTCGAATGGCAATCCATGTGAACAAGCCCGACCGGCTGGTGATGTCCACAAACAAGCTGGAGCCTAAAATAATGGCAATCACGCCCCAGTCGATGGCAGGGATGTAGACGGGCATGGAAACTTCGTGCCCATCCACATGCAATGCGTGATGTGCTTGATGTGCTTCGTGCGCCGATTCGGATGGTGTTGTTGTGTCAGGATCTGATTGGTCAGATATCGATTCCACATCCACATGTACGCGGTCGCCATCTGGTTCCACATAGTCACCTTCCACTTCTTCAAAGTTGGCCGGTTGATAGCTTCCTACCACGACACGCCCAAACGGAAGGATGTGGAATGCGGCGCCTAACAAGAGGCAAACAACTGCGAACGAACCGGCTATCACGGACTTCTTGGCGTGAATCTTTTCTTCTAACGCCAAGCAGCTGATTAGTCCGACCAACAGCAACGAAAACAGCAACGTGACTCCCAGCGAGACTTCGGTGGTGTTTGCCAACAACAACATCAATCGACTCCATTCCCTACCAAGCAAATTCGCACGCCAAGGTTCATAGCCCAGCAACTACAGTAGCAACAGTGGTGTGTTTCGCAATTCTACGGACAACGGATACGCCACTCCGTGCATGGCCAACTGGTCTTGATCTTTCGTGTTTAGTACCAACAGATCGATTTGATGTTGGTCTAACAGTTGTCGATAATCACGCAGGCGATGTCCCAATGTGACAATTTCGTGGACCTGCATTTTAAAACCGCAGTCTGCCAGTCCCTTTCGGCACGAATTCACATAATCACGAGGCTCCTTCAGCAATTGTTCCAAGATACGAACCTTGGCGACATCGGTTTCAATGTCCGGAATTTTGGAAATGGTTTGAATGTAGCGTTCGAACGTGGTTTCATCTTCCACGTGAGAAAGCCACAATTCGCCGTCGGGCGGTGTCAGCGAAGCAGCGATGCTAACCAACCGATTTTGGCCCGCCATGTGATCGGTAATCGCCATCACACGTTTCACCGTTCGTAGTTCCGGCGAATCTTCTCGATGCGGGCTGGGCAACACCAGAATTGGAATGTCCGTGGCCTGTGTCATCACGTCTAGATGCACGCCCAAACTGTACGGATGTTCGGTTGCCGGAGTCAGTAGATTTCGAAACGTAAAAATGAAATCAGGCGCCAATCGCTTGATTTCGCCCAGGAACCCATCTACCGAAGGCAACAGCGCTCGATCCAGACAGCTCCATTTCGTCGAATCCGTTCCTAAATTTGGAAATGCCAGCCGCACCTTTTCGCCGTATTCGGCCGCGTCAGGATCATACAAGTCGGTAACCAGTAGCACCGAATTGACCTGCATCCGTTCGAATTGAAAGGGGGTCTTATCGGCCGCCTTGAAAACGCTTTCAAACTGATCAATCTTACTCATTCCGGCATCCTTTCTGTTCTTGATGGTTTGCAAGATAACGGACTGCGGGCGTGATTGCGAGTCCGATTGGCAGGAATTCTGCTGGATGCAGCACCGGAATAGTAAACACCCATACACATATTGTCTGCCGGCAGGTCTATTTATCTTTGTCAGCGATGATCATCTTCCAAAACGAACTGATGGAATGCAAATGGTCCACATGATCTGGAGCGGAATTGCCGGCGAAACCCAGCACCAGCAAATTGCCGGTTCGAACTTCACTTAATTGTTGCGTCTGCATCGGTCCCCATTTCAAAACGGCGATTCGCTTTAGACTCAGCTGCGATACCAAGTAGTCGGCCGTTTCGGTCGTACTGGCAAACGTCCCCGGAAAAATTTCAGAATGCGTAATCAACATCTGCTTTTGACCCGCGGCGGCCAGTCGGGCCCAGTCCAAAAAAACGCGAAGGCCGTCCGTAACTAATTCTGACTCCACTGGGCCAGGTTTTCCGGTTGCATAATCGGCGTGGAGTCCGTCCAGCAAGATCACCGATTGAACGTTGGCGTGATTCTCGGGACGCTTCAAGATTTCGCGGATCGCTCCGTATCCAGCACTCCACGCTGACAAATGCAATTCGATAATTTGCTTACCCGATTTCATTTCCACTTCGGCCTGCCATTCTTCTAACCGACGAGGATTCTCCAGAAATGGCCGAGCGTACCGACTGGAACCGCCGCCCAAATTGACGCTCAATACTGCCACGTCGTTGTCACTGGCCGCCAGTTCGCCGATCCAATCAGCACCATGAAAATGGATGAACAAACGAACTTGATCTTTGTCTGCCAATGCAGTTGGGATGAACAGCGAACCTCCCGAAAGGTTCATTCGCTGGCCTGCCGGCGCCTGCTTCTCCAAGCGAATGTGGGCTCGAGTATTTTCGACCATGGGCGAAGGATTTTGTGACATTTGGGCAGCTGCCGTTGATGCCAAGAGTGCTCCTAGCCACACAATCTTCTTGCTGATTCTCATTCGAATGCTCCCGTGATATCCTGTTTAATGGCCACGCGATAGTGAACGGATGTTGGCGTCGATTGGCGGGCGAGGCTACTCGGCGGTTGTCGCCCCGTTTGTCGACAGACTGCTTGCTGAATCATCCACGGATGCCACAACTTGCTGCATGGCTTGACCAGAAAGCTTTCGAAAGCGAGCTTGTTGTCGTCGAGCGTAGAGATAGCCGAGTTTGACCAGCCACATGTTTGGCTTCGAAAACGCCGTAATGGAATACCAGACTTCGTTCGAGTCTAAGTTCCATGCCACTTGAAATCGCTCTTCGCCCGCTTCCACATGTCCGGGCAGTGTGCCATTTCCAAACGCGAATCTTCGCCAATGCTGGTTTTGTTCGTCACAAGATTCGTCGTCCAAGATGTAAACAACTCGGCACGGACTGACGGACCAACAGGCTGGCGTTCGAAACAGCAGACCTACCACTTGACCAACTTCCACCGGCGCCGGATCGACAACTTCTGCCATCGAAGCGGGAATCATCTTCCACGTCTGCAAGGCGTTGGTGGCCAGTTGAAACACTTCCTGACCTCGCCCCAACAGGACCTGATGGTGATCATGGTCAAAACCGTGCGGCAAGGCTTCTCGCCGAGTAGCACCGATATGGTCATAGGTGTAACTCGCTTCCTGAGTACGCTTCAAGAATTCGGAGATCTGACCGGCAGTTGGTCGAAATAGCGTTAACAATTTGCGAGTTCCTTGTCTGTTGTCAATTCGTTTCGGGCGGTCGCATGATTCCAGATCGTTTCACTAGCCACCAACATTTCTAAGCCGGTTACCATGAAACCGGCATTCTAGACTGTCCATAACCAAGAATGTTGGACACTGGGCACTGCCAACGCTTGCAATTGGTAGTTTCGTCTGAAGCGAAACGACGATAAAAGGTAAGCGTCTCCCAGGACCATTGCATAGTTAGGCGGAGGCGAGCGTGGCGGTGGCGATTTAGTCTTGCTGTGGTGGTGAAGTTCGGTCGGCGTGGCGGCGTTGGCGTTTTTCTCGTTGGCGAATTTGTTTGTCTTGGCGTTCTTGTTCGCGGTAGGTGCGAACCGGTTTGGTTGGTGCCAGCCACTAAACTCGCTTCCTAGCCGCGAAGCGGCGATAGCCTGTAGCTGCGGGCGCGTGAGTTGGTGCCATCCATTAAAGGCACCGCTCCGCGGTTAAGTCCGTTCCCTAGCCGCGAAGCGGTGATAGCCGGTGATAGCCCGTAGCTGCGGGCGTCAGCCCGCAGACGCCATCGCCATCGTTGTCGTTAGCCGCGAAGCCGCGATAGCAGCCCATTCGCACACACCAAACGCCGAGCCTAATTCCCATGAATCGGAGCATCACTGTGACTGCTGTCGCCGCTTCGCGGCATGCGGATGTAGATGGACAACGATCTGCGGGCTCACGCCCGCAGCTAAGTGCTTGCACCGCTCCGCGGTTAAATCCGGACCTGGCTGGTGCCATCCACAATCATCAGTCATCCCAAAGCCATCAAAAAAAGATTGAAACGCAGAGGCGCTGAGGTCGCCGAGTTGTCTGATTCTTCTCTGCGTACTCTGCGCCTCCGCGTTTCCAATTACTACGTTGAAGCCCCTGATTCGGTTAGCGGTGGCAGCCGACTGTGACGTTGGGCGTCTTCGAGCATCCGCATGTGTCGCCCGCTGGGCTGAGGAGGACGTGGTTGGTGCCATCGATGGCACCAACCGTTTATTAGCATGGGCCCATGGCCCGTGTTTTTGCGTTTTGTAGGTTAGTATGGGCAACGGGCCATGGGCCCATGCTACTCCGTGAGAGCAACACAGAGAGCAGTTTGGTTTGGTGCCAGCCATTAAAAGAAACAGGGCTTGGTGCCATCCACAATCATCAGTCATCCACAATCATCAGTCATCCCAAAACCATCAAAAAAAGATTGAAACGCAGAGGCGCCGAGGTCGCAGAGTTGCATGATTTTTCTCTGCGTACTCTGCGCCTCCGCGTTTCGGATTTCTACACTGAAGCCCCTGATTCGGTTAGCGGTGGCAGCCGACTGTGATGTTGGGCGCCTTCGAGAAGAAGCATGTGTCGCCCGCTGGGCTGAATAAGGTTAGTTCGTTCCAGCCACTTGCGCAGATCAGAGGTCACAGAGTTACCCAACGGGAACGTCCAGCAAACCATTCAGCCAAAGCAAAACAGCCTGACCGTGATTCGGCCAAGCTGTTTGAAGTTCTACTCGTTTTGCTGTTTCGAGCTCGTGCAGGTTTAGCTATGGACTTTTTCTGTCGGAGCTCCTTTGCGAACACTTCCGTTCCCTGGATGACGAGCTGCGGAACCATTGTCGCCACTTAGAAAGTTGGCGCCCATGGAGGAAATGGTAACCAATTCCGCTAGACCCGCTTCGGCAAATTCGCGGCCGGAAACATACCGTCCGGGATTGATCCATTTGTCCAACATGTCATTGTCAACGCCCAACAGTTCGGCCAGCAACCGATCCATGTCTTTTTCCAACGTGCCAAAGTGTCGAGCCCATTCGGCGGCTTCTTGCAAACCGACGTGCTCTTCGCTCTGCCATTTCATGGGATGGAACAACATGACGCTGTATGGAGTCACAATTCGACGTTCGCAAGCCGCTAACGGCCACAACGTGGCGGACGAACATTCGCCCGTCACAATTCCCGTGGCGCGAAGTCCGCGAAGTTTAATCAACGTGGTCAAGGCAATCGCGCAATAGGGGCTGCCACCTGGCGAATCGATGAATAGCACACATTCGCCACGAGGTGGTACGCTTAGCAGCCGATCGGTGAGTTCGGCTTCATTGTCCGTCAGGTCGCCAACCAACGCGATTTCGACTGGCCCTTCATATTCGTCTCGGTCCGAGTCTTCAATTCGATCCATATGGGTAATCCTTGAAGTTCATATCAATGCCGCTGCCTAAATGCATTTTCTGCGTGCTTACTGTAAAGATGTCTCGATCCTTAGCAATCGGCAAGAAAAAAGAACGCGAAAGCACACTGACAGGGAAACTCAGAGGCTTTGTCAAATGCTTTTTAGACTGAAAAACTAGCACAAGCCGCAGTGGCTTGCGTAACACGAGTTCAATTTGAAGAGGTTCTTGATTAGCAACTCGCAGAAAGAATGAGGTACGACCCGCACGATTCGTGCTTAATACGCTACTCTTATACTATACATTGCCGCAACGTGCGGGGTTAACCCCGTTTTTTTGATATTTCGTTAGAGAACTTTCTAGACCAATTATTAGTACAATTCAGATTATCGCAATTGTTTAACATCGTTCCGTGGCTTGTTTTGCCTGCTTAACTCCAGAAGAGCGTCGAAATGGGAATTCGATTTCTATGTCCCAATGGACATAAGTTGAACGTCAAAGATTTTCTTGCAGGAAAACGTGGCATTTGTCCGGATTGCGGAGCCAAGTTCATTGTTCCTGAAAAGTCGACGGAGGGCGAATTGCAACGAGTTTCGGCAGTTGGGGACGAACACAAGCACTCCGTGGCCGAAGAAGCCGCCACGCGCATTCGCCATCAAGATTCTTCGCCCAAGTTCACCAAACAGTCGGACGCCACGCCGTCTATCAACCCAAGGCCACCGTCACCGCCATCGGCAGCAAATCCTTCGGCTAGTGCTGGCGACCCGATTGCGGAAGCGCCGCATGCCACGTGGTACGTGCGTCCGCCGTCCGGCGGACAATTTGGGCCGGCTACCGCGGACGTTATGAGGACGTGGTTGACGGAAGGTCGAGTGGCGGCGGATGGATATGTTTGGCGAGACGGCTGGGCAGAATGGAAGCAGGCGCAGGAAGTCTTTCGGTTTTTGAATGCGGATTCTTCGCGCACGCCGACCTCCGCCACCACGTCCGCTACCCCTGCGGCAACGCCTCAACAACTGGACATCCCTGTCATTTCAGCCGAAGCACCAACACCGGCGTCACAAGTCAAAGCGGTGCGACGCAAGTCGAATCGCACGTCAACCATCATGGTGTCCTTTCTGGCGGTCGCTTGTATCATCTTGTTCGTGGTGTTGATTCTGTTGATTGAACGGTCCTAATTCGTTGCATTCCAGTCCAGAGTCAACCATTCGGCTCAAATCATAAGTAAATTCGACAAGGAGTATTCAATGAGATCCTTATCCAGTTTTGCGGCAATTGGTTTCGTGTTGGCTTTGACGTGTGTCCCAACGTTGCAAGCGGAAGATTCGGTCGCACCCACGGAAATTTCGGTCGCTGGTGGCAAGGTGAAGATTAAAGTTCCTGCGGGCTGGGAAAAACAAGAGCCTCGATCTCGCATTATTGAATTCGAATTTGAAATTCCGCCTGTCAAAGGAGACGCAAACGGTCGCTTTACCGTCATGGGCGCGGGTGGTAGCGTCAAGGCGAATCTGGATCGCTGGCAAGGCCAATTTGTCAACGCTGCGGCCAAACCCAAGATCACGGAAAGCAAGAAAGACAAGATGATTGTCCACACCTTCGAGATGGAAGGGACGTACAAGGATCAGGCAGGTCCGTTCGCTCCGGCAGTGCAGAAAGAAAACTACAGAATGATGGCCGCCATTTTGGAGACCAAACAATATGGCCTGATCTTCTTAAAGGCCTACGGCCCCAGGGAAACGCTTTCGAAGAGCGACGAAGCGTTCAAGAAAATGATCGAATCGATCCAAGTGGAATAGCCACGACGCGACAAAACACCCTTTTTTCCCGATAAGACTCGGCCCACCGCCCCTGATAGAATTCGTCCCGTGAGCTATATTTGGTCAGGCTTGTTCGGAAATCAGGAGGCGTCGCGGTCCGGCTGTTCGAATTTTGCGAAACTTGCGAATTCGGCCGACGACGAATACCGGAACAAACGCAGACGACACGTTCCACCGTTCGAACCGCTCCTAACAATAGTTTGACTAGAAACCTCGGTCAGCGCATGCTTCGTCTCGGTAGTCGAATTGCCCGAAATTTTTTATTCGCTCCTTTGAATGCTGCTACAGGAAAGTGAAATGAAGGTACAAGATTTTCTTGCCTACCACGGAATTGAAAAGAATCCCTTTGCGGAAGAAGATGCTCAGACCGATCCCGTCTTTCAACATCATTGCATCGAAAGTTCCTACCACCCGGCGTGGGACAAAATCTTTGGCGATCCATCTGTGCCCGCCACGGCGATTGTGTTTGGCGAAAAAGGAGCAGGCAAAACGGCCATGCGATTACAGATCGATCGTCATCTGGACGAATACAATCGCAAGCACAATGACAGACAACTGTTTGTCATTCACTATGACGACTTCAATCCGTTTCTAGACCGCTTTGTCAATCGCATGCCAGCTCGCCGCCGTCGAGCGGACAAGGCGTTGGCCGCTTGGCGTTTGTGGGATCACATGGACGCCATCTTGGGAATCGGTATCACTAAACTGCTGGACGGAATTCTAGAAGGCAAAGGCAAGTCGCTGGATTTGAGCCAGCTGGATCGCCATCAAAAACGAGACCTCTTGCTGCTCGCCGCCTGCTACGACCAATCCACCACAGAATCGTTCTTGGTCCGTTGGAGCAGCTTACGCAAGAAGCTTCATTTCCCGGCCATGAAGACCAAATTACCGTTCGTATCAGGCGTAATTGGTTCGCTGATCGGAATGGGCGGCGCTATCTTTTTGTTCTTTGCCAATTGGCTTTCCAAAGAACCTTCGCCAGCCTTAGTGGACCTTTGGAATCGAACTCCGTGGTGGGTTTACCTCTTGATTGTCGCCATTGGTTGGCTTCCCTTCGCCTACGTTGCGTTGAGAACCATCAAAGCCGCCGGCATTTACCGCAGCAACAGGAAATCGCACCGTTTCTCAATTACGCAAAGTTCTTTCTCGCCTGACAGGTAACGACTTGGCCAGCCAGCCCATTCTAACAAGGACCGCACGGACGATCGCTACGAACTGCTATGCAAACTGCAAGGCATTCTGGAAACGCTGGGCTACAAGGGAATTGTGGTGTTGGTAGATCGAGTAGACGAACCGCATTTGATCAATGGTTCGCCCGACCTGATGAAAGCTCTGATTTGGCCCATGCTGGACAACAAATTTCTCAAGCACCAAGGCTTGGGCGTGAAGTTGATGCTGCCTTCCGAATTAAAGTACTTTGTGGAACGAGAAGACCGAGACTTTGTACAACGAGCTCGTTTGGACAAACAAAACATGGTACCTTCGCTGGCTTGGACCGGAGAAGCGCTGTTTGATGTGGTCAATGATCGCTTGAAAGCGTGTGCCTTGGATGGAAAAACACCCAGCATTCGTGACTTCTTTGACGACGCATTGACCAAAGAAAAGATGATTGAAGCATTTCGTACGCTACGAGTTCCCAGGCATTTGCACAAATTCCTGTATCACTTGTTGGTCGCACACTGCAATGCTCACACCGATGACATGCCGTCTTGGAAAGTAACTAAGGATATGTTCGAAAACGAACTGTCCATGTTTCGTCGCGAAATGGATGCGGCGCAGATTTAGCCGGAATAACTCGCGGGAAATGCGTCACGAATGCAACCGTCTGCGCGGCGACTTCGTACCACGCAACACACGCGAGACGGCATTCGCCACAAGGGATGGGAGAGCCAGGAGCAGTTATGGATCGAGACGACTTGGCCACCAAGTACCTGGAACAACTCCCGTACGAACCCTACCCCGTCCAAGAAGAAGCGATTCTGACTTGGTTCACGACTGATCACGGTGTCTTAGTCTGTGCGCCAACCGGCACCGGCAAAACGCTCATCGCGGAAGCGGCGTTGTTTGAAGCGTTGCATACTGGCAAACGAGCGTACTACACGACGCCGCTGATCGCGCTGACCGAACAGAAGCTGCAAGAACTACGCGAATCGGCTGTCCGCTGGGGCTTTTCCGCCGATGACGTCGGGTTGGTCACGGGAAATCGACGCATCAATCCCGACGCGAAGATTTTAGTGGTGGTAGCTGAAATTCTATTCAACCGGTTGCTTCGCCCGGATGAATTTGACACGGAAAATGTATCGGCCGTGGTCATGGACGAATTCCACAGCTTCAATGATCCGGAACGAGGCATCGTGTGGGAATTTTCGCTGGCGTTGCTGCCGCCGCAAATTCGACTCATGCTGCTGTCCGCTACCGTCGGCAATGCCTACGAATTCACCAGCTGGATGCGGCGTTCGCACAATCGAGACCTCGAGCTGGTTCAAGGCACCGAACGAAAAGTTCCGCTTTCGTTCCACTGGATCGGCGATCGGCTACTGACCGAACAATTGGAATACATGGCCGACGGTGACGACGAAACTCGTTACACACCTACTCTGGTCTTTTGCTTCAACCGCGAAGAATGCTGGACCGTCGCGGAACAGCTGAAAGGTAAAAGCATGCTCTTTAGCGGTCAACAGAAACAATTGGCCGCCGAACTGGAAAAATACGATTGGTCTAAAGGTGCCGGCCCCAAGCTGAAACAGATCTTGATGCGAGGCGTCGGAGTGCATCACGCTGGCCTGTTGCCCAAGTACAAACGCATTGTGGAAGATCTGTTCCAACGAAAATTGCTGTCGGTCACCGTTTGCACAGAAACACTGGCGGCCGGAATCAATTTGCCAGCTCGCAGCGTGGTCATTCCCAATCTGCTGAAAGGACCGCCAGACAAAAAGCGGTTGATCGACGCCAGCAGTGCACATCAGATGTTTGGACGAGCCGGTCGGCCGCAGTTCGACACGGAAGGTCATGTCTTTTCCTTACCGCACGAAGATGACGTCAAAATACTTCGCTGGAAGGAAAAATACGATCAGATCCCGGAAGACACCAAAGATCCCAAACTGCGCGCCGCCAAGAAAGCACTGAAGAAAAAGATGCCTACTCGGCGAGCAAACCAGCAGTACTGGACCGAAGGACAATTCGAAAAACTTCGTGATGCACCGGCCGGAAATCTGGAAAGCCGAGGCTATTTGCCGTGGCGACTATTGGCTTACATGCTAGACGTTTCGCCCGAAGTAGACGTCATTCGTCATCTGATTTCTAAACGTTTGATGCAGGGCACTCGTTTAGAGAATTCACAGAAGTCGCTGGAGCAAATGCTGCGAGTTCTCTGGACGGCGGGCTATGTGGAACTAGAACCCAAGCCGCCGCTGGAACCGACCAGTTCGGAAGGGAAACAACACTCGAATGCGTCGCCAACAGAGGATGCGGCGACTGCGAATCCGCCGGCAAACGACGCTGCCAGCAACGGCTTGTCTTTGCCCACAGGCGGGCTTTTTTCGCTAGGCGGCGCCGCGCCGGAACCAGCATCCGAACCTAAAGTCGATTCGTCCAAGCAAGCCAGATCGGGCGATTCAAAAAAGCAAAATACTTCGCCCGCCGATGACTACAAAGCCAAGTTCGCCAGACCGACCGAACGCATGGACTTATTGTTAAAGCTACGAGGTGTCCATCCGCTGTATGGCGTCTTTGTTGTCAATCAGTTGGGCATCGCCGATCGAAACGAACGCATTCAAGCGCTGGAAAGTATCCTGGAGCTGCCCAATTCTGTAGGGCGATTTGTCCGAGTGCCCAAGCATGAAGAAATGCCGCCCGGCCCGTTGGCAACTTCTCGTTTGGATGTCCAGCTGCTACAGCTGGGCCTCGCTAGTCCTGAAGAATTGACCGGCAAACAAAAAGACGACGATGACGATGATCGGCGCAGCCGGTTCACGGAAGAAGAACCCGTCTATGTGCTGACGCTGGCGAAAAAATTACGACGACTGTTTGATCATGATTTTCCCGGTGTGCGAGACCTGTACACGTCATCGGTGTGGGCTGCGGGCGAAGTGCTGGAGTTTGGTGACTTCAACAAATACGTCACCAGCAAACGTCTGCAAAAACAAGAAGGCGTGATCTTTCGTCACCTCTTGCGGCTGATCCTGCTGATTGGCGAATTCGCTCTACTTTGTCCGCCGGAAACCACGCCCGACGAATGGCGTTCGGACCTGTTCGATATCCGCGATCGCTTGGTAGAAATTTGCCGAGTGGTGGATCCCAGCAGCGTTGATTCGACGCTGGAGCAAGCCGAAGCGAATCAGGCGGAGGAAGGCTTCTAATGGCGGCGGATCGTCCTTTTCGCATTGTGCACATGAGTTCGGTCCACCGCTGGAATGATACGCGCATCTTCTGGCGGATGTGTCGAGGCTTAGCGAAAGACAATCGGTTTGACGTTCACTGGGTGGTTGCGACCGATGACACAAGCCAAGTGGAAGTTCACGATGACGTCACCGTGCATCCCGTGCCCAAACGCCGCGGCCGAATCAACCGAGCTGTACGTAGTGCGGCCGACGTTTTTCAAACAGCTCGCGCCGTTGGTGGCGACCTATATCACTTGCACGATCCGGAATTGCTGCCGCAAGGCTGGCGACTAAGACGGCTGGGCAAGAAAGTCATTTACGACGCGCACGAAGATCTGCCGGATGACATTCAAGAAAAGCCTTGGCTTTTGAATTCGTCCGTCGCCAAGTGGGTCGCCAAGCCGATTGATATTGTGGAACGAACCATCGCTAAGCGGATGTCCGGCGTCATTACCGCCGACGAAGAAATCGAACGACGCTTTCGCAATTTGGGAATCCCGTCAACGTCGATTCACAATTATCCCGACCTGGACGATTTTCAAGACGTCGCCATTTGGAAACAAAACGCGCAGCGAGAAGCCGAACAGAATGAATCGCACGTACCGTATATCGTGACGTTTGGCGGAGTCAGCAAGTACCGCTGCATTGATACGATTGTTGACGCCGTGGGTCGAGTGCCTGATTCGATCCCGTTCAAATTGGTTGTGGGCGGGAATTGTGATTCGCCGCAGCTGATGGAAGAACTTCGCCAACTCCCCGGGTTCGCTCGAATGGACTACGTCGGCTGGATGACGCACGATCAGATGCGAACCAAGTTAGCCGGCGCTGCGATTTCGATTGTGCTTTATTCTCGAGCCAAAATTCACATGCGAATTCGATCCAATCGGTTCTTCGAATCGTTAGCTTGCCAAGTTCCTGTCATCACGGCCGATTTTCCGGAATGGAAACGAGCGGTCCAGACGTACGATTGTGGCATTCCTGTTTCACCCGAAGACGCCGATGGCCTGGCAAAGGCAATTGCAACATTGCTGACCGATTGCGATACCGCAAAACGTCTCGGCCAGTCCGGCAGAAACGCCTTAACGGAACATCTCAACTGGGAAGCCGAACGCCAAAAACTGATTGAATTCTATTTGACGCTACTTGAGTAACTCGCTCTGCCGAATCGCCTCGCCGCTTCTCGCCTCCGGGAGAAGACAGCCCCTCAAGACCGAGCTTCATCACTTCAGGCTCGCAAATTGTCAACAAACTGAAACAATTCGGCCTAGTTCCCACTCTCCTTGGCCCTATTAATTGCATATTCGCAATTAATTGCATAGATTCTTCATCTTGTGGATCTGTCTCTGTTCTTTGTGTTTACGAGGGAAAATCTAGTATGCGAATTCTGAAATTCTTTATCGCATGCGCTGTCTTGCTTTCCAGCACCATGGTGCGTGCTCAAGATGGTGTGTGCACAGTCCCGTTTGACGCCACGTCGTTGGCAGACTTCATCGTGGATGAAGTTGGTTTGCCGGAAGCGGTTGACTTTGGTATCGCCGCGCCCCTAATGGCCACCAGCCCCGTCGCAGACGGAACAATTGGCGATGGCGAATATTCGAACAAGTGCTTCTTCACGTTCGCGGAAAACCAGAATCCTGGCCAATCGTGGCCGACTCTGGACAACCTGAATGATGGCGACGCCGACTTGACCGCCAACATGTATTTCGCTCACACGGAAGACAATTTGTTTGTGGCCTTTGAAGTCTTTGACGACTTCCTGGACCAAGACTTTCCTGCCAATTCGTTCCAAAACGACGGCGTGGAATTGTTCATGAATCCCGATCTAGACACCGGCGACGCTTGGGGCCCTGGCAAGTTTCAAATCTATGCCGACGCCGCTGGCGATGGCGATATTTTCTCGAACAACCGAGGTGCCACGGCTGGTATTGCTCCGTTTTCCGATCCCGATCCGGCTCCGGGCGAATACTACAGCGCCGGTTTGAACTTGCCGGGCGATATTGGCTATGTCGTCGAATTCCAGATTCCATTGGCTTCATTGGACAAGTCTGGCGGCGACGAAATCGAACCGATTCCCGTGGAAACGGGCGATTTTATTCTGATCAATGCCGCTATCGATGACAACGATGAAAATGATGACCTAGCCGCTCAAACTGGTCACCACGTGTTGTGGCACTTTGAAGGTGCCAGTTCACCATGGGGTGGAGCGGAGAAGACATTTGGGCCGTACCGTTGGCTCTGACTCCGGAAGCGGCAGTTGGTCCGGAAGGCGACGTCAATGGCAGCGGTGCTCTGGATTTGGGTGACATTGAAGAAATGAGCAGTGCTGTTACCGGCGGTCAAACAGGTGCCAAGTACGACCTGAACGGCGACGGCAGCGTCACCGCGGACGATCGATCTTATTTGATCGAAAACCTGTTCAACACCTACTTTGGTGATTCGAACCTGGACGGCGAATTCAACAGCTCGGACTTTGTGGCTGTTTTCACCGCTGGTGAATACGAAGACGCTACGGTTGGCAATTCTACTTGGGCCGAAGGAGACTGGAATGGCGACGGCGATTTTGACAGCAGCGACTTTGTGGCTGCCTTCACCGCCGGTGGCTACGAAATTGGACCTCGAACAGGCGTCAGCGCCGTTCCGGAACCAAACAGTCTGGCCATGATTTCGCTGGGTGCGTTTGCCATTATCAGCGGATATCGCCGCCGACGTTAGTTGATAAGAAAACCGTTCCTCCGCAGTTTTATCCGCGGCGGAACAGAATTCGGTTGTAACCGAAAGCCTTGTCGATTTGCACTTGCGAATCGGCGAGGCTCTTTTTTTGGCGGCACAGCCACCGCCGGTCTCGCTTGAAAACCCTTTCTTCGCTGTATTCGATTTGCCGGCCATATCTGCGGCATTCAGCAAACTCGGCGCGAATGTCTTGCCGAGCCAATCCGAAGCGGTTGTTCGTACCCAGGCAGTCGAATTTAATGCTTGTGCACAACAGCGCTATGACAACAGCCTCAAAACACGCCGCAAGACGTAAAGCGTCTTCGCGCCGATGCTGTAGCTACGCTAGAATACGGGATTCGTCGGGCGCTTTTCTGCTGAATAATTGAGGGTATTAACCGTGTTACGCACACACACCTGCGGTGAACTACGTAGTTCCAACAAAGACAACACCGTCACGCTTTGTGGTTGGGTCGACAGTTACCGAGATCACGGTGGTACCGTTTTTGTCGATTTGCGAGACCGTTACGGACTGACGCAGGTGGTATTTGGCCCGACAGGTGAAGATGCCTTGACGCCCATCGCCAAAACGCTGCGAGGTGAAGATGTCATCAAAGTCACGGGTGTGGTCGCACCGCGTCCGGACGGCACCGTCAATCCCAAGCTGCAAACGGGTGAAATCGAAGTTCACGCACAGCAGCTGGAGATTCTGAACAAATGTAACAAAGCGCCGTTCTTTCCCACGCAGATGGACCTGCCGGGCGAAGATTTGCGTTTGAAGCATCGCTATATTGACCTTCGCCGTCCAGAAATGCAGCAGACGTTGATGTTAAGAAGTCGCATCATCAAAGGGATGCGAGACTACTTTGACGAAAACAACTTCATTGACGTCGAAACGCCCATCCTGGGACGCAGCACTCCGGAAGGTGCTCGAGATTATTTGGTGCCCAGTCGAATTCACGCCGGAAAATTCTTCGCGCTGCCGCAATCGCCTCAGCTATACAAACAGATTTTGATGATGGCGGGCTATGATCGCTACGTCCAGGTGGCTCGTTGTTTTCGAGACGAAGACCTTCGCGCCGATCGCCAACCCGAATTCACTCAGCTGGACATGGAAATGTCGTTCGTAGAAATGGACGATATCGTCGGCATGATTGACGGCTTGGTGGCGAAGTTGGCCAAAGACATCTTGGGCATTGATGTTCCGACGCCGCTACCTCGCATGACCTACGACGAAGCCATGGAACGTTTCGGCCATGACGCTCCCGACTTGCGCTACGGTATGGAACTGATCGACTGCACCGACTTGGCAGCCGAAGCGGAATTCCGAGTCTTCAAGATGGTTTCCGAATCGGGTGGTCGAGTTCGCGGTATCAACGTCAAACAAGGTGGCGAAAAGTATTCTCGTCGAGACATCGACAAATTGACGGACTATGTGATCCAAGACTTTGGCGCCAAAGGCATGGCGTGGTTCAAAGTGGACGCGGACGGAAAGTTGAATTCAACCATTGCCAAAAACTTCAGTGATGACTTGCTGACCAAAATTGCCGAACGCATGGGTGCCGAACCGGGTGACCTGCTACTGTTCAGCGCGGACGAATGGGACGTGACTTGCCGAGTCTTAAACGGATTGCGCGCCGCGACGTCTGGCGGCCGAAATGAAGTTGTACAACCCCAACGACGTAATTTTCTTGGGTAGTGGAATTTCCGATGTTCGAATTTGATTCGGAAGCAAACCGTTGGGTTGCCATGCACCATCCCTTCACCGCTCCGCGCCCGCAAGACGTGGCACTATTGGATTCGGATCCCGCCAAAGCCCGCGCCATCGCGTATGACCTGGTCATTAATGGTTCGGAAGCAGGTGGCGGCACCATTCGAATTCATGATTCCAACGTGCAGAAGAAAGTCTTCAACCTGTTGGGAATGGACGAAGCGTCCGCTCAAGAACGGTTTGGGTTCTTGCTAGATGCGTTGCAATTGGGTGCACCACCACACGGCGGAATTGCGTTGGGCATTGATCGGTTCGTGATGCTATTTGGTAAATTGGACAGCATTCGCGATTGCATTGCCTTCCCCAAAACGCAAAAAGCGACCGATATGATGACGGGTGCTCCGGGCGAAGTTGATCAAAAGCAACTTCGCGAATTGCATGTCCGAAGCGTCAAACCACACGAATAGCAATCGGCAGTCGGACGCCTGAACGTACTTGAACGTTTCTGTTAGACGACGCGGACAATCACTTGCGAACCACGAATCTTGACCACTCGTACGGTTTGTCCCGCGTCGACAAAATCGGCTTCCGAAGTCACGTCCACCAGCGATTCCCCAAAACGGACTCGCCCCGCAGGCCGTAACGGCGAATCGGTCACACCGGTGTCTCCAACGGCTATCTGCGTACGTTCTTCCGTGGTCACGGAGAGGTTGTCACCGTTGCTACTTTGAACGCTGGGTGGATTGAGCATCAAATTGCTTAGCAACGGAATGCGGCCGAAGTACGTGGTCAATGTCCAGGCTCCGGCCATCACGCACACACCGGTAACAGACAGAATACCCAGCGACCGACCGACGGAATTCCATTGCTGATCGGTTTGCGGAAGAACAAAGTCTTGTCCGGCCAGCACCAAGCCGGCGCCCATCAGCAACAGGCCGGTCAATCCCCAAAAGCCGAATCCGGGAATGACAAAAATTTCCACGCCAATCAGCGCTAACCCGGACACAAACAGGATGACTTCCAGCCATTCTGCAGTGCCACCCAGAAAGCGACTCCAAAAGAACAGCCCAAAACACAACACGGAAACCAAGCCGCCGACCCCAATTCCGGGCGCCGCCAATTCGACATACAACGCAATCAATCCCAAGACAAACAACAAGCCAGTCACAAACGGGTTATTCAAGACCAGCACCGCCGTGTCGACTCCGGTTCGCTCCAGGACCAGCGGTTCGCCTTGAAAACCAAAACCGGCCAACATGTCTTGGCGGTTGCCTGCGTTCGCGTCGGCCAGGCCCAATTCCACCGCTCGGATTCCATTCACCTCCAGAAAATGATCTTCTCTTGATTCATGGACCGGTTGCAGCTTCTCCCATTCCGCCGGATTGTCACTCGATTCCATCTCAGAATCAGACATGTAAGTAACTTCATTGGTCCGACTGTTCTGCACTTTGTAGACAATCAAATTCATATCGACCATGGCTTCTGCCAGCGCGGGCGGGCGGTGGCTGTATTCGGCCAGGTCTCGAACTTTTCGAGCCAGATCGGTACGAATTTTTTCCGATGCGTGTTGGAACATGAAACCTTCGTCCAAAAAAATCGGGCCGGCATCACCGAAGACAGCTTTACCGCTCATCACAATTTCATCACACGCCAGGGACATAATGGCCGCAGCGCTGAGTGCTTGCCGAGGAACATATGACACAACAGGCACGCGAGAATCCTGAATGCGCTGAATCATCCGCTCCATGCAATCTAATCGCCCGCCGGGACTGTCAATTTCCAGAACGATCAGGTCCGCGTTCGCTTCCGCCGCCGCGTCTAGCTTGCGATACAGATAATGTTCGCTTAGCGAACCGATATCCTCTTCAAATCGAATAACAACCGGATTCCGAGCCTGAATTGGCTGTTCAAAGCGTTCTGTCGCGCCCAGCGAAAGGGACACAGGTTGCTGCATGAAAATCACTAGCCAGACCAGAACGTGAATTCGACCGAACAGCAAACGCACCAACACACGAATCGAATCCATGGCGATCACCTTTATCCTCGTCAGAACCGCAGCTACTTCGCACCGACCAGCAATTAGAACGAATCGGCCTGATAGATTCTTCTGGCGGCCGTTAAATCGTCAACCGCAGGCGTGCATTCCAGGCCGACATAGCCGGAATAGTTTAGCGTCTTGATTTCTTGGAAGACTCGAGTGTAGTTGATTTCACCTGTTCCCGGTTCATGCCGTCCCGGATTATCGGCCAGTTGCAAATAGCCAATGTAGTCCATGCCTTCCTTCATTTTCATGCACAAGTCGCCATCCACAATTTGCATGTGATAAAGGTCCCAGTTGATTTTGACGCTGGGCGAACCCACCGCTTGGCAAATGGCAATGGCATCCTGCCCGCCATACAAACAGTGGCCGGGATGATTTCTGGGATTCATCGGTTCGATAATGATGGTCTTCTTGCGTTCTTCACATCGCGGCGCCACCAACTTCAAACCGGCAATCGCCGCGTTGTGCATTTCTTGCTTGGAAACGCCTTTGATGTTGTTGCCAATGACCACGGTGAACAGATCACAGTCCAACTGATCCGCAATGTCACAGCTTTCTTCAATCTTCTTGATGAATTTTTGATGGTCGGAATTAGGATTATTCAATTCGGTGCCAAAGCCCCACGCCGTGAATTGAGACACGGCCATGTGCTTCTGTTTCAGCAACGCGGCGGCTTCCGCAATCGGTTTGTTTTCGTACGGCCAAAATTCAATAGCAGGAAAACCGAGTTCCGACGCAGCTTCAATCTTCTCCAAGAACGAACGCTGCTTTTGAAACCACATTTCCACGTTGACTGCGAACGGCGTGTTGGGAGTCGCTCCGGGCTTTTGAATGGTATCCAACGTTTCGGTCGAATCATCCGCGGCATTCGATTTTGGTGTTCGAATTGCTGCCGCGCCGACAGCGGCCAACGTGGTGCCGGCCGCCAGAAATTCTCGTCTTCGCATGTTTTTTCCTTTGTCATCCAAGTGAACGGCGATCTGATGTCTCTTCACGCCGCCGAAGGCCAGTGGATCATGTCACCGCCTTCCGCGATTGAAGATTTGGCGTGGGTGTCCGCTTGACTGCTTCTGCGTTTCTCTTGTGGTTGAGTTTTGAGGAATTGCTGGAGAACGTTTCGGCCCTGCCTTTCGGGGCAACATGTCGTCGTTCGTCGTACCGCTTCTAGAAACCAGGTGGCATTTGAAACCAGGTGGCACGACGAGGCCTGGTTCTGTCCAGCTAACTGGTCGGAACCGTCGACTGGCGGACGGTTTTGATTTCGGCGGGAGGGATATGACATTCGCGATCGGCTTGCTTGCCGGCTTCTTGATACCAGCGAACCATGCGACCGATTCCTTCGACCAGATCGACCGGCGCTTGAAATCCCGTTTGGCGAACCTTTTCCGCTTCAAAGCACGTGACGTCCATCGCGAGTTTTCGAATCCGAGCCGTCGACACGCCCAGGTCTTTGCCTGTCACCGCCGTCACCACATCAAACGGCAACGCTAAGAGACGAGCCGCCACAAAGGGCACCGTGAACGCAGGCACCTTGCGCCCCAAATGACGGTAGATGCTGCTGGAGATTTCTCGACTTGTAAGATCGGGTTTGTCGACGTAGTTAAACACTTCAAAACCTGCCCGTTGTTCTTGGTGATCCAACCACAGATCCACCACAGCCGCCACCAGGTTTTCTACGTAGCAAATACTTTTGATGTTGGTACCGGGGCCCACCTGCAGATAACGGCCTCGTTCCACTTGACGGATCAACGTATACATGTTGGCAAAGTTGCCGGGACCGAAGACAACGGTCGGCCGGATGATCAGCGATTGGCGATGTTGGTCGGCCGCTACCCAATCTTTGAGGACAACTTCGCCAGCGAGTTTCGATTTTCCGTAAAAGCTTACGGGCTCGGGCGGCGTCGATTCGTCTATCGGTCTGGCTGCGTCGCCATAGACGGCCACGGTGGAAAAGAAACAGATGCGGTCAATACCGCCAGCCGCCATGGCTCGGGTCAGGACCGACGTGCCGTGCTGGTTGACGGAGTAGTAGGTGGATTCTTCGATTCCAAAATCATGATGGGCGGCCGCTAGATGCAGCACGGCATCACATCCTTCTAACGCCATTTCTACCGCCGCCGGATCGCGAACATCGCCTTCGATAAAGCGATTCAGAAAACGTGCGTCGGGCGCATGCAGGTCCAGGATGGTAAAGTCGATTGATCGCGCATCCAACGCATCGCAGAAAAATTTTCCAATAAAACCCGCGCCACCTGTGATGAGGACTTTCACAAAACAACTCCGGCTGGGAACAAACGTATTTGGACAGCGGCAGGCTGGGCTTTCTAGTCGCTTGAAACGTTGGTGGAAAAATCGCTTTCGTCAAATTCCACTCGTTCACCCTTCGCGTCTAGGATTTCCCGGAATTTGGCACCACGGTGTCGCTGTCCAGCTATTCTAGGTGTAAAAAAATAACGAAGACACCATTGTACACCGGATCGACGCATTCCCCAACGCTTCAAGTACGATTTTCAACTCCAGCCTGTAAACGAACCTGCTGTTGTTCTAGCGAACGCAGGAACCAATCGTAGGTACGAGCAATCCCTTCGTGTAGTTCGATCTGATGTTGCCAACCCAGCGAATGGAGTCTACTGACGTCCAGCAGTTTTCTGGGCGTGCCGTCGGGTTTCGAAGAATCAAACTTTATTTTCGCTTCCGGATAGACAACGGAGCGAATGATATCGGCAAGTTCCGAGATTTGGACGTCTTGGCCGGTGCCAATGTTGATGGTTTCTGATTCGTCATAATTTTCCAGCAGGAACAAACAGGCGTCGGCCAGGTCGTCTACGTGCAGGAATTCGCGACGTGGCTGCCCGGTACCCCAAACCGTAACGCTGGAATCTCCGTTCAACTTGGCTTCATGAAATTTGCGAATCAGCGCCGGCAAGACATGGGACGTCTGCAGGTCAAAGTTGTCGTTCGGACCATACAGATTGGTCGGCATGCCGCTGATGAAATTGCAACCATATTGCCTTCGGTAAGCTTGGCAAGCCATCAAGCCGCTGATTTTGGCAATGGCGTACGCATCGTTGGTTCGCTCCAACGGACCGGTCATCAAATAGTTTTCTTTGATGGGCTGCGGGCAATCACGAGGATAAATGCAGCTACTGCCCAAGTACAGCAGCTTCTTGGTTTCAAACAACCAGGCCGCGCGTAATACGGTCAGATGCAGCAGCGAGTTGTCATACAGAAAATCAACCGGGCGACTTTGATTGGCGTGGATCCCGCCGACCGTTCCTGCCACATGAATGACATAGTCCGGGTGCGCATCGTCAAAGAACTTCTCCACCAGCAGGCCGTCACGCAGGTCGACTTCGGCTCGCGTAGCGACAAGCGTCTCTACCGGTTCCGCAGCTAACCTGCGTACCACTGCCGATCCCACGAGCCCTCGATGACCGGTAACAAAAAACTTTTCCATATTACTCAGATTCTTCGATTCGAAAATGATTATTAAATTCAACACCAAATTGTAGCATGGAATCGCTTCGACTCGGAATTCCCGCATGGCATGTTCATCAGTATCGCTGAAGGTGTGAACGAGCGAAACAAACCACATGCAGCGAATGAGCCAATTTTGCCGGTTGGCGGGACTTTGCGAAATCTGGATTTGGCGTTCATGGGAAAAAACAGTCAAGTTTTACGGGAGCAAGTCCGTGCTGTTCGGGCGTGACTTATTCTTTCGTTAAAGACCGCCGGGTCAAAGCTCGTCAAACTGTCGCAACATAGTTCTGTGTCCCATGGCTACTTCTGATTCTGAAACCGTTGATGGCTGCACTGCCGAATTGGTCGCACCGGAAGTTTCGGTTGACCAGTTGCTGGACCAGCTGGATTCGCTTACGCAAACAGATCGGCTGGTAACGCCCGATGCCGTGTCAGAATCGTTTTCGTGTGCCCATAAGGAACGTCGACTACAGCTGTTTGCTCGCGTTTTTGAAGACGCTCAGGAAGGCATTGTGATTCTAAATGCCGGCGGCGCTATATCTGAATGCAACCGTCGTTTTCGTGAAATTGTAGGGCGATCCACTGCGGAGCTAGACGGAGCGTTGCTGGAAAATACGTTGCTGTCTCCGTCGTTTTGTTTTGAAGAGAGTTTAGCGATTCTTCGGCGAACCGGAACGTGGACGGGCGAAGTTGATATTGTTCGCGAAGAAGAGCAGCGAAAATACTGGGCTTCGTTTCGGACGGCTGTCACTGGTTCGACATTGAACATTGTGGCGTACTTTTCTGACGTCACGAAGATTGCCGAAACCCAGGATGAACTCCACCACCAAGCTCGTTATGACAACCTCACCAATCTGCCAAATCGCCGTTACTTTTGCGAACGTTTGGCGGAACTCGTAGAATGTTCTCGAGCAACCCAGCAGCGATTCAGTGTCTTGTTCATTGACCTAGATGATTTCAAACACGTCAATGATTCGTTTGGACACGAAGCGGGTGACGAACTCTTAGTCGCGGCTACTCGACGCATCCGCGAACACTTGCCTCCCGACAGCCTATTGGCTCGTTTCGGCGGTGATGAATTTGCATTGATTCTGCCGCAATTGGACGAAGATCCCGATTTCGACCTGCCGCAATTGGCATCAGAATGCCTGCTGGAAACACTCGCTCAGCCCTTCATGATTGAATCCAACAAAGTGTTTATCGGCTGTAGTGTGGGTGCCACCACATTCCCGGACGACGCCGATGACATGCGGAATCTGATGCGCAACGCCGATATGGCTATGTACGCCGCAAAGTCCTCTGGCAAAAACTGTTGGGTGGCCTTCGATCGCAAGATGAACGAGGCTGTCGAGACGCGTCGCCAAGTTTTGGCTGATCTACGAGAAGGAATCCGGCAAGAACAGTTTGAAGTCTTCTATCAACCGCAAATCTCGGTTCGCGAACGCCGCGTTGTTGGTTGCGAAGCACTGATTCGTTGGCGACGTTCCGACGGCAAAGTGGTTCTGCCCGGCGAATTCCTGAGTATCGCCGAACAGACCGGATTGATCAGCCCACTTACGGATTTCATGCTACTGACCGCATGTAAACAAATCCGCGAATGGAAAAGCATGGGCTGGGACGATCACATGATTGCCGTCAACGTGTCACCTCGGCAAATGCGAGATCCCCTGTTCATTGATCGAGTGGAAAAGATTATCAAACTGACGCGAACGGATCCCACCTTGTTGGAGTTGGAAATCACCGAAAACGCGATCATGGACGATGCCGAACAGGCCATGCGTCAAATGGAACGCCTGCGCGAATTGGGCGTAGCGATTGCCATTGATGACTTTGGTACTGGGTATTCTTCGCTGAGTTATCTAAAGAAGTTTGCGGCCACGACGCTCAAGGTGGATGGCACGTTTGTCTCTGATTTGCCGCACGATCGAAATTCGGCCGCCGTGGTTCGCTCCATCGTTTCGTTGGGCAACGGTCTGGGGTTGAAAGTCTTGGCTGAATGCGTGGAAACGCAAGAGCAGGTCGACTTCTTGGCCGATATTGGCTGCGACGTGATCCAAGGCTACTTCTTTGGGCGACCGCTGCCTGCGGAAGACTATCAAATTTGGCGAGAATCGACGGACATGCATCCAGCGTGTTCTTGATTTCACGCCGCGCGACGCAGGGCAAACGGAACCGCGTCTTCGCCAAATTCTTCCTTGGGAAAATGCCATGGCGTGGGACGCACGCCTGGAACCGCATCCATCACGCGTAAGATCTTGGCGGCCCAGGGATCCATGGTTCGATCCTTGCGACCGTACATGGTAATTTGGCTGGGGTTCAGAAAGACGTTGCCAAATCCTTTTTGCCGCATGGTGCGATGAAATTCAACATGCTCGATATCATTCGCCCCATACGTGCCGGCTTGATACGCAGGCATGCGATAAATTCCCAGTCCGCCAAAACACGAGGTCAGACGCTTCATCGGTTCGCCTCGATGAAACACAATCCTGTTCACTTTGGCCGTTGTCAGAGGCGTGAAGTCCAAGTCTTCTCGGTAGGCCCAAGCGTCGTAATGGACAACGCGATTGGGAACTAAACCTTTACGTCGAAAAATAATTCCAAACGAACCAACAAAATCCCAGTCGGGTTGGCCAAATGTGTGTGCGATCCCATCGTAGCTCCAGCCACCTTCCAGATCCGTATCAATCAAGATCACATGATCAAAATCGTCGAAGTGATCTAAGACATGGTTCTGGCATTGCGTGCGATAGTAGGCCATCCTAGAGGCTCGTGAAAGACAGCGTTCCGCTCGATTGACCGGATCTTGTCGATCTTCCGTCAACACGCACTCGATCATCCGCTCCTTGCCCATTGCTGTAGCATTTTCCGAGAATCATCGTCGGAGTCATTTTCGTAAATGACCACGCGATAGTCGGCAAACATGCTGCCCAAGCGATCGATTTTTCCGCCATCGTGCGTTGTAGCACGTGTTCTACGTTGCGAGCCAACCCGGCAATGACAACTCGTTGTCGGCGCATCGTTTCATAACCGGTTACGACCGATTGACGGTACGCTTGACGAAATTCGTCCTGAACCGGAAAGATCCACTCTGGAAATAGTCCCCTGGCGGTCTGATCAAACGCTCGCAATCGCATTCGGTGTGACGAATCAGCCGAGTCACGAACGGCGGAACGCAGTGGGATCGTATCGGCGACTTCAGATGATTGTGGATTTCGGTTCATTTCCTGGTTCTCCGCATGCTCCACTTATGCCGACTTCTGCAACGGGATTTCTCGCAAACGGCGATAGTATGGGCAACGAGCCAACAGTTCTTCGTGCGTGCCAAAATCCAATATCTGCCCCGCGTCCATCACCAAAATGCGATCCGCCAATTCCAACGTCGACATGCGATGGGTCACCATGATGGTCGTGCGTCCTCGAGTGAATTCGCGCAATGATTGGCGAATCAATTCCTCGCTCTTGGGGTCAATCTGACTGGCCGCTTCGTCCAAAATCAGCAAGTCCGGATTTCGCAGGATGGCTCGAGCCAGCGAAAGGCGTTGCTGCTGGCCACCGGAAAGTCGACCACCATACTCACCGCATTGCGTTTCATAGCTTTGAGCTAACTGATCCACAATGAAATCGTGTGCATGGGCCTTCCTCGCCGCATCCATGACTTGCAACTGTGATGCACCTCGCGAACCATACCGAATGTTGTTCGTCACCGTGTCATCAAACAAAACGGGTTTTTGTGTTACCAGCGAAATGCGTCGCCGCCAGTCTTTGTGCCGAATCTTTGCAATGTCAGTATCACCCAGTCGAATCTCGCCCTTGTCCGGTCGCAGGAAGCGCAGAATCAAGTTGATAAGCGTCGACTTGCCACATCCGTTCGGGCCAATGATCGCAATCGTTTCGCCAAAGCGAATGTGCAAATTGATGCCTCGCAACACCGGCTGGTTGGGCACATAGTTAAACCAAACGTTTTCAAAAAACAGATCTTCTTTGGCACTGGTGATGCGCAATTTTGGGCGGTCAAATCGCTGCGGATGTTGCACAATCTCCAGCATTGGCATGATTCGATCGGCCGCTGCCACACCACCTTGAATGGTCCCGTAGACATCGCCCATCTTTCGCAACGGGTCGGTGCATCCCACCAGGAACGCAAAGAACGTCATGATCTGGCCGATGTTCATAGGGTCTTCTGCTAACGGAATCCCCAACAGATGCGTTTGCTGGTTCAACACCAAATATCCGCCCGCCAAGACGGACAAGCACATGATGCCGACGCCCAACAGTTCGTTATTGGCGCGAACCAATGCACCGTACCAAGCAATTTTCAATTGTTCACGATAGACTCGCAGCGAATGCACCCAAAACCGCCGCCGTTCATGGCT
This sequence comes from Pirellulaceae bacterium, assembly GCA_041399205.1. Classification (GTDB taxonomy): domain Bacteria; phylum Planctomycetota; class Planctomycetia; order Pirellulales; family Pirellulaceae; genus JAGQOZ01. The sequence continues at coordinate 44,167 of JAWKTK010000018.1, read as the reverse complement.
TTCCATGTTATAGGCTTTGACCACTTGGATGCCTTGGAACGCTTGCAACATGCGGCTGATCAACTGGCACGTCTGCGCAAACGACCGATGGCTCGCTCGGCGAATTGACTTGGCCAATCCCATCAACAACAACGCCGCCAAAGGAGACGCCAGGATCGAAAAAAGCAACAGCCGCCAATTGATACAGGCGGCTCCAATCAAGCAAGCAAAGACCTTCAGCGGTTCTTGAATGGAGCGTCCGAACAGCACCTGCAGAGCACCGCCAATCGCGCCGACATCACCACCGATGCGTCCCGCCGCATCACCGACCCCTGTTTTCTGAGGCCGATCGGTTAACAGTGCGCGAAAAAAATCTTTTCGCAAATCGGCCACGGTTCGCTGCGAAACATGAGATACCAACACCGTACTGGTAATGCGAAAGAGACATTTCAAAAACGTCCCGGCAGCTAGAAATCCTAGGATATAAACTAGCGTTGCAAACGGCGTGTTGGGCGCGTATGCCTGAATATATCGCTGAGCTTCCGTGCGACGTTGAATCCTGCCTTCGGTTGTTTCGAGCCGTTTTACCAAACGAGGATCATCGGGATGCTTCGCAACTTCTTTGGTAAGTTCGACCTTATCCTTGTTCAGTTCGTCAATCTGTTCCGCTGCCCAATCGTGCAGTGTTTTTTCCTGAAAGACGACTTCGATGAACGGATAGACCGCCGTGATGTTGGCGCCCCAGAACAGCGCCACCATCGTGGAACAAACGATGGACGCGATCAGCGAATATTTGTATCGAAGAGCCATCTTCATGGCTCGCATCAAATTATTCATGGCTATCTATTCTGTGAAACTGCGCCGTTTGGAGAGCAAGTATCGATGATGAGAATGCGAGTTGTAACGTTTTCCTAAAAATCGTGCTATGCCGCCTTCGTGTCACTGGAAGCAGAGGAATCGCCGTCGGTTTGCAAGATGCGTTGCACTCGAGCCGGTGTGCCGTACGCAACCGCATGGGCCGGGATGTCTCGAACCACAACCGAACCCGCTCCAATTATCGCGCCGTGACCAATCTTGCGTTCGGGAATCACGGTGGTGCCAGCACCCAAAAAGACTTCGGACTCTAAGGTTACGGTCCCCGCTAGAGTCGATCCCGGTGCGATGTGACAGCATTCTCCAATGACATTGTCATGGTCAATGGACGCGCGAGTATTCACAATGGTACCGTCACCGATTCGGGAATCAGCACCGATGATCGCACCCGGCATCACCAGCGTTCCCAAGCCCAATTCGACACCATCCGCAATGTAAGCTCGATGACTGATGGCACTGATGATTTCGAAGCCGGCCATCCGAGTTGTTTCGATCAGTTTGCGACGCAGGCGATTGTTCCCGACAGCGACGAAGGCTTTATTCATGCCGGTTCGCAACAAGTGTTCAAAGATGGTTTCGTCCGAAACGACTGGCACGCCCATGATGGAACGTCCGTCGTCGCTGCGTTTTGCCACACAGACTCGCGGATACAGCCGAGACGATTGTCGCAAAACATCAATAACCACCTTCGCGTGCCCGCCCGCTCCAATGATGACCACTTCATTTGATTCCATAGTGAATCCCTTCTGAGTTCTTAGCTGATTTGGAACGGACCGATTGTGATTCGCACCTAGGCTGCTTTGCGACGTCCTAACTTGCGCACGTTTTTGCGAACCAGCGAAACGATGGACCGATCAAATTCGGCGTTCGGCTGGTACGAAGACAATTTAGCGCCAAAGACAATGCGTCGAATCGCCAGCCCTAGCACTCGATTGTCAAATTCCCCCGGCGTCGCTGCGGGGACATAGGTGGTTGACTTCAGACGCAGCGAAATTCCGTTGGTAATTCGCTTGCCGCCCAAACTGATTCGTATCGTTCTTCTGCCTTTGACTGTACGACTGCGGAACAAACGTTTTTGGTCCACGTACACCGCCAATTTCGCTCCGCCCGGCCCCGTGGCGGCCACTTCAATCCAGACGTATCGCATTTTGGTAGGCTGAGGAAAACAGCAGTCAATGGCCGCGTCTCCGTTGGTCCAAGCCGCGGCACTAGTGGAACCGCAATCGGGTGGAAAGAAGCCCGCAAAACTGCAAACCGGATAGCGGACGCTACGTTCTCGCTTTCCCAAGGAAGCAATGACGGGAATCATCTGTTCCACGGATTTGTGGCTGAATTCGTCGGCAAACGAAAGAATTCGATTGGCAACGGAAAAATCAAGCACCACGGTTCGAGGTTCTTGATGCCACATACTTAGCTCCTGACAAATATCAAACTGAGACCTAGGCCGCTTTGGAACGACTGGCCGAAGGAACTTCTTCACCAAACAATTCGGCCACAGCCGATTCCAACCGGTTCAGCAACCGACTATCCGGCGGTGAATGCCATCGAATCACTTTGGCTGCCAACCGATCCACCATTTCCAAGACCGGCCGATCAAACATGACTCGATCCACAAACTGCACAAAGCCTTCAGCATACTTCTTGGGTGCATGACGTTGGGCAGCCCAGACTTTTCCCGCCGATGCCCTGCGAACCGCTTGCGGATACTTGCGAACGATATCGGTCAACGCATCTTGAATGTCATGCTGTTCATTATCAATGGAAATGGCGTGCACATATTGCGAAGGAATTTCGGCATAACAACCAGCTTGGGAAACCAACAGCGGCTTGCCCGTCAGCATGCCTTCGATCACGCTGGCCGAACCACCTTCCAGCACCGGATTCCTGAGGCACGTGATAATGTCAGCGGTCGCAAATTCTTTTTGCAATTGTTGACGATTGACTTCGCCCGTCATCACCACGTCCAGCCGAATTGGCATGCTGTCGACCAACAACTGCAGTTGATGTCGCCGTTCCACGGTGATGGGTCCGACGATGCGGTACTGGATGCGATCCGCCAAATAGCTGGACGCCGCCAACGCCTGAATAATACTTTCATGACGCTTGTTGATGTTCACACTGCCCACTGTCAACAGAACGACCTTCTGCTGGTCGGACAAGTCGCTTCGCACGGAATCGGTGTCTTGCCCCGCATGATCGTATGCCAACGGCAATACCGTGGTGGGACAGCCCATACGATTCCGCACCACGTCTTCGTAGTACTTGGCGTGCGTAACGACACCTAACGTCGACTGCATGGCCCATTTGAAGACGGGGTATCTGGCAATTTCGGTTTGCCACCAACGATCGTGCGGCGAAGCCACATTGCACCGACTGAGAATATCTAACGCCTTTTGACCACATTCTCGCGAAACGACTTCCGCATAACCACCAAACTGATTGGATGTGGCATGGCAGTACGAATTCAAAGCGTGATGCAGAATAAAGTCGTGTAGAATCGTGATGCCACGAATCATCCGAGGATGCGAAAAACAGTAAGCGTGATAGTCATAGTGGTCACCCACATTGTAGGCCACCATATCGAATGCACCCAACTGGCTCGCCAAATCACGTTCCAATTGATGGGCCCACACAACATTCGATTGAAACGGAAGACAATCCAGGTTCTTGGCGATGGCCGTATGTTCGCTGCGCACCACCGTCACGTCCACGCCCAGTTCCAGTAGTTCGGAACAGACTAGTTGACTGAATCGACCAATGGCCGATTTCGTGGAAAACGGTGTGTACCATGCAATCTTCATGCGGCCAACTTTTGAATTGTGTTTTTCCAATTGATATCTTTGTCTCGCCAATTTGCGTACGACGCTTCGCCCATGCGTATTGATTTTGCTCGGTCGGTGAAAATTCGGTCAATTCGATCCGCCAATTCTTCCGCAGTCGGCGGCGAAACGAAACCGGTTTCGCCATCATTGACCAATCCCAACACGCCACCCGCGTCACTGGCCGAAAGCACCAACTTCTTGGCTTCGCAAGATTCCATGGTGACATAGGCCAGCGAATCTTCATCAAACGGAATGTAGGCACATGCCAATGCGTTGGTGGCCAAGTTGGCGATTCTTTCTCGAGGCAACAAGCCCAATTCCAACTGCACCTTGTCTTGCAGGTTGTGTTGCTTGACAATTCGCTGCAATCGTTCGGCGTCTCGTTTTGTTTCCGGCGGCCCAGCCACAATCAGTTTGGCGTCACTGGTCACATGCTGCATCGCTTCTACCAGCAAATGCTGTCGTTTACCTTCATTGATGCGTCCGCCGGCAAAAATGTAGTCTCCGTAAGACTGGCATTGAAAGTTTTCTGGATCATTCAGTGGATGGTACAGCACTTGGCAATCCATCTGGTTAAACTGCCGCAGACGTTGCTGGACGGTTGGTGAAATACAATAAAACCCGTTGACGCTGGCGAAGCATTCGTTGTCGGCCGCGCGAATGGCATCTCGTAGCCGAGTGCCAGAATCGCTGTGCGGGATCAAGCTATAATCCGAATCCCACAAATCGTAGGCTTGGCGAAATTGATGGACCAGCCACATGGTTTTGTTCGGATGAGGAATCAAATACGCCGGAAACTTCAGCGCGATCACTCGATCCACATTCCACAATTCCATATTCAGGCAAGAAATCATTTCGTCATAAAGGCGATCAGCAGGATCCCAAGCAAATGGAATACGCATCAAGTCGGCATCATGTCCGGCACGGCGCAAGTGTCGCACCAAGTGATCGGCCAGTTCTTCCGCACCGCCTCGTACAAACGGCACCATATTATTGACGACCAGAATCTTCATGCCGCGGTCAACTTTCTGATTACTCGATCCCAGCTAATATCCAGTTCGTTAATCCGTACCGGTCCGTTTTGTCCCATATCCCGAGTCTTCTGCGGGTTGGTGACTAATTGATCAATCGCTTCGGCAATGGCCTTGGGGTTGGGGTCCACAATTAAACCATTCACGCCATGCGTGACCAGTTCTGGAACGCCACCACTGTCATTGGTCGTTAGCACGGCCTTGCAAGCGTGCTGAGCTTCCAGCGACGGATAACCATAGGAATCTTCATCGAAAGGCAAGTACGCAGCGGCGCAGCACGTGGCCAACAGTTGTGACTTTTCTTCTTCCGAAATCCAGCGGTCCAGAATCTTGACCTTGTTGCTGAGGCAATACTTCAGGACCTTCAGCTTTAGTTTTCTAGGGTAACTGCCGGAATGACTGGCACCGGCCAACACTAGTTTGGCCTTGCTTTTGGTGTAACGCATGGCGTCTACCAACAAGTGCTGGCGTTTGTGATCTTCCAAGCGGCAAATGCAGACGATAACCGGATCGTACGATTCGCAATGAAAGCGTTCTGACTGAAATACGGGTGGATACAGGACTTCGCTATCGATCGAATTGAAGTTCTTCAGCCGGTTCGAAACGATTTTGGAATTGGTAAAGATTCTGGCGGATTCCGACAAACCGACTTCGTCCGTGGCGAAGATGCGTTTTCGAAAAGCACGATTCTTGGCGTTGTCTTCTAAGCCGCAATATTGTGTGCCCCACAAATCGTAGTAGCGCGGAAGTGATGGATGAACCACAGGAACTTACTGGGATGGCGGAGCAAGTACGCCGGTGGTCGGAAGGCAATCAGCCGATCGCATGATTCGGTCATGTTCAACATGCGATAGCTAAGCAGCTGGTCCATCATGGTTTCGGGACGTTCAACGAAGGGCAAGAACACCGATTCTACTTGGTGTCCGTGTTCGACGAGCTTCGCTTCGAGCCATTCCACAATGGCAGTCGCTCCGCCTTTAATGAACGGTACGAAACTGGATGCCAAGACTACCTTCACGAATGCAACTCCACAGGCTAGGCCGCGCGACGAACGCGATCGGTTTCCACGGCAACTTCTTCCATAGCCAACGTCTCAATCAAATGCTGACAGACAACGTGAACATCGGCTTGCGTCAGATTGCCGTGTGTTGGCAAACTGATGCCTCGATAAGACCATTTCTCTGACACCGGGAACAATTCGTTCGATGCGTACGGCGGCATATGATGGACCGGATAAAACACCGGACGAGTTTCAATTTTGCGGCGGTGTAGATCGGCAATCACCTGGTCTCGTTCCAAGCCCACCACGTCCTTCAGTAGCACCGTGTACATCCAGTAGGAATGGTTCGCCCAGGATGCTGCCTCCGGCAGGTGCAGCCAATTTCTATGTTCGGCTACGCTTCTTGGTACCAGTGTGCTACTTGCTGACGACGTTGCAAATAGTCGTCTATCTTTTCCATTTGAGCACAACCCAGCGCGGCGGCAATATTGGTCATACGGTAGTTGTAGCCCACGTCGGTATGCCAGTAGTTCTTGGTGGGTGACACCGCTTGGCCGCGTAGAAATCGCAACCGGTCTGCCAATTGTGCGTCATTTGTCACCACCATGCCGCCTTCGCCGGTGGTGATGGTTTTATTTCCGAAGAAACTGAATGAAGCGCAATGCCCCATGCTGCCCATGGGACGTTCCTTGTACGAAGCGCCCAACGCTTCGGCTGCATCTTCCACAATGGCTAAACCGTGTTGCCGAGCAATCTGGTCAATGGCATCGAAGTCGACCGGATGACCGTACAGCGGAACGGTGATGATGGCCTTGGTTTGCGAAGTGATTTTGCGTTCCACATCGGCGGGCGAAATGCCCAGATAGGGAAATTCGGCATCCACAAACACTGGCGTGGCACCGCAATAGCGAATCGCATTCACCGATGCGATGTACGTCAGCGTGGGGACGATCACTTCGTCACCGGGCCCGATTCCCAAAGCAGCTAGAGCCAGATGTAACGCGGTGGTGCCATTGTTGGTAGCAATGGCGAACGGCACGCCGCAAAATTCGGCCATGCGTTCTTCAAATTGTTCGATGTATTTGCCTCGCGACGAAATCCACGTCGTGTCTAAGCAATCCAGAACATATTGCCGTTCGTTGCCGTGCAAGCACGGTTCAGCGACGCGAATCCAGTCTTGCGACATCCTTGTCCATTGCTCCTGCTACGAGAATCCATTCCCGACTCATCCGAACTGCCGCCCCGCCAAGCACGCTACGTCGGCAACGCACCTGGCAAATCTGTCATGCAAGCTGTGTGGACAACATTTCTGTCTGACAACCTTAAGCTGCCCTCAGTGATCCAGTCGATTCGGCTGGCATGCCCGCTTCGGCGCGAGCCAATTCCAAGTCCGAATCCACCATCATGTGCACCAACGCTTTGAGATCGGTCTTGGGCGTCCAGCCCAATTGTTGCTTAGCCTTGGTTGGATCCGCTAGCAACAGATTCACTTCGGCTGGACGATAAAAATTGGGATCGATCACAACGTGCTGGTCCGCGTTCAAGCCCAAGTAGTCGAACGTCAACTGAACGAAGTCACCTACTCGAGTTGTTTCGCCGGTACCAATGACATAATCTTCCGCTTCGTCTTGCTGCAGCATCAACCACATGGCTTCCACGTAGTCGCCGGCAAAACCCCAATCTCGCTTGGCGTCCAAGTTGCCCAAACGCAATTCGCTTTGAAGGCCCAGCTTAATACGAGCGGCAGCGTGGGTGATTTTGCGAGTGACAAAGTCGATGCCTCGACGAGGTGATTCGTGGTTGAACAAGATGCCACTGCAAGCATACATGTCATAGCTTTCGCGATAGTTTACCGTGATGTGGTGAGCAAACACCTTGGCCACAGCATAGGGACTTCGCGGATAGAATCGAGTTTTTTCGCTTTGCGGTGTTTCTACCACATGACCATACATTTCACTGCTGCTGGCCTGGTAGAAGCGAATTTTTGGATTCACGCTGCGAATCGCTTCTAAGGCGCGAAGAGCACCTAATCCGGTGACTTCGGCCGTAAGCGACGGCTGCTGCCAACTGACCGGCACAAAGCTCATGGCCGCCAAGTTATAGAATTCATCGGGCTGAATGGCTGCAACCAATGACGCTAGCGATCGTTCGTCCAGCAGGTCGGCTTTGTGCAGTGATACTTGGTCTAGGATGTGTTTGATTCGAGAATAATTTTCCGTGCTGGCATGTCGGACAATGCCGTGCACTTGATAGCCCTTGGACAAAAGAAATTCAGCCAAGTAACTGCCGTCTTGACCCGTGATTCCGGTTATCAGCGCGGTTTTGTTTTCCATATCCTTACCTTTTGTCTGCCCGCATGATCGATTTGGTTCTCTGTTCGATTGTTCGTCCATGTCAAAACACAGACTTTTCGTGAAATCGAAATTTTCTGTTACGAACCTGATATTTAGATCAATGCGAAAGTACTGCCAGCCAACTGGCAAGTTCCCATTCAAACCGCCATGGTCGCTTCGCCCAACAAGTTAATTCTGCGTAACTCAGCCGGTGCGAAAACCACGGTCGCGGAAGAGTACGCCAATTCGAGCATTGACGTCAATGCAGATTTGCCAGAATTGCTGGAATGCTAGCAAACTGACATGACAGCATGCTGGCAATGGCAACCCCTGTCGTAGCTTCTGAAGTTGCAAATGCTTGTTGTCTCGGCCGAATTTTCTAGTCCGCGAGGCCGTGGAAACATTTCATTCATTACGTTTAGGGCTGCCAAAATCCGCAACCTCAATCTCGCAAGTCGTGGCTCGCGCGACAAGCTCGAAATTACGACCAAGCCCAAGGGACAGAAGCCTGTGTGACGCGGATCCCGCGAACTTGAACGAACAAACAATCGCACAACGTCTTCCCGGGTAGATAAACGTTACGCATCGTATTTCTGCGCCAGTTGCTGAATGGTGGCTTGGATGGCGCGGCGGCATTTGGCGGGCGAAAGGAGTTCTGCTTCGGTGCCCAACGCTAGGACTCGCGGGATAATCTCCATTTCATGTGCGGCGTTGACGGTTAAGACCAAGCTACCGTCGGGTTCTTGGGAAATGGTTTGATTCGAATGCCACGGATCTTCACGAATCCATTGGGCCGCGTATTCGCTAATTCGAATGCGAAACTTCTGTAGTTGCCCGCCACCAAAGATGCCGATGCTTTCGCGCAGATGCTTTTCCAGGTCGAAGCCCTGACGAGGCTTAAACCATTCGTCCAACGCCGTTGCCTTGTGAAACCGATCCAACTTAAGATGACGAATCGGATCTGCTTCTTCGGCCGCTTCTTGGGCATCGGCAATGATATACAAACTACCTCGGTACAGAGCAATTCCGTATGGCAAGATCTTTCGCGTCTTGGCCGCAGTCTGTCCCGCGTTTTGGTATTCAATTTCTACCACGCGATGCTCCAAGATGGATCGGTTGATCGTCTTGATGATGCCGTGATGTTTTTCATAGGACTTGGCCGGAGTTCCTAAGACGTGCAGCACCTGCCGATACTTTTCGTAGTGTTCGCTTACCGGGTCGGGCAACGATTCTTGGATCTTGTTCCAGAACGATTCAATGCCAATCCAAAACGGCGTGCCGGCCAGCGGATGCAAGAGGTCTCGGCCCAGCGACAAAGCAATCAGTTCGGTCGCCGTGGCGGTAATTTTGTGTGTCCCCTTGAACGTTGGCCCCAGCTTCCAGACGCGACCTCGTTGTGTTTCCACCACGCCTACGTCGATCCCGGCGGCTTGCAGCGCATCCAATCGCGACGGACGCTGAGTATGCAACGAAGTCAGACCGAGATCTTCGACCACTTCGTCTCGAAGTTCCGTCAGCGTGCGACCAAATCGATACCGTTCCAGAATCTGCAATAGTTTGTGCTGTCGAATCAGTTGTTCGTTTCTGGCCATCTCGCCACACTCCGTTTGGTCTGCAATCGAATCATCCGTTCAGTGCTACAAGCTACTCGGATTGCCTCGCCCTGCCAAGAATGGAACACTCCGCAGCCCGCGTGGTCAACAACGGCCAACTACGGTACGCTGAAAGAACTAGCGAATCGAATTACGTTGGTGTGTCGGAAGCTTCAGCGGCAGGTCTCGTTTTTAGGAAAGTACGGCGAGTGAACATTTTTGGTTGGCAGATTGATTTGACGTGGACCTATTATTTGGCCGCGTTCATCTTATTGATGCTAAACGGTTCTGCCAGCGCTGAATTTTGTCACGCTGCTGGGAAACTGGATCATTGTACTGCTGACGGCCTGTTTGCGTTGTTGTTTGGGTCAGCCGAAGCGGCACACGTTTCATGGTGGTGTGTGTTGGGCCTGATTTTCTGGCGGGTGGGGGAAGTCGTGGAATTTTTGGCCGGCCGCTGGCGGCTAAACACGAGCGCCAGTCGTCGAGCGATGTTGCTGTCTTTGTTCGGTTCCATTATTGGCAGTTTTGCCGGAGTGATCCTGGGTTCGTGGATTCCGATTGTCGGTTCCGCCATCGGCGCGGTGCTGCTGGGAGCGGGCGCGCGCTTGCGGGAGTATATTTCGGGGAACAGTGGCGGAACGAGCATCGCAGCGATCGCTGTTGGACAAGGAGCTCTATTTGACGCTTGTTCGGCACGTTTGGCAGATCTGGTCGGAGCAACCATGGTTGGATTGGCAACGGTCGATTCGTTCTTTGATTTTGCCAGTTTCGACTCGAACGATTGTGCGAACCGCCTTATTGACGGTCTTATACCGAGATCGTTATTGGCAAAAATGTGACGCATCGACTTGGCAAAGGAACATTCTGATGCACAAATTTCACTACGGCATCAACGCTCGATTCACCATCCCCGACGACGTTTCGCTGGTTGCCGTCGGACGACCGACGTTACCGCCGCTGGACGCTGCGACCATCACCGATCGCGTCCGAGCGTTGTTGCAAACGCCCCTGAACTACCCGCCGCTGCAAGACGCCGTGCTGCAGGAAGATCAAGTCGTTTTGGCCGTAGGAGAAGGTGTGCGGTGCGCCGAAGATATTGTCGCAGGTGCCGTTTTAGAGCTGTTGCAGATAGGCGTCGACGCACAAAACATCAAGGTGATTTTGACGGGATTGAGTCGGCAAGCGACCGGAACTTCGTTCACCAAACGATTGCCTGGTGAACTACAAGAACGCATCGAAGTCCTGGTGCATCGGCCGGATGATCGAGAATCGCTGAGCTTTTTGGCGCCGGTGGAAGGAGGCGATTCGGTCTATGTGAATCGCTTTATTGTGGATGCCGATGTGGTGATTTCGATCGGTTCGCTGCGACCTCAATCGTCGCTTGGTTATTTGGGCGTGGACGAAACCCTGTTTCCTCGCTTCTCAGACAAACCTACTCAGCAAAAATACGCCAGACCTAAGTCGGTGCTATCTTCCACGGAAGCGAATAAGCGTAGTGATGAAGCGCACAACGCCATCTGGCAACTCGGGTCACGGCTCACTATTCAAGTCATTCCCGGTGCGGACAATTCAGTACTGGATATCTTGTGCGGCGATTGTGATACCGTGCAAACGGAAGGCCAGAAGCGTTGCGATGACGCTTGGACATTTGAAGTTCCGTCGCGAACGGACATGGTGATTGCCACCATCAACGGTGATCGGCGGCAGCAGACATGGGCGAATCTTGCCAGATCCATCGACGCGGCATTACGCGTTATCGAAGATGACGGAACGCTGGTCATCTGCTGCGATCTCAAAACGCCACCCGGCCCCGCCATTCAAAAACTAGCGGGCAGTGAATCGCTCGAGAATGCCTATCAGGTTCTGGCCAAAACGCAATCCAAAGATGCTTTGGCCGCCATGCAATTAACGCAAGCCATGGAACGAACTCGAGTTTATCTGTTGAGCGAATTGAGCGAAGAATTGGTAGAAGAACTGGGCGTCGCATTTGTGACGCATCCCGACGAAATTGCGAGATTAGCCAGTCGACACGATTCGTGCATTGTCTTAGAGAATGCTCAGCAAGCCGTGGCGCTGGTTCGCGACGAAGTCTTGTCGTGATATGATCGAATCACAACCAAGTTGCATCAAATTTGTTCACTTTCGGACAAGGACCGCTCGGTGGACCTAAAACAAGAATATCAACAACTGCACAACGCGTCCGTCACCGTTGCCCTTCCCGATCGAACTCTGATTCAGTTTACGGGTAGTGACCGTCAGTCGTTTGTGAACAATCTGTGCACGAACAACATCAAATCACTGACAGCAAATCAGGGTTGCGAAGCTTTTGTTACCAACGTGCAAGGCAAGACAATCGGCCATGGATTCTTTTTTTGCGAAACGGATCAATTGCTACTGTCAACCGTGCCGCAGCAAGCCAACGTCCTGTTGCCTCACTTTGACAAATATCTGATTTCTGAAGACGTGAATCTGTCCGATTTGTCCACCGCCCGTTGTCAGCAATTGGTTGCAGGTCCCACAGCAGCCCATGAGCTTGGCCAACTATTGGCCGAACCGCTGCCGTCTAACCCGTATTCGCATCTCCGTCCGGCGGTTCGACCTGAATTGCACATCGCATTGGTGCCCCTCTTGAACGTAGACTCTTTTCTAGTCACCGGTAGCCCAGCGGATGTCGCGTGGCTGGTAGATCAACTGGCCCAGACTGGCACGGCAGCCATTTCGGACGAATGTCTGCAGTTGGCTCGGATTGAGCACGGCTTCCCTTGGTTCGGCATCGACTTTGACGAATCGAATCTACCGCAAGAGCTTGATCGGAACGATCTGGCCATCAGCTTTGTGAAAGGCTGTTATCTGGGGCAAGAAACGGTCGCTCGCCTGGACGCGTTGGGACACGTCAACAAACAACTGGCGGGTGTCGCTTGGGACCAACCAAACTTGCCTGCGGTGGGCAGTGAACTTCGACAAGCGGGCGCGACGGTGGGCAAGATCACTTCGGTGGCGCGTTCGGTTCGAACGGCATCGCCACTGGGCTTGGCCATGGTACGCTGTTCCGCGATCGAATCGGGCGAACCACTCGAATCGGACGTTGGCAGCTGTCGCGTGGTTTCGGTGCCGGTAACCGATTGAACCTTGGCGTCTTGACGGGAAAGTGAACTATTTGTGAAAGCTATTTACTTTGATCAGTTTCAGACGCAGCCCATGGTCAAGGAAGTGGCTGACCCTTTACCGCCTGACGACGGAGTGGTAGTGGAAGTCAAAGCCACGGGACTATGCCGCAGTGATTGGCACGGTTGGATGGGACACGATCCCGACATTCAATTGCCTCATGTCCCGGGACATGAATTGGCAGGAGTGGTGCTGGCCAAGGGAGATCGAGTGGCCAAGTGGCAGGTGGGGGATCGAGTGACCGTGCCGTTCTGTATGGGATGTGGTGCTTGCCGCCAATGCCACAACGGCAACCAACATATTTGTGACGCGTATTATCAGCCGGGCTTTAAGGGCTGGGGTTCGTTTGCAGAACAAGTGGCGTTGCCGCATGCGGACGAAAACTTGGTGCGCATTCCGGATGATATGGAATTTACGACGGCGGCCAGTTTGGGATGCCGATTTGTGACGTCCTTTCGCGCCATTGTGCATCAAGGAAAAGTGTCGCATGGCGAATGGGTGGCCGTGCACGGTTGCGGTGGCGTGGGGTTGTCTGCGGTGATGATTGCCAAAGCGGTGGGAGCGAAGGTGATTGCCGTGGATATTCACGCTGCGGCTTTGGAATTGGCACAGCAATTGGGCGCTGATTTTGTCGTGAATGCCGCGATCGAAAAGAGCGTGGTTCGGCCGATTCGTCGTCTGACGGACCAGGAAGGTGCTCACGTTTCCATTGACGCATTGGGCAGCGGCGAAACGTGCCGCAATTCGATCCGCTGTTTGCGAAAACAGGGGCGACATGTTCAGGTGGGTTTGATGGTGGGTGATGAAAACTACAACGCCGTGCCTCTGCCCAACGTGATTGCTCGCGAACTAGAAATCGTCGGCAGTCACGGGATGCAAGCGCATGCCTACCCGACCATGTTAGATATGATCCAAGCGGGAAAACTCGATCCCCAACAATTGGTCCAAGATGTTGTCTCGTTGGAAGACGCCGCTGCTTTGCTGCCCAAAATGGACTCGTATCCCACGGTCGGCATGACCATCATCCGGCCCTAAGGACGCCTGGGCAAAACGACAGCAGCAAACGTTTTTGTATTTTGCATTTGGGTGCACGCGAGATCGCGCATGCGACAATGCTGCGTCGTGGGCTTCTTGATCATGCCAGAATATCGCGAATCACGGAACCATGCACGTCGGTCAGTCGAAAGTCACGACCGGCGTAGCGATAGGTTAAACGTTGGTGGTCATAGCCCAGAAGATGCAGCATGGTAGCGTGGAGGTCATGGACCGAAGTTGGGTTTTCTACCGCTTTGAAACCAAATTCGTCGGTCGCGCCGTAAATGGTGCCACCCTTAATGCCGCCGCCGGCCAGCCACAGGGAAAAGCCCCAATGATTGTGATCTCGACCCAACCCCGCGCCGCCTCCGTTGGTTCCCAATTCGACAGACGGAGTTCGCCCGAATTCGCCCGAACACAATACCAGCGTTTCGTCCAATAGCCCTCGTTGCTTCAAATCCACCAACAACGCTGCCAATCCTTGGTCACATTCGTTGGCCACTTTTCGATGTTCGTGCTGGATGTTGGAATGGCTGTCCCAGGGTTGCATGTTGCCATGCCACGTTTGCACAAACCGGACACCTCGTTCAATCAGCCGCCGAGCCATCAGTAGCTGTCGATTCTGTGGTCCGTCACCGTACATCTTCAGAATATATTCTGGTTCTTGACTGACATCAAACGCGTCAGTTGCTTCTGTCTGCATGCGATAAGCTAATTCGAAGGAACGAATCCTGGCTTCCAACGCTTGTTCGTGCGGCCGAGCTTCCGAGTGCTGGCGGTTCATGTGTTGCAGAAGTTCGAATTGCGTTTGCTGTTCCGTGGCCGTCAAACGTTGGTTTTGCACATGATCAATCAGCTTGGTGGGATCGGCGTTGGACGTGTCTACGTATGTGCCTTGGTACGCGCCGGGTAAGAAAGCGGAACGCCAGTTCCCCGCACCGCCCACCGGTAACCCGCCTGGACAAAGCGCAATGAAGCCGGGCAGGTTTTGATTTTCCGTCCCCATGCCCCAGGTGAGCCACGAACCAAAACTCGGACGCACCAACCGCTGGTCGCCCGTGTTCATCAGCATCAGTGACATTTCATGATTGGGCAGTTCGGCATACATCGAGCGAATCACGGCCATGTCGTCCACGCATTGGGCGAGATTCGGAAACAGATCGCTAACCGGAATTCCGCTTTGGCCGTGCTGCTGGAAGGAAAAGGGCGAACCAAGTGCATAGCCGGTCTTGCGTTCGGTTTGCAAATTGTCAAAGGGCAGCATCTGACCGTGCCGCTTGGTCAATTCGGGCTTGGGATCGAACGTATCCACTTGGGAAACGCCGCCATTCAAGAAGACGTGAATCACATGCTTGGCTTTGCCCAAGAAATGGGTGCCCGGCGAATTCGCTGCCGAGGTATTAGCCAACAGATGCGGCAACGCCAGCGAGCCCATCCCGAGTCCACTGCGTTGCAGAAACGTTCTTCGGTGAAACGATCGTTCGGCCATCGTGATGCTCGCAGGTAGGATTAGCCAGCCACCGGAAACGCGACACGCGACTGGCGAAGGAAGACTTCGATTTGCGAATCTTTATTCTAAACGATTCGCGGAACGCCTGCAGTTGTTTTTTCACGAGTTGTGCGGCATGGGCACTACGCCATTTCACCCTTCCAGCGAACGAAACCTTCGATGGATTCATACTCGGCGAGGCCAAGGGCGTCGAACAAGCGAGCCGTATCGGCGTTTCTGGCTTCGGCCCGTTGCCAAAATTCGCGCATATCGGGACCAGGAAATAACGCTCGATCCTTCTGCGATTCGTGCTTAAAGATCGCTTGTCGCTTGCGATTCACTTCGTTGGGGCTAAGCGGCACTGACATTTCAATCTGTTCCGGACCCCATTCCTGCCACGCACCGCGATACAGCCAAACCACGCAGTCCTTATACCAGTCTCGATCTTGCAATCGCTGACAAGCCTGCAAAATCGCCGTCAAACAAACTCGATGCGTACCGTGCGGATCGGACAAATCGCCTGCCGCGTAGATTTGATGCGGCTGGATTTTTTCCAGCAGGTCCACCGTCAGCTGAATGTCTTCTTCGCCCAGCGGCTTCTTCTTGACTCGTCCCGTTTCGTAAAACGGCAAGTCCATAAAGTGCAGTTGCGTTTCTGGAACGCCACAGCAACGCGCACCCGCTTTGGCTTCACAGCGACGAATCAGGCCTTTGATTTGTTGGACAATTTCGCTGTCCACCTGTCCCGCTTTTTTGTTCTTCAAAAATTCGTCAACGTGTGCATCTAGTTGAGCGGTCTGCTCAGGATCGATGCCAAAGAGTCGGTTGAATTCAGCCACAAAGTCGGCGAACCGACCGGCATCGTCGTCGAAGACCGCGATATTTCCGGATGTCTGATAGGCGATATGGACTTCGTGCCCTTGATCGACCAAGCGAATCAGCGTGCCGCCCATTGAAATGACGTCGTCATCGGGATGCGGCGAAAAAATGACAACTCGCTTGGGAAAAATCGAATCAAACGGACGGTCGCGATCTCCCGGCTGTTTCTGATGCTGAGGTTTCCCGCCGGGCCAGCCGTTGATGGTGGCTTGGAGATGTCGAAACACGGACAGATTGATGTTGTACGCCGGCCCTTTTTCGGCCAGCAAATCTTGTAGTCCGCCTTCGTTGTATTCCTGGTCAGTCAGTTTCAGGACTGGCTTGTTGAGGTTTTGGGCCAACCAAATGACGGCTCGGCGAGTGACCATGTCGTCCCATTTGATGTCAGAAACCAGCCACGGCGTTTTCATTCGCGTCAGTTCGCTGGCGGCGGCTTCGTCCAAAACGACTTGCGTGTTGGGGTGCTGCTGCAAGAAACTGGCGGCGACAACCGGTGTGACTTCGCCTTCCACGGCTTGGGCCACAATCCGCGCCTTATGTTCGCCAAAGGCCAGCATGATAATTTTCTTGGCGTCCAAAATGGAGCCGACGCCCATGGTGATGGCGCGGCGAGGCACGTTTTCTTCGCCAAAGAAATCACTAGCCGCGTCAATCCGAGTCACTCGGTCCAAAGTGATCAACCTAGTTCGACTTCCCTTACCTGAACCAGGTTCGTTGAACCCAATGTGCCCAGTGCGTCCGATTCCCAGTAATTGAATGTCAATTCCGCCCGCGTCTTTGATTTTCTGTTCGTAGTTCCAGCAGAACTGTTGCACTGCTTCTGGCTGCAACGTGCCATCTGGAATGTGCACATTTTGTTTTTGAATGTCGACCAGATCAAACAGGTGTTCGTTCATGAACCGGACGTAGCTTTGCAGTTCATGGGCATGCATGGGGTAATATTCGTCCAAGTTGAACGTAATCACGTTGGCAAAGGACAACCCTTCTTCCTGGTGCATGCGAACCAATTCGTTGTAGACGCCAACCGGAGTGGAACCGGTGGCAAGGCCCAAGACGCAGGTTCGACCCTCTGCGGCACGAATTCGAACCAAATCTCCGATCTGCCGAGCTACCGCGACACAGGCGTCCTTCATGTGTTTGAGGACGGTGCATTGCATTTTTTCTAGGGACGTCAGACGATCCGACTGCTTAAAAGACATGGCGGTACTATCTCTTTCCAACCGTTTTGAAGAAACATGACCCGATCGCTGAATCACCACCAGATTGGCCAACATGGTAATGATTCGCCGTTTTATTCACGCGAAAGGATCTATGGTAGCGTGACGAATTGGCGGGCTAAAGCCGGGTGAGACCCGACATGGGCGGCAAATTTATTAACAGTTCAAATAAACCTTCCGGTGATACTTAACGATTTTGTCGTTTTGCGCGACTATCTATCATACGAACGGCGGAATTCGGGAATTTCAGCGCCAAGCCGGTGATTCGATGCTCAGGAATGGCTACACTAACTCGATAGTTGGCCTGTTTCCGGAACCGGGCCCAGACATTGGAGGCTCCTGCTTCTTCGTATTATCTCATTATTTTTTCTTACGGAGACAGTTAGGTGCGGAAATGTGGTCTTCAGGATGCAGCGTAAAAGCTCTTACGCTGGTAGAACTGTTGGTGGTAATTGCCATCATTGCCATTTTGGTGTTGATGCTGCTGCCCGCAATCAATGCGGCTCGCGAAGCAGCTCGACGAATGAGCTGCCAGAACAACTTCAAGCAAGTTATTACGGCTATTTTAAACTTCGAAAGTGCTCGGCAGGCACTACCGACTGCCGGGATGGTTGCGGAGAATCGTCGAGCCGACTTTGCGTTTGGTGAATTCAATCCACGCAGCGGACAGATGATCAGCTGGACCGTGTTGGTCTTGCCGTACATGGAAGAAAACGTTCTGTACGATCGATTTGACCTGACCAAGAATATTCTGCAGCAACCGGCTGATGCTAACGGCAACGTGCCACAGGCGGCACACGTTGCTTCGTTTAACTGTCCTAGTGACGCCGCTGGTGAGTTGAATTATCAATTTCGAGCGGTCGAATTCGCGAAAGGAAATGTGGCGGCTTTTGTCAGTCCATTTCATGTTGATTTGCTGCAGGAATTTCCCGGCGCTCTAGGCGGCGGTGGTTGGCGAGCCAGCGGGTCTCGATACGGTCAGAAACTTTCCAAAATCAAGGATGGACAATCTAAGACAATTGCCTTGGCGGAAGTTCGTGCTCGAGACCATGAACGAGACCAACGTGGTGCGTGGGCGTTACCGTGGGCCGGTGCTTCGTTGTTAGCGTTAGATGTACACCATGATCCCGATGCATCTTCCGGGACGTTTGTACCTTGGGACGAAGCCTTACCGTCCGCTCAGGTTCCAAATCAACAATTGCACAACGTGGATATGCTATACAATTGCCCCGATCCCCAATACGCTCAGCTGGAACAAATGCCCTGCGGGACGTGGTCGCAGAGTAACTCCAACTTCTATTTGTCCGCTGCTCCCAGAAGCAATCATCCGGGCGGCGTCACGGTTGCCAATATGGACGGTAGCGTGGCATTTTTACCGGATAGTGTGGATGCCGTGACGTTAGCGTACTTGGTTCACGCCGCTGATGGGCAGTCGGCTAGTATTGCTGATGCGCTGTAGGCGGTACATTTCGAACAAGTAAATTCGAATGGATTCACGGATTACGCGAGCCTCATTTTGGCGGCTCGCGTTTTTCTTTCGAAGTCAATCTTCCTCTATTGGGTGCTTAGGGGTTTTCATGAAAGCCAAAATCGGTTTGGCCCTGCTATTGGTTGGGGCGTTGCTTGTAGGTGGAGCGTTTTGGTGGAACGGCAAATACAAGACAGAAGGTGTGTGGAACGAAAAGCAAGCCATTGAGCGAATCGACACGATCACGCAAGGCCACGCGTTGGCGACCGCCGCCAACGAAAACCAAAACGACGCCAAGCTTCAAGAAGCATTGCGGCAGTATCAGCAAAAGCAGCCACAAGCGAACCAAGAGTTCGAAAGGTTGGAAGGTCAACGAAAAATGGGATACTACGGAATGTTGTATTCCGGATGCCTGTTGGGCCTGGGCGGTGCCGTGCTGATCCTGATGTCAAAAGAAGAATAGATTCCTAGATTCGCGAATTTGGGCGGCGCAAAATTTGGTGTCACACACGTCCACTCGGGCGACAACAATACGCTCGTATTGAAGCTCGCGAAACGATTGCTGCAAGGAACGGCCGATGCGACGACCAGAAGACTGGATTCGCGGAGTGGAAATCATCGGGCTGTGCATTGTGGCAGCGGTGCTGTACGGCATTGTGCACGACCAAATCACGGTTCGCCTTTGTGTCGAATACTTCACCATTGGCCATCCGCCCGTCTTTCGTACGGAATCTCGCACGCTGCTAGGTCTAGGCTGGGGCATCATTGCAACCTGGTGGGTCGGATTTGTCATGGGGATTCCGCTGGCCATCGCGGCTCGCTACGGCCGCTATCCCCAAATGGATTGGAAACAATTGGTGCGACCGCTGTTTTGGTTGTTGTTTTGCATGGCGCTGATGGCCATTTCGGCCGGGCGAATTGGGTGGCAATTGGCTCAGAACAACCACATCCAACTTCAGGGGCGGTGGGCGCAAGAAGTTCCATGCGAACAACATTCGGCATTCTTGGCGGCCGCGTTCGCACATTCCGCCAGCTATACGACCGGTTTTGTGGGCGGAGCCATTGTGATTTTGCAAATCTGGTGGAAGCGTCGAATCCAGATATCCACAACCAACGTGCATTCGGCCGTCAAATAGCAATCGGCGGTAACTCAAGGAAGTGGTAAGCTTGATCAACGCATTTGGATCAGGCAAATTCCATGGAATAAAGGACGAAGAACAAATGGAGCGAATCTCACGTTGGACGTGTTGGTTGTTCTGCGCGATTACCATCAGCGTTTCTGTGGCAGGCTGCCAGCGGACGTCGTCCGATTCATCCTCGCCGGACAGTGACATTGATCCATCGGCGACAACCGACCGGAACTCGGACGCACTAGGTGCCGGTGACGACGGCAGGCCGAGCGATTGGCAGGTGTCCGAATCGGCGACGGCCAGACAACTGCTGGCGGCTTGCTTCGAACACTACCGCGCGATGCATGCCTACCAAGATGAAACGATCATCAAGGTTCGCTACACAGGAACTCGAGACACCGTCACCGAAGAGACTCGATTGAACGTCCTTTTCCAACGTCCCAATCGGCTGCGCCTGGAAGTGCATCGAGAAGACAATCAAGTGATTGTGCGAAGCGATGGCACGGCGATGAGCGCGAGAGTGATCGATCCCACGACGCATAACTTTGATGGTCAACAAGTAGTCAAAGCCGCTTCCGATTTGCTGACCACGGCAGATGTTTATTCGGTTACCGAATACGCCGATCCAACCAGTCCCAATCAAATGCCCAGTCTGCTGATGGCCATGCCCATTACCTTGGACTTTTTGCAGTTGGGCTTGCTGACGTCGGACAAGTCCTTTTCTGACGTGTTTCCAGAAGACGTCGAAATCACGTTTGGCAAACCGCAGTCGATCGACAATCATCTGTGCCAAATGATTGCTGTGAATTCCGATGCGGGCCAGTTCCATTTTGGAGTCGATCGAACGCAGGGCGTGATTCGGCGAATCGATTTTCCCACGCAACGAAAAGGCGAACCGACGCAGAACGAAATGTCGGTGGAGTTCCGTCAAATTCGCCAAGAGATCGGTTCGGACGATTCGCGTTTTCAAGCGGACCAAGGAGATGATATTCACAACGTTGGATTCTTTGTTCTGCCTCCTTTGCCCTTGCCGACTCCGTTTTTTGGGCAACCCATTTCCGATTTTCAGTTTGTCAATCAAAACGGAAAATTGGAAGCTGTGCCTTCGGACCATACCGCACTGGTCTTGGCGTGGTTTACTCGAGATGACGGTTCACGAGTGGTCCTGCAGGAACTGGAACAACTACAAACCTCGCTATCACAACACGGCGTTGACTTCTTGGCCATTTGTTCGGAACCGGTTGATCAGTTGGACAATGCGCAGTTGAGTGAATTGATGCAACAGTGGCGCATCAAGATGCCGGTGGTCCGAGATCTCCAAGGGACCGGCCTGCGCAAATTCAACGTTCAAGCCGCGCCCACCGTGGTGGTCTTGGATTCTCAAAACCGACTGCAGCTTTTTGAAGTCGGAGCGAACCCGCAGTTGAGCCAAAGCGTGCAGTTTGTGCTGAAAAGCGTACTACAAGGGAACAATCTTGGCGCCGAAGTAGTCCGACGTTTTCAGGAAGAACAGCACGCTTATCAGCGACAACTGAAACTGGCCGAAGTGGCCGTGCAACCGCGCTGACTGTCGCCCACAGAAGTGGCGCCCGAGGCAACTCCAGCCCAAGAAAATGAAGTTGACCTCGGCCTGGACGCAAACCAACTTGATTCGCCGGGAAACTCGTTGACGGAATTCGATACTAATGAAAAACCGACAGGACTGTTGGTGTTAGAAAGTGGTCGTGCCCTGGTTCGCTTAGACTTGGCAGGCCAAGTACTGGAGCGAAAACCGCTGCCGACAGATTTCTTGGCCACCAATCTTGTTTCGTTTCCAACGTCTGAACACGAATCGTACGTTGCCGCCTACGCTCGGTTCGGTTCGCAAGTCAGACTGCTCGATGGACAACTCGAAACCATCCTGACCTATCCAGAACGGCCCGATGAAAACCATCGGATAGAACAGGTGCTGCTGGAAGATTTGGACAAAGATGGTTCGGTCGAAATGCTGGTTGCTTGGTCGGGTGAATTGGGCGTTCACTGTGTCGAGCGTACCGGCGAGCGTCGGTGGAGTTTTCGAAGCGTCCCCAATGTGATCTCCTTGGCCAAGGAACGCACGTTGGCAGGTGGCATCCTGCTGACATCCCAAGACGGTGCCGTGACTCCCGTCAACATTTTTGGGAAGCAAGGTCAGCGCATGGCCATTGGCAAACGAACCGTCCATCATTTGCAATCGACTGCGGCAAAATCGGTGCGTCCCACGGAGTACATTGGTTTGGCCTACACCATGGAAGGGCGTCAATTGGCCTTGGGCTTAAACCGCATGCTGAACGAATTGTGGAGCTACGGGCTACCAGAAGGTACGTATCAGAGCCAAGTGAACGTGGTTTGTTCGGTTCAAATGATGGCCGCTGGAAATCCTCACTGGCTGTTGGTCGGCCCTGATGGTTCAATTCATTTGGTGGCGGATGACGGAAGTTTTTATGATTCGTTTCGAATAGGTCAGTATGTCAATGGCGCAACGGGACTGGTGATCGAAGGAAAATCGATGCTTGTTTTTGCCACATCGTCTGGCTTGACGGCTTTGCACGTGGAATTCGAAAACTAAATCCGCGTTGCCACTTGGAAATTGGTGTTCACTTCGGTCGCCCGATCCGCTGGATGCAAGGATGGTTCGAATAGATCGAGTATTCGTTTCGGCAGGAGACCGTTCTCGAGACACCCGATCGAATCGGAGTGCCTGGTCTTGTATACTCGAACGGTCGCAGAAACTTGCCCGCTTGGAACAAAGGAGTCTGACATGGTGTCGGTCAACAGTACCCCGTTGTTGTCGGTCAAAGTGATTGATCACATCACGTTGGTGGTCCAAGATCTGGATCGAAGCGAACGCTTTTATCGCGATATTCTGGGGATGGTGCCCACCGAACGCCCCAGTTTTGGCTTTCCCGGGCTGTGGTTTCAGTCGGGAAATACACAGATTCACATGAACGTTCAAGGAGACGAAGCGGGTTCTGCCGGTTTGCCACCCCTTGATGGGTCTATCTCTTGAGGTTTCCATTTTGCGTTTGAAGTGGATAGCTGTGACGATGCGGCGGTCCAACTGCAGCAGGTGAATTGAAATCGTCACGGGTCCTCGGTCACGTCCCGACGGGCCTCGGCAACTCTACATCTACGATCCCGACGGTTACCTTGTGGAAATCTATTCAAAATCGTAAGTTGCCCTGCTTTGGGAAACGAACTGGATGTGATGTGAGGAGCCGAAAGGATGACGTGCCGAGGTGTTCGAGGTGCAACGACGGCAGATGAAAACAGTCGCGAATCAGTCTTAGGCGCAACTCGTCAGTTGTTGGCGCTGATGATTCGGCAGAACGATATCGATCCAAACGATGTTGCCAGTGCCATCTTTACCACCACCATGGATCTGACGGCCGAATTTCCCGCCTTGGCGGCTCGGCAATTGGGTTGGTTCGATGTGCCACTACTTTGCACCCATGAAATTGACGTGCCTGGTTCGCTGCGAAAGTGTATCCGCGTCCTGTTGCATTGGAACACAGACAAAGCGCCACAGGACATTCAACACGTCTACGTTAAGGAAGCGGTGCGCCTGCGACCCGATTTGTCCGACATTCCTCCGGTCGACATGGAAGAACTAGAACGTTGGATCGCTTCTCAGATGGCTCGGTAAGCCCTGTTTTCTGCTTGTTGTTTCGATTTCTATTCATCGAATTAACTCGGCAGCCGAAATTATCCAAATTCTGTATCGCAAGTTATGGACACAGCCCGAAATCTGGGTACCTTAGAAGAGTTCGCAAGAACGTGAGGGTTGAATCAGTATTTAGGGCGGGCTTTAACGGAGGTTTCCGCTAACGAAAATGTGTCGTGCTCAGAAATGGGCAATTTTATGTGCTTGAGGGGATTTCTTATGAGACTTTCAGTTCGATCAATGCTTGTTCTGGTGGCTGCATTGGCCATGACGGCGCAAGCGAGTGCAGGCATCATCTCCAGTGTGAATGCGGTAAGCAGCACTGTGACACCAACGATTGAAACGTTGGTAGACGGCGTGAACATCTATCACGACCGCACTCCTGGACACCGTCTGGTGAACGTTCCCACCGAATTTGAAGGTGACGCGGACGTCATTGTTGCATCTAACTCAGACAAGACACTGGCTACGTATCAGTTGGAAGTGACTACAAACAAATTGGGGATCATCTACGTCGGTCTGGATTCGCGCCATGTCGGTAGCCAACCGCTGGCTTGGATGCAAGATACCAGCATGACTGGCTTGCCCACCATCTTCTTCGACACCGGTAGAACAGTTGACATTGACGAAGGTTCGACGGCGGATAATGCAGGCGACGACATCAATGGTTCGTTCAACCTGTGGGCCACGATTGCTCCGGCCGGAACGTACAATTTCTTTGAACAAACTTTCGGTGGTGGTTCGAACAACTACTTCATCGCTGCCGACAACAAATTGATTTCGGTGCCCGAACCTGCCTCCGCATCGATGCTGGCCATCGCTTGCTTGGGACTGTTTGGCTTGGTTCGACGCCGTTAATTCGAAACGGTTGACATTCATTCTAATTCGCACAAGGTCGCCCGCTGTGGCGGCCTTGTTTCGTATAACCGCTAGGCGAGCGGTCATCTGGGCACATGTATAGAAGATCAATGTGCCATCTTGCGCATCCATACAATTTCACCTAATGCAAATGCATCCTGTAGGAGCATGGTAGGAGGCTTCGGAATGTCTCGACCAAAGAAGGCATATTTGCCGCAACTCGAGCTATTAGAAACTCGAATCCAGTTTCACGGCGACGTTGACCCTGGAAATGGAAACGTTGAACAAGGCACCATAGAAGATCTTGATATTGAAAACGCTCGATTACCAGACTTGATCCTGTGGGACGACGATTGTTGGGCTTCAATCACCTTGCCTATTTGATTCTCATCCGGAAACGGACGCAAGATCATGCGGTTCAGCACGGCCGTTCCCAACGTGGGTGACGGACCACTTTGCCCCGTGGTGCGAAGCGGTGGGCGATCAACAAGATGTGTATCAAGTCATTGTGGATGGAAGATGATTCGGCTCCATGAAAAATTGGCCGGCCAGTTTGTCTATCACGCCGGGCACGATCACATTCATCTAGACGAATACGCTGAATACAATTTGCGAGAAATCACGCCGGAAGGCGGTGGTGGCGAAAAGTAGCCGCAGGCGAAAAGATCAGTTTTTGCCTCTGGGACTTCGCCACTTACGATCTGCAAATTCCGGAAGCTCCTGAATTCTGGAAGTTCACCGACTGCAACCGCCAGACGCAAGGTATTTCCGTTGGCTGGGCGGATATTTACGCTGCAGACATTTATGACCAATGGATCGACATCGAAGACGTACCAGCCGGAGAGTATTGGTTTGAAACGGTCATCGATCCGTTTGACAATCTGTTGGAATCGAACGAATTCAACAACACCATGATCACTCGAGTGGTCTTAGGCGTGCCCGAATTCACACCAGACTCGCTGGAAGGAAATGCTACCGATGCGCAGGGATTGGTCTATTTGGGTGATCAACAACTAAACGGGCTCTCCATTCATCGACCTGGTGATATCGACACCTTCAAATGGCAGTCCACCAAGAGCGGCACGGTCACCGTCGATTTGTCATTCGATCATGCGTTGGGAGATATCGATCTGTACGCTTGGACGGCCGAAGGTGGGATTCGAGTGGAAAAGGGACGAGGTGTCGCGGAGACGGATTCGGAATCGATTTCGTTCGAAGTCCAAGCGGGACAGAATTACTACTTTGTGGTCAAGGACTTGATGGGCTGGACCAATCCGGAATACTCGCTGTCGATTGACGGTCCCGATTTGGAACCCGATTCCTTGGAAGTGAACGATGACTTTGCATCAGCCACGCCAATCGAAACCAACGAAGCGAATTTCATGGACCTGTCGATTCATGAAATTGCTGACCGTGATTATTTCACCTGGACTGCACCTCGGGACGGCCGACTCTATCTTGACGCCAGAACTCGATTGGGGGAATCGTTTGCGGAAATCTTGGTTTTTGACACCGACCAACAATCGGTCTATCAATCTGATCGTCAGCAGCAGCTGAGTTCGATCACGATTGATGTTCTGGCTGGAGAACAGTTCTATTTTCAATTGAAACCAGAATTGGATCGCCGAATTGCGGACTATGAATTTCGGCTAAACTTTCTGGAAATTGAAACGGACGCTTTCGAACCCAACGATATTTTCGGCGAAGCAACCGACTTAGGTTTGGGGACGGACAGGGTGACCGGAACGCTTCACCTGCCCAGCGATCATGACTATCTATTGTGGACCGCGCCTGCCACCGGCGAAGCAACCGTACGTCTGGAAATCCCCGGTTCGCCTCAGAAGCAGATGCAATTTCGCTGGTGGGAAGACGGTGAATTTGTCGGAGGTAACACGGTTGATGGGATTTTCGAATCTTCAAATTCCGTTGTGAAAGGCAAGAAGTACTACTTTGAAGTCTTTTCTCCGTTACAACAAACGGTCAGTGAATACCAGTTGACGATCCACGGTCCCAGTTCTCCGGTGGTGACCGATTTGTCATGGGGCCGATCTGCTACGGATATCAACATACCCTTGATGGCACTGGGCGAATCGAACCGCATTCCGTTTGACGACATTGATCACGTGACCGTGATGTTCGATCGAGACGTCATCGTGGCGCAAGATG
This sequence comes from Pirellulaceae bacterium, assembly GCA_041399205.1. Taxonomy (GTDB): domain Bacteria; phylum Planctomycetota; class Planctomycetia; order Pirellulales; family Pirellulaceae; genus JAGQOZ01. Next base: position 17,445 of record JAWKTK010000018.1, on the reverse strand, counting down.
ATTTGCAACTGCAAAACGGTTCGGACGAAACAATCGAATTCACCAACTTTCAATATTCACCTGAGGATTTCACCGCGACTTGGCACTTCAGTTCGCTAGTTGCCGGTCAATACGCCATCACACTCAACGATTCCGTGACCGATGCGTTGGGTAACGCCTTGGATGCCGACGGCGATTGGGAAAATGGCCTGCCCCTTGGTGATCGCTTGCCAGGTGGTTCATTGGCGTTGGCGTTGGACGTGCAGCCAGGTGACATTAATCAAGACGGAGTAACAGACGTGGCGGATGTGAATCTGATTTGCAGCGCCATGGATTCCGATCTCATGTTTGACCTCACTGCCGATGGGCTTGTCGATCGAAACGATCACACGTATTTGCTGGAAAATATTCTCGCTTCCGGCGCGGGTGACGCCAATTTGGACGGCGTGTTTGATTCCACGGATCTGATCATCGTTTTTCAAGCCGGACAATACGAAGATGACTTGGAGGCCAATTCTCGCTGGACCGACGGAGACTGGAATTGCGATGGCGAATTTGATTCGGCCGATCTGGTGTTCGTTTTCAAGCAGGATCGCTATAGCGCAGCAGCCGTCGATGGTTCGCACCGAACGGACCTGATTGACCAGGTCTTCGCCCTGATGACCAAAACGTCGGAAAGGACTCGCCGCGCGTTTCAATCGTGAAACATGCCAAGCAGATGAAACATCATAGTGCGTAGTTAATCGTTGAACCAAATGAATTGCCCAATACAATAGCCAACTTCTGGAGAGTATGTGTGTTTGGTCGACGTGTTGCAGTCGCGTCGGTCTTTTCTTGTTTTGAAGGACGAAGGCGAACTAATGAAGCGCAACTGGATGAAACGAATTCAATGCGGTTTGGCGTTGCTTTCTATCGCACTAATGCATGTGAATAGCACGCAGGCGATCGAAGTAGCAGGCGAACTTTTTGTAGACTTGGACGCGGCCAACGTAAGTGGCACCGTATGGTCGAATGCAGGTTCTTTGGGAGATTTTAACGCGGTTGCTAGTCCAACGGCCGTGAATCTGGGTGGTGTTGTTCCATCGGTGATTTTTGACGGAAGCAGCGCCTTTGTCAGTGCCGACACAGCTCCTGCTGATATTACTGGAGTAGATTCCACCAAAACCATTGAAGCGTGGGTCTTCAATCCGGCGATCGCCGGCGAAGAGACCGTTGTCTCTTGGGGACACCGAGGTGGACCGGATGGGTCCAACCTGTCTTTCAATTACGGTTCCAACGGAGCGTATGGCGCTGTGGGACACTGGGGCGGACCGGATCTAGGTTGGAACGATGCCGGAGGAGCACCGGCTCCGCTGCAATGGCATCACTTGGCCTACACATTCGACGGCACGACCACTCGAGTCTATTCGGACGGCGTGTTGATGAATTCGGAAGAATTAGGTGCTGGCGTCATCAATACGCACGCCGGAACACAGATTGCCATCGCTTCGCAATTCGAAAATGACGGTGTGACGCTGACTCCCGGTCTACGAGGTAGCATGGCGATTTCTCGAGTTCGAATTCACGATGGCGTTTTGTCAGACGCACAGATCATGAGCAACTACAACGAAGAAATTGGTTCGTTCCCCGCTATCTACGAACCGCCAGCGGAACCCGTTGCTACAGCATTGTCCAGCGGTCCTATTCACCGCTACAGTTTCAATAATGCAGCGGCTGCCAATGCCGCCGGAGCGACATTGGTGGATTCGATCGGCGGTGCCGACGGCGTTGTCCGAGGTGCCGGAACGTCGCTCACAGGTACGTCACTGAAACTTTCTGGCGGCACGTCTGATTCCGCCGGTTATGGTGACTTGCCGAACGGTTTGATTTCGCCGTTGACCAATGTCACCATCGAAGGCTGGGCCGTCATTGAAGGCGTGCAGAATTGGCAGCGACTTTTCGACTTTGGTTCCAACGAAGCGGGCGAATTCACCGATGTTGGTGGTAGCGGAAACGGTGCCGACTACTTGGCGTTGACGGCCGCTCGCGGCGGCGAGATTGGTCAACAGCGGTTAGAACTTCGCGATGTTGAATCGGGCGTCACCACGACCGTTGATTCGGACATTGCCACCACCGTTCCGGAAGCCGTCCACTTTGCCGTCACACTGGAAGAAAACGTGCCGGTGGTTCCCGGCTTGCCGGAATTCGGAACCGCCACCAAGCTTTCGCACTATCGCAATGGCGTTTTGGTAGCTGAAGGTACAACGTCCATCAAATTGTCTGACATCAATGATGTTAACAACTGGCTGGGTCGTTCTAACTGGACGGGTGATTCGAATTTAGAGGGTTCGTTTGACGAATTCCGAATTTATGATCGAGCCCTTTCGCAGGGAGAAATCCTGGGCAACATCGCCGCTGGTCCAGATTCCGTCAACGTGGTTCTTCCCGAACCAAACGGGGCGTTTGCCTTGCTGGCCGGATTGGCTGGTTTGTCGATGCTAAAGCGCCGGCGCCGCCAAAAATAGTGTGATTGCAGCCAATTTCGCATTCTTTAAGCGTGCCTTCTGGTGACAGGAAGCACGCTTTTTTTGTTGGACGAGCTACGATTGTCAAGAAAGCTGAAAAAACTGGGAACTACGGGCACGTGACGTTCGTCTCAGTAGAAACGTCTGAATTTGGTGGTCTTCGGTCGCCCACGCCGTGATCTTGCTGTCCACCGACTCGGTAATCTTGATTCTCTTGACATATGATCCACGACGAGGTCCAGGTATGGCTCGACGCTATTGGTATCTCTCTTTTGTTCTTGCCGCATGTTTCGCCTCTTTGGGGCGAACTCAGGAGACGGCTGATGCGGTTGACGAAAAGCCTGAAATCCATGAACAGACAATCTACGTTCCGTATGAAAAATTGCAGGAGACGTTCGAGCGAACCGGACGAGGCGTCTATCTTCCGTACGAAAAATTCCAAGAACTGTGGCAAGCCGCTCGGCACGCTCAGCCGACACCACAGCCGCCCGAATCACCTCCTGCCAAAGCGCTGATCACACAGATTGAAAGTGAAGCGTTCGTGCGCAAGGACGTCATGCAGGTGGAGTCGACGGTGACGATTGCTGTCTTGGCCGACGGCTGGATTGACATTCCCTTGTCACTGGCGGACACCGCCATCCTGTCCGCCACGATAGATGGCGAACCTGCCAAATTGGTCGCTCGTGATGACGGACAGCACTTGCTGTTCCAACATTCCGCCGACGCTGAACGGACCGTTTCGCTGAAACTCACGTTCGCGCGCTCCTTTGACCAAACACCCGGCCAAAACAGCGTTTCGTTTCGTCCACCGTTGGCTCCGGTCCATCGCTGGCTGGTGCGCATTCCGGAAACGCAAGCCAAAGTCAAAGTCTTTCCCATGTTGGCTGCAACAGAAAATCCTGACTCGGAATCCTGAAGGCGGAAGAGGATAATGAAAACGAAACCGAAACCGAAACCGAAGATAACGCAACATCGCCTGGCAATGAAACTCGGCTATTAGCGTTTGTCGGCGCGACACCCACGGTTCGCATTGAATGGACGCCCAAGTCGGAAGGCGCCACGGGACTCGATGCGCTGGTTAGCGTGCAAAGTCAAACGCAGGTTTCGATCTTGCCCGGCACGGTTCGAACGGTATCGCAACTGAACTACCAAATTAGCCGATCCGAACTATCTCAGTTGACATTGATGGTGCCGAGTGATCATCGCGTGGTCGATGTGGTTGATCCGAACATCCGCGCCTGGAATGTTGCGGCCACCGACAACGGACAACAAATTGTCATTGATTTGTTTCAGCCTGCCAACGGAGGTCAATCTGTGCGGCTGGAATTAGAGCAATTTCGCAATTCAGCGATCGAAGACGCCGAATTCGTACCGCCCCAAGTAGTCGCCGAGAACGTGGGGCGTCAACGAGGTGTCGTGGTGGTTCGACTGGCGGACGAATTGAAAGCGGAAACGGTGCGGCGCAAGGGCCTTTCGCAGCTGGATGCATCCGAATTGGATGCCGCACTTCAAAAAACGAATTGGACGTTTGCCTTTGGATTTGCTAACCCGGATTACGACTTGGCCATTCGTGTGGAGACGGTGGAACCGAGTATTTCCGTGCGACAGTGGACGGAAGTGTCTGTCGAACCTCGCCAACTAACGGCACGTCTCTTGGCCGTATACGAAATTCGCCGAACAGGCGTATTTGACTTGTCGGTCAACGTCCCGGCAGCGTTTGAAATTGTGCAGATTGTGGGCAGTGACGCAGGGCAAGGAAAAACGCCAGTGCAAGTCGATTCGTTTGCTCGCGATACCGCCGATCCCACCTTGGTGAAAATCAATCTTTCGGCCAAAGCAATCGGAGATGTTGGCCTAATGGTCCACATTCGTCGAACGCTGGACGATGCCAACTTATTGTCACCTACGGGCGAAGTGACCTCGTTAGACATGCCGCAGCTCAAGGTCGCTGACGCCGAACTGGAACGCAGCGAAGGCTGGTTGACGCTGTTCGCTTCGGAAGGCTTGAGAATTCGCAGCAACTCGACTGTCGGCCTTCAAAATGCGGCAACGGAACAAAACGCCGCTTCGCAGCAATTGCCTAAACCGAACGCGGTGCGACCCATCCAGAGCTTTCGTTACGGAACAGGAACCTACAGCGGTGTCATGGAAGTCGAAAGACGACAACCGCAGGTCACAGCCAATCAGATACTGGTCGCTCGGTTTGAACCGGGTGTGGTCCACTATGAAGCGACCGTGACTTATCAGATTCGCTATAGCAGTGTGTCTCAGCTGAGGTTGGATGTTCCCAGCAGTCTCGCGGAATCGATACGAGTGGAACCGGGAGATCTAAACGAAACGCAGGCTTCCCCTGCGCCAGAAGATCTATCCGCAGGCTATGTTGCCTGGCACCTTGGCGGTGACAGTGAATTGGTCGGCACCAAGCGAATCCAGCTGACTTGGGATGAACCGCTGACCAACCTGGAAGTGGGCAAGTCGCTGACCGTTTCTGTTCCTCGTTTGATACCTCAAAACGTAGACCAATCATCCGACAAATCGTTTTGGTTAAGGCTGAAACCATCGACATCCTGCCAGACGGAACACCAACCGGGCTGATTCCCATTGATCCGAATCATGACTTGGACGGAGTAGCCAAGATTCCGGATGCTTCGGCCGCATTGGAATTTCACGCTGACTGGCAGTTGTCACTCCAGGTCACTCGGTACCAGCTAGAATCGCTTAAGCAGACCAGTATTGAACGAGCGTTCATTCGCGCGGTGCAGACCAAGAACGATCGCCTTTCCGTGCAAGCGTTGTACCGACTTCGCAGCAACCAACAACGTCTGGAATTCACGTTGCCTGGGCAATCCAACGGCCAAAGTCTGCAAATGGATAGCCAACCGGTTCGCATCAATGGCCAACCGGTGACGTTGGAAAAGGCCGGCGACCAACAGTCTTACTATGTGCCTTTATTGGGACACAACAGCAACCAACCGTTCGTTTTGGAAATCCGCTATTCGCTGGAATCGGATGATGCCGAGATTGATTTTCCCAGATTTCCGTCCGAACCGGCTTCGCAAAAAACGTCGCTGTTAACCTACATTCCGCAAGACGCGGCGCTGGTCAAGTATGACGGGCCGTGGTCGAAAGAGCCGATCGGACCGCACAAGCTGGATCAACTGGTTGAAGAAATTGCTGCCAACATCATGGACGCTCAATCCGTTGCAGGTCAATTTGCCGTAGAAGGACGCCCGCTTTTGTTCACCACGTTGCAAGCGCCCAACGACGGTTCTGGCAAATTGCAATTGACCGTTGCGCCGCAACGCATGTTGTACGGTGGCATTTTTGGCGCGGTGGTACTGTTGGGAATCATGTTGCTGCGAACCAACTGGACCACTCGAATCGGAATCACTACCGCAATGGTTGCCGTAGCGCTGTTAATGGGTGTCTTTTGGCCTAGCTTGATCAGCTTTGCGATGGATCAAACGTTGATGTTGGCCAGTTGTCTTGTCGGCTTGCTGTGGGGTGCGGCGGAAGTGCCAAGATGGGCTCAACGACTTCGCGACGTTTGGCTTTCAGGTAGAACCAAGGCGACCGCGGATGGAGATCCGTTTGCGACCGCCGATGCATCCAGCCCGCCTGACGCCAATGCTGCGGCCCAAGAGAACACTGACAGCCATTCGAACGGGGAGGACCAATAAGATGATTCGCCATTGGTATTCCCCTAGTTCGTGCGGCACGACTCGCATCTGGCTCGCTTGCCTCTCTTGTTGGTTCATGCTGACAGCGGTCTTGCATGGCCAAACCACTCGACGAGAAATCTTCGTGCCGGTGCAAGATCTGAAGGCCATTCTGCAGTCCCATTCGCAGCATGTGTTCTTGACGCCGGACGAATATCAACGTTTGGCGGAACAAGCTGACAAGTCGGAAGCGGAAATTGCGCCGTACGTACTGGCGTGGCAGTCCAGTCACTACGAAATCACAGTTGAAGGACGACTAGCTGCCGTTTCTGGCGAAGTCGTGTTTGACGTGGGACGACCCGGAGTGCACGTGGTAACACTTCCTTGTCAGTCGTTAAGCATCCAGACAGCCGAAGTGAACGACCAGCCGGCTTCACTTTATCTAGATGATGCAAGTCAGCTGCACTTGATCCTGCAGGGTGTGGGCCAACACACGTTTCGGTTTTCGGCGGTCCGCGCTGTGGAAACAGCCGGAGCGGAACGTCAGCTGACACTGGCTGTACCGTCAGCCGCCACCGGCCAAACGAAAATCAAGATCGCAGGAAATGTCGAACTGTCCGTTGACAATAGCGTGTCACTCTTGGCGGCCGCTTCGAGAATTCTCAGCCTCGCAACGCAACGGCATCCACGGTTGCCCAGGGTAGATATGATTCGGACAGTGACACCACCGAATTCACCGTGCTACAGCGCCCCGGTTTGCAAACCTATCGATGGAAATTGAATGGCACAGACAACAACGACCGGTCGTTAGCGCTGGCGGAATCGGTAGTGGCCGCCGAAATCACCAGTACGTATGAACGGCACTACGTCACTTGCTCGATCGATGTAGCTCGAGGTGAACTGCCGACCATTGGGTTTCGCGTTCCGGCAGGATTGGAAATCTTAAGCGTAGCAAATCGCGACTTGAATCGCTGGCAGTTGGTAGGTGACGATCATTCGACCTTGCAAATCGAATTTCGTCGTCCGGTTTCGGGCAAGGTCGACATTCGCATAGTTGCCGAACGACCCACCGTCGACTTGGCGAATTGGACGTTTCGCGGAATCGAACCGATTGACACCGCCGAATCGACCCTCTTGTTAGCGTTATTACCGGAAGTGGAATTGCAAACATTGCGTTTAGAAAGTCCCAATTGGTTGCCGCTGAACGTTGCGTGGTTGATCGACAGAGTCAGCATTGATAGCGGTCAGCAAGATCCGAACTCGCCCAAACTACAAGCATTGGCCGCTTTCTACGCTCCGTCTTTCCAGCAGTCGCTGTCGGCTGAGTTTGGCCGTCCGGAAGCTCGAGTGAACGTGGTCAGCAATATCCTGTTGACCATTGGCGATGAACGATTGAAAGCGGAAGGTGGTTTTCTACTGACACCTGTAGCGGAAACTATATTCGGCTGCAATTTGCTGGTCCCGGCAGGATGGCGAACGTCGATGGTCAGCTTCGGAGATGGTCAACCGCTGCCATATGAAGTCTTTCACGATCCATCGGGTGATCGTCGTTTGCAGATTAAATTGCCGCAAGGGATTCCACCAGGCCAGCGTTACCAGATCTTCTTTCAAGCCGATTGGCAACCGGATGGTTGGCTGGAGGAGTGGGAATCGCAAACGCTGAGTTTTCCGGAATTTCGCATCGCCGAAGCGTCCACGGATCGAGGTGCCGTGGCGATTCGAACCGACGCCGATTTGAAGGTGGAGACGCAAACAACTGAATCCCTGCGACCGCTTGATTCGCAACGCAAGCAAGAATTCAACCTGCAAGACGTGCAGACTGATCTAGCGTTCGAATATCTCGCGCGTCCCTTTCAACTGCAGGTCGAAGTACAGCGTCAGGCAGTTCGAGCTACCGCAGAATCTGCATCGTTCTTATTGTTGAAGCAGGCCAAGTTGGAAGCGACGTACCAGATTTCCTATGACATTCAAAATGCCAAAGTGAAGCAATTGGTGTTTTCTTTGCCCGCATCGGTGCCCAACGAAGTCAGTGTCACAGGTCGCGGGGACGTAGCGGTTCGGCAAGTGATTCCACAGCCCGTCACGGATGGTCGACGCAACTATGTGGTCGAACTGCAACAGCCAGCCAAGGGTTTGCTACAGCTGCAAGTGCAATTTGAACAACCACTAACGTCCACTACTAATGTTGCGAATGCGGAAATGTCCGCACCGCCTGATTCGTCGCAGACGACGGAGACTTTGGAAGATACGTCGTCGGCTGTACGGCTAGGCGAATGGACGTTGCCGATTATTCTGGCCGAAGATGTCGAATACCAGTCGGGTTCCATTGCCGTGCACAGCGAAGCCGATTTGCTGGTCCAGCTACGCACGGACAACCGTTCGATTGACTATGCCGAAATGACCGAATCCGCCGGTTCGCTACCTCAAAACACACGCACTCTGGCTGCTTACACGTTTTTGGAATCTGCGGAGCCCATCACGGCAACGGTCTTTCGGCCTGATGTTTATTCGCTGCCCACCGCGTTGGTCCAAAAAGCGGCGGCGGTGATTTCTACCAGTAACGGCGGCCATACGGTGACGGCGGTTCGATACGAAATGACGGCCAAAGTACGGCAAATCCAGCTGCAGCTGCCTACCGGTTCTGAGTTGTGGTCCGTCTTTGTGAATGGATCGCCCGCTAAACCTCAACGTTCGGCGGATCAATTGTTGATCCCGCTAAACGCAACCAAGACGGCTTACAATCTGCAAATTGTCTATCGGTCCGATTCCGTTTCGTTTCCATTTGCCGGCGCTGTGGAATTGGAGGTCCCTAAGCTGTGGCTGCCGAATCAAGACCAGGCGGCTCGCCAAGAAATTCCCGTCGCCAGCTGGGCGTGGCAAATTGTGTTTCCAGAAAACTACGAGGTGGCTAGCTATGACGGAACCATGTCACCTCGGTTATCCGACGCCTCAACCAAGCAGCTTCTACAGCCGAACGGCAGCCCGCTGACACAACTGTGGCGCATACTTTTTGTGTCACCCGTGCGTCAGCGAATGGCCGCGGCATCCGAGGCTGGCTCTGTGGTGGAATACGCGCCAGATGATGCGATTACCGATAACGCCGTTGCAGACTTCGCAGAAGAAGACTCGCCGCAAGCGGCCGAAGGAGCAGAATTCGTTCAGCGTGAATTTCCGGACGAAGTGGACAAACAGGACTTTGCAGGCGCGGAAGTCAGGCGACAATCGAACGAGCCGCAAAGTGGTTTCGGTCGACGCGCCGGAAGCGGCGAATCGACTTCAGACACGCGCGATGCAGCTCGCACCTGGGTGATGCAAGGTCTGCGAAGTTTGCCGATTGACGTGACAACGGAAGGTCAAGTGATCCAGTTTCGCAGTTTCGACCAGCAACCGACATTGCGTCTAACGCTGGTGGATCAGGTTCGGGCAATCTGGCTGGCGATGAGCATTACGCTGTCGTGGTTGCCGTCGGCGCGTGGGCCATTCGCCGTCGCCGTTTTCTGATTGTTGTTTGGTTGGCCGCGCTATGCATATTGGCGTCCGGGATCACTTGACATGCGGTGACGCCGGACCGTGGCGACGCATTATGGAATATCTGTTCCTGTCGGCGGCGTTTTTCTTGGCGGTTTACTGGCTGACTTCGTCCGTCTGGAAGTTGCTGACGGCGATTGCAACATGGTGACAAAACCTGCTGGAAGGGCCAACCCGGTTTCGACTCAAGTCACGACGACATTGATTTTGCTGTTGATTTTGACCGCCGCGTTGGATCCATCCATCGCGTCGGCGCAGGAGGCAGATCTAGGCCCGGTGACCGTGCGGATTGATGAGCCGTTGCCGCCTTTGACCGTGCCCACGGACGCCGTCATTATTCCGTACGACGCTGACGAGCCCATCACCAGCGCCAATCAAGCTCGGCAGGTCCTGGTACCGTATGCAGAATATCAACGGCTGTGGCAACTGGCTCATCCGTTGGACGAACCAGAAAAGAACAAGTTTCCACACGATTTTTCCTTCGCCAGTGCGACGTGGAAAACGATTTTGGAAAATTCCGATTCGCTCACGATGCAAGGCACAATCGTGATTCAGGCGTTGCATGATGGTCGAACGACCGTGCCGCTGCAATTGAGCAACGGCGTGTTGGGCAGTGCCACGGTAAATGGTAAGCCCAGCAACATGCAATTTGTTGTTCCGCAGCCCGAACCGCATCAGCAGGCCGTCCAATCGTCTCCGACCCAACAGACATTATTGGTCGACAATCGCGACCTCGCTCCGTTAGCCGTCTTGCACTTGGAGCAGGCCGGAACGTATGAACTGCAGTTGACCATTCACTTTCCCGTGACGCGGCAAGGTGGCTGGCGTCAAGCAACCGGAACCCTTCCGCATCTGCCGCTGGGGAACGTGGTGGTGGAAGTTCCCGAAGCGTCAACGGAAGTTCGCTTGGAAGGTCTAGCCGGAGCTGATTCGTTAGAAACGACCGATGCCCAGCAACAGATCGAATCAGCGTGGACGGACGGCGGGCGGTTCGCCTTTCGTTGGCGGCCAGCGGTGACCCAAAGCGCTGTGGATCTGACCTTGACCGCCGAATCGGACGCCGCCATTTGGATTCTGCAGAAAGGCGTGACCGCTCGCTGGAAGTTTCAGCTGGAATTTTCTCGAACGCAACGAGACTCCTTTCGATTCATCATTCCGGAAGGTTTTGTTGTTCAAGCGGTTGAAACAGACAACTTGAAGTCATGGCGACAGACCGAAGAATCGGGCGGCCAACTGGAAGTGGATTTGCTGCAGATGGTTTCTAATACTCAGACCATCTCGCTGGATCTGCAGCGCTGGGAACGCATGGACGCCAGTACAACCGATTTGGAATTGCCCAATGTGCAAGTGGAAGGTGCGATGTTGCACAACGGACGATTGGCCTTACTACGCAGCGAATGGCTCGACGCGCAGACGGTGGCGGCAAACGGAATGGTTCGAGCGGAATTTCCGGAAACCATCAGCAAGAACTGGGGCGAACCGATACCCGTCAAGCCCTATCAGGCGTGGCGATTTGTGGATGCAAACGATCTGCTTCGATTGCGAATCGAACGCACTACGCCCAAGCTTTCCGCCGACGTGCGGTCTATCTTTCGAATCGATCAACATCGCTTGGGATGGGAAGCCGAAGTTGTACTGAATACGACGTCTGCCTTGTTTCAGTTGGAATTAGAACTGCCGGCAAACTTGCGTGTCACCGACATTTCTTGCTCTACGTCTTGCCAGTGGTCTGTGGCGGATTCGCCTCAAGGGCGACGAGCGTTCATTGTGCTGTCCGAAGGATTCTTGGGGCACGCCAGCTTGGTGATCACCGGCGAATTAACGGCACCGGACGATCTGACCGCAGATATTTCCGTTCCCCGCATGACCGTGTTGAATGCCGACAAGCATTCGACAACCACTGTCGTGCAGTGTGATCCCAGCTACGCAGTGCAAGCGGTTTCGCTACAGAATTGCCAAACAACGTTGCTGGATCAGGCGTCAAGCTGGTTGAATCAAGCTCAACGAAAACTAGCTTCGCTGGTGTTGGCGTCGGATTCGCCGTTGTTCAACGCTACGGTTCGTTTAGCGCCCAAGACGGCCACGATTCATTGCCGGACGATCAGCAATTTTCGAGTAACCTTGCGGACGTTTGAAGAGACCATTCTGCTGGACTACGACATCTTGGACGCCGGCGTGCGTCAGATTCGCTTTGAACTGCCCGCTGGCTTTGAACAAGCGAAAATTCAAGCTCCGCTGGTTCGTTCTCAGCAAACTGTCACGCTTCCCAATGGGCGAATTCAGGTAACCCTGACCTTGCAGGACGCGGTGATTGGCAACTATCGCGTGCTGGTGTTGCGAGACCGATTGTTGACGGACGAAGCTCAAGAAGTGGCCATTCCGACGATCAGTGATGCTGATATTTTGCAGCAGTTTGTGACATTGGAAAGTGCCGGACGAGACGAAGTAGTGGTGGAACAGGTAGTTAGCTTGAATGCGTTGTCGGAACAACAACAGCAGTGGCGAACCTTAGCCGAAACTTTGGGTGAACATCTCACGCAAGCCTATCTGGTGGAACCGAATCAAACCGATGCTGCCAAACTAACCATCAAGACCGCTCGACGCGCCCAAGTGGAAACCGTGGGTGCTCGTATTTCACTAGCAGAATGTACACTGGTTGTAGATCAGCATGGAGCTTATCGAGGCCAGCAGATTTTCTTTGTGGATAACTTCACCGAACAGTTCTTGGACATACAACTTCCCGACGGCGGGCAACTCTGGACCGCGTATGTGGCTCAGCAACCTGTGAAGCCGGCTCGCGCAGCCAACGGTCAGATTCGAATTCCGCTGGTCGGTTCGCAAGGCTTGGATACATATCAAGTGACCATCAAGTATGGCGGTCAAATGGACACGTGGAGTTTGCTTTCGACCGTTGCGTTCCCCTTTGTTCAAACGGCGGGCGTGGCCGTAGAAGAAAATCAAGTGCGACTCTACTTGCCAGAAGAACAACATTGGTTCGACTTCTCCAGTGATATGACGCCCGTGGCGAACGAGCAGATCCTGCAGGAACAGCAATCCAACTATAAACGAGAACGTTTGTCTTGGATCATTCGCGGCGTGCAGAGTAATAGCCGAGTGATGCTGGAAAAAGCCAAGAACGAATTGCTGGCGGCCAGAGCAAGTCGCAAGGCGGGACAGGGCGTCGAGACGGAAGAGCTAAAGCAACTGGAACAAGCCGTGCAGCAAGTCGAACTAGAAGGAGCGAACGATAATCGAGACTTCTTGAATAATTATTTTCTGGATCAGTCGAATACCGTTTCCGGAAATCAACTGCAATCACTGGCGTACAATTTTGCCGTCGATCCAGCTTCGTCTGCGAAAGATCGAGCACTAAATGAACTTGACGCAGCTGGCTCATTCAAGGGTGAAACGGCCGCCTTGAACAAGGACGTGAATTCGGTGGAAGAAGGCCGAACGAAAGGAAGCCGAGTGCAAATGGGACAGCGCAGCAAGGCGTTTGACAAAGAAGGAGCCGCGAAGTTTCGGTACGACCAAATGGAGCCATCGTCGCGACCATCTGCTGGCAAGCCGACCAGTCCTGCCGTTGATTCGGGCCGCGAACTTTTTTTCGAAAATGCATTTGGAGAACCACAATCGCAACTGGAAAGCAATACGGCCTTAATGGACTCGCCAGTACAGGAGACGAGCGAATCGAGTTTGTCAATCGCCGCAACGCCGGTGAATTCGCCGTTCTTGGCCGGAGCGGGCATGGCTAGTCTCGATTTTGAAGTTCCCACCGACGGACGCGTGTTTCGTTTTCGGACGTCGCGAGGTTCGGCCAGTTTGACGGCCAGGCATTATTCGCAGCAACTGGTCCACCGCGGCCAAACCGCCGGAGTATTTGCGATCGTCGGGTTCGCACTGCTAATCGCTGGGCGCCGAGGCTGGATTGATTTGATGGGCAATCAAGGTCATAAAGCGGGCGTGTGGTTCACACTGGCCATGGTTTCACTGCCGTTGGCAATCGTTTTTCCCGGCCTAGCCGCGCTGCTGTTCATCGTCGCCATCTGCCAAGGCGTGAGCCTGCTGCTTGGAAGTCGGTAAGCAAGATTGACACGGCCTCTTGGTCGGCAAATTCCGCGCGATCAATGCAACCGGACATCAGATGCGTGGACAACGCTATCGTTTCGCAATCGTGACGCGGGGCGGACAATCTGTGCAATTACCATGGAATGAATCCCGCTCAATTCTCTTTGTGATGTGGTTCTTTCATGGCTCTGGCTTCCAATCCCACTCCCTTTGATCCGCTCGGATTCTTAGAAAACGCACGCGCGGTTCGTTTGCCCCAGCAGGCGGATTCGCAACAAATCCATTCGTACTTTCAGTCGCTGTGCGAACTGGTCGAAGACCGCTTGGACGTAACGCACGTTCGCATTGCCTATCAGAACGAAGATCACGAATTGTGCTTCGCGGGAACCGAGATTCCTGTGGATACGCTGGAAACATGGCACGCGTTGGCAAATCAAGTGTTGTCGGCGGCCCATACCAATGCGTCGCTGCGTCCCAGTCCGTTTGCATCGCAACATTCAGTACTGATTGCGCCCGTCGTTGCGAATGACAAACCGACGGCCTGTTTCTTGGTGCAGGTGGATGATCAACAAGTAAGTTCGTTGAAGCTGGCCTACCTACGCACACTGAAACTGTTGGCCATTCAAACCGCTGATCGCTTGTCATTAGGTAAACATTCGTCAGCGACAACCACTGTTTCTTTATCGACATTTCACCACGGATTGAATGTTCGTCAAACCGCGTACAACATCGCCAACGAAGGCCGTCGTTTGGTGCAGGCGGATCGTTCGGCCGTGCTGTTGAAAAAAGGCAAACGATACAAGGTCGAAGCAGTCAGCGGACAATCGGAAATACAACATCGCGCGGCGCTGGTTCGCTGCCTACGCACGCTGGTCCAAAAAGCCTTGGTGAACGAACAACCATTTCTGTACCCGTCCAACGAAGAACTGGCTCCTCAGCTGGAAACTGCTTTACAGGAATACCTGGACCTGGCTCATATCCGCAAGCTGGTAATCCAGCCACTGCACCGTCGCCACAAGGCAGATGCAACCGGTCCGATCATCGGTGCCTTGGTGACCGAATGGATTCAAATAGAACATGTCCGAGCGGATTCGCTGCAGCATCTGCAAGCCGTGCAGGACGACGCCGAACTGGGTTTGACCAATTCGCTGGAGCATAGTCAGGTTTTCCTATTGCCTATTTGGAAAACCATTGGAAAGCTGTTGAGCCAAGCGTATCGCTGGAAAACGTTGGCGACCACCATCGCAGTAGCCGGACTGATTGCGGCATTGTTTGTCATTCCTACGGACTTGGAGATGGAAGCGTCTGGAAGTCTGCAACCCAGCCAACAGCGACACGTCTTTGTTCGAACCGAAGGAACCGTCGCGAATGTGCTTGTCCAACACGGCGATACCGTTCGCGCCGGTGACGTGTTGGTCACATTGCAAAACGCGGAACTCGAACGACAAGCAGACGAACTGTTGGGCCAAGTCCAAACGGCTTCGCAAAAACTAACTAGCATCAAAGCCACTCGGCTGGCTCCCAACCGAACCGACGCAGACGCCGTGCGGCGAGACAACCAATTGGCCAGCGAAGAAGCTCAACTGGTGCTTGAAATTGAACACCTCCAGCGACAACATCAATTGGTCCAGCAACAGCAAGACGAACTGCAAGTTCGCAGCCCCATCGACGGCGAAATTGCCACCTGGGATGTTCAGCAACTGCTGGACGGCAGGCCGGTGCAACGAGGCCAAGAGTTGCTGACCATTGTCAATCCAAACGGTCCGTGGCAATTGGAATTGGAACTGGCGGACCATAACGTGGGCCCAGTCTTGTCTGCAGCCAAACAGTCACCCGACTTGAACGTGGAATTCATCTTGGGCACTCGACCAGAGCACAAACAACTCGCCAAGATCACTCGCATTGCCCAAGCGGCTTCGGTTAATCAAGACGACCAGACCGTGGTCCAAGTTATTGCCCAACCATTGGACCTGGAAGACGCATTGCTGCGTACCGGAGCCGACGTTCGAGCTCGGATACAGTGCGGCAAATCGAATTTGGCGAAGGTTTGGTTCCGCGACGTCATGCGTTTTGTGCACCAGAAAATTCTGTTTCGCCTTCCCGAATGGCAGGCAGAATCGGCAGACAAACCATGAGCGGTTCGATGCGAACACCCAAGATCGACAGCGTGCGGTTGGTTCGCCGGTCCGACCTGGAAGTGGTCCAGGTAACGCATCAAGGCGAACCGTGCTTGGTCCTGAAAGATCCCATTGCGGCGAATTATATTCGCATGCGACCAGACGAATACTTTGTCCTGGAAAGACTAGACGGACATCGAAGTCTCGAGCAATTACAGGAAGCCTATAAACGAACGTATCCGAATCAGCGAATCACGGCCCAGGATATCCAATCGCTTCTGCATCGGTTCCACGAACAAGGACTCGTCTTGGGTGAAGTCGCCGGACAAGGCGAGCAATTGCTGCAACGGCTCGTAAGAAGCAGCGGCAAAAGTGGTTGTCTACGTTTTCCAACCTGCTGTTCTTGCGCACTAGGCGGCATTGATCCAGACCGCTTTCTGAAGATCGTGTCCTGCCGTACGTCCGTTGGATGTTTCACCCGTTTTTTCTCTTGATGTGTTTGGCATTGGTCCTTTCCGCCGCGGGGCTGGTGATCATTCAGTGGAAAGCATTCGCGCAACGCATTCCCAACTTGCAGCAAATGATGACGCCCGAAAGTTTGCTGGTGATGATGCTGGTGCTCAGCTTTACTAAAGTGTTGCACGAACTGGGACACGCCTTGACTTGCAAATATTTTGGCGGCGAATGTCATCAGATTGGCTTTATGCTGCTGGTCTTCACGCCGGCATTGTATTGTGACACTTCAGACAGCTGGCTGCTGCCGAGTCGCTGGCAGCGAGCGATGGTGGGAGCGGCGGGCATGGCAACCGAAGTAGTGCTGGCTTCGTTAGCCACGTTCGTGTGGTGGAATACGGAATATGGCTGGCTCCATTTTTTTAGCTTGCGAGTGATCGCGGTCTGTTCGCTCAGTACCGTGGTGTTCAATGCGAACCCGCTGCTGCGCTACGACGGCTATTACATTTTGTCCGATCTGCTGGAAGCTCCCAATCTGGCGCAACGTTCTACCGAAGTCACCTTGGCGTGGCTGCGTCGCTTGTGTTTGGGAATCAAGGACTATGCCGACCTGGAAGTCTCGTCGTGGCAACGAACCGGCTTCTTCACGTACTACCTTGCGTCTCGCGCCTATCGCTGTTTGGTGGTCTTCGGCATTTTGATGTTGGTGGTCCAATTCTTGCGAATCCGCAACTTCGGTTCGCTGGCACAACCGCTGATCGGTTTTACGCTGATTGGCATGTTCGCTCCCATGATGATCGCCTCCACCAAGTACGTCACCACGCCTGGTCGATCGTCGTCGTTTCGCGGCAAAAACATTGCAGGAACCGTGGTTGCCTGCCTGCTGTTTGTCATCTTCCTGTTGATTCCATGGCCCGATGCCGTTTATTGCCCAGCCGTGCTGCAGCCAACGGACAAGCACGACATCTTTGTTGCCGTTGCCGGAGAACTGGACGACGTGATGATCGAACCAGGACAAGGCGTCTCGCCCGGCACCGCCTTGGCAACGCTCAGAAATCTACAGATGGAACGCGACTTTCAACGAGTTCATTCGCAATGGGAACAGCAGGACGCAGCGGTACGCATGCTGGAAAATCT
>JAWKTK010000017.1:0-207444 GCA_041399205.1 Pirellulaceae bacterium | reverse complement strand
ATCGCGGATGCCGACGCGGCTAATTCCACGTCTGTTTCATAATGCGATGTCGGCTCCGGTGAAGGCAACATCAGCGCGTTGGCTTTTTGGATGCGTTCAATTTTGGCACGCAGCAACGTTTCCAATTCGGGATGTTCCGCGCACAGGTCGGGAATATCGATGGGCTGGCCAACTTCCATGGCATCTTCCCATCGATCCAATAACGACTCCAGAATTTCGTCTTCTTCGTCCGTCGACATCAAACCACACTTGGGGCTATTCAAAAATGGTCATGTCACCGCCAAACGATTCTGCCAACGCCAACTTGGCGTCTCGCCAACGTCGTTTGACTTGACGCACGCTGACACCCACAATTTCGGCCACGGCGTCTTGTGGCATTTCATGGTACCAGAGCAAATCAAACATTTCGCGCAGTGGTTCCGGCAGGGCTTCAATCTTGGCGTGCAGGTCTTGCCAGTGAGCCAGCTTCTGCGGATCGCAAGTCATTTCGCCGGGATCGTGTGCGGCAGGCAGCCCTTGGCTGGCGTCGTTGGGCTTGGGCATTGCGGTTCGATGATTCGCGCCCATGCCTTGCGGGCCTTGATAGTGTCGAGCGAGATCGATTAGTGTTTCGCGAATTTTTTTTGCCGCCAACGCAAAGAAATGCCGAGGATCCTGAACGTCGACGTTCGCTAAAGCATCGTACAACTTCAGCGAAGCCATTTGGCACACATCTTCAGTTTGTTCCCAGCGGCCGACCGACGGAAAACCTTGCTTCAGTTTGCGAGTCAACGCTTCCAGGCGGTTACCCGCAATTACCAATAAGTCTTCTCGAGCCCGATCGTCTCCATCGCGAAGACGGTCCAGGCACTGCTGAACGGCCGTGTGTTGATCCGTTTCCATCGGCGTTGCATTCTCCCAGCCAGGCACAAAGCGTTAACAGATGTGGTCCGCAAAACAGGTAGAAACGGCATGGTGTGCGCAGAAAAGATCCATAAGTATACGTTACCAACCCCGAGTCGTCGAACGGTTCAGACCAATCCGCAAAAGGAAACCAAAAGGTCGAAGCATGCCAACAAAACGGCGGTAGACTTGGATTGCCGGCGTTCTGTTGCTTTGCCGATTGAAAAAAAGGAGAGAGGCGTGGGATTCTTGATTTTGGGCCTCGCGATGGCGTACATCTGCTTCAGTACCATTGGCATCGTCTGGATTGCGCCCCGAGTGCTCACGCCACCAAGCGTACACGTCGGTGAGACACCGGTTCGCTTCGAAACAACGGACCTGTTGGGATTGATGACGCTGGTCAGCCTGGGCTTGGCACCCATTGCCTATTGGAAAGGCCCCATTTCGCTGGCTCTGGCGGTCGCCGCGCTATTGACGCTGTTTTGGTATTTAGCCGTCAAAGTGGCCAGTGCGATGGGCGTCCAGTCGAACCTACATCGCCAGATGTTTTGTGCGGTCTGCGGCCCCATAGCCTACGTGCTGTCCGCGGCGTTGCCGTACGTGGGCTTCGCTTGGATTGTGACCATGGCCGAACAAGATCAGCGAGCGATCCATTTGGGGCTGTGGCTGGTGTTAGATGCAGCTGTCTTGGTATCGATTCGCTGGTATGCGCAGTGGTTGTATCGCGAATCTTCTACAGCGATTTGCGAATTTTCTGAAAGCCGGATTTGAGTTCGTCTCCGACCAATTTCAGCGCTTGCCAAACATCGTCGGCTGTTTCTGCGGCCGCTTTCTTGGCAGGTTCGTAATCGTCATTCAATTGGTTCCAGCGTGCTTCCAGCTTTTCCCATTCGTCCTTCAAATCTTCCTTTCCCAAATGGATTTTCAACGCAATTTCATCTCGTTCTTGCTTCAACGATGAAATAAGTTGAGCCAACATATCTTTCTTTTTTTCCGGCTGGTTGGAATCGGACATGGCGAAAACTCCTGAGTACTCAATGGGAAACCGAGAGTAGATAATTCGGTATTCTATCCGAATGTCGGTCGCAGACCAGCTGCAAGGCCGAATTCTTCGATCCACACAGAAAGGTCACGAGCGTTGGTAAAAGAAAAAAACGCTCGGCGAAAGAATTCGGCGAGCGTTTCTATGGAATCGACGAATTCTTTCGCCGTTTGTTTTTGTCAAGCTTAGGGTCGAAGCGTGTGGTGCTGACATCCACCCGGTTGACCAGGATAGACAGGTGGTTGGAAGAAGCGGTTTTCTACGTACATGGTGTCCTGATGCACATGGTCCGAACCTGCCTTCACATATCGCACTGTCGTGTCATACACGTGTCGCTCCAGTTCGTGCTCTGTCGAAACCGGGTTGCCGTCTAGTCGAGTGATCACGTCGCCGACGGTCAGCCCGAGTTGATGTAGTGGCGAACCGTATTCGGGTTGCGAAACGATTCGAGCTGCCCAGACCGGTTCAAAGTTGCCAATCTGAATCGGCTGGATTTCGAATCGAGCTCCTAGGCGAGGCGAGAAGTAGGCCAGCACAGGTTGACCACCGTAGCCCGGATCCACAATCACTTGCTGCGTCTGCACTGGCGGTCGGTTCACGATCACTTGTCGAACGGCTGGAGGTGCACTGACCACTTGGCGGATCACCTGATTGACGTGGTGCTTTACGGCTTTCTTGCATTGGCTTCCACCGGCGAAGCTGGCGGATGTGATCGATACGGTGGCAACCAGGGTCAGGCTCAAAAGTTTTACTTGGCGATTCATCGTTAGGTCCTCCACGAAGAGTGTTTGAGTTGTTTTGTTTCCAATCGGTTTGGCTTACAACAACCCAGGCGGAAGCCAGCTAGCAGCGGGGACTCTTGTTTTGGGAATTTTTGAGAATTTAATCAGGCCGTCGCCAACTCCGTCATTTGTGGCCGAACCGCGAGTGTAGAGAACAGATGCCCTGAAATGTGAGGACTGAAGCTGCGCACTCGCGTTTTCGGCGGAATTTCCTAGCCCGAAGCGTCCGTTTTGAAATTGCGATTTTTCCTAGCCCGAAGCGTTAGCGAGGGAATACAGAGTGTTTCTCTGGTCCCTCGCTAACGCGTCGGGCTAAGAAATTCCGCCAGGAAACGCAACTTTAACAGCTCGACCCGAGGTAGATTCCGCAAACACAAGAATCTAATTCTGGACAAACACATAGCGAATAACCCGCATATGACGCAAGCCGCTGAACCTGATTCGACAACGCAGACGAATGCTCCCACGGCCAGCCTAATGGCGCTGTGGTTCGCCATGCTGTGGCCCACTGTTGTGACGTATTTGTATTTTGATCTGTTGCACGGCAGAGATCCGGCATGGCAATCGAGTGTTGCGGGAGTGGGCAAGTTACTGCAATTTGCCTTTCCGTTGGCATATGTGTTGTGGAAAGGACGGCGGTCGGCGCGATTGCAGAAACCTTCGTCCAACGGGTTGCTGGTGGGCGCCGTGTTTGGCATCGCGGTCGCCATGGCCATGTTTGGCATGTATTGGGGCTGGCTAAAGCACAGTGACCAGTTTGTGTCCGCAGCCGATCAAATTCGTGAAAAGATTTCTAGCTTGGGTTGGATCACGGGGCCCGTTCCCTATATCGCGCTCGGAACGTTCTACGCGCTGTGTCATTCGCTGCTGGAGGAATATTACTGGCGCTGGTTCGTTTTTGTCGAATGGAAAGGTTACGTGCCAACCTGGTCCGCCGTGCTGCTTTCCAGTATGGGCTTCATGCTGCATCACGTCTTGTTGTTGGCATTTTATTTTGGCTGGAATTCTTGGCTGACCTATTTTTGTTCGGCCGGCGTGGCCGTGGGCGGTATCGCTTGGGCTTGGCTGTTCCAGCGTTCCAAATCCCTATACGGCCCCTGGCTCAGTCACTTGTTGGTAGACGCCGCCATCTTTGTGATTGGGTTTGATGTGATCCGAGACACGTTTTGACCAGTCCGTAGACAAAAATATTGCCATGCACTTAGATCGCTGATATGCTTGAGGCCAATGTCTTACCACAGCTTTGCACAGTCATTTGTAAGATTTGTAAGTTAGGGGGAAATTTATGCGTCTGTTACGAATCGAACAATGCGAATGTAAATGTATGATGGCGGCCGATGTTGTGTGGGTTGCTCATGACATCGGCCCAGTGGACGTCGATGTCTTAATCGATGTCGATCTTGACGGCGATCTCGACATACTCAGCCGTGGTTCTGATGAAGGTAGGGACGGCCAGTTCTTACTGTTGCGCGAAAACCTTGGTGCCGATGTGTTCAGCGAAGAAGTCCGTGTTTCGGAAACGATTCGGAGTTGGAGTAAGCATGTGTTTTATCACGGTGATCGCAGCATCGTGATCGACTTTGACCTTGATGGAGATCAAGACGTCTTGGTCGAAGAAGTTTATGACTTTTCCGAAGGAGCCTATTTCGCATTTGAAAACGTCGGTGGATTCTTTCAATTTGCTGGACGACTGGGGTTAGGCGAATCTGGATCTGCTAATTTGGAGTTGGGAGATTTTAACCGTGATGGCAACGTAGATGTGCTTGTAAATCGTAGTAATCCGTTTACGGGATCCTCTGCGTCACTGTTTGTTGGTCACGAGGCTGCTGTAGATTTGTTCTCTGATGCACTTGTACCCCAGGAGTTTCCATTGCAGGAAAGAACGGGGGAAATCAACGGCAACGCTGTGTTCTTTGATTTCGATGCTGATGGCGATCTAGACGTAGTTTCCACACACAACTACGAGCCATGGACCGTCGGCTCATCACTTTCATGGTATGAAAACATTGATAACGTGTTTTCAGAACGTCAGTTGATTGCAACACGCGAAACGGGATGGGACGAAGGGGACTCGCGAGTTGCAGTCGGAGACGTCACGGGCGATGGATTTGATGATATTATTTGGATGGGGCCTACCGCCAGTTTGATTCCCGGTACGGCAGACGGAATTGGGATGGAAACGGTGTTATTTGAAAACGTGGCCCGGTGTGGGACATTCCTCGCCGACTTTGACCTAGACAGTGACATGGACATAATGTGTTACCGTAGTTGGTATGAAAACTTAGACGGCGCAGGTAATTTCAGTTCAACGCCAACAACGTGGTCTTGGGAGAGACGGGTGGGACCATTTGATTACGATCTGGACGGCGACATCGATTTTGTCGGTGACGGCGCCTGGCTGGAAAACCGACGAGTGGGCGACGCCAACAACGACGGTGTGTTCGATTCTGCTGACTTGGTTGCCGTTCTCAGTAAGAATACCTTCGAGACAGGGGCCGCAGCTACGTTCAACGAAGGCGATTGGAATCAAGATGGCCAGTTTACCACCCAAGACCTTGTTTTCGCCTTCCAATTCGGAACCTATCTTTCCGCTCCGAATTAGATACCCGAATCGGACGCTTCCTAGCTGATGGCTTCGTCTAGGACTTCTTCGCTGACGAAGATGGGCAGCCGAGGCTTGCATGTGACGGCCACGGCAATCGCGTCGGACGGTCTCGCGTCCACGTCAATAAATTCGCCATCCAGCTTGATCCGCAGTTTGGCATAGTAGGTGGTTTCACGGAGTTCGTGAATGTGGACGCTGTCGAGTTCCGCGCCCAGTTGTTCCACCGTGTTGACCAACAGGTCATGCGTCAGTGGACGAGGCGATTCGAAATTTTTCACTCGCCGATCAATACTGGTCGCTTCAAAAATGCCGATCACAATCGGAAACTCACGATCTCCATCTACTTCGCGAAGGTAGATGAACTGCTGTTCGTTGATTTCACTGATAATGATTCGCGAAAGATGCATCGGCACCTGCATGTTGCCACCTATTCGAATGCGCTTGGTCTGAAGTTTCAACCAAAACGTATTTTACTCGTTCCAGCCACGGCCGACCAGGACCGCAAATCCTCGGCTCCTTGCCGAATCACGGATACAATGGCGAATCCGCTTTACCACTTGCCAAAATAAACGCCAGCAGGTCATAAACGTCAGATTCGCTGGTGATTGTATTCAGAAGCTGTTCCGGCATGGGTGAAATGTTAGATTTTACTTCTTCCTCAATATCGGCAATGGCCACGATGATCGGTTCGCACGTCTCCAGCGGATTCTGTTTCAACATAATTTGCGTCTCGGTGCGGTCCACCACCGTGCCGCGAATCGTTTTCCCGCTGGTATCGTAAATAATCACCGACGCATATTTTTCTTCCACCGCGTCAGACGGTTTCATGATGTGCCACAGTAAATCTCGAGCCGTCTTATGTTTGGTGCGAATATCAGTCAATTCAGGCCCGATCACGCCACCTTCTCCTTGCATGCGATGGCACGACGCACACGAGGCCTGCTTGAACAACCGAGCTCCCGTGGCAAACGAACGACCTTGATCAAACTGATTCAAATTGGCGGCCAGTTGATCAAAGTTCCAGTCCACCGTCTTGATGCCCAACAGATCATCGGCCGAAGCATTCTTATTGGCCGCCAAGAAAGCCGCTTCGTCTGGCACCACGGCAATGGCCCCGTACATTTTGATCCAATGACCTGGAAACGTACAAATGAACGGAATGGTCGTCGGTTCGCTAGGTGCCACAAACGTTACAGAATCGCGTTGCTGCGGCTGAAGCATTTTGGTTGCCGCCATGATTGCCTCGGACACCGGCAAGTAACCTCGTTGAATATGTTCGGGCTCGTTCTGCAATTCGTCAGACTGCAGTCCCACGGTGATTCGATCTTCCGGCTGGCTCAGCACAACCAAATTGTGCGGCATGATGTCGTCATTTTCAAAATCAATTTGTACTGCTTGGCCTGGCCGAACCACCAACACGGTCCGATCATACAGCATCTTTTCTTCCAGCGTCTTGACTTGAAAAACGCGAACTCGCAGTAGCTCTAATTGTTGCTGCAATTCCATTCGTTGCGCATCTGGCAGCCGCAACGACCAGACTTTGACCAACGCAAAACCATTTTGACCGGCTGCTGTGGTACGTTGCGCAATTTCCAAAGTCTGCAAATGTTGTCGCAGCGTTTCGCAAGCTCGTTCCGCCGCCTCGGGCGTAACCAACTCTGGCGGCACACGCATTCCTGCCGCCACCGCGGCATCTCGATACCGCTGGTCATTCATAAGGTTTGCCAGCGGCAGCAGCAAACTGGCGATGTCGCCTTGCACAGAGGGCACCGCGTCAATCGCCGCCAGTGTCAACGACGGCTTGTCCGTTGCCGTCAACAGCGACTGCACCGGTTCGAACCATTGCTGCCGAGCGTTTTCGGAAGTCACATTCTTGAGTGACCGCAATAGATTGGCGAATCGATCGTCATCACCAGCTGACAACTCCTTGGCACTGCCTGCCGTGTCCTCCGAATTCATCAAGCAAGCAAAGGCCAGCTGCTGAGTGACCGGAGCGCGAGCTGATTCGACTAGCGATTTCCATTCGGCGGCAAGCGCATGGAGTTCGTTGTTGTTGCGGCTCAGCATTAATTCAGCCAGATCGTTCAAGACCGCGGTTCGCTCGTGCTTTTCAGCCTCTTCTGCTGTATCGGCAAATTGTTGATCTACGGACTGTATGACGGTCAGCAACGCTTGTGTCTGAGTTTGCTGACGATGCTGGGCCAAGTTTTCAATTGCTTCGGTACGAAACTCCACCGGCAAATCGAGCGAACTAGCAACTGTATACATACCGGTTCCGCTCGTTCAAACTCCAGCAACTGCTTCAAATCTCGGCTGCTCAAATACCGTTCGGCCAATTTCGGACTGCGTAAGAAACTCGGCAGCGGACGCAACGCTTCTTGTTCCTGCGCCCAAAGTGGTCCAGCGACATAGCAACAGACTGTTGCCAACAGGGTGCTTGCCAATAGAAAAAGAGAAGCCAACCGAATCGATTGCCTGGCGAAAATATTCATATGCCCTTCAATTCCTAACCATAGATCATTCGAATCTTAACGCGTACCAACCATTCTAGTCACTGTCGCCGAACTTGGGCATAACCAGAGTCAAGACTGCTTTGCATTCGCACAATTTCACTCGGATTCATGGTCGCATTTTGTCGGTCGACACTTCATATTGATGGCAAGCCCCTTGAGCTACACCGGGGGATGCTTCACGATGTTCCCAACCATTGGAAATGCCAACCCTGATCTGCGGAAAGTGCCATGCGATTGAGTTCCAGGTTTACGTTGTTCTTTGTTTATCTTGTGTTTCTCGGTTCCGGCGTTGGAACGGCTCAAGCCGACGGACCTAGCGACAATCTGCCCGATCAAGTCCGCCGCATTCCCCAGCTGGGTATCGACGTGCCCGACAACCAGCGTCAACAACTGCAGGCCGAACTGAAGGCCTTGGAAGTCGATCTGGCCGAACTGGAGAAATCCCCAAACGAAACGATTCAACGCCGCTTGCCCGATGTCCAGGTCTATTATCGAGCGGTCCGAGACGCATTGCGCTACCAAGAATTCTTTTCGCCGAAGCAGATTGACCAGGCGTTCGGATTGCTGGAAACCGCGCGGCGTCGCGCTTCGCTCTTGAGAGACAACTCGGCTGTCGATTGGACAGCCACCAGCAACAACGGCTTGCTGGTCCGAGGTTATCGATCCAAGCTGGATCATTCTGCACAGCCGTATGGGTTGGTGCTGCCGAACGATTTTTCGACCGCCGCCGGCAAACCGCTTCGCTTGGATGTGTGGTTTCATGGCCGAGGTGAAACGTTGAGTGAACTGGCGTTTATTGTGGATCGAGAAACCAATCAGGGCGTGTTTCGTCCCGACGGCACAATTGTCTTGCATCCGTACGGTCGCTATTCCAATGCCTTCAAGTTTGCTGGCGAAGTGGACGTGCTGGAAGCCATTGATCACGTTTGCCAAGAATACAATATTGATCCGGGTCGGATCAGTGTGCGAGGTTTTTCGATGGGTGGCGCGGCTTGTTGGCAATTCGCTACGCACTACGCCGATCGTTGGTTTGCCGCGAACCCAGGTGCCGGATTCGCCGAGACCCCGGAATTCCTGCGTTCGTTTCAAAAAGAAACGCTGAATCCAACTTGGTTCGAAGAAAAACTCTGGCGCATGTACGACTGCAATCTGTGGGCCGCAAATTTGCTGCACTGCCCGACTGTGGCCTACAGTGGTGAAGACGACATCCAAAAACAAGCGGCAGATATCATGGAAGCGGCGTTGCAGGAACAAGGAGTGGATCTGGTGCATGTCATTGGACCGCAGACCGGACATCGCTACCATCCCGCTGCCGCGGCGGAAGTGGAACGACGCCTGGATGGCTTGGCGCAACATGCTTCCGCCACGGTTCCCAAAACCGTGAACTTGACCACCTACACGCTCAAGTACAACCGCATGCATTGGTTGACGGTGGATCACCTGCAACAGCATTGGGAAGAGGCCCACGTGACGGCCACCATCGGTAATCAAATGGTGGATATACGAGCAAACAATGTCACTCAGTTGTCACTAGCGTTTGATTCCGGTCAGTGGCCGGGACGCATGAACGATGCCGTCACCATTCGCATTAACGGACAACGAATCACTTCCGTCAAGCCGCGGTCGGATCTTTCGTTGCATGTCACGCTACATCAAACGGCGGATCAAACGTGGCAAGCTGGTTCGTTGGCGGACGGTGGAATTCGTAAACGCCACAATCTGCAAGGCCCGATTGACGACGCGTTGATGGATTCGTTCATTTTTGTTCGCCCGACGGGAAACGCGGCTAATACGTCCGTGGCTGCGTGGGCGAACCAGGAAATGGAACGAGCGATCGAACACTGGCGACGTCATTTTCGCGGTGACGCTCGGATCAAAAATGATGTCGATATCACCGACGAAGACATCGCCAACGCGAATTTGATTCTCTGGGGCGAACCTGCCAACAACAGCGTGATGCAACGCGTAGCGGGACAGCTGCCCATCCAGTGGGATCATTCGACCATAACCGTTGGTTCGCGAAAATACAGTTCGCAACAGCATGGCTTGATTGCCATCTATCCCAATCCGCTGAATCCCAATCGCTACGTGGTGTTTAATAGTAGCTTTACGTTTCGCGACTTTGCCTACCTGAATAACGCTCGGCAAGTCCCCAAACTTCCCGACTGGGCGGTGGTCGATATTCGCACCGAACCCAATTCGCTGTGGCCCGGCAAGGTTGTGGACGCCAATTTCTTCGGCGAACAATGGGAATTGATCGAATCCGACCTGCCCGATCCGCATATCACCATGTCGGCATTGCGTTCGTTCTGGACATCCCAGACTGTCACGGAATCGTTGTTCTTTATTCAAGAAGAAGACTATCTGCCGCCGCAAGCTCGTTTGTTCTACCGTCCGCAGCAAGTGCTAAAACTGACCGATGCTGCTCGGCAAACGGAATACATCGAGGGCCAAGACTACGAAGTCGATTTGGAAGCGGGCGTGATTCGGCTGACCAAAGAAAGTCGCATTCCGTTCAAGACGTACGATCAACTTTACCCGCTGCTGGAATCCGATTCGCCCAAGATCCCTGCGGCCAGACATGATGAAAAGCGAGGTATTTTCTGGGGCGAAGGTTCGCTCTATCACGGTTTGCAAACGGAAGTGACTTATCAGAAAGCGGTTCAACAACCATTGGATTCACAATGGTCTGCCAACGAAGTACCTACGTTTGATCCAACTGCCTTGCCCCGGACGCTTCAGAAGCTGCGACTGCAACAGCCGCTGCGAATTCACTTGATGGGCGACAGTATTTCCGAAGGCTACAACGCATCGGGGTTTACGGGTGCTAAACCGCATCAGCCGCCGTATGGACAGCTGGCGGCCGACGCGCTGGCGCACACGTACAACGTGCGAATCAACTTTCAGAATTTTGCTCGTGCCGGTTGGGTGTCCGCGCAAGGCGTGGCGCAAGTGCAGCGAGAACGAGTGGCCGTGGACCAGCCTGATTTGGTCATCATTGCGTTTGGCATGAACGATGTCGGGCAGAAGAATGCCGCCGCGTATCAGAACCATCTTCGCCAGATGATTCAGCAGGTTCGCCAAACATCGCCCGATACGGAATTCATTCTTGTGTCTTCCATGTTAGGAAACGCCGCTTGGCGATTGCCCATGGAGATGTTTGACCCACTGAATGAAAAGCTGCACGAGCTGCGCGAACCGGGAATTGCCGTGGTGGACATGACCAGCATTTGGCATCGCCTGTTACGAAGAAAAACGTTCTATGACATGACCGGAAACGGCGTGAATCATCCCAACGACTTTGGACATCGGTTGTATGCACAAGCGATCTTGGCCAAGTTGATTGATCCAATGAACCCACTTCAAGCAAGTAACGCAAATCCATTGGCATCGTTGTCCGAAGCCAAACGCGTTGTCTTTTTGGGCGACAGCATTACTTATGCTGGCGACTATATTAGCTTCTGGGAAACGTGGCTGGCGGCAAATGCCGTCGGTTCGTATCCAGAAATTATCAACGTCGGCTTGCCCAGTGAAACCGTTTCCGGACTTAGTGAAGACGGACATGCCGGCGGCAAGTTTCCTCGGCCCCATTTGGCAGAACGTTTGGATCGAGTGCTCGCAGCAATCAAGCCGGATGTTGTGTTTGCTTGTTACGGCATGAATTGCGGCATCTATTTGCCGCTGGATCAAGATCGATTCCAAAAGTACCAAGACGGCATGCTGCAACTGAAGGAAAAGGTAGAAGCGGCCGGTGCAAAATTGATTGTGATCACGCCACCCACGTTTGATGATGTGCGAGCGAACAAAGATTTTTCGTATGATGGCGTACTGGCCGAATATGCCCATTGGCTGGATTCGAAACGAAGTGACGGTTGGACCGTGATCGATTTCCACAATCGAATGCTGGATCAATTGGCGGCCAACCGGCTGCAGGATGCCGAATTCACCTTCCAGCCGGACGCGGTCCATCCGAAACGCAGCGGCCAGTGGTTTGTAGCGCAACAGTTGATTCGCTGGTGTGGCGATCCGCTGCCAGACGCGGTGGATGCGTCGCCGGAAGCAATGCTGGATAGACTGGGTGTGTCGCCGCAATTGCTGGACTTGATTCGCCAGCGACAGATGGTTCGCCGAGATGCCTATTTGACGGCCGCTGGTCATTTGCGTCCCGGAATCGCCAACGGATTGCCGGTGGCGGAAGCAGAAGCGGAAGCCGCCGAGTTGACTCGGAAGATTGAGTTACTGCGAACGACGACATCACCGTAGTGAATGGCGGTTCAACATTTCGGACGTCGTAGTGGCGACGGCAGTATCGCCTTCCGGATCGGGCTTGGCGCACACGTCCAGTAATCGATTCAATCAATTAAACGGCGTCGCGGTCCATCGCATCGGCATCGTCGTCGGTAGCAGCCGGCCGAACAAACTTCAGACATTTTTTCAGGCCATCGCTGAGCGGTTTGCCGACGGTTTGTTGGACGGGCCGAGTGACCGTGGTGACGGTGTGCCGAACGAATTGATACTGTTTGGGAAACACAACGGAACAGAAGTCAACCAGCTGCAGTGTCGCCAGCATCACGACGGCATAGACGATAATTGTGGAAATCCCGCGCTTCGCTCGCGCGAATTGAGCCATGGGATTTGGATCGTCCTGTCGATCCGGTTCCACGACACTACGAACGCGTTCAAACCCGTTGTTACTCAGATACGAACAGCCAATTCGAATCACTCCATTTCCCTGTTCGCTCCAAACACTCCGCAGGGTGACTCGAGTTTCATTGTCCTGGTCACGATTGAAGATCAGCAGCAACCGACCATTGGCATTCAGCGAAGAGTCGTCGGTTTCAATACAGAGTCCGCCGCCCGAATAGTTTACCAGCTTGACGGGAACCAATTCGCCGGAGAGTTCTCCTTTGGCTTCGGCGGCGACACGAATGGCGAACCGTTCGTCCGAACGTCGGTTGATGACGTCCGCTTGCGCTAAGGCTTCGATGACCGAATCTTCCAATTTTTGATCCAAGAAACAGCCAATCCACCAGCTATCGTGATCTCGGGGCTGTGCCCAGCGGATGATGCCTTCACAGATGAGATCCAGATAGGCTTCCGGCACGGAGAGCTGCAATCGCACGTGCGTACCGACGGGGATGTTGTTGGGCAATGCAGATCGCAGGCCTGTTCTGGAAATATCTGCCAACGTTCCGTGCGCAATATGGTCAACACCGGACGCATTGCTGGAGACCAACGTCACCGCCGTTGCATTGGGCCGCGTGACCGAGTAACGCGGTTCGCGACGCGCTGCCGGTAATTCGGCGGGCAGGATTCGGTTCGTATCGTGATCAGCCAACATATTTGCTTTTGACAAAACAAAGGTGCGAAGTGTGTATATCTAGATAGCATTTTTTTCAGCGTATTTCCCGAATTCGCTCGGTAACGCCAAACGGGCTTGTTGCCGAAAATCAACGGACCGAAAACGGTGGTGCGGGGACTTGCCAACACGCCGGATTGTTCCCATAAAGATTGTAGGTCACCCCGATGCTGATCGTGTTGAATTGATGATGAACAAGGACGATAGTTGAATGTGGAATGCGTTCGGAAAAATCACGCATTCTTCGGTAGAAGCGTTAAAATCGTTGGTATTCCCCGCTTGTTGTTCGTTCTGTTCGCAGCCAACGACAACGTCTGCGGATGGTTTGTGTTTTCATTGCCGCGAAACGTTGACTTGGGAGGCCAATCAACCGGCATGCCGTGGTTGTGGAGTTCCGCTAAGAAATCGCGAGATTTCTATCGACTGTCCCGAATGTGCGGTTCGTTCGTTTCGCTTTGATCGTTTGATTCGCTTGGGGAATTACCAGGGTTCGATTCGCAATTCGGTGATTCGAATAAAGAATTTTGGCGAATATCCTTTAGCGCGATCAGTCGGACGACTCTTGGCGGACCAGGTTCGCGGCTCGTTTTCTGGTCAGCTGCTGCCCGATTTTGTCGTGCCCATGCCGTCCCATTGGAGAAAACGTTTGGTTCGTGGGCACAACAGCCCAGAATCGTTGGCCAAGGAGATTGCTTTTCTGACGAATATTCCGTTGCTATTGGATGTGCTGATTTGCCAGCGCCAACCGCATAAGCAGGCGTTGCTGTCGTCGGCCGAACGTCATCAGAACCTGAAGGGCACCTTTCGGTTACGAGCGAACTACGATTTAATTGGGGCCCACATACTGCTTGTCGACGACATTATCACCACGGGAGCCACTGCCAACGAAGCCACTCGCGTCCTGAAACATGCCAAAGTAGGTATGGTTTCAGTTGCCGTATTGGGGCGAGCGTCCAATTATGATTTGCTGGACCTTCAGCAGACATATTCTGAGGGCAAGGAACAACGCATCACAAGTTGACGTAAGAGAGACAGGCGTAGATAGGATTTTCAAACGTGAATCAACAACTTCCCACGGTACAAGCGAAATCGACGCCGCGTCCTTCGCAGCGAGCAGTTTTGCGCGGATTGGGTGTGGTGTTGCCTCCGTTATTGACTATTGTCATCTTGGTCTGGATCTTCAACACAGTCCAGGACTATGTGCTGGTGCCCATCGAAAGTGGCGCCAAGCATACGATTACCTGGTTTTGGTATTCGGATCAAACGCTGAAGGAAAAACCCGCCGATGCCGTGCAGGTAGATGCGCGTGACGATCACTTCGAGTACCAAGGAAAACACTTTGTCTCCATTGCCAAGGGGACTTGGATTCCAGTTGAAATTTATCAAACCGTTGCCGATGCACCCAGCTTAGAAGTTCCTCAGACGGCACAAGGTTATTTTCATCGTTACATCGAATTGAAGTATTTGAAACGAAGTCGCGTCCTGCCGATTTTCTTTGTTCTGTTTATCCTGTTGTTGTATTTGCTGGGGCGATTCCTTGCCTATGGCATTGGCCGAGTGATGTATAAGTCGGTCGAACAGATCATCACACAGCTGCCGATTATTCGTACGGTCTATACGTCGGTCAAACAAGTCACCGATTTTGTGTTTAGCGATAACGAATTGGAATTTAACCGAGTTGTCGCGGTCGAATATCCTAGAAAAGGAATCTGGTCTTTGGGATTTGTTACCGGTGACAGCATGTTGGACATTCGCAATCATGCGGGCGAACCGGTCATCAGCATTCTCATTCCGACTTCGCCCATGCCAGCTACAGGGTACACCATTACCGTGCTTCGCAGCGAAACCATTGACCTGGACATAACCATGGACCAAGCATTTCAATTTATTGTGAGCTGCGGCGTGGTGGTTCCCATGGGACAGCGGCAAAACAATATCACCAATGTGATTCACCAAGCCATTGAAGGTCGCACGGCGGATACCACCAGCGGCTAGAATCGAAAATTCACCCGGCCGGTTTTGTGTTTTCTTTTTCCATTGCCACCATCGTATTCGCGATCCTGGTTGCCCTGGTTGGTGGCGTGATCCAGGCGACCATCGGCTTTGGTATGGGAGTGGTTACTATTCCCGTCTTGGTTTGGATTGGAATACCACTGCATCACGCCATCGGCATGATGTTGCCCTGTATTGTCTTTCAAACGGCATTGAATAGTTGGCAGCACAAGGCCAAGCTTCCTTGGCGAGACATCTTGCGCCTATTTGCATTGCGACTGATTGGACTGCCAATGGGCATCGCCATTTTGCATCAACTTTCCCAAACCGGTACCAATGCAACTCGACAAGTTCTAGGCATCGGCCTGATTGCCATCATTGGCCTGCGTTGGTTCGAACCAAACTTGCCATCGAAACGAATGGCCGGCGTATCCACGTACCTCTTTGGGTTGCTGAGCGGTCTTGCGGCAGGCCTGATTGGTATGGGCGGTCCGCCGTTAGTACTGTGGGTCATGCAGCAGCCTTGGGACAGTGTTCGACAGAGAACGTTTCTGTGGACATCGTTTCTGTTGGTCACGCCCATTCAGGGTGCCATTTTGATGTACAGTTTTGGCGCAGGGGAAATGGCAGATGCGTACGCTGCTGGAATGTTGTTGGTACCTGCCGTGGTTTCCGGATCTTGGCTGGGAAATCACTTGGCAAAGCGGTTGTCGGCAGAACGCCTGCGTCTTCTCATGACGTCATTTCTGTTGATAATTGCAATTCGATTTGTCGTCAGCCCTTTTTGGGCAGAAACCGTCCCCGGTGAAAAGAACTCAACGGAATTCCATGAAACCCATTCGACTCGGAACCAGAAGTAGTGCCTTGGCGCTGTGGCAAGCTCATTGGGTGCAAGAACAATTGCAAAAACTGGGCGTTGATGTCGAAGTGATTCACATCAAAACGCAAGGCGACGTCAAATCTGGCCCCATTGGTCAGATTGGCGAACGAGGTGTCTTTACCAAGGAAATCCAACGAGCGTTGTTGGATCGATCCATTGATCTGGCCGTCCATAGCTTGAAAGACATGCCCACCGAAGCTGTTCCCGGTTTGCAGATTGGTGCGGTGCCAGCTCGAGAAGTCAATAGCGACGCGTTTGTTTCCAATTCGGTGGCTGACTTGGATTCGCTGCCGGCCGGTGCCAAAGTCGGGACCGGTAGCAATCGGCGTAAAGCTCAGTTGCTTTCGCTTCGCCCGGAATTGGACGTGCAGGACATTCGCGGCAACGTGGGCACTCGGCTGCAAAAGCTGGACGAAGGTGAATACGACGCCATCATTTTAGCGGAAGCCGGTTTGCGTCGGCTGAATTTGGCGAATCGCATCACACAGCTACTGCCGAAAGATCAAATGGTACCAGCCGTGGGCCAAGGGGCGTTGGGCTTGGAAGTTCGAGACGATGATGCGGCCACGTTGCAAGCGATCCTGCCGCTCAATCATTTCGAAACATACCAAGGCGTGATGGCAGAACGAGCCATGTTGGGTGCGCTACGAGGCGGCTGTTTGGCACCCGTCGGCGCGTGGGCTCGCAGCGAAGCGGGCCGTTTGATTTTGGACGGAGTGGTTTTGAGTACGGACGGTCGAGTTCGTTTGGAGACACATCAGGAAGGACCGATCGACTTTGCGGAAGACCTGGGCGAAAAGGCGGCCATCCATTTAGCCGATCAGGGCGCCAGAGAAATCATTGCGGCCGAACGAACGTCATAGTCATTGGCGCATTCTGCCACTAGCCGCGGATGCTTTAGCGAGTTTGCGGAGCGGGCGATTCCCAGCGAATCAAACTCCATCGGCTGAAATAAGCGAGTCCAAGGCTTAGCAAAATCAATGCCCAGCCAAACGAACTGGGCGCCAGCCAGAGCCACCAGACGACGCCCAATAGTACGCCAAACGCATGTGCCCAACGAGCGACCAGTACATGGCGATTCGATACACCTCGGCTCCACAGCACCAGCGTGACACACACCACCGAGACAGCGGCGATCAATCGAGCCAGCCAATCGGATGGTTCGGCAGGCACATCCACCAGTTCGATACGAAGCCGTTTGTTGGACGTTTGAAATTCAATCTGTTCGCCTAAGTCGGTAGTGAACCGCCGCAAGTTGGACACTTCGATCGACGATAAGATTTGTCTGGGCTGCCATGTGTGAATGGTCCACTGACACGGTAATCCACTGGCGGTACTAATGTCTCCAATTCGATTCTGATCATGAACCACGGGTTTGGCAGTTTCCAGCACGATCGAGCCGTTTTCGGATACGTGTAACGGATATTGGTAAATCAACATTACGTCTTGGAATTCCGCATCCACGGCCAAAGGTAAGTGCAAGATTCGGTCGGCTGCAATCGGAGCAAAATCGACGGAAATGTCGTCTACCAACGCTAACGTGACTTCAGCCGAATTCGGTAATTGCCATTGTGCTTGACGAGCTTGATTGCCTTGTAGACGAATGCGTTCTGTGACTTGGACCGTTTGCTGGTCCATCCGGATGTCTCGATCTTGACTGACCACGATGGGATCGGCATCCGCAATTTCACCTCGCACCAAACGGACCTGGAACGCACCATCTGTTGTTCCAAACGTTTCAAATCCAGAACTTCGCTTCGCCAATGAAGATTGGTCGGCAGGCAGTGCCCGCGATTCCAAATTGGTCAAATCCCATGTGAAGGGCAGGCTTCCCTTCTGGACCGGTAGGACAAAGAAATTCGATTCCGCTTCTGTGTCGGCAATTCGCAGGATGGGCGCATTGAATTCTTGCAACGCTGGATTCATTTCCGTCACCAAACGAAAAGTGGTCCGCTTCTGTAGTGGCGAATTGAAGTCGGCTTGATACATCCATTCACCCGGTACCGGCGACGGTAACCAAGACCATTGGACAGCGCCATCAATCACAGCGTTACGCCAAACTTCGGGACCGGTAAAGCGAATTCGATCCACCGTTCCTTGCGTCGCTTCGACCTGAACAAAGACTTCATAAAACCACGAATTCGCTCGATTTTCTAACAGATGAACCAAACTGGCATGAAACGCAGGCTGACGATCAACAATTGCTTTCTCTAGACTTCCATGGCCCGTAGATTCTCGCCAAGTGCCGATGCGCTTACCGCCCACATTTTGTACTAGCGTGCGAATGAAAGATGAAATCGCTTGTGAAGAAGTATTGGAAGCCGACTGCAAATCCGTGTTGGGCACCACGTCCACAGTCAGGTTGGACTGTCGATAGACGACCATTTGCCGAGGTCCGCCGATCAGTGGCAACGTCATTGGCTGTAACTCGCGAACTTCGGCAGGTGACGTTGCTTCGACCACTACGAACAAGCTGCTGGTGATGGCGCGAGGCAATACGATTCTTGCTGTATGCTCGTCGCCCAGACTCCACTGCAACGGAATGTGCGAACGATCCTGTACCAGGAAGACGCGTTGCACCTTAGCCGACGCGGGAATCTGCACATGTAGCTGAGCCAAGCCATTGGAATACGTTTGGATGTTGGTTAGTAGCCAATGCCGAGTTTGCTGGGGTTCAATCAAGAACAAGTTCACCGATTCGGCGTCCGGAGGCGTGTCAATCAACCGAGTCTTGAGCACAAACGTACCGTCGGGGTTGACATTGCGATAGGCAAAATCCAATGCCGCTCCGTTTTCGTTCCAGACTTCGGCAAATTGCTGCGGTGATATCTTGTTGGCAGGCGCCAATTCCAACCGTCCTGCAATTTCATCTGACATCCGAATTCCTAACCAGCGTTCTGCTTCCACCGCGTTTTCAATTTCAATTTTGGGGACGCGGACATACCCTAGCCCGCTGACCCCCAACAACGTAAAGGTGGTGTCTACTTGGGACATGCCATCGTCAGACAGCTGTGGATAAAATCGCAGACGTTGCATCGGTCCCGCCACATCTTCCAACGTGTTGGGCTGATCACTATTGGTAACATCAATTTTCAAACGATCATCCACTAACAAGACAATTTCCGGCACATCAACGTCGGCTGAATCGGCTTCACAGTGGAAATGCACGGTCACGTCATGAGGCTGAACATCCAGTTCGAGACGTGAAATCAGGTCGGCACTCCGGTCCATTTCCATGCTATTTCGAACCGACGAGATTTCCATCGACACATCGGCAACCATAGAAACGTCGGCCGTAAATTGTCCGGCGGCAAGTGCTGTCGACGTAGTCGAATTCTGCTTTGCCAACTTCGTTCCATCTCCCCAGACAGTCACGTCCAACTTTTCGGTTACTCCGGCCACGCTCAGCACCGCTTGAGGAATACGCGGCACTTGCCAGCGCATTCGACCAGCGGCCAAGGGCACCGTTAGTTTGAACTCCATTTCGTATGCACCAGGGCCATCAATCGGGACGATGCATTTTCCTTCGTCCAAGATCAATTGCAGCTTTGTTGGTTGACCGTTGATCGTGGCCTCTCGCTGCAACATCGCGATCGTGGACTGCGGAAACAGCATCGACAGCTGTGAATCCTGGATTTGGACATGGACGGAGTACGCTGTGGTTATCGTGGCGGATGAACCTTGACCCGCGGTGGGTAACGACACTTGATAACGAGCCGACTGCAGCAAGTAGGCCGACGCAGCTTCACCAGCTTCCGCTTCGAATTGAACCAACGATTCCAGCAACTCCAGCGGGACATACACAAATTCGCTCGCCCGGCCCGACGTACCGTTCCAGGGAATGAAAACATCTACTGGCGGTTGACGTTCATTCGCTTCAATCGCTCGGTCAGATCCCGGACCGGAGCCCGTGGTTTGTCCCCACGATCCATCAACGGCAATGCAAGTAACCATCAACACAATGGAAATCCAGCTCGCATTCGTGCTGCCGAGTGCCGAACGGCGAACCGCTTTCATTACCGAAGTCGCTCGTTGGCCTTGAGTTCGCGACCAACGAATCAGAATCCCTGCGGCGCATCCCCAGAGCGAGATGGTTCCCCATGCCGACCAACTAAGTGGTGCGAACAGCGTCGTCAGTGTTGCGGCGACGCACACAGCCAGAGAAAATCGCATGCTTCTCCTAGCTGCCCACCATGATACTGCTGTTGCTGTGAGAAACAGAATCACTTTCCAAACTGCCACCCGCCATTGGTCCCGTAGTTGAATCTGGATGGAACCGTTTTCCACGGGCAGCGTGTGCAACGACCAGCCGGCAACGAGATACGGATACCGATTGGAAGCCCAACCGGTTTGTGTCGTGGCAGCGGGGCGATCGTTCCATTCGTCAAGTCCGACCAGCAACGGAAAGCCATCTAAGGATACATCGGGAACGGCATTCACAGGGGTCATGCGTTGTCGAATTCGCACCAATCGATCGGGTCGTAGCCAATCGAGCTGGCCTTGAAAACTGGCCACGCCTTCGCTGGTGGTTAACACCATGGCCGAATCTAAAATAGCCAAGACCAAATCATGTTGGTCCATCACTGTAGAACCCGGCGAGGTCCGATCTACCGTTGCCGACGCCACCACTCCAGCTTCCCTTAGGCGCAAGGCGTCCACCAGCAATGGTCGAGTTGAATCGAAACGCACCATGTTGGTTTGACAGTCTTGCAGCAAACTGAACCAAGCGGATGTCTCGGTGGAAGATGCTGATTCTGGATTGTGGCGTTGCAGCGTTTCCACAAATTCGGCCGCGGCGGTGATTTCGCGAGCATCCGTGATACGGCGAAGTCGCGCAAAAAGTCCCAGCCAACTTTCTTCGGAAAAAAAGTCCAACGGTCTTGATTCCGGATTGCGAACAGCGGGACCGAACCAGCGTTCGAGCCACACGCCGGACGACTCGGCGGTTCCGGGACGCGACGAAGATAGGCCGAACCGAGGTGGCGTCCAAACCTTCCAAGCGGACGCCAAAATGGTTTGATCGAAGTCCAGTCGAGGTGCCGTCAGTGGCGAAGACACGTGGGACAATTTGGATTCCTGAAGTGGAAAATGGATCGACACAGCAGACATTGTAGGATCCAGCGGAATCGTCACGTGTCCGTCATGTGCCTGCACGGTCACTCGCCGCCCATTGACCGACAGTTGCTCCGGCAGTACCAAGGGGCATTGAAAACGAAATTCCGTCACGCCATAGTTGCTGGCCAGAATCGAAACAAAATGTCGCACCTCTAAGCTGTCAGTGACAAACGATTCCATTTGTAGTTTCTGAATAACAAAATGGCCGTTGCGTTGATTGGCGGATTCCAACAGCAGCGGCGTTTGCCCTGGGATGGTGTCGGAATTGGGAGAATAGAGATAGCGTTCAAAAAAGCGAAAATTCTCGGGCGGCTTATCCACGTTCACTCGTTCCAAACGCGAATTTGCCACGGTACGTACCAAGTCGGTGGACGCCGCTACGACGTCGATTTGCCCCGACTGTTCGCTGGCATTAAGAATACGAGCTAACGTGACTTGTTGTTGTGATAATCGTCCCACCGTGCGATTTGCGGTAACGGTAAAGGGTTCGTCCAACGGTTCCGAAAACAGCAGTCGCACTGTTTGCAATGGCCGATCCAACACGCTTTGCGCGTCGATAGCCACGTCTTGATTGCCCGCGAAATCCCACGCGAAGGGAACTTGTTGTTCATCCAAGAAGTGAATGGTAATTTCGGAAACAGACGACGAAAGTGGTCGCACGTCAAAGGTAAACTGTTCGTTCACATTCGTCTTGCCGACCTGACATTCCACTCGCACGTCACCAGCCAATGACACCGTCTGCGGAACCAATCGGACCGACGGAATTTGGTCTTGTGACAGCAAATCAAGGCAAGGTTGGTTGGCATCAAGGTCCAGCAGGCCACGTACGGTCTCCGGAATTGTCGTCGCATTGCTCCAAACACTTTGCAAAAAGTCTTGCCACTGCAGTTGATAGCTTTCCGTGGCCTGCAACAAGACTCGCTCCGCCGTGGAAGGCAGTTTGGCAAAGACAATGGGATGCAATGCGGTTAAGGAGAGTGGTTGGCCGCTGGTGTCCAAGCGCTGAGCCAGTGCGATTCGAAAAACCGTTGTTTCGTTGGCCATGATCGGTCGCTGGAGCACCAACTCCAGCATGCGTTGGTTGCCCACCTGATTCAACGTCCAACTTCGCAGACGCGTATCGGGGACGGAACTCACGCTTTCAATCGACCAACCGTCTGCCACGTGAGCATGTAATTGAAATACGTTTTCCTTTTGGCCCGTGACACTCGCCGCCACCACCGCGTCCACTCGGCCATCAGACAATCGCACCACCGTGGTACTATCCAGCGAAGCACTCGGCTGTTGCTTGCGTACCTGAAACAGTACCTTGGCTTGGGGCTCTTCCAATAGGATCGAAACAGAGCCCGGCGCTGTCTCGGAGGCACTGCTATCCGCTGCGTTGGAAAACCGAGCGTCTTCCAGTTCCAGCTGAGTGACTTCGCATTCCGAAGCAAAGTTCAGCGTTGTCTTTTCCTGAAGCCAGAACACGTCGTGAGGGCGAAGCCGAGGCAGCATTTGTGGCACGTCGAACGACAGCTCGGCGTACGCATTGCAACGGATAATAATCGATTCGTTATCGTCTGCGGCAAACGGCTCCAGGTCCACCGTAACAATACTCGCGCCATCCTCCAACGCCGCCACTCGCCATTGCACTTCCGCGCCGCCAACACGAAACGCCTGCGCCCGCATGCCTGGCGGAAGCTGGATGTGGAGTTGTTCTAGACGTGATGTACGACCATCCAGCCGCATGACCGAAGTCGATTCGATCCCTGTCTCGGCCACTCGATACTGATTGGACTGCGTCAAAAAAATGTCGTTCGTCTGCAATGGCTGGTCATTCGCCCAAAACCGAAACCGCAAGCGGCCCTGGCCATTCGGCCGGAAAACCGTTGTTCCAGTCGACGCGGATTCAGGAGCCTTGATTACCACGCCATCAACCATGGCCACGTTTGAGGCTAGGTCTTGGCTATCGTCAATTGTCAGCTCCGCCCGCTTGCTGGCCGGGAATGTGAAATCGACGAACATCATGTTGGCGTTTTCTGATAGGGGCGTCTGCCACATGCATTCCACTGTCCCGGATTGCTCGACCACCAACACCGGCCGACCTCGACTGTCCGTTCCCCATTGTGCCGGCCGACCATCCGACCAGCGCAACTCGTGAAACCGTACGTTGTCGGCGAACAGAGAAATTTCTCGAGCCATCATGTTGTTGTGATGGATTTCAAAAACGGCCGATCCCACCAGCGCGTTGTTTGACACGCTTCCCGTGAACCGCGCGTCCGTAATCCGAGTCGTGCGAAGTGCTGAACCCGGCATCTGGTTTTCTGCCAGTTGGACAATTCGATCAAACCGTTCTTGCGGAAACGGAAGATACTGACGCTGGATCACCGTCGGCAACCGTTCGTCCGGAACGAACACTCGTCGAAATCGCTTCGGCGCGGTAGTCTCTTGAGCCATGGCCGAGACCACACACACGACCGACAATAGTCCGACCAGCATCCAGCGCAAGCGGCGAATCATGCCTCCGAATCTCCCGAGTTCGGACCGGACGCAGGCAGCGTAGCGGTCGAAATTTGTGAAGATCCGGGTTGCGCCCAACCACTGTTTTTTCCTGTCCGCGAATCGTTTTGCCCGGCCACCGTCACAATCTGCTGCGACCATTGCATGCGAATCAAATGCGTGAAGACCGAAACGAGTTGTCCGACGAGTGTAGCCAATAGGCCCAGTAGCGATGCTTGGCCCAGCATCAAAGCCAGTGAGACGTTCCAACCCAGCAGCAACAACAAGCCCACCACCATCAGCAGGATCACAAACGGGTGACGTACCGCCGGGACGTAAATAAAAACAAGCCCCAGTGCCATGGCCAGCAAAGAACACATGCCCACCAACCATCGGCGGCCAAACGCGCGAATGGTAACTGGTTCCAAGGGTCCAAAGGAACTGAGCAAATATTGGTTGCCGCCGGTTGCTTCTGGCTGCGAAGTGGCGTTGGACCACGCTTCCAATCCTTGTTGCGAACGCGGAGCGGAGCGAGTCCACCAACTGCCGGACCATACCCAGCGGCTGGATGCCGTGACGTTGTCACTGACACCCCAGACGTGTTCATCTTCGGGAAGGACCAATTGCCAGAACCAGGTCCGAGCCGACGAAGTTCCCACCAATTGCGGCGGCGTCAACAAAAATGTGCCCAGTGTCGGGCGTTGCTTGTACGGCAGAGACAATTCGATCGAGTGCGGTCCTTGGTTGTCGCCAAGCAAAGGAACGCGTAACTTTTCGTTCGCAAAATTCGTGGTGACGGATTGGCCGTCGACAACCGCAACCACTTGAGACGCGTCCACTTGGTTGGGCAGAATGAACTCCAGGGCGGTTTGATTGGTTTCCACTGCAAAGACCGCTCGGTCCAACCGAATATCCTTGTTCATCCAAGACTGAAACCACGCTCGATGGATTTGGGTGATGACGCTCGATTGAGCATCCACGGCAGTTTCATTGGTTTTTGTGATCGACAGTCGAATGGAACTGGTTGGCTGAGAACTGGTGCCGCCGACCGCTTGTAGCGAAGCGGAACGAACCACGTCGTCGTCGCGCCGCCATTCTGTTGATTCACCAAAATC
Source organism: Pirellulaceae bacterium (assembly GCA_041399205.1). Classification (GTDB taxonomy): domain Bacteria; phylum Planctomycetota; class Planctomycetia; order Pirellulales; family Pirellulaceae; genus JAGQOZ01. The sequence goes on along the minus strand of JAWKTK010000017.1, from coordinate 182,678 downwards.
ATTGACTCGAATTCCCAATTGCGGATCGACTTCGATGATATTGGATCGCAAGTCACCCAATTCGGTCGTCAGCAACGGAATGGCAACCGTGGAATTGGCTTCGCGTCCTGACAGCGAAGTTGCCCAAGGAAATTCCACCACCAACGAAACTCGTACCAACATTGCTTCTGGCAATTCGATGGGCAAGATCCGGAACGCCGCATCGGTGCTGGCGTTTAGTAAATCGTACGGATCAAAATCGAATGTTTCGCCCAGGACGCTGATCTTCAGGTTTCCGGTTGTGGCCGAATTTGCCAACGCTTCGACTAATTCTTCTGGCAACGTAAGTTCAACACGGCTGATCGGTTCGTATTTGGGCAGGAATTCAAAATATTGTTTCACCTGCGCCACCGAACTGGCCAATTCTATCTCGCTGCGAATATGCGTTGTAATCTGACGTTCGTGAAGTTGATAGCGAAATGCCAACTGTTGACTGCCCTGTTCGCCGACGGTTCGAAAGAACCGAGTTATTCTGGCGACACCCGGAACGTCGCCGGTCAGCCGTAGATCGGGAGGAATCACGCTAGACTGAAATCCAATGGTCGATTCTGGTTGAATGTCCAGTGTCACATTGTTGGCGGAAGAGACTAACAAGTACCCAGGACTCACCACGTTGGCTTTGGCCATTGGAAACTGCAATTCTGCTTGGACGCTTCTGGACGCCACGGGAAGATGCGACGTAATCACAATGTCAAAGACGTCTGCCACGGACTGTTCCAACTGCAATTGCAGCAGCGCGCCTGGCTCCGACTGGTTCCGACTCCGCACCGCGCCAAACGGCCCGACGTTGTCCACAATCCAGTCTTTGGTATCAATCTGAATGCTGGAAATCGGCGCTCCGCTGACTCGGCAAGAAAACGTGCTTTCCAGCTCAAATCGTTGTGACTTGGCAATCAAGCGATGAGAAGGTTCGACAATCAAGCGAGTCTCTTGCTGTTCCGCTCGAACCTCTAACCGACTAGGCTGCCGAAAAAATTCATACGTTCCTACGACCGGTAATTCGGACGAACTGGCTTCGTCGGCAACGCGGCTGACATTTTGACCTGGTTGAATAATGACGGACCAGCGAGGATCGGCCATGATACGAATCTTGCCATATTGTCGAATCGCGCCGATCACTTCCATGTAGCCAATATTCACAAACTGCTCCGGAGAAACGCGTTGCGTGGTTCGCAGGCTGAGCTGAATCCGAGCTTCCGAAGTGGCGTTGTTTAGTCGGACGTCATATAAGTTAGTTTGCGTTTCTGGTTCGTTCCGGCCAATCGAAAGTTCCACGTCCGGAGCGTTTTCCAGCTGCGCGGTGAAGACGTCCGGCAAACGAATGGTGAACTGCTGCAGCGGTTCATCGGAACTGCGCACTTGCAGCGAAACTCGAAGCGTCATACCGCCGGGACGTTCCATTACGGCTGCGACGTCACTTTCGACTTCCACAAAATTATTTTTCGGTTCAGTGGGTCGAATCCGGCCTTCTCGCCAAGACGTTGTCACTCGGCCTTTCAATCCTTGGGCCGTTACCAAGACGCCACCCGCTTCAAAATCCTCGACAGAATGGACCGCTACATTGCTGATCTGCGCCTTAATCTGTTCGCCGGGAATCCGCAGACTCATCTGCGAACGCACCGACACCGGTGGCGTCAGTACCCACTGCGCCGCCTCGACAACGCGTTCCACTGGATGTGCAAACCGACCGGTTAGCCGAATGGTAGCCGGCAAGTCACCTCGGAACCAAGCGACAAAGCCCTTGTCATTTTCGAATGTCAGCTCAAATTCGACGTCCTCGGCGTCACACGTCAACTTGGACTCCAACGGTGCCGCATTCGGAAATCCTAGAGTCACTTTGTGCCACGTTGAACTCCGATTCAATTCGACGACAGGCGTTTGATTGACGTCATCGTCGGTGTCGGTTTGCGGTTCGCCGGTCGCTCGCTGTGGAACGTTGGTGGACAGTTCAAATTGCAGTTCGGATTCCACATGTGTGGTTTTGACTTCGGCATCAATCGCTACCGATTGAATCCGAATTGGTTGCGGTTGATTGGATGCCGCAATCGCTTGTTCTCGTTCGATATATTCGCGCAGTTTGGGATACGGAAGATTGAAGACAGGTACGAACCCACCTTTTCCGTCTGGCAGGTAGATTACCTGAGCGGGTTCTTCTTGCACGCTGGTGGTCGTTCGATCCGAAACAATAGGCTGAGCGATACCAAGCGTCGAAAAGCCAGTCAAGCCAACGATCAGCCAGATCAGGGAAGTCCCAGCGCGGATTGTTCGAACGAATAGGCCGATCATGGCAACGCGATTGGGTTGAAGTGAATTGGAAAAGGCGACGTCCGAATCGATTTGCGTGGACAAGGACGAGTCAAAATGGGTCCAACAAACAAGCTCGCTCCGTCTGCTTCTAGTTTATCTGCTGAACGCCCTGCCTTGTAGGAATTTTGTTGTCCTTCGTCGTCAATTCAGAAACCAATGGACTTTCGTCACTTTGTTACCAACGCCAAGGTGTCCACCATTTCTTTTAATAGAGAATCGGTGGACGCGACAATCAGCCGAGGTTTCGCCAAGTTAACAGGACCACCTTCGATGTTGGATAGGCTACCACCCGCTTCGGCCAGAATCAGAAGCCCTGCGGCAGCGTCCCAAATTTTTAACGACGTGGCCCAATAGGCGTCCAATTTTCCTTCGGCCACGTAGCAAAGGTTCAGAGCTGCGGAACCGAGTCGTCGTAGTGCCTGGCATTTCATCAAAACTTCCACAAAATGTTTTACTTCGACCGCGTCTCGTTGCACTCCCGGCGGAAAACTGGCCGCCACCAACGCTTTGTCTAGCGAACCGACGTCGCTGGTTCGAATCGGAACGTCGTTCAGCAACGCGCCTCCGCCTAAACTGGCCGAATACATCCGATTGTGAACAGGATCGAAGATGACCCCCGCGACCACCGTCTCCTGCTGCTGTAAAGCGATCGAAACGGAGTAGTTGTCAAAGCCATGCACGTAGTTCGTCGTTCCGTCGATCGGGTCGACAACCCAACGACACGAATCTGAAACAGACCCATCTGCCGAATCAGACTCTTCTCCTAAAAAGCCGTAATCTGGGAATTCGGCCGCCAGCAGCTGTTGAATGCAATGTTGGGCCGCCACATCCGCCTCGGTCACCAAGTCTGCCGGGCCTTTCTCTCGAGCGACGATTTTTCCCTGCATTTCCAGCAAAATCGCGCCGGCTTCGCGCGCGGCTTGCTTCATTGCCAATAGTTCTTGCATTTTGTTTATCTTTCCCAGGCGGCAGGCTTTTTGTGATGATCATAATCGTTATCACGATTAGACATAAAATTCACATTTTTCGGCAGTAGTGTAGACAAGACCGGGCGAGCTGGTATGATCACAAGTGGTAATAAAAGGAACAGAACATTATTTCCTTCTCCTTTATTTGGCCTCTTCTCTGTTCCGGCCCCGCCGCGAAGCTTGCTTTCGGCGGGGTTTTTTTATGCCCAGTCACGGTTTGAACTACTCACCGACACCTGTTTTCTGACCACGCGCCTGGTTGACGTATCCGGCCAATCTATCGACAACTTTCTGCTTGGAAACTGTTTTGGCTGTGAGTCATCCACGCAGCAGATAGAACCCTTTTTCAGCTTGGCGAGAGGTCATTATGTGCCAGCCCGTCGCGAGTAGCATGACTTGGAAACAAGAACCAAATCGGAACATCGCCAAGCTGCAAAGTTTGGACGAACGGTTTGTCATTCCGGTAGATGCCGAGTGGCCGAATCGCGGCATTTCCCCACTGGTGCTGAACGGACAGCGATTCGATACGTGCAAAATCCTGCAACTCCACTTTCCTGGCAAAGCCGCTTCGGCTCCAGAGCCGGTTGCGGAAGCCTACATCCGCGGCGACGATTTTGTGGTCACGTATACTCAGCCACCGGAACGTACCATTCGGCCTCAGGTCTACTGGCGATCGCTCCAGTTTGGCGATTTGACATTCGGAGTTCAAGTGATCCTTTCGACCCAAACGGATCAACTGGCCAGCGAACCGGAGTCGTCCGTCGTCTCCGTCTTCGATGAAGCCGACGTTTTTTCCGTGAATGCCGAAACACTGCTTCCGATCGAACGATCGAACGTCGCGCAACGGGATCCAGATTTGTACGCATTCTTGATTCGGCCTCATTCGACTCCGGAGTGGTCCTTTGTACAGATTATCTCGCCCACTGATTTGAGCGATTCGTTTGTGCGAATTACGGCGGAGGGCAAGCTGGAAACTGGCTTCCACCTGTTTCGACACGATTTGGAAAAGGGAGTGATTCGTCGAGGTCAGGTGTGCGGCGTGTTTCTGCCTAGACAAAATGATCAGCAAAGCGCGACTGAAATCTGTCAGCAATTCAGTGATTGGCAACCACCTTTGACGACATAATCAAACGCCTGGCCGACAACGACGCGAATCTCAAGGCATCCCTACTTCTTCATTCGAACGCAGGTTTTCTTTTATGTCCATCGACCTACGCAGCCGGATCTTCCACGAACTTCAACAGATTGCGCTGATTGATCCGCATACGCACATCAACGCCCTACAGCCCGCTTCGACCACGCTGGCAGACATCTTGGGCTATCACTATTACACCGAGCTTGCTCATTCGGCAGGCATGCCCAAATCGCAAATAGAACAAACGGATTTGGAGCCCAAGGAAAAGGTCGCCAGGTTAATGGCCAATTTAGGCCCCATTGAAAACACCATTCAATACAGTTGGTTTGTCGAGATCGCTCGCGAGCTATTCGGTTTTCAAGCCGAGCTGATTACTGCTGACAATTGGGAGTCACTGTACGACCAGAGCCTCCAGCAGATGGCGGAACCCGATTGGAGCCGCCAAGTGTTGGAAAAGACCAATTTGGAAGCGGTCTTCTTGACCAATGATTTTGACGATCCGCTGGAAGGCTTTGACACGTCGGTCTACATTCCTTGCCTGCGAACCGATGATTTGGTGTTTCACTTCCAAAAAGCCAGCGTTCGCCAGCGGTTAGCAGCCGCGACCAAACTGGAAGTTGGCTGCAGTCAAACGTTGCGCCAAGCCATTGGAAAACTGTTCGACCACTTTGTATCCAAAGGCGTGAAAGCTTGTGCCATTTCTTTGCCGCCTTATTTTTCGCCCGAAAAAGTGGCCGACTCGGCTGCCGATGCCGCGATCGCCAAGTTGTGCCAGACGGACGGCCAGGGTGATCAAGATGCTGTGCGAACCGCATCTCATTTTGCGTTTTGGACCTTGGCGGAATTTTGCGCAGAACACCAATTGCCCTTTGATTTGATGATTGGCGTAAATCGAGGCGTCTATGCGGATGGCGTGTTTCAGGGGCAAGATCTGTATGACAGCCGAGTGTCATTGATTCAATATCAAGCGTTGTTCAATGCGTTTCCGCAGGTGGTGTTTCCCATCTCCGTTTTGGCCAGTGTGACGAACCAAGAACTGGCCAGCTACGCTTGGATTTTTCCCAATGTCGTGACGAACGGACACTGGTGGTATTCCAACACGCCGACATTTATTGAACACGACACGGCCGCTCGCCTGGAAGCCGTTCCTGCGACCAAGCAGATTGGCTATTACAGCGACATGTACAAGTTGGAATTCGCTTTGCCAAAGTTCAATATGTACAAACGCATTTTGGCGAAAGTTTTGGCCGAACGCTATGTGATCGATCGCAACTGGAGCGAAACTCGGGCTATCGAATTCGGCCGCAAAATCCTACGAACCAACGTTGAATCGGTCTTTCACGTGTCCTAGCTTGCCGATACAACATGCCGAATCGACGTCGGCGTGTTTGTTCGCGGGAGACAAGCATCGTTCGACACGCGTAAGGAACTGCGGAGAACCATCTTGCTTACCTGCCGATCAGTGATCGTAACTTCAAAACGCTTGCACAAGGAAACGAGTCACATCTGACGGACTCGTACACGTACCAACATGAGATTCATTCCCAATGACAATCAATTCGTACCGGCTTCGCATGAAGATCCCAGTCGGCCTGGCGTGCTGAAACGCGTTTTGGCTATGAAGGATGAATTGCTAGATGGCCGAGTGCAGATGATTAACTGGGCAAGGCTACCGGTCGGATCGTCGTTTCGCTTGCATTACCATGAAGACATGGAAGAGACGTTTATTTTGACTCGTGGCGAAGCTATGATTACAGTCAATGGTCAGTCGATTCAGATGCACTCAGGCGACGCCGTGATCGTGGCACCGTTGGAGCAGCACGAAATGAAGAACTGCGGCGCCGAAGACGTGGAATATATTGTCGTCGGGATCTCGTTGGGCAAGAACGGCAAGACTGTCGTTGTCGAAACATGATTCATCCCCCTCACGCGAATTACACGAAACATGTTGTGTAATTCGATTCTTGCCATTCGCCGCTGTGCGTCAAGTGTTTTCATGCAGCGGCGTACCGAAAAACTACGGTTTGCCAAGATGCTTGTCGGCAAAGTCGCAGTAGACTTCCCAGTCAGACGGCATGACGTCATGCTTACCAGGACGAATGTTGTAACCGATTCGGTCGCCGACCAACGAATTGAGTTCGGGCAGTTCGGTTCGATCTAACGCTTCAAACCCGAGTAATTCGTATGCCGGCGTCGCGTGGACTCCGGCCAGCATTTCCCCTTTGGGATCGGCCCAGCGATCTTCTTCGGCACTACAGATCAGCACGGGGCGTGGTGCCATCAGCGCCACCAGCATGTGTTGATCTACGGGGCAGGCGTCTTCATTGTCGTTGTACTGCAAGTAGTTATCGTTGAACCAATGTGGAAACGATGTATTGATCCGTTTGACGGTTTCGCCAAACCGACGTCGACTGATGGCCGCTCCACCACAACCCGAATTATTCGAAACAACCAGTGCGAACCGTTGGTCCATCGCTCCGGCCCACAACGCCGTTTTTCCTAATCGCGAATGGCCCATAACCATGATTCGATCGGCGTTGATTTCGGCGTTCGAAGTAAGGTAATCGACCGCTCGAGAAAGTCCCCAGGCCCAGCCGGCGATGGTGCCCCAAGCGTCGGCTGGGCGTTCGCCTGAAACGGGAAACAGCGAATGAACTCCATTTTCAAATCCGTCGTCAAAGTCGGGATCAATGTCACCGCAATAAACGGTTGCCACGCCGTAGCCTCGCGCCACGATTTGCTCGACCGGCCAGCGACTGGCTGCGGATCCTCGGGAGCCTTCCGTGGCACGATGATCGTCGGTGCGAATCCAAGATTCCGTGATGCGAATCGCTGGATCATCCTGCACGGTTTGATTGCCACCAAAATTCAGGCCAATGAACACCGGACACGGTTTGTCTGACTGCGGCAGATAGACGAGCAAGTCGAACGAATGCTGTTTGCCGTCTTGTTGCAGCGTGACTTTGACTTGGCGGCGTCTGGCTTTTCCACCCAGCGCCGTATCGTCTGCTTCGAAGACATCGTATTGAGCGTTTTGCGGACGGCCCGGAGCGACACCGTAGACGTGTTCTTGGAATAGGCGAACCAATTCTGGCCGTTGGCGTTGGTGCCACTGTTCGGCCGAAGTGATGGTGGTGCCGTCCTGACTGGTCAGCACATGCGGCAACGAATATTCGGGCACTTTGGCTTCGTCATAGTTGAATTCGTCTTGTCCATTCACGATCTGACTCCACGCAAAGACATAGACCAAACAAAAGGGGATCAGGAGAAACGTTCGCACGGATTCGTCCTTTTCAAACGAGTTAGGAAACGGAAGCGTCAGAATCTGACGTCTGACGCCGCAATTGCACATGTTGCCTGCCTAGCATAACGGAAACGGACAGCCAAAGCACGGCGACACTGACGGCCGACAGCGAGATAACCAAAAACCCAGCTCCCAGTTTTTGCATGCCGTTTTGAAATGTCCCGGTGAACGCATCCGCACCTCGGCTAATCACCGTGTCGATCACATTCTTAGCCTTGTACTTGTCTTCTCGCGAAGCCACCGTAAACAACACTTCTTGCGACGGCACTTGGATGCCATAGCCTAACGCTCGGAACGAAACCGCAAACACTGCCAGCAAGGAAACCGTCATGCTGGGCATCAAACCCCAAACCAGAAATCCCAGCATGTATACAACGGGACTCAGCGCCAGCGCAAACGTGACTCCGAAGTATTTCATCACTTGCCCCACGACAATCGTTTGCAGAACGACCGTGACCAACTGAGACCAGAAATTGACCGACGCAAAGAAACTGGTTTGACTGCGTTCATCTTCAATCAGCGAATGGACAAGATCCAATTGTTGCAAATAGGCCAATGTCGCACACGTTTTGCTGAGCATGACGGCCAAGCAAATCAAAACCAAGTACTTGGATCGCAAGACGCCTAGGAAACAGTCCCAAGTGGAACCACCCATGGGCTTGTCGGTTACCACGGTCTGCGCCGCGGTGACAAACTGTTTTCCCCAATGATCTAGCTGTCGCATGCAGGGAATGCACAGCAGGAGGGTCACGCACGGAACCAAGCACAAATCCGCCAGGGCAATCTGTGGAAAGAACTTCATGATGGTGCCGGTTAGGAACGAACCGACAAGGCCACCGAAAGTGGCGCCAGACGCAATCAGGCCGAATAGGCGTCGACCTTGTTCGCTGGAAAACGTATCGGCCATGAAGCTCCAGAACAGCGACACGACAAAATAATTGAAGGTGCTAACCCATACAAAGAACAACGCGGCGGACACCTTGGTTTCGTCCCACCAGGACAAAAGCAGCCAAAACCCAAGAAACACCACGGATGAAAAAATGTAAACCAACGGCATCAATTGTTGGCGTCGCAAGCGAGTAGCAAGTGCTGAATTGATCGGCGTAATCAACAGCATGGCCACCAACACGGCCCAGAATAAGTTGGCCACCAGCTCTTTGCCCAAATGTTGCGTCGCCAAGGTTTCTCGAACTGGCCGAATGGTGTAATAGCCGGTGAACAAGTTGAAAAACCACAAAAAGGCCCACGCCAACACGGACCATTCGCGTTGCCGAACCGGCAGTATTCGTTTAAGCCATGAACCGATCTTTCCGTTTGACGACATTTCGACCTCCTGGGCCTAGTCAGATTGTCCGCTAGATTGGAGCCGCTAATTGGGCCAACCAGGCAACGGCATGTTTTCGGTGAACTTCGTTTCGAACCATTGACGAAACGTAGCCAGTTCATTGCTGGTTTTTGCGAGCTGGAGTATCATTGCGGTGGGCTAGTTCGGGGCAGCATACAGCAAGACGAGTAGATTCGGTATCGGGCCGAATGAAACAGAGGAGCGAGCGATGGTGGGTAGGCTAGACAGTTTTTCTTTATCTTGGGCCGCGTTGGCGCTGGCCTGTTTCTTGACGCTGAACGGATGGGCGCAAGACTACCGAGTGCCCATTGCGGGAAATTCTCCGCAAGTGATTATGAGTATCACGGATCGACGAGATCGAGATGATAGTGTCTGGACTGCGACCAATTCGTCCGTGACAGTCGGCAACCAACTGCCTAAGAATGCCACGCCGCACTATGCTGTGGCGACGTACGATACCGGTTCGGTCGCGCACATCCTTGGCTTTGATGACTATCAAGCCTTCAACGTCGCCGGAGCCGGTCGTGAAGGTTCCAACTTCACACCGGTTTTGGGTGTTGGTGGCGGCATCGTCAATCTGCGTAATAGCGATCCATTGGGAATCTTCATTTCCGGTATGCAGGCTAGAACTTCATCTACACCGCTAACGGGTGATCCGATTCGACTGGGAGGCCAGTTCAACGTGTCGGTCTTGAGTGCTCCTAGTGATTCGTCCTTGCCCAGCATTGTGGGCACGGCCTTGTCCGGCGAATATACAACGGTGATTCGTCATAGTGATCTTCAAATTGTGCAGATGGATGACCGAACCGTGCGAACTCCGGCATTGGATATTGAATTGCCGGGAACGGTGGATCCGCCTGCCAGACGTTTGGCAATGACCTATTCCTTTGGTTTGGCCGGTTCGTCACCGCCGGCTTTTTTCCCGAATCTGCTGAACTTGGATATTAACGATCTGGCCAACGATCCCAGCACGCCATCCGCCGGTGGCATGTTTTTCTTGAAAGCGAACGCGAAGAATAACGGCTTTTCGCAAAGCAACGTGGACATGCTGTTCGATACCGGCGCTCAGGCTTCGATTGTTTCGGATCAAGTTGCTGCCACGCTGGGATTTGATGTTTCGAATGACGAACCCGACTTTGTTGTTCGAGTGGCCGGTGTGTCGGGCGAAACGCAAGAAGTTCCCGGCTTCATCGCGGACGAATTTCATCTGAACGGAACCGGTGGCGGTCTGACACTGCAAAACGTGCCGTTGGTGGTTTTGAATATCACTGATCCTCGAGACGGTTTCAATATTCTGCCGGGACTGATCGGGATGAATCTGTTTGGAGATCGAGATCTCACCATAAATCCTCAGCAAGGCAATTCGTATTTGGGTATCAGCGATCCCGTCACCACCACGCACCAGTGGACTGCCGATTCGGGGACATGGTCTATTGGCGCTAACTGGACTGCTCCAGGAACGCCTCGTCAGCTTTGGATTGCCAATCTGGCCAACGATGACAATCCGTCTGGCAAGGTGGCGACGGTTTCGGAGGATTCGTCGGTGCATTCGATCAACGTCAGTGGTACCGTCGGTCCTATGACGATTGACGTTCAAAAGAATAATACGCTGACCACTTTTGGTTCCGTCATAATTGAAACGGGTGGTCGGGTTGGCTTGAACCAATCGACGCTGGACACGTTGGCGGTCGAACTGCGAGGCGGTTCACTAATGGGGTCCGGAACTGTATTGGGTGAAGTCTTGTCGCAAGGACTGATCGATCCAGATGGAATCCTGAAATTTGAAGCCAACATCGACCAGTTGAGCGAAGGGACGCTGCGGCTGGGGATGCGAGGTACGGACAATTCGAACCCGAACGATCCGCAGCACGACCAGATTGTGGTTGGTTCGAATATCACCGTCGGTGGCCGACTGGAGATGGCGTTTGAAAACGGATTTCGGCCGCAAGTCGGACAGTCGCATTCCATCGAATTGATTTCAGCGGGCGAAGCTTTAGCGGGACAGTTCAATTCGGTCAGTTTGGATGGTTACGAACTAAACGTGGAAGACACGATCGATTTCCGAGGTTCGTTTAACGATGCCGTGAATGGCTTCTTCTTCACGTTCCAGTATTCGCAGCATGGACTTTCACTGGACGGATTTCAAGCCGCACCTGGTGATGCGAACGGAGACATGGTGTTTGACAGTTCTGACTTGGTTACCGTGTTCACCGCGGGTGAATACGAAGACACGCTCATCGGCAATTCCACGTGGGAAACCGGCGATTGGAACGGAGATCGCGAATTCAATACCAACGATCTTGTGGCCGCGTTTACTTTTGGCGGTTACGAAGGTGATTCGGTTGGCGTGCGCCCTGTGCCCGAACCGACTGCCGGTTGGTTAGTGTCGATTGGAATCGCAGTGTTCCTGTTGGTACGTCGACGCACGACATAATCGAGCATTGATTTCGCACCGCGTCGAACATCTTGTTTCACGCGATGGAAGCGCCAGTGCGACGCGTGCTGGCTTGGACAACGTGCCGGGGGCGTACCAGGAAACGTATGATCTCGTCTCGTCCGGTTATCTGCATGGACGAACAACCTACATGCGGTCGACTGAAGAGGCGCGAGTTCCTTCAAGTTCCAAAATGAGATTTCGGCAAGCGAATTCACAAAGTGCCCGCAACGTGCGATCAGTTCGCCAAAGAAAAAGACTGTGAATGCGTGAGACCGTGTTTTTCCAAAAGTGTTGGTGTTCGTAGGCGATCTTGATACACTGCAGGTGGTTCACGTTTATTTTCTGAAAACTTTCGACACCATTTGGAGTTCAGCAATGCTGCGTAGTATTTCAATGCTGTTGTTGTTTTCCAACGGATTGTACGCCGTGGAGATTCCTTTGGTATCCGTCAGGAGCCCAGGAAACACGCCCGACGTATCCGAAATTTTCTTGGGAAATCGCGAGGTTGGTGGAGTTGATTATCCGTATCAAATCGGTCAGTTTGAAATCACGTACTCGCAGTATATCGAGTTCTTGAATTCGGTCATAAGACCGATACGTACAGGCTGTACGATAATATTCGATTGTACGACACGCCCAGCCTCAGTGGTTTGGATCGTCGCGGCGAAGATGGTCAGTACGAATACTTTCTTCGCGACAACGATGAAGCATGGGCGAACCGGCCTGTTGGCGGCGTTAACCTGCTGCAGGCGATGCGTTTTGCCAATTGGATGCACAATGGTCAACCGCAAGGTAACCAAGATCCTTCGACCACCGAGGATGGTTCGTACACGTTGAACGGAATGGTCATTACCCGTTTGGATGAATTTGATGTCGATCGCAATCCGGATGCAACTTGGGTGATTCCGACCGAGGACGAATGGTATAAGGCAGCCTACTACGATCCGTTGACCGACTATTACTTCCAATTTGCAACCGGCAGCGACACGATTTCATGTCTGACAGACGCGAATTGTGATCGCAACGATGGCGTTAGCCTTCTACTACCGAAGTCGGCTCATTCGCAGACTACCCTAGCCCTTGGGGTACATTCGATCAGGACGGTAACCTGAGGGAGTGGACGGAAACAATGGCCGACTCGAGACGGAAGCCATCGTCCGCGGAGGTTTTTAAGACTGCTATGAGTAAATTATTTTGGCATGAAGCCCATGGAGACAACGGCTTGGACGACGACGCCGCGACGATTTCGACTTTTGGCCTTTGTACCGGAACCAAATTTCTCCGCTGTGCCGTGCTTGGTATTCGTTTGTTTGTGATTCAAGCTGAGGCGATCGATTCGAACGAAGTAACCGATTGTGGTGGATTGGTGGACGGACGCGTTTGTTCAAGTGAATTCGGTTTTGGGATCAGTTCCAGCGCGAGATCATCGTCAGGTTCGTTCGTGAAAAATCGAAGATTTTAGCCCGAAGCGTCAGCGACAGGAAACTCCGTTTTTCCCTCGCTAACGCGTTTCGAAGTTGCGCATTCGCGTTTTCCGGCAGGTTTCTTGGCGAAGCGTCAGCGAGGGACCAGTGAAACAGTACGTTTTTCCCTCGCTAACGCGTCGGGCTATGGAAGCGTAACTTCAAACCGTCAGCGAGGGACTGCAGAAGCACTCAGTTTCCCGTCACTTACGTTTTGCATCTATGAAGAATGTAAGCGCATCGGTGGCCTCGGCCGATGTTGTCGCTTTAGCCGTTTTCACAAATTCACTACGGCCACTGTGGAGTTCGTTTTTCCAGGAAGGCGGCGATGCCTTCTTTGGCGGCTTCGGTGGTGCGAGCGGTTGCCATGCTGGCGGCCGCGGACGCCATGAACTTGGTCAGGTCTTCGCCAACACTTTCGTACAGCATGCGTTTGGTGATCAAGATCGATTCCGCAGCCGATTCGGCTACTTCGCTGGCCACGGCTTGTGCTTTGGCCCACAGTAAATCGGTTTCAACCAATTCATGGACCAAGCCGATTTCGAATGCTCGTTGCGAGTCAATCGTTTTGCTTCTCAGCAGCCAGTCCGCCGCCAATCCACCTCCGATTCGAAACGCCAACAACGGAGTTACGAGTCCACTGACGAGGCCTCGTCGTGGTTCGGGCGTGGAAAAATGTGCGGATGGAGCGGCGATGACGATGTCGGATGCTGCTACCAGTCCTAAACCGGTTCCCGCGGCCATACCGTTCACGGCGGCGATGATCGGCTTAGGGAACTGCAGCATCGTTTCGTACAGCGTTTTCAGACGTTCCACATCGTCAAACCAGACAGCGAACCCTTGGTCGTCATTTTGCGCCGCTTCTTGCAGTTCATGCAGGTCCGTTCCCGAACAAAACGCATTGCCCGCTCCAGTCAGAATCACCGCGCGAACTCGCTTCTCTAAATGCAAATCCTGAAACGCTTGTGTCAGCTGGTCCATCAGCGAACGCGACATGGCATTTCGCTTGGATTTGAAATTCAACACAATCGTGCCGCTCGGCGCATCCACTCGGACATCCACCTTGGCCGCATCCGGCGAGTGTCCGTTTCCTGATGTTTCCCCAAAAATCACTGCCTGCCACCCTTGTTCTTTTGGTTTCCTGTGATTTGCTTGCTCAAACTGAGACGCCATCCCTCGTGGTCGGGAGGCAACGCGTTGACAATTGAACATCTGTGTTGCGTCAATACAACAACCCCGCTCGTTCGTTTATTCAGGCGAATTGCCGTAAGTTGTTTTCTGGCAGTCACTTCCGGTCGAACTTGCGGGTTTCATTCGGGTTTGGCATCGATACTGCGAAACCATCTCAACACTCTCTCACGGACAGGGACCAGCCCCATCAACATTGCTTCGTCGAGGAACCGCAACGTGCCGAACACCCATCAACTGAGTTCTCGCATTTCCTCCAAGAAACGCTCCTCAACTCCTGCCCAAGGAGCCATCGCCACTATGAAGAAGAAGGTACGTCGGAAAAAGTCCACTCGCCCGGACGACACATTTTCGGAAGAATCGGAACTATCCAGTGCCGATTCGGAATCGACCATTGCTACGGACGATCCGGTTCGCATGTACTTGATGCAGATGGGTGAAATTCCCTTGCTGGATCGACAAGAAGAAATTGCGGCGGCCAAGAAAATTGAAAAGACTCGGATTCGTTTCCGCCAGAACATGTTGGCCACCGACTTCATGTTGCAAGCGGCTGTCACTGCGTTGGAAAAAGTTCGCGACGGTGAATTGCGATTGGACCGCACGATTGAAGTGTCGGTAACCAATACGGCCGAGAAAAAGCGGATCTTGAAGCGAATTCCGCCGAATGTCAAAACGCTACGACGTATTCTGGTACAGAATCAGCAAGATTATCGAATTGCCGTTTCCAAGAAGAAGACGACTGACGAAAAGAAGGCTGCTTGGCGACGTTTGACGTGCCGTCGAAATCGAGCGGTTCGACTTGTCGAAGAATTGAACTTGCGAACGCAACGTTTGATGCCGTTGTTTGAAAAAGCTGCCGAGATCGCTCGTCGCATGCAACAACTCAAGCAACAAATTGAACTACACGATGCGGAAAGCGGTCAGTCGGTCGAGGCACTTCGCGCGGAATTGCATTACTTCATGCGAATCACATTGGAATCGCCCGCAACGCTGATTCGTCGAGTCGAACGGACCGAGAGCTATCGACATGATTATGATGCGGCCAAACGAGAACTCTCGGCCGGTAACTTGCGGCTGGTGGTTTCGATTGCCAAAAAGTATCGTAACCGAGGTCTCACGTTCCTGGATCTGATTCAGGAAGGCAATACCGGTCTGATGCGAGCGGTAGATAAGTTTGAACATGCACGAGGCTACAAGTTTTCGACATATGCCACTTGGTGGATTCGACAAGCGATCACTCGAGCCATCGCGGATCAGAGCCGAACGATCCGAGTGCCGGTGCACATGATTGAAACGATGAGCCGAGTTCGACAGGTGACTCGAGATCTAGTGCAAGAACTAGGTCGCGAACCAACGCCCGAAGAAGTAGCCGAACGAGCCAAATTGTCGCTCGATGACGCTCGCTGCATTATCAAGATGGCTCGTCAGCCACTGTCCTTGGACCAACCCGTGGGCGACCACGACGACAGCTACTTTGGCGAATTCCTGGAAGACTACCGCGACGACGATCCGTTGTACGACACCAATCAAGAAGCCCTGAAACAACAGATCGAAGGTGCCTTACAAATTCTGAATCACCGTGAACGAGAAATCTTGCGACTGCGATACGGCTTGACGGACGGCTACACGTATACGTTAGAAGAAGTGGGTCAGATCTTTTCGGTGACTCGAGAACGTGTCCGCCAGATTGAATCCAAAGCCGTCAAGAAGTTGCAGCAACCGTATCGTTGCCGAGGCCTGATGGGATTCCTGGAAGGTGTCGATATTCCACCTTCCGTGCAAAACAATATCTAACGTCACGCAATCCTGCGAGACGTTGACAATACAACGCAGCTCCTCCTCCACCATTGCGTTCTAAAAGCCTGGCTCGTCGTCAGGCTTTTTTCATGCGCTTCGCGTCCGTCGTGACACGGCATCAAGCTGTCGAGCAGTCATCAGGAAACAAGCTGCGTCGGATTTTATCCGGCATGTCGAAACCGGCAGCTAACAACGCAGCAGCATAATCTTCTGGATGATTGCAGTTGCGCAAGGAATCCAAGTTAGCGTCCACCGATTGCAACTCGGCAACCGGAATCAGCTTGGCATCGGATTGTTCTATCAATGCCTTCGGTCGACGCTGACCTTCCGCCAGCATGCGTTCGATTCGATGATGCAAGTCAGTTCGGTACACGGCGGAAATCGGATGCAGGAATTGTTCGTCCACGGGGACAACTACTTCGTGCGAACCAAGCTGTTCCAGCAACTTGCTTACAAACGCCGGCTGCAGCAGCGGAACGTCACAACTGGTGACAAAGGCAATTTCGAAGTCCAACTTGGCGGCCGTTTGTAGACCAACGCGAATCCCCTCCATTGGCCCGAGATCAATGTCGCGATCTTGCGTTGCCACCACTCCGGGCAGCGCCGTTGGTAGTGAATTTGCGGCGTTGACCACGATCTGTTGATCGACAACCGGCCGCAGAATTCGCAAGATACGACGTAAAATTGTTTCAGGGCCGAAGGGCAAGTCCGCTTTGGGTAGCCCCATGCGGCGGCTCATTCCACCGGCCAAAATGATCGCAGCATTTGGCATCGAATTGGCCTTTCCCAAAAAATGGTTAATCGAAAAAATTCGCAACGCGTGCGAAACCTGCGGCAGTCCCGTTGGTTAAAGATAACAGTTCAGCCGATTGGCTGCTGAACAATCCTGGGCCGGAAATTGATTCTAGTAAAATGAGGAGTATCTCGATGAAAGTCATCCGTGGTTTAGCTGTTGGTGTTGTAGCTTTGTGCTTGGTTGGCGAAGTCGTATTGGCACAACCGCCTGAAGGTCGAGGTCCTCGTGGCGAACAAGGAGAACGTGGCGAAGGTGGACGTGGCGAAGGTGGACGCCGAGGCGGCTTTGGTCGTGGATTCGGCGGCCCTGGTGGTGGCGGTCCGGGCCGGATGATGGCTATGTTCCCCATCATGCAAGCGTTGGATAAAGATGAAGATGGCACTCTGTCCAGCGAAGAAATCGAAAACGCCGTCGCTGCCTTGAAAACGTTAGACAAAAACGAAGACGGCAAGCTGACCATGGAAGAATTGATGCCGATGCGCGGCGAAGGTGGTTTTGGCGGACCAGGAGGCCCCGGTGGTTTCGGTGGCCCTGTCGGACCCGGTGGTGGTCCGGAAGCCATGGTTGCTCGGCTGATGGAAAACGATGCCAACGGTGATGGCAAGCTATCTCCAGAGGAACTGCCAGAACGCATGGCTCGGATGATGGAACGAGCGGACGAAGATGGCGATGGTTTCCTTACCAAAGAAGAAATTGAAAAGAGTATTCCTGCGGGACGTGGTGGATTCGGCGGCCGTGGAGCCGGACGAGCGGAAGGAGAAGGCGCGCCAGAAGGACGTCGCCGACCTCGTCGACCCGAATAGCATCTTGGCAGAAGAAATTTGAACGGAAGCAACAAGTGTTGCCTTTTCCGAACCGAGGGCAGGTTGGAAACAGCCTGCCCTCATTTTTGTTTGTTTTTTTTTCGTCGGTTGCACTTTTGCTGGTCGCGGATGCCGTTCGACGATTCGGACATGCGATTATTCGAAGGAGCGAGCCAACAGTTCTGGGACGATGGGCCGATTTGGTGTGGCAGAGTTCGAATCGGCCAAAATCTGGTGATGAAACGAGTGGAACGCCTGAACCACTTGCGGGCAGCGATCCGCCACATCGTTCGCCTCCCAACGATCATCGGGTTTCACAAACAAGCTGACATCTCCGCCTGCTCGCTGCAGCATCAACCAGCATTCAGTGCGAATCGCGGTAGCGCCAGATGCTGTTGTCATGGCCCAGTTTTCATTCGCGGGCCTAAGCAGCCACTTTTTCATGACCTGGTCCATCGAATGGGCTTCGCACCACGGCGTCAAGAATTCGTCCAGCGCCGCGGGGTGCCAAAACCCGGGTGCGCGTTGGCCTCGCAGCGGATGATCCGCCAGCCGCAACAGCAACGGGACATGGCTCAGGTTAGTCAGCGGCACGGCGGAATCAAAACCAATCACACCATGTTCGCCCAGCGGGAATCCTCGATTTCCCATCACCAGCAACGTCACGTCACTTGGCAAAGTATCCAAGAACGCTTCCAAGCAATAGTCCAGTACGGTGACTTGTCCGGCATAGGCACACGCGTACGCATGCTGTTCGTCGGGATCGAGGTCTGCGAATTTGATCGACGGCGGTACGACGCAATCCGGCGGTATGGCGTCTCCTTCATCGGACCACTGTTGGCGAAATTCGGGCGGAGCATCCCAGCACGTTGTCAAGAGATCGCATTGCGCCCACAAAAAGTAGTTGCCCGATCGTTCTTCAATGGCTTCCAGCAACCGAGCAAAATACGCCGCGAACCGACTCGATTCAATCGAATCAGCCAAACGCATTTCATCGGGATAGTCCACCTGACGCATTACGTCCACACCGGTCGGAAGGCGATCCTGAAGATCCAACGCATCTGATACCAAGACGGTTTCCGATTCGGCGGTGACGCGTTGCCACAGATTTGGCAATGACTCGTGTTTATCGTTCGACCAACACGAATTTTGGAAAGACCTTACATCGCCAGAATTGGCAAACGCGTTTTCGAACAAAACAGATTGGCTGGCCAGCCGGTTCCACGCTGGCGTTTCAATCCAAGTATTACCATAGGGCCCCAAAAAGCCCGCACCCAAACCATCCAGAGAAAGTACAATCGTTTTCTGATTCATGGATCTTGCAGACTTCTGTAATCCGCCAACGTCAGGGCGCCGGCAGTGCCGTACTGGCCGGAGAAAGGTAATACAGCGCGGAGATCGCCAGAATAGCCAGCACCACAACCATGCCCGCTCCGGGATCTAACAACACATTCCGTTTTCTGGGGCGGTAGACCATGGATAAGATGGTAATTGCGGTGATGACCATGACAATGCAGCCGGTGATGGCGTGTGACAATTCCGCGTCACCCAGCAACGTTCCTTTGCGGTAGACACAGTCCACAGGGAAAAGGATCGCCATATTAAAATTATTGCTGCCCAATACATTGCCTATGGCCAGATCAAACGAACCCATGCGAACCGCTGCTGCAGTGGTGACCAATTCAGGCAGTGACGTCGTGAGCGCCACAAACGTGCTGCCGACAAACGTCCCGCCAAGTCCGGTGACTTCGGCCAATTTTTCCGAAGTCGGCGCCAGCGCGCTGGCGGCAAAGAAAATAATGGCCGTGGTAACTAAATAGCCAATCAACGCTCGACGCAATGTCATCCCGTCGGACGAGGCTTCTTCGTCTTCGTCGTCGCTTTCGCTCATATACACCATGCGCAGGCTCAGAATGTACAAAACGAAAATGACGAACGGCCCCAAGCCAAATCCGTTCCAGACAAATTTCAAATTCTGTTGTGAAAGCACTAAGAACAGAATGACCACACCGGTCAGCAGCAAACTGGTGGAAGCCGACAAAATATGTTTGGAACTGGCCGCAGAAAAAATACGGTCCGGATAACGATGGCTAAAATCCATCACGCCCAAAATCAACAGATTGAACAGTGAACTGCCTACTAGCGCGCCGACGGCAAAGTCCGGAGCTTCAGACAACGCAAAGCTGCAATCGACGGCCAATTCGGGCAAACTGGTTGCCGCCGCCAATAGCACTAGTCCTGCCAGCGTTCGACCTAAACCGGTGATTTCTGCAATGGCATCGGCATATTTGGCCAGCATGATGCCAAATATGACAATCACGGCGGCCAGTCCAATAAATTGAAGCACCAGCAACAACATGGGCGCTGCTTCCTCTCTGTTGCGAACCAAAATTCGTCATTCATCGAACATTGATCGAATTGACACGAATGTGGTCTCAAGCAGTGTTTACTGCAAACACAAGCCGCAGAGTAGAAAAGAAAGGCGAATCAATGTCAACTTCGACCCAGCGGCTTTCCTGGATATTCAAACGAATTGACCTACTGTTGCTTGACACAACAGACAATGGTCCAATAGACGATTCGCCAGATTGGCAACAAAAAACGTGAAACTTATTCGCAACCAATTCTTTTTGGGAGATATCTACATGTCCGAAAAGCCAGCGTCGATCCATCGACGGTCTTTCCTGGAAACCACCAGTGCGGTTGGCGCTGCAGCCGCCGTCACCACTTGGACCGCTAAGAGCTATTCACAAGTAGTTGGCGCCAACGAACGAATCAACATTGGCTTCATCGGCGCCGGCGGTATGGCGGGCAACCACATGAGCGCCTACAACAACTTGAAAGAATCGAACAATCTGAACGCCGTTGCCGTGGCCGATTGCTGGAAGACTCGCTCGGAAGCGGGCAAGACCAACGTCCAAGCCGATTCCGCCTTCACCGATTATCGAAAAGTCTTGGACATCAAAGAGATTGACTACGTCACCATCGCCACGCCTGAACACTGGCACAGCACCATGACCATCGACGCTCTGGACGCCGGCAAAGCGGTCTACTGTGAAAAGCCGATGACGCACACCATCGATGAAGCCTTGCTGGTTATGGCCAAGCAAAAAGAAACTGGCTTGCCCGTGCAAGTTGGCGTACAAGCGATGTCGGACGACAGCTATCGTTCGGCGGCTGTGGCCATCAAGGAAGGTGTCATTGGACAAGTGGTTCAAGCACAGATTGAATACGTTCGCCGCTATGGTGAACAGGGACCGTGGCGAGTCCCCGACTTGAAAGACAATGAACCCAAACCAGCCGACCTGAACTGGAACGACTGGCTTGGTCACGCTCCCAAAATTCCTTGGAATCCACATCATTATTACGAATGGCGAAACTATTCAATGTATTCAGGCGGTATCGCCACCGACCTGTTTATTCATCGAATTACTCGCATTATGAAAGCTTGCAACTTGCTGTACCCGCGACGCGTGGTCGGCATGGGCGGTATCTGGCAATGGCGAGATGACCGAGATTTACCGGACAACTTTGAAATGATCTGCGAATATCCTCGAGGCATGACGGTTTATGTCTTGGGAACGATGAGCAATCGAGTGGGGATTGATCATTTGATTCGCGGTTACCGAGGTACGTTGTACTTTACAGGCAGCGGTTGGATTGCCAAAGACAAAGATGACAAGGTCTTGGCAGAGCATAAGAAGACGGGTGGCGAAGACGTTAATCTGCACCACACCAACTTCCACAATCATTTGCGCAACGGCGAAGAACTGAATTGCCCAGTGGAATTGGGCATGGCCGGCGTCGCGGCAGTGTGCATGGCCAACGAATCGTGGCGATCTGGCCAAATGATTGGTTGGGACAAAGTGAAACAAAAAATGGTCCCCGCCAATACTCTGGAAACCAACCACTACCCCGAAGAAAACGTCTAATCAACAAGACGTTCTCATTCGCCACGCAAAAGACGTTCGCGTTCAACGCAAAAAGCCGGTTCGAGTCTCCTGCAATTGTAGACTCGTCCGGCTATTCTTATGCACTTCGTCCGCCGTCTCCGTATTTTTCCCGGGTTCGTAGTTTCTTCCAGTTCGTAGTCCCGGCTTTAGCCGGAAAATCCGCTTATCCTCAAACAAAACCGTCTACCGATGGCGCAACTATTCCGCAAAACCCGCGCAAGTCCTTCGTGTCCTTTGAGGTTGTTGCAATCGTCTCGCCAGACTGGGATTGCCTGCTGGTTCGTAGTCCCGGCTTTAGCCGGAAAATCCGCTTATCCTCAAACAAACCCATTACCGGCGCCGTAAACGCGAAACCAAACACAACCCAATCAGCAACAGCAACTCGCCATTCGCTTCCGGCACGGCGTTCACAACCGGACGAAGGCCCAGTTCATAGCCGCCATCTTGGAACGCTACGACTAAATCGCTGGTATCAAATTCGCCGTCTCCATTCCAATCGCCGGTGGCCCAGGTCGAATTCCCTGCGATGGCGTCTTCGTACTGGCCAGCTTGAAACACCGTGGTAAAGTCTGCCGAATTAAACTCGCCATCCAGATTCGCATCGCCAAACCACGTCTGCTTCAGCTCTCGAATCCAAAACGCCAAATCTTCAAAGTCATGAAGACGGTCGTTGTTTACGTCAAACATTTCATCGAGCAACCAATGAGGAGCGTCATCGCGTATCCATTGCTGCAACAAGTCGACATCGGCAATATCAGCACGTCATCAGGATAAAATCACCCACCGGCGACAGCTCGAACGTTAGCCACTCCGCAACAGGATCAAAGTCCCATGGGAACCTTGTCCACTGATTGTAGACTGTTCTGAATGAAAACAGTGCGGAACTGATCTTCGGACATAGAAAGGTTGGCATTCTTCAGATTCGCTCCGTTCAGGTACACCCGACTTAGATTGGTAGCCATCATCGCATTGCTGAGGTTTGCGATGGTCAACCTTCGCCGACGTGAGCGTTGTGTTGCGAAAAAGACACACCGCTGAGGTTTGCATCGGTCAGGTCCGCCGACGTAGGCGTTGCATCATTCACTGATGCGTTGCTAAGATCTTGGCCTCGAAAGTCCCACAGCCACTCAGGTAGTTTTCACTAAGGTCGATACCGGCCAAGTTCTTGGCTTGATAACTGGCAGTCGAATAGAGTTGTTCCTTGGTGAATCCACGCAGAGAGGTGCGGGCGAATTTCGCACCAGCCACAGTTGTTCCGCTTAGATTGACGTTCGTCAGTTTGGATCTCGCAAAATTTGCGGATTCGAGATTTTGATCACGGAAGTCCCAGCCCTGATAGGTCATTGTTGGCCAAGACAACTCCTGCAAATTCTTCTCTCGATAACTCGCCGTCGGGCAGAGTTGCTCCTTGGTAAATCCTCGCGAAGTAGTATCGCTCAAATCTGCACCGGTCACGGTGGCACCGCTCAGGTCCGTGTCAGCTAGTGTTGAGTTGTATAAATTTGCGTTGCTGAGATCTTGTATGAAAATTCCAACCGCTCGAATCGTTTTCGGCAAGTCAATTCCTTGCAGATTCTTGGCTTGATAACTAGAAGTCGAATAGAGTTGTTCTTTCGTAAATCTGTGAAAAAAGGTGGTATGCCTCAAATTTGCACCGGTTACAGAGGCATCACTCAGGTCGGCATTCCTGAGCGTCGAGAAAGCTAGATCTGCATTGCTAAGATCGAATCCCCGAAAGTTCAACCACTCAGGTCGTTGGAACCAAGGTCGATACCAGCCAAGTTCTTGGCCTGATAGCTCGCGGTCGAATAAAGTTGTTCCTTGGTAAATCCTCGCGAGTGGTATAGCCTAAATCTGCACCGGTCACGGTGGCACCGAATAGATCGGCATTCGTGAGCGTGGATAATGATGATCTCTGCATTGCTGAGATCTTGGTCATGAAAATTCCAGCCGCTCAGATCGTTTCTGCCAAGTCCAATTCCTTGCAGATTCTTGGCTTGATAGCTGGCCGTCGAATAGAGCTGCTCCTTGGTAAATCCGCGCGACGTGGTATCGAACAAATCTGCACCGGCGACCGTGGCACCACTCAGATCTGCATTCGTCAAGTCAGATTCGGTCAGATCTGCATCCCGGAGGTTCACGCCGCGTAAGACAGCACCAATCAACACCGAATTTGATAGATTCGCATTGCTCATGTTCGCGTCATTGAGGGTGGTGCCAATCGCGTTCATACTCGCTACCATTGCATTGCTGAAATCCGCATCACTAAAGTCCAAGCCTGTCAGCGATAAACCGATTAGGCGCGCATTGCCGAAGTTCTTCACGCCACTAAAGTCCACATTTATCAGCGTCGTGTTGGTGAAATCCGTATTGCTGAGGTTCGCGTTGCTGAGATTGACATTTGACAGCGCCGATCGGCGAAAATCTGTACCATTTAGATTGGCATCACTCAGATCGACATCTTCAAGCGTCGCAGAAAGTAGATAAACATTGCTGAGATTCGCGTTACGGAGATTGACATTTGACAGTTTCGATTGGATAAAATCTGTACCGTTTAGATCTGCGTGACTCATTTCAACATCCGTGAGCGTCGAATTGCTTAGGTCAACACTGCGCAGATTCGCGTTGCTCAGGGTTACATTCGCCAACGTCGAATATGTCATGTCCGCATTGACAAGAATCGCGCCAGTCATATTGGTATCCGTTACCTTGGATACGTTCAATCTTGTATTAGAGAGATCTGCGCCCCCCAGATTTGAATTCGTTATTTCTATATCGTATAAGTTCGAGCCGGAGAGTATCGCCCCCCTCAGACTGGTATTCGTAAGTGTCAAACGCGCAAGGTAAGTGCTAGCTATTATCGCCCCGTTTAGCTTGGTATTCGTTAGTTTTGATTGGCTAAAGCTCGAACCGGATAGTATCGCCCCGCTCAGATCAGTATTTTCGAGTGATGTGAAGCTTAAATCTGCGTCGCTGAGATCTTGGCCATGAAAATCCCAGCCACTCAGATCGTTTGTGCGAAGTTCAATTCCTTGCAAATTCTTCTCTCGATAACTCGCCGTCGAGTAGAGTTGCTCCTTGGTAAATCCTCGCGAAGTGGTATCGCTCAAATTTGCACCGGTCACGGTGGCACCGCTCAGGTCCGTGCCAGCGAGTGTTGAGTTGTATAAATTCGCGTTGCTGAGATCTTGGCCATGAAAATTCCAGCCGCTCAGATCGTTTGTGCGAAGTCCAATTCCTTGCAGATTCTTGGCCTGATAGCTGGCCGTAGAATAGAGTTGCTGCTTCGTGAATCCACCATCAAAATCGGCTCCTTTCACCGCCGCGCCGCTGAAGTTCGCATTTGCTAGGTTCGCACGTACCAGGTTTGCACTGTCAAGATTCGCGCCGCTGAGATTGGCATTCGCTAGGTTTGAACGCCCCACGTTTGCACCGTCAAGACTCGCACGCCCGCTGAGATTGGCATTTAATAGGAGTACGCATTCAAGTTTGTATTGTCAAGATTCGCGCCCGCTCAAATCATTTCCAAGATTGGCACCGTCGAGTCGGCCATGAAATCCCAGCCGGACAGGTCGTTAGAACTCAGTTGAATCCCGGGTAAAATCTGCATTCGTCAGCGTGGACCTCCGGAAAAATGCCCCAGCTATTGTGGCACCAGTCAGGTCGGCATTCGTCAGCGTGGAATTCTCAAAATCTGCGGCATCAAGATTCTGATCACGGAAGTCCCAACCCGAGAGGTCGTTGGAACTCAGATTAATCCTTTGTAAAGTCCTTCGCTTGATAACTAGCGGTCAGTAAAGCTGCTCCTTCGTAAATCCACTGGAAGTTGTGTCCGAGAAATCTGCGCGAACTATTGTGGCACCAGACAGATTGGCATTTGTCAGAGTGGAACTGTCAAAATATGCGCCCGACTATTGTGGCACCAGTCTGGTCGGCATTTGTCAGCGTGGAGCTCCGAAAAGATGCGGCATCAAGTTTTTGATCACTGAAGTCCCAGCCCGAGAGGTCGTTGGAACTCAGACCAATCCCATGTAAATCCTTCGCTTGATAACTAGCGGTCGAGTAGAGTTGTTCCTTCGTAAACCCACTCGATGTTGTGTCCCAAAAAAGAGCGCGATCTATTATGGCTTGGCTAAAATTGGCGTTCGCGAGCACCGAACCCCGAAAAGCCGCCCTGGTGAGGTTCGCGGAACGAAAATCGGCGAAATCGAGCCAGGAACGATCCAAATACGAATTGCTCAGGTCGATCCCCGAAAAGTCCGCGTATTGCAAGTTGTGAGCTTCGCTATTCCAATCCGTCAGGCGAATATGTGCGTGGCACTATCCCCTCCGTCCCGGGAATCAATTCTCCGGTGTCCCAACGGAAGATGTCAGCTTGACCAACTGCCGTTATGAAGACCAAAACGGCCAGCGTTAGGAAGTGCTTCTGTTGAACCACGTGGTGTTCTCCTGAGTGAACAATGTTGTGCGAACGTTGTGGGCGAAATTAGTTCTGATGTTCAACTAACTCGTTTTGATCGCGGTTCAAAATCTTGACGGTCCAGGCCTAAAGGTCAGCGGGGCCAATTTGGCGGTTGGTAAACCAGAACAACTAGTTTGTAGTATGCAACCGACGCCAAGCGAATCGCGCTGTGAACGAGCGTAACGCGCGCCAAATCGCTCTATTTTGTGGTGATTCGCTGATTCTGGTTAACACGCATTGTTCCAAAGCTGAACAGTGGTCCATCGCCACGACGGTGCGGCTCTGTTCGTTTTGCGAATCAGGCCGCCTATCCTCTTTACCGAGGTTCGAATCTCCGAGTCGGACACTGCGACGTCTGGCGCAGATCTGCAAAAACGTCGAGAGACTCGTCTTCCCGAAGACTTCATTCCCACGACGACAACGTAGGTTGCGTCCGATCCAGCGTCGCATGAGTGAGGCGGGTTTCTTCTGGTCGGTTTGACGGAGTATAATGACGATCGTTTGTCGGCTGCCAACGAATCGATCGCGCGGTGCCTCTGCCAAGTACGTCGGTCGCCGCCGTGGTGTTTTACGTTACTCTCAGATGTTATTTTTGAACGAAGGCCCAATCATGTCGAAGAAGACTCTGCCGTTGAACCGCCGCCACTTCTTAGGGACCGCGTCTGCCGTGGCAGCCGGAGTATTTGCCGGATCCGGAGCGAAGTCCATTGCTCAGGATTCGCCCAACGAGCGACCGGTGTTCGCCACGATTGGACTTCGGAACCAAGGCTGGGCGATCACCGACAAGTCGACCAAGTTTGCCGACTTCGCTGCCTTTGCAGACGTCGATGCAAATGTGCTGGGCGCTACCAACGAGAAGCTGGAAAAGAAGACGGGCCGCAAGGCAGATGGTTATAGTGACTATCGCAAAGTGCTGGAACGCAAAGACATTGACGCGGTCATGATTGCCACGCCCGATCATTGGCACACCAAAATCTCCATTGAAGCAATGTTGGCTGGCAAAGGCGTCTATTGCGAAAAGCCTCTGACATTGACCATTGCGGAAGGAAAGCTGATTGAAGACGTGGTGCAAGAAGACCGGACGCGTATTCCAAGTTGGCACGATGCAGCGAACCGAAAGCGAGCAACGTTTCTTGAAGGCCATTGCGTTGATTCGAGCTGGCCGCATTGGTGACATTCGCAAAGTGACTTGCGGGATTAATGGCGCGACTGGTTCACCGGTGATCCCGGCCATTGATGTTCCCCAAGGTCTGGATTGGGACGCCTGGCTGGGACCGGCTCCTGCCGTGCCGTATCGAGCGTTGCCGGAGATTCGCCAAGGATATGGTGGAGGAGTGCCGCTGTATACCAACTGTCATTATGCCTGGCGCAATTGGTATGAGTACTCCGGTGGCCAAATGAACGATTGGGGTGCTCATCACGTCGATATTGCTTTTTGGGCACTGGGAGCAGGTGATACCGGACCAAGCAAGATCACTCCTGTGAACTATTCACTGCCTGTCAGCTATGAGAAAGGGTATCCCACCGTCAGCGATCAATACAATTCGCCGACGCAGTTCGAAATCCACGCCAGCATGCCAGGTGACGTTCAGCTTGTGATTACCAGTGAAGGCGACAACGGCATTTTGTTTGAAGGAACCAACGGACGAATCTTCGTCAATCGAGGCAAGTTGACGGGAAAACCGGTGGAAGATCTGCAAAGCAATCCCTTGCCTGAAGACGCCATCGAAAAGGTCTACGGAGGCCCGGTGAGTGAAAACCACACTGCCAACTTTGTTGCGGCGATGGCCGTTCGGAAACAACCGATCTCGGACGTCTGGTCTCACAACCGAATGTTGGAAACATGTCACTTGGCAAACATCGCCATACGCTTGGGGCGTGAACTGAAATGGGATCCGACCAAACGCGAGATCGTTGGTGACCAGGAAGCAAACGCCTTTCTTTCTCGATCAAGCCGCAAAGGCTATGAAATTGACATCTAACGAAGTGGATCGAATCCCATAAGGTCGTCTAGAGCGTCCTTATCGAGCGACGGTCCGCAAGAAGTGCGATAACACTGACACGTGCCATGGCGAACGAACGGCAAGTTCCAGAACCATGGCACAAGCGGTCGTTGGCTGCGACAAGCCCATTATTCGAACGGACCGTATACGTTAAGCAGGCAATGCCGAGCACGACTGTGCCATTCGTGCATGGCACCTACCTGTCTTCTTTCCAACTTCTCGCGCGGTTTCTAGTCGATTGTGATGTTGGGCGTCTTTGAGAATCTGCATGTGTCGCCCGCTGGGCTGAACAGAACGACGACCGGCGGCTGACTCGCACCGGCAAAGATGTTTCGCCCGCCGGGCGGAAGAATGACCGTTCGCCAACGAGCCTCGTTCGCCAAAGTGTTTTCCTTAGTGCCAGGCAGGAATGGCGACAACTTCTGTCCCTAGCCAGTTTCGACTGGTGTAGATATGGAGGAATGCGTTTCGAGGTTTGCCGCCAGAATCGGGTAATACCCCTAGAAAACAAAAGTGCTCCCTCAAGGAAGCGTAACGGAAGCTAAAAACAAGACACTTTCGAATACGTCAAAACAAGGTGGGCCGACAGGTGGGCCATCTGCAGTTGAGCTTGCCCGCGTTGCCGACCAAATCAAAGCCGCGTTCACGCCGGAGGAATGTCAGGTGATTGCCAAGTTGTTGGTCGAAGGAATCGGTGATTGAGTGTCGTGCCATCCGCGAGATCTAATGCACACAACAATCAAAGGGCGGCCACCCGTCAAGAAGTCTCACGGCGAACTTTTTCCGCTCGTTGTGTTGGCACGCCGTGGTCAGGACTGAAGACGTACCCTTTGTGCCCTTCGAACCCTGATCGAGCCCATTTGCCGAAGAAAACCTGCGGCGCACGAAACACATCGTGCCCTGCTACAAGAGCACATGGGACGTCGCCACCGCGCGGGGACGGCAAAACCAAAGAGTCATTTGGCGAGTCATGGGGCCCCTCCATACCACCCCTATTCCAGGAAACACGTACGCCAAGTGTCGACGTTGTTCGAATTACGCTGACGCAACTTTCGATTCGAGCGGTCTGGTTGTACATTGTGAATTATTCCCAAAGCCTTGAATCCAATCATGGTGGTGCCGTGACCGCATCAGAAACGAGAGCAGCAAAGTTGGAAACTACATTGCAGTTTTGCAAGGACGAAAACGTCATCTCACCAGAGATGGTTGCCGTGTATCGAAGCAAGACGCCCACGCAGCGATTGCAGATAGCATTTGACATGTGGCGATCCGCACGAAAAATCGCCTTGGCCGCCGTCCGGCAACAGCATCCTCAGTGGAGTGACGACCGGCAACAAGCCGAAGTCGCGCGGAGAATGTCCGATGGACTCGTTTGAACTGTTGCTTCATGCGGCAAACGCGATGCAGCGGATGGGCATTCGTCATGGTTGACTTGGAAACAACGAGATGTTCGGGAGATTTTGTCATTTGACACGTCTGGTAGTTTGTTGAGGTGGATAGTTTCGCGAGTCGTCCGTTTGTTTCAGCGAACTTCGAGCCCTGATACAAAACGAATTGGTCGATCATATCCAACCCTAAAATCATCAAACACGATTTTCATTGGTGGAGACACATGCATTCCTTGGGGCGATTAGAACAGGTGGACCTACGACAAATCTGGAAAACGGAGGCCGGTGATTTTACACCTTGGACAGCTCAGAAGAGAATATCAGATCCTTTCGGAGGCCATTGGCGTGGACCTGGAAGTCGAAGCAACTGAGCGAAATGTGGGGCCCTTCCGCGCCGGATATTCTGTGCAAGGATACGCTTACCAACAGTTGGGTCTTGATCGAGAACCAACTGGAAAAGACGGACCATATTCATCTTGGCCAGTTGATGACGTATGCCGCAGGCCTGGATGCGGTAACGATCGTTTGGGTAGCGGCCGAGATTCGCGAGGAACACCGGGCCGCTTTGGATTGGTTGAATCAAATTACGGACGAGACTTTTAATTTTTTTGCTTTGGAAATTGTGGCGAATCGGCGGTTCGCCCGTAGCACCAAAGTTTAACATCGCATGTAGACCGAACGATTGGACTCGTTCTGTGACGCGGGCCTCGCGAGAGATTGATTACCGGTTCATTGACGGACACCCGAGAAATGTACCTAGAATTCTGGGCAAGCTTTAGGGAATCGATATTGGCGAAGGGCGGATTGGTAGCTCCAACGAAGGCGCACCCACAGAGTTTCTACGACATGTCGCTTGGTAAGACCGGTATTTGGATCAGTGCTTTTGTAACACAACGTGAGTCCAGGATTGGTGTTTCGCTTGTATTTGGTGGGACCGAAGCAAAATCCAATTATGCTGCAATTGAACGGCAAAAGGACGCACTCGCGGAAGTCTACGGTGATGATGCGACTCGGCTAAGTTGGGAACCGCGTCCAGATAACAAACAGAGTTGCGTAAGGATCGAAAAAGAAATTGAAGACTTAACAAATCGGTCAACTTGGTCCGACCTTATTGATTGGCTGTACGACCAGGTTCAGAATATGCATCGGACGTTTTCAGAACCCGCCAAACAACTAAGAAGCTGAGCTTTGAAATACGATTAGAAGCGAAGTCGAGTGGAACGGAAAATTGCCACGTTCACGACGTGGGGCAGCGGAGTAAATCGGGGATTCAGTAAGCTATGGGGCCCCTCCATACCACCCACTCGCCCAAAACAGGGCATCCAAGTATCGACGATGTTTGCACGTTGAAACGGGTGATCCACGTAGGGCAAGGTTGACTCTAACCAACCAAGATGATTCCACCGCGATGCAATCGTGAGCACGCTATGGACGTTACGAGTTTCCTAGGGTTGACAATACTTCGCTAATACAGCCAACTCAAATCGGTCGTTCACCCAATAGCCACCCAGTGTATCGATTCGGTGAATAACGACGTTTTCATCTTCCATTGAATAGAACAACAGAAAGTCCGCAGGATGGACGGACCAACGACCGTCCATCAATCCCCAATAGACTTGGCGAGCGTTGCCAATTCGCACTACGACTTCTTCACCTTTTGTATTACTGCTGAAAACGCAAGCTTGGTTTTCCTTACGTAGTAGCCTGCCAAATTCGCTGTCCGGTTCTTCACTCCAATCAAACATTGAAGCTAAGGCGGCCAGACAAATTTCTGCTTCTCGGTCCGGATGCTCTAGCTCACGGATAAACGGTTCGCCCAAAACTTCCCGTGTTGGAATACGCGTATTTGGGTACTGCCACCATTTTAAATCGCGGTATTTGCGCCATTGACGATCAACAATTCCAGCCTGCTCAGGATTTAGCCCAGGGATTTTGTAGGCATCTTCAAGTGGTCCTTTTGCAAGGTTTGGTGCTGGTAGATGTTCCTCTCGGGAGTCGACGCCTGATACAAATGAGGCTGAATGTTTGCCTTCATTAGGATCATCTTTGCTCGTTGGCTCGTTAGCAGATTTCTCGAATACTTCATCCTCAGGTACGACGTTTGAAAGTTGAGAATGCGCGTCGTTACTGTCATTGGGCGGTGAACACGACGAACTAAAGAGCAGCAAGAGAGTCGCCAGAGTCGCGGAGCTGGCAAGGACACGACGGTCTTCTAGAGATTCAAAGCGGTATTTCATGCTGTAACGCCTTTGTGGCGGGAGTAGTGGTCTAGTTGCGAAATTCGCCGTTATATCATGTCGTTCGTCAATTTCCAGCAAGCGAGTTAATCCGATCTGAACGACAATCGCGACAAGCTTCTGAAGCCGGTTTGTGAATCGGGTTGCGAAACTTGGTTTAACCAAGCCAAAATGTACGCGTTTCACATCTCGAAGACTTCCTTGAAGGACAAAAGAATGTACCGCTCCGCAGTTCTTATTTGGGCGATCTCCGCAACCGCTTGTTATTCGCAATTCGAAACCGTCATCAACATTCCGCCAGACACATTGCCGGCAGAGATTGGTGCGAACACTCAAATCAATCTGTTTGACGGCGGTGTCCTTGAACAAATGCCGACGAATGAGAACGTTGAATACAACATTTACGGAGGTACGGTGGCAACAACGTTGTCTGTGCCAGTGAACGTATACGGAGGAATATCGCCGATTCATGGAGTCACAGATTTGGCGTCCGGAACCATAATTCACGACGGCGAGTTCCGAGCAGGCTTCGTCGTATCCAAAAAATGCCAACGTCGTAGTTAACGGTGGCATTTTTGGTTGGGACTGACTTCGGAGGCAATGCAAATTGCTGCTCTCAAGCGAGCGGAACACTTGAGATCAATGGCGGTGAATTCGGTCCAGATTTTGACGCTCGACGCGGGCTGACATTGACGATCAATGGCGGACTGTTTCAGGGCGGCGTCAACCTTAATCAAGCACCCCAGCTCGCGGGAATCACCAATATCAATGGAGGCAGATTTGAAGACTGGCTCTGGAATCTTGGAGATATGTGGATTACGCAGGGCGTTTTCGATGGGTTTTATAACTCGGGAACAGTCAAGATCGACGGCGGAGAATTTGAACGCGTCTCCGTTTCCGATGGTTCCAATACAGATATTGGTGGCGGCACTATATATCAACCGATTCGATTGTCGTCGCGAAACCCATCTGTACGTTTTCGAGGTAGCGAATTCTGGTTGAATGGCGACCGGGTTTCGGAAGCAGAGTTCGACGCGAAAGAAAACGACATCTTGTCCGGAAACCTGGAAGATGGTTCGCCATTTGTCGCCATTCTTCCCGAAACCATGGTAGAACTATCTTTTAGGGAAAACCCGGTGAACGAAGGGAGTTTTCGCACATCGGTTGATGGCATGTTTCACCCACGGCTAAACCAAGTTTTATTTGTCGACAATGATCCAGGGCGGCGCATCATTCCCGGGCGTGGGGCCATCGTAAACGTTACGCAGGATGGGTACTTTCACGGCAATGTTTCAATGGAAGGAACAGAGATTACCGTTGATGGTGTGTTAGGAAGTGACATCGAAATGTACTCGAGTGACTTAACGGTGAAGTCTGGGTTCGTGGCGACAGACCTAGTATTGATCGGCTCAAGCTTTACCGTGGAAGGCGGAATCGTTGACTTCGGTCCGACATTGACCAACAGCAAGTTTTCCGTTGCCGGCGGTGCGTTCGTAGGACAGGCGACCGTCATTGACAGTGAAGTTTCAGTTGAAGGCGGACTATTCGGCGACGACCTTGCTTTCGAAAATTCTCGTGGGCGGATATCTGGTGGTTCGTTCGGTAGCACGTTCATTCAGGGTGGCGAAATGGAGATTGCCGGCGGACTATTCGAAGGAAAACTATCTGTCGCGGGCGGAACGTCGGTGACCATTGCTGGCGATTCGTTTGCGCTGGACGGCGTTCCGATCGAATTCGGTAATTCGAATGAAGTTATCGTCGCTGACCGAAATGTCGTATTGACCGGGCAATTTGAAAACAGTGAACCGATCGAGTTCGACCTGTACAGTATCAATCGTTCAAACCGCGACTTCTTTTCGAATGACGCAATGGTGATACTGCGGCGGTTAGATTCCGCATTGCTGGGGGACTTGAATCGAGATGGCCTTGTCGACGTCCAGGATTTGGACATGTTGGCCATTGGTCTGCGAATGAATCCTGAAAAGGCAATGTGGGACGTGGATCAAGATGGACGGCCAACTGATGCGGACCGACTGTTCTTGATCCATGATGTCTTGGGAACACCATTAGGTGATTCGAATTTGGACGGACGGTTTGATTCGAGCGACTTTGTTCAAGTCTTCACTGCTGGGTTATTCGAAACCGGAGATCTAGCGGGCTGGGCCGACGGCGACTGGAATGGCGACGGAATGTTTTCAACGGCCGACCTTGTGGCCGCGTTTAGCGCCGGCGGATTCTCGGCAGATGTGAATGTTGTCCCCGAACCGACAGGCTCGGCTTGGACGTGGTTACTGTTGTCGGTTATTTCAATTCGGCGGCAATTGCGAACCATCAATGAAAAAAACTCGTAAACCTGCTGGCAATCCCAGAAATCGGTAAGCCGCGAACAGTCTCCACCCCGCGGTGGAGACCTGCGGCCGTTCTAATGTGCGCACTGGAGTGTGCCGGTGTATATTGATGTCTTGGGCAAACGAAATTGTCAGTGCGTTTGGTTCGTATTGTGAAGTTTCGCCCAGCGGGACGGGTGTCAAGGTGGTGTCAAGGTCGTTTGCTTGGCAAGAAACCAGCGAAATCCAGGTGCGTCTACAAGGTGGAAGAACAGCAAACTTCGCCCAAAGCCGCACAGATCGAAATCTACGATCACAAACGGTTTTGGTGCATGACTGGTTGCGTCGTTCCAGGCTTTGAAACCGTAGCGGATGGCCAGCAGGCGCTGGACGAATTGGTCAAAAAGCGAACGCCGCCACCACGTGGGGCAACCTCGCCGGCGTTGAAGGAAAAGCGTGCCGAGTCGGTTCCGATTCGTTTTGCCCCAAGCAACACGTACGAGCTAATGCTGCTGCGGGCTCGTCAGTACGTTGCCAAAGCGGAACCAAAGGGCGAAGGCCAAAGAAACATGGCCGCATTTAGCTTGGCGGGTAATTTGGCCGCGTTCATCACGGAAGACACGCACGAGCGGTTAACGATGGACCACCTTACCGAATTGGTTGAATCTTGGAATGCGAATAATTCTCCGCCGCTTGAGGCGTGGGAGATCAAGCTTGTTATTGAATCGGTGCTCAACAGTGACACTCCCAGGGAAGACAAGGTCGTTAAGGTGGCAAATCCGAAGCGGACAAAGGATGAATCTGGCAGTGTCGTTTTGGAAGAAATCGACATCGAGAACATCATTCGACCTGAACGTATTGTGTTGCCAGAACTATCAGGTGTAGGCGTCCCGACGAAAGTCAGAACTGACGATGGGATTCAGACTCGGCACGTCCTGTACCTACGCTGGGCAGATGGGCGCCGCGAACAACGGCCGCTCGAACAAATCCTGACCACCGATAAGGCGACCTACTTCGTCCAACCTTATCCGCCGACCAGCGAAACAGCCACAGGCGCGCGAGTGGTCTCGTGCTTCGCGAATAGCATGGCACGACGGTTCACTCAGTTCGCCCTCGCCGAACGAAGTTTTCATGCGTCTTTGTGAACGAATCCACTACTTTATCGACTTTCCGAAAGATAAGGCTATTGGCACCGTTTCGACTATCGCCATTTGGATCCTATTGACCTACTTCTATCATGCTTGGCCGGCAGTACCGTATCTATATTTTGGCGGCCCGAAAGGGAGTGGTAAGAGTCGCGTGTTCGAGATCCTGGAACGCTTGGCGTTTCGCAGCTATTCGACCAGCAACATTTCCGCAGCGAGTGTTTTCCGGACGCTGGATTCGCGAGGTGGTACCCTGATCTACGACGAAGCCGAGCGGCTGAAAGATCGTTCGTCCGATCAACATGAACTTTTGTCCATGCTGCTGGCCGGCTACAAACGAGGTGGCTCGGCAACTCGCATGGAAAAGGTTGGTGACAAGTTCAAAACGGTGCAGTTTGATGTCTATGGTCCAAAAGCAATTGCCTGTATTCAGGGATTGCCTCCAGCGCTGGGAAGTCGGGCTATACGCATCATAATGTTTCGCACGGGTAAAGACTCGCAGAAACCTCGTCGAAAAATCGACGCCGACCCTACGTGTTGGCAGGAACTTCGTGATCAATTGTACGTGTTGGCGCTAGAACGCGGAGTCGAGGTGTTGCGCTATGTCGATCGGGACGACGTCTGCCCACCGATGAGCGGCCGAGACTATGAATTGTGGCAGCCGCTGTTGGCACTGGCGGCATGGATTGAAGAATCGGGTATGAGCGACTTGTTACCGATGATGCAAGACCACGCGAAGTTAGTGATCCACGATTCACAAGACGAAACGACCGACGACCAGGACGAGACGTTATTACGAATTCTGGCCGAGTGTATTCAGCTAGGTAAAAAGCCGCAGCCGAAAGACATCCTGGAACAAGCGAAATTGCATGACCCCGGATTCAGTAGCTGGTCACCCAAGGCCGTTGCCACTCATCTACGACGGTACGAAGTCATCACCAACAAGAGCAATGGAAAGAAAATCTACAGCCAGACGTCGCTTGACCAATTGGTTGCGATTGAAACCAACTATGGCATGGACCTCGGTTTGGACTCGGACGAGGAGGTCTTTTGACCTGTGATCATGTGCCCTTAGTGCACTTCCCCAGGGGCTATGTGTTGTTGGTTCAATGCGTGCCTGTTGCCGTTCTGTGCGGTAATTAAGGCTCGCGGTATCAGCGACAGTGCCCCTGGGGTGCATAGGGTACTTGTCTGGACCTGCCCAGAGCTTTTATTCGGACAGGAAGGAAAATAGGAGATAGAAACCTATGGACGTTGCAACATTTTTTGGTTCGCTGGGGATCGAAGTTGCGAATCCCGATAGCGAAACAATGTTGGCCAAGGATTCGTTCCCGAATTCAACAGTGGTATCGTCAATCGATTTGGATAAACGAATTGGCTCAGGCAGGTTGTCGACATTGCGTACGAATGCAGTTGACGACGATCGATTTGACAGAATTGGCTACGGCAATATCGAATTCGACGAATTACCCAAAGCCAATGACAGCTACTTTCGTCAATGTAACCACGATCCGATCGCGGGCAGTTGGCGAATCGATCGAATGACAAAGTCAGTCGTGTGCCGATACTGTTGTGGATTCTTCAAAAGCGTTTTGGCAAGACATCAACATTCGACTATAAAGGCAAACAGCCAGGACGCGCCAACGCCCCAGCTGTTCTAAGCCAATCCTTATTCACTCTAAGAACGGAAGGAAAGACCTATGGCAAGTGTAACCACGGAAAAGCGAAACGGCAAAGTCTCCTACCGCATTAGCTGGACGGACGGCAATAACAAGCGACAGCGGATTCGGCTGTCTAGGATTCGTAAGCAAGATGCGGATCAAATTGCGAGCAAGATTCAGGCCGTTTCGTCGTGCCAGATTGCCGGCATTCCGCTTGACCCTTCGTTGGCTCGGTGGGTAGGCGGTCTAGGGGCTGATCTGCGATCCAAACTAGAACGAGCCGGACTGATTGAAGCTCGGCCAATAGACGAAGAACCGGCGGTTTCAACCGAACCAGAACCGACGTTCATCGAATTCATTGACGCATTTATCAAGAACCGCAAGGACGCCGCACAAAGTACTAAAGACAATTGGAACGGGTGCAAAGCCAAGCTCGAATCGTTCTTTGGCTCGACAATCTTGCTGCGAGAAATTGACCGAGGTGATGCGGATGATTGGCGTCAGTCAATGGTGAATGCCGGCTTGGCCAAGGCGACGATCAGCAAGAACGTGAAGATCTGCAAGCAATTTGCCAAAGCAGCGGTCAGAAAAGGATTTGCCGATGAGAATCCGTTCCACGAACTAGTGGCTGGCGGCGAAAAGAACACCGAACGGCAAGAATTTATCGATCGGAATCGAATACAGCAAGTCATTGACGCGGCGCCTAATGATCAGTGGAAACTGATAATTGCGCTAAGCCGTTATGGTGGGCTTCGCTGTCCGTCTGAAACGCTGGGGCTGCGATGGGAGCACATCAATTGGGAAAAGGATCGTTTCACCGTCTTTGAAAACAAGACCAAGACTCGAGTTGTTCCTATCTTTCCCGAATTGCGACCGTATCTTGAAAAACTGTTCTTCAATGACGAACAAGATGATTCGGGCTTTGTAATCACGCTGTATCGTTCGAAGAAAGCGAATCTGCGAACGCAGTTGCTTCGCATTATTGCCAAGGCCGGTGTTCCGACGTGGCCTCGACTGTTCCACAACCTACGAGCTAGTCGTGAAACCGAATTGTCCGCTGAACACCCGATCCACGTCGTCTGTGCTTGGCTTGGCAACAGCGAAAAACGGCCAAAGATCACTACCTTCAGGTGACGGACGCGGACTTCGAAAACGCCGTAAAGAAAGTGGGCCGACATGTGGGCCAAACTCGAGATGATTTCGGCGGAATCGAGCGGAAATCCAACCCACATCGTGGCCCACTTCCCCTTGGATCTTCGAAAAACGCTGGAAAACAAGGGGAAAGAGTGCTCCCTCAAGGACTCGAACCTTGAACCTACTGATTAAGAGTCAGTTGCTCTGCCAGTTGAGCTAAGGGAGCAGACGTGGCGGAGGCCACGAATTTGAAGAAGTGTTGATCATAGCGTGATCAAAGATTGTTACAAGTGGGGTCATGGGCCCCGAACGACTAAAAAAGACGGAAATATCCGTCCAAACTTGTCGATGGCGGCCAGGTTCTTGAAGCTGGATCGTGACGTTACCATGTTCCGCCGAATCGCCTGTGAATAAATTGATTCCCGTTGAATCCGTGGTGGCACTAGATGTCGATCACGGAATTGCCGTGCCCGTTGCTGTGTCAGGAACAACTCGCCGGAATTGAGGATTGCGTTGTTTGGGGATAGGTGCGTCGACCGATTCCTGCCATTCGCGAAGTGACGTCTTCAGCCGTTGAGCTTCAACTTGGTTGGTTGCGAACAGGTTAGTCGATTCGCGCGGATCACGGGCCAAATTGTAGAGTTCGAATTGGCCGTCTTCAAAGTATTCAATCAGTTTCCAGTTGCCGCTGCGAATGACACTACAAGGCGTGGTTCGCCAATGTTTCGCATACTTAGATCCTCGAATGTTCTTCGGGCCCCCTTCCAAATAGCAGGGAAAATGCCAATACAAATCCCGCTCCGCCAGCGGCTGACCTCGTAGCACCGGCAACAAGCTGACACCGTCCAATTCTTGCGGAACCTGTTTTCCGCCAATCAATTCCTGCAGCGTAGGAAACAGGTCTACCTGATGGACCACTTGTTCACAAACTTGATTCGGCTGGACGATTTTGGGATAGCGAACGATGAGCGGTTCGCGAATACCGCCTTCGTAAAACATCCCCTTGGAACCTCGTAGCGGATCTGCGTTAGACACCGCGCCATGCGGCCCATTGTCGGAAGTAAAAATCACCATCGTGTTATCCGTCAATTGCAATCGGTCCAATGTGTCGAGCACCTGTCCCATGGCTGCATCCATTGATTCAATCATGGCAGCGTAGGCAGCTGTCTGCGGCGCAGCAGGCCATTGCGAACGTTTTGTCTGATATTTTTTGGCGAGTTCCGGACGGGCTTGAATGGGTGTATGGACCGAATAGAACGGCAAGTAAACAAAGAATGGTCCGTCTGCATTTTGACTTATCCAGTGAGCAACATCGCGTCCCAAACGCTCCGGCAAATGTTCACCAGCTGGCCCGTCAGGTAGCTGCGGGTTGTGGTACGGCGAAAAATAGCTTTTGGGATGTCCGGCGTGATTTCCGCCAAAGTTGATGTCAAAACCAAAGCGACGTGGATCGGGCGAAACATGCCATTTGCCGGCAACGCAAGTGCGATATCCTGCATTGTGGAAAAGGGTTCCCAACGTGACGAATTCGCCGTCTAATGTGGTACGATTTTGGACCGGCACTAATTGTCGATTTTTCGCATTGCCTCGATCTGAATTTCCAACGGTAAAAATGCCATGCCGAGGTGGATAACAGCCAGTCAACAAGCTGGCTCGAGAAGGAGCACAATTGGCAGCGGCGGCGTACGCTTGCGTAAACCGCATGCCTTCCGTCGCCAAACGATCTATGTGCGGCGTTTCCAAATACGCAGTACCTTGGCACGCCACATCGGCCCAACCCAAATCGTCGGCATAGAATAGAACGACATTCGGCGAGGCCCATAACGTGAATGCTGACGACAACGCCAGCAAAAGTGTCAGGACGAATCGGCCAAATTGTGGCATGCGTGTTTTTCGGTTGGAAGCCAAAACGCTTTTCCTTCGATAAGGCGATGAGCAGATGTTGTATTCGCCGTGAACGGGGCAGGGCGACGAGTCTTCGGAGAAAGGAATTCGCCACTTTATCTTCGACGGCTTAGTGTTTAACTGATGTTCGACTCATTATGACAAACGGTTGTCCGCTGTTTGCGGTCAACGTGCCGTATTCGCGAGAAAAAACGAATCCACAATGAGCCTAGGGCTTTTTGCGTTTCAGCAAGGGTGTTTATTTGGTATCCTGAGTGGACCTTCGCGAGTGTCCTTGCGAGCTTTCCTGGATCACCACTGGCAATGGCGTTGGGCCGTTGGAAACAACGGTTCCCCAGACGTCGTTGCTCCCGCCCCCTACCACCGTGGTTCGTTGTTATGCGCAACTATTTTGGCAAGACGCGTTTGCTGTTCGTTCTGATGTTGTTGGCCAGTTCTCCTTTTGGGGCGACCCCGATGGGTCGCGCGGATGACGCCGCTGTGCCAACTTCGGCAGCGACCGAATCGAATTCATCTGGCGCCGCTGGACGTCCAACTCTGACCGAACTTAAACGTTCTGGTCGACAGCGTTCGCGTTTCCATGCTGTTGATGCTGTGGACCGCAACGCGTCTGATTCACAACCGGAGTCGTCGCCGCAGGCAAATCTGACCGAATTCAATTCGTCCATCCAGCCGCTGCTAACCCAACATTGTGTGGATTGTCATGGAGCAGACTTGACGGAAGGAAATATTCGGATTGATAAGCTAGATCCAGATTTATTGCGCGGAGCGGATACGGATTGGTGGGTCGAAGTCTTTGCTGTCGTCACCAAAGGAGAAATGCCTCCTCCGGACGATTCGACATTAAGTCATACGGAACGGCAGCAGATTGTGGATTGGTTATCGAATGAACTTCACGCCGCGTCAGAACTGCGTCGACAGTCGGGTTCGCCTTCTTCGTTCCGCCGGTTGACTCGTTATGAATACAATTACGCGTTGCAAGACCTGCTGGGTTTGCCGTGGGATTTTGCCAAAGACTTGCCGCCCGAACCTCATTCGAGCGAAGGATTCGAAAACAGCGCCGATCTTTTGCACTTGTCCACTTCTCAGTTCGAAACGTACCACCGTCTGGCACGACAGGCGCTCGCTCGCGCGACCGTTATTGGCGACCGTCCGCCCACGTTGAACTGGGGCATTTCTATGTCACAAGCGGCAGAACGAGAATGGCAAGAACAAGACGCGGAAATAGCAAAAGCAAAACAGGACTTGGCCCACGACGCTCAAAAGCTGGAAGCGAAACTGGCCAAGTTGGAAGCCGAATTTCATCAGCCGCACCAACGCACCTTCTACAAGCAACTTTCCACGGGTCGTACCGCTCAGGCTCGTTGGCAATACTACGAAGCGAAGTACGCGTTTGCGCCAGCCGACAAAATGCCGCCCATGCCCGACCAGATCGAATGCGTCGCGGTACTTCCTTCCGAAGGAAACAGAGACCTCGTGATTGAACTCGGCAACCAACTTCCCGACGAAGGGATAATGCGAGTTACCGCGCGAATTGCTCGAGTAGAAACAGAGCAAGCGGACCAGCCGGGCTTTCCCAGTATCCGTCTGTTGTTTGGCTGGCAAGCGAGCAATGAAGGACGAGCGTTACTGCCCGTCAGCCAAGCCGACATTCCCATCACAGCCAGTCCCAGTGATCCGCAGCTAGTCACGTGGGAAATTCCGTTGGGTGAAATTTATCCTCGCAACACCGTGCGGAAAACGTCTCCCATGGGAGCCATGCCCAGCCCATCTGAATACATTCGCATCGAAAACTGTTCGGCTTCCAACCATGATGTTCAGCTCGATTTCGTCACGGTGGAAGCACCCTACTTTGCCGAATGGCCGCCGGTATCGCACCGCCAAATTTTCTTCGCCAGTGAACACGCCGAAAATGAACTTGCGTACGCCAAAGAAATCCTTCAGAAATTCATGTTTCGTGCATGGCGCCGCCCGATCACTTTGCAGGAAGTTGATCGCAAAATGGAACTGTTTGCAGCGATTCGGCCGGAATGCGATTCGTTTGAAGAAGCAGTCATCGAAGTCTTGGCGACGGTCCTGTCTTCGCCGCAATTTCTGTTTGTAGCGAACCATCCGTTGGATCTTACCGGTGACGCAGCCGACGATTCGGATTCGAATGAAACTTTGCGGCAACACCGCGACTTCCAGCTGGCGAATCGACTGGCGCTATTCCTGTGGTGCAGTGTGCCGGATTCGGAATTGCTGAAATTAGCTGCCGATGGTGAACTGAGCGAACCAAGCGTGCTGTCCGGTCAGGTAGATCGCCTGCTGGCCGACGCGCGAAGTGGTCGATTCGCGGAACAGTTTGTGCATCAGTGGTTGAATTTGGAATTACTGGAGTTCGTAAACTTCAAGCGACAAATGGGGCACTTCGATCCGCTACTGAAAGCGGCCATGCTGGAAGAACCGGTGGCGCTGTTCGCGGAAATTCTGCAGCAAGATGCCAGCGTGCTCGACTTTATCCACGCGGATTATGCCATGGTCAATGAACGCTTGGCCAAGCATTATGGACTGGATGGTGTGTATGGAAATGAATTTCGCCGAGTGCCGTTGGACGACACATTTCAACGAGGTGGATTGTTGACGCAAGCCGGGATGTTGGCCATGAATTCCGATTGGCCCGATTCGCATCCGCTGAAACGCGCAATTTGGTTGCTGGAGCGACTTCTGAACGATCCGCCGCCGCCACCACCACCTGCTGTACCTCAGATCGATTTAGCCGATCCGGAAATTGCCAAAATGACATTGAAGGAGCGAATCGAAAATCATCGCAATCAAGCGGCCTGCAAGGCTTGTCACGCCAAAATCGACCCGTGGGGCATTGCGTTCGAAAATTACGACGCCTTGGGGCGGTGGCGAGAGCAAGTGAATGGCAAGCCGATTGATGCCACCAGCGAATTGTTCAATCAACAGACATTGGACGGCATGGACGGACTAAAACGTTATCTGTTGGAATCCCGGCAGGATCAGTTTGTGGAAGCGATGGTCCATAAACTAGCGACGTTCGCACTGGGCCGTTCCTTGCGATTTGAAGACCGATCTGCCATCGAAGCGATCACGGCCAATGTTCGTCAGCAGGGCGATGGACTGAAAACCATGATCCAATCGATTGTGCGCAGCGAATTGTTTCAATCAAATTAGCAACGCCTCTGAAAACGATGGCCAAATTCCTTCGTGGAGCAATAAAACATGAAATTCGAAATACGAGACATCGACCGGCGTCGTTTCTTGCGAGGCAGCGGATTGGCGTTGGCGTTGCCGATGTTTGGTTCGCTATTTTCTTCGCCAGCACGAGCCGAACCGGTAGTAGCCAATCCAAAGCGACTGGCATGCTTTTATTTTCCGGACGGAGTGCCGATGCCGTTGCCTGAAGACCCTGCCTATAACGAATGGGCTTGGTTTCCTCATGGCAGTGGTCACGACTTTGCGTTTACCAATTGCCTGCGTCCGCTAGAAGCACTGAAGTCCGATCTGACGGTATTTTCTGGGTTTTCCCATCCGCAATCTCGTAGCGTTCATGGCCACAATAACGCCGACCAGTTCTTGACGGCTGCGGCGACTGGCGGAGGTGATACGGACTACAGCAACACGATTTCGCTGGATCAAGAATACGTAAAATTTGTGGGCGATCAGACTCGCATCGCTTCGCTGGTCATGTCCACCGATGGCGGAACTGGTACGGCGCGAGGTGCGCATACGATTTCCTTCGACC
The DNA here is from genome assembly GCA_041399205.1 of Pirellulaceae bacterium. Lineage (GTDB taxonomy): Bacteria > Planctomycetota > Planctomycetia > Pirellulales > Pirellulaceae > JAGQOZ01. The sequence goes on along the minus strand of JAWKTK010000017.1, from coordinate 139,130 downwards.
GCCATGGTCGAGCGATCCCGGCGGAACATCGGCCCAAACAAATATTCGACATGCTCTTTGTCAAGGCAGACGACGATTCCGCGCGGCGACTCACGCTCACGCGTAGCGCTCTGGACGAAATGCTGGACGACGCTCAAGATCTGCGAAAATCCTTGTCCGCGGATGACCGCCAACGTTTGGATGAATACTTAGAATCGGTTCGCCAAACTGAAATCAAAGTGGAAAAAGCCAAACGTTGGTTGAACGTGCCGCTTCCTTCGGTGGACGACGCACAGCTGAACCTGGAACTCACTACTGATGAACCTCGTCAATATCTGCAGACAATGTTCGAACTGATCTACTTAGCGTTCAAGACCGATTCTACGCGAGTGGCCACGTATCAGATTGGCCGCGAAAACGGTGTTGGTCGAAGCGACCATTTGGCTCGAGCCGTCGGGTTTAATCTGGCACATCAGCTTTCGCACGAAACCAAGAATCCGGACGGCTGGAAGAATTTTGGCATCTACTGTCAATTCCTAAACGAAGAATTCGGTCGCTTTCTGGGTAAGCTCAACGACACGGCCGAACCGGCCGGGACCGGAACGTTGCTGGACAACACGCTGGTTTTGTTCGGGTCGGCGTCCAGTGCCTTTCATTTGTCTCGCAACTATCCAATCATTCTGGCAGGCGGAAAGCAGATGGGCTTTCAGCATGGACAGTACTTCAATCACGCCGGCATGAATTTCCAAGGCGGCCCCTGGCTGGGCGATCGTGAACCGTGGCAAGACGCGGCGAAAGGTGAAGACCTGCCGCTGTCCAATTTGTTCTTGACCATGCTAAAGCGTCTTGGTGTGCAGGCAGATGCCTTTGCCGACAGCACAGGAATCGTGGAAAGTATCTAGGCGAATGTCATCAACACTTCAATTTCCATTTTTGTACTTCCATTTTGCATTTCTCACTCGAGTTATTGCTGGTTTTGTTTGGCCGAACTGTAGAAATTGCAAATTGATGATTGGAGACTGAAAAATGCAAAATGACTTTGAACGCACAAGATCATTTCTGATGTTGCCGCGAATCCAGTCGTTTGGTTGCGTCGTGGCAGTCTGCGCAATTCTTTGTGGTTTCGGTGCGGGCGAGTTGAACGCTGACGAATTGGGTGAACAGGAGAAGTCGAATGGAGATATCGCGTTCTTCGAAAAACACGTGCGACCTCTGCTGGTAAAGCGGTGTTTCGAATGCCACGGTGGAACCAAGGCGAGTGGTGGGTTGTCGTTGGCTTCGGCAAATGGCTGGCAAACCGGAGGCGAAAGTGGCCCGGCGATTGTTCCTGGCAAGCCGGACGAAAGCCTGCTGATCAATGCAATCAATTATGTCGACATGGAAATGCCGCCGGCAGACGATGGCGGAAAGCTGCCAGAACACGAAATCGCGATTCTCAGGAAATGGGTTTCGCTCGGAGCTCCCGATCCTCGAACGGGAAGTGACGTATTGGGAGGCATGACCACGGACGAAGCACATAGCTGGTGGGCCTTTCAACCGCTGCCGGAAGCCTCGCCAGCCGATACCGCCACTGACGCCGCTCATATCGACCAATTGATTCAGCGTCAGATCGACCGACAGGGACTTGCGAATTCTGCTGCGGCCGACAAACGCACGCTCCTGCGACGTCTAACCTACGACCTGACGGGACTTCCGCCATCACCAGATGATGTCGAGGCGTTTGTGGCGGACCAAGATCCGCAAGCGTGGGCCAAAGTCATTGAACGACTGCTTGCTTCGCCGCAATACGGAGTTCATTGGGGACGACACTGGCTGGACGTTGTACGTTACGCCGACACCGCTGGCGAAAACACCGATCGACCGCTGCCACACGCGTGGCGTTATCGCAATTGGGTCATGGACAGCTTTAATCACGATCTTCCGTTTGATCAATTCGTGAAAATGCAATTGGCTGGCGATCTGCTGAGCCAGGAACCGTCCGGTTCGCAACGTGCGGACGGGATTGTGGCTACGGGATATCTGGCGATTGCTCGCCGCTTCGGACATGACATCGACAAAGATATGTACCTGACGTACGAAGACGTGATCGATAATCTTGGCAAAAACTTTCTCGGCCTCACACTCGGATGTGCTCGTTGCCATGATCACAAATACGATGCCGTCACATCCGAAGACTATTATTCGCTCTATGGCATCTTTGAAAGTACGAAGTTTGCGTTTCCCGGTTGCGAACCCAAGGGTCAGCCGCGAGACATGGTGCCGTTGATTTCGCCAGCGGAAGTCGACGCCCTGATGCGGCCTTGGCAGGAAAAAGTCGCGCAAGTTGAAGTCGAAAAGCAGCAGCGACAAGCAGTGGCACAGGCCGCCAAAGATAAAATCGATTCGTTATGGCATGATTCGAAGCAAGTGCTCTTCGAATCGAAAGTGGACGAAGGTGAATCGGTTCGGTTCGAACATATCGTTACGGTTCGCCGCGGTGAAGTAGTTCTGCTAACCGTTCGGCCGAATCAGAACCATGGTGCCGACAGCACGTTGGTCGAATGGATCATTCACGAAACGAGCGGTAAACAACGCAAATGGGACATCGCCGATCTGGTGTCGGACTTGTTGAAAGGGAATTCCTGGTCAGACCGACATGGTGCCGCGTGGAGTTTTCTGGACGTCACTTCGTCTCCGATCTTCCTGTCCGAGCAGCGTCGCAACACGGGCGGACACAACGAAATCACGTCGTGGAGCCTGGGATCGGAGCCGTCCGTTTTCGTAAATGCGGCAGCGGAACCGATTCAGGCTTGGACCACCTTGCCCGCTGCCGCGTTTTTTGTCCATCCCGGCAATCAGCGCCCGGTCGGTATCGCCTGGACCAGCCCCATTGATGGCCAGATTCGTTTGTCGGGTCGCGTGACCGACGTTCATCCGGCCGACTTGGATGGAGTTGGGCTTGAACTAGCACATCTCGCTGCGGAACTCGGTTCGGCCCTAGCGGATCTTGGTCAATCCAGCGTTGCATTACCCGAACCAGGCTCGCCTCCAACCATTCCCGTGGCGTATGCGGTGGTTGATCAGCACGCGCAAAACGCCAAGTTGCAAGAACAAGGCGACCCTGAAAAACTGGGCGAAGAAATTCCGCGGCGCTGGCTGTCCGTCTTTGGTGGAGAAGAAATCTCGCACGATTCTGGCAGTGGTCGGCAAGAATTGGCCGAATGGATTTCGCGTCATCCACTGGCTGCTCGAGTGATGGTGAACCGGATCTGGAGTTGGCATTTTGGCCAAGGCTTGGTCGAATCGTCGAATGATTTTGGTGCTCGCGGAACACCTCCAACGCACCCGAGTTACTGGACTTCCTGGCAACATCGATTCGTGCAAAGCGGCTATGCGTCATGCCATGCATCGGTTGATTCTGGCCACACGAGCTATCAACAAGCAAGCGGTTCGCCGTCAGCCACCGACCCCAAAAATCAATGGCTTGCACATTTTAATCGGCGACGTTTATCCGCCGAAGAATTGCGAGACAGCCTGCTGGCAACGTCTGGGCAGTTAGATCTGGACTTGGGCTGCAAGCGCATCCGTTTCCTGCCGAAGAGACTTGGACGTTTACACAGCACACACCGTTTAACGCGGTGTACGAAAACCAACCGCCGCAAGCGCATTCTGATGGTGCAACGCCAGCGGCGGCATCCGTTTCTGGCACTCTTTGACGGGAGCAGATCCGAATGCTTCGACACCCGTTCGCCAATCCACCACGGTTCCGACCCAGGCGTTATATTTCATCAATGATCCGTTTTTCCATACGCAGACGGCCACGTTCGCTGGTAAGCTGCTTGCGGTTCCCAATGACGACAAGCGAATTCGAGAGGCCTACCGAATTATTTTTCAGCGAGAAATCTTCGTCGCGTGAATGCGAGCGAACCGAACGTTTCTGGCGAACATCCCGGCGACGCTTTGGAAAAATGGTCGGCTCAGCTTCGCGTGCTTCTGGCCAGCAACGAATATCTTTTTGTGGAGTATCCGGTATGACTCAGCAGACTTCGCCAGCCGATCACTCTCGCTGCGACGTCATCACTTCCTTCGTTCGGCTGCAGCAGGTTCATTGCTGTTTCCGGGTATTGTGCAGCAGTTGTTGGCCGATGCCGAGACTCGCCGTCGCCGCGTGAACCTCATTTTTCGGCGAAAGCCAAGAACATTATTTTCCTGTTCATGACGGGCGGCGTTTCACATGTTGATACTTTTGACCCCAAGCCCGAATTGACAAGAAAACACGGTCAAGAAATCAAAGCGGACCATCCAGAAATTAAGGACCGGCCTGGCTACGAACGCATTTTTCAAGCGGCCGCAGTGGCAGTTCCAGCCGCACGGCCAGTGTGGGACCGAAGTCAGCACGCTGTTTCCGCATATCGCCCAGTGCGTGGATGACATCGCCGGGATTCGCTCGATGCATACGTCCCATTCGAATCACTACAACGCGACACTCGGCATGCACACCGGTTCGTTCACATTTTCGCGTCCCAGTATCGGTTCATGGATGACGTACGGTTTGGGAACGTTGAATCGCAACCTGCCGGGATTTGTCGTCATTGTTCCGGCACAAACGTATGCTGACGCAGGTCTATTCCAGCGATTTTCTGCCGGGCGCGCATCAGGGAACGCTCGTGGTGCCGGGTGCCGAACCGGTTGCCAATGTCCGACCTCGAATCCCGACCGATCGCCAGCAACTGGAACTGGCGGCACTTCGCGAAGCAAACATGGAACACCTCGCGGCGCGTTCCGATGATCCTCAGCTGTTGGCGAGACTGCAAACTTTTGAAACGGCTTTTGGCATGCAGATGGCCGTCCCCGATGCGTTCGACTTCGGCCAGGAAACCGCAACAACTCTGGCGAATTACGGCGTTACGCCTGGTCAGAAAACGGGATTCGGTTGGCAATGCCTTCGCCGCGCGACGACTCATTGAACGTGGTGTGCGGTTCGTGGAACTGATTGACGTTGGTTCGTCCGGAAATTGGGACGCACACGGCGATATGTTGACGCACGAACCTTTGGCAAAGAACGTCGATCAGCCAATTGCGGCGTTGATTAAGGATCTCAAGAACCGCGGCATGTTGGACGAAACGTTGGTGGTTTGGACGACTGAATTTGGACGAACGCCGTTCAACAATACAGCGGATGCGAAAGGACGCGAACACCATCCCTGGGCGTTCAGTTCGTGGCTGGCCGGAGCCGGGGTGAAACCCGGGATCGTTCATGGTTCGACCGATGAAATTGGATTGCGAGCCGCGGAGAAGCCGGTGCACGTCCGAGACTTGCATGCGACGATCCTACACTTGATGGGCTTTGATCACGAACGACTCACCTACCGCCACGCCGGTCTCGACTTTCGCCTTACCGGTGTGGAAGGCGCGCAAGTCGTGAATGAACTTCTGGCATGAAACAATCATCAAACATGGGACGCGCGAATGGCATTCCCACGCCCAAATGACAGAAACAAAGCACCGACCGCCAGGAATGACACTCGCTTATTAGGTAAGAGGAGCTGTTAAGAACATGATTAGGAACAACACGTGGTTCGTTCGATTCATGCTCGTGGCGGTGTGCGGATTGCTGTGCACAGCGATTCAGGGTACCGAGCCGGTCGATTATGTTCGTAACATTCGGCCGCTGTTGAACCAGCGTTGTGTGACGTGTCACGGAGCACTAAAGCAGGAAGCCGATCTGCGATTGGACGCCGGATCGTTGATTCCCAAAGATATTCACGACGAACTCTTGCGACGCGTCAGGTCCGACGACGAATCAGATCGTATGCCGCCCGAAGGATCGCGTTTGACCGCCGGGCAGCTTGCGGAATTGCAACAGTGGATTCACTCCGGCGCGCCATATCCTCAGGACGAATTAATCCCCACAAGCCCATCAGAACATTGGTCGTTCCAGCCGATCAAGCGGCCGACGCTGCCGAAATCAGATCACCAGCATCCGATCGATGCGTTTCTGTTTATTCAGCGAGACTTGCCACCGCCAGCGTCGGACGCTGCGCTATTGCGGCGAATCTACCTTGATTTAATCGGTCTGCCGCCGACGATTGCGGAACAGGACCAGTTCGCCATGAACGGCAATCTGAATTCGGTTGTCGACGCCTTGCTCGATCGGCCCGAATACGGCGAACGTTGGGCTAGGCACTGGCTGGATGTTGCCCGGTACGCAGACTCGAACGGCTACGAACGCGATGCCGAAAAGCCTTTCGTCTGGCGCTACCGAGATTACGTGATCCAGGCTTTCAACAACGACAAGCCGTTTGATCGGTTTGCGATAGAGCAGATTGCCGGCGATGAACTTCCGGATGCCGATGCCGAAACGACAATTGCCACGGGCTTTCTACGTCTGGGCCATTGGGATGACGAACCCGCCGACCCGCAGGCGGACCGCTATGACCAGCTGGACGATATTGTCAGCACTACGTCGCAGGCATTCTTGGGACTGACCATTGGATGTGCTCGCTGCCACGACCACAAGTTTGAACCGCTCAGCACACAAGACTACTACAGTCTGGTGGCCGTCTTCAATCCACTGCAAAGACCACAGCAAGGTCGTACGGAATTGACAGTGAAGGTCGGTGAAACGGACGTGTATGCTTGGCAGGAAATGTCTGCCACGGCGCCGGACACACACATTCTGATTCGCGGATCAGCAAATCGTCCTGGCGAACGCGTCGATCCGGCCGTTCCGGCCATTCTGGTTCAGCAACAGCCCGACTTCGTTTCGAATGGAAACCGGACAACCGGCCGACGATTGTGTTTGGCTAAGTGGATTGCCAGCAAGGACAATCCATTGACAGCGCGTGTGATCGTCAATCGAATTTGGCAACAGCATTTTGGCGAAGGTATTGTGTCTACCGCCAGTGACTTTGGTCTGATGGGATCACCTCCGGCTCATCCTGAATTGCTTGACTATCTAGCGGATTGGTTCATGTATGATGCGAATTGGTCACTCAAAAAATTGCATCGACTCATGCTGACCAGCCGAGCTTGGCAGATGGCGAAGAACGCTGATTCGATTGTCCGTTATCGGCGTCTGGAAGTGGAAGCGATTCGTGATTCGATGTTGGCCGTCAGTGGCCGCTTGAACTCCAAGCGTTTCGGTCCTGCCTTTCGACCTGCTATTCCGTTGGCTGCCATTGAAGCGAATTCGGACAAAGCCAGTATCTGGACACCGTCTGAAGAACCCGAAGCTTCACGACGCAGCATTTACGCGTTCATCAAGCGTGGCCTGATTGTACCAATGTTCGAAACCCTGGACCTGGCAGACTCGGTTAGCAGCTGTCCGCAGCGGCAGATAACCACCGTCGCGCCGCAAGCCCTGACGTTATTCAATAGCGACTTTACGCAACAGCAATCGCGGGCGTTTGCTGCGCGTTTGCGACGCGAAGCAGGTGATGAAACCGAGCGTCAGATTTCGTTGGCGTGGCGACTGGCGTTGTGTCGCGAACCAACGATGGCTGAGCGAATCAACGTACGCGAATTCCTGGCGACGGAATCTCTGGACGAATTCTGCCGTGTCGTTTTGAACCTCAACGAATTTGTCTATCCGGAGTAGATCATATGGCTCGGTTCATTCCCAATCGCACACCGTGTGGACGAACTCGCCGCGAGTTTCTCTGGCAGGCGGGCGGCGGATTCGCAGGACTTGCTTTGACAGACCTTTTGTGCGCCGATCAACAAACGATGTCGCCGCTGGCGGAAAAGCCGCCGCACTTCGCTGCAAAGGCCAAACATTGCGTCTTCTTGTTTATGAACGGAGGCCCCAGCCAGGTTGATACGTTTGACCCCAAACCGGAACTCGACAAACACGATGGCCAGCCCTACACGGGCGACGCCAAAGTCGGTTCGAACGGACGTGCCATCGGTCACCTGATGAAATCTCCATTTCCGTTTACCAAGCACGGCGAAAGCGGTCTGGAAATCAGCAGCCTGTTCCCGCACACTGCCCGGCACGCGGATGATTTGTGCGTTATTCGATCCATGCACGCTGACACCGCGGCTCATGCGTCGGGCTGCTTGCAAATGAATACCGGCAGCATCTTCATTGGTCGGCCGAGTGTCGGAGCGTGGCTCAGCTACGGTCTGGGCACGGTGAATCAGAACTTGCCCAGCTTTGTCGTGATGACGGATCCACGAGGTGGACCGATTGGGAGTGCATCAAATTGGTCTGCCGGCTACATGCCTGCGGCCTATCAAGGTACGTTGTTTCGCAGCGTCGGTTCTCCATTGCTGGACTTAGCCACGCCACCAGGAACGACCGACCGAACGCAGCGCGCGAGTCTGGATTTGCTCAAGTCTTTGAACGAACAGCATTTCTTGCAGCGATCGAATCATTCGGAACTGGCCGCTCGGATCGAATCATACGAACTGGCCTTTCGCATGCAATCCGAAGCAGCCGACGTGGTGGACCTTTCGCGCGAAACCACCGAGACGCAAGATCTGTACGGGATCAACGATCCGGTCACAGCCGACTTCGGCCGCAAATGCCTGATCACGCGTCGGCTGATTCAGCGAGGAGTCCGGTTCATTCAACTTTATTCTGGCGGCGGCCATATTGAAGATACATGGGATGGACACAACGATTGCATTACCAATCATCAGACGCACGCTGCCGAAACCGACAAGCCGATCGGGCGCGTTAATCACCGACCGTGAAGCGGAAGTGACGGTGGATGAAACGCTGCTTGTCTGGGGCGGTGAATTCGGACGCACACCCACCAGCGAAGGAATCGATAAACCTGGTCGCGATCACGATTGGCACGGCTTTTCGATGTGGCTGGCGGGAGCCGGCGTCAAGGGTGGACAGGCAATCGGGCGCAACCGACGAACTGGGATTTAAGGCGGTAGAAGACCGCTGCCATGTCAGTGATTTACACGCCACTATCCTGCACCTGATGGGGCTGGATCACACGCGTCTCACCTACCCACATCTTGGGCTGAATCAGCGTCTGACAGGCGTCGAACAGAGGCGTGTCGTCAATAAAGCGTTGGCTTGATGGTGATCGAACCTAGCCAGCAACAGCCCGTTCGGTCATCTCGACTGCTGAGCCAGTTCCACATAGTCAGGGCGGTCCGAAGCAGCTTCATGGCGGAAGCCACCCAAGATGACACCACAATGATACAGATAAACGCCTGGCATTTGGAAGCTGTTTCCTTTTACCGCTCCGATTCCGTGGCCGTTCACAATGCCAAACAGCAAACCTCGTAACCAAACTCGCAAGCCAAAGAGTTCTGTAAAGCCGCCCAGATCGAGTCCGAATTGGCGATACAGACGACACGTGGGATCGGAAATTCGCGGCAAGTCGTCTAGGTTGTAGCGTTGAAAGACCTGTTTCGAATCATCATCCTCCTGGCCGAGATGGACGAAGACAATTTCGCAACCGGTCGCTTCAATCTGTTGGCGGCCCGCCGCGATGTCTGCGAGTGCTTGGCGACAAAAAGTACAGCCAGCGTGTCTCAAAAAGACAACCATCTGCGGAGCGATATCGGCCAATTCGTCCAGTCGCTTGCCGGTGTTGGTAAGCAATTCACGCATTGGATCGTCGGCTTCGGGTTCTTCGTGAGCGGATTGCACCGCATGAGCATGCCTGGCTGCGCCCCACAGGATGATCGCAAACGGTGCCCACCAAATTACATCGTTCAGCAAAATCGTTTGAAACATCGACGTGGGAAGAACACCTTTGGAAACGGCAACGACAAATCCCATCGGCCCCAAAAGTTTTCCCAGTAGTCCTACCAACGTGATGGGCCAATGGCGATAGGGAGAACGAGCTGCAATGGCATAGCCAATGCCATAAACACCGACAATCATGCCAATGCACTGCCAAAACGAAAGCGCTACGTCGGTCGCGTCGACACCCAACCAACCTAGCATGGTCGACGGAAATAACACCGCCACCGCGCCCCAAACCAGATTGTAAGCGCCGGCCAAAGCGAGTGTCGATTTCATCCATGGTCGAGGTTCGTAGTTGGAATTCATATATCTGCGATCCAAGATGAAACTATAGCTGGTCGAAAATCGATTCGAATGATTTATTGACTTCGGCCAGTTTTTCAATGCTGACAACTAATATTTGCCGAATGCGTTCTTTGCTTAGCCCTAAGTCATCGCCGATAGCCCGCATCGATTTTCCTTTGCCGCTGCCGTCCAATCCGAATCTCGCTCGAACAATCTGTTGTTCACGTTCGTTCAGCACCGCGTCAAAACTGGCAATGATGGCGGCAACGGCTTCATTCACTTTCTGGTTGGCAGAATCCGACACGCCCGGTTGGTGGGCAACTTGCGCCAGCATGTCCCAGCTATCGGTTGTTTGGCGTTCGCGATGTTTGCGATGACGTTCGACTAATCGGTAGATGTGCCGCTGAACGGCAGCCGTGGCGTAGGTGCTGAACCGGTATCCTCGCGAATAATCGAACTTGTCGATTGCGTTGAGCAAGATCGAATTCGCCTCCGCCTGAAACTCGTCAAATTCGTCTTGTGAATTGGAAAATTTCCGAGCAATCGAAGCCACCAGTCTTAAATTGGCACAAGCAATTTGGTCTCGCGTTTCACTTGCTTCGCGAAGTAGCCGTTCAATTTCAGCTGTCACTTTCTTGGATTTGCGGCCGCGACGCTGACTCGCCTGAAGCGCGCTGGCGCGGAATTTCAAGAAATTCAAACGCTTAAAGAGAAACTGTTCGCCTTCCGCGGTTAATAAACGTGACGTTTCGACTGCCATCAAGAACGATTCGGCCATGGACCGTGATGCGAGCGTATCATCTTCGTCCGCGTACAGTTCAACATCGATTGCGGAGAAATCTTGCTCGGTAGCAGAATCAAATTCGTCGTTCGGAATGTAGTCGATTTTTTCTCGCGGCACGTTAACTTTCGCACGCGTCAGAGTAGTGGGAACTGTCGCAGGCAAAGGAAAATTTCCTCAGTTCGAGCCATTCTAGCAAGGTCTTTCACGTTGATACAAGTTGTAGACGCTCGATAAAACTTGACCATTCGTTTTGCGGCGAACCCGGCAAGCTTTCAGTGGACTGGTCAATTTTAGCGAGAGAACTACAACTCCCAGTATACGGAAAACGGTAGTAAGTACGGCACTGGCCTGGGAGTATTGCGTGCGGATTGCAGTCGTAGGTTCGGGGATTTCTGGGCTGGTGGCAGCCAGCTTGCTTTCAAACCGACATGAGATTGTGTTGTTCGAAGCGGACAACCGAATTGGCGGGCATGTCAACACGGTTGATGTGTCGAATGGCGGTGACAATCTTGCAATTGACACCGGCTTTATCGTTTACAACGACCGAACGTATCCGCACTTCAGCCAGATTTTGGAACAGCTTGATGTAGAAACCGTGCCTACTTCCATGAGTTTCAGCGTGCGGTGCGATCGAACCGGTCTTGAATATAACGGAACGTCGCTCAATGGCCTGTTTGCTCAACGCCGGAATCTGGTTCGCCCATCCTTCTTGCGAATGCTGCGTGACATCCTGCGATTCAATCGAGCGGGACGTGCCGATTTGGAATGTGTGCCGGAAGATCAAACGGTGCGGCAATACCTCCAGCAAAAAGGTTTTTCGGATCATTTTGCACAGCAATACTTGCTGCCGATGGGCGCGGCAATCTGGTCCTGCCCGTACGCTGACTTCGAAAATTTTCCCATTCGTTTCATTTTGGAATTCTACGTCAACCACGGCTTGCTAAGCATCACAGATCGACCTCAGTGGCGCGTGATCCAAGGAGGATCGAACCGATATGTGGAACGATTGTCCGCGCCGTTTCGAGACCATATTCGCACCAACTGCAGCGTGCGTTCGGTGAGTCGTCAAGCGGATCAGGTTCGTGTCGTCTACGATGGCGGGGACCAGCTGTTTGATGAAATCGTGTTCGCTTGTCACAGCGACCAAGCACTGCGTTTGCTTGCCGATGCCGATGAACTGGAAACGGAACTGTTGTCGGCATTTCCATACAGCAAGAATTCAGCCGTGCTACATACGGACGTCTCGCTGCTGCCGAAAAGAAGAACGGCGTGGGCCAGTTGGAATTATCATATTAGTCGAATGGAATCTTCCAGACCGACGTTGACTTACAATATGAATATTCTACAGAACATTCAGTCGAAACATACGTATTGCGTCACCTTAAACGAAGAACGTGACATTGCCGAAGACAAGGTAATCGCTCGCTTTCGTTACTCGCATCCAATCTTCACCACAAATCGCAGTGCCATCCAACGACGACATGGCGAAGTCATTCGTCGGCGGCAGACATCCTTTTGTGGAGCCTATTGGCGCAACGGTTTTCATGAAGATGGGGTCGTCAGCGCCCTGGCGGTGTGCCGCAAGTTTGGCATTGAAGATCTGAGCTCCATTGGCCGACACCGTCCCATCGAAATCTGCTCGCGTCCAGCCATCGCAACGGAGTCACAGAATGCGTGATGGCCTGCGTTCCACCAACATGACTGACACTGCTATGTCACCCGACGGTTCAAAACGCCGTGTTGCACTGACCGACTCACGCAACGGTACGTCACAATCGGGCGATTCAGCGACGGCTAGTTCCAGTTGCATTTATGTAGGCACCGTCCATCATCGTCGTTATGCGCCGGTCATTCACGCTTTTCGCTATTCGTTGTTCTTGGCATACATCGATCTGGACGAAGTCGACACGTTGTTCCGCTATCCACGATGCTTTTCGACTGCGCGATTTAGTGCCATCCGGTTTCGGCGTGGCGATTATCTGGGCGATCCCAATCGTCCGTTGGTGGACTGTGTACGCGAACTGGTGTTGGAAAAAACGGGAAAGGTGGTGATGGGACCGATTCGTTTGCTGACACAATTGCGAACGTTTGGATTCGTGTTTAACCCGGTATCGCTTTACTATTGCTTCGATTCAGATACAACCACCTTGACTGCCGTGGTTGCCGACGTAACCAACACGCCGTGGGGCGAGCGTCATTGTTATGTTTTGTCCCTTGATTCGAACCATCCGAAAACGATCGCGGTTGCCGAATGTCCAAAGGAATTCCACGTTTCGCCATTCATGGAAATGGCAATGCAATACCGCTGGAGGCTTTCGCAACCGGCGGAACAGCTTACCGTCCGAATCGAAAATCACGATAAATCAGGGTTAGCGTTCGACGCGACTCTGCAACTTACTCGGCATGAACTAACGCTCAAAAATCTGTCATGGACGCTGCTTTGCTATCCGATGATGGCGTGGAAAGTGATTGCAGCAATTTATTGGCAAGCCTTTCGCTTGTGGCGAAAGAAAGTGCCGCTTGTGCCTCATCCTTCACGATATTCGAACAAGGTCGCCTGATGACTGATTTGACGTTCTCTACGAATTCTCCTCCTCCAACTGCTCTCGCCAAGCCTCGCCCGCTTTCCTGGTTCGGACGTTTCGCTCGTAGCCGAGTGATCAATTGGCTAAGCGAACTGGAAAGTGGTCAGATTCAGTTTGACGATATGCATAGCCGTCATACGTTTGGCTCGGACAGCGCGCACGAAGGCCAAGTCCATTGGAAGATCACCAATCACCGCTTCTATTCCGATGTTGCCGGTGCAGGAAGTCTCGGTATGGCCGAATCGTACTTGCGTGGAGATTGGCAAACGGATGACCTTACAACGCTCCTGTCGCTGCTTTACCGTCGCAACCAACAAGATAGCGTGACGAAAAACACGATTGCCAATGCCTATTCGCGTTTATTCGGACGCCTCTTGCAATTCGCAAACAAGAATACCATGCATGGTAGTCGTCGAAATATTGCTGCCCACTATGATCTAAGTAACACTTTCTTCGAACTGTTTTTAGATCCCACCCTGATGTACTCGTCCGCGTACTTCGAAGACGACGGCATGAGTCTCCAGGAAGCGTCCATTGCCAAACTAAAACGTCTTTGTCAAAAGCTTGATTTGCAACCGTCCGATCACGTGCTGGAGACCGGGACCGGTTGGGGCGGCTTTGCTTTACACGCGGTGCAAAATCACGACATCCAATTAACGACAACCACCATCTCGGCCGCGCAGTATGACCGAGCTCGTGAGCGGTTTGCCGCAGCGGGAATCGACCAACAGGTTCGGCTATTGGACGCCGACTATCGAAGCCTGACAGGCCAATATGACAAACTAGTTTCCATCGAGATGGTGGAAGCAGTTGGCGAAAGATATTTAGACAAGTACTTTCGCCAATGTGGAAAGCTACTTAAACCCGGTGGCCGCTTTGTATTGCAAGCGATTGTGATGCCCGAGCAACGGTACGACGAGTACCGACGTGGAACGGATTTCATTCAGAAATATATTTTTCCGGGTGGTTTCTTGCCGTCTGTGGCTGCTATGCAGCAGTCGATTGGCCGTACGTCTAATTTGCGATTACAAGAAGTTGAAGATATTTCACCTCATTACGCGCGAACGTTGCGCGAGTGGCGTCACCGGTTCATGAACAAGCTGGACGAAGTACGACAGCTTGGATTCGATGACCGTTTCATTCGGATGTGGGAGTATTACCTGTGTTATTGCGAAGCCGCTTTTCGCGAACAAGCCGTGCGAGTTGTTCAGACTGTGTGGGACAAGCCCATTCGATAACCAAAGCAACAAACCACGGGAAACAATTCTCTGCGTTCGGCCTGCTGCTACAAGCCGCAGAATTCGGTTACTTGCCAGACACGGTTGTGCGAACAGGGATTCGTCAGCTTCTGCGAAATCGTCAACGTCAAAGCACCTTGCACCAGCAAGACATTTCGATCGACGAATTTGTGCGAGCGACGCAGGCGCAGCCTATCGCCGTGACGCCTCAGAAGGCCAACGATCAGCATTACGAAGTACCAGCCGATTTCTTTCGCCACGTGCTGGGAAAACGCTTGAAGTACAGTTGTTGCTACTGGCCTGAGTCGACCACTTCGCTGGACCAAGCAGAGGAAGAAGCGTTGCAGCGAACTTGCACCAACGCCCAGCTTGACGACGGCATGGAGATCCTGGAACTTGGCTGCGGCTGGGGATCGTTGTCGATCTGGATGGCCGAAAACTATCCACACAGCAAGATTACCGCTGTGTCGAATTCTCATTCACAACGAAAATTCATTCAGCAAAAAGCGAACGAGCTTGGACTAATGAATTTGACGGTCATCACCGCCGACATGAACGAATTCACGCCAGCCGCTACGTTTGATCGAGTTGTCTCGGTGGAAATGTTCGAACATATGCGAAATCATCGACGTTTGATGAACAAGATCCATGATTGGCTGCGACCTGGCGGCAAGCTATTTGTGCACATTTTCTGCCACAAAAAGACTCCTTATCTTTTTCTGACCGATGGTGAAGAGAACTGGATGGGCCGTCATTTTTTTACCGGTGGCATGATGCCGTCGGCCGATTTGCTGGCTCGTTGCGGATCGCGCCTGGAGCTGGTTGACCAATGGAATTGGAACGGCATGCATTACGCAAAGACTTGCCGAGCTTGGTTGGCCAACCAAGATTCCGCACAACGGCAATTGCATGACATTCTAACGGCAACGTACGGAGATCACGCGAATGTCTGGTATCATCGCTGGCGAATGTTCTTCATGGCCTGCGAAGAACTGTTCGCGTTTGACGGAGGCAAGGAATGGTTTGTTACGCATTCCTTGTTCCAGCGATGACACCGGAATTTTTGGCCCTGTTAGGTTGTTGTGCCATGGCCATCACGGCCATGATGTTGGTTGTGTGGCTGGTTAGCCTCATTCGCAAGGACGCCAGTATCGTTGATATCGCTTGGGGCAGCGGGTTTGTGGTCGTCGCCTGGACGGCCTATTCGTTTTCTTATTGCGGTGCGACAGACGTTGAACGCAGCTGGATCGTCCCCGTTCTCACAACCATTTGGGGCCTTCGTTTGTCGCTCTATCTGTTCTGGCGAAATCACGGCAAACCGGAAGACTATCGATACCAAGCGATGCGAACAAAATGGGGCCGTGCTTTCCCGCTTGTTAGCCTGTTGACGGTCTTCAGTCTGCAAGGCGCGGTAATGTGGGTGGTCTCGTTGCCAGTACAAGTTGGCAGTGCATTGACGAATCAAAGCGTCACTTGGTTGCTAGTGATCGGAATCATGGTTTGGTTTGTCGGCCTGTGCTTTGAAACGGTTGGCGACTGGCAATTGGCTCGGTTTAAGTCCGATCCGAAGAATCGAGGTCGTGTCTTAGACTCGGGACTTTGGCGCTATACGCGACATCCAAATTATTTTGGCGACTTTCTAGTCTGGTGGGGATTCTATCTGGTCACTCTTTCTCTGACGGGAATGTGGTGGACCATTATCAGTCCCATGGTCATGTCGACGTTATTGATGCGAATTTCGGGCGTGACACTCTTAGAAAAGACGCTAACGAAATCGAAGCCCGATTACGTTCGCTACGTAGAACGCACAAACGCATTCTTTCCAGGACCGCCTCGATCTTAGACCGATTAGACCGAATCACAGAAACACTGGTCGTCGTTTTTTTTCGGCCGACTACAAATGGTGCAACAGCGCTGTTCGGTTACCAAAACAAACTTTTCGTTAGGACAAAATCAATGAAAACGCTTATTAGTTTTACCGTCTTGCTATCTGTCGCGGTCCCTGCTGTAGCTCAACAATGTGCATCACAACGTAAGCTCTCTGTCGCTTCGCATAATGGAGTGGTAACTCAGTGGAAGTCCTGCCCCAATGCCCAGACAACGCTCCACGTATCGGTCAATGTTCCGGCAAAGGACATTGTAGATACCGCGGTTTCTGCTGGATCATTCGAAACGTTGGTTGCCGCAGTGAAAGCGGCTGGCTTGGTGGAAACACTCAAGGGCAAAGGGCCGTTCACCGTCTTCGCTCCAACAGATGAAGCGTTCGCAAAATTGCCGGACGGAGTCGTTGCCAATTTGTTAAAGCCGGAAAATAAAGACCAATTGGTTTCGATCCTGACCTATCACGTGGTTCCCGGAAAAGTATTGGCAAACGAAGTGGTCAAGTTAGACATGGTCAAAACCGTGAACGGCAAAGAAGCGACCATCGCCGTTACTGATGGGCAGGCGAAGATTAACGATGCGAAGATTGTGGCGACGGACATCGAGGCATCCAACGGTGTGGTGCATGTGATTGACCGTATTATCATGCCATAGCGTGATTCGCGAAATTGTCTTCGATACGCAAATCTTGGGCGACACTAAATCGTCCAAGATTTTTTCTTTTGCCTAACATCGCTTGACAAAGATCATGCTTCGTTAAGAGCCCGCTGCATCTGGAGCACCGCCAGTTCTTTGGCCTTTGCTTCGACTTCAACGGTAATATCCAACGATCTCCATTCTTGTGGCATATCGCGAATATCAACATAGTCGTGATGCCGTTGAGGTTTTGGACCCGACCAACCTTCTAGTGGACTGGAGACATGAAACAAGGGTTCGCGATCCCACGTTTCCAACGCCGCCGTTGTGGCTTCCGCAATGGTCAACCGGTCCGCATTACACCGGTGATGATGTACATCGTAAACCAATGGCAAACCTTCTTGGCGGCAAAACGGAAGCAAGTCCTGGGCTGAATAAGTTTTGTCGTCGTTTTCGATGGTGAGCCGACTTCTCGTTCGATCAGAAAGTCGGCCTAGGTTTGTAGCAAAACGAGCGAGTGCTGCGGGCTTATCACCGTACGCTCCTCCGCCATGGATATTCACGCAATCGGCACCAATCCATTCGGCAACTTCGGCCTGATATTCCAATTCGGCGATAGAATTTGCGACGACTTCTTCACGCGGTGAACTCAGGACGACAAATTGATCGGGATGGAATGTGAGTCGAATATCGTGCTGCTTTGCAATTCGTCCACACTGTTGAAGTTCTTCCATGATCTGGGTGCCTTCGGGCAATGCGTCAACTTCGTATCCACATTCGGAATGCGTCTTGAGCGGCAGAATCTGACTGTTGACGCGAAAACACCCGATGTTGTGAGCGTGGCAAAATTCGATTGCCTTTCGCAGCGAATGAGCGTTCTCTTGGCAGAGTTTGGCGAGTTTCCTGTTGCGATTCTCGACCGTCAACTGCATGGCAGCCTTCACGGTTGTCGTGCGAAACTTGATGGATTCTTGTACGAACCCGCAGCAAAGTCCAAGTCGAATCATGCGTCTCGGTCACTTCTAATCCCAAAGCAAACGCTATCTTGTTCATGACGATACACGAATTACTCGTACCACACGCGTCCAAATCCGATCGGTAGGAAGTCGTGCCTTTGGTTGACCACGCCACTCGATTCGGCCTAACGGCAATGGCCGAATCATTCGACAATGGCCCGTGGTTACGGTTTTAGTCATGAAACTAATTTTGACCAACGGATTTCGTTCGTGTCCTGCTCAGCCGCACTCCGGATAGTGTCGTCTGGCTGGAAGGTGAGTTTTGTAGTTGCGAATTTGCGTTTTCTTGACGCAATTCTTTATCCCGACGTATCAGCGAGTGACAAAAGCATTTCATTTTTCCTGGTCTTACGTGTCGGGCTGTGTAAAATCGCAGCTTCATCAAATGCAAGTAGGGCAAGTGTCGCTGGATGTCACCTGCCGAGTGCGCTCGTGGCACCCGCTGGAACCACGCATTCTTTCCATGGTTCCTTGCTTGGCCGAAAAAATACATTCGAGCATTCGGTCGAAAAATGTATCAAAGCTCTTGGTGGATCGCCGCCACAAAAATAGCGCTTCGTGTGGTGCACCACCTATTTCCGGGCGAGCCATTTTTGTACAAGATCAGTAGAGAAATTTCTCGGGCGCAGTCAAACTATACGAAACGCTCGGGTTCGAAGAGTGCGTACAATGGATCGAAAACAAGGGAGTGATGTTCGGTGAGCTTTCAGTTTCTACATGCGGCAGATATTCATTTAGACAGTCCGCTGTTAAATCTGCAGCGTTACGACGGTGCTCCGCTAGATGCCTTCCGCAGTGCCACTCGGCGCGCCTTCGATAACCTGGTGGAATTGGCCATTGAGCAACAAGTCAAATTCGTCATCGTTGCGGGCGATCTGTACGACGGAGACTGTAAGGACTTTAGCACGCCGTTGCATATTCGCAGCAAACTGGCCGAATTGGGGCAAGCCAACATTCGCGTCGTGATCTGTCAAGGAAACCATGACGCGCAGAGCCACATGCGCAAGGCATTTCGCTTGCAACTGCCAGACAACGTGCATTTGTTTCGAACCGATCGGCCCGAAACAATTCGCTGGGATGATTTGGAGATTGCCATTCACGGCCAAGGTTTTGCCAAACGAGAAGTTCAGGAGGATTTGTCCGAAGCGTATCCTTCGCCGGTCCCAGGCATGATCAACATTGGCGTTTTACATACCAGTTGCGGCCCGTATGAAACGCATCAGCGGTACGCTCCGTCCAGCATCAGCGGGCTCACGTCCAAAGGGTATGACTATTGGGCCTTGGGGCATATTCATAAACGTGAACGACTCGCCGGTCCTCAGCCGTTTATTGTTTACCCCGGCAACATTCAAGGACGTCATATTCGCGAAGACGGTCCCAAGGGTTGTGAATTAGTTCGAATTCAAAACGGCACCATCACAGGCACCAAATTTGTTCCGCTGGACGTAATTCGTTGGTGCCGCGGTCAAGTGGACGTCGAAACGTGTCACAGCGTAGACGAGATTCACGAACCAGTGGAAGCCACAATTCGGCAATTGCTGGGCGAACATTCTCCGCTACCCCTGGCGATTCGCTTAGAATTGGTTGGGCGATCCGCCGTCCATCGTTCGCTGCAGCGGCAGGCGGACCATTGGGATCGGCAGTTGCGAACCATGGCGGTTGATCTGTTCGGCGAACAAGTCTGGCTAGAAAAATTCAGTTCCACACGCAGCCGCCACATCAGACATTGGACGATATTGACGAATCGACTTCGCTGGGACAGCTGCTGGCCAGTCTCCATTCACATGACGATCTGGAAGCGGTTTGGGAGGAAGTCCAAGACGACTTTCACGCGGTGCTCAAGTACCTGCCTACGGACCCCAGGTTAACCGACGCCGCTTTGGATTTGGACCAACCCGATTTCGCACAAGAATTGCTGGCGGAGGCCAAGGAAATTTTGGTTAGTCGACTTTTGGAATCGGAGTCGGCATGAGGATTCAGCAACTGATATTGACGGCGTTCGGGCCTTTTACGGATCAACGGCTTTCGTTCGAAAAAACGGGCCTGCATGTGGTCTACGGTCCTAACGAAGCGGGTAAAACCAGTGCGTTGCGAGCAATCCAGGCGGCGCTGTTCGGTATTCCGGTACGTACGAATGATAATTTTCTGCACGCCAATAATAAGCTCCGAGTCGGCGCGATATTGCAGCAGGAAGATGGAAACGAATTGCATTTTCTTCGTCGCAAAGGCAACAAGAATACGTTGCTGAATCCGGAATTGGACGTGGAAACGGCGTATCCAGACTCCGTTCTCAACTCGTTCTTGACCGGAGTGGATGCGGAATCGTTCGCGCAGATTCACGGTATCGATCATCAACGTTTGCGACAGGGTGGCGAACAGCTGCAACAACTTCAAGGCCTGGTAGGTGAAAGCTTATTTGCGGCAGGCATGGGAGGCGTCTCGTTGGCCAAAGTTCTGTCTTCGTTGGCGACCGAAGCAGACGAACTATTCAGTTCCAAGCGAACTTGCCGCATTCGCGCGGCCAAGTCCAAGCATGCAGAAGCCTTGAAGGCCCGACAAGCGGCCGAAGTCCCCAGCAGCAAATGGCAAAAACTACAAGACGAACTCGCCGAAGTCCAACGTGAACGAGAATCAATCTTGCAGCGGTACACGGCGGCGCAGCGAGAAAGAAATCGGTTGTTGCGAATTCAATCGGCACTACAACCGCTGGCCAAACGCGCTCGTTTGATGGTCGAATTGACCGAACTGGGCGACGTCGCCATCCTGCCCGATGAATACTCTTCGGCCCAACGCAGCCACATCCACGGTCGCATTGTCGAACTGACCGAACAAGAAAAACAGCTCGCCCACAAACTCGACGGCCCCCACGGACTGCGCAAGCAACTGCAACAACTTGACTTGCCGCAAGAACTATTGGCTCGCCGCGAACCGATCCACCAACTACGCCAACAGATGGGCGCTTATCTGAAAGCTCGGCAAGATCTGGACGGCCCGCTGCGACTGGAACAACAATCCATTGCGTCGCAAATCCGAACGTTATTGGACGACATGGGTGATGATTCGCCAGGTGACGCGCATATCTTAGCTGCCACCAAACGCTGGCTCATCGGTTCGGCCGAGCGACGATCGATCCAAGCCTTGGCTCAAGAGGAAAAGACGGTACGCACGTCGCCGCATGCGGCACAGCAAAAACTGGACGACCTGCAAACTCAGTTGCAGCAGCATCAGTTAGCGTTGGATTCCGTAGGCGAAGTTCCCGACACGCATCGTTTGGCGGAACTTATTGAACAAGCGCAACTCTCAGGCGATCTAGACAACGTGATGGACGAATTGTCGTCCACTTGCGACGACACGCAACAGCAGATTGACGCTCGGTTTGCCAGTTTAGGATTATGGAACGGAGCGTTGGCGGACGTGACCAAACTGGCGTTGCCACTGCATGAAACCATTGAACGCTTTCAACAGCAATGGGACCAACTGGCATCGCGAAGCGAACAACTGCAACTAGCCCTGGCCGACTGCCAACAAGAAATTTCGGAAGTAACGGCCACCATTGATGCGTTGCAGCAAGCGGGTCGAGTTCCTTCGGAGGATGATTTAGAGGCAGCTCGGAGTATTCGAAATCAGACATGGGCGGCCATTCGCCAAGCCTGGTTGGACGGGCAACTGGATCTGGATTCGCTGACGGACGCGATTGCCAACTACAGTGGCGCTCAAGGCTATTCGCTCCAGTCTGCGGAGGAAGCGAGCGAATTTTTTGAAGATACCGTCGCCGATGCGGATGATTTGGCCGACCGTTTGCGCCGCGAAGCAGATCGAGTGGCTCAGGTTGGCGAGCGACTGGCGCGAGTCAAACAGTTACAAGAAAAGCAGACGTTGCTGCAACAGGAACAGAAAAAAAACAAAACGCACCAGGCGGAGCTGCAACAACAATGGCTGGATGTTTGGCAACCACTGGGAATTACGGCGCCGCTGCCGCCACCGGAAATGCTGCGGTGGATGGATCGAGTGTTCAAGCTTCAGGAATTGCTGGCAGAACAAAATGTCTTGCAAAAGCGATTGGCTACCAAGCAGAAACAACATGAGCAGCTGAAGAATCAAATTCGTAGCGAAATGGAAACGATTCAGCCGCAGAAAACGTCGCCGGAGGATTCGTTGAGACAATGGCTTGTCACAGCCAATTCCATGTTGCGAACCGCCACCGATTCACAACAGCAGAAAGCCGCCATCGTTCGTGAAATTCAGCGTCTACAACGAGAAAGCTCGACGGTCCAGCAGCAACGTTCGGCGGCTGAACACGATTTTCGGCAATGGCACGCGCAGTGGCAGACGGCCATGCAGGCCATTGGTTGTGCGGAAAACGCCACTGCCTTGCAAGCCACAGAACGTTTGCATCAGCTGGAAGAATTGGCTTCGCTGGTCAAAGAATGGCGTTCGTTAGACGAGCGTGCTGCGCGAATTCGCCAAGATGCTGCGGCTTTTGAGAAGCGAGTTACGGAGATCGCCACGGCCATGGAAGCAGACACAACCGACGAAACGGCCGACGTGCGGTTGGCCAAGATTGACAAGCAATTGAGTGATGCCATCGAAGCCGAACAGCATCATGCGCACCTGAATGCACGCATGAAAGAAGTGCAGCAAGAGCATCAAAGGGTTGCGGATGAATTGCAGCGGCTGACCGCCGAAATGAAAGCCTATTGCGAATTGGCGGGTGTCGATTCGCCAGAATCTTTGCCGGAAGTGGAAGCGACCTCCGATCAGGTGACTCAGCGACGTCTGCAGTTGCGAGAAGTTGAACAACAACTAAAAGAATTGTGCGAACAAGCCGGTGGCCAGATTTCGCTGGAATCCCTGTCCGCCGAAGCCAGCGCTTATACGTTGGAAGAATTGAACTTGGCGGTCGAAGAATCGGAACAGGTCTTCAGCCAGATAGCTCAGGAACGCGAAACCGTGGCAGCTCGTTTGAACGAACTGCAAACGGCCCTGCAGCAAATTGACCAACGCGCTCAAGCGGTGGAGGCGGATGAAGCGAGTCTATCGCTGTTGGCCGATATGCAGCAGGCCGCTCGTCAATACATGCAACTTCGTTGTGCCGCCGTGCTGCTGCAGCATCAGATTGAACGGCATCGAGCGAAACATCAGAATCCGATTTTGAAGGCGGCGAGTGTTTTCTTTCGGCAGCTCACCTGTGCTGAATTCGACGGATTAAGTGTGATCTATGACGATGCGGATCGAGCACTCATTGTAGGCGTTCGCGCGAATAGCGACGTGCCCGTTCAGGTGGAACAGATGAGCGGTGGGACTCGAGACCAGTTGTTTCTGGCTCTGCGACTGGCCTATTTGGAAAGTCGCATGGAACAACATCCACCCATGCCGCTGATTGTGGATGACATTTTGATCGAATTCGATAATGACCGTTCCGCCGCCGCACTGCAGCTGCTGGCAGAATTTTCGTCCCAGACGCAAGTCATTTTCTTTACGCATCATCATCATCTGATTGACGTCGCTACTCGCGCCGGCGTGCAACCTTTTCAGCTGACCTACTTGGACCCGCCCGGCGCACAACGCCGTCATTCTCGTCCGGCTTAGCTGGACACCGCTACGACTCGTTCGTAGTCCCGCCTTCAGGCGGAATGGATGCGGAATGGAATTTCCGCCTGAAGGTGGGACTACAAACAGGTTGTCGTTCTGTAACGGCTGCGTTCGCGCGGTATACTAAGTCGCGAAAAGATGCCTTAAGAAAGGAAAAAGGACCCCGCATGCGTTGTACAAAACGAATGATTATTTTGGCGTTCAGCTTGGTGTCGACCGTGTTCTGGAGCGTCACAAACGCCGCGGACCAACCCAATATTTTGTTGATTGTGGCGGACGACATGGGTTACGGCGATCCTGGTTGTTACAACGCGGATTCCAAAATTCGGACGCCTCATATTGACCGTTTGGCGCAACAAGGAATGCGATTTACCGATGCCCATGCGGCAGCTTCGGTGTGCATTCCTTCGCGATATGCGTTGCTGACAGGACGGTATCCGTTTCGCCGCAAAATGCAAGAGCGACAAGAAGCGGTCATTGAAGCGGATCGTTTGACCGTGCCGCAAATGTTGCGAACCGCAGGCTATACAACCGCGATGGTCGGCAAGTGGCATCTGGGCTTTGACGATGGTGCCAGCTACCAAGTGGCCGATCAACTGTTTGGCGGGCCGGTGGATCGAGGCTTCGAATCGTGGTTCGGTATTCACACGTCCCTTGATTTTGAACCATACTATTACACTCGGAATCGAACGCCCGTCCAAATGCCGACGGCCAGCACGCCCGACAGTGCTTCGGAAGGCTGGAGCCCGATTCAAGGAGCGTTTTGGCGCGCCGGGCGAAGAGCGCCTGACTTCCGTCACCAAGATGTCACGCCCAAGTTCACGGACGATGCCGTTGCGTATTTGCAAAACCGTTCGCCCGAAGATGCCAATCCATTTTTCTTGTACGTGGCATTTCCTTCGCCCCATACGCCGTGGGTGCCGACCGAGGAATTTTCGGGAAAAAGCCAAGCCGGTTTGTATGGCGACTTTGCAACGCAAGTGGATGCCATGATCGGCCGCATTCTGCAGACGCTGGATTCGCAAGGACTGAGCGACAACACGCTGGTCATTTTCACCAGTGATAACGGTCCGGTGTGGCTGGCAGAAAACGTACAGCAGTATTCGCACCGTTCGGCCGGACCGTTGAAAGGCATGAAAGGCGATGCGTGGGAAGCGGGACATCGTTTGCCGTTCATCGTTCGCTGGCCCAACCACGTTGAACCGAATTCTTCATCCGATCAACTAGTTTGCTTCACAGATGTCCTGGCCACGCTGGCAGATGTGACAGACGTGGAAACGCCGGCCGGGCAAGCGGAAGATAGCGTCAGTTTCTTGCCGACACTACGAGGCGAACCGAACAAGAACGCTCGACGCACATGGCGATGGGGCAGTGGTGATTTTCGAGTCATCCGGCAAGACCAATGGAAACTGATCACGGAATTGGGTTCCGGAGGATTCAGCCAGCCCAAACGAATCCAGCCTTCGCCCGATGGACCACAGGGCCAACTGTACGATCTGGCGAATGACTTGGGCGAAACAAACAATCTTTGGCTGGAAAACCCGGAAATGGTTCAACGTCTGTTGGCTTTGGAAGACTGATATTGCCAACCGAAAGACGGATGCGTACAGAACGCTCGGTTGTTGAACCGGCGCAAAGCCGGTTTGTCGTGTAATTTGTGCGCGGCCAGCGAAGTTAGGCGAATTACCGTTATGATCTACCGTAGGATCAGTTCGTTGGCGGCATTCCCTAACTCGTATCGCGAGGCAATGCGTTTGTTATTTTGATAAACGTCAATCAGGTGATTTAAGACCGCTGCGTCCTTCTCGGAAAGAACGTCGGCGGTTGCAAGCTGATCTTCTACGGTGTCGATGGCGCCCAATTGATCGCCACATTCGTATTGAACGATGGACACCAACATTGCGGTGCGAACTTCAAGAGGCTGCTGATCGAGTATGATGCGGATTTCGTTGAGTGCGTCTTGTTGGTTGCGAACCGCCGCGTCTTCGCACGTGGCGAGCACGACGGCTTTGGCTAATCGAGTCTCGATTTTTGGACTTAACGCAAGCGATTCGTCGTACTTGGCGATCGCGGCCGCATATTGGCCTTTCCCAACTAGGCACGCTGCTTCCATGGCAATGGGTAGACCATCGAGTGGATCGACGGATGACCATTCTTGAAAGTAAGAAATGGAGTCGACGTACCTCATTGTCTTGAAACTGCTAATCGCGGAGGCTTTTATCGAATATAGATGCTGCCGATTAATTTCTCGCATCCGTCTGGCTGTCAACAATGCTTGAAAATGTTGGCGACGGCCGTTGTATGCACGCCACAGTTGCTCGGCCGCGACAAGACTTTGCGGTTCTACAATCAGTCCCGTTTCGAATGCGCGAATCGCCTCGGATTCGCGTCCCAGCGTCTGGAGAATGAGTCCCTTTTGTACGTACGCAGCGGCTTCGTTTCCAAGCATTCCTGTTGGGCAGATTGAAAGATGGTAATCGATATCTTCGAGTGCTTCCTGCGACCGGCCGAGGCGATTTTTGACTAACGCACGAATCATATAAGCTCGGCTATCTAAAGCATCTTGGCTAATCGCGGCATTGACATCCTCTAACGCCGATTCGATCTGTCCCAATTCTTGACTCTTGATCGTGGCGTTCAACACTAGCGCCGGAACATAGCGCGAGTCCGTTTCCAAGGCTTTGTTGCATAATTCCACCGCCGCGTGGAATTCGCCCAGTCGTGCTAATGACCTAGCGTGTGCCACTCGCACTCGATTGTGCTCCGGCAGTAACGACATTGCGGATTGACTTGCCGTAAACGATGCATTGTTCTGTTTCTGCAGCGAAAGTGCTTCGCTTTTTAGGCACAGGTGCATCGCTATGATGCGATCGTCACTTGTATTAGCAATGGCCTTATCACAATCACGAACGATTTCCGACATCGGTGGTAGTAACGTGGCCAAAATCTTTGCATGAAATAATCCGGGATCCAGCAGCGGATCCATTTCACCTTCTTGCGAGAGCGTTGCGGTTGAAAGCAACAGTGTCAAACATACCGCAATGTTCTTGGTAGTTTTCATAGCAGCTCTCGATAATTTTTATTAAAAACCGAAGTGGGGTGTCTTGTAGCGAATCGTGTCGTTCAAGACAACACGAACTTGAGGACTGGAAAACGCACTAATTCCGGTTCGGAACGACTCTTAGACTGCTTGCACTGGGGATGCTACAATCCCGCGGAAACTGGTATCCTGTGTCGAAATGGTCGCCGTGGCGATCCTGTTTTGACGTTGGCTGACTTAACTGGAATGGAAACTCCATGTCAAATTTGTCGATTGTTGCGGTGCAGACCAAATCGCACCAAAAACAGTTTTTGGAACTCCCTTGGAAGCTTTACCGCAATGATCCCAACTGGATTCCGCCGCTGCGGTTGAACCAAGCGGAACTGGCCGGTTTCAAGAATCATCCGTTTTACGATGACGCGGAATGCCAAGCCTTTATCGCCGTACAGGATGGCCAGGTGTGTGGCCGGATTTTGGCAGTTGTCAATCACGCGCACAATCGTCGGTACGAAGAGAAACGAGGCTTCTTTGGTTTCTTTGAATCGATTGACAATCAGGACGTGGCGAACGGACTATTCCACGCCGCTCGGCAATGGCTCGGCGAACACCAGATCACTCAGCTGCGAGGCCCTTGTAATCCGTCCATGAATTATGAATGCGGCTTGCTGATTGATGGCTTTGACCGTCCGCCGATGTTCATGATGACGTATAACCTGCCATACTATGGTCAACTGATTGAAAATTGCGGGTTCCAGAAAACACAAGACTTGTTGGCGTTTTGGGGGCATGTCGACATGCTGGAAACGCTGGATAAAAAATTGGCGTTTGTCACGGAAGAGGCGATTCGGCGGTTTGACGTCAAACTGCGTCGCTTGGATCGAAAGCACTTCAACCGTGATGTTCGCATCTTTCTGGACATCTACAACAAATCGCTGGTCGGAACCTGGGGGTTCGTGCCACTTTCCGATGGTGAATTAGATCACATGGCGGCTTCGCTTAAGCATTTGATTGCGCCGGAAATGACTACGTTTGCGGAAGTAGATGGCAAACCAATTGGATCCATCTTTGGACTATTGGACTACAATCCTAGAATCAAGAAAATTGATGGCAAACTGTTTCCGTTTGGCTTTCTACGACTGTTGTGGAATCGCAAGGCCATCAAAAATATCCGTTTGATCAGCACCAACGTTGTCCTGGAATAAAAATGGGGCATTGGCTTGGTCTTGTTGTCTCGCTTGGTACCTGACATTGAAGCTTGGGGAGTGGAAGAGGCCGAATTTTCTTGGGTCTTAGAGACGAACCATTTGTCTCGATCCAGCCTAGAACGAGGCGGCGCAAAACTATACAAAACGTATCGACTGTACGACGGCTAATCGGTTCGAATTTTCCGATCCGTTGTCAACCGCATTCACACTGTCGTGGATGTCCACATGGATTCGACCGAATCAACAACAACGCCCCTTACGCAGACGCAAGATCTTGTGGTTCTGTCCGATCGCGTATTGGCATTACCAGATTTTTCGTCGGTCGTCCAGGCGTTGGAATCCAGCAACGTTGCCACCATCGACGGCATGTGGGGTTCGTCCCAAGCGTTAGCAGTGGCGGCGTTGGCCAAGCGACGGGACAAACGTCCCATTGTTATCGTCCTGCCGACCATGGCGCATTGCGACGATTTCATCGACGACTTCAGCCTGTTTAGCCATGAACGCCTAGACGCGTTTCCCGCGCTGCAAGTGGCCAAAGGGGAACGAGTGCTGATGGATGAAAACGCCGGCGATCGCCTGCGGATTCTCAAGTCGTTGGCCCATCATACGGCGTCGCCCCTGATTGTCACGTCGATTCAAAGCTTGTTGCAGCCATGTCCATCTGCCCAAACGCTGGCCGAAAATAGCCGTTCGCTGGCCGTAGGTGAACGCCGGAGTGCCGACGAGATTGCTCGTTGGCTCGCCGAACATCGCTATCACGCCACTTCGGCCGTCGAGCTACCCGGCGAATTTTCGCTGCGAGGCGGCATTTTGGACATCTTTGCCAACGATTGGTTGCATCCGGTTCGCATCGAATTCTTTGACGACGAAATTGATTCGATTCGCGAATTCGACATTGAAACGCAACGCAGCATTCAAACGCTGGATCGAATTGAAGTCACCGTGATGGCTGCCGTTTCTGCCGCGGGTACGACTGACAGTTTTGTGTCACACGTACCGTCGTCCGCTTGGTTTGTCTTGGTGGAATTGGATGAACTGCAAAAAGAAGCCAAGGCGTTTTTGGAACGGAGCGAACCGGAAGCCGACTGCCTTTCACTGCCCGTCATTTTGCAAGGTATTCAAAGTCACGGCCATTTGCACTTGGCGAGTCTGGCCACGGGGCACGAAGGGACTTCGATTCGACTGGGAATTGAATCGGTCGAACGATTTAGCGGAGAAATCAACAAGGTTCGCGACGAACTCGATTCCGCCGCCGGCAACTTTGACGTCTATATGGTGGCGGAGACCGAGGCGGAAATTCAGCGGCTGCACGAGATTCTGGCCGAAACCAAAACGGTTCGCGACGGTCGACTGGCATTTGTCGAAGGTCGCCTGACGCATGGCTTTCGGTTGGTCGATTCCAACACGCTGGTGGTCAGCGGTAACGAACTGTTCCACCGCATGCACTTGCGCCGCATGGCCAAACGCCGACCTGGCAAAGCCATCGATAGTTTTTTGGATCTGCGCGAAGGTGACTTGGTTGTCCATCTGGCTCACGGGATCGCTCGATATCGAGGCCTCAAGCTATTGCAGAAAGAAGGCCAGGTCGAAGAGCACTTGGAGCTGGAATTTCACGGCGGCACCAAGATCTACGTTCCGGCTGCGCGCATTGAGATGGTCCAGAAATACGTGGGTGGCCGCAAGGCACGACCCAAGCTGGCCACCATCGGCGGCAAGTTGTGGCAGAAGCAGAAGAAAGCGGCCGAACTTTCCGTGCAGGATCTGGCGGAAGAGCTGTTGGAAGTGCAAGCCAAACGAGCTTCTCGATCGGGCATCGCCTTTCGTAACGAAACAGAATGGCAACGTGAATTCGACGCGGCGTTTCCCTACACAGAAACGGCGGACCAGCTGACGGCCATCGACGCGGTGGCGGACGACATGGCCGCGCCGCGACCAATGGATCGCTTGATTTGCGGAGATGTCGGGTTCGGCAAAACGGAAATTGCCATGCGCGCGGCCTTTCGCGCGGTGGATCATGGCTACCAAGTAGCTGTGTTGGTGCCAACCACCATCCTGGCCGAACAACACTATCGCACGTTCAAAGAACGCATGGCCGAATTCCCGTTTTCCATCGGCAAGCTCAGTCGGTTTTGCACCACGGCCGAACAACGCGAAACTATCAAACTGCTGAAGGCCGGCGCAGTGGATATTGTGATCGGTACGCATCGCTTGGCTTCCAAAGACGTCAAGTTTCACAACCTCGGTCTGCTAGTGATTGACGAAGAACAACGTTTTGGCGTAGAAGTCAAAGAGCGGCTGAAGAAGCTCAAAAATTCCGTCGATGTCCTGACGCTTAGCGCCACTCCGATTCCACGAACACTGCATCTGTCGCTGACCGGAATTCGCGACATCAGTAATCTGGAGACACCGCCGGAGGATCGAGTGCCGGTGGAGACCAAAGTGACTCGCTGGAGCGACTCGCTGATTCGCAATGCCTTGCTGCGAGAATTAAATCGCGGTGGACAGGCATATTTCGTTCATAATCGAGTGAACGATATCGAAAAGTTGGCCTTTCGTCTGAATCATATTGTTCCGGAAGCCAAGATTGGCATTGGTCATGGGCAAATGGCAGAAGGCGAATTGGAAAAGGTCATGGTCCAGTTTGTCAATCACGAATTTGACGTCTTGCTGGCCACTACGATTGTCGAAAGTGGCCTGGACATTCCCAACGCGAATACCATTTTTGTGGACGAAGCAGATCGTTACGGCTTGGCAGATCTGCATCAACTACGAGGTCGCGTGGGTCGTTACAAGCATCGCGCGTTTTGCTACTTGTTGATTGATTCGAATAAATCGCTCACTCCCAATGCCGCTAGACGCCTGCGCGCCATTGAAGAATTCAGTGATATGGGCGCGGGCTTCGCGATTTCGATGCGGGACTTAGAAATTCGCGGCGCGGGAAATATTTTGGGTACGCAACAAAGCGGCCATATCGCGCTGGTGGGCTATGAACTGTACTGCCAGCTGTTGGATGCCGCCGTGCGTCGTCTGAAAAATCTGCCGGCTGAACTTTCGTTGGACGTGAATCTGGAACTGCCGGGTGAAGCCTATCTGCCCAAAGATTATGTTCCCGATATGCGCACGAAGATTGATCTTTATCGCCGCATTGCGCGCAGTGCTGGCGATGCAGCGTTGGACGAACTTCGCGAAGAATTGGTAGACCGATTCGGTCCGATTCCCGAACCGGTTGACCGCATGTTTCGCTTTGCTTCTCTGAAGGCCGACGCCGCCATTTGGCAGATTGACACGATTTTTATCGAAGACAACTATTTAGTGTTTCGATATCGCGATGCGGGTCGAGCCAAACAGTTGGCTCGCAACAGCGGCGGACGATTGCGCGTGGTCGATCACGCTAGCATCTATCACACATTGCCAGCGGGACTTTGTGATCCAGATCAGCTGATTGAACTAGTGAAATCTCTGTTGCAGCTGTAAGCGTCTCTTTCTAGAATCCCGCGGCCGGAAGCAGTGCGCAAAGAACATTGTGCCGTTTCCCAACGTAGAACTCGGACGTAGTGTTGGCATGAATGGAATCACCCCATTGCGTGAAAAAATGATAGCTCGGAAAAATCTTTTGGTGGCCTGGGTCGCGGCGCAATTTTCGACAGCCGGAATCTTGCAGCTGGTCGTATTGGCGCTAACGATGACGACGCTGGACGCGCATGGCCAGCAAGATCGTCGGCGACCATGGGGCAACTTTGGGGCCGATAGCCGTGCCGATGCGTTTGGGCGAAATCGCTTGCCACTCATGCAAGACCAGACGAACGTGGCTTCCAACGTGCGCCGCGAAACGACACCTAATCGATCGAATTCGCCAAATCCGGATCGTTCGCCGCAAACGGAAGATGCTTCGCAACAACCGTGGTGGGAACAGGAAGCCAGAAGCGAAGTATCGTTTTCCGCCGGTTCGCAACAGCGACAACAAGATGGCCGAGGCGAAATGATCAAGAGTTCGCAGATCTTGGCCGTGGTGGGCGACAAGTGGATTCTGGCGGGCGACGTCTTGGGACGAGTGAACGAGATGCTGCAACCGTACGAAGGACAAGTTCCAGAAGCAGAACTGGAAGCGCAACGCTGGAAATTGGTGGAACAGATCTTGCCGTCCAGTATCGAATCCAAAATTGTGTATTTGGATTTTCAACGCAAAGTGAAGCCGGAGCAATTAGATACAATTCGCACCAGCATCTACGAACAGTTTGATGAAAAGCAGCTGCCGCTATTGATTGAAAAAGCCAACGTCAAAAATGTGGCGGAATTGGAAGCCAAGATGCGAGCGGTCGGGACGACCCTGGATAAGACTCGGCGCATGTTCTTTGAGCAAGTTGCGGCACGAGAAGCAATTCGTAAGCGAAGCGAAGACAAACACTTCACGGTTACGCCGGACCAACTGTTGTCCTATTACCAAGAACACATTGCCGACTACGAAATTCCCGCTCGTGCCAAGTGGGAACAGCTAACGGTCGAACTCGGGCGCTATCCATCGGAACAAACCAAAGCGGAAGCATTTCAGAAGATTGCCAAGATGGGAAACGCGGTTTACTACGGAGCTCCGTTTGCCGAAGTGGCCAAACGAGATTCGGATGGGCCGACTTCTCTGGACGGCGGCCGATATGATTGGACCACAGCCGGCAGTTTGGCGTCCGCAGAGTTGGACAAGGCCGTGTTTTCGCTACCGCTAAACGAATTGAGCGAAATCATGGAAGATGACAATGGTTTTCACATCATTCGCGTGACAGAACGAGAAGACGCGTCACGCGTTCCGTTCGAAGGAAAAGCTCAATCGGAAATCCGCCAGAAGCTGGAAGAAGACCACAAGACCAAACTAGCGCAAGAATACATCGATGGTTTGAAGGAAAGCACCTACGTGTGGAACTACTTCGAACAACAAGCACAAACGGCCAGTGCTGCCAATCGAGACGTCGTCGATCGATAATCTTGAAAGATTGCAATATCGAAGTAGACTTGGAAACTGCGGGATAAAACGGCCCAATCGAATGGGACGACCCGGCGTTCACTCATTTATCCGAAATGAGTGGAATGCAACTCTGATTACTTCGCCGCGTCCATTGGTGAATCTTTGTGATAAGACGATTGACGATTCAGCATGTACATCATCACGCAAGACTTTGTCGACCGACTTGCAGCGGAAGGTTACGACCTCTGGACCATTTCTCAGTGGACAGAATGGCTCCAACATGTGCCTTCGCTGGAGACTGCGGCGAATCGTCTAGCCGCAGCATTTGCCGATGTTCGTTTGAACGGTGGTATCGGCCTACGTTTAGCAGATGCGATCGATTCGTATGCCGATGTCGCTGAGCAAGAAATAGCGGCTTCGGCCGACCGAGAACACGCGAATGGTTCGTGGCAACGCATCACACCAGAAGAACTCAATCAATACTATGTTGCGCCATGTTTTTTCGATGCGGAAGGTTTTCTATTCCACCTACCGGCCTTTTTGCTGGCCGAGTTAACCGGAAAAATCGATCATGACTTCATCCGCAACAGTCTGCTGGGCGTGCGAAAAGATCAGAACTGGATACCATTGCTCAATAGCCACCAACGATTTGCTCTGGTTGAGATACTTGAACTGCTCAAACACCACCCGGATTTTAAAGATCGTCCCAAACAATTGAACGATCAGATCGTAAGGTTGAAAGCAGAACCCGTTTGACTGCGTTTGCTTTGGTGCCGCTTTCTCGCGACCGGTTCGTCGATTGAATTCGATCGAAGATTTCTGCGGCCAACCATAGCTAAGCTGCCTCTGGAGAATGGTGTCGGCGCATTGGCTAGTTGGCCGCGATTGCTGAAGCCTGCGACGTTGATAAATTGAAAGTGGCCACTTGCTGTTTTGCGTTAGTCAACGCCGTAACGGCTTCACGTACGTCTCGAGGCAGCTGTTTCTCAAAGGCGAATGTACGTGAAGCCGCTCGGGACGTGAGCACTGTTGCCAGCCAGTCTTCTGGCAGCTTCGGTTCGTTAGACTTGAAGATCGAAGTAAACGGATTCTTATTCGAACGCGTTCGCACAACATGGCTGGCGGTGCGACGAACGAGTCGTTCAGTCTGGACAATTTCGTCCGCCGCTTGCTTCGCTTCTCCGTCACCTGCTCGATATAATCCGACCGTGAACAGGTCTCGGTCTGCCACCTTGTTGTCATCTGACTTGGACGAACACAACACCGTCACGTAGTCTGCTCGCCAATCATCGGGCGCCTGCAGCCAGAGCGTGACTTCACGAGCACCTTCCAGCGAGCTTTGTGAATTTGCATGAAACTTGAAAAACGCTGCGGTACCTCGGCGCAACGTGCCGCTGGCCTGCACCAATGATTTGGAAGGTCGAGTTTCAAACTGCGAACTTTCACTACGACGTCGATTGTCGGACGCGTTGGCACTGGCAGCAAAAGGCAGGTCCCAACTGGAGGTGGCCGTCAGACCGATATTTGAATTCTTTTCGGATTGCTGATTGTGAGAAATGTTTCCCACTACGTCCGATTCCAACAGGGTGCGCGGAGCATAATCCTGCACAAACAAGCTAGGCGCGGAAATCAATACGCTTAATTCGCCCGGCGCTGTCGAGCTGGTTTGGAATGAAGAAATCCGAAACTTCGCTTCGTACAGGCGGTAACCGGGATGAGCTGCGGTGAAGCTGTCGTCGGTTCGATCCCAACACACCACGGTGCCATCCACATCAAAGCGAACCGCAGGATTGGACCATCCCATGGCCTGTAGGGCACTGACGAAAAGCGTGGCCACCAACATTGTCTGATTCGAAAGAAGACTCGACATTGCCTTCGCACCTCCATGAACTCAAGATTCCTGAATTTGCGAATCCCTACGCCGAACAGGACGAAGATCTTTTCGTCCGAAGATTGCCGAATGCTCGAGCGACCAAGTATCGCTGCCTGCACCCAATCATGGGCAACCGTTGGAATCTTATCCAGCCATCAACGGCGGTCAAGAAATTTTTCTTGTGACAAGGGCGCAGCCGGGCAAACCAACTAAGACAGGTTACGCTTTTCTAGACGCATTCAATTTCTGCAAAGCTGTGAATTGCAGGATGTTGATGCGAATTAGTTACCGGATGATTTCCAGGACGAACGCTCAGCACCGTGGCCATTCCGGACATTTTGGCTGCGTCTAATTCTTCCACAATGTCACTAACAAACAGAATTTTATCAGGCGACAATTGGTAATCACCAGCAATCGCCGCATAGCTAGCAGCTTCTTTTTTTCCGCCGGTGGTAGTGTCGTAGTGCGCTTGGAAACACGACAGCAAGTTACCTTCGATCGTGTGCTGAAAAAACAGCTTCTGGGCCTGGACACTACCAGACGAATAGATTCGCACGTCCAGGCCTTGTTGTTGCCACGCTCGCACACAGCTGGCTACATCCGGAAACAATTCGGCTTTCAATTCACCACTTTCAAAACCGTCTTTCCAGATCAAGCCTTGCAACCGCTTCAAGCCAGTCGCCTTTACATCGGCGTCCATCAACCGCGCAACTTCGCCGGCCACCAAAGCAATCTGTTGGCTACTGTCGCAAGCGTCGCCGGACAAAACCTGTTCCGACCACGCTTGCAGAGACGCATGTCCCGCGTCTTGAGCAATCAGATCACAGGCTTCTGACAAGGCTGCGTTTGCCCAATGTGTTTGCAAGTAGCTTTGCAGTTCTCGACGGACAAACGGGAACATTTGATCATAGACAAAGCGGATGGGCGAAGTGGTCCCTTCGATATCCAACAGAATTCCCGAACCAGAAAATTTCATGACCATCCATTCGTTATCGACAACCGAATCTTATGCGCATAGCGTTAGAGTTTGACCACTGAATCATTCGAATCGCCGCCTTGCCCAGCCACGTAGTTTGGCCCCCAGCAGACGGGATCGTATTTGTGATCAACGTTGTCTTCCACATAATGCGGTGCCCAGCCGGCCGGATCTAAGAACAAGCGAATGCAGCGAATGGTTCGATCTGAACAGAGATCAAACCAATGCTTTGTCCCGGACGGTACGTTGATTAGGTCTCCCGATTCCACCTGTACGGCAAACACAGGACCGTTGTCGGGATGAATATGAAATACGCCGGAACCTTTGACGGTGAAGCGGACTTCATCTTCAGAATGCGTATGTTCTTTGCTGAACTTTTCCAACATCGCATCCAAGCCGGGCGTTTCCGGAGTGACATTGATGACGTCTGCGGTCACGTAGCCTCCGGCTTGTTTGAGGCGATCAATTTCCGGTTGGTACGCGGCCAAAATTTCTTCGCTACTGGCGTCTGCGCCGATGCGTCCTTCCACATCCCACTTTTCGTACCAAATTCCGAATGGTTTTAAGAAATCCAGGATTTCTTGCACGTCTTCAATCTGACGATTTTGGTCGGGAATACTGATTCGCCCCATTTGTGTCTCCTTTAGCAATAGAGTGGTAGTTAGCCAATGCCAGCGGGCGAACCTGTCGCACCGAATAGCGATTGTTTTCGAACCAGACATTCGAACAGGAATTCGAATATTTCAATATGGCGTCTTGCATCTTCGATTGTCTTACCCCAAGTGTACAGTCCATGTTGCCGCATGAGAAACCCGTGTGCCGGAGCCCTACCATCGACAAACCGCTGGCTCAATTCGTTGGCCAACGAAGCGATGTCCTGCGTGTTGTCAAAAATGTCTACCCACTCGGTATGTTGATGCGAAACAACTCCGTCCAGCCCTTTTAGCATTTCGTAATCTTCCATGGCAAAACCGCCTGCGGAAAAATAGTACTGGGATAGCAGTGTTCCCCAGACTGAATGCGTGTGCAAAATACTGCCTGCTCCGGCATGTTTCGCCAACACGCAATGCAGCAGCGTTTCCGCGGATGATTTGGGCTGCCCAGCATGCACTGGCTGTCCCGTGTCATCAATCAGCACAAAATCTTCTTCGGCCAAGCGACCCTTGTCTTTTCCGCTGGCCGTGATCAATAACTGACACGGATCGCGGTTTACGACGACACTATAATTACTGCTGGTCCCTACCGACCAGCCTCGATGAAAAAACAACTGCCCCACGTCCTGCATGGCATGAATCGAATCGGCATACTGATCAATCAATTTCACCGCGATGCTTTCTTTGTGTCGCCCATATCTTCTTCGTCCGCCAGATTTGCAGGCGAAGATTTACAATACAATTTCACGGGATTCATATCGAATTCCACCGCTTGGGTTACCGCATATGATACGGTCGGCCGCCAAGCGAACTCGCCAAGAACCGCTCGCGCCTTACGAAAATAACTCAATTCGTAGACGGCTTTGAAACCGCTATTATCATGGATTCAACTTCTAGCACCAAGACCCCAAAGAAGGATGGCCCAAGTGAACATGGAACAGCATGGTCATCAGGTTCACCAAACTCGGCGAAGTCGCTACGATCGGGCCGAATTCGCAAATGGAAAATCTCGAGCCAATCCACGTTTGGAAATCCTTTCGCAACAGAGTAGAATGCGTCTCGGACAAGAAAAGGCAGTGTTCTCATTTTGCACCCAGTTGATGGCAGAACTACATCTGACATTGGCGTTGCTACGGAGCTGACATTATGCCTCTAATTCTTGTCGCCGATGATTCCGAAACAGACCGCAAGCTGATTGGCGGTTTGTTGGACCGAGGCTTAGAATGGATTGTGGATTTTGTGGACGATGGTGCTGCGGCACTGGAGATGATGGAAGTAACATCGCCGGACGTGGTCATTGCCGATCTACAGATGCCTCGTCTTGACGGAATTCAACTCTGCAAAGAATCACGTCAACGCTTTCCGCAGATTCCTGTCATCTTGGTCACAGGACAGGGCAGTGAACAAGCGGCTGAATGCCTTGGATGCTGGTGCGGCTACGTATGTTCCCAAGAGCAACATGCCCAAGACGTTGGCCGATACGGTGGAACAGGTCC
Source organism: Pirellulaceae bacterium (assembly GCA_041399205.1). GTDB lineage: Bacteria > Planctomycetota > Planctomycetia > Pirellulales > Pirellulaceae > JAGQOZ01. The sequence goes on along the minus strand of JAWKTK010000017.1, from coordinate 101,240 downwards.
TTTCGCTGGTCGATGTCCGCCGGAGCAAAGAACGCCTGATTCAACTAACCACGAATACTCGCCACCAATTTCATTTGGAAACGGACCCGGCGTTGATTCCGCCATTGTTGGATCTGATTCGCGAAACGTTAGAGCAGTTGCACTTTGGCGACCCTTCGATTGTGCGGCACGTCAATTTGGCGGTCGAAGAAGCACTATTGAACGCAATTCTGCATGGCAATCTGGGATTGGCACCAGACGAACACCAGGATGCTCGACACGCTTTGCGCGAAGAGAAGCTGGAAAAATGGCTTCATGATCAACGCAAATCGGCCGGCGACAAACGCATCCGTTTTGCCATGGATGTCACCAAACATAAGGTTCAATTTGTTATTCGAGACGAAGGGCAGGGATTTGACACGTCCAAGATACAAGAAGCGAATCAACCGGAGCATCTGTCCCAGGACGCCGGTCGCGGTTTGACTTTGATTCGCAACTTCATGAGCGAAGTCGCCTTTAACGATACGGGCAACGAAATTCGCATGATGCTGAAAATGGAATGATCGCCACTGAAATTGATTCGCCGAATTTGCCATAATTCGGTGATGTCCAACTCCAACTTCAGCCACTGGCAAAGTCAAATCGAATCTATCTATCGTGCTAACTCGACGCGCATTTACGCATCGTTGGTGCGAATGTTGCGAGACTTTGACCTGGCTGAAGAGGCCACACAAGAAGCGTTTTCCATTGCCGTCGATTGCTGGCGGCAAGACGGGATTCCGGACAACCCAACCGCTTGGTTGATTTCTACGGGCCGATTCAAGGCAATTGATACTCTGCGTCGCCAGGGTCGCTTAGACGCATTGACGCCTGACATTGCACAGCACGTGCTGGAACTGGCCGCCGCCAATCGACAAAAATCGAATGAGACTATTGAAGACGACCGACTGCGGCTCATCTTTGCGTGTTGTCATCCGGCCATCGATCCGGCAGTTCAGGTTCCGTTGACCTTACGAGAAATCTGTGGTCTTTCTACCGAACAGATTGCTGCTGCGTTTATGGTCAATCCGTCCGCCATGGCGCAACGCATCGTGCGAGGCAAAGCAAAAATCCGTGACGCTGGAATCCCGATTTCCATTCCCGACGAAGATGATTTTCACGAACGCCTGGATTCCGTCCTGGCCGTAGTCTACTTAGTCTTCAACGAAGGCTATTCCGCTTCTTCGGGCGAACAAGTGACGCGAACAGAACTTTCGGCCGAAGCAATTCGACTATGTCGCTTGCTAGTACAATTGGCACCAGAAGCCGAAACAATCGGGCTTTTGGCGCTGATGCTACTGCACGAATCTCGCCGCACCGCTCGAACCAATCAAATCGGCGACATCGTTCTATTGGAAGATCAAGATCGAAGTTGCTGGGACGCGGCGATGATTTCGGAAGGGTTGGCGCTGGTCGAACGAGCGTTAGGGATGGATCGAGTTGGCGTGTATTCGTTGCAAGCGGCCATCGCTGCCGTCCATGCCAGCGCAACAGCAGCTGACTTGACCGACTGGCCGCAGATTTTGGCTTTGTATTCTGCGTTGTATTCGATCGACTCGTCACCGGTGGTGGAATTGAATCGAGCTGTCGCGGTAGCCATGGTCCACGGAGCGGACGCAGGACTGCAGATTGTCAACGCGATTTTAGATCGAGGTGAGTTATCGGCCTTTCATTTGGCGTATGCCGCGCAGGCCGATCTTTTGCGTCGGTTAGGACGCACCGAAGAAGCTCGCCATGCCTACCACACGGCACTGTCACTCGCACAGCAAGCCCCGGAACGACGATTCCTTGCCAAGCGGTTAGACGAACTGTAACACGATGCTAAACTGTTTGGCCAAAATGACTTGTCGCTTATCGCCGCAGCGGAACACGCTATTTTTCGCACGAATTTTCCCATGCGTTGTCGATTCCGGTGTGTCTGGAACGACTATTCGTGGACACAGGAAAACAACATTTGCTGAAAAGGACCAATCATGTTTGGCAATCCGCAAAGGGAACACGAATGGTTTCAGCCACTATTGGGTGACTGGGAATTCGCCCATGAATGTGCTGGCCCGGACGGATCGACGCAATCGGCACGAGGTACGGTTCGCGCGAAAACATTCGGAGGATTGTGGTACCTATTGGAATGCAACGGCGTTTCGCCCGAAGGAGATCCGTGGACGTCATTGTTTTCGCTTGGCTACGACCCCACCAAGCAGCGATACGTTGGCACGTTCACTGCATCGATGATGACCCACTTGTGGATTTACGAAGGCCAATTGGATGAACAGCAACGACTGGTTTTGAACGTGGAAGGTCCTAAATTCGACGGAACCGGCATGACGCAGTACCAGGACGAAATTGAAATCGCTTCGCCCGATCATTGGATCCTCCGGTCTCGCATGCAGCTGGACGATGGCCAGTGGCAGCAATTCATGGAAGGTAACCATCGTCGCGTGGCGAAGTAGCCGTTCATTCAATCATTCATTCAAACTCTTTCAGGTCAAATCAGGTTTGGAGCGAACTTATGAAATACATGTTATTGATTTATGGTGACGAACAGTGTTATTCCGATGCAGAGCGCGAAGCATGCATGATCGAATCAAACCGGATTTGCCAAAAGCTGGAAGCCGAAGGAAAGTTCATCGCCGCCGCGCCGCTTCATTCGGTGACCACGGCAACCAGTCTGCGAGTTCGTTCCGGAAAACGAATGATCACGGACGGTCCGTTTGCGGAAACCACAGAACAACTGGGTGGCTACTACGTCATTGACGTTGCCAACTTGGATGAAGCCATTGACATTGCCAGTCAGCTGCCGCCTGCACAGAAGGGGACTGTGGAAATTCGTCCCATCTTTGATATCTCGCACATTCAAGAACAGAGTCAGTGTGACATGGTTCACCAGCGAGACTTCCCCTATTCGCAAGCCGTCGTATTCGCGGCATTTTCCGATCCAGAGCAACTGAAACAATGGTGGGGCCCGAAAGACTTCACCAATTCATTTCACGAATTCGATTTTCGCGCCGGCGGCCACTGGAAATTGACCATGCACGGGCCGAATGGAACGGACTATCCCAACCACAACGTTTTTCGCAGTATTTCGCCAGAGCAAATTGTCATCGAACACTTGCCCGAACCTCATTTTATTCTAACGGTAACGCTGACATCCGTTTCGGCGAATCAAACGCGTCTGCTGTGGCACAGCCGTTTTGACAATGCGACAATTCGCGACCGCTTGCTGCCGATGTGCCAAGAGGCCAACGAACAACTATTCGATCGACTGGAAGCCGTGTTGGTAGATGCTCGGCATGAGCCAATCCGATCCCCACTTGAAGATCTTTCGCGTGTCGAGTTGCTCAAGCTCGGTAGAATGCAAATAGCAGTGATTGAGCGTCTGGAGAAGCGTGCCCAAGAGCTGGAAGGCAAGATGCAAGAGTAGAACCCAACGGAACAAGCGTGTCGCTTGGCGGTTGGACGAGGATCAAGCGCAGAGGACTCTTGCGAATTATTTTTCTACGCAACTCCGCGCCGCTGCGTGTGTTTTAATGCTACGGCACGGACCGCCGACGACGCACTAGCCAGCCGACCAGAATTCCAAATGAGATTGCCACGCCAGATTCATTTGGTTCAGGCACGGTACGAACCGCTGCGCGAGACACCAGTTCGTAACCGCCATCGGAACCGCGAAGACCAAATCCGCACTATCCTGGACTGTTTAAGATGTACTTCAAGTGCGCAGGAAACGATTGTTCGCTGAGGCGTGTTGCTTGCTGAATCATTCTTTACGCACAGGATTACGGAACGCAAAGCCGCAATGACGCAAAGGGAATCCAGACAAGGCCACATTTGGTTCATTGGGGCTGGGTGATCTTGCGTCTTTGCGCTTTCTTTCGCACCAAAGTGATCATAACCCATTCTAAATCTGGCGAGTAATGATGCACTGGACTAGACTGTTCCTTTTGTTTCGCTCACCAAAACTCGTATCACACAATGCCGGTCGAAAATCGTTTCCGTCACCAAGCCTATTCGTCTGCCTTGCCGCAGGCACCGTATCACTTGCTGCGTCCGCATCTACCGCCGCAGTCTGGAACCTTGGCTTTCCAGCAAGGGATGGCTCGCTTTGGCAAGACGTTGGCTGAAGCCGGCGTAGCCGCCATCTATTTAGTCCATGGCACGTTTACGGGTAACGACGCCTTTGGTCTGATTCGTGAAGTCGGTCGTTGGTTGCCAGACGCGGCTGAAACGCTAGAACGTCAACGCAAGCAATTGGTGGATAGCTTCATGACGGAAAGCGGCAACTACACGCAGCAATTTGCTAGTCTGCTGCAGCAGGCATTAAACGCTGGTCAAACTCGCCAGAAAATTGAAGTGGCGGTTGTTTCGTTGGTCCAGTGAAAATCATCATTCGGGTCGAGTGGTCGCGGCGTGGGATTTAGCGCGAACGAAATCCAGCAACGCTTTCGCCAAAACGAATCATGTTGTGGGGACATAGTCACGCGGTACGCGACGGTGTTGACATCTGAATAGCTCAACGGAAACCAGCGAATTGCGTCAATTCCGGCGTGATCATTCGCACGCCCGCGCCTCCGGCGGCGATGAACGTTTCACCGACGGATGTGCAATCGGAAGTGTCGCTAGGCCTGTTGTTTCGGGCGCTGGATATCGTAATGTTTGGGTACGCCCATTCGTTACGGCTGGGAAACGTCGGCTACGAATCGTTGTTGCACTTTGTCCATCATCAGCCCGATTTGTCATTAACAGAGGCTGACTATCTGTCTGCTTTGCACGGTGATTGGAGCGAACTTGGGAAACGGATTGTGGAATCGGGCATTCCCGCCGGCGATTGGGTGCATCAAATTGGTATTGCGGGTTCCAATTTCTGGCCGTACTTGCTGTCTTGGCGAAAGCAGGTTGCGGAACGTGCGTTTCGAACACTGATTGAACACGGCATTCGACGGCGAGACTTGATTGCTCGGTTACGTCTGGGGCAACGAGTGCCTTCCGAGGGGACGACGTTCTTGGTTGACTATCAAGATTCGCCCAATCAGTTGGAGCAACAGATGTTGGGCCACGCCGTTTATACTCGAACGGAATGGCTCTACTTTCACATGGAGAAAATCACGCACGCGCTTTGTAATTCGAAGGAAGGCGGAAACGCTAGTTGATTTTGAATTCCTGGCTAAACTTGAACCGGCTAGAAATCGATGACTCGTTCGTGAGTGGTGGGTAGGACAAAGATCTTGCCGTCACCCATGCGGCCCGTGTTGGCCGACTCTTTGACCTTGGCTAGGATGCTTTCCAGTCGAGCGTCTTCGACCCATAACGAGATCTCAACTTTGGGTAGAAACGCCAAGGCAAATTCACTGCCGTCGTATTCGTCCAGATGATTCTTCTGTCGGCCGTAACCTTTGACTTCGCGAACGCATAACGCTTCCAGTGGAGCTCGTTTCAGCCCGTTAAGAACCTTATCCGCGACAAACGGGCGGACCACGGCAATGATCTGCTTCACGATAGCCCGTCCTGCTGACTTAGCTGAAAAAGTTTTCGCCAAACAAGTCTATTTCGGGGCCTGTTTCCACTTCGATATCACCGTTCACAATCGTCTTGCAAGACAGACGCATGGTGTCTTCGTGCCCAATGTAGGCGAGTGCTGGAATCGGATCGGGCACGGGGCATTTGAAGCGGAATTTTTCGACCATACCGGGCGAATTCACGTTTTCCATACCCTTCACAATGTTTACACGGCACGTGCCACATTGCCCCAAACCTTTACAGTTGAAATAGCGGTTGGCCGATGCGCCGATTCCGTTTAACCCCTGGTGCACGTTAATCCCGGCGTTTAACGCGACGGTCCGAAGATTAGAACCTGCAGGAACATTGATTTCTTTTTGTTCTTTAACGAATTTTACGACCGGCATAGATCAAATCCCGACACTCAAAAAACGGTCAAAGTGATGATAAGTGATTGTGGTTCCAAGCTCGAACGCATGAATCATTGACGTTCCAAGCGAATTCGAGCGATAAATGCGGCTTGGCCCAGATTTCCAGGCACTTTGCCTCCGTTCCACCGACGCTAAAATCTAACATGCACGATTCGACGGGAAAACCACCAATGATGCCTATCCGTCATCGGTTTACCAAGTCGCGGATCTGTAGCCAAGCTGGCACTTGTTCGCACCAATCGCCAAGAAGTCGCGACGAACTGGAAAATTGACAATAGAATGCACGGTTTGTCGATCCATTTGCCGAAACTGGACGAAGAATCTTGACGTCGTTTGCTTGGCGATTCCGAGTCGCAGTAAACTCGTTATTTCATACCACTTTGGGGATGCACTATGGCCGAATTTTCCAAATACCAGCAAAAAGTCATTAAGAACTATTATGACAACCGAGAATCGATTGCGTTTCAACGCGTTCAAGAGCTGATCACGGAACTGTATCTCTCCGAAGGCAAGAAACGCGAAAAACACTGGGCGAGCATTGCCCTGCATCTAGGAAAACTGGGCGTCAAGCAAGCCACCATCGATCATCTGATTGAACAAGACAATCCTGAATTGATTGCCAACCTCATTCAAAATCTCGGCAAGCAGGCGTAATGGCACCAGCTACTAAATGTTCTGGGTCTGCGCGAATTGTCAGACGATCCGCAATCCCATTAGCCTCGGATCGCGCAGGTCAAAATCGGTAGCAGTCGCCAAGAATTCGGGCGAATATAAAAGTCCAGCAAATGTTCGGCCACTTTTTCTGGACAGCGGTGAGTGGAAAACCAAACGGGCTTGGGAAACATCGTCAGCGAAGAACGCAGCACGGTTTTTTCCGGACAATCCAACAAGTACGTGTTGTGCACACTGCCCATACCGCTCTGGATGTTGTCCAGCGTGGAACCAGGGAAGGCACCCCATGGAGTCGACATCAACGCGAACACCACGCCCGGCCATTGATTGATGCCGACAACGCCATAACGCAAACGATCGATCGCTGCGTCCAATTGGCCCGGTTGCTGATGTTCGAATTCGGGCGGTACGGTCAGCGCTGCTGACAGTGTGCCCCACATTTGATCGTTCGCAAAGTCAACGGCCGAGTTTAAAAATTCGGTCGGCGAACCAGCGTCCAATGTCGTTTCACCCACGACGCAAACGAACGATTCGTCCGTAAACATCTGCGGTTGCTGTTGCGGATGGACGTCGCGAACCACCGTCCACGGCAAGTGTTCGGCATCGTCTGGTTCGAATCCTGCGAATTGCACGAATCGCTCCTGCGCACCCGGATAGTACGCAAACCGTCCAGGCACCGCCGCCAGAATTTCTTCCAGCAGCTCTAGAAACTGGTCTCGCTGATCCCACGAAGAACAAGTGATCAACATCTTGGTAGCAATGCAATTGAACGACGCATTATTCGTAATCGAAGCCGCAATGTTTTCTGCCTGAAATCGCAACTGCCGCTGACTATACTTGCCGGGAACGATGATCCACGGACTGACGTTGCCCAATTCGCTGGTGATTGGTTTGGTGAGCCGAGGCTGATTCGTACGTTTGCGGTCTGTTTGTTCCTCGACGGTCGAACCCCAGACAATGGCATCGTGCGTTCGGTCCGAACCTGTGATGTGAATGCGATCGATATTATCCGACGCAATCAACTTGGCAGCGAATTCCGCATCACCGTAAACAATTCGCAAGAAGCCAGCGTCGACAAGCGGCGCAAATGCATCCGCAAAAATGGGCCCCAAGTATTCGTTGACCGGATTCATTTTCAGCACCACCGCTTGGCTGTCTTGAAAAATCTTGGTCAACGCATCGGTTGCCGGAATGGATGAAACATTTCCCGCTCCCAACACTAGCGTGACCACGGGCTTCTGTTGAGCTTGGCCTGTGGCGCTGCGCAGATGGTTTCCAAATAGAGTCTGTTCGGTCGCTTCTGCCGACATCCAAACTTCGGCCGACAGTCCCAAAAACAGCAATCGGTCGAACAAGCTGCGAGTCGGAAAAACAGGTATCTTCCAGCGACCTTGCGAAGTACGTGGACGTCCTGGCAGATTCGGCCGATCTTGCTTTGCAACATCGGCCAACGTTTGGTCCAGCAGACGAAGATACCGTAATGTGGCCACCGGCCCGGTCAAAATGTCTTCGGCCGCAGCGGCACTATTCGCGGAAATCCGTTTGGCTCGCCACGCCGCCTCCAGCCACGAATCGACATTTCTGGCAACGCCAGCGATACACGCTTGCAGCAGCGTTCGACGTTCGGCAATGGGCATCCGCAGTAGCTTGGCCGCCGAGTGACGGAATTCGGCCAACGTCGTTTCGTCAAACGTATTCAAACGATATTCCTTTTCGTCGCGAATCGCAATTTAGCGTTCCGACGCTTCCTTGGGCTGTGTGGGCATCGAGGCAATCCATTCGCGAATTAAATCGGCGGCTTCGGTCGGCACCAAGGTTCTGGCGACATTGGGCATCCGCACACTGGGGTCGGTCGCTTCGATGCGAAACAGCAAAATCGACTTGTCGGGCTTGCCGGGAACGATATCGTAGTCGTGGCCGCCCGAACCGTGCCCCGCAGCCACTGGAGATTTCCAAACGCCATACTTGCTGGGATCGGTCTGATCAAATCGCAAATCCAAACCGGATGTACGAGCGGTCCCGTGTGGACTATGGCAATGAGCACAGTTGACGTCCAACCACGCTTTCGCTCGATCATGCAGCGAACCTGTCGCCGAATCGTCGGCCACCGGAAAAGTTTCTACTTGGTCAGGCAAATCCATCAGCTGCCCGATCTTGGCCAAGTGTGACAACTGGTTGGCATGGCCGTCAGCGAATTGGAAGGAACGATTTAAATTCCGAGCGGTCGGGCCGAGCGGTACGAAGGCCTTGTCCTGCGAATGGCAATTCAAGCATTGATTGGCATTGGGGATTTCATAGCGGTGCGTGAACGTCTGACCATCTTTTCGAATCCAAGCCACCTCCATTTCACCGCCACCTAACAACAGCGTGGCATCGGTCTGTTCTTGGTTCCACTGATACGCATAGCCCACCCAGGCATCTCCCTGACGAAGTTCGATCCGAGTTTCCAGCAGTCGTTCTCCTTGCGACGGATCGCGTTCATCGTGCGGATAGGCAAACGTTTTGGCAATCACGGTCCCGTCTGGAAAGTCGAGCACACCCGAATCCGTAAACCGAGCTTGGGATCCGGGCGGAATTCGAATAAAGCGGTATTTGCTGGTGTAGTCGGAAAACAGCGGCGTGTTCAAATCATAGGGAACTACACCGGCAGCTGGCGTTTGCGATGCGCCATTGCCTTCGAAAAATCCCCATTCGCTCAGCCGTTCCGGAGCGGAACGATAGGCCATGATGGTTGGATCGGCCGTCGGGACAGGCGCTTCGTGCGGCAGCAAGGCCACTGCGGGCAGCGCCACCGGTCGAGGTTGGGAGTGCGGTGTTAGGTCGCGGGACGCCTTATATTTGCCGGTCAGAATAGCCGTGGGATTTAATTCGGCGAGTTTGAAATTGGCGAACGTCGCATCACCGTTATTCCAAATGGCTAGTTTTTCCGCTGCCACTGGGTTGTCAGTGCGTTCGATTGGTTGCGTCATGCCGTCGAACAGAATGTCTGGAAACGTGGCACCCAAAACAGGCATCAGCATTTTGCCCACCAGTCCGCTGGGCTTCTGGCCTCCGCCAGAAATCTGATTGTCGTGAATCGAAACCGTTTTGCAGTACGGATCGTAATCCGGGTCTTTGACTTTCTTGCTGGAAATCAAATAACTGACCACGGAAATGTTGGACGTCTGGTTGTCCATGATTTCATTGTCAAAGATTTCCACTTGGTCCGTTGCCAGAACCATCACGCCGGTTCCGGACGGCACCATGGCCACAATATTGCCTTCGGCCGCAAAGTTCTTGTGATTGTTGGCGTTCACTTTGTTGCGAAACAGTCGAACTCGTTGCCCCGCTTTCAGCTGCAGTCCGGGCAAGTCGAATACCAGCAAACCGCCGGCGTTGTTGGTGGCCACGTTGTCATACACATCGGCATCGACCGTGTTTTCAATTTCAATGCCCGCCACGTTGCGTTCCGCACGACAATTCCGCACGATCACTCGACGACTTTGCCCGACGTAGATTCCTGAATCGGACGCTCCTTTGGCCACGCACGCTTCGATCAACACGTTTTCGCATTGCACTGGATACAGGCCGTACGCACCGTTACTGGACTTCGCGTCGCCGGTCCATTCCACTCGGACTTCGCGAAATGTCACGTTTTTCGAACCATTCACTTTGATGGCATTACCCGCCGTATCTTCCACGGCCAGTTTTTCGACCACAAAGTTATTGCCGGTCGCTTCGATACCTTGCCCACCCGACTGCTGGCCGCGAAAACTGAGAATCGTTTGCTCCGCACCCTGGCCTCGCAACGTGATATTGTCCGTAGCGATATCGATCTGTCGGTTCAATTCGAATCGTCCGGATGAAAATTCGATGACGTCACCCGGTACCGCCTTTACCAGCAAATCTTGCAGGCGAAACTGAACATCGTCGCTCGGTTCGATCCGATAAACTTGCGGTTGCAAGCGATCCGGCGTTTGTGCGAATGTGGGAATTGCCAAGACATATAGCCATAACCATTGATGAAAGCGAATCATTCTTTTCTCCCGCGTCGTCACTCGTTTTTGCAATTTCCTAAGCACGAACCCTTGATTAGATTCTACGCAACGGATTTGTCTCTGTCCGCCAGTACTTCTCGCAATGCCAATCCCGTGTGACTTGCGTCCAGCTGTGTCAGTTCCTCGGGCGTGCCGGTGCCAATGACTTGTCCGCCGGCTTGTCCGCCTTCCGGACCCAGATCAATCAGCCAATCGGCCGACTTGATGATGTCCAAATTGTGTTCAATCACCACCACCGTATTTCCCTTGTCGACCAGCTGATTCATCACGTTCAGTAACCTCTGGACATCGACAAAATGGAGGCCGGTGGTGGGTTCGTCCAATAAATACAGCGTTTTTCCAGTGTCAATTCGTGCCAGTTCTGTGGCCAGCTTGATTCGCTGAGCTTCGCCGCCAGACAAAGTTGTCGAGGCTTGGCCAAGCGGTAGATAGCCGAGCCCCACGTCGTGCAGTGTTTTCACCAATCGCGAAATGTTCGAAAAGTTTTCAAAGAATTCCACCGCTTCGTCCACTCGCATTTCCAACACGTCTGCAATCGATTGTCCCTTGTAGCGAACTCGCAATGTCTGCAAATTGAATCTTGCGCCGTGGCATTCGTCGCACGTCACGTACATATCGGGCAGGAAGCTCATTTCAATTTTCTGCGTTCCTTGACCCTGGCACGCTTCGCACCGCCCGCCTTTGACGTTAAAGCTAAAACGCGAAGCATTGAAACCTCGTTGTTTGGCTTCTCGCGTTCCCGCAAAGACTTTGCGAATCTCGTCAAACAATCCCGTGAACGTTGCCGGGTTGCTGCGCGGCGTCCGACCGATGGGCGTTTGATCAATTTGAATCACTTTGTCAATTTGCTTCACGCCACGCAGACTGGTATGCGGTCCCGGTTTGGCCGCCATGCCTCCCAAGCGTCGTATCAGCGCCGGCGCCAATGTTTCGTAAATCAGCGAACTCTTGCCCGAACCACTGACGCCGGTCACGCACACCAACACGCCTAACGGAATGCGAACTTCCACGTCCTGCAGATTGTTCAGTGAAGCTCCTTCGATGGTGATCGAATTGGTCTTGGTCGTTTTGCGACGCTGCTGCGGAACGTCAATTTTGGTTCGCCCTGAAAGAAAACTGCCCGTGATGGAACCGTTGGCGGCAACTTGTGCAGGCGTGCCCTGAGCACAAATCGTACCGCCTAACGTACCGGCGCCGGGACCGATGTCCAACAAGTGGTCTGCTTGCCGCATCATCGCTTCGTCATGTTCGACCACAATGACCGTGTTGCCTAATCCTTGGAGTTCACGCAGTGACGAAATCAATCGCTGGTTATCTCGCGGATGCAGACCGATGGATGGTTCGTCCAAAATGTAGCAAACGCCTACCAAGCCCGAACCGATGCCCGTCGCCAAGCGGACTCGTTGCAATTCTCCGCCGCTGAGCGTGTCCGCTGATCGATCCAGCGTCAAATAGCCAACGCCTACTTTTTGCAAGAACTGCAGGCGTTTGGAAATCTCGTTCAACAGCGGTCGGCCAATCGGTTCCTCCCTGTCGTCTAAGGGGATGGAGTCAAAGAAAATAATGGCGTCGGTGATGGGCGGCCGAGTGATCTCGTGGATCGCTTTGTCGTGCAAGCGAACGTTCATCGCTTCCTGGCGAAGTCGCGAACCGCCGCACGCTTTGCACCGCTGACCGCGAAACGCTTCCAACTCGCTCATGCGTCTTGCTGCGACAGGTCGAATATTCTTGTTCTAGCAGCATCACCAACCCCAAGAAGTTCTTCTGGTCACCGTAAAAAAGTTCTTCGTTCATTGCGGTGGCAGAACGCTACGGTTGAATCGATTGGAATCTTGGCCGCATCCAAGAATTTTTCTAGTGCTAATCGTCCTTTCTTCAGCGTTGCAGCCGGTGCCTTCCAAGCCGCACGGCGCTGTTGGCCAGTGACAACGATGTGTCAGGAATGATCATCTCCGGATCAAATTCTTCCAGCGTCCCCAAGCCTTCACAGATTTCACAGCCGCCAGTAGGGGCTGGTTGAAACTGGAAGTTCTAGGCTCCAGTTCGGCGTAGCTGATATTGCAATCGGGACAGGCGTAACGCGTGCTAAAGAGTTCGTCATGCCATTCGTCATTGCGCATCTTGATCGGGCAGCAAATAACACGCCACCACCAAGCCTTCGCCGTGATTGATAGCCAACCGGATCGATTCGCCCAAACGAGCTCGCACGCCGGGACGAATGATGATTCGATCTACAATCGCATCGATTTGGTGATTCTTTTTGGGCGAAAGTTCGGGCAAATCGTCCAGGTCGTAGACCATCCCGTCGATTCGGGCTCGAAACCTGGCTTTGCGAATTTTTGCAAACACATCACGGTGGATGCCCTTGCGGCCTCGGACCATCGGCGCCATCAACATCATCTTGGTGTCTTCTGGCAAATCCATCAGGCGATCTTGAATCTGCTCGGGATTGAGCTGCTGAATCGGCTGGCCGCATTTGTAGCAATCGGCCTTGCCCAATCGAGCCATCAATAATCGCAAGTGATCATAGACTTCCGTGACAGTGGCAACCGTGCTGCGACGGTTCAGCTGTCCCGTACGCTACCTGATCAATGCAAATGGTCGGCTGCAGCCCCTTCAATCAAGTCCACATCGGGACGTTGCAGCTGGTCCAGAAATTGCCGAGCATAAACCGATAGGCTTTCAATACTGTCGTTGGCCTTCTGCAAACAAAGTGTCAAACGCCAACGAACTCTTGCCCGAACCGCTGGGTCCGGTGATGACGATCATCTGGTCACGAGGCAATGCGACGCTGATGTCCTGCAAATTGTTGACTGCGCGCCGCGACCTTGAATCGATTCTTGTTCACGATCGTTATTCGGTACCAGGTAATCCAATGATGTCTCCCAGCTGTCGACTCGACGGTTCAATCATCACGTTCGCTAAATGGCTTTTTGAAGCCTGCACATTGGTTTGTCCGACACGTCCGTTACTAACGCTTGTTGAAATATCACCCTTGCGTTTTCCCGGCCGAATTTCTAGCCCGAAGCGTCAGCGACGGACTTCTGCGTATTTCCTAGCCCGAAGCGTCAGCGAGGGACTGCAGAAGCGGCCAATTTACCCTCACTTACGTTTCGGGCTACGAAAACGCTACTTCAAACGGTTCGGTTCGCCCTGTTCGTTTCAGCGAACCAAGTGCAAACGGTTCAGCGTAGCAGACGTAAAAAACGGAAGCAAGACAAGCCGTTCCGAAGACGCAGGGAAGCGCCTGTTTGCGGCGAAAAAATGGCGGAATGACGTTGAACAATAGATAAAATGCCTAATTGCCTTGACGAAAAACAGATCGCTGAAACGCGAATACCAAATCGGCCGAATCGAACCTTCCGTCCAAGTCGAGATCGCCCTGTGACCACGTGGCCGTAGCGCCTTGTTCGTACTCGGCCGCTTGAAACATCTGCACCAAATCGGCCGAATCAAAAACGCTATCCGCGTTGACGTCGGCGACGTCCATATTGCAAGATCGTTTCCACAAAAATGACTCCGTCAATTCTGGAAACTCGTCCATCATGATTCACGTCAAATCGCAATTCGTCGGATGTGGAGTGAATCGCCGCGTGCAATGGCTGGAGGTCCGCAGCGGACAATCTTCCATCCCTATTGAAATCGTACATTGATTTCGATTCGACAATACCAATCGCAAGATCCGTCACCAGGAATTCATCAATGCCGTCCCGATTCAAGTCGATGGGCCGAGGTTCCAGGTTTGCAAATTCTGGTGGCAATAATTCGTGCCGAACGGAAAATTTCCTGGCCATTGTTTTCTCGCCAACCGGCATAGTGATCCACTGCCAAGTCCATGTCACCATCGTGATCATAGTCTTTCACCGCGCAATATGTGTTTCCGGAATCAACTGGACAGCTTCCGCAAAAGCGTGTCCCGCATTGCGCAGCCATTGTCCGTTATCACCCAATAAATCAATTCGTCCGTCTTGATCTACATCAGCGGCGGTCGTTACGCTCCACGGCACGTCCAACACAATCGGCTGTGCCGCGATGGCTCCATGGCCAATTCCCAAATGCAACTGAGCAAGACCGGATGGAAACGTCACCAGCAGCTCATTCAAACCGTCTTGATTCGCGTCGAAAACGATGACCTGCTGAACTCGACTTTCAACGTCTATTAACAACTGATCTGCGCCGAAATGGTCGTCTAAGTTTTCGTTCCAAACGATTCCCTGCGAACCAACATGTCGAAGAAGGTCCAGATCACCGTCGTTATCTAAGTCAGCCATTTGCGTCATTATGGATGGTTCAAAGTCAAATGCGGGCTGTATTTCAAACGCCGCGCCGCGTTGGTTTGCGAACCAAGTGAAGTATCGATTTTCCATGATCGCAACGTCCAGCCAACCATCGCCATTGACGTCGGCCGGAAACTGACCAGAGGTGTAGTCTTCATTGACGATGATGTGGTTTTCGCCGGCAGCAGCTTCGTGACGGCCAAGACTGACGCCTACGGTCACCGCGGTACGTCAAGAACCCAGCCGCCCGTCGTGTTGGTCAAAATCTGCGGCTACAGGCCGCGAGTATCGCCGATGGATGACCGACGTTGTCACTGCCAAATCTTGAGTGACGGATGAAATTTGCAGCTGGCCGTGCACGCCGATGCTCAGAATTTTCGCGCTGCCGTCCAAGTCTCGTTCGGCAAACTTCAAATCTGTACCGGGCAGCGGGGCACGCACATAGCTGCCACCGTTAGCAAGCAAAATCTGTGTGTCAGACACACCTTCCAGCAGAAAATCGATTTCTCCGTTACCGTCGATGTCTTGCGAGTGAAAGGCCAATGCGTCGGCGACGTCCGATTCTGCCAATAATTGTGATTCGTCAGCAAGACCTGTCGCCGAATTAGCGAACCAGCGAACTTGACCATTTGTGGCAACCAACAAGTCGGTCCAACCATCATGGTTCAGATCGGCCAGTGCGGGCAAGACATTGTGATCGAACAGAATTTGCCGTTCGGGACGGTTCGTGTTAAACGTTTCCGAGCCGATATTGAAATGCAGAAACAGAGTTCTTCGAGACGCCGTCACGATATCGTTCTCGCGCTGTCCGAATCCAGCTGACCCACGACCCATGTTTCGCCTTGGGAAGCTAAGCGGATAGCCTGAGAGTTCATGAGTTGTCCTGGCGATGTTTTCCGAGAAATAGCCACCGGACCGTGTGCTATATCCTAGATCTAAATCTCCATCGTTATCGTAGTCAAAAGCGTTGGCAAACGTTGTGTCGGAACTGTCATAGTTGCCAATGTGACCGATCCAATGTCCCTGGTCCATTCGCAACCAGCCTCGCACCTGAGGTTGATAGATTTCATCCGCTCCATCTTGGTTCGCGTCCAGCGCCGCTAACTCATCAAAGCGCCCGTCCAAAATCTTGGTACTTTCGTCCAACCATCCAGAACCGGCTCGAACAGCCATAACGCATTGCGATCAGCCGCCACAATTTCCATGGTCCCGTCGCCATCGACGTCGGCCCAGACGGCGTCTAGCAGAGCGAGATGCAAGTTGTCTCGAGCCGGTACAAAGGGCGAATCCGTCGGTGATTCGGGCACATCGGTCAATTGGTACTGCTGTCCCGATTCAAGATCCAGCACTCGATTTTGACTCGGTGGATTCGTTTCCATTACCACATCAAAGCGAACCGGCAGATGATCGACTTGTGGTTCAAAAGCACGTTCGCCAAAACGATTTGTTTGGTTCCGATACCAAGTGGAACTGCTGCCGATGTCGATACGCCCATCCGCATCCAGGTCTGCCAGCAGCAGATTTCCAAATGTATCTGCCCTGGAGTTTTGCTGCAACGAACCGACTCGCTGTTGCAAGCGAAGATTGCCGTCGCCATCATTTTCGTAGATGACGGTCATCATGGAACTTCTAGCGACCAAGTCCTGATCGCCGTCCCCATCCAAGTCTGCCGTGCGAATGGCGTTGGCGTGAAACTGACCGTTCAACGGCTTGAAGCGAGAAAGACCGTCGTCATCCGATAAGGCCAGAAAGATATCCGCACGAGTCGCGACGACCACATCGTTCTTGGCATCACCGTTTAAATCGACCGACCAGATATCGTTGACATAGAACTGCAATTCGCCCACGGAATCCAGTCGCTCAGCAGACTGAAAACGCTGGTGTTCGGTTTGCCGAGCCCACATCACGTGGTACGTATTGTCGGCAGCATCCCGTTCGGTCCAGATCAGATCGGTTCGTCCGTCTAGATCAAGATCTTGGGAAAACAGTTTCCGTTCTGGAAACGAAATGCCAGGGTCGACACAGCATGGCCCGCAAACAAATCCAATTGCACCATTCGATTTGAAACGACGAACCCAATGGTGTCTCGTCTCAGTTCCGGCTGATGCAAGGCAAAGACATCGATCACTCCGTCTAAATCGAATTGGCTCGCATCAAACCACGATTGCAATTCATGGCTAGACGATCCCGCTGCGGCAATATACAGGCCGCTAGCGTTGAGCGTTGCCCAGTCCGTTTGTCCGTCTCCGTCAAAGTCGCCCGCGACGTGAAAGTTTGCGTAGGATCCGTGCCAAGTTTGCACTGGAAACGACGGTTGCCCGGCGCTGGCATACGTCGGATCGGCAAAATGCGTGGTCAGCTGCGAGGCGTATGAATTGGCAAACACAAATTCGTCGACATCGTCTTTGTCCACATCCACTAGCGTTGCAAAGGTCATCCGCCCAGCCGGATTGAAAAGACGCGTTCTTTCCAGACCGTTCTCCGTGCCGTTCCATGCGGAATAGCCCGAATCCGAAATCGCGCGAATGTCATCTCGTCCATCGCCATCTTCGTCACGCACTCGAGTCACTCGTTGGATACCGCCTTCCAAATTGGTAACTACGTCTAGGCGGTTTGTTTCGGAATCCCATTCCAGCAGCAATGTGCTGGGCGAAGAACTACTGGTGGTTGTTTCGTTAACCAGTAGCTCATCGCGGCCATTGCCATTCGCATCCAGCGTGGCGAGAAACTCTCTGCGCCAATGAAACTTGCAGCGGATCTTCAAAGCGTCCTTGCCGATTGAACAGCACCGAAATGGACCCGAGGAACCAAGGAGGCGTCGATGGAACCCACGGCAATGTCCGGAGCGTCATTCCCGTCCAGATCCGCAATTGCAATGTCACCCGTCAGGGACGTCACGTTCGCAAAAGACTGGGCCAGTTCGTAACGCTGATCTCCCTGATTGAGTAAGACGTCCAGCGTGCCGAGGAAGTTGATCTTGACCAAAACGATATCCGGAAGTCCATCACCGTCCACGTCTTGGATCTGAAACGACGAAATATTGGCAGAAGCTTCCACCAGCGTTTCCACGGGCCGAAACTGCTGTTGGTTGGCATCAAAACGAGTGGCATAAATGGTCGAATGGGCTTGCCAGGCGAAATCCAGAAACTGTCACTGTCAATGTCCTGGATGGCGACGTCAGTCGAACCAGCGGAAGATGAAGCGGCACGGGCGTGAAATTTTGCGAAGACAACCACACTTCGCGCTTTGGACGACCGCATTACCAAATCGTCTTGGCCGTCTGGTCAAAATCGGCAGCGTCGGACAGATAATGATTCAAGGCGAACGTTTCGATTTCGTGAAACGTGCCTGGCGATTGAGCATACCACGACATCGTCGCATCGGTCTGCACAATTAGTTCACGCCGATCGTCTGGGGTCACCTGTCCCACAGAAGCAAAGACCGGGGCGTGAGATACAGTCCAGATGACGATCCGACGACATCGGAAATTGGCTGAGCAGTTGGAGATCAAAATCCAATCGAACAAGTTGGGCATCGCCCAACGCCAAAATTTCGGTCACGCCATCTCCGTCCAGATCGTCAATGGTCAACGTTGGCATTGAGTCTGGTATGGTGCGAGACACCAGCGGAACCAACTGATCTTGCTGCCAGGCGTACAGCGTCCAGTTGTTCCACTGCGTTACCATGATCTTCGCTTCATCGGCAACGCTTGCGCCAGGTAAAACCAAAAAGTCATCGGCGGCAGAACATTGGCGTAACCGGATCGGAAAATTGAGAATGGCGAATGTCAATCTTGACTACCGATTTGGTGCGGACATCTGGAACGTTGGTCATGGCGAACAGTTCAACGTTTCCGTCGGCATCCCAGTCGGCTAATTGTATTCGTTCCGGCCGATATAGGTTTAACTCGATCATGTCGAGCCGCTTGAGGTTGCGGTTCAAATCAAGCGAAAGAAGTTCCACATGAGATTCGCTGGCCGCCACCACAAAGCGATTTCCATTCGCGTCCGCATCGCTGACCATCAATGTTTGGATGCGAGCCAACGGTTGAATTTCCGATGTCTGTTGCTGGAATTCTAGATTCGTATCGCTGGCCAAGAACCATGAATAGGTTTCGCTTACAGCTAGAAAATCTGTTTTCCCGTTTACATCCGATCGGCCCGTTGCATGGCGGAAAATCCATCGGGAACCCGAAACAAAGTCTGGGGCAAACCAAACACATCACCTTGTCCCGCGACGTCCGCTAGATTGCGTTTCCACTGGACGTCTCCTTGAACGTGAAACGCCATCACAATGTCATCCAAGCCGTCCTGGTCCACGTCCGTGACGAAGGATTGACGAGTGATATCTGCTTGGAACGCTTGAACTAAGTCAAAGCCCTGCGCTGCCAGTAGTCGTCGATCTTCCAAGACTTCGTAGCATCGCTTCTTTCTGAGCATTGTGTACCTCGTCGGATTCGAGTTGGAAACCGCTGCATGGTGTCTCTATATATTTAACGAAACGTTCTGTCACAATTTTCCGAAACCGGGCAATTCCCGTGAACTTCGATCCGGATTGCGTTTGTGCCATCGAATTCGTTTGCGGCGAGGTGATGGAAGCGGAATCTAGATTGCGTGGCTGGTTCGGCCCAGTTTGGCCGCTTTCGGCGAGTTTCCGCACTTGGGCTAATGCTCGAGACGAAATCGGCGAACGGTTCAATCCAACGTCACGCACTCTTTCTGACTGCAGGAGCGTCTCAGGCAATTTTTTGCGTTCTGCCCGATTGATGAAACGTTCTATTGCCGACATCATTGCGTACAGTCATACGCATTGCTGTTTGGAAGCGGCAGTTTCTGTCGGTCTTGTTGATCGCTTCCATCGCAAATCAAGCTCTGGGAACTAGCATGAAAAATCTTTTGGTGATCGGTGGCGGAACGGGAATTGGCTTGGGCGCGGCTGAGCAGTTTTTGCAGCACGGATATCGAGTTGTCATTGCGGGGCGGCGAGAATCGGTGTTGGCAGATGCGGTGACTTCGCTGAAAGCGGACGACGATACGTTGCCCGTCTGGGGCCGCACGGTCGATGTTGCGGATCGAGAAAGTGTGGTCGAATTGGTTCGCTGGGCCACCGAAACGCTGGGCCAAATTGATGTCGTGATCAACGCTGCCGGAATGAACATCAAGAATCGAACGATGCTGGACATGCAACCAGAACAATGGGACCAGATTTTGGCTATCAATGCCACGGGTGTGTACAACGTGCTGTGGGCTGTGCTGCCGCAGATGCGAGATCGCCAAGATGGACTGGTTATCAATATTTCTTCTATCGCGGGGAAACGAGCGGCTAATTTGGCAGGCATCGCCTATTGCGGATCCAAGTTTGCCGCCACTGGACTAGGGACGGCGGTGGGGCTGGAAGAGGCTCATCGAGGCATCCGGATTACGAACGTTTATCCAGGCGAAGTCGAGACACCATTGCTAGATCAACGTCCCGCACCAGTCAGCGAAGAACGGCGGCGAACCATGCTGCAACCGTCTGACATTGCGTCGGTGCTGTATTCGATTGCCGAATTACCCGCTCGCGCGCACGTCCCAGAACTGGTCATCAAACCGACGGTTCAAGATTATGCGTAGACTCCAGCGACGCTTCGATTTTTCCAGCTCACTGGGATGACGTTGGAACGCAACAAAACGCTGTTGGTCGAGTAGAATAGGTGGTGGCTTAGACTAAGCGTGGCTGGCTTGTAGTTTGGTGTTGGTAGGTTGGATGTTGGTAGTCCCGCCTTCAGGCGGCAAGAGACGATTCCGCCTGAAGGCGGGACTACGAACTTGGCGATGTACTACGAACTTGGCGATGTACTATGAAGCGAACTACGTATGGCAAACCTACGTCCAATTCGCTTGACGACTTCCACGACGCGGTCCAGCCAAATCGTTTTGTCTGTTCGTGATTCTTTTCTCCGGGACGCAGCATGATCCAGTTGTCTCATTCGCACTGCAAGATGTTTGTGGCATTCAGTCTTGTGGGTAGTTTGCTACTGCTTGGCTGTCGTCAGGAAAATTCCACTGTCACCACTCGCACTCCAGAAACGCCGGATTCGGCCGACGTTGATTTGATTCGCATCAAACCGTTGCGTCCAGGAATCGCGTCGGGCAAGTTTCAACGACTTTCGCCTGATCAGACGAAACTCGATTTTGTTAACCGAGTTTACCCGAACCACCCGATGAAACGTCTGTATCATTCGGGATTCATTTGCGGTGGCGTCGCGATTGGTGATGTCGACGGTGATGGACGACCCGATGTGTTTTGCGCGAACGGACCCGATGCGAATCGACTATTCCGTCAAGTGGATGATTTTCAGTTCCAGGATGTTTCGGAACAAGCTGGAATTGGCGGCGGTTCGGCTTGGGGAGCTGGTGCGGCACTCAAGGACATCGACAACGATGGTGACTTGGATCTATACGTCTGCAACTATGAATCACCGAACCAACTGTTCATCAACGATGGTCATGGACGGTTTACAGAACGAGCAGCCGAATTTGGTTTGGACGTGGTGAATTCGAGTTTAATGGCGGCGTTCTGCGACTACGATTGCGACGGAGACTTAGACGTTTACATTCTGACGAACCGGATTTACCAAGCAGGTGGCCGGCCGAACCAGCCTCCGTTTCGAATGGTCAATGGCAAACCAGAGGTCCTGCCCGAATTTGCCAAGTACTATACGATCAAAGAGAAGTCGCCCGGCAAGTTTGGGATGGATGATTATGGGCAACCCGATCTGCTGCTGGAAAACCGCAACGGCAAGTTTGTCGACGTAACCGAGCCGGCAGGCATCGCCGGCCTGGGCTACGGGTTGTCCGTCACGTGGTGGGACTACAACTTGGATGGCTATCCCGATCTGTACGTTAGCAATGATTTCAATGATCCGGACGCGTTCTACCGCAACAATGGCGATGGCACTTTCACCAATATTCTGACGGAGGCGTTGCCGCATACGCCATGGTTCAGCATGGGATCGGACTTTGGCGACTTGAATAACGATGGCTGGTTTGATTACTTGGCGGTCGACATGTCGGCTACCAATCACTTTGGTCAAAAGACAACCATGGGTGCGATGAGTGCCGACAAACTGGCCATGGTCGCCGGTCCTCCGCCGCAAATCATGCGAAACGCATTGTACGTCAACACCGGAACGGATCGATTTCAAGAAGCGGCGTACTTGGCCGGATTGGCCGATTCGGACTGGTCGTGGGCGGTTAAAATTGCAGACTTGGATTGCGATGGCTGGCAAGATGTCTTTGTCACGAACGGGATGATTCGCAGTTTCAATAATTCGGATATCGACTTTCACGAATCCATGCTGATCGGCAATGAACGTTGGGAACTATACGCTAACACGCCAACTCGGCCCGAACAAAATCTTGTCTTTCAAAACCAAGGTGACTGGCAATTTATCAACCAAAGTGTTGTCTGGGGATTGGATCATGTTGGCATGAGTTATTCCGCAACGTACGGTGATCTGGATCGCGATGGCGACTTGGATCTGATTGTGGTTAACGCGGATGAACCGGTTTCAGTGTATCGCAACGACGTCACTTCGCTTGAGTCGGACGCTCATCGTCGGCTACTAGTGCAGCTGCATGGCACCGTAAGTAATCGACAAGGCTTGGGTGCGATAGTCACAGTGCGAACCAATGGGCAGATTTTGCGAAAACAGTTGCTCCCTTCATCCGGCTTCTTGTCTGACAATGAAGGCTTGCTCCAGTTTGGCTTGGGAGCGGCGAACGAGATTGATTCGATCGAAGTTCAGTGGCCTAGCGGAATACGACACTCGTTTGCCGACGTTCCCGTCAATTCCTTGGTCCAGATTTCGGAAAGGAAGCCGACCGGAGGTGAAACGCCGCAGAAGCGAAGAATCGAACCGCAAGTGGCTCAAGAACGGCTGTTCGTTCCGTTCGAAATGCCCACAGAAATGCGTCACGAAGAAACCTACTTTGATGATTTCCAGCTGCAGCCGCTGTTGCCGAATCAGCTGTCTCAGTTCGGTCCCGGCTTGGCCGTTGGGGATGTGAACGGAGATCAAACGCCCGACCTGTTCTTGTCCGGATCGGCTGGTAGACCTGGCCAAATCTGGCTGAATTCGGATGGTGGCTGGAAGCGTGCGCAGCAGCCTGATCTGCAAGCAGATGCGGTTGCAGAGGACATGGGCGCAGTGTTGGTAGATGTGGATGCCGATGATGATTTGGATTTGTATGTAGTCAGCGGAAGTGTGGAAAATCATGCGAATCCGAACGCGTTTCAGGATCGCTTGTACTTGAATGATGGCGCGGGACATTTTCAAAAAACTACGGACCATTTGCCAGAAATGTTGGACAGCGGCAGTTGTGTGTTGGCTGCGGATTTTGATCGTGACGGTGATTTGGATTTGTTTGTGGGTGGCCGGTTGCGACCAGGTGACTATCCGCTGTCTCCGCAAAGTCATCTGCTGCAGAACGATGGACACGGCAAGTTTATGGATGTCACCAGCGAAATGGGAAAAGGTTTGACTTCGCCCGGGATGGTGACGTCGGGCGTGTGGAGCGACGTGGATCGAGACGGTTGGATTGACTTGTTGCTGACGGTCGAATGGGGGCCGGTTCGGTATTTTCAGAATCAGCAAGGTAAGCTGAGGTGGAGCGAACGGGCGACGTCGGCTTGGCGGATCGCACCCGGTTGGGCTGGAACGGCATTACGGCTGGCGATTTGGATGAAGACGGAGACATCGATTACGTGGTCACCAACTTTGGGCTGAATACCAAGTACCACGCTTCGGCCCAACATCCCGCGCTGTTGTATTACGGTGACTTCGATCAATCGGGCAAGATGCAATTGGTGGAAGCGGAACACGAAGATGATACACTGTTTCCCGTACGAGGCAAAAGTTGTTCGACGAAAGCGATGCCGCATTTGGCGGACAAGTTTCATTCGTATAAAGAATTCGCGCTGGCTTCGCTGGACGAAATCTACACCCCAAAATGCTTGGACGAATCGCATCGCTTTGCTGCCAACGAGCTTCGCACGGGTGTCTTCTGGAATGATCGTGGCACGTTTCGTTTCCAACCGCTTGATCGTATCGCTCAGATTGCACCGGCTTTTGGAGTCCATGTTGCCGACGTCAATTTGGATGGCCACAGTGACATTATGTTGGCACACAACTTTTTTGTGCCACAAGTGGAAACGGGGCGTATGGACAGCGGTCAGGGCCAAGTGCTGCTGGGAAACGGCCAGGGCGATTTCCAGCCGGTGCGGCCGGATGCCAGCGGGTTTCAAGTCCCGGGAGATGCTCGAGCCTTCGCGTCTGCCGATATCGATGGTGATCTGTTGCCGGAATTTTTGGTCGCCACCAACGATGGTCCCGTCATCGCGTTTCGAATGGGCGAATTGCAGCAAAGGACAAAACAACAGATCGCTCGACTACAGCTAGTCGGTCCACCAGGAAATCGGCAAGCGGTGGGCGCGAACATCATTTGGAACGAATCAGGCAAGGCTTTGGCGCAGGAGATTTCAGCCGGCGGCGGGTATCTAAGCCAAAACGCCATCGCCCCGATGCGGGCGACAGACACGTCATCGAATCTGTCCGTGACGGTCACTTGGCCAGACGGAACGCAGAGTCATCATGACGTAACAAAGGGGCAAACGGCCACGTTGAACTGGAGTCTCGAGTAACGCTGTGCGTGGCAAGAGAATCGATCCACGGAGAAATCTCGCTGTTCCCGCCGA
Source organism: Pirellulaceae bacterium (assembly GCA_041399205.1). Taxonomy (GTDB): domain Bacteria; phylum Planctomycetota; class Planctomycetia; order Pirellulales; family Pirellulaceae; genus JAGQOZ01. Next base: position 76,574 of record JAWKTK010000017.1, on the reverse strand, counting down.
CTTTTTGAATACGCCATCTACATGCGGTCAGCTTAGGTTTTCGGGCTTTCATCCACACAAGGTGAATTGATTCTGCGCCTTCCTGTCAGCGTCCATTCCAACGGCTAGCGGAACAATTCTTCGCAGGTTGTGGCAGGTGCTGAGGTCCAGTCCGGATAATGATATGTATGGACGATTCACTATCACATTTTGAACTTTCCGAAAGCGATTTTCTGGGCTTGCTTGTCAAGCACGAACCAGTGCTGCGCGGTTAGGCCCCGTAGTGGACGAGGTGACGAGTCCTCGCTGCCAAGCCCGTAGTGGACGAATTTGACGAGTCCCTGCCACAAAAAATCGCCGTAGTCCCTGCCGCTTCGTGATTACAAAACGCACAAATTCGATGATCAAATACAGAAAGAATCGAGAGGCTGAAAACGATGATGTGCTACAGTAGACTCGTTTCTTCGACCGGGGACTCGTCACCTCGTCCATTACCAAGCCGGACTCGTCACCTCGTCCATTACCAAGCCGGACTCACACCTCGACCATTACCAAGCCGGACTCGTGGCCTCGTCCATTACCAAGCCGGACTCGTGGCCTCGTCCATTACCAAGCCGGACTCGTGGCCTCGTCCATTACCAAGCAGGACTCGTCACCTCGTCCATTACTGATGAGGCTCGCTGATCTCAATGGAGATATGGAACCCAATCGATGTATCGTTTTACCTTACTTTCCTGACTCTTCTCACCACCATCGTGCTGTGTTCCTTCGCCATTTGTCCAGGCAACCACCAGCTTACCTCGTGTTCGCGCATTGAACGCTCGTCATGTCTCGAGAAATCTCGGGGGTTGGGGCTGAACGGCACCGTTCTCGTCCCTGCGATGCTTCCGAAATGCTTGCCCCATTTCACGCCAGTTCGAACCAGCGGATCGGGCAAGTGCTAGCATTGGCCGCTGTTCGATCCCTCGGATCACCTTCGCTGGCAAGCATGTTGCTAGCAATGGAGCCAGCGGCGGATAAATTTCGCAAGCCGCAGGATCTGATAAGTCGATAAAAGTTGTCAGATCAAGATTGCTTTTCCAACTGGTAATGGCGTAACTTGGTTGTTCGCAGTTTGGCTTGGCAAGCGTAGTGTGTTTTGATAACCTTCCGCCAAGTTGGCCTGTAAAGCATTTTTTGTTTGAAAAATAAATTCGGGCAACGCTCGCTCCGCTATCGGGAGTGGGCAGCGGCAATTGAGATAGATTCGAATTGGAATGATATTGGAAGGTAGCTAGCACGGAGGTGGCACCTGATGGCGATCGAGGGCAAGAGACAGCTCCGAGTTCACATTCGCTGGATGATACGGCGAGACATGTCGGAGATTTTGGATATTGAAACGGCCAGTTTTGAATTTCCCTGGTCGGAAGACGATTTTGTCCGATGTTTGCGGCAGCGCAATTGCATTGGGATGGTCGCGGAAGTAGATGACCAGATTGTCGGCTTCATGATCTACGAGTTACATAAGACTCGACTGCATATTTTGAACTTTGCGGTTCATCCGGACTATCGGCGGCGAGGGATTGGGACGCAGATGGCTCACAAATTGGTGAGCAAGCTTTCGCATCAACGTAGGACTCGGATTCTATTGGAAGTGCGGGAAACCAATTTGGACGCGCAGCTGTTCTTTCGAAAGGCAGGCTTTCGCGCGATATCGGTCCTTCGCGACTTCTACGAAGACACGGTCGAAGATGCGTACTTGATGGAAACGCGCTATCAGCCATCGTTGACCGAATCGCTGGCACCGGTCAATCGAATCGCACGTTTGGCAGGTTAGTGATCAATTTGATCGTCCTGCCGGTCGAACGGGAACGGATCAATTGGATCCGTTCTTGCGGAAAAGTGCCCAAGAGAGGATTCGAACCTCCACCCATTTACATGGACATGAACCTGAATCATGCGCGTCTGCCAGTTCCGCCACTTGGGCTTATCGAATTCGTAAAGATAACGGACTTCCCGGTCTGCTGTAAAGACGACATGACAAGTTAAAATTCTGAACAGTTTCGGCCCAATTCCGGCCAAAGTCGCTCCTTCTTTTTCAGCCTATGTGTTCGTCCTATTCGCAGATGAATGGGGCGAAATTCGTCGGTTATCGCAAACTGTCGGCGGAAGTGGCCGAAGACAATTCGCCAGCAAAAACGGTTCGCCGAATTTGCCACTTTCGGAATACTTTCCACGAATCTGCTCTGTCTTACCGCGTGACCAAAATTTCAATCTTGCCTTTTTGGGATCTTGTGGAACAATCGAGATATCGGGTCGCAAGTAACGCATGCGACGGACTAGAACGGCCCAGCGATGTTTGTCTCTGGCATTCAAGCGTCGTGGGCGCACTAGTGAGAAAGGAGGTGTTCATTGAATTATTTCTGTAGTAGCCAGCGGGGTGGTCTTTTTTAGACAGCCGGCGGGCTGTTTAAACAGCCACCAAACTCAAGCTACCTTGTTTGGCTTGAACATGGCGCTCGGTTCTCCTTGTGAGAGCCGAGCCTTTTTTTTTTGCGCGAACCAGGAAGTTTACAAGCGACGATTGCCGAGCCATACTTTGGTGCGAATTGAGGCCACAATGCATGCCTTGCCCACGACGATTGTCATGTCGCTGGTAATGGAAGAGGTGACGAATCCCTGGCCCTGGTAATGGATGAGGTGACGAATCCTTGGCCCTGGTAATGGAAGAGGTGACGAATCCTGACACTGGTAATGGATGAGGTGACGAATCCCTGGCACTGGTAATGGAAGAGGTGACGAATCCCTGGCACTGGTAATGGAAGAGGTGACGAATCCCTGACACTGGTAATGGATGAGGTGACGAATCCCTGGCACTGGTAATGGAAGAGGTGACGAATCCCTGGCACTGGTAATGGAAGAGGTGACGAATCCCTGGCACTGGTAATGGAAGAGGTGACGAGTCCCTGGCACTGGTAATGGATGAGGTGACGAATCCCTGTTTCATTGACTCGTTGCGAAGTCCACAAAAACGGTAAAAAAATACATCTGCCACTCGGCCTACAAAGAAAAATCCCCATGAGCGATTTCCATTCCGTCTTGTCAGTGGAGGCAGATACGAACCCAGATCGGCAACCAGTTCCACAATTCGCCACCAGATTTAGCTCCGCTGATAATCGCTTGACGCTGACACAAACGGCTGGCTTGTGCGGCGAATCGTCTGTTCGAATGGTCTTATGTGGTGTTCGTGTGTTTGTTTATTTCCAGTGTCACGGCATAAGACGATTCAGCGGCGAATTGGCCGCTGTGGAACAAGGATTATCGCCATGTACATAAGTCGCAAGTCGTCGCGATGAGTCAGCGTCAGTATGCAATGGCAGCTGTCCGATTCGCGAAAGATCTTGACTGAAAATCCTCAAGACGAAGAATCGCTGTATTTCGCAACGCTGGCTCTCGCTCAATTAGATCGAACTGACGAAGCGGTCGCATCGCTGCAGCAAGCATTAGCTGCCGGCGTTCCTGCAGTACGCTTTGCCAGATCGCCGGCAGACTGGAATTCTGCCCTGCTTCGGATTCCGGGTATTCATCAACAGTTGGGGATTTCCGAGTCTCAAGCAAACCTGGTGCACGGCCCAATGCTGGGTAACGTGACGTCAAACGGTATGGACGTGTGGTTGCGAACCGATCGTCCGGCGACTGTGCAGATTGCCGTTTCTCGATCGCCGCATTCGCCAGACCAACTTTCGAATTCGGTTTCCACGACCGAAGAAGCCGACATGACGACCGTTGTACGTTTGACAGGTCTTGCGTCCGGTTCGCGATATTACTATTGGACGTTTGTGGATGGTCATTTGGTTCGGCCAAATTCAACGCTGTCCCAATCCTACAGCGGCACCTTTCGTACGTCGCCCATCAATGGGCAAGCGACCAAGCTGACATTTGTGTTTGGCGGCGGCGCGGCGTATATCCCCAGAAACAGGTATGCTTGGCGGACGCTCCAAGATCAAAATGCCGATATGATGTTGCTGCTGGGTGACAACGTCTATATTGACGATCCTTCGAATCTACCATACCAACGTTATTTGTATTACCGTCGGCAATCTCAGCCGTACTTTCGTGACATGGTTATGTCACTACCGATTGCGTCCATCTGGGACGATCACGATTTTGGCGACAACGATTGCAAAGGCGGGCCCGAAATCGATTTTCCAGCGTGGAAACGACCGGTGTGGCAAGTGTTTCGGCAGAATTGGGTCAATCCCGGCTATGGCGGAGGCGATTCGCAGCCGGGGTGCTGGTATTCGTTTTCCTATGGTGACATCGATTTCTTCATGTTGGATGGACGCTATTATCGGACAACGTCGTCGTCAGACGGTTCGACACCCACAATGTTGGGGCCGGTTCAGAAGGCCTGGTTGAAACAGGCTTTGGTTCAATCTGCCGCAAAAGTAAAAGTGCTCTGTTCTCCCGTTCCGTGGATTGGAGGCAACGCAGACAAATGGGAAGGCTTTGCAGAAGAACGCGCCGAACTATTTGGCTGGCTGAATCAGCATCGCATTGCAAGCGTGCTATTGGTATCCGCAGATCGACATCGTTCTGATTTGTTGGTGACGCGTCGGCCTGGTTCGTACGACCTGTACGAATTCATGAGTTCCAAACTGACCAATCATCATACGCATGCCGAAATCAACCAAGACCAAGGCGCATTGTTTTCTTACAACGATAAGTGTTCCTTTGGGCTGGTCACTGTGGATACTCGAGCAGACGATCCTATGATCGAATACCGCATCAAGACCATCGATAACGAATGGGTCTTTTCGCATACTCTAAGCGGCAGCCAGTTGGGCTGGTAACTGACAGCTTCATTCGGCCGCAGTTTCGCTCGTTTCTTCAAGCGGGTCTTGCAAAAATTGACGAATGGTCAATAATAGGCCAAATGAACACGCTAAGCCGCAAGCAACGAGAAATTCAAGAACGCGAGAACCGAATACTGGAGGTTTCTCGTCCAATCTTGTTGCGCGAAGGATATCATGGCTTGCGAATGGATCGTGTGGCCGAGCAATTAGAGTATTCCAAGGGAACGATTTACAACCATTTTGACTGCAAAGAAGAGATCATCATTGCGTTGGCCATTCAGACGACGGAAAAGCGTTTGCAATTGTTTCAGCAAGCTGCTTCGTTTCAAGGACGTCCTCGCGAACGAATGGTGGCGATTCGCATTGCGACCGAGTTGTTTGTGATGAGCTACCCCGAGCATTTCTTGGTCGAACAGATCATTCGAGGTCCATCAATTTGGGAAAAAGCTTCGGAAAAACGCCGTAATACCATGCGTTCTTGCGAAAGCCGCTGCATGGGAATTGTGGCCGGCATTGTGCGCGACGCGATTGCCAGAAACGATATTCGCTTGCCCGCAGAAATGACGCCGGAAGACCTGGTGTTTGGCTTGTGGAGCCTAACCTATGGTGCCCACACCATTATCAAAACTACTGATTCACTTAGCGAACTGGGGATTGCAAAACCTTTTTACAGCAGTCCACCTAAATATCCAACATATGCTGGACGGCTTTCAATGGAAACCGCTAAGCACCAAGCACGATTACCACGCCGTAGAAGAAAAGATCAAGCACGGGGTATTTTCGGATGAATTTGCCAAACTGGACGCCGACTAGTTTTTTTGCTCGCAAAATGACACTACGTCAAATATTGACCATTGGTCTATTAGTTGTGGCCCTGTCGTCGATAGGAATGTTTTTTATGCCGGACGAGCTGCCGCTCAGGCCGATTCGGCGGCCGATAGAGCGAATTCGCCCCGAGCTCCGTTGGCGGTTCGCATCGTGACGGCGAAGCGAATCAAGGCGTTGCCCATTCGCCGGACTTACAGCGGTACCGTCAAGGCGGCTCGGAACAGTTCACTGGGGTTTGAACGTACAGGGCGAGTGGTCCGCGTGTTGGTAGATGAAGGAACGATGGTGCAGCGAGGAGATATCTTGGCCGAACTGGATACGCGTCGCGTGGATGCTCGTCACCAGGAGTTACAAGCAAACTACCGCGCCGAGTCCGCTCGGTTGGAGGAACTCCGCAACGGGCCTCGTCCAGAAGTGGTTCAAGCATCACGCGCCGCCGTGTCTGAACTGGAGTCTCGACTTCAGATTGCCGAATTGGACCATCAGCGCAATTCCGAGTTATTGCCGAAGCTTTCGATTTCGCAAGCCGCATACGATACGGGCTTGTTCCAGTGGAAGGCGGCGCAAAGTCGCTTGGAGGAAGCCCGCCAGCAATTGGCCGAACTAGACGCGGGAACGCGGCACGAACAGGTCAAGGCGCAGGAAGCTCGATTGGAACAACTGGCAGCGATGTTGGACGATGTTCAAGTCGAACGGGACGACAGCCAATTAACGGCACCTTTTGACGGTTGTATCGCAGTTCGCGACGTGGACGAAGGTACCGTGGTGGCTCCGGGCGCAGCACTGTTTCAGCTGGTGGAAAGCGGTTCGCTGGAAGCCTGGATCGGTGTTCCGCCGTCAATCGTAACGCACGTTCGTCAAAATCAACGAGTGTCATTGCAAGTAGAAAATCAGGTGCTCCAAGGAGAATTCCAGGCTGTCTTGCCAGAGTTAGATTCGCAGACAAGAACGCAAATGGTGGTGTTCTCGCTACCGAAAGAAGATGGCATTCATGCCGTGCCCGGACAAGTGGTTCGAGCCGAAATTCAACAGCCTGTACCTATAGATGGTTTCTTGTTACCGATCCAGGCGTTGACGCAAGGACGGCTTGGTTTGTGGAGCGTGTTTGTAGTGCAGTCCGTAGATCAACAATGGGTTATTCAGCGTCGCGATGTCGAACTGCTGCATACGGAAGGAGAACTGGTTGTCGTACGAGGAATGCTGGAAGAAGCAGAGCAGGTGGTTGCGGATGGTGTGCACCGTCTGGCTGAAGGTCAAATTGTGACGACCCACGTCAATCACCAACCGTAGTTCGTTCAGCTCCGTTTGCAAGTCTGATTAGTATTGAATTGACAACCACGCGACGAAAGTGAAGACGAGACAATGGCAACGCTTTTTCTTCGAGACCGCCGACTGCTTGCGCTGACGATCTGTTTGATCCTGGTGGCAGGACTCACGTCGTTCACCGTCTTGCCTCGGATGGAGGACCCCGAATTGACGCCGCGTGCGGCTATGGTCAACACGATCTTTCCTGGTGCCGATGCACAGCGAGTCGAATCGTTGGTGACGGAAAAGCTGGAAGAAGTGCTGCGGGAAGCCCCTGAAATCAAAGAGATGCGTTCTAATAGTCGAGCTGGAGTGTCTTCCATCAGCATCGAACTGCATGATGATATTTACGAAACAGATGTGATTTGGGCACAGCTTAGGGACAAAATCAACGAGGCTCAGCCGTTGCTGCCAGCCGGAGCGAGAGAATCGATCTTTGACGAATTGGACGTACGCGCCTACGCGCTGATTATTGCCCTATCCTGGACGGCGGACAGGGAACCGAATTACGCCATTCTGCGACGCTTGTCGGAAGAAGTACGAGATCGTTTGCAGGCAGTTCCGGGCACGGAGAAAGTTCGCATTCACGGCGATCCACAAGAAGAAATTACAATTACCATTCCTCCGGAACGCTTGGCCGCCCTGCAGCTGAGCATGGCTGACGTGGCCGCGCAACTGAACGCCACCGATTCCAAAGTGGCAGCGGGGCAATTGCGGTCGGATCGCAGTGATTTGCTATTGGAGGTTCGCGGCGAATTGGATTCGCTGCAACGCATCCAAGCCACGCCTATCCGTTTTGGCGATGCATCTCAGTTCGTCACCTTGGGGGACATCGCCACAGTATCCAAGGGAGTTCGCACGCCACAAACGAACTTGGCTCTGATTGACGGTCGACATGGTGTGGCACTTGGCGCATTTGTCCGACCCGATTATCGCATTGATCGTTGGGCTGCGGATATCCAGCAAGCGTTGGATGACGTTGCTGCAGAAGTCCCTGCGGGGATCCAATTGGACACCATCTTTCAGCAGAATCAATACGTGCAGACGCGTTTGATCAGCCTGCTGGGCAACTTGATCCTCGGCGGACTGGCCGTGGTGTTTGTGATTGGGCTACTGATGGGCTGGCGCAGCGCGTTAATTGTTGGGTTGTCCTTACCATTATCAGCGTTGATGGTGATTACCGGGATTCGGCTGCTGGGGATTCCGATTCACCAAATGTCAGTGACAGGGTTAATTATCGCGCTAGGCTTGTTGATTGATAATGCAATTGTCATGGTGGATGAAATAGCTCAGCGTCTGCGATCGGGCGAATCGGCAACGGCGGCAGTGGGACACGGCGTGCGTCATCTGGTGATCCCGTTATTCGGCTCTACGTTGACAACGGCCTTGGCATTCGGACCGATTGCGCTGATGCCAGGCCCAGCGGGCGAGTTTGTTGGTTCCATTGCGGTAAGCGTGATTCTGGCGGTAGTTAGTTCCTACCTGTTGGCCATGACAGTGATTCCTGCCTTGACTGCGTTAACGCACGGGCAGACAAAATCAACTCAACCGACGCGTTGGTGGCAGCAAGGGGTCAGCAGTGCCCGCTTGGCAGATGTTTATCGTCGTTCCTTGCAGGTTACGCTGCATCGGCCCAGCTGGGGAATGGCTCTGGGTGTTGTTTTGCCGCTGCTGGGATTCATGGGAGCAGCAACATTGCCCGAACAGTTCTTTCCGCCGGCAGATCGAGACCAATTGCAGATTGAATTGGAGTTGCCCGCCACGGTTTCGATCGAGCGAACAACGGAAGTGGCTAAGACCATTGGAAATTTACTGGTGATGGATGATCGTATTCAAGCGGTGCATTGGTTTGTGGGTGAAAGCGCACCGTCATTTTACTACAATGTCATTCGACGGCGCGAAGCTACTTCTCGGTATGCGCAAGCCTTGGTGCAATTGAATTCGAATGAACAGATTGCGCCGTTGATTCATCGTTGGCAGCAGCAGTTAGACCAACAATTCCCGACAGCTAGAATTCTGGTTCGGCAATTGGAACAAGGGCCTCCATTCGACGCGCCGATCGAAGTGCGTTTCTTCGGACCGGACCTGCAACGTTTGAGGCAGCTGGGCGAAGAAGCTCGATCCGTATTGGCCGACACACGCCACGTGATTCATTCATCCGCTGAACTCTCGGAACCTCTGGCTAAGCTGGCGTTTCAACCAGACGAACAGCAGCTCCGCTTGGTAGGGCTGGACCGTACTCAGGTTGCGCGGCAATTGGATGCGTCATTGGAAGGTGTCGTCGGTGGTTCGTTGATTGAAAGTACGGAAGAATTGCCAGTGCGAATTCGTCGGGAACAAGTAGATCGAGCTGATTTTCGGAAGCTGGCGTCATTTGACTTGATCAGCGATTCGGCAGCACGCGATCCATCGACACAGTACAGCGGCATTCCATTAAGTTCGCTTGGAAACTTCACGGTGGATGCGGAAATTGCGGGGATTCCGCACTTGAATTCGCGGAGAATGAATGAAGTCAAAGCGTATCTGACGGCCGGCGTCTTGCCTTCAGTGGCCTTGGCCGACTTCCAGAGCCAATGGAAAGAACGGTATCCTGATTGGCCATCCAATTACGAAATCCAATTTGGCGGAGAAGCAGCCAAGCGAAATGAATCGGTCGGAAACCTAATGGCCAACGTTGGCGTTTTGATGGTCTTGATGGTGGCCACGTTAGTATTGTCTATGCAGTCGTTCCGCGTCACTGCGATTGTTGGCTCGGTCGCACTGTGGTCCGTAGGACTAGGCCTAGGGGCCTTGGCGCTGTTTGGCTTTCCTTTCGGGTTTATGGCCATCGTTGGGACCATGGGATTGATGGGGGTGGCCGTGAATGATTCGATTGTGGTTTTGGCAGCTCTGGGGGAAGCGGTTCAAGAGGGCAAGACACGCAGGGAAGATCTGGCCGAGGTTGTCATGAAGGCAACTCGACATGTGATCGCTACCTCCATCACAACCATGGTGGGATTTGCTCCGTTGGTGATCAGCGGAGGTGGCTTTTGGCCGCCGCTGGCCGTGGCGATTGCGGGCGGCGTTGCCGGAGCGACACTGCTGGCTCTGTATTACGTGCCAGCCGCCTTTGTGCTACTCAAGCACGTTAATGTCTCGTCAACTTATGCCGGTGCGAACGGAAGGGCAAGCTTCATTTCGAACTTGCGTTTCTATCCCGCGGCGGCGCGAATATGGCGTCGGCGACGTCGTTTTGGTTCGTCGTAAAATTGACTCGCAACGCAACGCGTAACGTCCACTCGGCAACAAGTTGTTCCTCAAGCAGTTTAGCGATAGAACATCCAAGCCAGCGAATTGTACGCGCAGTGGATGACCACGGCCGTCACCAGTTGGCGACTCCCGTCAATCAATTGTGGCCGTTGCCGGAATTGCGTGGCGCGTCGCCAGACTTTGACTAATCCCCAGCCCGCGATCAAAGAACAACTAGTGTGCAACGCGACACAAACGGTCCAGCGCCAAGTAATCAAATTGGCTGTGGGATTGGGGATATAGACGTTCAAGTAGATCAGATTTTCCATGGCGGCAAAGCACAGCCCGCCTGCCAACGCGCACAGCACAATCTGCAGCGACGACTTGAACAAATACGGACGCTTTTCCACAGCCCATGTCGCCAGAGCAATTTTCATGACTTCTTCCGTAATCGGGGCGATCACAACAATGGTCAGTAAGTTTCCCGAGCTTCCGCTGCTGGACTGGAACATCAAAGCACCGATGACGGCCCACACGCCCGATACCAACACAATGGCAAACGTCACTAGCAATGATTTCAGTTCGGACGTGGCGGCTTCCTGTTGTGACAACCATTTGGCATAGGTCAACGCAGATTCGGGCACGGAAACGGCCAGCCCCGGTTCGTCCCAGACGGAATGGTCAATCGCGTCAGTAGGAACGGTCGGTTCGTTGGCAATGGCTCGCTCCGCAGCCCATTCCGCAGCCTGATCGGGCGGGAAAAATTGATTTTGCAGATGAGGTTCGTCGAACACTGAATCAGACAAGCGAGAAGGCGAATTGTGCTCTTTCTTGGGCGGTTCGTACGGATTGTCAGATGGCTGATTCATGGAACTGCCTAAACTTGTCAGTGCGAATAGACCGAGTGGTTCAATCATCGGATTGCCAACGCGTTTCGATTCGTTGCCATTGCCAATAATATACGGGCAGTTGGCCATGTGGATGGACCGATTCGCGTTCAGATATGGTACATTACCGGATTGCACTTGGGATAACTCAGTTGTTTTGTTTAGAAAGGTGACGAGCCGATGAAATTGGTGTCATTAACTTTGTCCGTTGTCATGCTACTTGGTTTGCAACTATTGGCCGATGATGGCAATCCTGCTTACACCAGCGTCAAGGAAGCGGGTGCGGACTATGCCATTCAGGGCGAATACGAAGGTGTCGTGGAAGCAGACGGGAATCGTTGGGGCGCACAAATCATTGCGCTGGGCGACGGTGAGTTTGAAGTGGTCGGATTCTTGGGCGGCTTGCCCGGCGCGGGATGGGAACGAGGCGACGAAATTAATCGGGCGACCGGCAAGATGAAGGGAGATGTTGCCGTGTTTGACGCGGGTGATTTCCTGCTGAAAGCGGGAAACGGTGTCCTGAAAGTGGTCACGCCGGACGACGAAGTATTAGGCAAATTGGAAAAAGTGGAACGAACCAGTCCGACGTTAGGAGCGAAACCACCCGCAGGAGCCGTAGTTCTTTTTGACGGTTCTTCGGTCGAAGGCTGGGAAAATGGCAAGCTGACCGAAGCAAAACTTCTGGCCGCGAACGGTACTTCGACCAAAGAAAAATTTGGCGATCACCACATGCACATTGAGTTTCGCACGCCATTTAAGCCGAAGTCGCGCGGACAAGCTCGAGGCAACAGTGGTGTGTATGTCACCAGTCGATACGAAGTGCAAGTGTTAGATTCGTTTGGGCTGGAAGGTGCGGACAATGAATGTGGCGGGATTTATTCGATTAATCGCCCCATTGTCAACATGTGCTTGCCGCCGCTGACTTGGCAGACGTATGACATTGATTTCACGGCTGCCGAGTATGACGGAGATGGCAAGAAGACCAAGAACGCTCGAATCACGGTTCGCCACAATGGAGTGGTGATTCACGACGACCAAGAGCTGGCTCATGGTACGCCCGGTCGATTTGAAGAAGCGGCCGGTCCGGAAGCATTGTTCTTGCAAGACCATGGAAATCCCGTCGTTTTCCGTAATATTTGGGCAGTGAAGAAGTAAGTTTGACTTGCGTTGTGTCACGTTCCACGCAGCACTCACAGCGGGTTCGAGTGTTGCGCGTTCGCCCGGAGCGTTGAAATTGTCAAGGAAACTGTCAGGTCAAGGAATGCGAACAGACCGACGTGTGGTCTTGCGAGTGGTTGGGATCGATTCCGCCGCTGGGGGCTCGCCCTTGTCCATTTTCTTCGCCCCGACTATCATGCTCGTTTGCCCTGATTTGAGTAAAGGCCTTTCGTTACAATGCGTCACGTTATTTCAGCCGTTGTCCAGAACGTTCCGGGCGTGTTAGCCCACATTTCTGGCATGCTTGCGTCTCGCGGTTTCAACATCGATTCGCTGGCAGTTGGTGAAACTGAAGACCCTCATCTTTCTCGCATGACGTTTGTCGTGGTGGGGGATGATCGAGTGTTGGAGCAGATTCGCAAACAGTTGGAAAAGATAGTCACGGTTGTTCGAGTGATGGATGTCAGTTCGCAAGATTATGTCGAACGAGACCTCATGTTGTTGAAGGTAAAAGCGCCTCCCGGCGGTACTCGTTCCGAAATTCGCGAACTGACCGATATCTTCCGTGGTCGCATTGTGGATGTTGGGCCGGACGAAGTGATGATTGAAATCTCGGGGCGCGAAAACAAGATCGAAGCATTCATTGATCGAATGCGACCGTTTGGAATATCGGAATTGGTCCGAACCGGCCGAATAGCCATGGTTCGTAACGCTCCGGTCGCAGACGATACATCTGAAGAAAGTTCTGGCTAAGGCCGACCTGCGAGCAGCTGGATACGGAAGTCAGACTTGTTCGCATTACTAACCGTCTAGCTGGCATCTTCTATATTGTTCATTAACCATTCATAGACACGTTTGATAATCCGAAGGAAGTCGGTATGGCGGCTAAAGTATTTTACGATCAAGACGCAGATTTGTCCGTTCTGAAAGACAAGACGATTGCCATTCTGGGCTACGGTTCTCAAGGCCATGCTCAAGCGCAAAACCTGAAAGACAGCGGCTGCAATGTCATCGTCGGGCAGCGTCCCGGCGGGCCTAACTATGATCTGGCCGTGAGCCACGGTTTCAAGCCCGTTTCTGCGGCCGAAGCTGCCGCTCAAGCAGATGTAATCAACGTTTTGCTGCCAGATGAAGTTCAAGCAGATGTTTACAAAGATAGCATTCGAGACAACTTGAAGCCGGGTAATGTGCTGATGTGTTCGCACGGTTTCAACTTGCACTTTGGCCAGATTGTACCGCCGGAAGGTGTGGACACATTGTTGGTCGCACCCAAAGGTCCAGGGCATTTGGTTCGTAGTGAATATGTCAAAGGCGGAGGAGTTCCTTCGTTGATTGCGTTGGGCGAAGGTGCAACGGATGCGACTCGAAAAATCGGGCTCGCCTATGCCAAAGGGATCGGCGGAACTCGAGCCGGTGTGATTGAAACCACCATTGCCGAAGAAACCGAAACCGATCTCTTTGGCGAACAAGCCGTCCTATGTGGCGGTGCCAGCGCGTTGGTCAAAGCTGGTTTTGAAACGCTGGTGGAAGCCGGTTATCAGCCGGAAATGGCCTACTTTGAATGTCTGCATGAATTGAAGCTGATTGTCGATTTGTTCTACCAAGGCGGCTTGAACTACATGCGATACAGCGTTTCCAACACGGCCGAATACGGCGATTACACTCGCGGCCCCAGGATCATCACCGACCAAACCAAGGCCGAAATGAAGAAGATCTTGAACGAGATTCAAAAGGGCGAATTCGCTCGAGACTGGATCTTGGAAAACCGCGCGGGTGCGGCTTCGTTCAAGGCTACTCGTCGTTTGGAACGAAATCACCAGTTGGAAGAAGTCGGTTTGACGCTGCGTCGCTTGATGTCATGGATTGATTCCAAGGAAGTTTAATCCGTTTTTGCCGGGAGTGAAATCTCATGGATGCCAATCAATTGGCTACGTTAAAGACGTATGAATCGCTGCAACCCGGAGATGAAGTGGAACTTCGGCACGAGGTGAAGGTCGGCTTTCGCACCTGGGAAACGGTGACCAAAGGAAAAGTCGTGCGAATGCAACGGCGGCGGCATGGACTGCACCACCAACGCAATCCGGACGATAAAGTGTTTAGTGACATCATCGTCCTGCAGAAACAGGACGGTGAACTGACCACGGTGACGTTGGACGAATTTTCGGTGCTGAAGAAGCTTTAAGCCCAGCGGTGGCTTGGTGGACTACGCAAACCGACCGAGTCGCTATTGGCACTGAAACGATCTGAAACTGGTTGGTTGCCGAAGAAATTCGGACTCTATGTTCCAAAGGTTACCGCATTGATGGACCACGAAGAACACGATAGCGCCGGCCGGAAAGCGGATTCCAATTCGCCGTTTCAAAACCGGTGGTTCGCCTGTATCTTGGGTGGACTTCTGTTGTGGGGCGCTATCCTGGCGGTCGGATCTACGGGAGCGTTTATTCAAGAAGCCGAATTGTTTGACGTTCGCAAGAGTGTCATCGTCTTGGTGTTTTCTGCCGCGTTTGTTGGGTTTTGGTTGTGGTTGGTGTTTGCCGTTCGTGGAAACAAAACGGCTGAGACGAATCGGTTGAGCCTGAGTGGTGTCGGCAGTGTGGCGGCGTCGCTGTTCGGTTTTCTGGGCTGGGGCTTGGCCTATGTCACGCCCGACGTAATTTCCCGAACGCTTGGATGGATCGCCGGTCTGCTGGTCTGCGCTTCATTGATTCCCGCTATTGTTGGTCTGAGTGACCCTTTGCCGCGCCGAGGAAAATTGTGGGGCTTGCTGACGTTGGCGCTGTTCATTGCGGCGTTTGTGCTATTAGTCGCCTTTCCGCCGAACCTGCGAAGGTAACCGGCATTCTCGACCTCGAAACGTTGTTTCCGCAGTTCGTCTTGGTTGATGATAGGGCTAGATTTCGAGCTTGGCCCGTGTTTCCGCCGAAAGTTTGGGCCACCATCGTACGCGTTTCAGTGTCCGTTTTGCTTCTGTGTTACGTCCGTTGAATCGGGGCTTGGTTGACAATGCCAAAGGCAGAAAAAGCCCCGTGCATGGGTGTTCGAATTCCAACGCAAAAACAAAGCTGTGGCCGATCTTCTTCAAGATCACGTTCAGCTAAGATAGAACTTCGCGGTATTTGCGTTTAGAGGTCTCGTCAACGATGGACGAGCGAAACGAGATGTCGTCACCTGCGTCTCCCGGCTCCGTTTCCCGTAGAATGCACAGCCGTCAAAAGACTATAGCGAGTTTCTTCCATGTGCGGACGATTTACGATTCACTCTAAACTGAATTTGCTGCTGCAACAGTTTGCGTTGGAAATGGACGAACGTGAATTGCCTGACTTCGAACCTCGTTATAATCTGGCGCCTACAAATCAAGCTCCGGTCATTCTACAAACCGAATCGGGCCGAAAGCTGGAACTGATGCGGTGGGGCTTGATTCCGTCCTGGGCCAAGGACAAATCGATTGGCAATCGTACGATTAATGCTCGCGCCGAATCGTTGTCGGACAAACCGTCGTTTCGATCTGCTTTCAAACGACGCCGCTGTCTGGTGCCAGCCGATGGCTATTACGAATGGATGAAAGTTGGCAAGGAAAAGCAAGCGTTCTTGATTCGCACGATCGACGAACGGCCGTTCGCCATGGCAGGACTGTGGGAAACGTGGCACGATCCGGATACCGCGAAAAACGTGCCTTCATTTACCATTGTGACGACCGCCGCGAATGACGCCACGTCGCAGATTCATGATCGTACGCCCGTGATTCTGACGCCCAGCGAATTTGATTTGTGGCTTGATCCCGAGGTCCAGGAAACGCCGCGCCTTCAAACTTTGCTGGATGCACTTCCGGCAGACCGAATTAAAGTGGATCCCGTTGGCAACTATGTCAACAAAGTGGGGCATGAAGGTGAACAGTGCGTTCAGATTCAGCGAACCCTGTTTTGAGACATGTTCGCTTTGTGCAACATGCGAATGTTAATTTCCATGCAGGCCCCAGTAATTGGGGAGCCGCGCCGTTGTGTGCGTTTGATCCATCGCGTACTCTAAATTGTCGGCTGTTGCGGCCCAGATGTCGCCAATCTTGAGGAGCTTGTTTGCATGTTCTGTTCGCGAAGCGGTCGCGTTAATTCGTTTGTCGTGCTGGTGTTTCTGGCCGTTGCGCTGTTGCTGTTGTTGACGGTCGCTCTGTACAAACTGAACCGTTCGGGGCGACAAAGTGTTCGTTCCGGTTTTTCGCCTGCTTCGTCCGGTAGCGCCGAAACGGGCGACTCAATGGCCGATAACGGCGATAACGGCGATGTCCTATTCATGTACTGTGCAGCCGGAGTCCGCTTGCCGGTGGAAGAGATTGTGGCGGCGTACCGAAAAGAATATGGCGTATCGGTGCAGCTGCAATACGGCGGATCTAATACCTTGCTAAGCCAACTGGAAGTGGCCAAGACCGGCGATTTGTATTTGGCAGCGGACGAAAGTTACACGATTTTGGCAACGCAAAAAGGCCTGATTCGCGAGTCTATTCCGTTGGCTGTGATGCGACCAGTGATTGCGGTTCGCAAAGGAAACCCGAAACAAATACGCGGGATTGACGATTTGTTGCGAACCGATATTACCACGGCGTTGGGGAATTCGGATCAAGCGGCCATTGGTCGAACGACTCGACAACTGCTTTCCCGTTCTGGTCATTGGCCGCGTCTAGAATCGCATGTCACCAAGACGGGCGTGTTCAAACCGACGGTTCCGGAAGTAGCGAATGACGTGGTCCTGGGCAGCGTTGACGCGGCGATTGTCTGGGACACGACGTTGGCCTTGTACGATGATTTACAGGCCATTCGTTGTCCCGAATTGGATGCTGGTGCGGCCAACGTCATGATTGGCGTGGTGACATCCTCGTCGCAGCCAACGGACGCCCTGCGTTTCGCTCGATACCTGTCGGCCAGTGACAAAGGATTGTCAGTTTTTACCAAGCATGGTTTTCAGGCGGTGGACGGTGATATCTGGTCGGAAGTTCCGCAGTTAACGTTTTTTTGTGGGTCGGTCAATCGACGAGCGGTAGATGAAGTGATCAAAGAGTTTCAGCAGCGCGAAGGCGTGATTGTCAACACGGTTTATAACGGCTGTGGAATCCTGACGGCCCAGATGCGAACCATCCGAAATCAGAAACAGGGTTCAGGATTTCCCGACACCTACATGGCGTGCGACCGCTATTACTTGGACAATGTACAAGACTGGTTTCAAGATGATGTCGACGTTTCGGATACTGAAGTCGTGATTGCGGTGGCTAAGGGCAACCCGGCTGGCATTTCCAGTTTGCAAGATTTGACCAAGGATGGAATGCGAGTTGCGGTGGGGCAACCTGACCAATGCACCATCGGCGTATTGACTCGGCAAGTTCTCCAAGCGGAAGGTGTCTACGACGCAGTGATGCAAAACGTGGTGACTCAGACAGCCACGTCTGCCATGTTGGTTCCTTCGGTAACCACCAAATCCGTAGATGCGGCCTTGGCGTATGCCACGGATACCAAGGCGGAAGCGGACAAGGTAGATTCGATTCGAATTGGCTCGGCAGCCGCTAAAGCCATTCAAC
The DNA here is from genome assembly GCA_041399205.1 of Pirellulaceae bacterium. GTDB lineage: Bacteria > Planctomycetota > Planctomycetia > Pirellulales > Pirellulaceae > JAGQOZ01. The sequence continues at coordinate 58,791 of JAWKTK010000017.1, read as the reverse complement.
CCTTCGCCATCGCGCGAACCAGCCAACATAAACAACTCGGCAAACGACTATATGACGCGGTTGCCGGAGCACGCGATCGATTCGAATCAGCTGGTTTTCATTTTCGCATTGATTCGACTGCAAAAGATTCAGCGAATTCCACCGGTTCTCAGACCTCGCCTGACAATGGACCAAGAACACCGTGATTGGGTATCAAGATTCACCGATGGAAGAGGCTGCCGTTTTTAAACCGCCGTCGGCTGTACCGTTTTATCTGATGATTGTGGCCATTGGCGGCGTCTACGTGGTGCTGCTATTTGGCATGCTAATAGCGGACGTGGCGTACATGGTATCGTCGGATTCCGCCGAGTCATTAGCGTTACCTAGCTGGTTAGAATGGAGCCGGAATCTGCTGCGGCCACTGTTGCCTATTGTGGCCGCGTTAAGAAAACCAGAAATTCAGTATTCCATCACACTGACGTTGGTTTCGTGTTTCTTTACGGCCATCTTGTCAGTGTTGGTAGCCGTGCCATTGGGCTATTCGTTGTCGCGTCATCGATTTCCGGGGAGGAATCTATTGGATGCAGCGCTGGACATTCCCATCGTCTTGCCGCCTCTGGTGATTGGCCTGAGTCTGTTAATTCTTTTTCAGTATTGGCCGTTTCAATGGGCCAGCCGTTGGGTGGTGTATCAGATTCCGGCTGTGATTTTAGCTCAGTTTATGGTGGCAGCGGCGTTTGCCATACGTACCATGCGAAGCACCTTTGATCAGTTGGATACTCGCGCAGAGCAAGTCGCCTTGACGCTGGGGTGTAACGAAGCGCAAGCATTCATGCGAGTTGTCTTCCCGCAAGCGAAACGAGGCATGTTGACGGCCGGAACGTTGGCCTGGGCACGCGCCTTGGGCGAATTCGGCCCATTGCTGATTTTCGCCGGGGCCACTCGGAACAAGACCGAAGTCCTCTCCACTACCGTATTTCTGGAGCTGAGCATTGGCGACCTGGAAGCGGCTGTCGCGGTTTCCTTACTGATGGTGATGGCCGCTGTCATGGTGCTGCTGGTTGCTCGGATTTGGGGGGAACGGTCCATCTAAGTTGCCGTTTTGCTGCTTTTTCCTGGATCCCGGATTGCCGACGAGTGAATTCTAAATTAATGTTAATCTTTGTGTTGAGAATGAATCTCAATAATAGCGAGCGTCGTCTCGTTCAATGTTGCAGCACGTTCAGGCGTGGACTGCGTGTGAGCTTGGGAAGAATAACTTGGATGAAGGTCGTTTCATGTGTCAGATTGACGAAAATCACGAACCGAAAAATCCGGGCAGTTCCCCCGCGGAATCGGCAAAGGAGCCGCGGATGATCGATTCGCTGTCGCTCCTGCAGGGTGCTCGAGAACTTTACATTCGGCACCGTGGTGAAGTTTACCGTTTACTGGAAACTCGCAATGGCAAGCTCATTCTGCAAAAGTAGCCGTCGACATGTTCGCCGTTCGGGCGCAGCTTATGGATGGGGAGGCAGAGTCGGTTCTGATTGGTTGGCGAGCGATTGCATGATGGTGGCTACCAGGGCGGTCCATCCCGTCTGATGGCTTGCGCCAAGACCTCGGCCCGTATCTGCATGAAAATATTCGTAGAACAGCACTAAATCTCGCCAATGCGGATCGTTGACAAATCGTTCGCCTCGAGTGTAACACGGCCGCTTGCCATTTTCTTCGATCAAGAACAGGCGAACCAAGCGTCGCCGAATCTCGTCAGCCGCTTGTTTCAAATTCATGTAGTTTCCCGAACCCGTTGGACATTCTACTCGAAGTGTATCTCCATAGAACTGATGGTATCGGTCTAACGCTTCGACCAGCAGGTAATTCAACGGGAACCAGATAGGGCCTCGCCAATTGGAATTTCCACCAAACATTGCACTGTCTGATTCGCCCGGAACGTATCGCACTTGGTGTTGCTCTCCGTTCTCTTCAAATTCAAAGGGATGATCTTGATGGTACTTGGAAAGAGAACGAATCCCATACGGTGACAGGAATTCGTCTTCATCCAGCAGATACCGAAGAATCCGTTCCAGACGTTTTCGAGTTGGTATTGCCAGAAGCCGTGCCGTGGAACTCTTGCCGTCTACGGAACGCTTTTCCATGTGCGTCATAACTTTCGAGAGATCTTTGCGATGCTTCACAAACCAGTTCATGCGTTTGCGAAAACCGGGCAAACGATTAATGACGTCTTCGTACAGTATGTCGACCGTGAACAGAGGAATAATGCCGACCATGGACCGAATTTTCAATGGAATGCTGCGACCATCAATGTGCAGATGATCATAATAGAATCCGTCTTCTTCGTCCCACAGTCCAGAGCCGTCCAGTGAATTCATTGCTTCCGCAATGGCTACGTAGTGTTCGAAAAACTTGGATGCCACGTCTTCGTAGGCCGGATTTTCGCCCGCCAGTTCGAAAGCAATGGACAACATGCTGGAGCAGTAAAACGCCATCCAGGCCGTGCCGTCAGCTTGTTCCAAGTGCCCGCCGGTCGGCAACGCCTTGGAACGATCAAAAATTCCAATGTTGTCCAAGCCCAAAAAGCCACCCGAAAAAACGTGTTTGCCTCGCACGTCTTTCCGATTTACCCACCACGTAAAATTCAGTAGCAGTTTCTGAAAAGCACGAGACAAAAACAAACGGTCTCGTTCACCTGGTGCACCCGTCATCTGGTAGACCCGCCAACAAGCCCAAGCATGCACCGGCGGATTGACGTCGCTGAAATTCCATTCATAGGCTGGGATCTGACCGTTGGGATGCATGTACCATTCACGCAGGAACAGGATCAATTGTTCTTTGCTGAATTGCACATCCAAGGCGGTAAATGGAATCATGTGAAATGCCAAATCCCACGCGGCATACCACGGATATTCCCATTTGTCCGGCATCGAAATGATGTCTCGATTGAACAAGTGGCCCCAGTCCTTATTCCGAGGATTCGCGCGAACAAGTGGATTGTGCGAATCATCTCCATCACGCCATTCGTTCAAGACGTAATAGTAAAACTGTTTGGTCCACAACAGCCCGGCGTTAGCCTGGCGGAAGACTCGACGTTGATCTTCGTCCATTCCGGGCGAAGCCAAGTCTTTGTAGTAGGCGTCTGCTTCGGCAATGCGCTGCTGAAAGACTCGATCAAAGTCGGGACCAAACGCCGGTGCTTGGACCAGGTCTTTTCGAACCAATCGTAGTCTCAGTTCCACTTGAGACTGACCGGGAACCGTCAAGTCATAGTGGACGGCGGCCTTGGTTCCTTTGGGCGTGGTGTTCAGCGCGCCTGGAGCGTCTTCAACAATGGCCAAGTGGAACGCGTCTTTGCAGGAAGGTTTGCGACTAGTGGTATTTTCCGCTCGCCACGAATTAGTTTCGTTTTCGGTAAACAACGCGGCTGGAATTTTCTGACTTGGGCCAACGTCGTAGTGCAGTACGAAATCTCCCAACGAATCGTGTCGAATCTGAAATTCACCGTCGGCAACCAATTTGATTTCGGGCTTGGACGTGTCGCTTTCATAGGTTTCTCCCCAAGACCAAGTATTGCGAAACCACGCTTGCGGCAAAACGGCAAGCGGCGCAGGTTCGCTATAGCGATTGGCAATGGTGACGCGAATCAGAATGACCTCCGGCGTGGATTTGGCGTATTCGACAGTGATGTCAAAATAGCGATCGTTATCAAAAACGCCCGAATCCAATAATTCGAATTCCAATTCCTGGCGACTTCGATGGGCGTTTTCCTGACGCAGAAGTTCATACGGAAAGGCTTGCTGCGGATACTTGTACAGGCCCTTCATATATGAATGAGACGGAGTGGCGTCCAAGTAAAAATAGCATTCCTTGACGTCTTCTCCGTGATTGCCTTCCGGGCCGGTTAACCCAAACAGACGTTCTTTTAAGAAAGGATCATGGTGATTCCAAAAGGCAAACGACAGACACAACCGACACTGCCGGTCGGAAAATCCGAAGATGCCGTCTTCGCCCCAGCGATACGTTCGCCATACCGCGTCTTCATAGGAAAAATGATGCCAGGGCTTGGAGTCTTGCGAATAATCTTCTCGAACCGTTCCCCATTGGCGTTCAGCCAAATAGGGGCCCCAGCGTTTCCAGTTCGAATTGGGCGATCGGTCTGCTTCGGTTTGAATGCGATTTCGTTCTACTTGCGCTAAAGAATCCAAAACGCAGCGTCTCCCCTTTAAAAAGAGTAGGCCTCGAAGTTCATCGTGTCATAGACTGGGGTCGTCATTGTATGCCAAAAACGTTTTTTCGATCAGTCCCCGCAAAACGTGGACTGGTGATGACTCCGTGACACGCAATTCGAACAACAAGCGTGAACTTAAGATTTCAGTTGGCGAACGCGTTTCTCCATTCGCTGCAGAATTTCAAAGTCGCTGGGAAAGGGAGATTGGAAAGCAGGACTCAAGGGAATGGGAACATCGTCCATGCGATACACCGTACCAGGCACATTAATGCCGTAGGTGGCCACCGTGAACGCAACGGTGGCATGACGCGTTGTTGGCGTTTCCTTGGGATCAAACGCCACATAGGGAATGGTCTTCAAGTGTTCTCGAGCCGGTTGACTAAAGTTTGCCATCGGGTCACTGGCGATGATCAAGGCGGCGTCAGCTTCTTTTCGAGCCAACACGTCGGACGCGGTGTATTCGCCAGGGTTAAAGCGAGGATATCCGCGTGCTAGGTTTACACCGAACGGATATCCCGTTCGCCACGAAACCACATGATCCGCACCCGTGACGTTGCCGTGTCCGCGATTGGGTTTGCAGACGAATCGAGTGTATTTGTTCATGTCTCGAGTCAACGCCAACAGTGATTCCGTGTTGGCATGTTTGCCTCGCGTCATGGTCAATCCCATCCCAAAAAAGATGGCACCAAATTTGGCTTGCTTCATGCGATCAATAAGATCTTGCCAAGCGGAAAGTTCGATTCCTGTTTCCGATTTCACACTTGCCGCGTCCAAGCTCAGGCCTTTGGCTAACGCTCGCAAAGTCCAGAGTGCTTCAAAATCTTTGCGAGGCTTAATCTGCAAGAAAATGTCCGCCGCTTTTGCAGACTTGGTCTTGCGAACGTCCACAATCACACAAGTGCGATCTTTACGTCCGTTGGGCAAAAACATTCCTTTGGGCATGAGACTGTATTTGGAAAAGTGGCGAGGATGACTTTCGGCAGGATTGGATCCCCAAAAGATAATCATGTCACCTCGATTGCGAATTTCGCCCAAGGTTGCCGTGACTTCGCCCACACCTTGGAAGGCCATACCAGACGGCCCGTGGCACACGCTGGTAGTCGTGTCAACTAAACCTCCAATCCAATCGGAAATCCCCACAGCCAGTCGTTGTGATTCGGTTGTGGTGTCGCTCAATCCGTACGTGATGGGATATTTGGCATTCGCCAAGATTTGGCTGGCGCGTTCAATCCCTTCGTCCACAGTCGCAGGGCGACCTTCAATCAGGCACGCTGGTCGTTCTTCGATATCGTGGTTCAAAAACCACGCTTTGCCCAGCACGCAGGCTTTGTCCGCCTTGACGATGTGGTCTCCCTGAACATGCAGGTTGATGTCGTCGCAAACACAACCGCAGAACGTGCAAGTAGCATCTTCAACCACACGCAGTGCATGGTTCACCTTGGGAATCGATTCAACTGTGGCCATAGTTCAAACGCAATATCAAGAGAATGGATTGACATTTCAGTTGCGACTGATTGTAGTCGACAACCGAGCTTGGATGTAGCCGAAACCGCGCCAGAATCAGCCAAAACGGCCGTCTTTGTCTCAGGTTGCGCCACAGCAGAAAGCCGACGCGTCGAATGCAAATCGACACGATGCAGTCCAAGATGACCTGAACTTGCGCACGAAATCAGAATTCGGACATGCGCGGGCGTATTCCGTCACGCCGCGCAGTCAACGGTGCCGAAATCAATGAATTTCGAGGCTACCGTTCAATGAATCACCAAAACCAGCGCTGGTGATTTCCAGTTCTGGCAGTTTCGCCCCGTTATCCACCGTCGCGGTTTCTTCGTCCGCCGCGGTTGTTTCAGAACCAGGAGCGGGACCGTTTAGAGTGGCTTGCTGTTCCTCCGTCAGCTTGATGTAGCCGATGCTGCGAACCACTTCCAAAATTTCGCTGCAGGTCGGGAACATTCGACCGTTGGCTCGCTTGTAGTCATCCAGCGCGTGCATGAATTCAATTTCGTCCAAAGAATAATCTCGTTCACACGTCGTAGGATCAATTTGCCGACGTCGCTGTACCTTGCGAACTTCTTTTACCGGAGCCGCCGTGGCAGTGTCAGGCGCCGACGACCGTCGGTCTTTACGACGCAAGTCCACGGTGACAGGATCATTCGGAGTTGGTTTCTTTTTCGTCTTCTTGGTTACCTTCTTCTTTGTCGAACCCGACGACTTGGCTGCCTTGGTGGTCGTCTTGCTGGCCGACTTCTTCTTCACCGTCTTTTTTGCCGTTTTGGTTGTTGCTGTTTTTGCGCTTTGCCACTTCGATTGGTCCTCATACCGAAATTCATTTTGTGACTTGCTTCGATTGAAGAAAGAAATCGTCACGTTTGATGCAAACTTACAACATTCAGGTAAAAGGTGCGGAATTAATGCGTTTGCACGACGGGGGAAAGATGACAGTTGAATACCAATGCGCCGGCTGTAGTGACTGTGCGGACTAAGTGGCTTCGTTGAGCGATAAGATGGTGATCTCGCGCATAAGATAGGAAAGCTGCGCTGCACGCGAAGAAAGCACCGGCAATGCGAAAGTTGTTTTTTGGAAAAAACGTTCGTGTTTTGGTTTGGCGGGGTTGACGAGATTCAAGTGATCACCATTATTTACAGAATTCACTATGGAATACCCGTAGTTTGTCTGCCCGCCGAATGGAATTGGAGGTCATCACCCAATTCCAATTGGTGTGTGTTCCATGGGCCCAACTTGGGATGTACTAGTGTTAGGTGAGCTAATCTTGGACGGCTCTAGGCAAACGGGACGCCATCCAGAAGGAACTTGCCGCTTGTTTTACGGAGGACGTGTTTGTGGCCACTAAGAAAAAGGCAACCAAGAAGAAGGTAGCCAAAAAGGCACCAGCTAAGAAGAAGGCAACCAAGAAGAAGGTAGCCAAGAAGGCACCAGCTAAGAAGAAGGTTGCTAAGAAGGCTCCGGCTAAAAAGAAGGCAACCAAGAAGAAGGTAGCCAAAAAGGCACCAGCCAAGAAGAAGGTTGCTAAGAAGAAAGTAGCCAAGAAAAAGACGGCTAAAAAGAAGACTGCAAAGAAGTAGTCTCTAGGCTTTGCGAGCAAAGGTCTTGAAACAACGAGAAAGGACCGCTTTTGGCGGTCCTGTTTTTTTGCGCATTCCTAATCGGGGCATCGCCAGCTACGAATTTTGCTGGCCAAACGCGAGTTGCAGCTCCCTGTGAAGAACTGCGTTGCGAACTTTCGTCCCAACGGCAGCTTTTTGTGGATGAATCTCCGACTCGCGAAAATCGAAACAAAGCCTGGCTGTGGGTCGCGGTCGCGCCGTTGTTTGCGGTCTTCGGCATCTTTGCGGATCGTTCGCGTGGTCGTTGGTTTCGCTCGTTGGCAACTATCGAACATCCTCGCGCTTGGGCTGCGACCGAAGGCGAAGATGTACCTGGATGGCGAAGCGACTCCAATGGTGCTGGGCTCATCTCAAACGATTTTCAAAAGTTGATTGATTCGCCAGACAGCCAGAGTCAAACAATGAATGGGGGCACGATCTCATGCGACGACATCAAGAGCGTTGTTCGAACAGTGGCGAAACACAAGGCTGGAAAAATCAAATGTTTCGTTGAAAATACGCTCCGATCCGAGGACATCCAAACTTCTTGACCTGTCTGGGCTGATACTGGCAGATGCTGCCAGAAATCAGAAAGGCGGCTATGCCTCGCCAAGCTCGTGGTGAATATGTTAATCCGGATGAAATTCAGATCCTGCATGTCATGAACAGTTGCAGTATTTCTTAGAGCTTTTCTGTGCCAGAATGATCCGCTCACGAGGCAATCGTTCGAACATCGGCGCGGTGGTTGGGACCGGCAGATTCCCTCTGGCCAGTATCTTCGGGATTGATTGTTTGACGTACACGTCGACAACCATATCCACCTGATCTGGCAGCAACCCGCCGGACATCATCAGGATGGTCGGACGAGGAAGTCGCACGTAGGTGGTTACATCTTTTCCTGTTCATCATGAGAAGATGGTTCGCCGGCCGGAGCGAAGACTTCGAAATCTCGATGATCACAAGAGACAAACAAACTCGCCGAGATTCGCGCGACTCAGGACGTCGGCCCGAATTGCCGGATGCGTTGCGGCCGAAAATATGTCGCCGCAGCAACAAAGAAGACCAGTGTACCATTGATTTCGGGAGGGGGCCGTTACAAAGGCTCTCAGGTGATTCTGGACGAAGCGTTTAACAAGCTGGCATGGCGTATGGCGGACTTCAGATCGTGCGAGCTACCGCAGCGAAGACGCCTGAAGAATCCGGTATTCCACGGGCGCGAAGGATCGATCGATGATCTCGCTGCGGCAGATCAAGTCGCAATACGCGTAGCGGGAACGCAAGTCGCCGTCGGTCCAAGAGCAGTTGGCTGGTCCGCTGGAGATCTTGAACGAACAGATCCCGTGGAGCGGACGCGAGTCCGTTGTTCGTCAAGGCAGGTTTGAGGACTGCTCGATGTCTTTGGCCGACTATTTGGAGTTACTGGATTGCCGGACGGAATTAATCCGACTGGTAAACGCAGACGTCCGGATCATTTGGCTCCGATCTTGGACGCATCGAAGCCTGGATACGTCTTGCTTCTGGTCTGAGTTGGTGCCAGAAGTTCGGCAAACTCTCTTCCAAACGAGCGACCAAGCAAGAAGCATCAAGTCTCGCCGACGAAGCAGCTCGCCGCAGCATTGGTTACATACTGCACCCGGTGCGAACATGATGCTGCCGGAACGGATTGACCCCAAAGCGGCTCTTGCTTGCACTTTCGTTGACTAGCAACCGCTGGTTCGTTCTGCTACGCCATGCCACTCTCGTTATTACCAGGCTGTCATTGACGCTTTCGAACCGGCCATTTCACGGTCGGCACTATGCTGCGCTGTCTGACATTCTGTACCAGTATTGCTACCTGAAAAATGCCCAACTCTTACCTCGCTACCGGTGCTTACTATTTGGCTCGGAAGGACATAGAGCTGTTGTGTCGCGTTTAGTAGCAGGCTAAAGTCCAATGGACTTCCTCACCGTTTGCGGTCTTCGAATACCAAAAGTACACGCAACCAACGTCACCCCAAATCAGGTCGCCGACGGCAGGTGTCGAAGCGACCTTCACTAATTCGGTACCTTCAAGTGATCCGAGACAGGCAAGGAATTGCATGGCACTCCTGGTTGAATCTAGAACCATATCCATAGGTTGAATTGTCGGGGGAAATCCACCAATCTTGGTGCCCATTATACAGAACGGCTCAGAATAGTCTTCAATTTCGTGCGGAACACCGAAACATGGTCCGGGTTCGTTGTCTTCGAGATAGTCCGGAACTACCGGTTCGTCGACAAGCTCGCAGGATTCATCGCATCGCAGAAGAGTAACGCGCGAAGCTCCATCGAGACTCCATGGAACGCAGGCAAAACAGTAGTGGAATACAAGCAAGTCGAAGTCAACTTCACGGTTGTTTCGGAAATCAAATTGTGCGGCAAACCCAAGCGGCTCGTCACAATGCAAGCAACTAGGCCAGTCTCGCGCAGTAGGCCACGCCGGCAAACCACCGATTCTTGTTGACCATCGGTCTGTCGATGGCTCTCGCGTAAAGGTGAAAAATGTGCACTTGAGGGAATCGCAGTCCGCTAATTCGTCGGACTTTGCATGATGAAGGGAGCTCAAGCGTTCATTCAGTAGTTCGTTCGTGTTCAGGTATCCCCAAGCCATCGTAGTTTCTCAGCAACATAACGATCAAGTTCACGCAGTGGGCGCGTGTGATGTTAGATTCAAAGCTGCCGCTGACGCCCGCTCGCATGCAACGCCTGGATATGCGGCGCACTTACTTTCCGGAATCAAACACGCTTGGAATTAAGCGAGCATCTTCCAATTTATTCGTGCCTTCGCGGATCGTGAGTGCGAGTCGTCCTTTTGAGTCCGTTGCAAGCGACCCGATTGTGACATTGCGTAAGAAACCCGCGCGTTCGTGCCACAGACGAAATTCGTGCCGCCCAACAGGAAGGTTTTCTATTGCAAATCGACCATCTTTATCGGTTTTGGCCATATACGGATTGGACCGCAGCAAAAGGAAACCACGCATCCACGGATGACTGCTGCACGCCATTGGCACAGGCAGACGCTCTTCTTTGGTGTATCGCAACTCAACTGAGTTGGTGGCAGGCAGAAGCGGTCACATTGGTGCATTGCTAAAAAAGTCGATCTTCGCGTTGTGACCAACGTCGTCCTTATTCCGTTGGGTCATTGTTTGGCTTGTGCGAAGTAGCAAGACGTGTGGTTCGAACCGACCATGTTCCATGGCAAGTTCAACTTTCGCGTTTGCAGTTTGAGCATAGGATGGATGGACGAGTAACTTGTCGTCGTCATCCGACAGCAGAAAAACGAGCACATTGGCGATCCCCTGGTTTTCTTCATTCACAATCAATGACTCGTCAGCGATCGCGTCGCCGAAAACCTCGCTGTCTTTTGTGACTTGGACTGTTTTCGCAATCGGCGGATCACCGTCAAAGACAAATCGGCCCGTCAGATGGCCCCATTTGCCTTCGTCGCCGGGTGCGACAAGTGGAGACAGTGCTACAAGCCAAAACGTGATGAATCGCCATCGACTCATTTCTGTGACCAGCATGGGGTGAGTGGCATATCGTAGTGCCATCAATCCAGCGACAGGAGGTTGATGGATAGATGGTGCGTCGAGCTGAGCCGGCGAGCGTGGGGTTGCCTCGGGATCAGCCGGTATGCGGAATCCAACGATTGGACTCCTGATGTCCAGGCCAGTTTAGCTGAACTGGGCCGAGGTGCCAACTGAATTGTGGCGTCCGAAAGCCGAGATTGTGGTGCCAGCCATGGTGCCATCCACAATCATCAGTCATCCCAAAACCATCGAAAAAAAGATTGAAACGCAGAGGCGCCGAGGTCGCAGAGTTGTTTGATTCTTCTCTGCGCACTCTGCGCCTCTGCGTTTCTGATTTCTACGCTGAAGCCCCTGATTCGGTTAGAAGTGGCAGCCGACTGTGATGTAGGCCGTCTTCGAGCATCCGCATGTGTCGCCCGCTGGGCTGAACGGGCTGGACCAGAACGATGACCGGTGGCTGACGCACACCGGCAAAGATGTTTCGCCCGCCGGGCGGATGAGCGACCGTATGCAAAAAGATGTTTAGCACAGAGATGGATGACACCTTTATTGCGTTCGGTGCGGCGCAGTTCAAAAAAATGCTCACGCCTCGGACGCGGACGAACTGCATAGTGACACATGTGTGGCACTGTACAACTCATTCGAGCATCCTCATGTGTCGCCCGCTGGGCTGAACGGGCCGGACCAGAACGATGACCGGTGGCTGGCGCGCACCGGCAAAGATGTTTCGCCCGCAGGGCGGAGGCAAGGTGGGACGAAAAGGGCTCGGATGGCGCCGGTTGCCAATGATTCGAGCCGATCAGATCCGAACGAACAGGGACAGGAAGTTGGCAATGAAGACGTGTCGCCGAAATGTCCGCATTGTGGCGAGCCGATGGACCTGATTCTTCGGTCGCACCGCCCGGCTTGGCGAGAATTATTCTACGGCCCCGACCATCCCGCTTGGTTCGAAAGTTAATGATCTTCGATTGCAAGATGACGGCCTCGGTTCGAAGTCTCCAGACCTTGGTTTGCAAAAATTCCGAACAGCTTCCTCAACACGAATTCGCGAACTCCGTCGACGAATCGGTTCGCTGCTGCCGTCATCCGATTCTCCGCCGCCCATTTCAGCTTTCCTTTCTGCCGAACACTTTTAGTTTGGCTGGCATTCGAAAATCTAACTTGCGACACGCCCGATCTCTGCGGTAGAATCAACCCCTGTTCGGGCGAAGTGTTGGTCTAAAATCCGCATACCGTGCGAGCGAAGCTTCTCAGTTCAACGGCCAAATTATCCCGCCGTTGCGCAAGCTTCAGTTGGGATAGTTTGTTATTCGTTATCCGACTGAATTTGAACCTATAGTGACGCTTCCATGGGCAATCGCACTTGGGCTTGCATTCCCTGCGGCAAAACCTATCGACGAAACCAAACCGTTGCTGATCTGCCGTGCCCTCAATGCGGTGATCCCTGTGAATACGTCCATTGGAAAATGAGGGTTCCATCACCGCGGAACTTAAAGAAGTGGCTGGCGTTTTGGCGGCAATACCGCGAAGAAAAGCGACTACTCGCAAATCGAGATGAGGTTACTGGCAGCGCACCCGTGCGTCTCAATTTGCTAATCCGTCTCGTTTGGCCGGGTTCTATGCCATCCGGCGACCACGAATCGGAAAGGAAATGGAAAGCTCAATCCCGTCGCAAGAATAATGCTCGAAGCAATCGCGATGATTGACGCCGGCGTTTGTTCGCACGAAAATAAACACTGATGACGTCGGATAACCAAGCGGTGAACCCAAGTCGCCGATAGCGTCGTTTCTCACATCAACATCAAACGCGGCGACTGGGTTACCGCCGCCGTTATTTGCTGGAGATCGTCAGCTGAGATTCCCGAACGCACCCGAAAGAGTTACCGTGAATCTCGTGTTTGACCTTTATTCATTATCCGCTCCCAAGCCGTCGGAACACGCAATAAACTGCGCGTTCGCAGTTGCCGCCGCTGTCGCGGCTGTGATCGTTTGGCGCAAACTGGAAAACAGAAATATGGCGTGGCCCCGATACCAACGCTTTCTTCGACTGTACATGTTAGGATTTGTGTTGCTTCTTGCTGTATCATTTGTCTTCGCCGAGGCAAGGGCCATTGCTCATTCTGAACAAAAGGCGATCGCGCATTGGATAGATGGAAAAGACTATGAAGTTGCAACCGGGCCAATCGAACAGTTGGTGTTGAAAGACAAGTTTTGGAAATCGGATGCAGTTCCAACGTTCGTTGTGGGGACAACTTCGTTTGAGTACGGCATCTACAGCAAGAACACCATGCTTCGGAATTGTTTGGAACGCGGGCCGTTACAGGAAGATCGTCTGGTCGAAATCTGGCATCATGACGGGTTAATTCTGCGAGTATACGCCGCAAAGGGAGATCGCAAATAACAGCTATATGTCCTTGCATGTCAAGTAGTACGTACCGGTAGCGCGGTAAAAGTTGGGCACTTTTTGTTTTGGAGCTGTTTTGATTGTGTTCCTTTCGCCTTTGCCTTCATTTCGCTTTGCCGCGTCTTGGGTGAAATAATGGCGAAGGACGAAAGGAATGCCACCGTCCACGAGTTTCCTCGCTGACAGATGTTTGTCACAGTTCCTTTTGTCGAGCCGGATTTTGTTTGTGGACCATTCGGCTCGAATGGTAATGCTTGGCTTTCCCTTGTTGACGCAGGTTCGTTGAGAATCGCTCGGTCCGATTGACTTGGTTTCTTTAGGGCGAAGTAATACGCAGTTCGCTTGGAACACGTTCTAAGAAAACCAGTTGCACCGAGTACTTCATGCTTCGTGGTTTCATCCAATCTGCCTGGCACAAAATTAGTTGATCGAATTCTCTCGCCGGTGCGTACTCACACTATTTTGCAAGTAAAACCCGTTTCGGGACAGACACAAACTAGTCGTATCCAATTTAGCATTGTTTCGCTTTCATCCAAAAATGGTCTGCGACGCACTTGAAGCAGGTGATTCAATCTAATGATTGAACAAGAATTCTCGGCTGCTCATGATGCTCCAATACAGATCTTCCACAAACGTGCGGCGCTGGTCGTCGTCTTGGCATTCGTTCCAGATGGCCAGCAAGGATTGCTGTTCTGGCGAAGTTGGGGATCGAGCCAGCGTGCGGAGGTAGGCTTGTTGGATCAGCGAATTCGGATCGTCCGAGTCCTGTAACGCTTGCTGGACGCAACTGTTATCGTTTTGCAGCCGAGCATTAATGGTGGTGCCGTTATTGATATGCAAGACTTGCACCATACTGGGCGTGTTGGACCGTTCGCATTCACACGTGATGTCTCGATCATTGCGACCGAACGTAGCCAGAAAGTCAGACGCCACCGCCGAATCATATAACTGGATAGCTCGAGTTCCTTTTGGATATTCGCTGGTGTCTTGAAAATCGTTGCCGTCATATTGAATCCGAGTGAATTCGCTGGGGACACGAGTAACTTGCGATATGGCGTCTAGCAAGACTTCGGCCGTTAAGCGTTTTGGGTAATACCGAGTGAAATAGCGGCGGTCCGCTGCGTTCGCCGGAATGGGCCGACTGGTGCGTTGATACGTGTTGGATTGCAAGATCAAACGCATCAACTTCTTGAGATCAAAATCATTTTCGACCAGATACTGGCTGAGCGAATTGAGCAACTCTTCATTGCTGGCAGGATTGGATAGCCGAAGGTCATCCACCGGTTCCACGATACCGACGCCCATGAAACTGGCCCAGACGCGATTGGTAATGGCTCGCGCGAAGTACGGATTGTCAGGCGAAGTGAGCCAATTTGCCAAATGTTCTCGGCGGTCTCCGGGCGAATCAAACGACAAAGGTTCTCCGTCCAACGGCGTGGGCTGCTGAGGCTTGCCGGTCAGCGGTTGCACCAGTTCGCCTTGGTCCACCACAATCAGCGTCCGTTCTCCGTCACCATTGCGACCATCGCCACCCCATCCCTTCGCTTGTACTCGAGCAAAATGATTGGCCATGGCGTAATATTGATTGTTGGTCCATTTTTCCAATGGATGGTTGTGACACTTCGCACAACCAATCGACAGCGACAGGAACGCTTGGCAAACGTTTTCTGTCATGCTCTCTGGATCTTGGTGCAGCGCAAAAAAGTTGGTGGCACCATTTTCAATATTGCTACCTTTGGACGTGACCACTTCCGTGACCAACTGGTCCCAAGGCGTGTTTTGTTCCACATGCTGACGCAGCCATTGGTAATACGCTTTCACCGCTTTCGGGCGAAGACGTCGACCATTGATCAGAAACAAATCTGACCATTTGTGCGTCCAGTAGTCGACAAATTCGGTCCGGTCCAGCAGATTGTCAATCAACCGAATTCGCTTGTCAGCAGCGTTATCTTGCAAAAAGGACGATACTTCTTCCGCAGTGGGCAGCGTTCCAATCGTATCCAAGAACACGCGGCGCACAAATTCTTCGTCGCTGGCCAACGGGCTGGGCTGGAGATTCAGACTATCCCATTTGGCGTGTGCCAAACGGTCAATCAAGTTGGCAGGTTCGATTGTTGGTGTTTGGTTTTCCGCTTCCGTCGCTGGAAACGGGCAAACGATTCGGCTGAGCACAATTTGACTGGAAAACCAAACCACCACCGCGCCTTCGCCATGTCCAACCGAAGTCACTTTGCCATCGTCGGTGATATTCAAAACGGTTTGGTCAGACGCACTAAATTTGGCCCAACGAGTGACATCTTCTTGTCGGCCGTCAGAATAGTAGGCCGTGACCAAAATCTGCTGACTTTGATCTTGACCCAATTGAACTTGGCGAGGAATCGATTCGATACGAACGAGTTTGGCGTCGTCTGCTGTCGGACCGATCGCACCGGCCTGGATCCATTCGGCCAAGATTCGATAATTATCCGAATCGACATCCAAACGCAGACCACCCTTGTGCGGCAGCATGCCGGTTGGTTTGGTCAACAGCAAGCTGCGACCAGGATCAGCAAGCTCAATTCGTCGACCTCGGACAGCTCGAGTGATCGAGTAGTGGTCGCCCGCCGGATCGTACGCTCGCAAAGAAAGCTTGAATCCTCCTTTGCCCGCTAGTGCTCCGTGACATGCTCCGGTATTGCAACCGGCTTTGGACAATACAGGTAGGACGTGCCGAGTGAACTCGTGCGCAACGGACTGCTGCGTGTTGCGCACCGTAACCTTTGCCGTCGATTCAAAATCTTGCCAGACTGCTTTGAGTTCGGCGACACCGTCTGATACGGCAATCGCTATGTTGCCTTCGATGCGAACCACATTTGGATTCATCGAAGTCAGCGATACAGACTCTGACACTTGCCCCAAATATGTAGACGGTGACAAGGACGCGTCCGTCGGCAAGTGTTCCACGATCAATTGTTGCTGCGAATTCGGACCAACCAACTGAAACTCAGCGGGCAGCACGGCAATCTGCGCGGTTACGCTGGCGTGAAATGCAAGCACGAAAAGTAGCGAAACAATACGAACGGAATTGGAATACATGGCAAATCGGCGTGGGTTGAAAGTTGCGTATTCGAAGGAGACGATGTGACAACAAATTGTCATTTTAAGCAGCGTTTAAAAAAGTTCGTGAATTTCGCGTTTACCAAAGTCCACCAATGGAAACGGTCTACCGGCGGGACCAGGTAAGTGCGAATGAATGTCGAATCCCATGGCGTGAAATATCGTGGCAATGATTTCGCTGGGTTCCGTCGGCCGATCATCGGGCACGCCACCAATCGGATCGCTGGCCCCGATCGCTCGACCACCTTGCACGCCACCACCGGCAAAGTTCACCGTAAAGCACTGCGGCCAATGGTCTCGTCCGCCAGCCGGGTTGATTTTCGGAGTCCGTCCGAATTCAGCCAAGCACGTTACCATAGTGGTATCCAACATGTTTCGATCAAACAGATCCTGGATTAGCGCACTGTAACCTTGATCGTACATGGGCGCTACGATGTTCTTCATGCCTTCAATGGAAGTGAACGGTTTGCTACCGTGGATGTCCCAAGTAATTTCGTCAAAGACCGTTAGGAATGTGTTGATGGTGACAAAACGGACGCCAGCTTCTACCAGACGGCGAGCCAAGAGGCAGCATTGGCCAAAACGATTCATGCCGTAGCGTTCGCGGACTTTGGCAGGCTCTTGAGAAAGGTCAAAAGCTTGCCGAGCCTCGGTACTGGTCATCAAGCGATAGGCTGCTTGAAAATTGCTGTCCAATAGATCGGCGTCGGGGGTTTGTTCGAAATGTCGAACCGCGTTGTCCACAATTTCTCGCATGCGTCGGCGGCGTTCCAAGCGAACGGTACCGATTTCCGGTGGAGGCAACAGGTCGGGGACTTGAAAATTGGCCTGCGAAGGATCGGCCATCAAGGCAAAGGGATCATGAGCTTTCCCCAAAAAACCTCCGGCTTGCCCGTTGGGTAAATTCCCGCCTCCGCGCCCCATCAGTTCGGGCAGCACCACAAATGGAGGCAAATCGGATTTGCGGCCTTTTAAAAAGCTGACCACCGCACCAGCGTGAGGAGTCTCAATGCCACCGGTGAACTGTCGTCCGGTTTGCAGCATTTGCCAGCCAGCGTCATGTACCGCAGCGGAAGTGTGAAAGCAGCTGCGAACGAGCGAAAATTTATCGGCCACTTTCGCATGCAACGGCAATATCTCCGAAACTTGAAATTCGGACGAAGCCGTACTGATCGGTTGAAATGGACCTCGAATTTCCGCCGGTGCGTTCGGCTTCATGTCAAACGTATCCAATTGACTAGGCGCGCCAAGATTGAAAATCATGATACAGGCCTTGTCGTCATGACCTGGCTGAATCTTGCCTTGCGCCTTTGCCGCCATCAACTGCGGCAACGACAAGCCAATGCCCGCCAACGTACCCACTCGCAAGAAATCGCGACGAGTGCTCCCCGAACAGGTGTATGCTTTGCCATTTCCCTGAATTGCCAACATCGAACTTTTCCTTTGATCAAACGGTCGAGTCTGCATGAGCTGGACAGTCGACGCCAATTTTAACCGAACGTCACACAACATTCACGATTGGTGGGAATAGAAACGAGGATTTTGTACGAACGAAGTTGGGTTCGTTCGAGCGTTGGTTACAATTGATAAGCGTTTGGAAGCTGTGTTCTCGGTTCGCGACTTACCCAACGTTTTGGGCACATTGCCCAAATCGGTGCCAGCTGGGCCAGCGCTGATATTCAAGGAATTGGTGATGACGCGGTTGACTCTGTCGTTTAGTGCGTTGTTTTTGCTGGTGACGAACGTGATGGTCCAGGCCGATACCAAGCATTACTTTTGGATTGTAGACAATCAAAGTTTGTACCGAATTGACGTGATGGATCCGGAAGTGACGTTGGTTAGCGAATTGAACACACCCTTTGGCTACACGTTGGGCGGACTGGCATTCGATTCCGGTCGAAACACACTATTTGGTTTGTTGGGTGATCCCGATTCGAACCGAGCGAACTTGTACGAAATTAACCGAGTCACAGGCGAGAGCCAATTGCAGTTTTCGGTCGCGGCAGTCAGCGAAAGTGAAACCTGGAGCGGATTTGATATTCTGCCCGATGGCCGAGCACTGGCGCGCACTCTGGACAATCAAGTCGCCAAAGTCAGTTGGTACGAAATCAATATGGCGGATGGAATTGCCCATCGCATCGGTGACGATTTGCCAGGGGGCGTAACAGACTGGGCAGCTGGTGGTGACAACCAACTTTTTGATTTTCATCAAGGTACCAACAACGGACTGGAATTAGTCTCGTTCGATCCGACCACGCAACATGTTGCCAGCATTGGCGCCGTGAACGTGACGGTTCGTGACCGAGTTGATTTGCCGCTAGGCTTTAATCCTGACGACCAGATGCTGTACTGGATCGCAGAAGACAATCTTCTGCTGCGGACGTCACCGCAAAATGGATTTACAGAAGTGCTTACCGAATTCCAGAGGTTTGGTTTACCGGACGGAGAAAACGTCGGCACGTTCGCTCCGATTCCCGAACCGGCCACAAACGCTTGGTACGTCTGGCTGGGCGCGGCCCTGTTGGTGCGAAGTTCATTCGCAAGGCCACGCAGCAGAAACTGACAGCCTGCACGGACGAAGCCAAGCTCGAAGGCAATTAGAGCTGGCGAACCACACCAACCAACGTGCCTAAGATCTGAATGCGTTTGACGTACATCGGCTTCATCGAACGGTTGGCCGGCTGCAATCGAATCCGATTTTTTTCCGGATAGTAATACTTCAGAGTCGCTTCACCATCTTCCGTGCGAGCGACAACAATCTGACCAGGACGAGCGGTCCGCTGGCGCTTGATCACCACGTAATCACCGTCGGCAATTTGCGCGTCAATCATGGAGTTGCCCGAAACCTCCAAGACAAACAGATTCTTTTTGGAGAACATTGCTCCAAAATCAATTCGTTCATCTTGTTCAATTGCTTCATGCATCACACCCGCCGCAACTCGGCCTGCCAAAGGAAGCCCCGGTTCGTCCATCGCTTCCGGCGTTAGCTGAATGGCGCGAGACATATTGGGTTCACGAATGATCAGCCCTTTTTTTTCCAACGCCTTCAAATGGCACATCACACCATTCGGAGAACTAATGTCAAACTCCTCACCGATTTCTCGAACGGTTGGCCCGTAGCCGCGAGTTTCAATCTTCTCCTTAATCAACAACAAAACTTCCTTTTGACGTTTGGTCAACAAATCCAACATGCTCATGCGAATGTACTCGGAAAAAGTGTGTCGTGATCAACGTCCGTGCCGTGAACCGCTTCCCGTTCACAACTGGACGTCACTGAAATCGAGATGTCGTCCGGCTTCAACAGCCCATGAAACTCCGGGCGAACCTATGCAATATAATATACGTGCGTTCATGTACAATAGCGTGTACAGTGCAGGCAGCTGCAGAGGGTTTTTTTAGGAAATTCTTGTCGAATTTTGGAGCCCTGAACGTGCCTATCCCGCAAGATCCACGTAGATTCACTGGGCCAAGATTCGCAACGCCACATGAGACGTGTCTCGTGTTCGCTTGGCACAGGAGTGTCGCTCCGAACCTTTGGAATTGTTCGGAGCTTTGGAAATTTGAAATTCCAACAAGGCCGAACCGTTATTCGCTCAGCAACTGCACCACTTCGGGGAGTTCTGCATAGCGAATTTCATCCACGCGTGCTTTCCAGCGTACAACGGCAATTTGCCGACTTCGAATGGAAGATTCGGGACGATACAGCGGATTCTTACCCGTGACCGTCCGAAATATGTGGTTCGCCACCACTCGGTACATCAATTCTTCATGATTCAGATTTTCCGCAATGGTGATCGCCGCGCCGGCCGCCAATTGTTCGTTGGAGTAGCCCCAAAGTGACCGGAACAGTGGCACTGCTTGGTCGCCCAGCACGTTCTGTACGGCTTTGCGAATTTCGGCGGCCAGCTCGGGCTTTGCCCCAGCACGTTGTCGATCGTTTCTAGGTGACCGTCCCAATAGGCAAACAGTGTTTTGTCGTTCAGAGCTTCTACCACGGCATCACATTTACCCATGTATGCCAAGCTACATGCAGCCAGCGTTCGAACCTCTTTTCTGCGAGCCTAGGTTTTCGCGAAGGCTTGCCACCAGCGGACGATCTTCTGTCAGGTGATTAGTCAGCCACGTATGTGCTTGGTGATCCAGCGGCGTCACGTCCTTGCCGCTGACCCACTTGGGATACGACTTGATATCGCGAGTCCGCACGGCAATGCCGTCCAGCAAGACAAGTACTTGGCCGGCCGGAACTTGGACGGAATCGGTATTAGGCCGATGAACCGTAATATTGCCCGACAGCGCAAAGACTTTGCACAAAATACGAGCCGGTTCGGATTCTGGGTCGGTGCCGGGGATGCGTGCGCGAGCGACTTCTATGGCGGCAACTGAATCTTGATCTACAAATTCAACGGCTGCCGTGTGGTCACCGGGCCAGCGAACGTGAATACTTTGCTGTTGACATTCTCGAACCGACATGACCGCTTTGCCATAGTCGAATTCAAGCTCGGGAGTCGGTTCGGACGAATTCAATTGATTAATGGTCACCAGCGAAGGTCCCGACATGGTGATGCGAGCATTATTTACTAGTTTTAGCTCCGGGCGGTAGCTAGGTAGCGCCATCAAGCGACTTCCCGGCGCAACAACGTCGCCGTCAACCAGTCGCATCCAATCTTCATTGTCCTGTGCAACAACGGCTGCAACTTGGTTCGAGCTGATTAGCTTGGCGATTTCGGCGATGGGTTCGAACACCGCGTCTTCTTGGCGGGGTGCGACATCGTCCGCAGGGTCACGATAGTTCGCTACATCTTCAATCGCAGCCAGCGGATCCGCTGAATCCGATAGTTGATCGGGCGTTGACTGCCGCGGATCATTTTGGTTGCGTCCAATGGTCGGCAACGGAATAGACGGACGTTCTTCTGAACGAGCAAGACGATCATCTACGCCAAGTGGATCTTGAGCCAACTGGGTTGTGGGCGTGGGCGGTGGAGGCGGATCGATACTGGTCAATTCCGAGCCTCCAGACGGCAGTCCGACCGTGGTATCCAGCTCGGTGTTGGCTCTGTCGGCCAAGGCATCCTCGGTCAAGTCTGCTGGAATTCGAGTGTCCAGTGGCGGGACGCCGTTCTCGGGCGCCGGAGGCAAGATTTCCGTGGCGTCAGTCACCAAGGGTGGCGTTACGGCCTCTTGAAAGTCTTCTTCCTCGCGAGCAACAAAGTCTTCGGTAGCGCTGTCGATGGTGGGCGAGGGTTCGTCCAGCAAGACCAATTCCGAGGCATCTTCGGCGGGCAGCGTGTTCTCCAGAGAAACATTACTGTCCGCTGTCTCCGACGCATCGGCGTTGTCCTCCAGTGGGTCGTGGACTGAGGTGTCGCCCCAATCAAACGATGCGTCCGCAGCGACGGTTTCTGAATTCGTTTGGTTGTCAGCAAGCGAGTTTGCGACAGTATCATTCGTAGCCAGATCGATATCATCGCGAGTGTCTCGAACGTTCGCCGGTCCAGCAAAAACATCGTTCGCCAATTCGGACGTTGCGTCTGCGGTACCGTTGTCTTGTTCGATATGCGAAACAGTGGTATCGAGCGAATGGTCTTCCATTTCGGACGAATCATCTAACGTCAGCTCCGGCAGAGCGTCCGTTGATGCGTGACCGGAATGGGCGTTGTGTGACGAGGCGTCGCTAGAATCGGTGGTGTTGTTACCTTCATAGATCCTAGGAAACGGTTCGTTATCATCCGATTGCTGCGCGATAGGCATGCCTTGGTACCACTGGAGCAACGGATGGTTTTGGTCAAACGGCCCCAGCCCTCGGAGCCCAACGACCACCATCATAAAACCGGCGGCCAACGCCAGCATCATCAGCAGCGGCACGCGTGACGCGGGACGGCTGTCGGGTTCTGGATCGGTTTGCGGCAGTGAACGAACAGGCATGTCCAAACGGAGATCTCCCTGGTCAGTCCGGCTGGGGAGGACTCGAGAAACCACGGGCGATTGGCCTGGAAGGCCGGATTGTTTGCGGTAAGGCAGCCCGTGAATGCGTTCGCGAACTGAAGCATCCACCTGCGCCGGTGAACCTAACACCAGAGTCAGAATCTGGTGACACGAAGCGACTTCGCTTAAATGGGCATCCGAATCAAGGCAAATCCGTTCGAATTCGGGGAGCGTTCCCAGTGGTAACGTGTTGTCCAAGTATTCTGCCACGCTGTTCGCATCCGCTCCCACTCCCGTAGCGTCAACTTCAGGTGCGTCTAGGCGAAGTTGACCAACGGTGTTTCGAATGCGATGCACCAAGCGGCTGGCATTGCTACTGGCAGCAATCTTTTCCCGGAGTTCTTCTGCGTGCTGGCGGTCCAACACATTGTCCATGTAAGCCAGCAGAGTGCGGAGAGTGAGACGCATGACATTTCCTTGATTCAAACCTGCAATCGAATCGAACAAATCCGCTCGATATCCTTTCGAGATACTCGGATCTCAATAAGAATAGTGCTGCTGGAAGCAGGAATTCGTACAAGATTTTCAGCTTTTGCAGAAAATGTTTCGTCTTGCTAGCGATCTGTCGACGCCTGTTGGTCTGGCAGTAGCAGCAGCGAACCGATGCCAACAAGGGCGAATAACGACGCTACGACTGCCGGGTGCATTCGTCCCAGATCGTAATGCAACGACGCATCCTTCTTCCTGGGCATCACCCACGTCGATTTCGGTTCCCAACCGTCCGTTGTTCGCCGCCATTCCGAAACGATTACTTCTGATTCGGTAGGTTGCGTCAGAGCGGGCTGGACGCAGGCAACTTGGAATGGCCGAATCTTTTCGTAGCCAATCGCAAAGCAAGTCACCGTGGTTAGGACAAAGACAATAAACGTGTTTTTCATAGAATCCGTCATTTTAATTGAGGTTCCATGGGGCTGTTTGCAACTCGCAGGCCAGTCTGGAAATCGGGGAAAAACACGTCACGGTGTCATTTACAATGTGTCAAAAGACAAACGATGATGTTTTTTCGAAACTCGGCACACGGGGCAATCTTCCCGAGTGTCAATCTTGGTAGCGAATGATCATGAGTCCTCAAAACCAAAGGGCGTTCGTAAATTGTCCTTTGTTGCCAATTCCGTTGTTGTCCATCGGGTTGTCGAGATTAAAATTGACGGAAGCATTCGCTTCGTTTTTTGATGGCCCCACGGGTTGGGCGAAGTTTGCCAAACGATTAAGATAGTTTCCAGTGCAGCTGTAGTCCCGAAAATCAGGTTTTAGGAGTCCAGGTTCGTGTCGTGCTATTCGCGAATTCGCCGACAGCAAATCCTGCAGGAAGTCGAGGGCTATATTGACCTGATTCGATGTTTCGCACACCGCTGGACATTGAAGGCTGAACTGCGACATCGCTTGGCCAATCGAGCGATCGAGACGCTAGATCGGTTAGATCATACGGAAGCCAATCATCTGCAGGCCTTATATTATCGTGGCCAAGCATTACGATTTCTGCAACGCTATGAAGACGCAGTCGAACCGCTTCGCGATGCCAGCGAATTGGATCCGGAAAATGTCCATATCAATTTGGCGTTGGCTTGGTGCTACAAGCGAATTGGCCGAATTGACATGGCCATTCAGTCGTTAGAAGAAGCGCTAGAAATCGCGCCGAATATGGCCATCATTCATTATAATTTGGCCTGCTACTGGAGTTTGGCCAGTCATGTCGGCTTGACGCTGATTCATCTTTCGCGGGCCATGGAGATTGATCCTACCTATCGAGATGCCATTGCGGTGGAATCCGACTTTGACCCGGTACGTGATCATCCAGAATTCTTGGCACTCACTTCCGCTGTCGTCTGAATCTGTCGACACGGGACTACGCGTTATTGCCAACCTGCCGCTTTTGTGTTTCGAATAGTCTGTTGCGCCGCCGGCGAGAACCAAACAAGAAAAAGCTGGTTCGCCTCAGTGAGGTCGAACCAGCTTTTTGCGTACACACAACAAGCATCCGCTAGGCGAACGTTACCAGACGAATTCGGCTCCGAAGTAAGCACCATGCAGTAGCAAGCAGCTATCCGCATTGGTGACGGGCATGGTAGGCATCGTACCAAAGTCGCGGTCTCGCGGAATTTGGTCGGTGGACAGTGCGACACCGCACAACGAAACAGCTCGGTATCCGCCTGTCAATCGCCAGCGGCAGCCAATGTCGTACGACACGCCGGCAAACAATTCGCCCAAGAACGCCACCTTGTTCACTCGCTCGTCAATCACGTAATCCTGACCAGAAACGGACGAATAGGCATTGCCGTTACCGCCAAAGAGGCGTTGAAAATGACTCACTCGATTATTGTAAACACCTAGCTTGGAACCCAAGTGCACCGACAGATTCGGTCGGACATAGTAATCCATGCGACCGCCGAGCTGGAAGCCGAGCAGTTGATTGTCGATGTCGATGTGATAGCAGAGTTCGTTGGCCAGATCGTCGCCAAACGTTTCGTTTGTGTAGTCACTTTCCCACATGAAACCGTCGTTTAGTTTCAAATATCGCACGCCCGCCAACAGTTCGTAATTGACGCATCCACATTGGTTCATTGGGATTCGCAAGAAGTTTATTTCGACGTTTTGGACTTCCCAACTACGTGTCATCCGATATGCAAGTGCCGCTCGCGCTGGAGTGCCGTAATACGTTTGAACGGAATTCGCTCCGGTTCCATTGTCGTAAAGCAAATTGTCAAACCCAATCGACGACGACAGCATGCCACTGTAGTCTCTGTTGAAGGCATTGGCTCTTGCCTGGTCTGGAAACAATCCCCAGTACACAACTTCAAATGCCCAACAAGGTGAAATGCAACGTCCAAAGCGAACTTCGCCGCCACCAGCGTATTCTTGAAACGCATCACTCGTCTGAAATACAGTCGTAAATGGCATGTCCGCCGAATAGGCTAAATTGACATTGCGGCTGTCCGTTCGGCCCATTATCAGACCGTAAACGCCAGCGAACCACGACCCGCCAATGCCGTTGCCGTAATTGGCGTATTCTATTGCTCCACCACCACATGTGCCCGAACTGCATGAACCGTAATCACCAACACCGCCAACGGACATCGAGCCACAATTTCCCGAATCACACGGTTGGCCATACGCAGGGCTTCCATACACGGGACTTCCATAAGCAGGCGTCGGTACGCCAGGCGCATATTCGTGTATCGGGCCACCGCCGTAAACAGGCGCTGGATTCGCATGAGCGGCTGCCGGTACCGGCAGCGGCGAAACTTGCCCGTTGGAAACTGGTTCCGGATTGCTCGGTAACTGACCATCAGACGGACTTGGTATGTTTTCGTCGTCCTGGAACCGAGCTACTCGCGGGTAATTCCCCGGGTATTGGCTCGCTTGACGTTGTACTTGGCCGTATCCTGGCGAACCATAATACGGTTGATTAGGGGCATTCCAATTCGGTTGTTGAGCTGCGGCCACCGCCGACAGTCCCAACGACATCAACACGCTACCTTTGGCGAACAGTTTCATCATGCGTCTCCGTACTTCTCGCTGTTCGAAATCACGAGTCCGTTCAAACAGCAAGACACAATCTGAGTGAATCAGGGCGAAAAACTGACTTTGCTCCCATGATGGAATCCGTTCCCTGGCAAAATCGTACTTAATGCTAGCGTTGCATATCCTGCGCTAACATTGTCTTGAATCGGATGCTTGCCAGCACGTTTAGCAAAAGAAAATAGCGCATTCGCCAGATGGAATCAGCCAACTTCGTTTACAAACGCTATCGTCCGCACACTTTATCGATTGCGAACCGTGTCGTGCTGATTCGGCAGAATACGACGCTTGCCAACAAGGTGGCAATTACAGAATGCTTGGCGAATAAATACGTTCGCCAAGCTTGACAGACGTCTAGAGACCAGAGACTAAGGACTAACCGGCAACAACAATTCGTCCGAATCCACCACCATCGGCTGATGATGGCTTCCGATGACTTCTTCCGCCAACGCTTGGTAATCCAATGCACCATTGGAATGCGGCGCGTATTCAAAAATCGATTGACCAAAACTGGGCGCTTCCGCCAAGCGGATATTTCGGCGAATCTGAGTCTCGAAGCGCTTGGCACCAAACCAAGGGCAACGAGGATCTTCGACAGCTGAAAGAAAGTCCTGAACATCTTCGCTGATTTCGTTGGCCAAGCGAGTCGCCGCTTCGAACATGCAGAAGACCACGCCAGCGAGACGGAGTTCCGGATTCAGCCTGCGGACAACCACTTCAATGGTTTCCAAAAGTTTGCTGAGGCCATGAAGCGCCAAGAAATGTGGCTGCATGGGAAGCAATACTTCGTTGACGGCCACTAACGCATTCAATGTGAGCACGCCCAAAGACGGTGGACAATCGATCAACAGATAGTCAAATTCCGCTTTATCCTGTCGAAATTGGTTCTGCAATATGACTTCTCGTCCCACTTCGTTTGCCAGCTCCATTTCCGCAGCTGCAAGGTCAATATGCGATGGAACCAGCCACAAATCGTCGGTGACTTGGCGTCGAACGTCGGGCAAAGACGCCTTACCAATCAACACATCATAGATGGTCGCACTGGACATTTCCGGAGAAACACCTAGATGTAATGTGGCGTGCGCCTGCGGATCTAAATCAATCAAACAGACTCGGCGACCCATTTCCGCAAGGGCTGCGCTTAGATTCACGGCTGTGGTCGTCTTTCCGACTCCACCTTTTTGATTGATAATTGCGATGGTACGCATCGAGCGAATCTCCTTATTCGACTACATTCGCAGGTTGAAGCGGACGGAGTATAATCGCCAGCCGTTCATTCCGACTATACCTATGTTGCGAATCGCTCGATTCCCGTCGCGACAATATCCAATGTCACGGACGATGCCAGCATGATAGCATCGACTGCGCGTTGTGATTTTCCCCGTAAACTGAATATTACCGCCAGCCTTTAGATCCACGAAGTTGTAAACTATGCGTCAGGTAGGCCAGTTTGAAGACGGCAAATTCGCTCAGCGATTTTCTGACTATTTGGAAACCCAAGGGATTCGTTGCCAAGCCGACGAAGACGAAGGCAGTTGGACTGTTTGGGTTCGAGACGAAAATCAAGTCGCGCAAGCGAATTGGGAATTTGATGAATTTCTGCAAAATCCATCCGCCGAACGCTATCTGAAAGCGGCCAAGGAAGCCAAAGGGATTCGCGACCACTTGGCCAAGCGTCGTGCGGAAGCCGCGAAAAATAATATCTCCATGCGACAGCGCTGGCATCGCCCCATCGCTCAGAAATGCCCGTTGACCATGGCCATACTGGGTGCCTGTATCTTGCTGGCGTTACTTACCGGTTTCGGTTCTGGCTTCGAACAAAATCCCGATTCCTGGATTGCCAGAAATCTTCTTATGACAAACTATGCACAGCCATCATTTGACTTGGCAGAAATCAAACATGGTCAAATCTGGCGTTTGTTGACGCCCATTTTCTTGCACGGCAGTCCGGCGCATTTGGTGTTCAACATGCTGATGGCTTATCAATTTGGAATCGTCTTGGAATTCCGACACCGCAGTTGGTTTCTCGCTTTGCTTGTGGTGATCACAGGCGTCGCCGGGAATGTGCTCCAATATCTCGCTACGGGCTATCCCATTATGTTGGGATTTTCTGGTGTCGTTTACGGTATGTTCGGATTTGTGTGGGCCAAGCAGATGTTTGACCCGACAAGCGGTTATCGCATACCAGATTCCAGCGTCTGGATTATGATGCTGTGGCTGATCTTGGGATTCGCGGGCATCTTGGACAGCATGACGGGAGCAAACGTTGCCAATTGGGCACACCTTGGCGGCTTGGTCGCGGGAATGGCGATTGCCTTTGCGCCCACTATTGGGAAACCGGCTCCGTAGATCGGCATTCGCCAAACAACAGTTGCAGACCATCTGCGATTTTTGGGACCAATTGTACCATTCGTCCCGTACCGCCGTGGACAAGAATTCGAGCTTCATCTTGGACTGCCACGGCAATTCGCTGGTCCTGTCCGGCAAACAACAAGACGTCCCAATCTTTGGACCAATCCGCGTTGGCTTCCGACAACCAAGCATAGCTGGCATCCGTGATCAAGGCTTGCCTGGCGTGCACCAGACCGGATGTCTGCGAAATATCGATGGCGTCCGTCCAATCCACTTCGTTTAGGGAACGAACCAGAGTTTCGGACGAATCAATCTGGTCAGCCGTCAGTCGAATCAGCTTGACTTCGCTGCCTAGACGAATGGCCGACGCCGCGTCTGCTCCCCAAAACGTCAAGATCTGTTGCCCTTGGGACAACCGAAACGTCCACGCAAAAACAGCTGCCGCCAAAGCGACCACCACCATTCCAATCACAACTATTCGACCTTGATTCGCCACCGAATTTCCTCGGATTTTGGTACCTTGAGGCAAAGTTCTACGCAACGGTATACTACCGACTTGGAGGCAGACGAAAAGAGCGCTTTGGCGAGCTTTCTCGTTGTTTGGCCGCCCAATTTGTTAATTCGTTTGCCATGTGAGGTCTCGTCATGCCTGATAAGTTCGATCCCTATCGAGAAGCCTTGGTACTGGAAACCAATACGGTTTGGCCCGATGAATATGATCATCTGGATCATGGCCAAAAGGCAGAATTTGAATCGGCGCTGCATGCCGACCCAGAAAACGCCAGTCAGCTGGAATATGTCCGAGTTCATTCGGGGTTCTGCCGTCAAATAACCGTTACGCAAGATGATTTAGACCGAATCAGCGGTTAAGTCCATCACATTCGATCGATTGTGCGAACCCACCTTGTATCCACTTGGTTCGACGACCGATTTTGTTCGAATCTTCACCGACAGCCAGTCCGAGGTTCACTACGTGAGTTCGCTTCCTTCGAACCAAACCGTTCGCGTGCAACTGGCAGAACGCAGTTACGACATCCACGTTGGTGCCGAAACACTATCGCAGATCGACACGCTCGTCCGTTCCTTGCGAACCGTTTCACACGTGGTGATCATCACCGACACCAACTGCCAAGCGCTGGCGCAAGAAATCGAATCGTACCTTTGTAGTGCATCGATTCGTACCAACATTCTGACCGTGCCGGCTGGCGAACCCAGCAAATCCGCCGTCACCGCCGCCGATTTGTGGGAGCAAACCATAGCGACCTATGCCGACCGCAAATCGGTCATCATGGCCGTGGGAGGCGGAGTGGTAGGTGATTTGGCCGGTTTCATCGCCGCCACGTTTACTCGAGGCATCGATTTCATCCAAGTGCCAACCACCTTGTTAGCCCAGGTCGATAGCAGCGTGGGCGGCAAAGTAGGCATCAATCTTTCCTCTGCCAAAAATATGGTCGGCGCTTTTTGGCAACCTCGATTGGTGGTCATCGATACGAATGTGCTCAGTTCGTTGCCAGACCGAGACTTCCGCAGCGGCTTGGCCGAAGTAATCAAATACGGTGTCATCTTGGACGAAGATTTCTTTTCGTACCTAGAAGCCAATGCGGACGCCATTCTTCAACGAGATCCCTCGGCGCTGACGCATATTGTTGCGCGTTCCTGCCGCCTGAAGGCCGATGTCGTCCAGCAAGATGAACGCGAAACAACTGGTTTGCGAGCGGTCTTAAACTACGGCCACACGTTTGCGCATGCGTTTGAAACGTTGTGCGGTTACGGCCAAGTGCTGCATGGCGAAGCGGTCTCCATTGGCATGCTGTGCGCCTCGCGATTGGCTGAATTGCTTGGACGAATCGACCACGCCACCACACAACGTCAATTCGATTTGATTCGCAAGTTCGGCCTGCCAACCGAAGTGCCCGACATTTCCATCGAAGACGCCATCGCTGTCATGCAAAAAGACAAAAAGGTGGAACATGGTCGGCTGCGATTCGTCTTACCAACTCGATTAGGACACGTAGAATTGGTCGGCGATGTCGATCCACAGCTGGTCCGCCAAGCCATGCTCAACCAGTAAACCACATCCTGAATTACGATCGGGGGCATCATGACTGAGCGAACGGATTCTTCGTTTGACGAATCGCTGCGAGCTTCCCTGTGCCTGTCCATGGTTTCCGGCGTCGGCCCGTTAACTCGTACCGCTTTGCTGGAACATTTCGGCTCGGCTGCCGCCGTCTTGCGAGCTGCCCCGAGCGAACTTCGCCGAGTCCCGGGCGTTGGACAAAAAGTGGCCAACGCCATTGCGTCCGCGCAAACCGATATCGACGTCACGGCCGAATTGGAAACCTGCCGCGCACATGGCATACAAATTTTGGACGAACAATCGGCCGACTATCCCAAACTGTTGCACGAAATCCATGATCCGCCCGGAATCTTATTCGTACAAGGCGAACTCACCACCGCCGACAAGCTTTCGGTCGCCATCGTCGGCACGCGACACGCTTCTCGCTACGGCATTGAACAAGCAGAACGGTTCGCCGCGAATTTGTCTCGAGCCGGAATCACGATCGTCAGCGGATTGGCTCGAGGCATCGATGCGGCGGCACATCGAGGCGCCTTGGAAGCGAATGGCCGGACCATTGCCGTGTTGGCCAGCGGATTGTGCAACGTCTATCCGCCAGAACACCAGAAGTTGGCAGAAGATGTCAGTCGGCAAGGTGCCGTGGTCAGTGAAAATCCGTCGTTCTTCAAACCGCACCAAAGCTCGTTTCCGCGTCGCAACCGCATCATTACCGGCATTTCCGTCGGTGTGATTGTGGTTGAAGCTCCAAATCGAAGTGGTGCTCTGTTGACAGCCAATCACGCGATGGAACAAGGGCGAGACGTCTTTGCGGTGCCGGGACGAGTAGACAGTCGCATGTCACATGGTTGTCACAAGCTGATTCGCGAAGGCGCGAAATTGGTGGAAAACGCCGACGACGTGCTGGAAGAATTAGGGCCTTTGTTCGAAGCCGCTCCCAAAGCCGATGGCACTCAGATTCTGCACCCGGCTGAACTGCAACTCAACGAACAGGAATCGCAGGTTTTAAACGCCATACAGCTGGAACCCACTTCCATTGACCAAGTGGTCATGGAGACTGGAATTCCGGTGCATCGAGTGCTTTCGACAATCAGCGTTTTGGAAATGCGTCGTTTGGTAAAACGCATCAGCGGCAATTCGGTGGCTCGAGTATCCTTTCGAACATAGCGTCAACGTCCCGTAATGGACGAGGTGACGAGTCCCCGTCATCGCTTTTCGTAATGGACGAGGTGCGAGTCCGCCTTCCGCAGTGCCGAGTCCCTGCCGTTGCTTCCCGTAATGGACGAGGTGCCGAGTCCCTGCTGTCGCTTCCCGTAACGGACGAGGTGCCGAGTCCTGCCGCTGCTTCCCGAATGGACGAGGTGACGAGTCCCTGCTGTCGCTGCAATGGACGGCGAGTCCCCGCCCTTGCTTTTCGTACGGACGAGGTGCCGAGTCCCTGCTGTCGCTTTTCGTAATGGACGAGGTGAGAGTCCCTGCTGTCGCTTCCCGTAACGGACGAGGTGACGCTAGTCCCCGTCATCGCTTCCCGTAATGGACGAGGTGACGAGTCCCGCCGTTGCTTCCCGTAATGGACGAGGTGACGAGTCCCTGCTGTCGCTTCCCGTAACGGACGAGGTGACGAGTCCCCGCTGTCGCTTTCGTAATGGACGAGGTGCCGAGTCCCTGCTGTCGCTTTTCGTAATGGACGAGGTGACGAGTCCCTGATTTGCATGGCAGGGAACTTCGCGGATAATGGACCGCTTGCCTGGGAGGCTAAAAACTTTGGTTTGAAATACAGAAAGGTGAATTCGCATGAGCGAAAAAACACTCTTTAGCAAGATTGTGGATCGAGAAATCCCGGCGGACATTGTGTATGAAGACGATCTGTGTCTGGCATTTCGAGACATCAGTCCACAGTCACCGGTTCACATTTTGGTCATTCCCAAAAAGCCGATTCCGTCCATCGCCGCCATCTCCGATGAGGACGTCAATCTAATTGGGCATATCTGGTTGACCATTCGAAACATCGCCGCCGCCGAAAAGCTAGAGAATGGTTACCGAGTGACCGTGAATTGTGGTCAAGAAGGTGGCCAAACCGTAGATCATTTACATTTTCATCTGATGGGCGGCCGACAACTCAAGTGGCCTCCAGGTTAAAATGCATATCTCCGTCGAAACGATGTTGACGTTTTTTTCTGCAGTCCGTTTGCTTCGAGTTTCCTGATGACTTTTCCAATTCTTACGATTCGCAATTTTTGCCTTCTGCTAATCGTGGCCGGCGCAGCGTGCTCGGCGTTCGCTCAAGCCGAACGCACTGACGATTCGCTGGTCCCGGATTTCCAATCGGACGTAGCACCGATTTTCACCAAATATTGTGCAGGTTGTCATAACCAGGACGAAGTGAACGGTGAATTCATTATCACCAGTTGGGAAGCGATCCAGGCGGGTGGCGAAAATGGCCCGGTGATTGTTGCCGGAAACAGCGAACAAAGTCGTCTCATTCAATTGATGACCGGGCAGGAAGAACCGATCATGCCGCCCGGAAGAGGAACCCGCGCCCAAGGACCTCGATATTGCCGTGGTGAAAGCTTGGATTGACGCAGGCGCCAAACGTCCTGCTGAAATCGCATTGTCCCAGCAGAACAATCAGACGGCTTCGACATCGTCGCTGAACACGCCCGCGTTGCCGGCCAGTCTGGCTGCCAAGCCGATCACCGCCGTCGCTTATTCTTCGCACGGAAAATTTGCCGCGGTCGCTCGGTATCAAACTGTTGAATTGGTTTCGGCCGATTCGTTGGCGGAAATTCGCCGTTGGGATGACCATCCAGGCAAGGTGCATGCGGTGGCGTTCGCGAACCAGGATTCGCAGCTGCTCGCCGCATCAGGAGTGACAGGCTCGCGAGGTGAAGTGCGAATCTGGAATTTGGCGTCCGGCAAACTCGCCAAAACGCTATCGGGGCATCGAGACGTGATCTACGCTATGGCGCTCAGTCCTAACCAAACCACGCTGGCCACAGGCAGTTACGATCGCAATATTCTATTGTGGGACGTGCAGACCGGGCAGATTGTTCGTGAACTTTCCGGACACAACGGAGCGATTTACGACTTGGCGTTTTCGCCGGACGGACAAGTTCTTGTCAGTGCCAGTGCCGATGCCACGGTCAAGGTATGGAGCGTGGCGACAGGCGAACGCCTGGATACGCTCAGCCAGCCGCTGAAGGAACAATACTCGGTTGACATTAGTCCGGACGGCCAACACATCATCGCGGCGGGCGAAGACAATCGCATTCGCCAATGGCAGCTAGTTTCCATCGACACTCCGCAAATCAATCCGCTGCTGATCGCTCGATTCGGCCACGAAGGTGCCATTCAACGTATTCGCTATTCTGCCGATGGCCGTCGCATTGTTTCGCTGGCTTCCGATCGCACGCTGAAAGTGTGGAACGCAGAAACGTTAACTCAGCTGCACGCATATGAAAGGCAACCTGACGATGCTCAGTCGCTGACATTGACACCTGACGGAAACTTCGCGTTGGTCGGCCGCATGAATGGTTCGTTAGAACGCTTTGACTTGCGATTTGAAGTCCCGCCGGTCTCGCCTTCCGACGCCACCGGCGCTGAAGCAGATGCTAGTTCGTCAGAAGACAACGTCGCCAGCGAATCGGCAGAAATTCGCGAATTCACGGAACAAGAACCGAACGACAATGCCGAGTTGGCAAATTCGGTGGAACTGCCGGTAACCATTTCCGGAATCATTGCGAATGAAGCCGACGATCAAGCGATGGCGGAAGATTGGTTTCGATTTAGCGCCAACGCAGGTCAAGCGATCATGGTCGAAGTCAACGCCGCTCGTGACGGTTCGCCCCTGGATTCTCACATTGAAATTCGCACCGCACATGGTCAGCCTATTCCGCAAATCAAGTTGCAGGCGGTACGAGATTCCTACTTTACGTTTCGAGGCAAAGATTCGTCGACGGTGGGCGATTTTCGTTTGCACAATTGGGAAGAGATGCAGCTGAATCAGTATTTGTATGCCAACGGGGAAGTGGTCAAGCTGTTCCATTATCCTCGTGGCCCCGATTCCGGTTTCAACGTCTATCCTAACTTTGGTTCGCGTTTTGGTTTCTTTGGCACTACACCGATTGCTCATGCATTGAACGAACCATGTTACATTGTGCAGCCACTGTCACCCGCAGAATCCGTGGTACCCAACGGCTTGCCGGTCTTTACGTTGCATTACGAAAACGACGACGACAGTCGCCGCCAATGGGGCGCGGATTCGCGATTGCAATTTGTCGCTCGGACAAGTGGCGAATACACGGTTCGCATCAAGGACGCTCGAGACTTTGCTGGTGACGATTTTCGCTACCAACTAACCCTCCGAACCGCGCGTCCCAATTTTCAGGTTCGCTTCATGTCACCATCCATCGAAGTCAACCCAGGCGCAGGACGCAAATTCGAAGTGCAATTGGATCGCATGGATGGCTTTGACGGAGAGGTTCGCTTGGACGTGACCAACGTGCCAGACGGGATTTCGGTGACTTCTCCCATCGTGATCGAAGCGGGACACCAACGAGCTTGGGGTTTGCTTTGGGCAGACGAAAATTGTCAACTCGAAAACGACAACGCAAAATCGATCACTGTCACTGCCACAGCCAACGTCAACGGTCGCCACGTCATCAAAGAATTGGGGTCATTGGGCGAAGTTAAGGTCAAGGACGCAGCGCCCAAGCTGTCAGTCGAATTGGCAGCGCAATCGCCGAACAGTGCGGCAACGCAGACACTGACGATTCGGCCTGGAACCACCGTAACGGCCAAGGTTCGTATTCAGCGAATGGACGCCAACGGTCCAATCAGCTTTGGCAAAGAAGACGCTTTGGTAAATTCGGCTCATGGGGTGTTTGTGGACAATACCGGTTTGAACGGAGTCTTGATTCCGCCCGATCAAACGGAACGAACCATTTTCATCACAGCCGAACCGTGGGTCCAACCGGCCGAACGCTGGGTGTTTGTCGAATCCGAAGGACATGGGAACGCTGTTTCCCAGCCGATTCTCCTGCAGATTCTGCCCGGCGAATAAGACGCTGATGGCCAACGCCCAACGAATGTTGAACGATGACTCCCACTGAAGTGCCCAATGTCAATCTATCCCAGTCGCGTTACACGAGAAAAGAATTCGTCAAGAGATCCCGCGTGAAACGGTTGCGAGAACCAAATACGCAAAGCCGACTAAGGACGGCAAAGCTTCTAACACCCTTGTCTCCACCCAATAAAAGTGCGTAAAGACTCGGATTCACGGAAAACTGTTGTCTTTTGCTCGTCGTTTTTTGAAATAGCGTCTTGCGACGACTTCAAACAGGAAAAGTCCTACGTCAATTGCTACACCACCAGCGCAACCGTAAAGCGATCCAACTATCAGATAAAGAAATACCCATCGCACATTAGGAGGAATATGCTTTGCATACAAAAGTGCAAGAAAGACAGTACCGCATAATGTTGCAACGGAATGATGTTTCGTTGTAATTCCTGCGGCAAGTCCCACACAGCCAAATCCGATCACTGAAATCGTATTGACGATTGAAATATCGTAAGAACGAAAAAACAGGTCGTCGGGCGACATCGCCACGACTATGACGCCGACACTTAATCCGATCGCACAGCCCATCGCACCCATACCAATTCGCCACCTTTTCGACTGACGACGAAAATTTTTCCCATTCGGTGACTGAAACGGATTCTCGCGCAAGTAAAGCGTCATATCATCAACTCTGCGTATTGAAAGAAAATGAATGTCGAAAACACCACATTTCTGCCCGGCCATGCCATGTGTCAATTCGCTGGACTCGCCTGTTGAACGCAATTATTGGCTTCAGAAGATCTGTTCTGGTACCCTGTTCTCGACTTGGGGCTACCCTGTCAATCACCATTGGACGATACGTTTTTCCGTTTACCAAGAACAAAGTATTTGGCTAAGATTGCCGCGACAGTGAAATTACCGCAACCGATAACCAAGGCAACATTCCGGAAACTTGTGTTCCAAACACCTTCTTCACGCAACGTTATGATGCATATGCAACCTGAAACGCCGTAAAACAATGTCAGAACAATGGAACACCAAGACTCTCGCTTCGTAATGGCACGCCAAAAGCACAACGAGGTAAAAATCCCCATCGGGAAATAGCCCAAGAAGCCGATTATTGCAGAATGATTCACGATTGGGTCGGTTAACGCTCTGTAGAACGCTGATACCCCCAATAATAAGGGCGCAACACTGTAAAGACCTGCAAGCCAAATGAGTACCGGTCGAATAAGGCTGCTTCGTGGCCTTTCCTGGCTTGTTGATTCAGGTGATTGAAATGGGTTATCGTTGCTCAAATTCAATACACCTTCGACCGTAAACCATCATACCATATTCAAAACGGCTAACAGAAAAGCTTAAGCTCATATCGCATGAATCGTCCATGCTTTTGTTGGGCTGTGCAATACCGCGTGCGTCTGAGTGGCGACTCGAATTCTAACCTGATCGGTCGGTCCAGAATGTCATGGAACGCCGTTTCCCGGCTGGTCCGTCGGGCCCACTCGGCGAATAAAGCGATTTTGTTTTCAGCGTCCAGAAGGGGTTTTTTAACAGGCGAGTGATTGGAATTCCAAATAGATTCGCAAAAACTGCGCCCGACTGGACATAATGGTCGCACTACCTACCAAGTCGGACAGCAATAGCTTGTTTTGATCGTAGATCCCAGTTTGTAGTCCCGCCTTCAGGCGGTAGCGGACTAATCATTGCATTCCGCGACGAGGACGGATTGCCAGAATCAAACTAGCTCTACAGGAGAGTGCCATGGCGACGGTTCCCAAAACCGAGAATCAAAACGTAGCGTTGCATGCTTTCCCCTCATTCGCGTAGTTCACGCTGGAACACTCAAGCCGCGAATTTAGTCATCGCCGAGGCCGTCTCGATCGGTAACAAATGACTCTCCGTTCGCTCGACCGGGCCCGCAGCTCCAACGAAAATGGCGGCTACAGGACAACTGCCTGCCACCAGCCAGAAGAAATGCGTGGTGACTATGAAGACCAACTTACGCCGGATTCGGCAGCACGGCCAGTGGTTCTTGCTGCGATAGACAGTGGAGCGAACCGAGTCCCACTACCAACGACAGTGATGGCACACTGACCACTCGGCGATCTGGAAAGAACTCGCGTAAGATCGAAGCAGCCTGTTCATCGTGCGAATCATGAAAGGCGGGCACCAAGACGCCACCGTTGACCAGCAAAAAATTCGCGTAGCTGGCCGGAAGTCGCATCCCTTGAAACGTCTTGGGGCTGGGCATCGGCAACGGTACGGCGGTCAGCTTTCCAAGCTTGGTTTCGGCTTGTTCGATGACAGATCGGTTCGCTTCCAAATCCAGCGAACCATCGGTCGCATAAACCACGGTGTGGGGATTTACAAAGCGAGCCAACTGATCGATGTGTCCGTCGGTGTCGTCACCCGCAATTTCGCCACCCAGCCACAGAATCTGGTCAATGTTTAAAAAGTCGCGAAACGCTTCTTCGATTTCTGATTGCAACACGTTGGGATTGCGATTCGGATTCATGACACAGGAAGATGTGGTCATCAACAAACCGTGTCCATTCGTTTCGATGGCACCGCCTTCAATGATCAAATGCGATGCGAACCGACGCCGATCTTCCGCCATGGCGATTCGTTCCGGCACTTTGTCGTCATTGGTGAACGGAGGATACTTGCCGCCCCAAGCGTTGTAGCGCCAATCAATCAATGCGGGCTGGATCTGTTCATCCTGCGAAGTCAAAAAAATGGGCCCGTGATCTCGAATCCACGAATCATTGGTTGGAATTTCATGCAGATGGACCTGCGGAATGCCTTCCATATGCGCGGCGGCGGATTCCATCACGGCGTCGCCGCCTGCCAAGATGTGGACTTCCTGAAACTCGGCCACTACTTTGGCAAAATGGGCATATTCTTCCACGGCAGCGTCAAACGCGCCGGGCCATGTTTCCGGATTTCTGGGCCATGACAGCCAGGTTGCTTGCTGCGGCTCCCATTCGGCCGGCCAGCGATAACCTAATTCCGCCGGAGATTCCGTGGCAGGAAAGTCATTGTCGTCGAACGTGCTATTCTGATTCATTGCCCAAGTACCTTTTTACCAATCCACCGTATGCGTCAATTCGACGATCTCGCAGAAAGGGCCAATGTGTGCGAACGACATCAATCTGCGCTAGATTGCATTCGACCGACACAATCTCTTCTTGTTCGTGCGACGCGCGATACAAAATATTGCCGTTTGGATCGGACACAAACGAAGCGCCCCAAAACTGAATTCCGCCCTCCACACCAACTCGATTCGGCGCACACACAAACACGCCGTTGGCAATGGCATGGCTGCGCATCATGGTCTCCCAAGCCGACCATTGACTTTGACCAAACGTGTCCTTTTCCTCTAGCAGCCAACCGATGGCCGTGGGATAGAACAGAATCTCGGCACCGTGCAACGCGGTCAAACGAGCTGCTTCGGGGAACCATTGATCCCAACAAATGCAGACGCCAATTTTCCCGTAACTTGTGGGAATGCATTTGAAGCCCAAGTCTCCGGGCGTGAAGAAGAACTTTTCGTAGTAGTTGGGATCGTCTGGAATGTGCATCTTGCGATAGATGCCGGCGGTCGAACCATCTTGATCAAACACCACGGCAGTGTTGTGATACAGTCCAGGCGCGCGTCGTTCGAATAACGATGTCACCAACACAATTTTTTCTTCGGCGGCGACTTGGGCCAACACCTGCGAAGTTGGTCCAGGAATCGATTCGGCCAAATCAAACTGAGCGTGATCTTCGGATTGGCAAAAATAGAGCGAAGCAAACAACTCTTGCAGACAGACAATTTTCGCTCCTTGCGAAGCGGCTTGTCGAATTCGCTGTACCGCCTTGTCAACATTGTCTGACTTATTGCCTGAACAAGTCATCTGAATTAACGAAACCGGAACGGTAGACATTCTTGAATTCCTGGCTTGATTGGACCACACTGCAGAAGGAAAAAAACAGAACGGGATGGCTGTCGCAAAGATACGCCAACCGCGGGCCATTGAGAAGGCTTGGATGGAAACGCATGACCAAAAAAATCACTCGCGGGATCTTCATCACCGGTACCAACACCGGAGTGGGAAAAACTCAGGTCGCTGCTGGAATTGCCAGAAACCTGGTTAGCCAAGGTGTTCGAGTTGGCGTTTACAAACCGGCCGCCAGCGGTTTGGTACAGCAGAACGGCGAATGGGTGCCCGAGGACGCGTGGCAGTTGTGGCAAGCGGCGGGTTGTCCGCAAACGCTGGACGAGGTTTGCCCGCAAGCGTTCCGTACGCCCGTTGCGCCTCATTTGGCCGCTCGGCACGAAGGCCGCGAACTGGATGAAGCCTTGCTTCGCCACGGCCTGCACGCGTGGCAAGACTATGAATTCGTCTTGGTCGAAGGAGCCGGTGGTCTTCTGTCTCCGCTGGGCGACCGTTATTACTGTGCCGATTTAGCTCGAGATCTAAACCTGCCGCTGTTGATCGTCGCTTCGAATGAAATCGGTGTTATCAATCAGACGCTGCAAACTTTGATGACCGCTCGGCACTTTGGCCCGGGACTTCCCGTGGCAGGCGTTGTGCTCAACCAAACTCGTCCCATCGACTCGCAAGCCGACCCCAGCCTGACCAGCAACGCGCAAGAACTGCAAGTCCGTTGCGACGCTCCCGTCCTGGCCACAACACAGTGGAACAATCTGGATTCGCTGGCGCAGGTCGACTGGCTTGGACTGTTGAACACACCATCGACGGTTCGGTCAAAATCTTAACGAAATCGTCATAAGTTTTTCGCATTTTGCGGAACGTTCTGTAGAATATCGCTCGCAATGCGCACCGAAAACTAGGGCGCCAGAGAAGTGGCATTCGTGAGGCGATTCCCCGTTGGTTGATAGGAAGGTCGGTATGGCAGCAAAAAAGCGAAACATGCGTGTGTCTAAACAAGGTCGAACTCGGCGAATATTTCAAACAGAACAAATGGAAGATCGTCTGCTGCTGGCGGCCGATCCGCTGATCACCGAATTCCAGGCGATCAATGCGTCCACACTTGCCGACGTCGACGGCGATTTTTCCGATTGGATTGAAATCTATAATCCGGATACTCAAGCTGTTTCGCTAGATGGCTGGCACTTGACGGACGACGCCACTGACTTGACCAAATGGCAGTTTCCCGCCGGAGCGGAACTAGCCGCCGGCCAATACAATTTGGTGTTCGCTTCGGGCAAGGACAAGTCGGACGGCGGTCAGATCCACACCAACTTCCGGCTTTCCGGCGATGGCGAATTCTTGGCACTGGTGCGACCTGACGGAACCATCAGCCAATCGTTTGACACCGTGCCTGCTCAGCGCGAAGACTATTCCTACGGCTTGGCTCCGGGACGAGAAGTTTCGACGCTGATCCAAGAAGACGCGGCCATGAATGCGTTGGTTCCCACGGACGATTCTTTGTCCGACGCGTGGACTCGAGCTAACTTTAACGACGCATCTTGGACCGCTGCTACCAACGGAGCGGGTTACGAAATCTTGCGTAGCGGTTTTGAAGAAGTGGAAGAATTTGATGGTCCGCTAAGCGACCGATGGACGGTCGACGATCCGGGCGAATCGAATATTTCGCTGGCCGACGGACAATTGATCATGGACGTGCCGGCGGGCGTCAT
Organism: Pirellulaceae bacterium; assembly: GCA_041399205.1. GTDB lineage: Bacteria > Planctomycetota > Planctomycetia > Pirellulales > Pirellulaceae > JAGQOZ01. Next base: position 17,801 of record JAWKTK010000017.1, on the reverse strand, counting down.
CATGGAGTCGGATGATCGAGGCACGGCGCCGGCGGTGTTTTATCCGATTCCAGAATATCCGGACGAACCGGGCGTGCCGGTCGCTTCGTGGGAAATCATTACTTCGATCACGCAAACCAGTTCGGGCCGAGGTGCGACGGGAATTGTGGTCTTCGATGGTGAATCGAACGTGCCGGTATTGAAGCTGCAATACAGTTCACGTCTGCGGTTCGAAATGCAAGCGAATGACAGTCGAGTGGATTCGGTGACGCGCAGTAGTCGCAACGAATATTCATTGCGGCTGGTTCGCGACGGCGCCAATCGCACGTGGACCGGCTATTACCGCACGGACGTTGCAGATCCATGGGAGTTGGTGGCTGAACTGCAAGACGGTTCTGAAGACGCGCCCAATATCCGTGATCCGCAAGTCGGTTTGTTTACCGACGCTCCGTCGTTGGACATGACGGCCAATTTTCAGAACATGCGGTTTGTGGTTCCGGACGAAGCACCCGTATATGGTTCGCGAACCAATTTGGATCTGTCCGAATCGATGCACAACGTCAATTCGTCGGTCTTTCTGCGCTTTCCCTTTACGGTCGACACCAATCCGCAGCTTTGGGACCAACTCTCGTTTTCCACTCGATTTGACGATGGCTTCCGCGCGTACTTGAACGGAACGCTGGTGGCCGAACGCAACTCGCCGCTACCTCCCGCACCACCTGCACCTGACGTAGTGGCCTGGAACGCGACGGCCGTTGGCACTCACGGCGCCACGGCGGGCCTGATTCCCACGGAGCGCTTTGACCTGACCGAATTCCTAGATCAGCTGCAAGTGGGCCAAAACGTTTTGGCTATCCACGGGCTGAACATCGAAGCTGCCGATCGTGACTTCTTCTTTGACGCTCGATTGAACGCCACCACGTTTGTTCCCAACGCCGTGCAGTTTTTCACTTCGGCCACACCAGGCGAAGCAAATTCGGTCCCCGCCGCGCCGGCTCCGCTGGTCCTAGGCCCGCAAGGCGTTTTCTTCGGCAGTACCGTCGTGGAACTTGCGCTCCCGCAGCCTTCCGCCGCACTCCAGATTCGCTACACCTTGGACGGCAGCGAGCCGACCGCGGAATCGATCCTGTACACCGCTCCGTTTCAATTGACGCAAAGCGCCTTGGTGCAAGCTCGAGTGTTTGACACGTCCGATTCGCCGTTGGAACCGAGCCCCATTAGCAGCGGCACGTATTTGGCCATGGAAGCCGAACTGCAAGGACGTGATTCCGACATTCCCATCATGGTGATTGACACCATGACCAATCGCTTTTTGCCAGACGCATCCAACGATTTGACCACCGTCGGAGTGGCGGCGTTTGAAGTGAGTCAGGCTACCGGCCGAGCGTCATTGGGAGGCGTAATGGATTATTTGGGACGAGGCGGCGTGCGAGATCGAGGTTCCAGTACGGCAGGACAAGCCAAGCCCAACATGACGTTTGAAACTTGGGGCGCCGCCGGAACCACTAAGGACGACGACGCCAATATTCCGCTGCTGGGACTTTCCGCCGATAGCGATTGGGTGCTACACGCGCCGTTTAGTTTTGATCGAGCGATGATTCGGAATCAGTTTGCGTACGCGCTGAGCAACAACATCGGACGCTGGGCACCAAGAACTCGAGCGGTCGAAGTTTACCTGAATCGCAACGATACCATTGTGGGCGAACGAGACTACATGGGCGTGTATGTGTTGGTGGAACGCATCAAGCCCGATCCGGGCCGGTTGGATATTGATGCCATTACGCCCGAAGACAACGCCGAACCAGACATCAGTGGCGGCTATGTGTGGAAGATTGATCGCGCAGATCCAGACGCGCCCGGCTTTACTGCCGGCGGGCTGACGTTGAATTGGGTGCACCCGAAAAGCCCCGCCAGTCGTTCCGCGCGTGGTGACCAGAAGGCCACTCGCGAGCAACAAAGTTGGGTGGTCAATTATTTGGGCGAAATGGCCACGGCATTGCGAGACCCTGACATTAGCGACCCGGAAGGCTACAGCAAATACGCCGATGTCGATTCGTGGGTCGATCATCACCTGCTAAGCGTGTTGATGGATGATGTCGATGCGTTCGCACTAAGTGCTTACGTGTTCAAAGACCGCGATGGCAAAGTGGAAATGGGTCCGGCTTGGGATTTTGATCGGTCCATGGAATCGCTGGACGACCGTGACGACGATCCCAGTCGTTGGGGCGGTTCCGGCAACAGTAATTTCTTCACTCGAGGTTGGTACACACAGGCGTTTCGCGATCCCGGTTTTTGGCAGCGTTATGTTGATCGCTGGACCGAATTCCGCCGGACCGAATTAAGCAATCAAAGTATTGACGCCTTGATTGATAAATTAGCCGGTGAAATTGCGGAAGCTCAGGAACGCAATTACGAAGCCACGGTCAACCGAGCTGTACGGCCTCGATCTTCCAGCAGCTATTCTTCCGGAAAACTAAACGGAACGTGGCAGGGTGAAGTGGAGCATATGCGAGTTTGGTTGCACGAACGACTGGCGTTTATGGATTCCACGTTCACCGGTGCTCCGCGTTATCTGCTGGATGGCGAATACGTTCCGCTGGTGAACGAACAGACCGGCAACGCCTTGGTTGGTATCACAGCCACACCGGGTCAGCGCATTGAAATCCGCGGGCCTATTCAAGAAGTGTTGGACGACACCGTGCTGGTTTCTGGCGACATTGGTACCACGGTCGGCCGCATTTTTTCGCCCAGTGACAATGCCTTGGGAACGGACTGGACGCAGATCGGTTTTGACGATTCCAGTTGGTTGGCAGGGCCAATGGGTGTCGGATTCGGCGGGTTCGAAGAACTAGTTCGCACCGAATTCAATCCCGTGGAGGATGGCACCACAACCATGGTTCGCATTCCCTTCCAGATTGACAACGTGCAGTCATTGGCTGACAACCGCTTGACACTACGCATGCGTTACGACGACGGTTTTGTGGCGTACATCAATGGCCAAGAAGTCGCCAGAAGCAATTTACGAGATGACGAACTGGCGTGGGATTCTCGCGCGTCCACTCGACGCAATTCCGATGCGGAAGTGTTTGAACCGTACGATATCAGCGAATTCTATTCCGCGTTGGTCGAAGGTGAAAACGTGCTGGCCATCCGAGGCATTAATTCTTCGGCCAGTAGCAACGACATGTTGATTGCTCCGGAACTGGTTTCCAGTGAAGTCAGCATCGGCCACAATCCGCAAGCTCGCATCTATTACACCACCGACGGCTCGGATCCTCGAGGTCCAGACGGCATGCCATCGGCTACGGCGCAGCAGCTGGCGTTTGGTGAAGCCATTGTCGCCGAAAAGAACACGCGAATTATCGCTCGTCACTTTGATGATGAAACCTATCGCGGTGACGAGAGTCGCATTGTGCTGACCGATTGGAGCGGCACGCTGGAATACAACATCATTGTTGAACCGCCGACCGTGACCATTTCGGAAATCAATTACAATCCGGCACCGGTATCGGCAGCGGAAGCGGCGGCTGGTTTTACGAACCAAGATTTCGAATTCGTGGAACTCCACAACTATGGCAATGTCTCGGCGAACTTAACGGGAGTGCGAATTACCGGCGGCATTGAATTCGACTTTGATTCGGTAACCGACCCTCAATTGCTACCAGGCACGGGGCTACTGGTTGCCAACCGCGAGGCATTTGAACTGCGATATAGTGAAGGTTTGCCAAACATGGTGGTGCTGGGTGAATACTCCGGTTCGCTCGACAACGCAGGGGATCGGATTCACATCGAAGCAGGCACCGGAGAAACGCTGTTCGAAGTGGAATACGACGACAACGATCCGTGGTCGGCCTTGGCTGACGGACTTGGCGGTACGCTAGACGTTCGCAACACATCATTCCCGGCAGGATCCTCCAGTAAATGGTATCAATGGACCACAGCCAATCATATTTGGCAGGGAACGCCGGGCGGCTTTGCGGAAAATCAACAGCCGGTGGTCATCAATGAAGTGGTGACCAATCCGGCCGGACCAAATGGTTCAGACGCCATTGAACTGCTGAACCTGTCCAACGCGGCGATCAATATTGGCGGATGGTATCTGAGCGACACAGACAATGATCTGGCCAAATACCGCATTCCCGGCAATACCGTGTTGGCTCCTGGAGCAACCGTGGTTTTCAATCAAGCTCAATTCGGCTTTGGACTCAGCGGCACGTCCGGTGACGAAGTCTGGCTGACGCAATTGGACAGCGACGGCCAAGTGGTCACGTTCATGGATCGAATTGAATTTGGTGCTTCGCTAGAAGGCGAATCGATCGGGCGTTTCCCGAACGGCACGGGCCGCACCGTTCGCTTGAGCACACCTTCGTTGGGCCAAGTCAATGCGAATCCCACCAGCGGTCCGGTTCTGATTTCCGAAGTGCAATACCACGCCGTTGTCAGCGACGCAGCCTTGGCGGTCGATCCTGGCATTGGCGAATCGGACTTGGAATTCATTGAAATTTACAACCCAACGGCCACCGGTGTGGATCTGTCGAAGTGGCAAATTCGCGGCGGCGTTGATTTTGAATTCCCGATGGACGCGGAACTGCCTGCCGGTCGTACCGCGATTATCTTGCGGTTCAATCCAGATGATCCGGAAAACGCTCGGCGCCTGGCTGCGTTCGAAGCGCAGTACGGTCTGGCGAATGGCAACTACCTGCGATTCGGCGGTTACGGCGGTTCGCTGGGGAACAGCTACGATCTGCTGCAGCTAGAACAATCGGTGGCGCTAGACGATAACAATCCCGACTTGATTTCGTTCCTGCTGATGGATGAAGTCTTGTATGACGATCTAGCTCCTTGGCCCACCACAGCAGATGGCCAAGGTGCGTCACTGCAGCGCACGCAAGGCGTTGGCAGTCTGGCTGCGTCCTTTACCGCGGGAACACCGTCACCAGGATCGATCGGCGATTCGGTCCTGGGTGACTTTGATGGCTCCGGACAAGTCGACGCGGTAGATCTTAATTTGCTGCTGGCGGCGTTGCGAAACCCTCAGTTCGATCCAACGTATGATGTGACACAGGACGGTCAGTTGAATGGTGATGATCGAGATGCCATGGTGGAATCGATCTTGGGAATTGAGTATGGCGATTCGAATTTGGACGGCGTGTTTGATTCGCAAGACTTGGTGTTGGTCTTCCAATATGAAGAATACGAAGACGGCGTTTCGCAGAATTCGATTTGGCAATCGGGCGATTGGAATGGCGATGGCGACTTCACCAGTCAAGACTTTGTGGTTGCCTTCCAGCGCTCCAACTACGTTGCGAATTCGCTCCGCTTTGCTGAACCGGCCAGTTCGGTAACGTCACACTCCATGGCTTCGTCCGCAGAATCGCCAGGCGTTCATCCATCTGACCGCGTCGCATCGGTTCGCTGGCAAGATATGGCGTTTGCCGCTTGGGGCGACGATGACGACAACCGGGCCAAGTCGAACAAAAAGTGAGATTGGCCCGTGGAATCGTGTCTGCCGAATACATCGGCAGGCACGCCGCAGATGTTGGACGTCAAACTGATGACGAGCCGTGATTGGGCCGAGCAATCGTGCTGAGCGACGCATACTCTCCAAAGCATTTTCGTCCGCGTGCTGCCCGACGTCACGGGCGCGGAGCCCGGCCGAGTTCCCTATGCTAGGCCAGAGTTCGACGCTGTAGAATTCCGATTCTGACGACCTGCGGTCTGATCCCGGAGTCCCCAAACGACATGGAGACGCTCCCAGTGATTCGCCTGTCGGCCGGCGCGCGCGGCCCTATTCGGCAAAGACGACACTGGTTGTCAGCGTCAAAATGGCGGTTCTTGAACACGCGATTGGTTCGAATTCTAAATAAATTCGCAAAATCGGCGCCCGACAGCCCATAATGGTCGCACTACCTATCAAGTTAGACAGCGGTAGCTTGTTTTGATCTGAGACCAGCGTTCGTAGCTGTGCCGATCAGGCGGTGGCTAACGAAGCATGGCATTCCGTGCGAGGACGCACTACCGACCAGGATCAAAACAGCTTTACGGGAGAGTGTGATGACGACGGCGACCAGAACGGACAACCAACCGGAATCGGACCAGGCGACTCAGTCAGGCGTTTCCGATCGATTGTTGATGGAACGCTATGTTCGTCATGGCGACCCCGCCGCCCTGGAAGCGATCGTTTTGAAGTATCAGGGTTTGGTCCATTCGGTTTGCCAACGTCAGACTCGTTTTCCCGAAGACGCGGACGAAGCGTTTCAAGTGGTGTTTCTGGTCCTGGTGCGCAGCGCCAAGCGGATTCGCAAAGCAGACAGTTTGGCTTCTTGGCTGTACGGCGTGGCGTATCGCACTTGTGTGCGAATCAATCGTCAAAGGCAGAATTCGATCATGACGTTAAGCGAAGAACCGATTCAGACCGAACCCGGACCGCTGGAGAAACTCGCTCGGCGCTTTGCTCTGCAAACCACCGACGACGAACTGAATCGGCTGCCCAATTCGCTAAAAGCTCCGCTGGTTTTGCGTTACTTGCAAGGACTCTCCAACCAAGAAGTCGCCGACGAAATGAAGCTGTCAGTGGCGGCAGTGGAAGGTCGATTAAAACGAGCAAAATCGATTTTGCGAAGTCGCTTAGGAAAACTTGGCATTTCCACGGCTGGAGCACTGGCTGCCGTCAGTGTTTCAACTCGCGAATCGTCAGCCACCGCGACAACGGCAACGTCCAATGTCGAATCGGCTGCCAGAACGTTGTCACAGCTGCGAGGCAATCAGGCAAGCAGTGTCAGCCAAATTGTTACGGAACTTGTAGAAATCGAGGTGCAGAGTATGTTACGAATCACGTTGGCCAAAGTTATATCGTACGGCCTGCTGTGCGTGGCCGTTACCGGAGTTGGTTCGCTGGTCTATTCCGACTTGAGTTGGGCTGGCTATGGAGCTAGCGCGACGTCTGCGAATGCACAGGATTCGCTGCAAATAGCTTCCACAGCATCCACAGTCGCATCAGAAGAATCGGCCGGCGTTATCCAGCTGGTACAGGCAGACTCACCGTTCGACACAGAAGCGGCATCTGATGCAGAATCGAACGAAGATCCGTTTCCCGGATCCAATACGGAGCCGGAAGACGAGTCGTTCGCTGGTTTCGAAGGCGAGTCGGAAGAAAACGATTCCGCCTTTGACGATTCGGAAACGTCATCAGCAGCCAGCGAAGCGACGCCGTTTGATGAACCGAATAGCGAAAATACGGGCGTCGATGCGGATCCGTTTGCAGCGAACGTGAAATTGACGGCGGTCGCCGGCAATGCTGAACAGAGAATCCTGGACGAACTAGAGAAGCCAACCAACTTTCCATTTGTGGATCTTACGCTTGCCGAAGTCGTAGCCTACTTGGAACGGCTGCATGAAATTGAGATCTTCTTGGACAAACGAGAATTGGAGGCTATCGGAGTAACCTCGGACACGCCTGTGACGTGCGAACTAGATGGGATTCGTCTGAAATCGGCCCTGCAGTTGATGTTGTCCGAACTGGATCTGGGTTACGAAGTTCGCCATGACGTCTTGGTCATCACGTCAAAGGAAAAAGCTCGACCGCCCTTTTCCGGCAACCAGCTCAGCATCTTCACTCGCAGCGAAATTGAAGATCAAATCCTCAAACGCATGAACGCCGAGACTGATCTGCAGTTGGAAGGCGTACCGCTTTCGGAACTTGTCGGAATTCTCCGTGAACGACTCGACTGCAACGTGGTGCTCGACGAACCAGCGTTAGATGAGTTGGGACTTTCTACGGATCAGGAAGTGTCGTGTCAGTTGAAACGCATTCCACTAAGGTCCGCTCTCAAGACGATTCTTAAACCGCTTGACCTGGCACTTAGCGTGACAGATGACGTGCTTACCATTACTTCACAAGATTACGCGAATCAAAACGCGGTCACTCGACTCTACCGCGTTGACATCAACTGGCCTTTTGCGGACTTGAACCATCTGATCGGTATGCTGACGGCGACGGTCGAACCAGATTCATGGGACGAATTGGGCGGCGAAGGTTCGATGCAACCGGTCAATAACGGTCTGATGGTCAGCAACACGTGCGAAGTACACGACCAAATCGAAGAGGTGCTGCAACAAATTCAAACGTTTATACGGCAAAACCCCGAAGCGTCTGCTGGTTTGGACCGAGACCGCTTTCAGGTTCCCGTTTCGCCTGGCAACTCGCTACGAAATCCACCAGCACAAGCACCAGGCAACGCTGCCGCAAATCAGCACGTTCCAGCAGCAACTGGCGGAGGTGAAGCAACGGGAGGCCTTGGAGGCGGAGGCTTTTTTTAGCTCGCCAAACAATATTGCGTGCGGCGGTTAGCCTACCCCAAGGCTGCTCGGCCCAGGACGTTGTACACGGGGCCTTGCCGAGTCAATTCGCTGGCAAAAATGATCAATTCGTCTACGGGCACAGCGCCCGCTTGATATTCTGCCAGCGATTTGATTTGTTCGGTCAATTCAGCCGTGTCTTTGCGGCCATAGCGGAGTCGCCCCAGCGTCAGATGAGGCCGAATCTGTTTGACTTCCAACGGAAAACCCATCGATTTTTTGAGACTTTCGTCCACCGATTGGAACAGTGAAATCAATTGATCTTGTTCGTCATGCACGCCCAGCCAGACGGTTCGTGGTTTTTCCAGTTTCGGGAACGCGCCTAGCGATTCGCAATTCGCCACAAACGAAGCATGCTGGGACGTAGCATCGGCCACGCTGCGGCAGACTTGATAGATTTCGGTGTCATCCACATCACCCAGAAACTTAACCGTGACGTGCAGGTTTTCTGGATCGACCCAGCGAACCGAATCGGTGGTGTCCGACAACTTGTCAATCAACCGTACTGTTCGATCCCGAACGTCATTCGGAATCGCAATCGCGACAAACGTACGAATTCTGGCCACCGTTGCTCCCAAGAAACTAAATTGTCACTTGCCCGTTCTGGGCCAAAATTTGTCCGCTACAAGAAAGACTATCCGATCACTTCGGCCAGTTTGCTGTGAAAATCGCCGTCCAGTCGAGCACCTTGGATGGTGACAATTCGCGAAGCCAGGAAGTTGCCCCACTTGGCAGCTTGGATGTCATCCAGTCCGTTGGTCAAACCGTACAGCACGCCACCGGCAAAGGCGTCGCCCGCGCCCACGGTATCAATCGCTTTGACGGAAAAACCAGGGACATGCGCCATTTCGCCTCGTCGCACGACAAAACATCCGTCGGCGCCGTTGGTGACAAACGCTAGTTCCACCATTTCACCCAAGGCGCGGCAGGCACCTTCCAACGATTCGTCGCCGATAAAATGCTGGATCTCTTCCGCGTTGCAGAAAATCACGTCACAGTATTCTCGAGTAATATTGCGGAAGTCATCGGTGAATCGATTGACCAGAAACGGATCGGAAAACGTATAACTGATTCGCACACCCGCTCGCTTGGCTTCTTCCATGGTGCGAACCGAAGCTTGTCGAGGCGATTCGACGTCCCACAGATAACCTTCGACATAGACCATGTCCGAATCAGCCAAATGGTCGACGTGAATATCGGTTTCAGCCAGAGACGTAGAGACGCCCAAGTGCGTACACATGGTTCGCTCGGCATCGGGGTGGTCAAGACCAAGCAGGTGCCCGTGGGAACATAGACGTGTGCCGATTGCGACCATCGGCGGTGGCTTCGATCATGTCTTGTCGGTAAAATTTGCCGTTTTCGTCATCACTGACCTTGCCAGTGTATATTGCCGCGCCTCCGCTCTGAGCTACGGCCAAAATGGTGTTGGCAGCGGAACCACCGGACCGCATTTTCAAAGGCGTATCGGTCAGCTTTTCCAGCAGCGACGCCTGCGTTGGTGTATCGACTAATCGCATGCCGCCTTTATCCAAAGACTCGGATTGAATGAATTCATCCGGCACTAACGCCAAGATATCAACCATGGCGTTTCCGACGCCAAACACATTAAATCGCTTGGAAGAAGTCTTCATGATGACTGGTTTCACCGTCCTTTTGCATTGGTTGGAATGAGCGAAAAACTTGGCGAACGATAATACCATAATTCCTGCAATCGTCGCAGGGACATTACCGAGCCGAAATGCAGAAACCGGCGGCCGAAATCAATTTTTCGCAGAAACTTGACGTCCATTCGCGTGTTCAATAAGTACACCTAGCGGACAGGGATTGACAAACGAGGCAATTGGCGAACGTGGTTAACTCGCTTAAACTTGCGTCAATCGTCTCACTTCGCCACGAACGTCTTGTAACCAAAAAGAGGCTACGGAATTGGTCACCACCGAATCACCTCGACTGAACCTCGATTCGCTCGACCCAGACGCGCGGCTGATGATGCGTGTCCGGAACGACGATGCCGCTGCGTTTGAAGAATTGGTAAGACGCTATCAAAACCGTCTGCTGCATGTGCTGAGAAATTTGGTCGGTAGCCAGCAGCAAGCGGAAGATTTGGCCCAGGACGTTTTTTTGCGAGTTTACCGAGCCAGAAAGAATTACGAACCAACAGCCAAGTTTGCCACGTGGTTGTTTACGATTGCCAACAATGTAGCCAGCAATGCCAGACGCAGCCGTTCGCGTCGAAAAGAAGTCAACGTGATTGGAGATTCCGGTGCGGTGGCAGCCAATCCGTTGGAGCATATGGCTGAAGCGGCCAGCGGCGCCATGCCCGCCAGACAGTTGGACAAAGTGGAACGAGCGGAAATGGTGAAGTTGGCCATGGAGTCACTGAACGAACGCCAACGCATGGCCGTGCTATTGTCCAAGTTTGAAGGCATGAGCTACATCGATATCGCCGAAACCATGGACTTGACGGTGCCGGCAATCAAATCGTTGCTTTCGCGAGCTAGAACGAATTTACGCCTGGCGTTGGAGCCCTACATCCAAGACGGCACGTTACCGGCAGACAGTGTGGAGTAGTTTTCGGATACGAAAAATAATTTCGGACACGAAAGAATCGGTCATGAACGACAAAATACCCAAAAACCAAGACGCCGACCTGGAACAACTGGTTGCCTATTTGGATGGCGAACTAGATGCCGATCAAGTGCGGCAATTGGAAGACCGCTTGATGTCCGATGCGCAGTTCCAAAACCAGCTGCAAAAGCTGCAACGGTCTTGGGATTTATTGGATGAATTGCCTCGAGAAGTGGCGACGGAATCGTTCACCAAAACCACCATCGAAATGGTCGCCGTCAAAGCATCAGACGATTTAATGGCCGCCACCACGGCGTTTCATCGCAAACGGACTCGACTGCAATGGCTCGGCTGGTCCGTCGCATTGATGGTCTGTGCCGGCAGCTTCTGGGGATTCCGATCATGGCTGGGACGCCATGATCGCCAACTGGTAGAAGACCTGCCCGTCATTGAAAACGTCGACATGTACCGCACCATTGATGACATTGATTTTCTATTGAGCTTAGACCAAGAAGGGCTTTTTCGGACGAGGTAGATCAATGAACGTGCGAGCCGCAGTTTCCCAAAATTCCAAAACCGCTGCTTCGAACAAGCGTCTGAATTTGCTTCGGCTAGGCGTCCTACTGCTGGCGTGCTCGGGCATGTCGTCCAACGCGTTGGCCGATGATAAATCGGTTCGAGCCGAAAAAATCGCTGGTCTATCCGCCGAACAGAAGCGAGACCTGCAAAACAAATGGGATCGGTTTCAAGAACTGGATCCCGCCGAACAAGACCATTTGCGGCAGCTACATTCTCAGATTTCAGAACATGAAGATTCAGAACGATTAGTGGGCGTGCTACAGCGTTATCACGAATGGTTGAAAACGCTGAGCGCCAGTAAGCGAGCGGAATTGTTGCAGATGCCTGCGGCGGAACGGCTGGCTGAGATCAAGCGGATTAAACAAGAAGCGGCGGACCAGAATTTTCGGCGAAGTTTCGGTCAAGAAATTCGCATGGAAGACGTGGGTGAATGGATCGATTCACTTGTGAAGGATCGCGAAGCCGAATGGATGGCTAAGCTACCGTCGGATCGGCGTCAATTGTTAGAACAGATTCCCGATGAAACAGCTCGTCGACGTTTCTTGTTGATGAGTAATGCGGGTCGAGGTGGACAATTATTGATGTCGCTGAAACCGACGGAAGAAGAATTGGATCGCTTTGTCAATTCGTTGCCGGCCAATGTAAAGGACCGATTGAATAGTGAAGCCGATTTGCAGCAGCGAACCGAACGCGTCGAAGACTTGGTTCGAGCGGCCATGTTTATGCGACGTCCGCCGCCCGAATTCGCGCCAGAAGATTTGGAAAAGTTCTTTGCCGAATTACCTCAAGAAGATCGCGAAATGCTGGAACGACTGCCGGCCGAACGCATGCAATACGAATTGCGACGCCGGTATTTTCAGTCGATGGGATTTGATCGAGGCCGAGGTGGTCGACCGGGGCGACGTTTCGGACCACCATTTGACTTTCGTGGCGAAGAAAACGGCGAACGGCGTCGTGACCCAGACGGCCGACGCGATGACGGCCGACGCGATGACGGCAGACGCGATGACGGCAGACGTGGCGGAGATGGTCGACGCGGCGGTGGGGCTCGAGGTGGACGGCCCGGTCCACCGGACGGTTTTGACCACCGCCCCAACGGACCTCCGCCCGAATTCAGTCCCGACAGATCACCGCCTCGTGACTTTAATCCCGATCCTGCAGAAGAAGAACTTCGCCCCAAAGATGCCCGCGAATCTGGGTCGACTCCCGGAATCTAGGCGAACACGTCGTGTGGTACGCCCCGGATTGCATTGACGGTATTGGGGTGAACCGGAAGTTAAATGTATTTGACTTTATGGTTGGTCATCATCGAGACAGTCTCGATCTGTTTTTCGAAAGCTTCAGCGGCACAATTTTGGGCGATTGTTGGCACAGAGGGCGCCGCCGGTCCTTCGGGACCGGTGGTCTTTTTTCGAAAGGATTTGACCGTGAAACTAACGCCCGAACAAATGGGCTGGTTTCCATTCATGCCCTGACATAGCGTCTGTCCGTTTCTTGTAGTTTGACGCCCTGAGATTCAGTTTGCGTGTTACTTTGGCGAGAAACGAGATCCATTATTCGTGGTTCGAAAACGCATCTGCGATCAACCAAGCTGGGAACGCAATAAAGGTGTCAGCCATCTCTGTGCTAATCCTCTTTTTGCCTACAATTTGCTTGAAGGTGCCATGCACTCAGGGCTGGAAGGTGCCATGCACTCAGTATTGTCATCCTCATTTTGCCTACGGTCTGCTCCGCCCGGCGGGCGAAGCATCTTTGCCGGTGTGCGTCAGCCACCGGGCATCGTTCTGCTCAAGCCCCGTTCAGCCCGGCGGGCGAAACATGCAGACACTGGAAGACGCCCAAAATTACAATCGACTAGAACGTCCTTCCCAGTGACCAGCGCCGTGTAAGTACATCTGCGTTATGCACCAATCAGGAGCTATTTCGTCCCACCTGGCCTCCGCCCGGCGGGCGGAGAAGTGCTCTTAATGGATAAGTGCTCTTGATGGATGGCACCAACTGATATCCATGGGTAACCGGGCTCCTATCCCGATCGCTTGGATTACCCGCCATTCTGCGAGTGACGTGCGCCGGACACAGTATCGAGCCATGCCCTTGCGGTCGCAACCTCAGACTGGGTGCAATCGTTGAAGTCGTATGCAGTCTCGTAATGATCTAACCAACGGCGAATCACCCCAAGCTGATCATCGGTAAACAGACGCCAAAAGTCGAGATAGCGATCGTCACGATAGAATCGACCACGCTGAAACAGGCCAATCAGCGAGTCGATCACGACATCGGCCTCCTCAGCGTCAACAACCTCGGCGGTCATGTAGGCAGGGAGATAGTAATGCAATCCGATTGGAGTCAGAAACGTGAAACCATCCGAGCATTGTCGGCATTCGACAGGGGTTAAATTTGGCCACGGTTTACCACCGAGGATTTCATACAGGTGTTCGACCATGTAAGTGTCGATGATTGCATCGCGAGCAGTTGGAATTGGTTGCACCGGAAAGTACGACGCAATGTCATCAACGAGTGGGTCCATCATTTCAGTCGGGTAACGGTGACCGTAACCGAGCGGCGACGAAAAATTTTCCATTTCAAAACCGCCCGACTTCGCCGCTTCGGTTCACGACTTGGTTCAAGTAAGCCGCTGCGCGGCAGTTGTTTTCTTGCATTGAGTCTAATCGAATCGGGAATCGATTTGCAATAGTTCGTGTTGGCGTTTTGTATCCCATCTTTCCTTGTTGTTTTTCTGTTTCTTTCTCAACAAGGAGATTTCAAAGTGGTCGATTACAACAATCCAGTTCATTCGAAGTTCTTTCACGGCAAGCTCTACAAAAGAATGGAAGACGACCTGTATCTGGCAGGCATGGGACAACGGACCGTCCATGGCTATTTGCGGAGTGTTCGACAACTCGCCGACTTCTGTGAAAGGTCGCCGGACAAGGTGACCGAAGATCAGCTTCGCCGCTTCTTTCTCCATCTAAAAAACGAACGCCACTTCGCCTATGGCTCGCTGCGAGTCGCGTACTCGGGCATCAAGTTCTTCTATACCAGAACCTGTAAACGCAAATGGAAAACGCTCGCTCAAATGAAACTGCAAAACGTCAAAACGCTGCCCGAAGTGCTGACCATCGAGCAGGTGCATCAGATCATCGACGCCGTACGTGTGCCTCGTCTCGCGACGTTTTACTGGACTGTCTATTCCATGGGATTGAGACTCGAAGAAGCGCTGTACCTGCAAGTTGGCGATATCGATTCGCAACGCATGATGGTACACATCCATCGCGGCAAAGGAGCGAAGGATCGCTATATCCCGCTGCCCAGCTCCACCTTGAAAATCCTACGAGAACACTGGATCACGCATCGCAATCCGAAGTTACTCTTTCCCGCTGAAGGACGCAATCATCGGCAAGCGGCGACCAACACCAAGCCCATGGCCACCACAACGGTACAAAAGCCCATGAAGCAGATCGTCGAACAGTTGAACTTTCGCAAAAAGATTCACATTCACACGCTCAGACATTCCTACGCGACGCACCTTCTGGAAGCGGGTGTTTCGCTACGAATCATTCAAAAGTATCTCGGCCATAGCAGCTTGCAAACAACCATGATCTACTTGCATTTAACCGAAACGGCCGAGGCAAACGCTCGCGAAAAGATCGAACAGGTCTTTCAACGCGATTCGGTGCAATAGCGGTCATGCCTTCGGTTGCGGACTGCATCAGGCAGCACGCACCGGCGTACTTGCAAACGTTTGGCGATCGCATCCCGACGGGCCATCTCAAGGTTCTGCAAGCAATCACGCGTTGCAGAACGGGGTTCTTGGGTTCAGTCTGGTTCGGGTGCCAACAATGTGGCAAAACGCATTGGGTGGGACGATCGTGCGGCAATCGACATTGCACGACGTGCCAAGTTGATAAGACGCAAAAGTGGCTCGCCAAGCAAACCAAGCGATTGATGCCGGTGCACCATTTTCTGGTCACTTTCACGGTTCCTTCCGCCGTGCGTGAAGTGCTGCGCGGTCACCAGCGAATCGGCTACGGCGCTTTGTTTCAGGCCAGCCGAGAAACGATTTCTGCGCTGCTTTCCAATCCGAAGTATCTTGGTTGTTCGAACGCGGGCTTCTTCGGAGTCTTGCACACTTGGGCGCGAGACCCGATGGTGTATCATCCTCACGTCCATTACATCGTGCCCGGTGGAGGCGTTTCGGATGATCGAACGGAATGGCTTTCGACTCCCGAAAACTTTCTGTTTCCACATGCGGCGGCGATTCGAATTTACAAAGCCAAGTTCGCAGACTGCATGCGTCAGGAAAAGTTGTACGATTCGATTCCTGCCGAAGCATGGAAACAAAAATGGGTTGTCGATATCAAGCCGGTTGGCGACGGACAGGCGGCTCTGAAATATCTGGCTCCGTATGTTTACCGCGTGGCGATCAGCGATCATCGCATTGTTTCATGTGACCAAAAGATGGTCACCTTTCGCTACACGCCAACGGGCAGCAAGAAACCCCAAACGCGATCCGTGGAAGGAACCGAATTCGTCCGAGGCTTCCTGCAGCACACGTTGCCTCGTGGATTTCAGAAGGTGCGGTACTCGGGATGGATGAGCTCAAATTCGAAGATCGGTTTCGATTTGGTGAAGTGGCTCGTCTGGCTCTTCTTGGGTTGGCGCTATTGGCTCGGCAGCGGACACGCGACGAAAGAAAAAGCACCGCCTTGCATCGTTCGCTGTGCTCACTGCGGAGGCCCATTGTCGGTCATCGCCATTTCGCATGTCCCGTGGAAGCCACTTCCCGACCACTCTTTGAACTATCTGGATTCAGGATGACAACCATGTGTCAACCGAAAAACACGAACTCCAAAAACACCGATCGCCTCGGTGCTCGCTCGAAGTACGCGCTGACCAACAAAATCACCGCTACGAACCGACGATTTCGCGGCAATCACTACGCCCCTTCACACTGCATCCCCACACCAACGCCCTTGATGAAGCATTGCGAACGTCCATCCGATTGCCCAACCTCATTTGCACATCAACGGGATCTCGTCTGGTTCGAACCGTTACCCATATGGAAATGGAAACGGGCCTGCCACTTCACCGGGCTTCTTGAACAGAGGCCTTGACCTTCGGCTCGTCTCTCAGCCTTCAAGCCGAATCTTCCTCGCCACCATCCTGGACCGGAGAGTCCTCGCATTTGGTCGCGAAGTCAAAGCCTTAATGGTTCGCCGACTGCTTTTTTTTGGGGGGGGCGGAGCGTCGCGGGCCAGTGGTTCAGTGTAGCCGAACGTCCCATTTGAAGATAGAATAACGGCAGCCAAGGAGCAAATCATGACAAAAGTAGCTATTGCCGAAGAAATTGCCGAACGAATCCGAAGCAGTGAGGGTCCGATCGAGCTGGTCGATGCGCAGGGGCATACGATTGGCGTTGTTCGACGTCCTCCTACCGAGACGGAGATTGAACGAGCACGAAGCCGAGCGAGCCAAGATGGAAAGCGTCTGTCTTGGGCTCAAGTGGCGGCGAAAGTCAGGGACGGATTCGCCAAGTGATATACGATGTTGAATTTTCACTGGACGCCGCAGCAGAGCTTTTACGAATCGCGGAAGTCGTGGGGTCAGCAGTGTTGGTGTTGCAAGCAGCGGAAGCAATTCGACGTCAGTTGGAAAATGATCCAGCCGAAAAAGGAAGTTTTCTATCCGAGGGTTTGTACTACATCGACCAGCACCCCCTTCGTGCGTTCTTCTTGATCGACACTGAGTCGATGATCGTTGAGATTACCGATTTTCGAATTCTTTAGTCGGCGAACGACGGCGATCAGCGAGCCGCCGAGTAAGAGCTTGCTATTTAATTAATGCAATGTCGGCGGCTTCGTTGCATCGCTTGGTTCGCCCCAGTCGTCGCCGAAATGCTCGCCCAGCCATTGCAATGCCTGCGATCCCATAGTCGAGTGTTTCGTTAGCTGTTTGTACCAAGGTGACAGCTGTTCGTTGGGTTCGCCAAGACGAACTAGAGGGAGTCCAACAGGGACACCCGCATATTAGTGAGAATGTTCTGGCTGAACAAGAAGACATCGCACGTGCTGTGCCATTCGCCTGAAAGGCCTGATTCAGAAGGGACTTGGCCAAGGGCAATGGCTGGAACAGAATGCCGACAAGGGCGCAAGCATAGTGCCGACGGTGAAATGGCTTGTTCTAAAGCGGTCAATGACAGAGTTGTGTCAACGAGATGCCAGCATGGGCTCATGCAGAAACCGACTAGCGGTTGCTAGTCAGTCGAAAGTGTAGCAAGAGTCGCTGTTGGTCAGGCGTCTTCGGCCCGCATCATGTTC
>JAWKTK010000016.1:0-211574 GCA_041399205.1 Pirellulaceae bacterium | reverse complement strand
ACTTCCTAGAGGCGTTTAGGGTACCGAGAAGATGAAAAATACAGCGTAGTTCGGTAAATGTTAGGGCGTAGATATCGGCCAGTTACCATTGGAAAAGGATTGAGATGGCAATCAAAAAGAAACAGACCAAGCTAAAAACGAACGTCCCATCTAAGTTCAAGGCAGGTTTTCTGAAAGAGATGGACGGTCGGTGCGATCTAGCCAAAACGCTCCGCCAAAATTACGAAGCAATTATTGCGGATGTTGGCGGCATTCACGAAGTAAGCCACGTCAAGAATGCACTTGTCGAACGCTTTGTTTGGCTTGAATCCATCTTGCAAACGCTTGAACACGAAATGGCAACTGGCCAAATCGATCGAGCCGAAGCCCTTGGACGTTGGATTGCCGCAGTGAATTCCATGAGTGCTCTGGCAAAAACACTTGGTCTCGACCGACGTGCCACTAGCAAGCCTTGGCTTGAAGCCTCAAGTACGGAGGTCATCAAGTGATTAGCTCGCAACTCTACGCCAAATACTCCGCCAGTCCTGAGGCATTTCGGAACGACCTGACGATTGAATTGGACGGCTGTCCAGTCCGTTTTGGAGCATGCATTGACTCGTGGCAGGCAAAGGATTTTGAAGAGATAGACGTTGCCTTGTTGCGATGTTCAGGCAGAACCAATCAAGAAGTGCGAATGCGAGCGTATCTTGAGCGGCCTCGTGGTCATTCCAAAACTACTGACTTGGCTGTTATGGCGGTTTGGTTGCTTGCGTTTGCCACACGACCACTTCGAGGCTATTCGTATGCTGCTGACCGTGACCAAGCTGCCTTACTGAGAGACGCTGTTGACAGAATTGTTCGCCTCAATCCTTGGCTGGCAGAACTCATTTGCGTTGACAAGGACAAAGTAACCAATATTGCCAAAGACCATCCTGGGCGTGATTCCATGTTGCGAATTGAAACCAGTGATGTTGCTTCCAGCTACGGGATTCTGCCCGACTTTGTTATTGCTGACGAGTTTACTCATTGGCAAGGCGATGGCTCACTCTGGAACTCAATTATCTCCTCTGCAGCCAAGCGGCGAACCTGTTTGCTTGTTGGAATTTCAAACGCAGGATTCGTAGATAGTTGGCAATGGAAGATACGTGAAGCAATTAGACAAGACCCAGCATGGTATTTCAGTCGCGTTGATGGACCGCAAGCCAGTTGGATGAGCGACGGCAGGCTAGACGAACAGGAAAGGTTGTTGCCAAACATTGCTTTCCGCCGACTTTGGCAGAATGAATGGTCTCCGTCCGGTGGTGATGCTCTCAGGCCAGAAGACATTGAAGCAGCGTTTCGAAAGGAACTGAAGCCCTTTATTTACCGCGAAGCAGACTGGGATTTTATCGCAGGTGTTGACCTTGGACTTAAGCGTGATTGCAGTGCAGTGGTTACGCTCGCCGTTGGCCGATTTGTGCAGTCCACACCAAGGTAGAATTCGCCTCGCGGACAACCGGCTCTGGACGCCAATGCATGGCAAAAAGATCAATCTGACTGAGGTGGAAGACTATATCCGGCAACTCGACAGGCGTTTCCAACTGAATTGTGTTGCGTTTGACCCATGGCAAGCTGAGCATTTGGCTCAGCGTTTGGAATTTGAGAAACAAATTCGCTTGCGGTCTCAGACCCGATTGCAGACTAAACCGTGGATGCGAGAAGTTCCACCGACGTCGACCAATCTGCGTGATATGGCGGGGCTGGTAATCGAATGCTTTGTTGACCGCCGTCTGGAGCTGTACGAATGTTCCCAATTACGCAATGACCTAGTCAAGTTGCGTGTTGAAGAAAAGAGCTACGGCGTTCGTTTGGTTTCACCCAGAGACAGTAGCGGCCATGGAGACACGTTTTCAGCGTTTGGACTTGCTTTGCTGTTGGCACACGAGGCAGGAGGGAAAAAGAAACGGCAGTGCGGTGCCATCGACTTAGACGGCAGTCTGTACGGGGAGGTACCAAGACGTGGTTTTATTGAACAACTCTTACACGAAGAAAGGTTTTGACTATGCCATTTGTTGAATCGCTAGATGAGTTTCGTGAACGCATGAACTGTCCATATATCCAGGGTGGTGGAGGGTACCTATTTGAAAATGGTGCATTCAGTGACTCGTACATGCATTACGACCCACCCGAAAATGAATTCGATTGTTTGTTGCGACGACGCAAATACTACGTAGCCCAACTTGAACGCCATATTGCATGGTTCAATGCAGCTAAAAAATCAGCATTCGATGCGGCTCAAATGACTAGTCGCAACGTGCCCACTATTACCGAACAGCACATCGAGGAGTTGGAGCGACTGCGTACCAACGTGCTTTCGCTACGCGAAAAGGTTTCTGAATTCGACGAAGTACTTGCAGAATCACCACAAGCCCTAAGCCAAAGACAACGAGAAGCAGAAGAGGCCGAAAGACTTGCAAGAATTGCCGAACTCAGAGACCGAGCAAACCAAATCAACATCTAGCCGTCAACTTTCCAAATTTTCAAACGGAGTTTTAGAAATGTCTGGTAATCAAAACTGTAAGTGTACGAAATGCATGGCCGAATTCTTGACAGCAAAATGCAGCGACATGCTATCTAATTCTTCCACGCACGACGACCTATTGCTGCTTCCAACGGGAGAGGAATATTGCGGGCAGCATGGTCCGCTTGGCGAACAAGTTTCGGCGATGGTATTGAATGCCGCGAACGAGAACTTGCTTGTACCGCCAAGCATCTGGGACGTGGTAAGTCCAAGTGTCCACAACAAGGCACCGAAAAACGCGAACGCAAGTGACCCGTTGGTGTTGTTACCGCCATGTTAGAGCGAGGTGAAGCAGCGACATAACTTCCTGTCGCGTGGTCTTGGGTATAATGGTGCACTCCTCATCGCCAAGTGCCCAAGACCACAGCTTCACTTTGCCGGTTAAGCGGGTAGAATCCTGGGTATACCAGGGGCCGAGACAGGGGCCTTACAGAAAACTGACCGATGGGGGCCTTTTAGCGGATTCCGTAAGCCCATTAGCAGAAACAACTTACAAAGTCGGGGTGACAAGATTCGAACTTGCGACCTCTACGTCCCGAACGTAGCGCTCTAGCCAGGCTGAGCTACACCCCGATGATCGTTAGAATTTCGCTGATTTGAAGGTTTCTGGCAAGAGTGGTTTTGCCGGGTTTCTGCTAGATTCTGGGTCTTGCACTACCTCTATTTCTCAATCAGCGGATGAAATATCCGGGTTAGTTCGTTCCGCTGAGGGTGACTAGAACGTGGTAGCGCATGATGCTTTGCCATGTTAGGCGGCACGGCGCAGATTCGAATTGACTTGTCGACATTGTTGCAGAATCTGCTGAAGCTGGGTTCGAGCCGTGAGGCGCTGGCGCGCAAACCGGATGTCTCGAAGCATGCGTTTGCCCCAGTACGACGGACGCATGTGGTATGACAACGTGTTATAGCGGAACATGCCGTCCAGCGTAGTTTGAGCGGCTTGCGGCTGAAGCTGTAGGTTGGTTGTGTCTGACCGGCGGAGCAGATATCGCAAGGTGAGTTCACCGTCTACGGGAATTCTTTCTTCAATTGCGTATCCGCAAGATTGTGCCAACATCTCCAAGGTATGAGGTGCAAAGTTGTAGATGTGAGCAAAGTGAAACTGTTTTCCCGGTGCCGCGTGAGGGCCAGCCACATTGGGACACTCGACGTACAACAGGCCATCGGGCTTGAGGAACTGATGAATGGTTTCTAGGGCATGCCGAGGTGATTGAAAATGCTCAATGACGTGGACCAGCAAGATTAGGTCTTGGGGCGAATTCAGATTAAGATCGAAGAGCCAGTCGGGACGAACTTCGGCGTGGAGTTGATTGCGAGCGAATTCGCTGAAGCCAACGCCCGGTTCGATACCTTCGGCGTGGAAGCCTCCGAGTGCGAATCGTTTCACGGTGCAACCGATTCCTGCGCCAATTTCAAACACATGGGCTGCTGGCGGCAGGTAGTTCGCTAAGCGATCGTACAGCCAATTCGCGCCCTCCCAAGCTCGGACCACGCGATGCGGTGAAGGCATAAATTCGCCGTGATAATCTTGCCGATATTCCGCCGCGTAGTATTCGTTCAATTCGCTGTCGGTAGGAATACGTTCGTGAGATACCAGACCACAGGTTTCGCAAATCACGGTTTGTAATCCATCGCCGCGACGATCTTTCGTACCAACCAGACGAAACGACGTTGCTTGACAAAGATCACAGGCAGCGGTGCGATCCGACGATGGGAGCGAATGCAGCTTCATGGCAGTGCCAACTTTCATGCGGCAAGAATTTTCAAACGGTACGAAGAACAATGAATGCGGGAATGTATCCAGCGAACGGAATGGGGTCAACAGAAGATAGCAACCGGCAGTGCAAGCAATGCTAGCAACCCGGCAGTTCATTCTTTTCCTTTGTCGCCGGACTTGTTACAGTCTGGCTCGCCCCGCAAACATGGACGTCAGGATTCGCCGCAGTGACTCGGATAACTCGTTATATCCTTTTCGAACTTCTCTCCATCTTCATGGTGACGCTGTTTGGCATCACGCTGTTGTTGATGCTGGTAGGTGTGATTCGTGAAGGCTTGCGAGAAGGCCTGGGAATCAATGCTATCTTGCGAATGATTCCTTATGTTGTTCCGGTGGCGCTGCAGCCGTCCATTCCGGCCACCATTTTGATTGCGACCTGCAGCGTTTATGGGCGTATGTCGGCAGACAATGAAGTGGTGGCTACCAAGTCATTGGGAATTTCACCCAAGGCCTTGCTGCGGCCGGCGCTGATTGTTGGCTTCTTGGTAAGTTTGGTAGCGGTGTGGATCAACGATCTGGCTCCTTCTTGGGGTCGAACCGGAATCTATACCGTGGTGATCGAATCGGTGGAAGAAGTGGTGTATCGCATGTTGCGAACCCAGAAGTCATATGGCGTTAGCGGGTTCTGGATCAATGTGCGAGACGTCCAGGATCGAACATTACTGCAACCGCACATTGACATTCGCACGTCGGGCAATTCGCCGTCGGTGACCATTAACGCGCGAGAAGCGGAACTTCGTAGCAACAAGGAAAAGCAGATTCTGGAATTTCATTTGCGAGACGGCATTGTGGAAATTGGTGATAGCGAGATCATGGATTTTCGCAACACGGAACATGTGTTTGAAATTCCGCTGATCAATGCCACTCGGAAAGGAAACCACTTGGACAGCC
Organism: Pirellulaceae bacterium; assembly: GCA_041399205.1. Taxonomy (GTDB): domain Bacteria; phylum Planctomycetota; class Planctomycetia; order Pirellulales; family Pirellulaceae; genus JAGQOZ01. Next base: position 206,367 of record JAWKTK010000016.1, on the reverse strand, counting down.
CGTCGCTGGTGCCGATGCATCTAATCCCTAGCGAAACGACCGAACAGCGCAAGCGAACGGGGAGCTTAGAACGCTTGGCAGCCAGTCAAGCGGCGTATCAATTAATGACAGCCGACTTTGCGTCTTTGGCGGAACCGGGATCGTGGAATTCGCGAAATCGAGCTGTCAACGACGAACGCACTCGGCTCCATCGACTCAAGCTAGAACCGTATCGACGGTGGGCAACGGGCTTTAGTTGTTTCTTCTTCGTCTTGGTCGGTGCGCCATTGGCCATCCAAATGAAGAACTCGAATTTCTTCGTCACGTTTGCCGCCGTCTTCTTGCCGATCCTGATTATCTACTACCCATTGCTGGCGTTTTCCGTGGATCGCGCCAAAGATGGTGCCGTTCCGCCCTACGCGGTTTGGATTGGCAATCTAGCTCTATTGTTGGTTGGTATTGGAATTCAGCGTCGCGTGATAAGATATTAACAGGGCGGTGCTGCCTGTGGACGGTTTGTCGGCAGAAAGAAACGCCCGAGCGTCCGCGAGGAAAGATTCGTTGGCGAATTTGCTTTTCGCTTGCGCTTGATCAAATTGATCCATGTCGAGTTTATATTCACAGTGATGCACTCCAGGGACCTGAACGCGCAGAGACAAAAGACGTCGAAATGATTGAAGACTATTCTTACCTTACCGTCACATCAGGAGAACGGACGGGAACCAACTACATGCTGGATTCGACCAAGGTCAGCCAATTAGGCCGAGGTGCTGATTGTGAAGTGGTGGTAACGGATCCGGGTTGTTCACGCATTCACGCTCGTATCCTTCGTCGCGAAGGACAATGGTTTGTTCAAGACGCAGAGAGTCGCAACGGTACATTTGTCAATGACCAGCGTATTGACGAAGCGGCGTTGTTTGAAGAGAGTCGCATTCGGATTGGCACCACCGAATTCACGTTTCATCATTCGGACCAACCGCCCACTCTGGTGACTCGAACTCAGCCACGTCCAGAACACATTGTAAAAGAGACGGCGATTCGCCCAGAAGATTCCAGCCAGATGTTGTTGTCGGCTTTGGAACGAGGCGAATTCGCGCACGACTTGTTGCTGCTATATCAACTCAGCGTCCGATTGCTTGGTTCCGGCGACCAAGACGATGTGATCGAATCTTCGTTGCGCCTGCTGCACGACCGCACTCGCAGTTCCGTGGTTGGATTTCTGTGGGTTAGTGACGCCGGCAAGTTGCGAACCAAGTTTGTGCTGCCTAATTCGGCTGCAGAAATTTCACTGAGCGATTCGTTGACAGAAGTAGTGTGCGAACAGGGTCGCGCAGTGTGGATGTCCAACAAGGGTTCGACTCGAGATGCATCCAACAGTTTGCGAAGTTATGCCGATGCGATGTGCATTCCGTTGGTTCGCGACAAACTGACTCTAGGTGCGATTCATTTGTATCGCGAAGAAGGACGTTTTCGGCAGGTCGACTTTGACTTTGCCATCTCCACGGCCAACCTGATGGTAGTAGCGTTGGTGCGAGCGAGACAGGAGGCAGCCTTGGCCGCCGACCATGCTCGTTTAGTCGCTAGTTCGGCTGCCTGCGACGAATTAATCGGTGAAAGTGAGCCGATGCAAGAACTCAAGGGCAAGATCGCTCGGGTCGCTCGTGCGTCCGGCGTAGTGTTGATTCGTGGAGAAAGCGGTTCGGGAAAAGAGCTGGTCGCGCGAGCGTTGCATCGTTCCAGTTTGCGCGCCGATCGGCCTCTGCTTTCCGTTAACTGCGCAGCGATTCCGGCCGAGCTGATGGAAAGCCAGTTATTTGGTCATCGCAAAGGCGCGTTTACCAGTGCGGATCGAGACCATGATGGTTGGTTTCAGCAAGCCGATACAGGTACGTTGTTCTTGGATGAAATTGGTGAACTGACTTTGGAAGGGCAAGCAAAACTGCTTCGCATTCTGGAAGGGCATCCGTTCTTGCCGGTAGGTGCAACGAAGGAAGTGAGCGTGGATGTGCGCGTGATCGCGGCAACCAATCGCGACCTCAAAGAATTTGTCAAAGAGAAGCGGTTTCGCCAAGATTTGTATTATCGACTTTCTGTGTTCGAATTACATGTGCCTCCATTGCGTGAACGAGGCAACGATATTCGGCTGTTGATCAATTTCTTTCTGTCACATTTTGGCGTGAAACATGGTCGGCCCGGTATGACTATTTCGGACGGCGCGCTCGAAAAACTACTATCGTATGATTGGCCGGGCAATGTGAGACAGTTGCGAAACGTCGTTGATAGTGCTGTGGTATTAGCGGAATCTAACACATTGCGCGAGGATGATTTGGGGCTCCGGTCCGTCGATGCCGCTGAGCGGCCGACCAGTCTTAAAATTTCGGACTGGGAAAAGAAACTCATCGAAGAAGCGTTGAAGCGAACCGACGGAAAGGTGCCCGAAGCGGCCAAACTGTTAGGCATCGGTCGCGCCACGTTGTACCGCAAGCTAGATGAATACAATATCCAACGGTAGGCCGGTTCGCGGGCGGCAAAATTCGGCCGCAATAGAATTACTGGCGGCTTTCAAAGCGGGCAATAGGCACCGCCAGTCTTTCAATCAAAGGCTGAAGTTGCTGTTCGTAGTTCCGCCATTTCTGACGTGAAGACTTGTATAGTGGCTGCCGCACCTGAACAGCGCTGGCCGTCTTGACTGCTGTCTTGCCTTGTTGAAATTCCAGACAGTCCGGATGCCAAGGCAAGTTGATATGATCTAACAGTTTTCGAATGTGAACTTCTGGTGATTCTAATAGATCTTCATACACTAGATTGTAGATTTGGCCGGGCATCACTTGATGCCAATGCTGCATGATCTGGTCATAGTGTTGGTAGACTTCCGCGATAGAATCTAGCTTGGCGGTCCAGACTTGCAAGCCGTCTGCATTGAAGGACTGACAGTAACAAGACAAGCAAACGTCACGAGGGTCTCGTTGCATGTGAATGATGGTGGCGTTGGGAAACATCATACGAATGAAGCCGACGTTTAAATAGTTGCCCGGCATCTTGTCCACCGTGTGACAGACTTGTTCGCTCACCGGCTGGCCTTGATTCAACTGGATGGCTTTTGGTAGGTGCTGGACAAGTACAAATTGGCCGCATCCGCAACCCGCCGCTCTGTCAAGTTCGGCAGTGTTTCGCGGATGGGCGTTTGCTCGCCTTTCCCAAACTGATCGGCCACTAAGTTGCTGATGTCGGTCAGCTCGCCCAAGCCAACAATACCGGGATGCTGGGAAAGGATCTGTTGCGTAAGCGTTGTTCCGGATCGAGGCAGGCCGACAATGAATATTGGCTGCGGTGTATCGTGCCCGGCGTTCTGAAAGAATTCAATTCGTTGCGTGGTGAAGAATTCGATCAAATCATCCACTCGACGCTTGCCAACTTCGCTGCCAAACCGCACCCCTCGTTGTTCCAGTCCAAATAATGACGCTTCGTTGGATGCAGTAAAGTGCTGGAAGGCGGATGCGTATTCTTGCTTGCTTTCACAATGAACCGCCAATGCCCAATGAATCCGAGCTTGGCTCTTGGGACTCTCTTTGGTGCCGTCCGCCAGCACTTGCATGTGACGAACCTGGTCTGGCGAAAACTGATACTGCTTGGAACGAACAAATTCGGCGAATTGGAAGAACGTAGCGGGATTGACCGGGTTCTGTTTCCAAGATTTTTCAAGTGCCGAAATCGCTTCTGCCAGGTTGCCGCTGCGCTGGTAAACGTCACTGGCATGTCGCCAAGCAATATCTGCGGCAAAGCCCACATGAATGGCAGATTGAAACCACTTGAGTGCTTCTTGTAGTTGGTTCTGTCCTAACAGCGACATGGCCTTTTGGAAATGGACCGGTCCGTAGTCGGCTTGAATCTGCAGGCCGACATCCGCCGCTTGATTGGCTTCTTCGTGGCGTTCCAATTTATTCAAGATAGACGCCAGATTTCCCAAGTATTCAGGATTGGTAGGATTGAGTTGCACCGCCAAATGGATCTGTTCGACCGCTTCTTCAGAACGACCTTTCTGATGCGCCAACACGCCGGCAAGATGCCAGGCATCCGCATGTCCCGGGTTCGCTTGCAACACGGCGGCATAACCATTGGCAGCCGAGGTGAGATCACCAGACTGATGTGCCTGCAATGCCGAAGAAAAGACAGTGTCTAACGAATTCATGTTTTGCCCCCATGTTAGCATGCTGCGGCTAGCCGCAAGCTGGCCGATGGCTACGATCTGGCCACCAGCGGATCTTTCGGCATGAATTTGCCGGCACCTGCAATCAGTTAAGTTGAATTATCTGATTTTCTTCAACTGGCGGCTTAAGTGCCTAATGTTGAACACGTTGTCAGGGTATTTTTCACAGCCTGCAACATCATATGTAAGATTGGGAACTGACTGGCGACTGATAGACCAACGAAGAAGGTCGATACAAATTTTGGATCAAGGAATAATGTCGAAGATGAAAACCATTTACGCTACTGCAAGGATTATTTTGTTGATTGCTTTGATTGTGTTGTCCGCCGAGGCACAAACCACGGTCGCTCGATACCGGCTCACGTTTGATGCAACGTGGAGTTCGGCAACGCACCCGCTATCTTTTCCCGGCAACCCTCATTTTTCCGGGCTAATTGGCGGGACGCACAGCCCAGATGTGCAGTTTTGGGGCCCAAATCAAATTGCAACCGATGGAATCGAAAGCATGGCCGAAACGGGTGGCAGAACGGCATTAAGTGCAGAGATAGCGTCGGCCATTGAGGCCGGCACTGCGGGCTCGATCCTGCTGGGCGGCGGAATTGGCCTATCTCCGAATGCAACCGCCTTAGACTTCTATGTTACGGATTCGTTTCCGCTGGTCACCATGGTATCCATGATCGCTCCCAGTCCAGACTGGTTTGTGGGTGTCCATGGATTGGCACTGCACGACGGACAAAATTGGCTGGAGGAAGTGGCGGTCGAGCTACAGCCGTACGACGCTGGGACCGACAGCGGTCCGGAATATACTTCGAGCAATGACGACACGAACCCGGCCGAACCGATTCGCCGATTGACAACCGGCCCGTTTGCCGGCGAAGTCCCCTTGGGAACATTTCGCTTTGAACAACTGGTGCTGGGTGATTTTGATCAGGATCAACAAGTGACGGCAGCCGATATCGATTTGCTGTCTGCACAGATTATGGCCGGCACCAATGACGACCAATTTGATTTATCCCAAGATGGAGCTATCGATCAAGACGATCGCCTGATTTGGATTCAACAAGCGGCGGCAACTTCCGTGGGAGATTCAAATTTGGACGGCCGCTTTGATTCGTCTGATTTGGTAAATGTTTTTCAGTTTGGCCAGTATGAAGACATGTTTGAAAGCAACAGCACCTGGTCGAGCGGTGACTGGACCGGAGATGCGGAATTTGATAGTGCGGATCTGGTCTTTGCATTTCAGAATGGTGGATTCGAGCAAACGGCCAACATTGCCGTCCAAACGGTTCCTGAACCGAACCAAGTCGGCGCAGGGTTCTTCACCAGTGGCTTGATTGCCTTACGAAGCCTTTCGCGACGCCGCAAGAATGGCAAACGGCGTTCCTTGAATTAAGTCGCAATTTTTCGCATGGCTTCAATTCGTTCCAACACAGGTGGATGCGTGTAGTACATCTTCACGTAGAACGGATGAGGCGTCAGGTTGGAAAGGTTTTCCTTCGAAAGTTTTTTTAAGGCCGAAATCAAGTGGTCGGCGGTGCTGGTCACTTGAACGGCGTAGGCGTCTGCTTCGAATTCATTCTTTCGACTCCAGGCAGTCATGCCCAGCGACAGAATACGAGAAATCGGTTTGAAAAGAATCGTAAAGAAGACAAAGCTACAGTAGACCGACGGCGAGGTCACTCCGAATGCAGACGTCAACGCTTCATTCTTCATGAACTGTTTAAGCAAGAAGAAGATGATGGCCATCTGAGTGACGCTCAGCACAATTTGCTGGATAATATGTTTTTTCTTGAAGTGGCCAATTTCATGCGCCAGAACGCCCAGTAGTTCCGGCACGCTTTGGCTATTAATCAATGTGTCATACAGGGCAATGCGTTTGTTCTTGCCGAAGCCAGTGAAGAACGCATTGGCTTTGCTGGAACGACGTGAACCATCAATCACGGAAACTTCAGCCAGTGGAAACTGACATTGCGTTGCCAGGTTTTCGATTTCCGTTTTGAGTTCGCCATCTTCCAAGGGAGTGAATTTGTTGAACAAGGGCATAATCAAGCGCGGGGCCAAATACATCATCAGCAATGAAAAAGCGGTGACCGACAGCCATCCGTACAACCAAGCGTTTTCAAAGGTTTCAAACAGCCAGATCAGCAGCGCCAATATCGGACCACCCAAGAGAATCGCCAACAGAATGGACTTGGCAAAATCACCAAAGAAGGTCGTCAAATTCGTCTTATTGAAGCCGAATTTTTCTTCGATGACAAAGGTATCGTAAAGGTCGAACGGCAAGCTGATGACCATCTGGCCAACCCACAACAGCCCCATAAAGACAACTCCGTTGATGACTTCGTTGGGCAAGTTCCAACTTCGCACCAGCGAATCCAACCACCCGAATCCGCCCAATAGCCAGAACGCCAGAAACACAATCAGTCCCACTAAGTCCTGAAACTGTCCGAACCATGTGGTGACTCGAGTATACTCTTGTGACTTGCGATATTCCGCTTCATCAAAGACGCCATGAAACTCCTGCGGAAGCTGGCTGGCCGCTGCGGAAACATTCAACCAATTGGCCACAAAATCCAGGACGAACAGTCCAATGACGATGATCAAAATGGCGTAAAAATAAATATTGTATTCCATGATTTCTGCTTCTAACGTCTTGGAAGAAATGTCCGCCGTAAATGACTTACGTAGGTTTCTTGGCTGCCCAGGTCCAGTGACGATCACTGGTCATCACCACCGTTTCGGCCGCAAATCCGAGTGGCACAATCATTTGCTGAAATTCGCCTACCGTTAATGCCGCCGCCAACGAATCGGCAAACATTTGCTTGGCGTGTTCTGATTCGGTGCCAGCATACATTTCGACAAATGTCTCCAGCTCCGACTGAGATGCCGGCCGCGCAAGGTCTCGGAAAAATAGCATTCCACCCGGCTTGGTCACTCGCACCGCTTCTCGAACCGCCGATTCTGGATCAGGAAGATGATGAATGATGCTGTTTGACATGGTGGTATCGAATTCACCGTCTTCATAGGGCATTTTCTTGGCATCGGTTTGTTGCAGGAAAATGCGTTCCGTCAGGCTGGCCAATTCGACATTCAACTTGGCGAGGTCCAACATCGAAGCCGCCATATCAATTGCCAGAACACGACAATCCTCGATTCGCTGACACAATTCAATCGGAATGCGAGCGGTCCCGGTACCCAGATCCAAGATGTCCGAACCAACATTATCAAACGCCAGCAGATCATCCACAAACAGACGATTTACTTCGGCGTGATCCATTTGGTCGTAGCCCGAAGCTTCTTCGTACGAATCCATGACTTCTGGTTCGAGTTGTCGTTCTAGCATGGTCGAGTTTCCTCCTGAATGAACAATCATCCAGCGTATTCAATGTTGTCACGCATCCGGAAAATGCGATTCAGATTCGTTGCGAACGGCCAGCGATGGTGTCCACCGCTGAATCAGCAACAAGCATCCAGCCGCCAGCAGATATCCTGCCGACCATTGTAACACTTCGAATCGAACCGACGCGTCCAAGCGCCACGGCAAGAACGCCGCACTGCCGGGAAGTGGCGAATGTATGATGCCAAACAGCGTGGCAAAACTGGCCACGGCCAAATAAATGGAAGCGACGGAAAGCTTGCGATCCAAGATGGCTGCCGTACTGGAAGCCCACAACAAACTGGTCACAATGAATCCGCTGGACAACATGCGAACTACTTGGATTTCATGCGTCAGTTTTTCACTCAGCTCCAAGCCAACGTGTTCGCCCAACACTTGATCTACAAAGATCAACGCCAGATACGCCAATGCCGGCACACACGCAATGGCCACGGCCGGGTAGTGCTGCCACTTGGTGCTGTGGAAGCTTTGAGCGGTAATCTCCAGACCGATAAACACCAAAATGGGAAACACCGCTGGCTTCGGAACAATCACATACAGGAGGCCAAAAAATCCAAAGACGCCTGCGGCACCCACAAACAAGGCCGTGGCCAGCACATAGGCTGCTCGACCTCCCATCGCTTTATACGCCGGATGACCAATGTACGGCGTCGTTTGAATCACTCCTCCACACAAACTGGCTACCAGCGTTGCCAACGCCTCCACCGCGATAACTCGACCGGTATCGAATTCGTCACCGGCGGCGGCAGCGCTTTCCGTACAATCAATCCCTCCAACCACCGTCGCTAAGGCGAAGGGAATCACGATAGGCAGGTAGTTCAGTGAATCGACCAGCACCTTCGTCCATTCGAAGCGAAACACACTGGTCCATTCAATCGGGAAGAGTGACTCGCGAGGATCAATTCCGCTGGGCGTCACATGAATCCAACCCATGCAGGCCATCAAATGGTAAATTCCGCCGGCCACCAGCAAAGCACCCAGAGCGCCGGGAATTCGCCGAGGAAGCGGGATGCGGCCCACGAGTGTCGTCAAAATGATGGCAAGTGCAATCAGCCCGGGGACAGGTGCGTGCATGGTTTCGACCAGCGGCAAGAAGCTGATCAAAACTAATGCAATGGCGGCGAGTGACCCTAGAAGACCGGCTCGAGGAACCACGGTTCGAACCAGGTTCGAAAAAAATGCGCAAACGAATTTGAACAAACCGCTGATGAAAATCGAACAGATTCCAATGTGCCACGCATAAGTAGCAGCTTCGAATTCGCTCATCGACGCTTTTGCACCAACGAATGCGGGGCCGAGAACAAAAAAGACCATTCCAAAGGTGCTAGGCGTGTCTAATCCCAGCGGCATCGCAGTAATATTGTGGCGACCAGCTCGTTTAGCTAGAGAAAGTGCCATCCAAAAGAACAGTAGATCTCCGACAAGCACCCCAATAGCGGTACCTGGAACCATGTAACGGATTGCAAAGGTTGCAGGAAACTGAAAGACACCCGCCAGCAAGCCGACGGTGAGCAAAAGATCGGCAACGTTATCTAACATCAAGCCAAAAAAGGCGTTAACGTCACCGGCGGCGGCCCATTGGTACTTTTTCTTCGACACTTTGACCTGATTGGCATGGGGGTTGCTTTTGTAGGTCATACAACGAGTGTAGTCTGCCGCAAAATTGATCTCGTCACCAGCGGAACACTCGACCAGAAATCCAGGGAAACGATTTTCACCTAGCTGGTCGTGTCTAACAATGGGACGAAGTTGGCAAAGCGGCTGATTTTTCTCGAACCCTTTTTTCATGGATTCGTAGAACGATGAGCACGGCAATCGCTAAGACCAGACGTAAGAAACAGAACGTGAATCAACCTACTGACGAACAGTTGTTGCTGGAATACAAACAGACGGGCAACCGAGATCTGTTCGCCAAGCTGGTATCACGTTATGAACACGAACTGTTCAATTACCTCCATCGCTATACCGGTTCTGCCGAAATGGCGGAGGATGCGTTTCAAGCTGCCTTCCTGCAGATTCACTTGAAGTGCGAACAGTTTGAAGAAGGACGTCGGTTCCGACCTTGGATGTATGCCATCGCCACGAACCAAGCGATTGACGGGCAGCGTAGAAACAAGAGACATCGTATTGCCAGTTTGGACCAGATTAATTCGCGACATGACGACGAATCTGGTTCGCTGATGGACATGTTGGTCAGTCCGGAAGCTAGTCCGTTTGATGTGGTGGATTCTCGCGAGAATCAAGAATGGATTCGCAATCAGCTGGCAGAATTGCCAGACCATTTGCGAGCGGTCATTGGGCTAGTTTACTTTGAAGGCCTCAAGTATCGTGAAGCGGCGGATGTCTTGGAAATTCCTGTGGGTACGGTCAAAAGCAGATTGCATGCGGCTGTGCTTAAGTTGAACGAAGCTTGGCAATCGAATCAAATTCAGAGAAACTGATCCATGCAAGACGATCTCGTTGGTTTTCTAGTTGGTGCGTTGGATGCGGAGGAGCACGCGGACATCAAGCGAAAGCTGGAGCTGGACGCGGAGCTACAGAAACAACTGGCGGAAGTCGAACAAAAATTGGCCCCTCTGGCTCTGGCGGACACGCCGGTAACTCCTCCAGAAGGCCTGTCCAACCGAACCTTGTCCTTTGTCTTTGACCACGTCAACGCCGCCAGTGTCGAAGGGCATGTGGAAGCCAAGAATCGAGTGAATTCGCCGGCATATTATGAACGTCTTGCCAGCGAATCTTCCGAATGGAGCTTTTCTGATTTTGTTGTTGCGGCCGGCATTTGCTTGGCCGCTGCTTGTTTATTTTTCCCCGCTTTGATCAATGGTCGCTATCAGTCTCATCTGACCCACTGCCAAAATAACATGCGTCAAATCGGCGTCGCGCTTAATGATTACAGCATGAATCATGGTCGAGGTTACTTGCCAACCATTCCAGCCAGTGGCAACATGGCCGCTGCCGGTAGCTATGCGGTGATGTTGCAAGACAAGGGATTGATCCAAGATCGTCAAGTTCTGAACTGTCCTTCACGAGGCAAACAGATCTTGGTCACGATTTCCAGCCACGAACTCAATGAAGCTCAAGGTTCAAGACTAATCGCTTTGCAGCAGCAAATGGGAGGTGATTACGCCTACACGCTGGGCTACTTGGACCAGAATGGCAAGCTGAAAGGCATCAAGAACCAAAGTCGGCCTCGTTATGTCGTCTTAGCAGACGCTCCCTTGGGCAATGCAGCTCGAGGTGACTTTAGTGTGCATGGACGAGGCCAGAACGTGTTGTTCGAAGATGGACATGCGGCGTTTCTTGCGACACGACTTCGTCCCGGTTCGGAAGGTGATGACTTCTTTGTGAACGATCAGGGGATGGTCGAAGCGGGCATGCATGAAAATGATTCTGTCTTGGCCCCCAGTGCAACTCCGCCTATCGTCTTCATCAAAGCCGCCCACTAAACGACGCTGGTTGCGCGTAACCGATGGGTGTCGTTGCTTCCTTGTGACCAAACTTCAAAACGCGTGTTGCTGTCGGACAAGCCGACATGAGGCACCCACAATGCTCGAAACACGAAACACAGCGGACGGCGTTCCTCAGCAGAAGCAATCGGTTTAGGATTGCGGTGAATCCTTGCCGGGCAGTTGAATGCCCATTGCTTTCATCAGTTTCTGCATGTCTTCCCAAACATACTTTTTGGACGATGGATTGCGCAGTAAATAAGCCGGGTGGTACGTCACCATCACTTTGGCGCCTTTGTAGTCGTGCAATTTGCCTCGTAGCCGTCCCACGGACAACTTGGTTTCCAGCAGCGCGGATGTGGCGACACCGCCCAGGCAACAGATGAATTCGGGCTGAAGGACTTCTAGTTGCCTTTCAAAGAAAGGACGGCAGTGAGACACTTCATCCGGCGCGGGATTGCGGTTTCCGGGCGGGCGACACTTGACCACATTCAGGATGTAGACGTCTTCACGTTGCATGGTGCACGCTTGGATGATTTTGTTCAGCAGCTGGCCCGCCGCGCCGACGAAGGGTTCGCCCTGTTTGTCTTCGTCGCGCCGGGCCCTTCGCCAAAAAAGCATAACCGAGCCATCACGTTGCCCACGCCAAAGACGGTTTGAGTTCGATTCGAACTAAGAATCGAACACTTTTCGCACGCCTTTACTTCCTGATCGATTTCGGCCAGCAAACGGATCCGGCTTTCTCGATCTACCGAAGGCGTTTGCCACGAATCATGCGTCAGCGTAGACAGGTTCGCTGGGACTTGCCCTGTCGCACCGCCGGAAGAAGTGGCAGTAGCACTGGCGGCAATGGGAGCGGCCGGTGCGGTGTCAGTCGATTTGCGAACTGCCGGTGGTGCGGCTGCCGCCGGCGCTGACTTGGACGGCGCTGACTCGGAAGAAACGGCTGTGGTGACGACGTTCTCTGATTCGACAAGCGTTTGCCACAGCGCCGGATTGATGCGAGGCCCCTGTTGCACTCCCGATCGAACCAGGCTTTCCAATTGTTGTCGAAGAGCGATACGTAGCGTGGTGGAATCCATCTTTAGCCTCGGAGGTGATCGGCACCGAATCGTGAAATCGGTTAAACTAACTCTCTCGCATGTCGTCCGATCCTAGTAGCCCGAACCGTAACTGAAGGAAAAACAAGAAGCGTCAGCGACGGACCATAAAAACACTCCCTTTTCCCTCACGTACGTTTTGGGCTAGGAAAAGGCAACTACAAAATTAACGCTATGGGCTAGGGTTTACAGCATTGCGACAAAACGTGGAAACTATCTAACAAACACGCATCCTAAAAAACAACGAGGCGATATTCCATGCCCATTCGATTGATCTGGTTGGTTCTTTTTTGGGCCGGCGGTTTGTCCGCGTTCGCATTGGCTGAAGATTCGCCCCAACGGCCCAACATTATTTTTATTCTTTCCGACGATATTGCGCAGGGAGATCTCGGCTGTTACGGTCAAAAGCTGATTCAAACTCCGCACTTGGACCGCATGGCCGCCGAAGGAACTCGGTATCTGCAAGCGTATTGCGGCACCAGCGTTTGTGCTCCTTCGCGCAGTTCGCTGATGACTGGCCTGCATATGGGGCACTGCCCGATTCGAGCGAACCGAGAAATCCAGCCCGAAGGACAGATGCCTTTGCCTGCCGATACCGTCACCATTGCCAAGATCTTGCAAGAAGCCGGTTACGCCACGGCGTGTACGGGCAAATGGGGCATGGGCATGTTTGATACGTCGGGCAGCCCATTCAAAGTGGGGATGGATCACTTCTTTGGCTACAACTGCCAGCGACACGCCCATTCTTACTTTCCGGCGTATCTGTACAACGATGATCAACGCGTGGAACTGGACGGCAAGACGTACGCGCAAGAACTGATTCAGAACAATACGCTGGACTGGATTCGGTCCGTGAAAGATCAGCCGTTTTTTCTGTTTTACGCCGTGACGCTGCCACACGGAAAGTATGAAATTGATCAGCTCGGTCAATACGCCGACAAGCCGTGGACACCCAAACAGAAAACCTATGCGGCCATGATCAGTCGCCTGGACAGTGACGTGGGTGAAATCTTGCAACTGCTGAAAGAGCTAAAAATTGACGAACAGACGCTGGTGATTTTCTCTGGTGACAACGGTTCGTCATTCGCGCCGAAGTCCGAAATTGGCCGGCACTTTGACCAGACATTGGGCGGCAAGCTGCGAGGCTTCAAGCGAGGCATGTATGAAGGAGCGTTGCGGCAAGCTGCCATCAGTCGTTGGCCGGGTCGAGTGCCGGCGGGACGAGTGTCGGATGAACCGTGGGCGTTTTGGGATTTTTTGCCCACTGCTGCAGAATTGGCAGGCGCAAAATTGCCCGCAGGTTATCAGCCAGATGGTCATTCGTTGGTTTCGTATTTGCAAGGCGGACCGGCTCCGCGTCGAGACTATTTTTATTGGGAATTGCACGAACGGAGTAACGGCTTTATTCAAGCAATTCGTTTTGCCGATTGGAAGGCGGTTCGCAACGGACCCGACAAACCGATCGAATTGTATGACCTGGCCAGCGATGTCGCAGAATCGACGAATGTGGCCGATGCGCAGACCAACTTGGTCGAAAAGGCGGAACGCTTAATGCAGGCAGCTCGTACGGAAGACCCGAACTGGCCGGCCGCGGCCAAGTCGAGACGTTCGCAACGCTAATTGGATTGTTTTCCGGTTATTTGTAGCGAACCGAGTTTGCCGTCTCGCCTGGAACCAGAAAAGTCACGAATCTGCACCCTATCCAGACACTTGAAGACACTACGGTTTCTTCGCGTTTGAATTGACGTTTGGCAGTTCCACCGTTTCCATGTTATGCAGCGAAGTGGTGTTGGTGACGGCGCCGCCCAGTTTCCGGACGCGTTCGTCTGGATCTCGGACCGCTCGCGCAACAAAGAACCATAGCAACAAGATGACTGACATCAACACGCCTAACGCAAACAGCCCCAGCTTGAATAGCCATTCTGCTAATTGATTCACTGGCGCAATGGCCGATCGCAAATCTTCTTGCACCAGCACCACCAGCCCGGTTTCCACCTGTTCTATTTCGTCGTCGCTGGTACGGCGGTCCAACGAAACGACGCGTTTGGCCGCAATCCATTCGTGTTGAAAGTCAGTACCGTCTGGATGCTGCCCCAAAGGGTCACGATATGGTTGGTCAGGATCCCAACGATCCAAATCGACTCGATACCGAGCGTCTTCGCTGAATTCGTCGGGAAGTTTCGCTTGTGCGTCGAATGCCGCGTCCGCGCTTGTAGACCGTCGCGTCTGCGAAGCGCCAAGAATTTCTGAAAACAACGGATGCTGCAAAATGACACCTCGCCGATCACTCGTTCGGCCTTCTACCAAGACGTTGAAGCGCCGCTTGCTTTGTTCTTGGCCCAGCAATTCACCCAGCCGGCCCAATTCGACCGTCAGGGCCGCGATGCCGCAAAATTCTCCTTCGATATAGATAGGCGAGGAAACGGCAACTTTCCAAGCGTTGGTGGCGGAGCTTTTGAATTCGGCTGACAAATGTGTGTCAGTGATGTGCTGCCCCAAGGCCACTCGCGTTCCAGGCGGTAGATCATCAGGCAAGCCGCTGAAGTAACTTCGATAGGCAAAATGACCACCGACGGGCGATTCGTCGGCCGGCGTATCAAAAACGGCTGCCAAATGGACGCCATGTTCATTGGTAACAAACCAACTGGCGATTTCGGGACGAACCGATTCTTTGAGGCGATCTTCGACCAAGCGAGCCAACGCTTGGCGAGCCGGATGATGTGTCATCAATTGGCGGAGCGAATGGCGTTCCGAATCGGATAGATTCGGATCCACCAGCTTGTCTTGTAGTTCGGCAATTTCTGACTTCAGTTTGGCGACTTCGGCACGAACGGCGGGCATATTCGCGAACTCTTCGGTCAAGCGAAAATAACCTTCAATCCGCCTGGCAACCGCTTCGGCCACAAAATCGGCAGCAAATCCGTTGCTTTCTTTGGCGCTCAAAAACAACATGCGGTTGGAATCATCCACCGCTCGATAGTATCCTCGCCAGCCAAACGTCAACGCCACCAGCACAAACAACAACGGGCCGAGCAACCCCAAGATCAACAACGGCCGGCGGTCTCGTTCTGCATCACGACGCATCAGCGCATCCAGCACGCTTTGGACGTTGGCATAACGTTGTTCCGGATCAATCGCCAAACAGCGGTCGATGATTTGGGCCAGTGCCCGATCCATACCTCGCAGTTTGGTATGCCTGGACGGTGCAGCCGAACGGGCCAAGAATTCTCGGTAACGCACCAGCCGATCTTCCAAGTGCGGTTGCGAATCAATCTCGGACACAGCGTTGTCACTGCGATGCGGCGCTTCCCCGGTTAACATGCAATAGAACAAAGCGCCTAGCGCGTAGACATCCCAGCGAGCATCCGGGACGGCTTCCAATGAAGCTTGTTCGGGCGCCATGTAGAACAGCGTGCCGAGCGCTGGAGATTGTTCGTGCGAAAGTCTTGATTGCCCAAAGTCGGCCAGACGAGGTTTATTGTCTTGATCCAGCAAGACGTTGGCCGGCTTCAGGTCGCAATGCAAAACACCCTTATTGTGCGAATGAAGCAAACCGGTGACCACTTCGCGAAACAGCTCGACCGCTTCGCCCACTGGCATCGGGCCATTGCGACGCAGGTGGTCTTCCAGCGAACCGTTTTCAATGAACTCCATGACGTAGTAAGGCGGATCGGCATCCCAACCGACGTCCAACAACTGGACAACATAGCGGTCGGCGGACAGGAAAACCAGTTTTTCTACTTCGCCCTTCAGCAAGCCCAAATCCAAGCCTGACCGATGCATGTAGAATTTGATAGCCACTTGGCGGCCGGTGTTCTGATCCAAGGCCACCCAAACCTCTCCGTACGCGCCGGAGCCGAGAAATCGTCGAGTTTGGTAGCCGGGAATGTCGGCCGGCGGTTGCGAACGCTGGCGACTCAAGTCCTTGGACTTGGTCTTTTGTTCGGTCGATTGTTGTTGCGTTCGTTCCGAATCCATGACCGAATTTCTGTTTGGGCCCAGCGTTCCATCAACGAGCGGCAGCGGTGCATCACGTCAAACCTGCTTTGCCCGCCGAAACGACACAGAAGGCAAAGTACAGTCGATTCTGCTATCCTAGCAAAGCAGCGTTTGGGTGCAACGAGCCCACGCGTTGTGGCTTGTTCGATGATTAAAGCGAACCAACATGAGTGCTTTGTCCATGATAGCTTCCTTGCCTTTTTTCTGCCGCATGATTCACATGATTCGAATGAACGCGATGGTGCTTACTACGCTGTGGCTGGTGTTCGGTTCGCCATTGCTTGGGCAAACACCGGATGAAAAGGCCGATCTGCCGTCGTTGGAGTTGCAAGAGTTTCGGCCGAAGTCGATGCTACAGGTTCCGCAGACGCATTTGACGCATGCCAAGTTCCCGGTGGTGGATGTGCATACACATTTGGATTACCGCCTGAAGAGTTCTCGCGAAAGGTTGGATGAATTCGTCAAGTTGATGGATCGCAATCAAATCGCGTTGTGCGTCAGTTTAGACGCGAAACTGGGCGACGAACTGACTGAACATAGGGCCTACCTGTTCGAAAAATACGAAAACCGATTTCTGTTCTTTGTGCACATCGATTGGCAAGGGAACGGCGCTGCCGATCAGCCGGAAACGTGGGATTGCCAGCGAGAAGATTTTGTGCGGCGGACGGTCTTAGCGCTGCGTTTGGCTAAGCAACAAGGTGCTCAAGGACTAAAGCTGTTCAAGCAGTTTGGGTTAGGCTACAAGAACGCAGATGGTTCTTTATTGAAGATTGACGATGCCCGCTGGGATCCCATCTGGGAAACATGCGGAGCATTGGGCATGCCCGTGTTGATGCACACGGCCGATCCGGCGGCGTTCTTTCTGCCTATTGACAAGACCAACGAACGCTGGGAAGAGTTGAGTCGGCATCCCGATTGGAGTTTTCACGGGCCGGAGTTTCCTTCGCGAGCCGAACTGCTGGCGGCACGAAATCGCATCATACAACGGCATCCGGAAACGACCTTCATTGGAGCTCATGTGGCGAATTGTGCGGAAGACCTGCAGCAGGTGGCCGGTTGGCTAGACCAATATCCAAATCTATACGTAGAGCTTGCGTCGCGTATTTCTGAACTTGGGCGACAGCCCTATTCGGCCAAGCGGTTCTTTCAGACGTACCAGGATCGCATTTTGTTTGGCACGGACGGGCCGTGGCCAGAAGAACGCTATGGACTCTATTGGCGTTTCCTGGAAACAGAAGACGAATATTTTCGGTATTCAGAGAAGCCGTTTCCTCCGCAAGGATTTTGGCAAATTTACGGGTTAGGGCTACCTGACCAGATCTTACGAAAGATTTATTTCGAAAATGCAGGTCGGGTCATCCCCGGCGTCCGGGAAAAGTTGACGTTTTCTGTCGAATAGTCCGGCCGATTCAGTCGAACAATCGAAAGCGCCGGTGGCGCAAAACTGTTCGCTTCTAAGCGTCACAGGCTGCTTCATGAACTAGATTTCATGAAGTGGAGCGATGAAACGAGCAGAAAAAGTGGTCGTAATTATCGCTACGACCATTAGACCTAAACTCGCGAATTCTCTACATTGAAGTGAGATGGATCTACGGACCCTTGGCCCGGAAATGGGCTGGAACGAGTCCGCTTCACTAGACGTCGCGGACAGCAGCGGTCGCCCTCGATTCCAACCGAAGAATGTAGTGTTTGCCAAAGGAAAACTGTCCCGTGAACATCGTGATTGCCAGTAGTGAAGTTGTTCCGTTCGCCAAAACGGGCGGCTTGGCTGACGTCTGCGGTTCGCTGCCCATCGAGATTGCTCGGTTAGGACACCGTCCGTTCGTCTTTTTGCCCGCTTTTCGGCAAGCCAAAGCGTCAGGACAACCGTTGTCGGACACACACGTTAAGCTTGAGATTCCGATCGGCAGTCGAATTGTTTCCGGACGCATTTTGCAAAGCGTCTTGCCCGGCAGCAACGTTCCTGTGTATTTGATTGAACAAGACGAATACTTCGATCGCAAAGAACTGTATCGCGAATCGGGCGAAGATTACAAAGACAACTGCGAACGGTTCGTGTTCTATTGCCGCGCCGTATTAGAAGCCATTCGCCTACTAGAGCTTGACGTTGACCTCATTCATTGCAACGACTGGCAAACCGGCCTCATACCGGCCTACCTGAAGATTGAATATGAAAACGCGCCTGGCTATGAAAACATGGCGTCGTTAATGACCATTCACAACATGGCCTACCAAGGTCAGTTCTGGCACTGGGACATGTTGTTGACCGGCATTGATTGGAAGTTCTTCAACTGGCACCAAATGGAATTCTACGGCAAATTGAATCTATTGAAGACCGGACTGGTCTTCTGCGATTCCATCAACACCGTGAGTCCCACTTACGCCAAAGAAATTCAGTCTGCTCCGTTGGGTTGCGGGCTGGAAGAAGTCCTGTCTTGTCGTCGAGACGTCTTGTCGGGCATTATCAACGGCGTGAATTACGACGTGTGGAGTCCGGAAAACGACCCGTATCTGACCGAACGCTTTAGTGCCGACAATTGGCAATCAGGCAAAGCTTCGGCCAAGCGACTGGTGCAATCCGAATTGGGATTGCCAGAGATTGAAAACGTACCTTTGATTGGCATTGTCGGACGCTTGGCAGACCAGAAGGGATTTGACCTGATTGCTCCCGTGATGGAGCAATGGCTGAAGAATCATGATGCGCAATGGGCCGTGCTGGGAACGGGTGAACCTCAATATCACCACCTGCTGGAACAACTGGCCGCTCGCTTCCCCGGAAAACTGTCAGTTCGTTTGGAGTTTTCGGATCGAACCGCTCATCTGATCGAAGCCGGTTCGGATATCTTCCTGATGCCCAGTCGTTACGAACCTTGTGGTTTGAATCAGCTGTACAGTTTGCGTTATGGCACGGTTCCCGTGGTCCATGCGACAGGCGGTTTGGTCGACACCATTGCCGACACCAACGGTGAAAATTTGGCTCAGAATCGAGCGACCGGGTTCGTGTTTGACATGTATAAGCCAGCGTCGTTGGAGAGTGCTTTGATGCGAGCTTGTGATACGTATCGAAACGACAAAAGCACTTGGTCACAATTGATCAACACGGGCATGCGTCAAGATTGGTCGTGGCAGACCAGTGCCCAGAAATACGTCGATCTTTACGAATTGACCATTCAGCGAGCGAACCAGGCGGTCTGTGCTTGAGCAACGGCAACATCCGCTGACGGGACAATGGATTGTCATTGCGTCGGATCGATCTGGACGCCCGAATGATTTCCTTCGTCCCAATCCAATCGATGTATCGACGGCCAATCATGAACCAAGAGTAGACTCATCCGTTCCGTCCAACTGTCCGTTTTGCTGTGGCAATGAAGCGGAAACGCCCACGGCTATCTTGCAGGTGGATGCGGCCGGAAACGAAATCGGTCGATTCGATTCGAATTGGCAAATTCGGTCGGTGCCCAATCGCTTTCCAGCATTCCTGCCTGATGCTGCTATGACAGAGGTGGATGCGAACGCTGGCAGCCTTGAATCAGACCTGTTCATTCGACAGCCGGCCATTGGTTCGCACGAAGTGATCATTGAATCGCCCGACCATCTTCAGTCGCCAACGGAGCTGTCCGTGGCTGAATTGTCCACTTTGCTCAATTTCTATCGACGTCGCTTAGTCGACTTGGCCGCCGATGGACGCTGGCAGTTTGCTCAACTGTTTAAGAATCGAGGCCGGTTGGCAGGTGCATCGCTCGAGCATATTCACAGCCAGTGTGTGGCACTACCAGCTACGCCTGATTGGGTGCGGCACAAATTGGCTGGGGCAAAGCGTTGGTTTCATTCGCACGGCAAGTGTTACTTTTGCCAAAGTGTCGAGGCGGAATTGACCAGCCAGATTCGAATCATCTCGCAAAACCAGAACTTTGTGGCGCTCTGCCCCTTCGCCAGCCGCTGCGCCTATGAAACGTGGATTGTACCGAAGCGACACCAATGCCACTTTGCCGATTGCACAAACTTTTCCGACGGCGAATTAGCCAGCCTGCTGCTGCAAGTCCTCCGTTCCTTGGAGGATACTCAGAAAACTCCTGCCTATAATCTGACAATTCAAACAAGTCCGTTTGACATCAATCAGAAAGACTACTATCACTGGCATATCGAGATTATTCCTCGCATTTCCACCTTGGCAGGATTCGAATGGGGAACCGGAGTGTTGATCAACACGAAATCTCCGGAAGATGCGGCGGCGGAGCTGAGAAGTCGAGCCTGGTAAAATGCGGCGTTTTTTCTAGATAGAAAAACTAGCTAAATGGAGATGCTTTTGCCGATTAGTTGGATGTTGGCAAAGCCAATACCGTATCAACCACATCTCTGGCCCCGTATCTAGATGACGAAACACATGTCAGATCGATTGCAATTCTGCCTTGCCCTGCATAACCATCAACCCGTAGGCAACTTCGACGGCGTATTCGAACAGGCCTATCAGGATAGCTACCTGCCATTTCTGGACGTGTTCGAACGCTACGAACCGCTCCGCATTTCGCTGCACACCAGCGGACCGCTGATGGAATGGCTGGACCAGCATCACGGTGAATATCTTGATCGTTTGGCTGCCTTAGTCGCCGCGGGTCGAATTGAAATTGTCGGCGGTGCGTTCTACGAACCGATTCTGACCATGATTCCTTCGCGAGACCGCGTTGGCCAAATCACGTCGTACACCAAGTGGCTGGAATCTCGCTTGGGTGCCGAAATCCGAGGCATGTGGATGCCAGAACGCGTGTGGGAACAAAATCTCACCAGCGACTTGGCTGCGTCCCAAATCGAATACACCATCTTGGACGATTTCCATTTCAAGAACGCAGGATTGGTGGACGAACAGCTACGAGGCTACTATGTCACGGAGAACGAAGGTGACATTGTCCGAGTCTTCCCTGGCAGCGAACGTCTGCGATACCTGATTCCATTCGCAGAACCACAACATACGATCGATTTCTTGGGCGAAGTAGCCAGCCAAGACCCCAACGCCATATTGGTCTTTGGCGATGACGGCGAAAAATTCGGCACGTGGCCTGACACCAAGCAACACGTCTATGACAACGGCTGGTTGCAGCGATTCTTTGACGTGTTGGTGCACAACCAGCACTGGATCAACACCTGCACCCTTTCGGAAGCGTTGGACAGCCAACCTGCGGTCGGCAAGACGTATCTGCCCGAAGGTAGCTACCGTGAAATGACTGAATGGGCGTTGCCCGTGGTTCGCCAGCATCAATACGACGAACTCAAGCATGAATTCGAACACGACGATCGCTGGGGTTCGATTCAGCAGTTTATTCGAGGCGGATACTGGAGGAACTTTAAGACAAAGTATCCAGAAACCAACGAACTGTACGCTCGCATGATGCTGGTCAGTCGACGACTGCAGAAGGCTAAGCAAGATGGCGTTTCGCAAGATACGATCGACGCGGCTCAGCGAGAACTATACCGCGGCCAATGCAATTGCAGCTACTGGCACGGTGCCTTCGGCGGTACCTACTTGCCTCATCTGCGCAATGCCGTCTTCAATCATCTGATTGCCGCCGACAACATTTTGGATCAAGCGTTTCGAACCGAATCCAATTGGATTGAAGGAACTTCGGGCGATTTCAACTTTGATGATCGACCCGAAGTCGTCCTGAACAACGAAAAGATCACCGCGTTCCTGAGCCCAGCGTCGGGTGGTCATTTGTACGAATTAGATGTTCGCAGCATCTGTCACAACCTGGGCGCCACGTTGGCTCGCCGCGAAGAAGCCTACCATCGCAAGGTTTTGGCCGGAGCGAACCAACAGCAGGGTGAAGTGGCCAGTATTCATGATCGAGTGGTCTTTAAGCAAGAAGGATTGAACGAACGAGTTCAATACGACCGGACAGCTCGTAAGAGTTTGGTCGATCATTTTTACGCAGATGATACTTCGCTGGAAGCGATTGCCAAAAGCGAAGCCGACGATTTGGGTGACTTCGCAGACGGTACCTTTGAAGCTCGAATTCTTCGCAATGCCGATCGGATCCAAGTGCAGCTGGAACGAACCGGCAACGTGGACGGACTGCCTATCAAGATGATCAAGGGCGTCACCATGCAAGCGGGAAGTTCGGTCCTGGAGATTTCCTACCTGCTGGAAGGCCTGCCTAAGGATCGCAGCTTGCTGTTCGCTCCGGAATTCAATTTTGCCGGTATGCCGTCCGGAGCGGATGATCGATATTTCTTCCAAGGTGAACATCGTCTGGGGCAACTGGGCCATTGGCAAGACTTACACGCTCAGACGGAACTGGGCCTCACCGACGAATGGCTGGGCTTAAGTGTCGGCTTCCAAGTGAATCAACCGACGCACTTCTGGTCGTTCCCGGTAGAAACGGTCAGCCAATCGGAAGGCGGATTTGAACTGGTACATCAATCGGTCGCCGTCCTGCCACACTGGAACGTGCAAGGTGACGCCGATGGCCGCTGGAGTGTTACCTTCAAATTGAATGTAGACACTTCGCTTGCCGAAACTCGCATGGAGCAAAACGCCGCCGTGGTGTAAATGTCTTGGCTCGCTGCAAGCGAATGATCTGAACCAGATTCGCCGTACGAACGCGTGCGGCGCTGTAAATTGGCTGCGAAGCACACTTTTTGTGCACTTCGCAGCCATTTTTTTGGCTGATTTCCGAACCTCGTATCGGTGCAGGTTGTCCAGCGTTGCATCAAGGTATGTTGCGGTGACAACCGCTCGAGGACAATTTCACAATGATGCATCGTATAGGCAATCTACATGGCCAACACACAAAAGATTGACCAATGGGCACCCACGCTTTACGACCAGAAGCATTCCTTTGTCTGGAAGTTGGGCGCTTCTATCGTCGAAATACTGGCTCCGCAGCCGGGCGAGCGGATTCTGGACATCGGTTGTGGCACGGGCCAGCTAACGGCGCAGATTGCCGAGTCAGGTGCCACGGTCGTCGGCATCGATCATTCACCAGCGATGATTGAAGAGGCCTGCCGCTTGTTTCCTGGAATCGAATTTCAATTGGCCGACGCCCACGACTTTTCGTTCCACCAGCAATTTGACGGAGTCTTTTCGAACGCCGCGCTTCACTGGATCCACGACCCAATTTTAGTCGCACGTTGTGTAAACGCCGCTCTGAAGGATCAAGGTCGATTGGTGGTCGAATTCGGCGGTCAGGGCAATGTTCAGATTCTGGCCGAGGCGATCGAGTGCGCAAGTGAGGAGTTTCTTGGCAAACGCCTGGCACATCCGTGGTACTTTCCCAGTATTGCTGCGTTTGCAACAGTGCTGGAACAACATGGATTGGAAGTGACGCAGGCGGCGATGATCGATCGACCAACGCCTCTGGAAGGTGACGATGGTTTGAAGAATTGGGTACGCATGTTCGGCCAGCATTGGCTTGCCGGTATTCCCACAGAACAACACGATTTATTTCTCGCGCGAGTCGACGCGATCGCTCGTCCTCAGCTGTTTCATCAATCACAATGGAGCGCCGACTATCGTCGGATTCGAATTCAGGCCCGAAAGAGATGAAACTCTGACAGAATCGAGAATGGAGTGTTCAAATTGAATCAAAACCCATCAAGAAATCTTGCCGGACCTTTCGAACCGACCGCACAGATGTTATCACGAGGGACCAGTTGATAGAAACAGTGCGAAACGCGTCCGCAAGACTGCGTGAAGCGGTTTCTGGCCTGCCAAATCAGCAATCCAAATTGTACAATTCGCCAGATCATGCACCACATGGCTATGAACGTTTCCTCAGACCAAATCCAACTCCGCTCACTGACGCCAAACGATGCCGCAGCCGTCAGCGAATTAGCAAGAAATGAGGCCGCACAGAAATGAAACTCATCGGGATTGGCGAGACCGGAAATCTTGAAGATGTCGCGGTGGACGACTTTCTTCGAGCAGTGATCGACGCAACCGTGACGCACTACCAGCTTGTTGGGTTCGTTCCGCCGTGGATCGGATATGTCGGCGTGGAAGATGAAATTCCGGTGGGAGTTTGTGGTTTTAAAGGACCTCCGACGGACGAACGAGTGGAAATCGCTTATGGCACGGCACCAGGCCATGAAGGCCAAGGCGTTGCCACGAAGCTCGCCAGTGAACTCGTGAAGATTGCGCAATCGACCAATCCCGAACTTACCGTGTTTGCTCAGACTCTGCCCGAAATGAACGCCTCGACCAGCATTCTGAAGAAACTGGGCTTTCGCATGACTTGCTCCGTCGATCACCCAGAAGATGGGCTCGTCTGGGAATGGGAACTTGAACGCCCAAAGTAAAGAAAGGCTGGCGGACAATCTATTCGAGCAGTTCTCCTGGCGTTCCATCGTCTTAACGCCACAAATTCTTGCGAATGCTGTCACAAGGTGATCCTGAGTCGGTATGGAAGGCAGTTCCAACAATAGAACTGACCTTATCGAAGAAAAAATCAGGAGAATCCGCCATGACACTCAGCCTTCCAGAAATTCGCAGCCGCATCCTTCGCGTGGTAATCGCCGCGTCGTTACTATTCGCAACAGCTCGATTCGCTCCGGCCCAGTCGCCCACGTCCATGAAATTGGACATGACCATCAACATCGATTCGATCGGCAATGCCAAAGTCGATTACGACCTTTCGATGCCAGCCAAATCGTACGCCGTGGTCAAGCAGACTTTTGGCGACGCTTTTCACGTCATTCGTTCGATGGAGCAAAACGCCGGTTGGCTGGAAATGCGAAACATTGACGCACGGTTTGAGGATCGAGCTCAAAGTGTGGTTTCCAAATGTGACGCTGTTGGTTTGCTTCGCACTACGGCTCCGGGGAAATGGTTGTTTGATGTGGGTGGCATGGACAGTGGTTTCGAACTGTTAGACATTCACGACAACCAAGCCATCTTTGGCAGCGTGTCAGAAGCCGCGGTCGGCATGATGCGCATGTACACTCGAGTCAACCTGCCCGAAGGCAGCCAAAACGTCCAGTTTGATGCTCGCCGAGGCCAGTTAACGTACGACTTTGAACCGGAATTGGAATACGGTAGTCGTCCTGGTGCCGACTACGAACTGTTAGCTCAAGAACACATCATGAGCAGTCTGGCTAAAATTTATAGTACCGAACAGTCTGAACTGTTTGCCGCCAAGAATTTGTTTACCAATACCGGCAACCAGCGTTTGTATGATTATCGAGTTCGCTTTCGAATCAACGGTTACAGTTCTTGGAGCCCTTGGAAGAAATGCCGAGTTGTCTATCCGGGCCAAACGGTGTTGGATTACTTCTACCCTGTCATGGACATTGATCGACTGGCCGACCTCACCGGCACTCGTCATGCCATGGTGGAAACCGAAGTGGAATACACCACGGAAGATGGTGACAAGGTGCAAGACACCGACGCGAGACGAGTTCAAATCTTGTCTCGCAATGAAGTCATCTATTCCAGTCGTCCGGACGGAGCGAGTTTGAATTGGTTTGAAAGCTTTGATCTGGCTCCTTACATCTTAACCACGTTCACCAACGGTACCGATCCGGTAATGCAACAATTCGCCGGACGCATTAGTGCCTTGGCCGGTGGCCCTGCCGCTTCGCTGAATTCGGAACACGCCGTTGTCTTCCTGAATACCATGTGGGCTACCTTACAGATGAATCACCTTTCGTATCAAACTTCGCCCGGGCTGAGTGTGAATGATTACTTCGGACAGCATGTGAAGTATGGTCGAGATGTTTTGCGAAACCGAGCGGGCACGTGCATTGACTTGGCAATCCTATGGGCCAGTGCCGCCGAATCGGTCGGTTTGAAGCCTTACATCGCCATCATCCCTGGACACGCATTTCCGATTATCGAATTGCCCAACGGAAATCAACTGCCCATTGAAGCCACGATGATTGGCACCGGCACGTTGGAAGAGGCCGTGCAGACCGGATTCGAAACGCTGAAGAAGGCTCAGGAAAAGGGCATGATCATGATTGTGGATATCGACGATCTGAAGCACAACCAAAACATTCGATCGTTAGACTTGCCTAAGGTTAGTGAAGACGTCTTGGTCAAATGGGGCTACAACTTTGATGAACTACTTTCCAACGCTAACAACCAAGCAGCCGAAGACGTGCAAGAAGAATCGGCCGAAGACGCCGACGATTCGCGAGACAATCCAGCACAAGCAAATGCCTTGATCGGCGATTGGCAAACAGCCGTTGACTTGGACGGCATGCAGTTCAAAGCGGTACAACGATTCTTGGCCGACGGACAATATGGCTGCGTGATGGTAACCTACTACGACGATGGATCAAAAGAAGTTGTAGAAGAAAAAGGAACCTACATCGATCACGGGACACACTTTGAATTCAACACGAATCTTGGTCAGTACAACCAAAACTATCGCTGGAATGGCAACGGCTTTGATATGGAATTCGACAACGTAGAGACATGGCTTCACTTCACCAAGGTGCAATAGCATCGCCCGCAGTTTCCAACCGCATTGGTTGCAACAAGCCCAGGGATGGGCTTTTTCTATGCGCCGAAATATCGAATTCAAGTTGCGTGATCGTGCGAATGTGTGCGAATCTGAAATTCGTCATCTCGTCGATCTTAGGGCCGAATCGCCGTCGGCGCATAAAAAAAGCTTGTGACTTGTTCGCGTTGCTGCGTTGAAAATCACAAGCTGAATGCGCGAGAGAGGACTCGAACCTCCACGGGATTAACTCCCACTAGGCCCTCAACCTAGCGCGTCTGCCAATTCCGCCACTCGCGCAATATTCCGCTGACCGCTTCACAAAGCAATGGCAGTGTGAAACTTGCCACAATCCGTTGCCGGAAGATTATCAGCGAACGAGATAGTCTAAGTCCTTTGTACGGCGGGTCAAGCCGGGTTTCCGCGGAGACCGATCGATGAATGCCCTGCGAACCCCACCGCCATTTGTTGACGATTATTGGCTGAATTGGAAATCGCCACAATGTGGTTCATTGCTATTGGACTCAGCACCACAACCGGGCCCAGAATGCCACGGTAGCAGATGTCGAACTATCGGTTTCGCTTGGCTACCAATGCGGTCATGGACTTGGTGGTCATCCCGGAGTTTTCAGAACTAACAAGACGCATGACCAAATTCGCAATTTCCTGTGACGTCAATTGTTGAACTTGAGCAGCGAATCGAGTTCGCTCCGCCGAAGTCAACCTGGCGAACGGCCGTAGGTCGCTTAAGGC
Source organism: Pirellulaceae bacterium (assembly GCA_041399205.1). Taxonomy (GTDB): domain Bacteria; phylum Planctomycetota; class Planctomycetia; order Pirellulales; family Pirellulaceae; genus JAGQOZ01. The sequence continues at coordinate 179,050 of JAWKTK010000016.1, read as the reverse complement.
AATGAGGATTTCTCCTGCGTGAATTTCGAACGTCACGTCCTCAAATTGGGTATCTGGATCGAATCCCAGTTCGGTCTGAGATCGTGCCAGTTCGCATTGTTCGTGACGAATCAAGACGTATCCAGCGTGACCGGCGTGGCTCAGCGAGATCGCTCCGATTTGGTTTTCACATTTCACGATACACAACGATGCAAAGTCGGCACCGGTGGACGACGCCCACTGCCTTTGATTTAGCCGACTCAACATGTCTGCTGGCGCGTCACTCTGATCAGCCTCGACTTGCGTTGCCGCCTTCAATGCTGTGTTTGCCAAAATGGCGGCCGGCCCATTCTGCATGGTGCCACCCACGGCCAGAATTAATTCCATTTTTTCATTCAAACGCCAGTCGTAAAAATCCTCCACCTCCGTAGCGGCATTGACGCTGTCCGCCGAGGCCACGTCCCAACCATCGACGGTGGGTGGCACTACCTGCGAACGTTCTTTTTGCCAGCTACGCAATTCGGTCATGGCAAATTGAGAGGCTTGCGTTTGAGATACTTCGCCCAACATGGAAAATCGTTCGATTTCCATGGCGACCGTTTCCGCAGCTATCTCCAATACTTGAATGTCTCGCGGTTCGAAATCACGCAATTCATCCGAAAATAGCCAGAGCGTACCCAGTGATGTCGTTCCGCTGGACAAGCCGATACAAATGGCTGACGCGTAGTGTTCGGGAGTTTTCCAGCTTCGCTGCGAAGCACAGTCGGCTATCGAAATCACCTTTCCGGCCAGTGCTTCCAAATCGGCTTTGGCGCCTTTCAGCGGCCGAGGTGGTTTGACGGTGGCTCGGAGCGAAAGCCCGTGATTGGCCTGCAAGGTCAACTGGCTAGACGTTTCGTCCAGTAGGTACACCGCCGCAGCATCACACTGCATGACTCGAACCAAGTTGGCCAACGTCGATTGCAACCGCTGTGACAACGGTTCGTCGGTTGTCGGAAGGACGCGAACAGGACGCTGCTGAGCAAGCTGAATATCGCGTCGAGCTAATTCGTGGCGGAGACGAGTGACTTCGGCGGCCATTTCCGCGACCGCGTCCAGCAGCGGCGTCACGGTCGAATTTTTTTTGGATCGCTCCGAAGTAGGAGTAGCCGTGAATCGTCCGTCAGGGGAATGCCAGGCGTCAAATTCGGTCGAATTGGAAGCAGTTCGAATTTGCCAGCCCGTCGCTTTTCGCAACGCCTTGGCAAAGTTTCGCAATCCCGGAATCCCCAGCTTCCCGATTGTTCGCTGGCGAATTGGTTTCGCTGCGGCCGTTCGTACTTCCTGTTCGTGGACAATCATGGGGACACCTTTCACCGGATCGTCAGATTCTTGCCTTTTGTTTCAATTTGCCTGTCTTAGTATCGGCACTTCACGGCAACTTTATTGACTGGGAAGGCTTGGCGAGAAGCATAAACTTCGCCGGTGCTAGCGAGCAGTCGTGATAACTGCAATAACCCGCACCTTTTGAAGTCAGGCGTATGCTTGGAGGAATTTCCTAGCCCGAAGCGTGAGCGAGGGACTTCAGGAACGCTTCAGTTTCCCTCACTTTCGTGTCGGGCTAGGAAAAAGCGCATCTGCAAAATGCGTGAGCGAGGGACTTCAGGAACGCACAGTTTACCCTCACTTACGTGTCGGGCTAGGAAAAAGCGAACTTCCACGCCCGGATTCCGCCGGCAAGAGATAACGCGGCGATGAAAAGACGGCATTCAATATATTCGTGGCAGACTAACCACCAACGTTGCTGCTACCACTTTCGTCCGATTCAACAGGAGGTGGTGGGACGCGTCGAGCGTGTGGGTTTTCTGTTCCGGGAACCACTAACGGGCCCGGCGAATTGTCTTCCACAATCCGTTTTAATTGGTCCGAATCAACTGATTCAATTTCCATCAACAGTTCTGCCAGGGCGGTCAGTGCTGTCATGCGAGTCATCAAAATGGACCGGACCTTTTCTAGCGAATCGGCGACAATCCGATGGACCGCTCGATCAATGCGCTGAGCGGTTTCTTCGCTGAAGCCATTGAACCGTTCTTCCCCACCGCTGGCTAAGAATGCCGACCGGTTGCTGTCCCGAAAACAAACTCGTCCCAATTCGCTCATGCCATAATCCATGACCATGCTCCGAGCGATCTCGGTGGCTCGCTCCAAATCGTTTTGAGCTCCAGTCGAGATATCCTGGAAGACTAACTCTTCTGCCACAGTACCGGCCAGCAGCACTTTAATGCGACTTTCCAGTTCCGCTTGGGTCATCAAGAAGCGGTCGCCGTCAGGCCGCTGCATCGTGTAGCCCAGTGCCGCGACACCGCGAGGAATAATCGAGACTTTGTGAACCGGATCGGTGTTGGGCAAAGAATACGCCACCAACGCGTGACCACTTTCGTGATATGCCACTCGATATTTTTCATCGGGATTCATGACGCGTTGTTTCTTTTCCAACCCCGCGGTCACTCGTTCCACACCTTCGTTGAATTCGTCCATGCCGACCGTTGATTTTTCTTTCCGTGCGGCCAGCAGCGCTGCTTCGTTCACCAGGTTGGCCAAGTCGGCACCGGCAAATCCGGGACTGATGGCGGCAATGTCATGCAGATTGACGCTGGGATCCAGGCGAACCGATTTAACGTGCACCTTCAGAATGTCTTCTCGGCCTCGTACATCCGGTCGATCCACCAACACCTGTCGATCGAATCGTCCGGGACGAAGCAACGCTTGATCCAGCATTTCTGGACGATTGGTAGCGGCAACGACAATCACGCCGCTGTTGGAATCGAACCCGTCCATCTCGACTAGCAAGGCGTTCAGTGTTTGTTCTCGTTCGTCATGGCCGCCGACGATACTGGTGCCGCGAGATTTGCCTAAGGCGTCCAATTCGTCAATAAAGATAATGCAGGGTGCTTTTGCTTCGGCTTGCTGAAACATGTCTCGGACTCGAGCTGCACCGACGCCGACAAACATTTCGACAAAATCAGAACCGGACAAGCTGAAGAACGGAACGCCCGCTTCGCCGGCAATGGCTTTGGCCAGTAACGTCTTGCCGGTTCCAGGAGGGCCAACCAGCAAAACGCCTTTGGGAATACGGCCACCCAGGCGTTGATACTTATCAGGCGAACGGAGGAAGTCGACCACTTCTTTGACTTCTTCCACGGCTTCGTCAATGCCGGCAACATCATCAAACGTCACGCCCAAATCTTCTTGTGCATACAAACGACCGCGGCTTCGTCCAAACGCCATGGGCGATCCTGCGCCGCCGAGCCTTCTGAGCATGAGGAAAAAGAACAGCAGGAACAGGCCGCTGATGACAAACATCGGCATGTACGAACGCCAGATGCTGGGTCCGCGAGCGTTCCGCCAGTTGATATTGGTATGGTGGAGCGCTTCGAATAGCAGCTTGCCTTCCTCTTCGTTGAGACTCCGATAGGTGATGAACGGGACGTCCGCTTCTTTGCGATCGACTTCCTTGGCATCGCGAATAACGACCGAGCTGCGCAGAACATTCCCTTCGATAGTGGTTTCTGACACCTTCAAATCGTGCAAATTGCTATACGTAATTTCGTTGCTGCCTTGGCGAATCGATATTTTGGCGTCCGTGGCATCCGCACTTTTTTGAATCAATTCATACAGATCGCGATAGGCCAATTCTTCGGTGTTGACGTTCATGGTGTACAGCACGACAAACATCGCCGCAACGCCAAACACAATCGAATAAAGCAGAAAGCTGTAGCTGTTGTTTTTGCCTTCGGGACTGCGGCGATTCGAAGGGGACTCTTGGCTCATAAACGATTCGACTCCATTGCTGCGCGTCTCATTCAAAGGAATTGTGTTCGCTGCGAATTCGGCTGACCAATTGGCTGGCCACCCGCACTACGCCGTACAACTTGACACGAACGTCTGTGCGAATCCAGTGCCAAGCCGGCCTGAAACGCGGGAATTCAAATATCCGACGAATAAACTCGTTCAGGAAAAGGCTTGACATCACCTGTAGTTTACCGTGATGCTTGTTGTCAACGCCGGCAGGTGGAGAAAACGCAACATCTAAACCGTAAAGGTATCGTTCTGGGCAACCGTTTTGCCGTTAATTGTGTCCTGTCGAGTCATGATCTTTGTGGCTTTTCCACCGTGGGCTACAATCTGTCGAACGGTCGTTCCATTCTACAAACGACGTTTCGTCTACATTGGTCCGATGAAATCTTGCAGCCCGATAAATTCGTCATGTCAAACCGCCCGAAGAACGTCGCTATTTTAGGATCGACGGGCAGTATCGGGCAAAGTACCTTGGACGTGATTCGCGGTACAGACTCGCTGCTTGCCTATGCGTTAACCGCCCATTCTCGTTTGACTGAAGCAGCCTTGCAGTGCCAAAAATTTTCGCCTCGTTGGTTCGTCGGCACGTGCGAAGACGCCTATTCGGCATGTGAATCGCTGCCATTTCCCAGTGAAACCGAGGTTTTGATCGGTTCGCAACATGTCCGGCAAGTGGTTCAAGACGATGCCGTGGACATTGTTGTTTCCGCAATTGTGGGCGCGGCCGGCTTGTATGGCACCATTGCTGCACTGGAGGCCGGTAAACAGGTGGCGCTGGCCAACAAAGAATCGCTGGTGATGGCCGGACATCTGGTCATGCGACTGGCAAATGAAAAAGGCGGCACGATTTTGCCGGTGGACAGCGAACACAGCGCCATCTTCCAAGCGAAGCTCGCTGGCAAAGAAAAAGAAATTAAAAAGATTTGGCTAACCGCCAGTGGTGGACCGTTTTTACGTCGAACTCGTGAGCAGATGGCGTCGGTCACGGTCTCCGAAGCATTGGCACATCCCACTTGGGATATGGGCCGCAAGATTTCGATTGATTCGGCCACCATGATGAACAAGGCGTTAGAGATCATTGAAGCGAAATGGTTGTTTGGGCTGGAAGCGGATCAGATTGGCGTGGTGGTGCATCCTCAGTCGATTGTCCATTCGCTGGTAGAATTTGTGGACGGCAGTGTGATTGCACAGCTGAGTCCGCCCGACATGCGATTGCCGATTCAGTTTGCGTTGAACTATCCGGACCGAAAGTCGGCCGTCGCGGACACTTTTGATTGGCAGCAGGCCATGCACTTAGATTTCGAACCACCCGATCTAGACCGCTTTCCGGCGTTGGGATTGGGATTTGAAGTGGCGAAAGTTGGTGGTTCGTCTGGCGCGGTTTTGAACGCAGCCAACGAAGTGGCGGTATCGGCGTTTTTGGATGAAGCGATGTCCTTCGCCGACATCGTTCCAGCTTGCCGATCTGTCTTGGAACAGCATAATTTTGAAACAGACCCGACCTTGGAACAGTTGATCGAGCTAGATCGGTGGGCTCGTCAGGAGGTACTCCGTTGGACACGTTAATGATCCCCTTCGCTTTTTTGGATACCCTGTCGTTTATTGCGATGGGAGCGCTAGGTTTGGGTGTAGTGATTTTTGTCCACGAACTGGGACATTTTTTGGTCGCCAAGATCAATGGCGTGAAATGTGAAAAGTTCTTTGTGGGCTTTGACGTGCCGATTCGAATTGGCCCGATCTTGCTGCCTCGAGCCCTGTTTCGCAAAAAAATTGGCGAAACAGAATACGGCATCGGCATCATTCCCTTGGGCGGTTACGTGAAGATGCTGGGACAGGACGACAATCCGGCCAATGCCGCTCGAGAAGCCGAACGGATCCGCGCCGGCGAAGGCCTGGATCCTCGTAGCTATCCCGCCAAGTCGGTTCCTCAGCGGATGGCCATTATTTCGGCCGGCGTCATTATGAACTTGATCTTTGCGGTCATCTTTGCCATGGTGGCGTACCGCATGGGTGTCACCTACACGCCATGTGTGATCGGCACCACTTCGCCGGGACTGTCTGCTTGGCGATTGGGATTGTCACCGGGAGATCAAATCACGCAGATCGGTGCGGGGACCAAGGAATCGGAATTTTTGCGGTTTGATTATGACTTGCGGCAGCGAGTGGCATTGTCCAAGCCCAATTCGGATATCGATTTGAAAATTCGTCCAATTGGCCAAACCCAAGTGAAAGATATCACGGCCAATTTGAGCCCGCCGCAAGAAGACAACATGGATTTCCCGATGATCGGGCTCAGTCCCTTGCTCAGCAATGTCGTGGCCATTCTCGCCAAGCCAGAATGGCAAGTGGATACGCCCGTCGCCAAATCGGGCGTGACGGTCGGCGACAAGATCATCGAGATCAATGGCCAAAAGATCGCGGACGATGTTGACAGCTACATCGCGTTGGAACGGATCATGGCCCAAGACGTCGACCGGCCGTGGAAGTTGAAGGTCGAGCGAACCGATGCCAAGACCGAACAGACCAGTTCAGTTGATTTAACCATCGAACCGATGCCTTACCGCGATTTTGGCTTTGGCGTGGAAATGGGCCCTATTGCCGCAATTCAGGAAGGGTCACCCGCTGCGGAAGCCGGTCTCCGAAAGGGCGACTTGCTGATTTCCATCAACGGGCAACCGATTGAAGATGCCATGCTGGTACAAGATCAGTTGAGAAGACTTGCGGGGCAATCTGTGGCGATTGGTATTCGCCGCACAGATGACACTGGAATTACCAGCGAATTGTCGGTCGACGTGATGGCGCGTGATGTCACCATGACACACCGACTGGCCATGGGGTGGCCGATCGCGGCCGATGCCATTGGAGTTGCCTTCCAAGTCACCAACCGAGTGCAATCTTTTCATGATCCGAAGGCTGCCGAGTCGCTGCAGGTAGGTGATCAAATTCAAGAAATTGAATTCATTGCCGCCGACGAAGCTGCGAAAGCCTTGGAACAAAAATTAATGGCCGTTATTGTCCCCGAAGCGAAATTCGAAACCGCCGCGCCCAATGAATGGACCGGCGCGGTTGCTCGAGCCCAGGGAAGCTTGCCTGGAACGAAGGCAAGATTGACCGTAAAACGAGGTTCGGAGAAGTTGGCCATCGAATTGCCCATCGTCGAACGGGCCGATTGGTTCGCCGAAAATCGAGGACTGATGCTTCGCGAAACAATGGAACGAATGCATCAAGTGACGTCGCTGTCAGATGCATTTGCGTTGGGACTTCGCGAAACCAAAGAAGGCATGGCCAATGTGTTTCTGACGCTGAAAAAACTGGTTAGTCGTCAGGTTTCGCCGAAACATCTGGGCGGTCCGTTGACCATTTTTGCAGCTGCCGGAGCCGAGGCGTCGTTTGGGTTTTCTAGGTTGCTGATCTTCTTAACCGTCTTGAGCGCAAACCTGGCCATCCTCAATTCGTTGCCGATTCCGGTCTTGGACGGCGGACACTTTATGTTCCTGCTTTACGAAGGCGTATTCCGCCGACCGGTCAATGAACGTATTGCTTTCAGCCTAACGATGGTGGGCTTGTGTTTTATTCTGGGCTTGATGTTCTTTGTGATTGGCATGGACGTCATGCGGTTTACGGGGATTGGAAGTTGACGCGCACTTTTTGAAGTCGCGCTTTGTCCTAGCCCGGCACGTAAATGAGAGGAATTATGGAAAACGCTTCTGAAGTCGCTCGCTGACGCTTCGGGCTAGGAAATTCCGCCGGAAAACTAATCGCCCACACCGATATCCAGATAAAGTGCGTCCATGATCAAGTCGACTTCGGCCGATTCGTGTTTTTGCAGCCGATGATAGAACGAAATGAATTGCCGAGGAATCGATTTTTCGAATTCCAACCACGCTTCACTGCGACTCAGCGCATCGGCTTTATCCACCATCCGCTCGATCTCTCGGTAGAGTCGATCATGCTGTGCCAACAGCTTGGCAGCTTCGTCGCACAACCAAGGTGCGCATTCTAGCGGATCCGTAAAGTAACCCAGCGATTCTTCGATAGAAAAATGCATCGCCAAATCATCGCGGAGTTGTGCCAACGACTCGACCACTTCCCGGTGTTTTCCCCACGCAATCGGCTGTTGGCAGATTTGAAACAGATCTTCCAATCGACCGTGGAGTGCTCGATTCAGCTCCTTCACGTCGTTTAGAAATGCCGCGTTTAAGGTGACGGTGGTTGTGCGGATTGTGGTTGCCATGGCATTGCTCCTAAAAACCGATTCACGAAATGAATTCGCCATCACAGTACGCGAACAATCGTTTTTCCGTTTTTGTATCGCAACTGAGATGGGAACGAGCGACCTCAATTTTGTTCCGCGCTGCCGACAAAGAAATATTGATTCGAACGAGTCACACAAGTGAACATCGAACAGACACCGATGCATGGCGACAACAGACGATATTATCTCGACCGCCACACCGCTTGTCCATCAAATTCTGGCGCAATGCCGAATTGTTTTGACCAAGCATTAAACTACAGAAATTGGGCCGCTCAGTGGAATCCGTAGGCCGTCGTACGCCAATTGAATGTGATCCGGCAATAGTTGGTTGGTGGCTGCATAGTCAAATTCGTGCGAAAGGTGCGTCAGGTAGGTTTGCTTCGCGCCAATTCGATTCGCCACATCGACCGCTTCGTCCAAACAAAAATGAGTGGGATGCGGTTTCGTTCGCAGGGCATCCAAAATCAACACGTCCAGCCCTTCCAGCCGAGGCCAACTTTCGTCCGGTATGAAGTTGGTGTCCGTACAGTACGCCACGTTGCCGATTCGGAATCCAAGAACCTCAAACCGAGGCCCATGTTGCAAACGAATTGGCGTGATGGTGGCGCCCAGGGCCTGAAAAGGCGACGTGGCAATGCTATGAATTTCCAGCTTGGGTGCGGCACCCGCATGTGTCTTTTCTACTGTGTCAAACGCGTAGTCGTACGCTTTGCGGATGCGGTCTTCCACCGTGGCTTCACAAAATAAGGGAACCGGACGTTCAAGATAAAACTGAAATAATCGCAGATCATCCAGCCCAAAAATGTGGTCGGCATGTTCGTGCGTAAAGGCCACCGCATGTACGACGCCGATTTTTTCTCGTAGCAATTGAATGCGAAGTTCCGGAGGCGTATCGATCAGCAGCACGCCTTGAGGTAATCCGAATAAAACGGAGCAACGTGTGCGATTGTTCTTGCTATCAGTGCTGTGACAGACAGCACAGTCACAGCCAATCATCGGGACGCCAACCGACGTTCCGGTCCCCAAAACGACTATTTGTCCCGTGATATCGGTTGTGAAGATACTTCTTGTCACAGTTTTTTCATTTACCCAAACGACGCAAAATTATGCCATTCCCAACCAGAGAATAGCGGTTTCACCAGTCACGCGACAAGCACAGGGCGAACGACCAAGGCGAACGACCAAGGCGAAGTCTGGCAGGAGATTTGCATAAGATGGTCGTTTTCGTTGGGGCAGCGTGCCGAAGTGGCAGTTTCGCTTGGTTCGAATGGGCCGGAGAAGCGGAGTTGACCCCCTTTTCATATCGTTATAATCTACGACGCTGAAAAGGCTTACGATCATTCGTACAAAATCGACAGTCGGTTCCGACCTGTCGTTCATCTTTTATTTTGGGACGCCCGTTCCTTCTAGGGCGTTGGTCATTATGGATTTGCTGGAACGCATTTGGGAAATATTGGGCATTGTCTTCGGCGGTGCCGCTCGACGTTTTGAACGCGGTTTGACCGCCATTTTTGGTTCGCAGAATGCTCGGTACGTTAAGCGATTGCAACCAAAAATCGACGCTATCAATGCGCTGGAATCAAAATATGAAGCCCTATCGGAAGAAGAACTGCGTCAACAGACGCAAAAATTCCGAGAACGGCTGGCATCCGGCGAAACCCTGGATGACATTTTGGTAGAAGCGTTTGCCGTTTGCCGCGAAGGTGGCAAGCGATTCTTGGGCATGCGTCACTATGACGTGCAATTGATTGGCGGCATGGTCCTACACAGCGGCGCTATCGCGGAAATGGTCACGGGCGAAGGAAAAACGTTGGTTGCCACGCTGCCGGCCTACCTGAACGCCATTCCGGGCCAGGGTGTTCATGTTATTACGGTGAACGACTATCTGGCGAGACGTGATATGGAATGGATGGCGCCATTGTATATGGGCCTGGGTTTAACCGTCGGAGCCATTCAAAGCGACATGCCGGTGGGCGAACGTCAAAAAGCGTATGCCTGCGACATCACCTACGGCACGAATAATGAATTTGGGTTTGATTATCTTCGCGATAACATGCGACCGGCGGCACGAGGTGATGACCGATTCCAAAAACAGTTTCAACAGTCACAAGGTAGACTCAATTTCGCCATTATTGACGAAGTCGACAATATCTTGATCGATGAAGCTCGAACCCCGCTCATCATTTCCGGCCCGGCGCACGACAACGTCCGCAAATACGCCGAAGCCGACAAGATTGCTCGGCAATTGATCAAGGGCGAACATTTTGAAGTCAACGAAAAGGACCACAACGTAGGTCTCACCGATGCCGGCGTACGTCAAGCAGAACGTTTGGCAGGCGTGGAAAGTTTCTACACCGCAGGCAACATGGAGTGGCCGCATTTGATCGACAATTCGCTCAAGGCGCACTATCTGTACAAGAAGGATGTGAACTACGTCATCAAAGAAGGTCGCATCATCATTGTGGATGAATTCACCGGTCGACTGATGGACGGTCGGCAATGGAGCGACGGTTTGCATCAAGCGGTGGAAGCCAAAGAAGGCGTCAAGATCAAGGAAGAATCGCAGACGCTGGCCACCATCACGCTACAGAATTTCTTCAAGCTGTACGACAAGATCTGCGGCATGACCGGAACGGCCATGACGGAAGCGTCAGAATTCTACAAGATCTACAAATTGGACGTGATTGAGATTCCGACGAATCGAGGACTGCAGCGGATTGAACATCCCGACGTGATCTACTGTACGGAAGAAGAAAAATACAGGGCCATTGCCGACGAAATTGAACTGACGCACAAATTCGATCGCTTGACCGTGAGCAAGGAAGAGCTGACCGGCACGATTTTGAAAGAAGACGAACATTCGATTCTATTCCAGCCTCGGGAAAGCAAAGAGAAACGCACGTTCGAACTTTCCTCCATCGGCCAAATCCAGCGAAAAGGTCGGCCCGTGCTGGTTGGTACGACTTCGATCGAAAAAAGTGAATTGCTTTCCAGCCTGCTGGATCGACGAGGCATCAAGCATGAAGTGCTGAACGCCAAACAGCACAAACGAGAAGCCGAAATTGTGGCGCAAGCTGGACGCATTGGCTCGGTGACCATCGCCACAAACATGGCCGGACGAGGTACCGACATCATTTTGGGCGGTAACCCAGAAACCATGGCCTGGGCCATTTTGCAAGACAAATATGCAACTCGTTTGGACGTCCCGCAAGAAGAATGGGACGCGCTGGTCGACGAAATTGACGAACGCGAAGGCATGAAGCGAGAAGGCGAATTTGTGAAATCGCTGGGCGGTCTGCATGTCATCGGCACCGAACGGCACGAAGCCAGACGAATTGACCTGCAGCTTCGCGGACGTTGTGGTCGACAAGGCGATCCAGGTAGTAGCCGGTTTTATCTTTCGCTACGAGACGACCTGATGCGCATCTTTGCCGGCGAATGGGTAGAAAAAGTACTCAAACGCTGGGGAGGCTGGGAAGAAGGCGACGCCATTGAAAGTCCCATGGTGACCGCCGCATCGAATCCGCTCAGAAGAAAGTGGAAGAACGCAACTTTGAAGTGCGTAAGAACCTGCTGGAATATGACGAAGTCATGGACGAGCAGCGGAAGAAGGTTTATTCGTATCGGCAAGCGATCCTGGAAGGCGTGAACTGCAAGGAACTGATCGCCGACATGATCCATTCCCAGGTGGAAGAGAATCTTTCCGGCGTGTTGATGCCCAACTACGGCACGGAGACCTTTGCTGCTTGGGCCAGCCATCAGTTATCCGTGACATTGGATGCAAAAGATTTCCGCGGCACCGATATCCAAGCCGCAGAACGCATTGCCAAAGATGAAGCAGAACGATTGGCCGAAAGTGAAATTCTGGACGCCATTGACGAAAACCTGCCCGACGGGGAAGAGGAATCGGAATGGAACTGGGGTGCCTTGGCCAAGTTTGTGGATACCAAATGGGGCCTGAATATTCGCGACCGTGATCTCAAAAACGCCGGTCGTCAAATGGTCGACCAGTTTCTGATTGAAAAAGTCCGCGAGGTCGTTCAGAAGCAGGACCTGTCTCCAGGCGAAGACTTCCTGAAAGACGATTTCTCTATTCGCACCGTCTGTGCTTGGGTACATCATAAGTTTGGGTTTGAAATGTCACCGTCCGATTTTGATTCGGACGAACCGGCCAAAATCAAGGAAACGGTAAAGCAAAAGGCGTTTGATGCGTACGAAGCCAAAGAGTACGAATATCCCGTGATGGCGGGAATGTATCGTTACACTTCGCGCGACTCCAGCGGTGCACCTCGTTTTGATCGACAAGGTATCGTCGAATGGGCTCGGCAACGCTTCAATGTGGAATTAGACGCCGATGCGGTCAAAGCCAAGCAGCGAGAAGAAGTTCGCGACATGCTGCTGGAACATAGCCAAGCGTGTGTCAAAACAGCCGAAGCAGTACTGACTGAAGCCAAGTCCAAAGTGGAACGTTTGTTTGACAAATGTCCGCCACAAGCCAAGGCCAAGGATGTGACCAGCAACGGTTCGCTCAAATCATTGTCGTCCTGGGCCAAGGAGACGTTGAAAGCAGAAATTTCCGAAGACGAAATCGCCGAACTCGATCGAGACTCGTTGGAAGATCGACTCAGCTTTGCCGTCGAAGAACGTTATCGCCCGGAAATTCGTCGCATGGAACGTTCGCTATTGCTGCAAATTGTCGACACCGCTTGGAAAGATCATTTGTTGGCCATGGATCACCTGCGCAGTGCCGTGGGTTTGGTAGGCTACGCTCAAGTGGACCCCAAGGTGGAATACAAACGAGAAGGCCGGAAGAATTTTGAACAGATGTGGAGTTCCATTGGTCAACGAGTGACCGATCTGATCTTTCGGATGGAACAGCTGGATGAACGATTTGTCGGTTCCACGTGGGTAGAAACCAAGGCCAGCCACGCCGAAGCGCCCAGCACCAGCGAAATTGCGTCTGAACAGCAGCAGGCAATTGAAAATTCACAGTCCAAGGAAGAAGCGATCGAAACCATTCGCAATCGGGGCGAACGAGTCGGTCGGAATGATCCCTGTCCCTGTGGCAGCGGCAAGAAGTACAAGAACTGTTGCTTGAAAAATCGATAGACACGCAGTCGCATACGACTCGCGGCGAATCTTGAGACTGTTGTCATAACCGTCGTTGATGCACAAGGATCCGATTCGTCGACGTATGGTGTATCACACCGGGAAAGGAATCCCATGTGGAAAAATGTCATTCGCAGCGCGGTACTCAATTCAATCTATGCGTTGCTGCTGGTGATTGTTTCTCCCTTTCTGCTGTGGGCCGCGTGGCGAACCGGAAAGTATCGACACGGTTGGAGTCAGAAGTTCTTGGGCTTTGTGCCCATTCGCCAATCGAATCGACCGTGCATTTGGCTGCACGGAGTCAGTGTGGGCGAAATCAATTTGTTGGCCCATTTGGTAGAGGCACTGCAAGAAAGGTATCCGGAACACGAATTCGTCGTTTCCACAACCACGGTCACCGGTTTTGAACTGGCCCAAAAGAAATTCCCGCAGCTATCGACTTTTTATTGCCCGCTCGATTTTTCCTGGGCCGTCAAGAATGCCATTCGCCGCTTGCGCCCGAGCGTTCTGGTCTTGGGCGAACTAGAAATCTGGCCGCAATTGATTTCGCAATGCAAGCAACACCAGATTGCCGTGGCGGTAGTCAATGGTCGCCTGAGCGAAGCCAGCTTTCGTGGCTATTGCCGACTGAAATGGCCTCTATGCTCGATCTTTGCAAAGCTGGACGTCGTGGCCGCGCAGTCAACGGAATACGCTCGACGCTTTGTGCACATGGGCGTGCCTAGTCAACGAGTGCACGTGACGGGATCCATGAAGTTTGACGGAGCGGTTACGGACCGCACCAACCCTCGTACGTGTCAAATGAACAACCTGCTACAGCGAAGTGACCACGACATCGTCTTTCTGGCGGGTAGCACGCAGGATCCGGAAGAAGAACTGGCCGTGCGCACATTTCTGGAACTGCAGCCGTTGTATCCTGCGCTACGCTTGATCGTGGTTCCTCGTCATCAAGAACGCTTTGACGAAGCAGAACGTAGCATGCAAGCCGCGGGTGCATTGGTGGTGCGGCGTTCACAGCTGAAGGATTCCGATGCATTGGATCGCAATGCGGTCTTGCTGGTCGATACCATCGGCGAATTGAACGCTTGGTGGGGCACGGCGGACATTGCCTTCGTGGGAGGAAGCTTGGGCAAACGAGGCGGTCAGAACATGCTGGAACCAGCGGCCTACGGCGCAGCCGTTTCCTTCGGCACGAATACTCGAAATTTTCGCGACATCGTCCATCTCTTGCTCCAGGCCGACGCGGCGCAGGTGGTCGCCAATGATGACGAATTGACATCGTTTGTCGAACGCTGCCTCCAGGACGAATCGTATCGCCAAAAGCTGGGAAAGCGAGCACAAGCATTAGTTCTGGAAAATCGAGGAGCCTTGGGGCGGACGTGCGATGTGCTCGGGCCCTGGATCCAATGCGTTGACGCTGCGGTGGACGAGACCGTCGTATGGCGGAAATCAGCCTGATTGTCGCGTTTTTGCGTCGCGACACGCCTTGTTGCCAAGGTCCACGTCCAACCGGTATAGTGTGGGGTTTGGTAGTAACGATTGGCAAGCGTTCTGCTTGTTGTTTTTCTGAGAGGAGTAATCGGTCGTGGCATCTGGCAAGTATCTATTCACCAGTGAATCCGTAAGTATGGGCCATCCAGACAAGCTGGCGGATCAGATTTCCGATGGCATTTTAGACGCGTTGCTGACGCAAGATCCGGCCAGTCGTGTCGCTTGCGAAACAATGGTTACCACGGGAATTGCCATCGTGGCGGGCGAGATCACTACGAAGGCGGTGATCGATTACCAAGATGTCATTCGAGGCGTCATTCGCGATGTTGGCTATACCGACGATGAAATGGGAATCTGTGCTGACACATGTGCGGTCATGGTTTCGATCGATCGCCAAAGCCCCGATATCGCTCAGGGTGTAAACGACGATGCCACCGCTGGCAAGGATGTTGGCGCTGGTGACCAAGGGTTGATGTTTGGTTACGCGTGCAACGACACGCCGGAATTGATGCCGATGCCGATTGCGTTGTCCCACCGCATCCTGAATCGCCTGACGGAAGCTCGTCAAAAAGGCGAAGTTAACTGGCTTCGTCCCGACAGCAAAAGCCAAGTGACCATTGAATACGATGGTTCGAAGGCGTTGCGAGTTGACACGGTGGTGGTGTCGACGCAGCATGCTCCTGCGGTCGAAAATGACGAAATTCGCAAGTTTGTCATTGAAAACGTGGTCAAGCCATCGCTACCTGCAGATTTGGTTACGGGCGAAGTCAAGTATCACATCAACCCGACGGGGCGTTTTGTCGTGGGTGGTCCTCACGGCGACTGTGGTTTGACCGGACGCAAGATTATTGTCGATACCTACGGTGGTTGGGGACGCCACGGCGGTGGCGCGTTCAGCGGCAAGGACCCGACCAAGGTAGATCGCAGCGCCGCGTATATGGCTCGTCATGTCGCTAAGAACATTGTTGCCGCTGGCCTTGCTGATCGTTGCGAAGTCCAACTCGCGTATGCGATTGGTGTTTCCGAACCGGTCAGCGTGCATGTGGATACCGAAGGCACGGGCAAAGTGGCGGATGATAAGATCTGCGCGGCGGTTCGCGAGTTCTTTTCGCTGACACCTCGCGGCATCATCGAATACTTGGATCTTCGTAAGCCGATTTTCCGCAAGACATCTTACGGCGGTCATTTTGGTCGAGATGAATTCAGCTGGGAAAAAACCGATCGCGCGTCAGAATTGGCCAAGCTGGTTTCGTAGCCGCGAATTGGTCTGTTCGAATTCTTCAAAACGCTTGTGACAACGGTTCGGCACAAGCGTTTTTTCTTGTGTCCAATGTGAAGGTGAAATGTTGTGACAGAATGGGCGCCGGCGAACGAGTGGATTCGAAATTCTCGGCGCACCGGTTTGCTGCGTGGCGTGACAATTTCCATGATTGTTTCGTGGTTGTTCGCGAACAGCATTTTTGCCATTTCGCAAGTCCTGGATCGAATAGCATCGTCGTCATCGCCGCCCTGGCCAACTATCACGGTTGGCTGGTGTCCTTGTTGCTATTGGTACTGACGGGGTGGGTAGCGCAACAACTACGTCGTCAATGGTTGCTGAATCTGTTTGCTACGGATCGAACGCGAATTGGCCTAGCAATCGCATTTGAATTGGGCACCGTGGCCGCGTTGATTGCCGTGGTCAGCTTGATGCCAAGCGGCTGGCTTCGATTTGTCTTGCTGGCGATGGGCCTAACCGCCGTAGGCACATTTTGGTGGCAAAGTGGTTTCTTGCGATTCTGGCAAAATCGGTTCGCAACACCGTCGACCGTGGTCCACACCTTCCATTCCGAAAGGATTGAAGCATCTTCGCACGACGAGCCGCTGGACCAAAACTGTATCATGCAGATCAAAGTTTGTACGGACGGGGACGCTCACAGCATCGAAGGGACCGTTCGGATTTCATTTGCATCGGGCCAGACGACCCGTTCGGCACATGTGCTGTTTCACCCGCCATTTGATGTGATACCCCAGGTGGATATGGAACAGGTGGACGGGCCAGATGCGAACGTGACGATTGGCCAGCGATTGCCGCAAGGTGTGCGGTTGGACGCGAGAATCGAGAAACCGACAGAACCGGTAAGTGTCGTTGTTGCATTCTTCGCTACGCCCTACAATTCGGAATTGTCCTGATTTTGGCGTTTGTATCGGCACGCTGCGGACCTCGATGTACGCGTTGCTTCGTGTTCGATGATGAATGCCTGACCTATCCTTTCTTGAATTTAGACAGTAATCATGGCTCGCTGGCCCCGCCACTTTTGGACGTCGGTTTTTACGTACGTCACCATTTTTGTCCTGTTTCCTGCTTTGTGTTTCCTGTGTTATCTGTGGGTAAACGGATGGAATCGTTAGCGGCGGAGCTGCAATCGTAACGCATCACCTAGGGAGAGACTTCGATGGATAAGACCACACTGGAAAACCGCTTGGCACCGTTCGCCCAGCAGCATCTTTTGCAATTTTGGGACCAACTTGCGCCGACCGAACAACGACAGCTGTCGCATCAGATCGACCAGATTGACTTTGAATTGATGCGATCGTTGGTGAAGGACGATTCGCACCAAGAAGATTGGGGTGATCTGGCGGCTCGAGCGAATTCGCCGACCGCGTTTCGGCTGCGCGGCGACAATCCGTTTTCGCAGGAAGCAGCTCGCGCCGCAGGAGAAGCGGCACTCGGCAACGGCAGACTCGGCGTGATCCTGGTTGCCGGCGGCCAAGGAACTCGACTCGGTTTTCCACATCCCAAGGGCATGTATCAACTAGGTCCGCTATCGAATCGTTCCTTGTTCCAAATGCATGTCGAACAGATTCTGGCACTGTCCGCACAATACGCCCAGCGAATTCCGTTGTACCTGATGACCAGCCCGGCAACGCACGATGAAACGGTTGCCTTTTTTGAACAGCACAATAACTTTGGCCTGCCCAGCGAAGATTTCTTTGTCTTCTGCCAGGGGACCATGCCGGCCGTCGACGCGACAACGGGAAAGTTGTTATTGGCGTCCAAGTCAGAAGTCTTTGTCAATCCCGACGGGCATGGCGGCATGTTGGCGGCTTTTGAAAAGTCGGGGTGCTTGGCAGACGCACAGCGTCGAGGAATCCAGCAGTTGTTCTACTTGCAAGTGGACAATCCCATCGTGTCCATCTGTGATGCGGTGACGACCGGCTATCATTTGTTATCCAAGTCGGAAATCACCACGCAAGTCATCTGCAAAACCGATCCAGAAGAAAAAGTCGGCAACGTGGTGACGGTGGACGGAAAAACCATGATCATTGAATACAGTGATTTGCCATCCGCAGCCGCGCAAAAACGATCCGCCGATGGTGACTTGCTGTTGTGGGCCGGCAGCATTGCCGTGCATGTGATGGAGACGGATTTCTTGGTGCGATGTGCCGCGGAAGCGTCTTCGTTGCCGTTTCATCGAGCGAACAAAAAGGTGCCGTTTGTAGACGAATCGGGGCAGCTGGTCGAACCTGATTCGCCCAACGCAATCAAGTTTGAACGATTCATCTTCGATCTATTACCTTCGGCTCAAAACGCCATTGTGGTCGAAGTGGACGAAGCAGACGCGTTCGCTCCGCTCAAGAATGCGTCCGGTGCAGCCAAGGACACGCCCGAGACAGCTCGTGCAGCCATTCTGGCCAAGCATACCGAAATGATGAAACAGGCCGGCGCGGCTGTTGCCAATGGAGTACAAGTGGAGATCAGTCCGTTGTTTGCCAATCGAGCCGACTTGTTGCGGCAAAAAGTAACGGCACCCATTAACCAAAACCAATACTTTGGACCACAAGACTAACTTCGGTCCCAACCCATTGGAGATACTTTTATGTTTGCAGTGATCATGGCCGGTGGTTCTGGAACTCGATTCTGGCCAGCCAGTCGTTCTGCCAAGCCCAAACAGTTATTGGACTTGTCTGGGGAACAGACGATGATCCAATCGACAGTGCAGCGATTGGGTGACGTGTTCCCTGTGGATCAAGTTATGGTGGTAACAGCTCAACATTTAGTGGAAGCCATTCAGCAGCAGTTGCCCAGTCTTCCGCCATCGGCCGTTATTGGCGAACCATGCAAACGAGACACCGCGCCTTGCGTGGGATTGGCCGCCGCGTTGATCCAAAGACAAGATCCGAATGGCACCATGGTGGTCATGCCGGCCGATCATATCATCCAGGACCATCAGGCGTTTCAGCAGGCAATGCAGTTTGCTGACAGCTTGTTGTCAGACGCTCCGGGAAGACTGATTACGTTTGGCATCAAGCCTACGTATCCCGCCGAATCGTTTGGGTATGTGGAACGAGCCGACGCGTTGGGCCAGGATCAAGGGAAGTTCCATGCGTATCGAGTGAAACAGTTTCGCGAAAAGCCCAAGGCCGAAGTGGCTCGGCAATATTTGGAATCGGGCAACTTTTATTGGAATTCGGGAATTTTCGTCTGGAAAGCTCAGACGATCATGAACCAATTGGCCGTTCGCGAACCCGACATGCATGATCGCTTGGTCAAAATTGCTGCCGCAGCCGGTTCGCCAGATTTTCAATCGGTTTTTGAACGCGAATTCTCCGCCATCAAGGGCAAGTCGATTGACTATGCGGTCATGGAACACGCGACGGATGTGGTCACCATTGAAGCGCCGTTCGACTGGGATGATGTCGGTAGCTGGCAAGCGATGGCTCGGATTCGAGGAACCAACGCGGACGGAAATACCATTGCCGCCAAACGCTACTTGGGCATCAACACCAAGGGATCCATCATTCGCAGCACGGACGAGCACTTGGTGGTCACCATTGGCTTAGAAGATGTGTTGGTGGTCCACACGTCCGATGCCACGCTGGTGGCCAAGAAAAGTGATGAAGAAGCGGTCCGCGAAGTGGTGTCACAACTACAACAAAAAAAATGGAACGCGTATTTGTAAGCGGATGTTGTCTATTGGGCATGGGACGCAATCATGAGCGAATCGTTTCCGACACACGGTCGCTTGGCCGGAATTGATTATGGAACGGTACGGATTGGCATTGCCATTTCGGACGTTGGCCAACAAATGGCCAGTCCGCTGGACAATTACACTCGCTCCGGCGAACAAGCCGACGTCCGTCGCTTTCAGCGTCTCGTTCGCGAAGAAGACATCCGCGGATTTGTTGTCGGATTGCCACTGCACATGAACGGCGATGAAAGCGTGAAGAGCCAGGAAGCTCGGCAGTTTGGTGCGTGGCTGGAATCGATTTCGGAACTTCCGGTTATCTTCTTTGACGAACGCATGACCAGTGCGGAAGCCGAGGCATTGCTGTTGGATGTGGACATGAGTCGAGCGAAACGGAAGAAGCGGCTAGACAAACTGGCAGCTCAGATCATTTTGACCAACTTTCTGCAAGCGCGTGCCGACGGACGTTGGCCTGCAGATAGTGCCGTTCGCTAAGACCAGTTTGCCGACGGCTGATTATTCTTCGATCAAGCGGTTGGTTGCGGTATCCGGGAAGACAACCCACGGCTTGAATTTCTTCGCTTCTTCAAACTCCATGGAAGCGTAAGAAATCACGATGATGACATCGCCCACGTGCGCCTTTCGCGCCGCCGGACCGTTCAGGCAGACCGTTCCCGAGCCTCGTTCGCCCAGAATCACGTACGTTTCCAGTCGTTCGCCATTGTTGACGTTCACCACCTGAACTCGTTCACCTTCGATCAGATTCGCGGCGTCCACCAAGTCTTGGTCTAAGGTGATACTGCCCACGTAGTTTAGATCTGCTTCCGTAACGGTGACACGGTGAATTTTGGATTTCAGAACTTGTACGAACATCAACAACGTGCCGGTAGCATGACGGAAACAAAAAGATCGGACAACTTCGTCGCTTTGAAACCGATAAGAAGATTCGTTCCGACGCTGCTATTTGCTGGCCACAACCGAAGTCTGCACTTTTTGCATCGCTTGGTCTATCCAGGCTTTGACCACGGTTGCGGGCAAGGCATAGCTGGCAATACGTTCAGCTCGAGCAATATTCACGCCGACGACATTACCTTGCAGATCGACAATCGGGCCGCCGCAGTATTCGGGAAGCAAGAAGGTGTCGTGCTGCAGAACGGAACCAAATCCAGATCGGCGAAAACTAAGACGTCCGCCCAAATAGCTTTGGAAGTCTCCATTGTCCACGTCCAAGTCAGATCGTCTACCCAGGGTTGCCACCAATTCCTTTTCTTGGTCGTCTCGTAAAACCTTCAAGCGAACGACTTCGCCAGGCAACATTTGACTGACCGACGAAATAACCATGTCCAACGAATCTACCGGTCGGCTATTCATCGCCACAATTTGATCACCAATTTCGACGCCTGCTTTTTCTGCCGCGCTGCCATCCACTACTTCCGTAACACGAGGGCCTCGTTCTGTGCGAGCCATCATGATGCCCAGCACTCCATCCGATTCCACTTGGTGAGTATTCAGGCTAAGAACGCCAATGGCCAACGGTTTGGTGCCGTGACCCGGAGTCGCCAAGATGCTACCCAAGCTCAATTCGCCACTGGCGTCCCATTTGACGGGAACCAAATTGCTGGCGCGAACCCGCAGCAAGGCCAAATCGGTATTTCGATCGGCTTCCATCACTTTCGCTCGTCGTTTGCTGCCGTCATGGAATTGGCAGATCAGTGATTTGCCTTCCACTTCGCTGGCTTTGGTCAAAATGATTCCGTCGCGGTCGACGATGGTTCCCATAGCAATTTGGCGGTCGCCTTGGAAAATGCGAACGGTGGAAACTCGAGCTTGTGAAATGACCGATTCGAAAGCCGACTTCACATGATCATGGTTCTTGCCAACTTCCCAGCTGTTTTCCACTTGATCCAGCCAGCCGCTCAGCAGTTGAGCGTCATTGCGAGTTTGGACGCCTGATGGTTCGCGAACCAATTGCGAAATATTTTCCAAGTCGTCCACTGACGGATTGCGAATCAAACAGACTGCCACAAATCCCAACAGTCCCACAATCCGCACAGCTCGCTTTACAAATCCAGGCTTCATCAATGTTAATTCCTTGGGAAAACTGAAATTACCAACTCGGCCTACCAAAATCTAACGTTTCTGTGTTGTTCGTTCCGCCGTCGATCCGATGCGAAGCGACATTCGCACAAATTCGCCGCCTCGCTTCACTTCCAAACGAACCGTTTCGCCAGGTTTGTGATCGCGAACCAATTCTTTGAGTTGATCGAATTGACTGATTGAGTTTCCGGCAAACGACAGTATTTGATCGCCTGGCTGCAGCCCCGCGTCTTGAGCCGGCGAGCCGACAACGACTTCACCAATTTGCACACCGGCTTCGGCTGGTGATGCGCCTTTGACACCAATCCAGCTAAAACTGGGCTGACGCATCAGATCCCACGCGTCTCCTTTGACCAAGCGGTCCCAAGCTTCGCGATAACTATCCACCGGCACGTGAACATTCACGGTCAAGTTCTTGCCAATGCGACTGTGCACTCCAATCACGCGACCATTTAAGTCGAACAACGGTCCGCCCGAATCGCCACCGACCAACGTGCAGTCGGTCAAGATGGCCGAATCTCCCGCCTTCAGCACTCGGCCCATGCGAAGTACCGGTTTACGCTGAGAATCGTAGCCGCCCGGATGCCCGGTGGCTAAACACCAAAAACCTTCTTCGACATTGGATGATTTACCCAATTCGGCAAAGGGCCATTCGCCAGGCGTTTCAATCTTAACCAGCCCGGCGTCCAACATTTCGTTCATCCCTAACGTCTTGCCGAAAACTCGTCGGCCGTCCGCCAAATAAATCACCGCTTCTTCGTTGGGTGTGCCGGCGACGTGGGCTGCGGTCAAGATGTAACCGGTCTTGCTGATAATCACGCCACTCCCGTTGGCTCGACCCACTTGAATCGCTACGGTACTTTGGACCAAACGATCAGAAATGGATCGAATGTGTTCCTGCATAGCCAGCAGTTCATTGGCATTCGATGGCGCTCGGCCAGAAAGCACGTTGGCTAACTTGGTGGTAGAACTATGATGTTCTTGGCTAAAACTGGGAGCAGCGCCCAGTGCGAGCACAACCAAGACTGAGAAAACGAAAACGGAAATTTTCGCCATATCCAACTTCCTTCGACGACCAACGTTATGGGGCGAGAGCCTATATCATAAACGAGTTCTCCCACGTTGTCCGCTACTTACATGCCGAAGCGAAGCTCGCTTTCCTTGACGCGTGTGAAACTAGACAGATTCTGACGGTTCCAAACGAGCGAAATTCCCGGAAATGAGGCTACCGTTTTCACTTGCCACTCCACTTGATCCTTCGAATTAAGAAATTGAAACATGCGCGATTTTATCTTTGGCTATGGATACTTAGGTTGCCGAATCGCAACACGGTGGTTGAAACAAAGCGACACCGTTTATGCCGCCACGAGAAAAAAAGAAAACATTTCCTTGATAAAGTCGGCAGGTCTCCAACCGGTGATCCTGGACGTGACGGACGCAGATTCTCTGCAAGACTTGCCAGAGGTGGATCGAGTGGTCTTTGCGGTGGGGTACGACCGACTGAGCGGCAAGTCGATCGATCAGGTTTACATCCAAGGGCTGGCCAACGTTTTGAAGAGCCTGCCGGATTCAGTCCAGCATTTTGTTTACGTCAGTTCGACCGGCGTCTATGCGCAAAACGACGGAGGCTGGGTTGACGAAGCTTCGGCTTGTCTGCCAATACGACCCGGTGGCAAAGCATGTCTGGCGGCGGAACAATTGATTCGAAACGACGATCGTTTCGGCCAGCGGAGTACCATTCTGCGATTCGCCGGAATCTATGGACCGCAGCGAGTACCCAATATCGAATTGGTTCGTCAGGGACAACCAATCCCCTGTGCAGAACACGGATACTTGAATTTGATCCACGTGGATGATGGCGCGAGTATTGTGGATCTCGTCTCCCGTTCAGAACCGAATGGCCAAACCTATCTGGTCAGTGACGGACAACCGGTGGAGCGTCGCGTTTTATCTGGAAGTTGGTCGATTGCTGGAACGAAATGTTCAGTTTGTCCAACCGGCTGATGATTCGAATCGGCGGCGTCGAGCGGATTCGAACAAACGCTGTTCCAACCAAAAACTGGTCAGTGGATTTCACGTTTCGTTTCAATACGGGTCTTACCGAGAAGGATTGGCGTCGATTGTGGACGCGACACGGTAAGCTTACGGTAAGGACAGGCGGGGTTTGAGTAAGGCCATTCGAGTCACCGCGAACCTCGGCTATAATCAGCCGTCTGTCCGGTTTTTCCCGTTCACCCTTCGGTAGTTCGAGCAGCATTCGCATGGCCAAGAAAAGCAAGAAGAAGAAAGCACCCGCCCAAGACGCCAATCAGAAAACGATTGCCGAAAACCGGAAGGCTCGTCACAAATACGAGATCTTAGATTCGCTGGAATGCGGTATCGTGCTGACCGGTAGCGAAGTCAAGAGTCTGCGAAACAGCCAGGTTTCACTGGAGGAAGCATATGGCCGACTTCGCGATGGCGAAGTCTGGTTGGTGGGCGCGGATATTCCGGAGTACTTTGAAGCCAGCTTCATGAACCACCAGCCCAAACGGCCTCGGAAACTACTGATGCATCGCCGCGAAGTTGCCAAGTTCGCTATGCAAGCACACGAAAAAGGCCTGACGCTGGTACCGCTGAAAATGTATTTCAAGGATGGTCGAGCAAAATTGTTGCTGGGCTTGTGCCGAGGTAAGAAGCTGCACGATAAACGAGAATCAATCAAGAAGGCCGACACGAAACGCGATTTGCAGCGAGCGATGCAGTTTCGCAATCAACGGTAATTCTTGGCCGAATGGAATTCGCTAGCAGCAACAACAATAACCCAGTTTCTCTGACCGCTACGTCAGCGATTGTTCCGATTCAGCGAATTCGCTCAACCGATACGATTAGTATCACACCTCCTTGGCTTGCATTCGGCACATCTGGCAAGCCTGAAAACTTGAATTGCGTTGAGTATCGGTTCTATGTTCAAAAAACAATCTTGGCGGATTACCGCTGCTGCGTCCTTGCTGATGACGACGCCGATCATCGCTCAAGTGGCAGATTCATTAGAAGCACCGTCGCGTCTTCCACCGGAACCGCGCCCACTGGTAGATTCGCTGGATCAAAGTCCGACCGAACCGATGCGGATGGAACCGATCGAACCGTTCGCCACTGACGCGAATGGCACGTTGCCGCAGGTAGAATTGAGTGCCAACGTGTTGTCAGTCGAATACTATGAACAAACGGCGCTGGCCAGCAACCCGGCCGTAGCCGAAGCAGCTGCAAACTTGGAAGCCGCCAAGTGGCGTTGCTATCAAGCCCGATTGCGAAACAATCCAAGCGCCGGATATACGGCTTCCGAAGTCGGCAATGAAGGCCAAGCGGGCCAACAAGGTTTTTACGTCCAGCAGACGGTGACTCCCAGACGCAAGCGGTGGAGTCGTATTGACGTGGCCGCTCGTGAAGTCGAAATTGCGTCGCAACAATTGGCTATTCAACAACAACGCGTGTTGACTGACGTTCGTCGACGCTTTATCGCCGTGGTCATCGCTCAAACGCGAATCGACACCATGCAGCGGTTACTGGAAGTCAGCACCAAAGCGGCCGATTCGGCACAGCGTCTGTTCGCCTCCGGGGAAACGCCCAAAGCAGACTATTTACAAACGCGTCTGGACGCCGACCGCATGCGATTGGAACTCCTTTCGGCTCGACAGCAACTGGACCGCAATTGGCGATCGCTGAACGCCGTAGCCGGCATACGAAATTCAGGCCCCGCGCAACCTTTGACGGCCGACATTGACAACGTGGTTCATTTCATTTCCTATGACGAAGCACTACCAGCGCTGCTGCAGGCCAGTCCCGAAGTTGCCAAAGCACTGGCCAACATTCAACGAGCGAGAAGTGAAGTCCATCGCCAGCGTATGGAAGTCATTCCCGATGTGACGGCCAACGTGAGTGTACAGTATGATTATGCCACTCAATATACGGTGACCGGTATTCAAGCGGGCATGCCCCTGCCGATTCTGGACCGCAACCAAGGCAACATTGGCAGTGCGTGTTCCCAGTTAACGGCGGCTCAGCAACAACTGGAACGATTGGAACTGCGGCTGCAGCAAGACTTGGCTGCCGCGCACGCCGACTACGCGAATGCGTATCAACGAGTGTTGGAATATCAAAAAGGTTTGCTACCGTCGTCCAAAGAAACTCGAGACCTTGTTGTCCGCGCGTTTCAGCAAGGTGAAATCGGGTTCCTGCAGCTGTTAAACGCCCAACGCACGTTCTTCCAAGTCAGTTTGGATTACTTGGACGAACTGGAAAACTACTGGGCTCGCAGCTACGAAATCGACGGCATGCTCCTGACCGGTTCTTTGGACCAGGATTGACAATTGGTCCGACGACAAGAAATGTTATCCTGCGGCGAACGAACGAGTTCACTTGCCGAAACATCGGCATCCTGCTGCTTGGTCCGCCCAACATCACTCGGGTAATCGCCACGTGGCATGTCAAGCGAGTGGTGCTGACGTTGTAAACAAAGCAAAACATAACCCCTTATAAATACGGTTCCCAGCTTGCCAAAACCGGCTTAGATTGACATTCGCTAGCGTTGGCATTAGTCTAAAACTCTGTACGACTTAGAGCAAATCTAGCGTCTTTTTGCATCGGTCGTTTCGGCGAGCCGATGATTCTATACGTCTCGCGGCACGTTTTGCGCCTGTTGTCATAGTTGTTTGCGTCACAGGCATCCGAATCGGCTGCGTACGGTATAGTATCTCGCTTGTCATTTGGGTTGGTCGAAACGCGAGTGTCTTTCGGGCAGTTTTGCCAATTGGGTTAGGCGATACCGCAAGATTGCAAGCATTCCAATCCGGTGGCGAACGAACAAACGTGGTGCGACCAGACCGGAAGCGAGTGCCGCCGTGGAATTCGGCGCGGAACTTGAGAGCAGAGTACAGAGGACCCCTATGCCTTCATTTGAAAAGATCCTGATTCGTGATGGGATCGTGAGCGCCGAGCAACTTGCTGACGCGCAGCAGCTGGCCAACGAGAACGGGATTTCGGTGGGCGACGCGTTGGTTCGCTTAGACTATGCCACCGGCGAACAGGTGATGGGCGCCATTGCCAAAGAGCATAATCTGCCGTTCGTCGATTTGCACGAAGTCAGCATTGCTCCGGCCGTGGTCGAATTGGTCCCCGAATCGGTTGCTCGTGAAAACGTCATCCTGCCGCTGGAAGAAGTCAGCGAAGATGTTTTGCGCGTCATTGTCAGCGATCCTCAGGACTTAGACACGTTTGACAAGCTTCGATTTATTCTGAACCGCCAAATTGAAATCGCTTTAGCACCGCGGGAATCGATCCTGGAAGCCATCAATCGCTACTACGGCCAGATTGAAGGCGAAAGTGCGGATTCGATGTTGCAGGAATTCACCGATACGGCCATTGACTTTACCGAAACGGAAGATGACGGCGGCGGTGATTCAGGCGAAGCGGTGGATGAAACCAGCGCGCCGGTGGTTCGCTTGGTGCAACTGATGATCGGTGAAGCCGTTCAGTTACGCGCATCGGACATTCATATTGAACCGTTTGAAGATCGGATTCGCATTCGCTACCGCATTGACGGTGTATTGGTGGAACGCGATAGTCCTCCGCGCCGAATGCTGGGCGCGATTATTTCTCGTATCAAAATTCTGGGCAAAATGGACATTGCCGAACGCCGCCGTACGCAAGATGGTCGAATCAAAATCACCGCCGGTGACAAAGAATTGGATTTGCGAGTCAGCGTGATTCCCACGAATCACGGCCAGTCGATCGTCATGCGACTGTTGGATAAAGACAACATCAAAGTGGGTGTTCGGCAGTTAGGGCTTTCGGAAAGAACGTACAAACAATTCACTTCGCTGATTAAGCGCCCCAACGGTATTGTGTTGGTGACCGGTCCTACCGGTTCGGGAAAAACCACCACGTTGTATGCCGCACTGAATGAATTGAATCGACCCGATCGCAAGATCATCACCGCAGAAGATCCGGTGGAGTATTATCTGCAAGGCATCAATCAGGTTGAAGTGAAGCACAATATTGGGCTCGATTTTGCCAGGATCATTCGAGCCATGTTGCGACAGGCCCCTAACATTATTTTGGTGGGCGAAATGCGAGACCTGGAAACGGCAGGCATGGGTATTCAAGCTTCGCTGACCGGTCACTTGGTGTTCAGCACGTTGCATACGAATGACGCGCCGGGTGCCATGACGCGAATGGTCGACCTGGGCGTCCCTGGCTATCTGGTTGCCACGTCCGTAGTCGCCGTGTTGGCGCAGCGGTTGGTGCGAGTAGTCTGTACCAAATGTCGCAAACCGTACACACCCACGGAAGCCGAATTGGAAGCGTCCGGCATCACGCCCAAGTTGATGGAAGGTGCCACCATGATGAAAGGCGCCGGCTGCAACGCTTGTGGCGGACAGGGTTATCGAGGCCGTATTGGTATTTACGAACTAATGATGATGACGTCGGGTGTTCGCGAGAAGGTGTACCAAAACGCATCCGCCGTGGATATTCGTGAAGTGGCCATTAAAGACGGCATGACCACGCTTTATCGAGACGGTATTGCCAAGGTCTTGAAAGGCGTAACCACGTTGGAAGAAGTATTCCGCGTGGCCAAGAAGACCGAATCCGACAACCAGATTGAAGTCCTGTAGCAGGGCATCCGCTTTGGACGACACCCAGCAAGCGAAATAGCCGGCGACTCCAAAGCAAATGCAAAGTCAGACATTTTGCGAGCAGGTTTTAGCAATCCTGATCCTTCATTCAACTTTGATAGTGAGTTAGTTTTTCCTTTTCGAACAGCGACACGACACCAAGCGAAGTCAGCGTCCTATCGCTCGAATTCGCTTGGTCGTCCTTGGCCCGAACCGGCGCCGAATGGGAATTCGGAACCGAGAAGAGGTTCGCCACAAGGAGTGTTCGCCTTGACAACAGAGCCCGGTTTTTATGGCAACCATTCTGATTGATAAATTGCTGTCTGCTTGTATCAAGCAAGGCGCCAGCGATATCCACATCACCGTGGGACAACCGCCCGTGTTTCGACTGCACGGCCGCATGCGAAAGCTGGAAACCAAAACGCTGGAACCAGAAGATACCGTGGCGCTAATGAAAAGTATTACGCCCGATCGGTGCCAGCAAGAACTTCAAGAACAAGGCGGTACCGACTTTGGTTTTGCCTTCGGCGAATTGGCTCGTTTCCGAGTCTCCGTGTTTCGGCAACGCGGCAATATCGCCATGGTCTTGCGTCAGATTCCCAACGAAAAAATCCCTATGGAAAAGTTGGGCCTGCCGCCGCGTATTGCCGAATTGTGCATGCGTCCTCGAGGTCTGTTCTTGGTCACCGGTCCCACGGGGTCGGGCAAAAGTACGTCGCTGGCCAGTATGATCGACTATATCAACGAAACGGTCGACCATCACATCATCACCATTGAAGACCCCATCGAATTTTATCACGAACACAAGAAATCAACCATCAATCAGCGCGAAGTCGGCAACGACGTACCCAGCTTTGCCGAAGCGATTCGTCGAGCTCTGCGACAAGATCCGGACGTGATTCTGGTGGGTGAAATGCGAGACTTAGAAACGATTGAAGCGGCCATCACCGCCGCGGAAACGGGGCACGTGGTCTTCGGAACGTTGCACACCAATAGTGCGCAAGGTACGGTCAACCGAATCATCGACGTCTTTCCGACCAACCAGCAAGATCAGATTCGAACGCAGCTATCCACGGCCATCATCGGCGTCCTTTCGCAAACGCTGATTCCTAAGATTGGCGGTGGTCGAGTTGCCGCGCACGAATTGTTGGTGGTCACGCCCGGTATCGCTAACCTGATTCGTGAAAACAAAACCTATCGAATCACATCGGCCATCCAGACCGGTTACAAACACGGCATGATCTTGATGGATGATGCGTTGTTTAAGCTGTGGCGAGACGAAAAAATTACGGCGGAAGACGCGCTGGGCAAAGCTCAATCGCCCGACGATTTGGCCAAACGTATCGCTCAGGCCCAAAAAGGCATGTTCGATGACGACGAAGATGCAGCCGACAACGCCGGTTAGCATCTTCTTGGTTCGGCACGTTCGATTTTCCCTTTTCTTCAATTGACGGTATTTCTGCATTATGGCAATTCGACGCATTGGACAAATTCTGGTAGATCTGGGGTTCCTGACAGATGATCAACTGGAAATGCTGCTAGAGGAACAACGTCGCCACCCCGGCGAACTGCTTGGAAAAATCGCCGAAGAAATGGGCCTGGTCACCGACGAACAGGTGGTCATCGCTCTGGCCGAACAGATGCATCTGCAAGTCATCAAATTGGCCGAAACGGAAATCAGTGAAGAAATTCTGGAGCTGGTCACCGAACCGATGGCCCAGCTGTATCGCATCATTCCCATCGAATTGGACGGCGACACTTTCACCGTCGCCACCTGCGATCCTCAAAACCTGGCCATCCAAGACGAACTCCGCACATTCCTGGGCTATGACATTCGCATGGTTGTCGCCACGGAAGCGGAAATCCTAAAAGCCTTGGAAAAACATTACGGCAGCGCCACCGAAACATTTGAAAGTATCGTC
The DNA here is from genome assembly GCA_041399205.1 of Pirellulaceae bacterium. Taxonomy (GTDB): domain Bacteria; phylum Planctomycetota; class Planctomycetia; order Pirellulales; family Pirellulaceae; genus JAGQOZ01. The sequence continues at coordinate 148,758 of JAWKTK010000016.1, read as the reverse complement.
GGCGACCTGGAAGATGATGATGAATTGGAAGCCGCCGCCGGCGCCTTGGCCGGCGATGGTCCCATCGATATCACGGGTGCGGAAGCGTTGGCAGACAGCGCGCCGGTCCGCAAACTGCTGAACATGGTGCTGCTGCTGGCTATTAAGGATCATGCCAGTGACATTCACTTCGAACCATTTGAAGACGAATTTCGCATCCGTATCAAAGCGGACGGCGTGCTGTACGAAATGGTGCCGCCGCCACGCCACTTGGCCTTCGCCATTACTACTCGAATTAAGGTCATGGCCAACCTGGACATTGCCGAACGTCGTTTGCCGCAAGACGGTCGTATCGAATTGACGGTGGGTGGCCATCCGGTGGATTTGCGAGTGAGCGTGTTGCCGACCATGTTTGGTGAAAGCGTGGTGATGCGAGTTCTAGATCGTTCGGTGGTTTCGCTGAGCCTGGAAAACGTGGGGATGGACGATCACACCAAGACCAACTTTCGCCAAGCCATGCATCGACCTAACGGGATCGTGCTGGTCACAGGCCCCACCGGTTCGGGCAAAACCACCACGCTGTATTCCGCTCTTTCAGAACTGAACGAAATCACTGAAAAGCTGATCACCACGGAAGACCCAGTGGAATACGACATCGATGGCATTGTGCAAATCCCCATTGACCATGACATCGGCAATACCTTTGCGCAATGTTTGCGAGCGATCCTGCGGCAAGACCCGGACAAAATTCTGGTGGGCGAAATTCGAGACTTAGAGACGGCGGAAATTGCCATTCAAGCGTCGCTGACCGGCCACTTGGTGTTCAGCACGTTGCATACGAATGATGCTCCCAGCACGGTCACTCGTTTACGAGACATGGGGATTCAGCCCTTCATGATCACGGCCACGGTGGAAGTCATTTTGGCTCAGCGTCTGGTGCGTCGAATCTGCCAAAAGTGTCGAGAAGAAACGACACCAACAGAAGATTTGCTGTCCCAACTGGAGCTAACCGAAAAGGAAATTGCCGGGCGGCCGTTTTATCGAGGCATGGGGTGCGACGTTTGTAACAATACCGGGTACAAGGGCCGAGTTGGTTTGTTCGAATTGATGGTCATGAACGACGAACTTCGCGAAATGGTGCTCCAAGGCGCTTCAACCGATGAACTTCGCAACACCGCCAGAAACTACGGCATGTTAACCCTGCGTGACGCTGGCATGGAACGCATGTGGGAAGGTGTCACTACAGCGGACGAAGTAGTTCGAGAAACGATTTTGGAGGCCTAGGCCTCACGGAATTTGACGGATTCCGTTTGCCAGAAACCAAGCGATAATCAGGGAATTTCGCCTCACATGACAAACGGATTATTAAACATACAGATTGATCGCAAACCTTTTGTTTGACCCAGCTTAGCAGCTTGAGATACAGTGAGAGGAATGGCGAACGAAAACTCGGTAGCCCAAAGCAAGAGTTTTGAGGTTGCGTTTTTCCCGAGCGTAGTGGATGAGGTGACGAATCCCGGCCGAACCATCGGCCAAAGCATGAGTTTTGAAGTAGCGTTTTTCCCGAGCGTAGTGGATGAGGTGACGAATCCCGGCCGAACCATCGGCCAAAGCATGAGTTTTGAAGTAGCGTTTTTCCCGAGCGTAGTGGATGAGGTGACGAATCCCGGCCGAACAATCGGCCAAAGCATGAGTTTTGAAGTAGCGTTTTTCCCGAGCGTAGTGGATGAGGTGACGAATCCCGGCCGAACAATCGGCCAAAGCATGAGTTTTGAAGTAGCGTTTTTCCCGAGCGTAGTGGATGAGGTGACGAATCCCCGCCGAACAATCGGCCAAAGCATGAGTTTTGAGGTTGCGTTTTTCCCGAGCGTAGGTGGATGAGGTGACGAATCCCCGCCGAACAATCGGCCAAAGCATGAGTTTTGAAGTAGCGTTTTTCCCGAGCGTAGTGGATGAGGTGACGAATCCCCGCCGAACAATCGGATGAGGTGACGAATCCCCGCCGAACAATCGGCCAAAGCATGAGTTTTGAAGTAGCGTTTTTCCCGAGCGTAGTGGATGAGGTGACGAATCCCCGCCGAACAATCGGATGAGGTGACGAATCCCCGCCGAACAATCGGCCAAAGCATGAGTTTTGAAGTAGCGTTTTTCCCGAACCCGAAGCGTCAGCGAGGAAAAACAACTGGAATAGACCGTTTTCCTAGCCCGAAGCGTCAGCGAGGGGAAAAAACAGTATCCGTCCCTCGCTGACGCGTCGGGCTAGGATGGACCGTGACACGCGGGCCAGATGTTACCAAAATCGAGCCGGAATTTCGCAGATTTGAAGAAAAACGTAACGTTGTCCAAACAGAAAAAAGTTGAATTAGACACCGTTAAGAAGGAAATTTGGTATTCGACAGATTGGCCAATTTCAATAACAATACAACGCTCGCCAAATAACGCGATCGGCTGAAGACAAAGTCAAAACAGGCTGCCACGCCGAAAGGGGGCGTGCGACATTCCGTTTCGACCCAATTCCATTGATGACAGGGTTTTACAATGCCTACATTTCAATTTGAAGCAATGGATGCCACCGGGCAAGAAATCCGCGATGAGATTGAAGCCGAAAACGAAGATGAAGCCCAGACGCATATACGGGAGATGGGTTACTTTGTAACCAAGATCCACGTCAAGAAAGGTCGCAAGACCGCGTCCAAGAAGGGCAAAGAAGGTAAGAAGCGGTCGTTTGCCGTCGGTTCGGTCAAAAGTGCCGATCTCACCACTTTCACTCGACAGCTGTCCATTCTGCAAGACGCTGGTATGCCGATCTTGCGCAGCTTGCGAATTCTGGAAGAACAGGCCAAACCAGGCCGGCTCAAGAATAGCTTGATGGACGTGTGCGAAGAAATTGAAGGTGGTTCCACGTTGTCCGAAGCCATGGCCAAGTCACCCAAAGCATTTGATCGGTTGTACGTCAACATGATCAAAGCAGGTGAAGCGGGTGGTGCCTTGGAAGTCATTTTGCAACGTCTGGCCGACTTCAAAGAACGAGCGGAAGCGTTGAAACGCAAAGTCAAAGGTGCCATGATCTATCCGGCCGTGGTGGTCTTTGTGGCGGTCAGTATTTTGACCTTCATCATGTTGAAGATTGTTCCGACGTTTAAGCAGATCTTTGAAGATTTCGACACGGAACTGCCGGCCATGACCATGATGTTGATCACCATCTCTAACAACACGGCCAAGTACTGGTTCTTGATCCCGTTGATTCCCATTTCGTTGATCGTGTCGGTAACGATGATTCGCAAATTCAAGTCAGGTCGAATGGGCTGGGACTTGTTTTCGCTGAATTGGCCTGTGTTCGGCCAGCTGATCGAAAAGAACTCGATGGCTCGTTCCACTCGAACACTCGGAACGTTGGTTGCCAGTGGTGTGCCAATTTTGGAAGGCCTCAACATCACTCGGGAAACGTGCGGCAATGCCATGTTTGAACGGTTGTACGGCAAGGTGTCGGAATCGATCCGAGAAGGTGACACGATTGCCAAACCAATGAAGGAATACTCCAAACCGGGCTTTCACCCCATGGCCATGGCATTATGGGTTTCCGTCGGCGTTTTGCCGGTGGTGCCACTGATGTTCATTAAAGGAATGGCGACGGTTGCCGCTCCGATGATGCTGGCCGGTGGTGTGATTGGCGGTGTTTATTATGTGATGCGAATGAATCGCCGAGTTGCGGATGACTTGGTGGTGAATATGGTGGACGTGGGCGAAGAAACGGGTGAACTGGACACGATGCTTTACAAAGTGGCCGACACCTATGACGAACAGGTCCAAGTGTTAACGGACAGCTTGATGAGCTTGTTGGAACCGTTGTTGATCGTCTTCTTGGGCGGTGCCGTCGGTTTCATCGTGATCGCGTTGTTCCTACCACTGGTCGACCTGATTACCAACCTGTCCAACTAAAATCCTAGCCCGAAGCGTTAGCGAGGGAAGAAAGGAAGAAATCCTAGCCCGAAGCGTCAGCGAGGGAAATGAATAACCGCCGCCACAGTCCCTCGCTCACGCGTCGGGCTAGGATTGGCACAATATGGATAAACGCTAACACGAATGTCCATGATTAGAAAAACAAATACTGACAGCGGAATGGGCAAGAAAAACCGCCGTGAGTAGAACAGCTTTTCGTAAAAAAGAAATAGAATAAGAACAGAGTTGAAAATCCTGCCGAAGTCAGGGCAAGGGCTTCGGACGGTGCGGGCCGAGGGGATTTGGGAAGGGAGAAAACCGGAAATGTTATTGACATCCGTTCGCAGAGGCTATCAGCGGCCGTCGGCGTTCACGCTAGTGGAATTGCTAGTGGTGATTGCCATCATCGCCGTGCTGGTTGGCTTGCTCGCCGTCGCGATTGGTCCAGCCAGACGCACTGTTTATCAAGGAATTGTCACAACCGAAGTTGGCAATATGGCTGCCGCTATGGAGCGGTTTAAGAACCAGTATCAAGTCTATCCGCCAGATTTTGCTGCGTCTGAACCACCTCAGCGCGTAGGCAGCAATCCACCGCTTAACGCTCATCCGATAACAATTCAACAGACGCTAGGTCGAATGTTCCGGTATCGCAACATCGAACAGGACATTCCTATCAATCCAGCAACTGGCCAAAGTGTGCGATTTGAAGATCTTGATTGCGCAGAAGCTTTGGTTTTCTGGCTAATTGGCTTTTCAGATAGTTCGTCTCATCCATTAACCGGAGGCATTTCACCCGCACCAAGCCTAATTGATTCGATGTCGATCAAAAACCCGCTTTTCGAATTCGACCGTTCTCGGTTGGCAGATTTGGATGCCGATGGTTTCCCGGAGTATTACCCTAAATACGGAGATACTTCGTCGTCAGATCCAACTAAGAAGTCACCGTATTTATACTATGTTAGTACCAACTACCAAAAGTTAATGCTTGACATTTCAGAAATGAAGCCCGCATACCACCGCACTATTGCAACGGGAAACTCCATTGAATACGCGCCAATGCCGTATCTCAATGCGGTTCAGTACCAAATCGGTTCAAATGGTTACATATCAAAAGATTCATTTGTTGAGCAGACTAAGTTCCAAATCATTGCAGCAGGTTTAGACGGCAACTTCGGTGGGCAAGCCGAAATCCGAAATGGCGAGCCAAACCTGCTCAGTTTTCCAGCCGGGCCTTATCCAGATCCTTTCACCGCGCACAAGGACAATATCACTAACTTCGCCCAAGGCACATTGGAAAGCAAATTACCATGACCCTACGTAACCGCTTTACGCATGCTTCGCTTGGCGAGGATCACGGGCGTCGCGGTTTCACTCTGGTTGAACTACTGGTTGTCATTTCGATCATCGGTCTGTTGTCTGGCATGGTGCTTGTCGCCATGGCTGGCGTTTATGAAACAGCCAAAGAAGATCGAACTCGATCTCAGATCGCGCGAATCGATTCCTTGATTCGCGACCAGTGGGCGCAGTTTGAAAATACGCGAGTTGACACGCGAGCGATCCTTCGTCGAATCCAACAAAACGGCTTATTGAACGACGGTCGCAGCGTTTCAGTGCTCTATCCCTATAACACGAACCCTCGGATCGATTGGGCCGATTCTGCCGTGGTCATGCGGTCGGGCAAAATCGCTTCGATTATCCGAGTCAACGCGATTCGAGAATTACAGCGGATTCAGCTGCCAGATCGCAAAAGCGATGTCGTGGAAGGTCCCGTTGTGCTGAATCAAGTCCCGTCCATTCAGCGAACCTATCGCAACAAAGCCCAGCAATGGGTCTACGCCAAAACCGGCGTCGACCAGCAGGACGATACGAATATAAGTGGTTGGTCCACGGCGTACGAATCGGCTGAATGTCTGTATCTGATCCTCAGCCAAATTGCCGAAGACGACACCACCGCGCTGGAATACTTTTCGCAAACGGAAATTGGCGACATCGACAATGACGGTATGCCCGAGATCCACGACGGTTGGGGACAGCCCATCTATTTCCTTCGTTGGGCTCCTGGATTGACCGCCGCCGGAAGTTATCAATCAGGTGAAGATCCTGATCCGTTCGACCCGTTAGCCTTGTTCGGCACACCCCATCCCGATGAACCTCGTTTGGATTCATCGACACCCAGAATTCAAACCTTTGCGTTGTATCCGTTTGTGTTCAGCGGTGGTTCGGACAAACTGCCGGATGTTTTCGCTAGAGCGTCTTCCCAAAAGTCGTTCACCTATGGCACGACATCTCCGCCCAATAATCCGTTTGTTGAACTCAATAACGGGGAGTATTTCGGCACATCCAAGGACTTGCAGTTTGGAACTCCCGGTGCCGAAGGCTACAACGTCGACAATTCCCTAGACAACATTCACAATCACTTGATCACGGAGGCCAACTAGCATGAACGCTACGAATCGAATTCGCCGCGGCCTGACGCTGACCGAACTGTTGATTGTGATCAGCATTATCGTCTTGGTGACGGGTGTGATGGTGCCACTGATTCAGCCGCTGCTGAAAGGCCAAGACACTCGCGAAGCAGCTCGCATCACCAACGTCTTTTTCGCCAGTGCTCAAGCGCGAGCAACTCAGTTGGGCAGACCGGTCGGAGTTTGGCTGGAACGTGCCGCTCATGAACCAGATGCGGCCAATCCAGGCGAATGGTACGCGGCCTACAAAATGTATTTGGCTGAACAGCCCGAACCGTATGCCGGTGATACGTTTGATGCGCGAGTCTTTTTCTTGCAAGACTTAATGTCGGCCGGCAGTGCAAGACCTCCGCAGTATACCGTCGTTGCTGATCCCGGCACTTGTGATTCGGCGTTGAATCTGGTGCAGCCAGGAGATTTCATTCAGTTCAACTTTCGAGGTGACCGGTTTCTGATCACTTCGGTCGACATGGCCGGTGTTTCAAATCAAGGGAAGCGAGTCGCCTTTACCTTTCGCTTTCTTCCTAAACACCGTGCGACACTGTTGAAGTATTACAATCAGGATCGAGCCTATGCCGAATTGAAAGCAGCGGGATTGAATCCTCAAGCTGCCGGCCTGCCATTTCAGATTTTTCGTGTTCCTCAAAAGACATCCAGCACGCCCACGGAATTGCCCAGCAAGGTGGCCATTGATCTATCGCTATCGGGAATCGGAGATTCAGCGTTAGCGTTGCGAGGCAATCCGGCGAGTCCGTTTGATTTTGCCGGCACAAGTGGGTTCGAACCAATCACGCCCGAACATGACGTGGTCATCATGTTCAGCCCCAACGGTGGATTGGACAAGATTTACTATGTCGGGCACGAACCAGGTATCCCGACGCATGTGCGGTTGTTCCGAGGTGCCGAAGAAGAGTTTCCTCCGATACCCACGGCCTTTGGTGGCATCGTCGGTTCGAGTAGTCGGGCAGGTGAACTTGATGGTTGGTCGAGCGGCCAAGGTGGGATACAGTGCCGGTGATTCGCCCACTGTCCAAACTGGTTCGCATGATTTGGGTGAAGGCAATCTTTTGGATCTGTCCAACCTGTGGATCACCATTTCGGATCAGACCGGCAAGGTCACGTCTGCTCCGAATTTGGGCGCACCTACAGGCGTTAGCATTGCCGGAATTTCGGCCGGAGACTGGTTTAACGTCATCAGTCACGCGCGAAGTTTGACCAAATCCAGCGAACCCATGGGAGGACGATAGCGATGAAGAATGCATCTGCCATCAGCGCTCGTCGCGCTGGAATCAGTTTGATTGAGATCTTGATGTCCATTGCCGTCGTGGCGATTGGATTGCTGGGCGTGGCGGCCATGATTCCGCTGGCGCACCACAAGGCCGCGCAAGGAGTGCGTTCGGACCGCATCGGGGAATTCGGCCGAGCTGCCTTTCGTGAATTTCGAGTGCGAGTTTGATAAGCCGGGCAACTACAATCGTCCGTATTGGGTCAGCCAGACCGTTACGCCATTCGATATCTATAACGGTGACAAACTCATCACGCAACCTTACTGCTTTGATCCCGTTGGCATTGCCGAAACAGCCTATGCGATGCCGTTTTTTCCTAATAGCGAGTCAGACTTTCCGATTCCGCGAGTGACAGCGGCTGAGCCGCCAGGTTTGAAGACCTCGTAGGAGCGGGATTGCCGTACAATCGAGTGGGTGATTTTCAGGCAGCTTTCGGTACGTCTAACCCGCCACTGATCAATGCCGGTCAGGCTCGGCGTTGCTTTGAGCTGCAAGACGATATCAGCTTCTTGCGAACGGAACCCGATCGCCCCGTGGTATCCAAATATTTCGGCAGCGGCGTTAACTTGCGTCGTGAATCCAGCGGCGAATTTTCCTGGATGGCCACACTGCAACCCGAAGTCATCGGTCGAGGCTACCAATACTTGGCATATCGTGACAACGGCCGGTATGACATGTCCGTGGTGATCTTCGAAAAAAGACGCCCCAGCGTTTCGCCCAGCAATGAACTGGTCGCATCTGCAATCTTGAACGGCTACGGTACCGATCCCAGGAAAGAAGTTGTGCTGAGCCAAATAACTGACTACAGTTCGGGTGACGTTCGCCTTTCGGACATGCGTAAAAATGATTGGATCATGCTGACGCGAGTTCTGGACAAAACAACGGGCGTGCGAGTAATTCGCTGGTACAAGGTGATTTCGATCGACGAACCCGACAGTGAATTGGATCAGGATCGAATCGTCACACTGGAAGGCCCGGACTGGCCGTACGGTGATTCGCTCAGCGATCCGTCAAAAGGTCCGCTTTACGCCGTCTACGTTCGCGACGTGGTGGCGGTGTACGAAAAGTCGATTCGACTGCAAAGATAGAATTGGCAAATAACCATAGCAGAGACCTGCTGCTGGGTAGGCTCTGATGTTTTGGGCTGAATGAATTTTCAAGGCGGTGCATCTTGGGCAAGAAGACGCACCTGGCTTAGGAACGATAGACGATGGCTCTTGAACGACAAAAACGACAAGGTGTATTGCTGCTGATCGTACTCAGCTTGCTGGTCCTGTTTGCCCTGATTGGGATCACCTTTATTGTTGTGGCCAATCAATACGATGCGGCCGCCAAACTGCAAGTCAAAGTCGAACGCACCGGGGATGCTCCGGACAAGATTGTTCGCACCGTCATGTTGGACATGCTCCGCGGATCCACCGATCTGCAATCGCCTTTCTACCGAGACAGCTTGCTGGGCGACTTGTACGGCAATGATGGATTCCGAGGCGAAGTACTTAGCGTCAACGTTGCCCCAGATAGTCAACAGTTAGTCCTGGAATATCGAAATCTGACGACTGATGTCCGATTGCGCCCATTGCCTTTTACCGAACGTCCTAATCAGTACAGCGGCACAGTGTTGACGTTTACCACTGGTAGCGCGGCAATGCAGAGCCGACGTGTAATTCGATCCATACCACCCGCTGGAACTCCAATCGCAACTTTGATAATTGATGCACCTTCCGCCCCGATACAAGTAGGCCAACAGTTTGTGGTTACGGGCAAACCGTTCAATGGTACAGGTTCGGGCTATGACGTTTCGCTATCACAACTCAATCTCTCCGTCCCCGGAAGGCCAACGGTAAACGAACCGCCGGACTATGCGGCTCCGTATTTCCCACCTCAGGTTCAGCCATTACCAGCGCCCGCAGCACTCCTTCCTTTTAGTACAGCAAATGCAGAGTTTGCGGAAATTCGAAGACAACGTCTGAATTCAGATTGGCAATTCTACGGGAGCGAATATGGCGGCTCCGATGAAAGCTACGACGCGGCCGATTACCAAAACATTTATCTGGCCAGTATTCCACCAAATCCTCTTGCACCCGGGGTGGCACCCGACTCGAATGATGTTTTGGCGCCAATCATTCCCAGCATGCATCGGCCCCACCTGGTGCAGTTTTGGATGTCTCGCCTTTTAAGTAAGACTCAGGGTGACGCAAGCGCGGTAACGGCGATGCTGGCAGCATCAAGTTTTGATTCGATTTCAACGTTTCGCCGCGATCTGATCGCTCGACCGCTACCGACTGATCATCCCTATTTCACCGGCAGTAATCCGGCGTTCGACTTTTATCAAGATCTTGATGACGACGGCGTTCCTGATTGTGTTGATTTAGACGTTTTTCTTCCCGATGGATCTGTCGGCCAAGACGGGATTGCCGACATGAATCCGCTACGCCCTGACCTCTTGAACATGGCGTTAGTCAGTGGACCTTGGGACATCGACAACGATAACGATGGGATTGCCGATAGCATTTGGATTGATCCAGGTCTTCCGATTCAAACCACTTCGGATGGGAAGCTCTACAAGCCTCTTGTGGCCGTTCTTTGTATTGATCTGGATGGAAAAATCAATGTGAATGCTCATGGAATGTTAGATCACCTGTCGCCTGTTGCAGGTTTGAGTCCAACTACCTTCGACGAAGCAATTCAGTTTGGAATCGGAATCATTGTCAATCCTCCGCAGCCACAACGAGGCCTTGGGTATGGGCCGGCCGAAGTGAATGTGGCCAGCGTCTTTGGTCCTGCTACGCGTGCGCTATTGGAAATGCGATACACAAGTCCGCTAGAGCGAAGCTTGAATGTGACCATGCCGGGTGACGCGCAGTCGCCTGCGGATCAAGTTAAATCGCGATCGGGAGAATTATTGTCGCAACTCGAACTTGTCGGTGTTCCTGCCGATCACAGATTGACGATTCCCAGCTTATATAATTCGCCCTTTGATATTCACGGACGAATCGGCATTGCCGTCGATCAACTAGGTCAGCCGATTTACGATTTCGCCGATGCGAACCGCGGCGCCATACCCTACAACGTTGGCACTTATGACGCTAGAACCAACACACCTTACGAAGTGAACTTGGTCAACCCAAATGGTACGGACGATTTGTACAGCGTTGAAGCGTTAGAAGTGCTTTACCGTGGCTTTGATGCAGACGTACGGTTGTCGCAAATTGTGAATAACGGCGCTTTGTATGGAGGCACTTCGCATGGTGAACTCTTCTATGGCTCTGGACTTCAAGCAGAAAAAGCAGATCGCTTGGCTGCCGCAACGCGTGGTATCTTCAATGCCGCAAGAGTAATGTCGGGGACAAACAGCAGTGAAAGCAATGCGTTTCGGAAGTCGGCGCACTTGTTTACCACGCATTCGTTCGATATCCCACAGCCTAACTTTGTGATTCCTGATGCGCAGCTGCGGCAGCGTTTTGTGCGGTTTCAGCTTTTGCAATTACGTCGTCAATTGGGGTTGGGAGACATCAATCATCCGAACCCGACCATTGAAATGATAATGGCTGGTATGCCGCCGATTGACCCAGCGACGTTGGGATTAGGCGACTTCAATGCCTACGTTACATTTCGCATGCAAGAAGAATCGATTGCCAAGGGTACGCCAATGCCAGCGGCAGAAGTTGCACGGAATTTAGCTGCGATGTTACCTCCCGAAATTCGCGACGGCGGGAAGTTGGACGTAAATCGCTTGTTTGGAAACGGTGAAGATGACAATGGTGATGACGTCGTCGACGACGCCGCCGAATTGCTTCAACCTCAAACCCTCAATTTTTCTGCGTTTGAGAATAGCGGCGCCATCCCCGGTGTTTTTGCATACGATCCCAACGGCGAAACTGAATACGGTGCGTTCGGCCTGAACCATTACACGGCTTCACGGCAAATGTTGGCGCGGCATTTGTACTGCATGGTGATGTTCTTAATGGATCAAGGATATACGCTTCCGTTCCTAGGTGATTTACCCCAAGGCTTATCGCAACAGGAATTTGAGAAAGAACTGACCGCTCAGCGTATTGCACAATGGGCAATCAATGCAGTCGATTTCCGCGACCCCGATTCTGCGTTCACCCCATTCGAATACGACGTCAATCCACTGGACGGATGGGACGCAGTAATTGATGGAAATCCCGGCACCGACGAACGAGCGCAGGGCACCTCGGCAAGTAGGCGTTTGGTCTGGGGTTGCGAATATCCAGAACTGTTGCTGACGGAAACTGCGGCGTTTCATAATCGACGAGTGAAAGATACAAACGATGAGGCCCTTGCTGATGCAACCGAAAGCATGCTACATCCAGACGATCAGCAACCCGCGCGCCGATTTGAACAAGATGAAGCCATACAGCAATGGGTAGTACGCGATCAGTCGCTGGATCAATATCGTATTCCTCAAGGAAGTGCGTTCATCGAACTTTATTGCACTCGCAGTCCTTTGGCGGACCATTCCGTTTCCGTTGTCAACAATCAATCCAACACTGCCGCGAACTTAAATTCATTTCCTCGTGACTTATATCGCTTGATGCCCGGGCAATCGAATCCGGTTATGGCTTTGGATCTAGGTTTGATGTCTATCGAGAATGGCGTGAACAACGTTCCGTATCCCGTGTGGCGTTTGGCGATTTCGGAAGCGCATAGGGAAGCTGAAAGTCCTTTGGCACTAGCTGGTCGAAATCAGATCAACAATGGGAATAATCGATTGATCAAGCGTGACACGGTGTCCTTCGTACCGGAACGCATGAGTTTGTTGCCTCGAGGCGTCAATGATATTCCTGATCTGGATATCGAGCGAATTGTTTGGTTTGCACCGGTTGACCCCAGCAATCACGTTGACGGCAACCGAGTCTATTGGAATCGTTCGCACGTTGGCCGTCGCAACGTACCGCTGCGAGCAGGGCAATATGCAGTGATTGGCCCACGTTTAATTACCGAAATCAGTAGCGACTCGGATACCGCACAGACTAACGGACGGCAACAAATTGTTTTAGGGAACAACAGTGGTGGCGCACACGAAGTCGCCCATCGCTTGACGCAGCAATTAGCTACAGTACCGATTGATAATGCTCAATATCGTGTTCCGGCCAATAACCTGACTCGGCCCCTGACAATCATTTCGCAAGCATCTAGACCAGCGAATTGGACACAAAACGCGGATCCGCTGAGAGGAATTGGTCTGAATATTTCCGAACCCATTCCGAATGTTGAAACGTATTATTCGGAACCTCCGCCGCCACAGTTAGCGACAACACCCGAAGGCAAATACGAAACGCCGATCGATCTACCATTCGACGAACGTCCGAATTCTAAACTACTGGAAGACTTGATTGTCGTGCGAGGCTTGGACGCTGCCAACGCAGCCACACCAAGCCCGGCATTGCAAACGGGAACCGTACTTTCGTTCAAGACCGTCTTTCTGCAAAGACTCGCCGACCCCAAGCTTGGATGGAATCCGTTGCCTGGAGAGAACGGTCATGATCCTAGTTTGCCCGTCAATCCCTACCTCACCACGGATTGGATGCCGATTGATCTCACTATTTTCAATGGCGAAGACAGTGAAAATAGCAAACCTGACGACGATACGGTGCCGAATGACCCATTTGACCTTCGTGACCCCGAAAATAGACGCGGCGATATTCGATTTCGATCGCGACAACGTGGCGGCCTTCAGCGGTCCGACATCTGGCCGCAACATTTCAATTTTCCAACTCAGACTCGTTCATCAGCACAGCCAGATGTGGAAGTCTATTTTGACCATGATCTAGTTCATACGTTCGGGATTATTAATCAAGGTTGGAGCGGCGTGATGCCCCCCGCTCTTCCGGGAAGCAATGTGCCTCCACCTCAACAGCCTCAACGGCCGCCTTTCACCTGGCTTGCGTGGAATAATCGGCCCTATGCAAACGCATTTGAACTGATGCAAGTGCCAGCGACTTCGCCATCGCGGTTGCTACACGAATATGGCCAGTTCCGCGAGAATCCCTATCGCCATGTGACGCAGAATGGTGGAGGCAAAGGCGGTCCCGATCCGGGAAATCCCACTCAAGAAGAATATGAACAAGCTCGTTCACCGTTTGGCCACTTATTAAACTTCTTGCACAGCGATAAACGCGACGATGCGTCGCCGAACTTGATTCGCCTGTTCGAATTCGTTGAAACCCCATCTCGATTCTTGGGAACCAAAGATTGGCTTTCGCCGATTCCGAATCCAACCGGCGTTCCTTGGAATAACTACCCAGTTGCTGTTCGTGAAGCACTGAAAAGCAGGTTGATGCCATTCAATTACGTACGAAACTTCCGTGATCCGGGAAAGGTGAATGTGAACACGGTGACCGATGTACGCGTGTTGACTGCAGTGGAGCCTGATCTTGCAACAGCTTGGAGTGTATTTAAGACCGGGCGGCAAGGCGTTCATCCGCAATCTATTTCCTCGATCCCAACGTCGGTGTCTCAACCATTTCGTTCGCCGTTAGCATCAGACCTTTCGCCGATTCCAGCGAGCGAACGAGCGCCAATCGACGTCACGATGTTCCGCACAGACGAAGGGTTAAACGCGCCCGCTGGTCCTCCGAGCGGAAACCTTGGTGGTGGCCCTTCTAAGCCCACTCAGTCAACCACGCCGTTGCTTGGTGAGGATACACCAAATTCCCCAACGCATTCCTATTTTTGGAATCAAGACCTGCGGCGGTTGGGAAATTTGACCACCACGCATTCCAATGTGTATGCGGTGTGGATTACGGTTGGCTATTTTGAAGTCATGCCGTGGAATGCAAATGATCCGTTAAACACCGCCGCCATTCCGACTCCAGATTTGGCTCATCCGGATGGATATCAATTGGGACGAGAATTAGGGAGCGAAACGGGGCAGATCAATCGAGATCGAGCGTTCTATATTATCGATCGGTCTATTCCCGTTGGGTTCGAGAAAGGCCAGAACCACAACGTGGACCAAACGATTTTGCTAGAACGGTTTATCGAAGACTAATCGATTGACCGAGCATCTCGCTCACCATCCGGAGAATGAATCCAACTGCGGTTCGTCGTTACCAGCCGGTGGCAATTCTGCCACCGGGTCATGACGCTTCGGCCGGGATTGCGAACTAAATAAAGAACAGCGAATTAGCGACGTCGATCGTTGTCTGAATCGTCGTCTTCTTCGGACGCGAGCAGTTCTTGCGGAGTGAGGATGCCGTCGTTGTTGGCGTCGAGTTTGGCAAATTCCTCGGCTTTGGATTCGGTCCAAGTGGTCGAGTATTCAAACATGGCAACTTGGCCATCTTGGTTCGCATCTTTTTCGGCGAACCAATCGGGCAGACCGGATGGCAAGCGTTCCGTAGGAGTTAGAAAGCGGTAACTGGTACGTTCGTCCGATTCGTTTTCTTGGTCTCGGCGCGAACGATACGAAGCCCAACGCGAACTACCTTTGTCATCTCGATTCTGTTCGCTCCGTGCATCGCGACTGCGACTACTCCGACTCCGATCGTCTCGGCTGGACAAAGTCGATCTGGACGAAGTCGACCGGCTGCTGGACGTACTTCGCGAAGACGACGACGATCCGCCTCGGCTAAAGGATCGCAAACTGTTTTCAATCTCCTTCAGATTCAGTACGCCGTCTTTGTTGGCGTCGTTTTCTTCGGCGTTGCGCATCCGTTCCCATTCGCCCTTGCGTTTTTCCAGGAAGCCACTTTTGTCTTGGTCGTAGCGTTGCAGCAAGCCTTCGGCGTAACGTTTGATGCGGTCATCGTCGCCGCCAGATGAATTGCGGTCCGCACGCGACGAACTAGATCCACTGCCGGAATTAGACGACGACGTAGAACGTGAACTTCGGCTGGCCAAGCGTTCGCAAAGTTTGTTCACACTCAGCTTGCCGTCTTTGTTCAAGTCAGCCTCTTCCGGCGAACTGCCGCCGCCCCAACGCATGGAACCCCATTCGTCTTTATCCAAGTAGCCGTTTTTGTTCTTGTCGCCTTGCGAAATCTGACGTTCCACAAAACGGACAATGGTGGTGCTGTATTTGCTTTCGGCCTTGCCGGCTGCGCAAAGCTGGCGGCTTTCGGATGAAAGTGGTGCCAAAGCCGCTGGAGGTTGCTCGAGGTGCGGCGTTGGTAGACGTTCCGAACCCAGAACTGGGCGAATCGGACGAATCGGACGAATCGTTGGCTTCACTGGAACGATTGGAATTTCGGTCACCGGTACTTCGGTCCGAGCGGTCTCGATTGCCCGAATCACGGCTGTTGTCATTTCGGCCAAAACGACGTCGATCATCAGAACGGCCTGAATCTCCCTGTTCGTTTCGTTCGTTCCGTTCCAACTGACGCAGAAGACGCCGCACCGACATGTCTCGTGAGGAATCCAAACGAGCTTCATTGGCCAGCTTGTCGATAGCCGCTTTGGAAGCCGCAGGGATTTCATCCGGCGAAATATCCCCGTCCTGATTGCGGTCCATCCGTTCTATCAAGCGTTTGGCCGTATCGTACGAAGACGACTGTGCGTATATCCCAGGCGACAGAAACCAACTACTGACGACGAACATCGGAGCTAGAAAAAATGGTCTATCTGGGCAAAATCGCATGTTTAAACTTCTTGCTTAGTTGTGGGTGCAAACAACGCGGTATACATCACACTAACGTCGATAGCGTCCGAAGGAAACGCATAATCATGACCACTCGCTGGTGGCGGCCACGCTAGCGAGTGAATTCGCAACTGTTTTCGGCTTTCGGTTGTCGGTTGCGGCCCGGGATGCACGTTAGTTTTTTCGTCCCGGAACCTCGATCTCGCGTTGGGGTTAGTATTCCAGGTTCGTTGCCTGCGGGCGGCAAAACGAAACAGCTACTTCGGGAATAAACATTCCGATTGGTCGAAAGTTCTGCGTTTTTATTAGGGATTATTGCTATGGTTCGGAAAAACTTACTGGTCGCTAGCGTGTCATGTTTCGTTGTCTTGACGCTGTCTTCTTCGTTGCTGGCTCAGCCTGGTCGAGGCGGATTTGGCGGTCGAGGTGGATTTGGCGGCCCCCGGTGGTGGGTCGATTTACGACCTGCTGAATGACGACAAAGTAAAGCAAGAAGTTGAACTTTTGGACGCTCAGGAACAAGATATCCAGGCGCTACAAGAGGACGCTCGTGAACGCATGCAGAACATGTTTCAAGAGATGCGTGAATCGGGGGCGGCTTTGAAGGTATGCGAGAAAAAATGACGGAGATGCGTAAGAGCTCGAATCAGAATTCCGAACAAATCTTGCTGCCGCACCAAGTTGACCGCCTGAAGCAATTGAATGTACAGCGAACGATGCAATTCGGCGGTGCTCAACGAGCTCTTGAGTCAGACGATTTGAAGGACGCACTTGGTTTGACCGATGAGCAGATCGAGGAAATTCCGCCAAGTTGCTCAAGAAGCCGAAGAGGTTCGCAAGCGAATTGAAGAAGCTCGGGAAGAAGCGATCAAAAAGTGTTGGGCGTGCTCACTCCCGCTCAGCGAACCAAATGGGAAGAAATGGTTGGCTCCAAGTTCGAATTTTCGCAGCCGCAATTTGGCCGAGGACGTGGCCCAGGTGGTCCGCAGCAAGGTGGCCGTGGTCAACGAGGCCAACGTGGTCAGCGAGGCGGCGGCAACAACGGCGGAGCTCAGCTGGACTAACCGAATGACGCTGAATCCAAACGGCGAACTACACCTCGCTTGAGAGTTTTGAAGTTGCGCATTTGCGTTTTCCGGCGGAAAATTTCTTAGCGCGACGCGTTAGCGAGGGACCAGAGAAACTCCGTATTCCCCTCGCTAACGCGTCGGGCTAGGAAAAGCGCAACTTCAAAACTTGAGAGGGGGGATTTCCTGCGATTCCCCCTCTCTTGCTTAAATCATTTCAAAAACAATTCGCAGATTGCAACCATCCACCGGAACGGTGGGTAAGTACACTAAGGTGAAGGCTTGGCCTTGGGCGCGAACCCGATTCAAACAATGGCTCAGAAAAAATTGGCCTTCGCAAAACGCATTCAAATCCTTGAACTGGTAATCTGATGGAAGTTGGCGAAATCCTGTTACGCAGAGGCTTACTGGACGAAACACAGCTCCAGGCCACGCGCTCAATGCAACGGCACGGGCGTGTTTCACAAAGCCATTGACTTGGAAGCTATGTGAACGAAGACGCCGCCTTTACGGCCATTGGCGAAAGAGATGGGATTGGACTTTGTTGAATTGACGGAAGCGGAAGTCGATTTAACATTGCTGCAAGAGTTTCCCCAGAAGTTGATCTATCGCGATTCGCTGTTTCCGGTGTCGCGAGAAAACGGGTCGCTGAAAGTTGCGACATCCGACCCGTTCAATCTTTATTCGATTGACGAAGCAATGTTCGGCCACAGGATTGGACGTGATCCCCGTTCTGGCCGCTCGTCATGAAATTGCCAAGCTAATCAAAACGCATTTGGGCGTCGGTAGTGAAACGATCGAAGGCCTGATGAAGCAGAAAGGCGACGACGGCGTCGAACTGCTGGACGAAATTGAAACGGACGGTTCGGAACTTTCCGAAATGGCGCAAGAAGCGTCGGTCGTTCGCTTGGTGAATGAAATTTTGCTCGAGGCCATCGAATCGCGCGAAATGACGTGCACATTGAAGCGCAAGGTCACGGCGTGGTGATTCGTTACCGCATCGACGGTATGTTGCACTCCCAACCCGCTCAGCCCGAAATCAATCGTTTTCAAGCCGCCATCATCAGCCGTTTGAAAATCATGTCGCGACTGAACATTGCGGAAAAGCGATTGCCGCAAGATGGTCGTATGAAGCTGAAGGTTTCAGGCCGAGAAATCGATGTGCGAGTTTCCGTGATCCCGATGATTCATGGCGAAGGTATCGTCATGCGTATTTTGGACAAAGGCGCGATGGCTTTTGATCTGAAAAAATTGGGCATGGATCCCGAAGTGCTGAAAACCTTCAACGAATTGATTCGATTGCCTCACGGTATCGTCTTGGTCACGGGCCCAACCGGTTCGGGAAAAACGACCACGTTGTACAGTTCGCTCCAAGACATTCGCAGCCCGTCTACTAAGATCATCACCACGGAAGATCCGGTGGAATATCAGCTGGACGGTATCAATCAAATCCAGGTCCATGCGCAAATTGGATTGACGTTTTCCAAGTCGCTGCGATCGATCTTGCGACACGATCCGGACGTGGTGCTGGTGGGCGAAATTCGAGACTTAGAAACAGCGGAAAACGCCATTCAAGCGTCGCTGACCGGCCACATGGTCTTTAGCACGCTGCATACGAATGACGCGGCTAGTTCGTACACTCGTTTGGTCGACATGGGGCTGGAACCGTTTTTGGTAGCCAGTACCGTGGAAGCCGTGATGGCCCAACGACTGGTTCGACGATTGTGCAACGAATGCAAAGAAGAATATTCGCCATCTGCAGACGATTTGCCCAAAGACTTTCCGTTGGATGAAATGCAGGCCGGTGGTGGTCGAATCTTTCGCAGCGTGGGCTGCCGCACTTGCCGAGGCGTCGGGTACCAAGGTCGGCAAGGCATTTATGAATTGCTGGTCACCAGCGAAGAAGTGCGACAACTGGCGCACGACCGCGCCAGCACTTGGGAAATTCGCGCGGCCGGTCTGAAAAACGGCATGCGCACGCTGCGACAAGATGGTTGGAGCAAAGTGCTGCAGGGCATTACTTCGGTGGAAGAAGTGATGCGAGTGACCAAGGGTGATCGTGTTTAATTTGAATTCGAATCTTGTTTAACTGACGCACGCAACGATGCCAGACTTCGCATATGTAGCTAGAAACTTGCAGGGCAAACGTGTCACCGGCACGATTTCCGCGAACACTCAGCGAGAAGCTATTTCGCTGCTGTCAGGGAAGTCGTTGTTTCCGTTGCAAGTGGACGCGGCCAAATCCGCCAGCAGTGCTTGGTCGTTTGGCAAGAAGAAAGTGGGTGCTCAGCAACTGGCCACCTTCTACGCTCAGCTGGCAGGTTTGTTGCGAAGCGGCGTGCCGTTACTGCGTTCGTTGGAAGTATTGAAAAAGCAATCCTCCAGTCCCGTGTTGTCCGAAATTTTGGGCGACGTTTATCATCGAATCGAAGAAGGTGCCACGCTGGCCGACGCCATGCATCAGCATCGTTCTTCGTTTGGCGAATTGTCCGTCAGCTTGATCCGAGCTGGTGGAGAAGGCGGCTTTCTGGAAGATTCGCTGGAACGCATCGCCCAGTTCACGGAAGAGCAAGAAGATTTTAAAAGCCGAACCATGGGTGCGTTGGCATATCCCATGTTCCTGGCCGTGGTCGGCACGGTGGTGGTGTTTGGCTTGATTGTCTTCTTCGTGCCGAACTTTGCCGAAATTTTTGACGACATGCGTGAACGCGGCCAATTGCCATTGATCACGGACTTGTTGTTGAATTTCAGTACTTCGCTTCGCAAATACGGATTGATTGTGGTGGTAGCGCTCGGCTTCTTGATTGCCTATTTGAAATCGCAATTGGCCACGGAAAAAGGACGTCGCAAGGCGGATGCGTTCAAGCTGAAGATTCCTATGCTGGGCCCCGTGTTCAAGAGTCTGGCGGTGGCTCGATTTTGCCGAGTCCTAGGAACGTTGCTACACAATGGCGTGCCGATCTTGCGTTCGCTGGAGATTTCTCGGGACGCAGCAGGGAACCGTATTCTGTCTGAATCGATCGAAGAAGCGTCCGAAAATATTTCTTCGGGCGACGCTTTAGCTACTCCGTTAGCCGCGTCCGGTCACTTTCCAACCACCGTTGTAGAAATGATTGCCGTGGCTGAAGAATCCAACAGCCTGGATTCGGTGTTAGTAGATATAGCCGACGGGTTGGAACGCCGAACGGCCCGGCGGTTAGAATTGGTGGTTCGCTTGTTAGAACCAGTCATGTTGCTGATCCTGGCGGTGATTGTGTTGATCGTGGTAATTGCCCTGCTGTTACCGATCTTCAAGATGAGCAGTACCGTGGGGTAAACTCGTTCGCTGGGATTATTTCACGGGGAAACTCGTCAGAACTGATTGTAGAAACAAACGTAAAGAGTATTTGATCATAAGAGAGAGGAGAATGGTTCGATGAAAAAACAAATCTTAGGACGTCGTCGTCGCCGCCGAGGTTTTACGCTGATGGAAGTCTTGTTGGTGTTGGTTATTCTGGTGATCTTGGGCGGCATGGCCAGCGTGTTCATTCGAGGTGCCCAACAGAACGCTCGATTAGATGCGGCCAGAAGTCAGTTAGGTCTGTTCGAAAGTGCGATCAAAATGTTCGAACTCAATAACACTCGCTATCCCTATTCGAACGAAGGCCTGCAAGCTCTCGCACTCCGCAGCAATACTTGGACAAAGACATTCCGATGGATCCTTGGGGCAATGAATACCAATACCAGTCGGACGGCAACAACTACAGCATTTGGTCATTAGGTCCAGATCGAACCGACGGAACGCAAGACGACATTGGTGTAAACGGTTAGTCATTTTCCGTTTGTCTGTAGTACCGCCTTTAGGCGGAATGACGACAGACCTCGAATTCGCCTTTTACAGCTACGCACATGCGTTTTCCACGAAAAGAATCCTAGCCCGAAGCGTCAGCGAGGGGACTGCAGAAGCACTCAAATTCCCCTCACTTACGTTTCGGGCTAGGAAAAAGCGCAACTTCAAAACGCGTAGCGAGGGAAAATTGAAGATTCCTTTGGTCCCTCGCTGACGCTTCGGGCTAGGAAATACCGCCTAAAGGCGGTACTACAAGCCATAATTGTCTCGACCGTTACAGGAGCGAATCACGTGTTCCATCAGTTGCGAAAACATCGCGGACTCACACTGATGGAAGTGCTGTTGGTGTTGGCATTGTTAGTAATCATTGCCGCCGTAGCCGCGCCCAGGTTCAATTCGACCTTTAGTCAGCAACGCCTGAAAAAAGGGGCGGATATGGTGCGAGCGGAATTGGCGCGAGCTCGTGTGCGAGCGATGAAGTCGGGCCAAACGCAAGTCTTCCGACATCTGCTTAGTTCGGACGGCTTCATCACCATGACGCAGACGTCGCCAGAAGATTTTGTCGAAGTGGAATCGATGTTCGCGTCCGACGTGGGCGTGACAACCAACATGGTAGGCGTGGGCGGATTGGGCGTCACTACCGAAATGGAACGACTGCCCAAAGGTGTTCGCTTTTTCGGTGCTGACGTGGCTGTTGACGAACGGACCGCTGTACAGCTGACCGCGTATCAGCAGTCGGGTGGCGGAGCGAATGTGCCGGTGGCGGGCCAAGCTACCACTGCCGCTTCGTGGGGCATGCCCGTCTTTTTCTATCCGGATGGCACCACATCGAGTGCTCGGATTGTCCTGGCCAACCAAGAACAATCGGCCATTGCCATCGAACTGCGCGGCCTCACGGGTGTGACTCGAGTCAGTCCGGTGGAAACCACCAACGGTATCGTGCCGGTGGAACGAACCCAATGAATTCGTCCAGCAAGATCATATCGAAACCAAACGTCATGCAGCGCCATCACCCAACGTCGAACGCTTTGCGAACGAATCGAATCGGTTCGCTCCGCACCGGCATGAGTTTGCTGGAAGTGATGCTGGCCTTGATGTTGCTAGCCACATCGATTGGCGTGATGGCTCAGCTGATTGGTATTGGAATGCGAGCGGCAGCGGATGCTCGCGCGTTGACTCGAGCAGAAGTGATGGCAGAATCAATCATGGCCGAACTCACCTCAGGTGCCGCCATTCCAACGTCAGTCATGAACGCTCCGTGTCCGTATGACGTGCGCTGGTCCTATTCCGTCATCCTTGAACAAACGCCGTACACCGGCATGGTGTTGGTTTTGGTGGTGGTGCAGCAAGCAGATACCACAAAAATGCCCGTTCAATATTCGTTGGCTCGCTTGCTACGAGATCCATCTATGCCCATTCCGCAAGATCCGGAAGAAGTGGAAACGTCGTCCAGTTCGTCAAGTTCGACCAGCAGCACCAGTTCCGAGACTTCGTCCTAGAAGAAATTTTTTTGCTATGTTTCAGCGCCGTCGATCATCATCATCGCGAATCGGTTTCACTCTGCTGGAAGTGATCCTTTCGCTAGCGCTGTTGGCAGTGACGATGGTGTTGGTGGGTGGTGCAATCAATTTCTATTTCAAGCAGCTGACGGTTCGTCAAACCAAAATTGAAGAAGCTCAGTTGGCTCGCGCGCTATTGCAGCAGATTGCTAGGGATTTGCGAGGTACCGTGGCGGCGCGTTCGGCCGATTTTGCGTCCATTTATGATTTGCAGCGAGGCCTAAATGACGCATTGGCGGCGGTGGAAGGTACAACGGTAGACGAAGACGGCACGGATGAAGCCTCCGAAACGGATGGCGTAGAAGAAACAGACGAAGAAGACGTTTCCTCCGCCGACGCGTTGGTGGATTCTGCTGCGCAGCCGATCGAACCGGGCATTTACGGCAACGCTTTGGAAATCCAAATCGACGTCAGCCGGATTCCTCGTTATGAAGAATACACCATTCTCAATGCGTCTGGCGCTACGTCCACACTTTCGAACCTAAGCGACGTCAAAACGGTCAGTTATTTTGTGTTGGGTCAGGGTGGTTCGATGCTCGGTTCTGCAGGTAATCTGTCAGGCAGTCTGGGAACGCAGTCGTTGGGAGCCAACTACCAATCCGGTTTGGTCCGCCGCAGTATGTCTCGAGCTAAATCGCGGTTTGCATCTCAGTACGCCAGCTTCGATCAGATGGACAACAGCATGGAGCTGATTGCGCCGGAAGTGGTTTCGCTGGAGTTCAGCTATTTTGATGGCTTTCAGTGGATGGCGTCGTGGGACACGCAGCAATTTGGCGGCATTCCGCTGGCGGTTCGGATTACGTTGGTGTTGCAAACTACGGCCGATGTACAACGGCAACAACAATCGGGTCCGTTGAATTCGGTGCCCACGGTTATCGATCCGGAGAACATTTATCAGTTGGTGGTGCATCTTCCAGCGGGCGAATTGATTGAAACCGAAGAAGATTCGACGACGGACGAAACGACATCCAATTCGACCAGCAGTAGTTCCACTTCGTCTAGCACTAGTGCGACAGGGAGTTCGTTATGACGCAACGAAACATGGTTCGCACCAAATCGAATTTGCGTTGTCGAAATAAGCACAAACTGTCCGGCATCATCTTGGTGGTAGTGCTGGTGGTCATTGCCATGTTGGCGTTGGCCGCGTACACGTTTACGGATTTGATGCTGACAGAGAAAGAAGCGGCCCTTTTGAACGGCCATCAAATTCAAGCTCGAAATTTAGTCGATTCTGGCGTGGAACAAGTCAAAGTCTACTTAGAGATGACGGAAGACGTGCGATACGCCAGCGGCGGTGAATTCGATAATCCGGCGTTGTTCCAAGCGGTCCAAGTGACGACGGGTGTGAACGCGACCGCTCGAGGCCGTTTTACCGTGATTTCGCCCATGATGGATTCGCAAGGGATGTGGGGCGGCGTTCGCTTCGGCCTGGAAGATGAATCGGGACGGCTGAATCTGAATGCGCTGGATCTGGCGTTGCCGGACGAAGAAGACGCCGATGCTGCAGCGTTAGAAGCCGCCGTGGACGATATCCTGGATTCAGGCGGCAACGACACCAACGACGGCACGGCGGGCGTCGGCAATGCGACAGGCGGAGCTGTTCCCAGCGGTGCGAATTCGGGTGGCGGAACGACGGGCGGTGCGACGTCCGGTGGAACTAGCGGTGGCACGAATGACGCCGACGACGCTGCCTCGGACGATTCGACGGACGAAGAAGAAGAGGAACCGATTGATACTTCGGGCCGAGCGATGTTGATGAAACTGCCCGGCATGACGGTGGATATTGCCGATGCGATTTTAGACTACGTGGACGAAGATGATGAACCGCGAGAATACGGTGCCGAAAGTTCGTACTATTCCAGTTTGTCGTACGCAGCCAAGAACGGGCCGTTAGAGACCGTGGAAGAGCTGTTGATGGTGCGAGGTGTCACGCCCGATTTGTTGTTTGGACGAGACATCAATCGTAACGGAATCATTGACATGCACGAATTGAATCTGCCGCTGACCGGCGGATTTGATGATGGAACCGGCGCTATGGATCGAGGCTGGTCGGCGTACTTGACGCTGTTCAGTGCGGAACGCAATGTCAATCAAGAAGGTCTGCCCAAAGTCAATCTAAACGAAGAAGATTTGCAAACGTTGCACGATCAACTTACGCAGGTTTTTAGCGATCCAGGTTGGGCCACGTTTATCGTAGCGTACCGTCAAAACGGTCCCGATTCGAACGAATCCACCGCGGCCGAAGCAGAAGCGCCCAGTGATCAAGCTGTCGATTTTTCGCGTCCCGCCAGATTCCCGTCACGCAAGTGTTGGATCTGGTAGGCGTTAACGTTCGAGCTCGTTTGGCGGAAAATGCCGGAAGCGTCATTTTGGCGTCGCCGTTTTCGGACCAGCCGCTTGAAATGGGCGCTTACATGTCTGAACTGATGGACAATTGCACGGTCAATCCCGCCACGGTGATTCCCGGTAGAATCAACGTCAATCAAGCTCCGTGGACCGTGCTGATGGCCATTCCCGGCATGACGGAACAAATTGCCGATTCAATTATTAGTCAACGAGACATGACGGGACAAAGTGCGGACCCCAATTTTCAACATCCAACATGGCTGCTGACGCGAGCGGTAGTTACGCTGGAAGAAATGCGAGATTTCATGCCGTACATTACGGCTCGAGGCAGTGTGTTTCGTACGCAAGTGGTCGGGTACTTTGACGAAGGAGGAATATCTTCTCGAGCAGAAGTGGTGATCGGCGCGACCGAAGCGAATCCACGAGTCCTCTTTTGGCGAGACATCAGTCATTTGGGACGAGGTTACCCGAAGGAAGTATTGGGCGTCGTGTATCAGCCTTGAAGCATCAAGGGTTTTTGAAGCAAAATGAGTGTAGAGCAACCGCGGTACGAAACGTTTGCTTCCCTATGGAGTTTATTCATTTAGCGCAAATGGTTTGGCGCAAATCGTTTGTAGTACCGCCTTTAGGCGGAAAACTGAAAGTGTCCGTCAGCAATTGGAAGCGGTGTTTTTGCCCAAACTCATCGAGATAGAAACGAGCAACTGAAATGGCGAGACTAGCGGCCTTGGATTGGGATCGATTGGATGTACGTTTGGTGGTGGCCAACGTGCAAGGTAATTCGGTCACTGTGGAAGATGCTGTGTCAGTCCGTCATGGCGATGATATCGCCAAAGCAATTCTGGATCTGGCCAAGAGTAAACGGCTCAAAAGCGTTGACTGCCTGGTTGCGATGGAGCGAAGTGCGGTCGAAATCCGTTCGGTGGAAATCCCCGTCGTCCCCACGGACGAAATGCCAGACATTGTACGCATGCAGGCGATGCGCGAATTCAACGATCTGTCCGATGACTGGCCAGTGGATTTCTTGGCGAATCCTCCCGGCGCAGAAGGCCAAGACGTCCTAGCGGCGGCTGCGTCACCTGCCAAAGTGAAGCAGATTGCCAGTCGATTGGAAGCGGCTGAACTGAAGCTGAAATCGCTGGTCTTGCGCCCCACCGCAACCATGACGTTGCTGAGCAAATCGCTACCGCAGTTGACTGGCTGCATTTTGATTGTGGACATCCTGCCCACTACGTTGGAACTGACGGTCTTGAACGGCAACAGTTTATTGCTCAGTCGTTCTGTGCCGCTGGAAGGCGTGGCGGTGAAAGCGATCGTCACGCAAATTCGCAGAACCATGATGGCGGCGGGCAATCAGGCTCAAGTCACCATTGATCATATTGTCATCACCGGCAAATCATCTGATTACCCGGCGCTCGCTGCCGAACTGCAGCAAGACTTCCATCAGTCGGTTGATTTCTTAGATCCGTTCGCGGCCACGGATGTCAAGATCGACACTGATTCGACGGTGGGTTTGTCCGGCCCGTTTGCCGCAACGATTGGCATGTTGTTGCACACTTCGCAGCCGTTAGAACAAAATCGTATTCTGGATTTTGTGAATCCTCGGCAACGCACCGTACCGCCATCCCGAAAGGGGCTGTATACCATTCTGGCCGTCGCCGCAGGCATTGCCTTGCTCGCCGGACTGGCGGCCTTGTGGTGGGAAACATCTCGGTTGGACAAACAGATTGCCGAACGTACTCAGCAATCCAAAAACCTGGACAAAGCGGTCGAACTGGCCGAACAACAAATCCAAAATCTAAACGTCGTCAAGGAATGGACTCGAGGTGAAATCAACTGGCTCAGCGAATTAGAAACGCTTTCAACCGAATTACCTCCGGCAGAACAGCTGAAGTTAGAGCGGTTGCAATTGCAGGTAAAACCGACCGGTGATGCAGAAGTGGTATTGGAAGGTTTGATGAAGGACGAAAGCACGGTAGCGGTGATTGAAGACAAGATGAGTGGTGACGAACGAACGGTCAGCGGTACCGGCGCCGAACGCAAGAACAAAGACGCCGACTATCCGGTCAGTTTCAAGGAAACGGTGTCCATTTCCACGGCATCCAGAGCGCCCAAGACGAACGTGGCCCTTCCAGGAAAACAGATTCGGACGTTCCGAAACTAGGCAACAGAGAATCGATCGAAAAGACACAACGCATGAATCAGCGAGAAAGAATACTGGCGATTTTGGTAGGCGTCCTAGCCGTGGTTGGCGTTGGCTTCATGGGCTGGCAGCAAGTGGATGGCATGCTGCGCGCGCGTCGTCAGCAGATGGAAGGATTAGACAAGCAGATTCGCGATAAGAATTTCACCATTGCCGTCGGTTCCAAAGCCAGCAAGGAGTTGGCGGAACTAAAAGAACGTTCGTTGCCACCGGAAATCGAAGACGCTCGGAAACGTTATCAAGAATGGCTAGTCGATTTGGCCATCACCAAGACACGGCTCAAAAACGTCAAGCCGATGGACGATCTTTCGCGTCGAAGTGACGTCTATCATCAGCTGAAGTTTGTGATTGACGGTGAATTGACGTTGCCGCAGTTGACGGAATTTCTGTACCAATTCTATTCGACCAACGATTTGCATCGCATTGCATCCATCAACCTGATTCCTGGCAGTGAAGCCAAGAAGTTGAAGATGACCACCAACGTAGAAGCCTTGATTTTGAAAGGTGCTACCGCCAAGGAGGAAGTTGGTAAGTTGATGGAAGGCAAATTGGAAAGACCGCTGGATCAAGTGGTGTCGACGGTTGTTGGCCGAAATTTGTTTGCACCCGCCAACAAGCCTCCGGTGCTGGCGCGAATCCAAGCACAGTCGATCGAATTGGGCAATTCGCTGGATGTGGACTTGTCGGCCGAAGATCCCGATTCGGGCGACGAATTGGCGTATTCGCTGGTGGGTGAAGCTCCGGAAGGATTGCGATTGAGCAACAATTCGGTTCGCTGGAGACCTAAGGAAGTGGGCGAATATCAGCTGACCGTGCAAGTGTCCGACAACGGATTCCCGGCACTCACGGATCAAAAGTCATTTGTGGTGAAGGTTTCTGAACCGCCTCCGCCACCGCAAGAAGAAGTGGTGGAACGCCCACCACCTCGGCCTCGCTTTGATCACGCGGAACATGCCTACGTCACGGCGATCATGCAAGTGGACGGAGAAGCGGAAGTTTGGTTTTTTGTTCGCACTACCGGAGAAACGATGATGCTGAAGGTAGGTGACGAAATCAACGTTGGTTCTGTTACCGGCACGGTGGCCGATGTCACGTTAGACGTGGTCAAGATCGAAACGGAAGACGGCACGCTGCAGACTCGTATTGGTGAAAACCTAACCACATCCAAAACCGTCGCCACGGCGGAAGGGAATTCCGACAATCGCGAACTGTAGTTTCCCTGGGATAGGAAACAATCAAGCGAATCACCCAGAATTCTGTCTTTGGTGATTGCTATTCGCACATTTCGTTTTCTGCATTGTGCGATTCGAATAGAATGGTAGGGTGAGGCCATCGCGGCGAATCTGACCATTCTTCTGGCGAATTGTTTCGGGAATTTGACATTCGCATTCGTCGCGGCGAAGACATCGGCGAAGTGAGGGAAAAAATAATGACGTGGGGATCACGGCGAACACGAAGAATTGGGGCGACTGAAACCTTAGAGGAACGGCGAGTATTGGCCAGCACGCCAATTATTTCTGAATTCTTGGCAGTCAACACCAGTAATATCCAAGACAGCGCCGGAAACTATTCAGATTGGATTGAAATTCACAATCCCACGGCGCAAGCGGTGAATCTTTCCGGCTGGCATTTGACGGATGATCAAGACAATCCTGCTCAGTGGACTTTCCCCAATGTGACGTTGGCGGCCAACGGCTATATGGTCGTCTTCGCGTCGGGCGATGACCACGCCGTAGCCGGTCAAGAACTACATACCAATTTTCGCTTGGATGGTGGCGGCGAATTCTTGGGGTTAGTCAATCCAGCAGGTGACATTGTATGGTCATTCGCTCCAGAATATCCCGACCAATCGGACGATGTCTCCTACGGGTTTTCTCGAGACGAATCCAGCGTTGGTTATTTTGTGACACCCACGCCCGGTGCGGCGAACACCGTGGACCCGGTGGCCGATCCCTTTCGGACCGTGGTGATCAACGAAATCATGTATCATCCTTCCAGCGAAGCGGATGCGGAAGAATATGTCGAATTGCACAACACGGGAACTTCGGCCGTCAATTTGGATGGATGGCGGATCAGCGGCGGTATTGATTTTGACTTTTCCGCAACGACACTTTCGCCCGGCGGCTACCTTGTTGTTTCGGCCGATCCCACTGCGTTTACTGCCAAGTATGGCGGTGGCGTGACGGTGGTCGGTCCGTGGACGGGGCGATTGAGCAATCAGTCGGATCGAATCACGTTGCGCAATGCGGCAGATCAACAAGTAGATCGAGTGACTTATTTTGATGAAGGCGAATGGTCTCAGCGCGTGCGAGGTCCGGTGCTGTTTGGACATCGAGGCTGGGTGTGGTCCGATTTGCATGATGGTGGCGGTCGGTCGTTAGAGCTGATAAACGCGGCCGGCGCAAACGAATTTGGTCAAGCTTGGCAAGCCAGCAATGTGGATCAAGGGACGCCAGGCAAAGTGAATTCGGTGGCCAGCAATAACGTGGCTCCGCTGATTTTGGACACGCTGCACAGTCCGGCCATTCCTAGTTCTTCCGATTCGATTGTGGTGACTTCCCAGTTCTTGGACGATCATGATTCGGCCGTTACGGGGACATTATTCTGGCGGTTGGACGGTGAGAATTCGTTTCGCACCGTCGCCATGAACGACAATGGACAACTGGGCGATGGCGTGGCGAACGACGGCATTTATTCCGCGACGATTCCCGCGCAAGCAGACCAAACCGTAGTCGAATTCTACGTTCACGCCAGTGATGCCGGCGGTGCGAGTCGTACCTGGCCGGCAACAACGGATGAAGGACAAGTCACCAACGGATTGCTGCAAGTCTTGGATGACTATCAAGACCTGACATGGCAAGCGGGTGGCACGCCCATTTACTTTGAAGTGATGACCGGCGCGGAACGAACCGAATTCACCAACATTAATCGCAGCAGTGACGCGCAGATGCATGCGACGTTCATCAGCTTCAATGCCGATGGCGTGAAAGTTCGCTACAACGCGGGCGTAAGAATTCGAGGTTCCGGAAGTCGTCGCGATACGCCTCCGAACAACCGGATCAATATTCCTTCGGACACCACCTGGGAAGGCGTTACGGCATTAAATCTAAATACCGATACGGTTCAAAATCAGATCGCCGGCAGCGCCTTGATGCGTTTGGCCGGGATTCCAGTGGCCGAAACCAAGGCGATCACGTTGGTCAGCAACGGCCAAGACTTGCGATCTGGCGTTCCCTACGCGCATTTGGAGCCACTGAACCGTGATTTTGTCGCCAATCAGTTTCCGTTGGATCCCAATGGAAATCTGTACAAGGGTCGTCGCCCCGACGAATCGCCTCCGGGCGGTCTGGGTGGGGGTTTGGCTTACCAAGGTCCGGATCCAACCCCGTACAACAGCTATATAAAACTGACGAATGAAAGCCAAGCCGATTGGTCAGATGTGATTCATTTGACCGACGTGCTGAACAATACGCCAGACGAAACCTATCTGGACGAACTGGCCAAGGTTGTCGACGTGGATCAATGGCTGCGATACTTTGGGTTCCACGCGCTGCTGTCCAATACGGAAGGTGGCTTGGTCAATGGTGATCGCTTGGGCGACGATTACGCCATGTATTCGGGGGTCGAAGATACTCGTTTCAAAATGGTGACGCACGATATGGACACGATCCTTTCGTTAGGACAAGTCCAGCGAACCATTTTTGCAGCCACCAATGTTCCGGCACTTCGGCGCATGATCTATCATCCAGACCTTTTGCCTCGCTATTTTGATCAGCTCCGTGACATGATCCAGAATGTGCTGCATTCGCCTCGTGCCGAAATGGTGTTGCGAGAAAGCTTGCGTGATGTCTCCAGCGAAAACGACATCCAACGTATGCTTCAGTTCTTGCAAGCGCGAGGTGACTACGTGTTGTCACTGATTCCGGACGAAGTGACAGTCAGTCCGTTCATGGAATCGGGACGCGACTATTGGGAGACCGATTCCGCCTCCTTGGCGTTGGTTGGCACGGCCAACTATGACGCGCAGTCCGTAACGGTGAATGGCCGAATTGCCACGCTTTCCACCGATCGATCTTGGCAGTATGGCAATTACACTACCACCATCGTTTCCACTTCCAGTACGTGGCGCTACCTGGATAATGGTTCGAACCAAGGCACGGCTTGGCGAGAATTAGACTTCGTGCCGGATGATTCGTGGGGCGAAGGACAGTCTCAATTAGGCTACGGCGACAATGACGAACGCACTGTCGTGGGCTTTGGCGACGACCCAAGCAACAAACACGTCACCACCTATTTTCGCCACGAATTCAACATTCCTGACGCCAGTCAATATCTGACCATGGACATGGGCATCATTCGCGACGATGGTGCCGCTGTCTATTTGAATGGCCAGGAAATCGCTCGGCTCAGTCTTCCCGACAACGCCGATTACCAGACGTTTGCCACCGACAACCTGACCGGAGGCAGGGAACGGTCCTACACGTTTATTGACCTGGATCCCGCGTTGCTGAAAGACGGTAAGAACGTGATTGCCGTGGAAATTCATCAGGCAGCTGTCGATAGTGATGACATCAGTATGCAATTGTTTGTACGAGGCCGTTATCAGCCTCGGAATGTGACAGATTTGGTGCCGGGTGTGAATCGCGTGACAGTGCGTTCGATGAGCGGGCCCGACGGCACGGGCGAAGTTCTGGACGAAACGCATCTGGACGTTTGGTACAAAGCAGGTACGCCAACCACCGTGTCGGGATCATTGCCTGCTGGGCAAACCAATTGGACAACGGCGAATAGTCCCTATTTGGTGACTTCGGATGTCGTGGTTCCGGCTGATGGCACGTTGGTGATTCAACCAGGAACTTCGGTTTACTTCGCGCCGAATACGGAATTGCGAGTGGAAGGAATCCTGGAGGCAAACGGAACGGCCGATGCGCGCATTCGCTTTACCGCCGCGCCAGGACAGGCATTGGTTCCTAACGAACCGGGCGGCAGGCCTGGTTTACCCGACGAACCGCCGAAGTGGGATGGCATCCATTTAGTGGACAGTCGTGCGGCGAATTCGATTAGCTACGTCGATGTCGAACATGCTCAAGATTCGGAAGGAAGCATTGGCGTGATTAACAGCAATGCCGTGATTTCCAATGTCACCGTCACGGGCACGCATATTCGCATGATCTATGGAAGTAATGCGTCACTGATTTTGGAAAACTCGGTCTTTCCCAATATGTTTGCCGAAAATGAAAGTCCTGCGGCGTTGGGACTGGACAACATTTCCGAACACGTCAAGCTCAGTGGCAGGCCGCCTCGCGACGGCGGGCAACTGATCATTCGCAACAATATCTTCGGCACCAACAAGGGACACAATGATGTCATTGATGCTGACAGTTATCAGAAAGGACAAGGTCCACTGCTGCAGATTATCGGCAATTGGTTTAGGGGCGCTGGTGACGAACTGCTGGATCTGGGCGGCGACGTCTACGTTGCGGAAAACTTCTTCCAGAATGTTTTCAAGGACGACGAAACCAGTGATCGAGGCTATGCAAATGCAATTTCCACCGGCGACGCCGGAGTTGACACGACCATTGTGGTTGCTCGCAACGTCTTCTATGACGTGGATCACGCCATCAATCTGAAGAATAGCGCAGCGACCATCATTGAAAACAATACGGTGCTAACTGTGCATCCAGATTTCAATGATCGTTTCAATAATCCCAACGTGGGTTCGGCCATCAATTTGTATGTAGACGAACCGGGAGCGAGACCGGGACGAGGTGCCTACGCCGCTGGAAATATTTTCTACGATGTGCCTCGCGTCTTTGGCAACGCCGACCTACCTAATGAAACGGTCAGCGCTTTAAGATTGGTGGGAAATGTCTTGGACACGAATGTGGCGAATTCGACCGTCGGTAATCGCCCCGGCAACGTGCTTAATCTCGGCTCGCAAAACCGCATCGGGGATGCTCGAGTTTCCGGAATAGCGGACGGAGATCGTTCGCTGCACGCAGGTTCAGCCGCTTTCAACGCCTATTTGGGCAAGGACGCCGGTGCCGATGTTCCGCCCGGAGCATGGATAGCCAGTTCGGTACAGTCACCAACGTCGGCCGACACCGTGTTATTTACCGTCGGCGGTCCGGGGATTTTTGCCTACCAATACCGCGTCAATGGCGGAGCTTGGTCGGACGTGCGTGACATCGGCAACGGGTTTGACGGGGTCAACACGATTCGGACGGACACGCTGGTATTGTCTGGTTTGACCAACGGTGACTATGTGGTGGAAGTGCAAGGTCAAGACTTTGCGGGTAATTGGATTAGCGAACACTTGGATTCGATTGAATTCACCGTCCAAACCAATGCCAGCCGGTTGCTGATCAACGAAGTTCTGGCATCCAATCGCAATACGTTCAGCGTCAATGGTGTTCGACCAGATGCGATCGAGCTGTACAACGCCGGTGACACGACGGTCAACTTGAAAGGCTTGGCACTGTCGGATGATCCCGACGAGCCAGCCAAGTTTGTCTTCTCAGATGATCAATTGCTGTTGCCGGGGCAGTACTACTTTATCATGGCAGATTCTTCGGCCAACTTGGGAATGCCCAGCACCGGTTTTTCGTTGCGAACAGAAGGTGAAGGCGTTTACCTGAGCCAACCGACTGGCGTGGCAGGCGAATGGCAGACGCTGGATGCAGTTGAGTTCGGACCGCAAGTTGAGGACATGTCTATCGGACGAATGGGGCTTGATCGGACGTGGCAGTTGGGTTCACCGTCGCTGGGCCAAGCCAACAATCAAGTCGTGTTGGGAGACCCCAGTCAAGTTCGGATTAACGAATGGCTGGCCGAACCGACTTCAGGCAGTGACTTTGTTGAACTGCTGAACATGGATTCCTTGCCCGTTGATATCGGCGGCTTCTACATCACGGACGAAATTGGCGGCGCACCCGAAATGAGCCAATTCGCGCCGCTGACGTTTTTGCCAGCCAACGGTTTCTTTGCGTTTGATGCCAATAACGGCGACGCCGCGGACGAACTACGATTTGCCCTTTCGCTGGATCAAGAATTCTTGCAACTAAGTAGCGCTGACGGACAGGTTATCGATACTGTTGGTTATTTTCCTCAGCAGATTGGCGTGTCCCAAGGACGTTTTCCAGACGGAGCGGACGCATTGCAGTTCTTTGATTTGCCGTCGCCCGGCTGGGCCAACGGCGCAGGGTTCCCAGGTGACTTTGACCACAATGGCGTGGTCAATGTCGCGGATATCGAATTACTGTGCGCGGCCGTGCAAGACAACGGCACGGATGAATTCGACCTGAACGCCGATTCACAAGTAGATCAGTTGGACGTGGCATACTTCCTAGCCAACATTGCCCATTCGACGACGGGTGATGCCAATCTGGATGGCGTGTTCAATTCGTCCGATCTGGTAGCCATCTTCACCGCCGGCGAATATGAAGACGGGATTGCCGGGAATTCAACCTGGAGCGAAGGAGATTGGAACTGCGATGGCGAATTCAGCACAGCCGATTTGGTCGCGGCGTTTACTTCGGGCGGCTACGTGGCTGCGGCGCTGCCTAACCTGATGGATGAACCTCTTTCAACGGAATTCGCAAGACTTCGATCGCCGCAGGCAACGAACGCCGATTCTCAATTGGTTGCCGCTGCATGGCGCATGCATGTCGACCAACTGTTTGCCGCCCAAGATGACCAACCCGTTCGGAAAGCCAGCGCCGATTTTGAACTAGGCAAACCTGAACGAGCGTTCTTTGCCTAATGGGCTGGCGTTACTCTGTTCCTCAATAATAAAAGCAAACAAGAGACGGACATGATCAGCACGTGAAGGCTCTGATGCTGGATCGACTGCCCGTCTCTTGTTTACTGCCCCGGATGCGCCCCGCAATTCCCGGATGCGTCCAACAATCCCCTTGGCTTATCCCCTAGATGCGCCCCAGTGGGTCTCTCTTGCTCTTCAATAGCTACATGTCTTGAGGCGACCGTTTCCCGTCACGGTTTTTTGAAAGTTTGACAAAAAATGGCGAATTTCCATTCGCCAACGCAGTTTGCCTTGCGTTCGACGGCGCTGCGGCCAGGCAGTCAACTGGAGCTACGGTCGCAAACTGTCAAACATTTTTTGCACGTCGGCAGGGATTACCGATTTGGCGGGGTTTTCGACGTCCGGGTTGCTTCTGGCGTCACCAGGCTGGAGGGGCCAAATGCGGATGGTTCGATCTTCCGCGGCAGAAATCACGTGACGTCCAGACAACGTAAAGGCCAGCGCCGTTATGGGACCAGAATGTTCATCCAAAGGCTGAGTCATTCGATCCAGCTTGTCGTGCATTCGCCAAAGATGGACTTGTTGGTCACTACCGACTGCCAACAGCTGCTGGTCCGGAAGCGAGGCGAACGCATTGGCCGCAGCCAAAGTGAGCTCATCCAGTGGTTTCGGTTTTGAACCGCTCCACAACTTCAACTGTTGATCATCGCCGTACGAAACCCAGCGTTGATCGTGAAAGGCAGCCAACATTCGCACCGGGCCGACATGAGCGGCAACGCGATACTGTTCTTGCCAGCCATCAGGCGTCAGCGAAGCGGCCAGCACCTGCCCGTCGGCCAGACCGACCAGCGCCGTCTTGTCCGTGTCGAACCAGCAATAGCAAAGGACGCTGCCGTCAACGTCCAGTCTTGTCAGATTCCTCGAATTGGCATCGATGGCCCAGGCCTCTAATTGGTTGTTGCGTATACCAAGCAACTGCGATCCGTCCTTGGACCAGCGCAAGTCATGCAAGTTTGCAGCTAACGTTGGCAACGTCAGTTCAGGTGTGACTACGCCATATGCCAAACGGCTAGTTCGCAGCTGACCAGCACCAAATGACCATGCAATCTGTTCTTCACTTGTATCGCTTCGCACGGCCAAGCTGCGGATCGTGGCCGGTTGCCAGCTGGATACGGTTAACGATTCGGCAAACGGGTCCACCACCAGGAACGCGTCATTGCAAGCTGCGTACACAAGATGCGGATTCACACTGGATGTCTGCAGCGAACGGACCACGCCCTGCGGATAAAGCACCGGAGTCCCTATGGCCGATTCGCCTTGCAGCAATTGCAATTCGCCCGCAGTGTTCCCCAGTACCAATCGATCAGAATCTTGTTTGGGCACTGGCAGAAAATCCGCTGTCGTGACGCCGGCTTGCGCTATGAACGCCCGATGCTGCCCCAATTTTGCATCGAAAAACTCCAGACCCTGGCTACCAGCCACCAAAATCGTTTTGTTGTCGGCGGTCGCTTTTAGCGTTCGAATGGTCCCGACGACGGTATCCAGCGTGGTTCGAGCCTCTGTGCGTTGTACCCAGTTCAGTCGGACGCGAGTGACACGGCCGTCTTGATGTCCGACATAAAAAATATCTTGATTGCCATAACAAACGGCGTGGGTCACTGGACTGTCAAATCGCTCTAACGTCCAAGGATCTTGCCCGGGACGAATGACCATGATTTGGTGCGGACTGACCAGAAACTGCGAACCTGTTGCAGGGTGAACTTCCATAGCAATGAGCGGTACGTCAATACGGCCCGCAGTCATTGGTGGATGGTCGTCCATGTTCCAGCGAAGAAGTTCGGTTTGATTCGAACCCAACAGCAGCGACTCGCCCGATTCAAACGCCATGCATTCGATCACGTCCGGCGAAGGACACTGCAATTGGCGACTAGTTCGTTCCGTATCAAAGACAACGACACTTCCATTGCCATAGAGTACCGCAATTCGATTGGACGAAGGAGACCAGCGAATGTCCTTGACGGGGCGGTCGAGTTGAATGGGGCGTAACATCTCTGCGCCGTCCAACGAATTCAGCACATACAGCTGGCTGTCCGTGACCGCCGCCAAGCGTTGTCCATCGGGTGAAAAAACCGCTGATTCGATAGCCGCTTCTGCTTGGAGCCAAGTGGTGTGACTGTCTGCGGCCAGATCCCAAACGACAATCTGCGAATCCTGTGTGGCACCAAACATTCGTTGCGAATCGCCGTCCACTAGCACTCGTTCAAACCGTCCCTGTTCCGGTTCGCAGCGTGAAAACAAAGCCGATTCTGATCGCTGCACCCAAATAGCGCCCTGATCGTCAACCAACGCCGTGATGCCGGACGCCACAGACACGTCCACCACGTGCTCTGCCGTGCAGGGCATTTCGATTTTTTGAATCTGACCGGTAGGCAGGTCCCAAACAAGCAAACTTGCCGACGCTTGTTGCAACACCATCACTTGGTTGGATGCCACATCCGATGACTTGGCCAACGTCACCGCCGCATCGAATGCGCGCGACTGGGGTGCTTGATCGCCAACGACCACGGTCACGATTTGGTCCGTGATTTCAATCGAAGTAGGTTGGTTCCTTACCGACAAAAAAGGAACCTCGTTGTTATCTGGTAACCAACGGTATGGACCGTCCTGGTTCGACTGAAACACCGCGACGTCGTCCAATGAATCAACCAGCAGCAGCCTATTCGTTTCCGCCGAGTATCGTAGGTGCTGTATATCGGCCAAGGGATGTGAAAACGTCTGGAATGGCTTGAAGCAATTGCGAAACAGAAAACGCCAAGTAAAATCGCGATGACTGGGCGGACAGCGATGATCGTCCTCCAGTAATCGCAGCGCCTGGTGCGGCAAGACGGGA
This sequence comes from Pirellulaceae bacterium, assembly GCA_041399205.1. GTDB lineage: Bacteria > Planctomycetota > Planctomycetia > Pirellulales > Pirellulaceae > JAGQOZ01. The sequence goes on along the minus strand of JAWKTK010000016.1, from coordinate 110,828 downwards.
AACGCCGAAGACGCCGCGTTCAACTGTTGGTTGTAGGGTGTCAGTGATGCCGACGCGGAAATCTTGAATACGTCAGCCGCCATTCTTGTGGCTTGATTCCTGGCAGATTCAAATTCATTGGCTTGCTGCCGAACCGTGCGAACTTGCTGTTTCGCGCTGTCGGCTTCCTTTTTCGAATCCAGCGACTGCATGGCGAAGTAAGTTGTCGCGACGGTTCCCGCCACCAGCGTAACCAGACAAGCAACAATCAAGCCGGCTGTCGTGGTGTGACGCTGACACCAACGTAACAAGCGTCCGAAACGACCGACGGGTCTGGAGAGAATGGGTTGCTGGCCCGTGAAACGAGCCAGTTCGTCGGCAAGTTCTGCGGCCGATGGAAAGCGTTTTTCGGGCTTCTTTTCCAGACACTTCAAGCAAATCGTCTCGATATCTTTCGGTACATGATTATTCAAAGATCGAGGCAACGGCGGTTCGTTATTCAACACTTGATGCAGCAACATGTTGGTGTTGCCGCGGAATGGAAGTTCTCCGGTGAGCAGTTCAAACAACACAACGCCCAGTGAATAAATATCGGTCGGCGGGCCGCAAGCATGCGACATACCCATCGCTTGTTCTGGCGCCATATATGCAGGCGTGCCGACAATTTGGCCTTCGATGGTCACCGTCACTTCTCCGGCATCTCGTTTGGCCAAACCAAAGTCCATGATGTGCGGTTCATCATGGGCATCCACCAGGATGTTGCCCGGCTTTAGGTCTCGATGCACAATTCCCACGCGATGGGCTTCTGCCAAGGCGTGGGAAATTTTCAAACACAGAACGGCTGATTCGAATGGCGATGGTGACCGAATCGCGGCCCAATCAGACAACGCAACACCTCGCACCAAGTCGTTGACAATGTAAACCGTGTCTTCGGTTCGTCCGACTTCATGCACGCTGACAATATTGGGATGACGCAGTTGAGCGGCCGCGCGCGCTTCTCGCAGGAACTTGTCAATTTCTTCTTCGGTCAGCTGGCCTTTCCGAGGAAGTTTCAGCGCCACCGCTCGGTCTAAGATCGTGTCTCGAGCTTTCCAGACGGTACCGAACCCACCGACTCCAAGTCTTTCAATCAATTCAAAGTGCGCGATCTGTTTCAGCGAAGGAGCTTCTTTGGTATTTAGGTGGTCCGCCACCAAACTGAATGAATCCCCGCAGCCAATGCAGATGATTTCGGACCACGGCACGTCGGCGTCAATGTCCACCGAATTGGCACAATGCGGACAGCGCACGGAAAGACGCGCGGTATCGCTGGTGGGACTTTCCGAATCCAGCGTGGGATGAACAGAACCGGCTTCTTCAAAATTCTGACGAATCTGCGCAATCAGGTCACGACGTTTTAGTTCCGTCAGCACATGGTCTTGCAGCGGAGGCTCCAAATGGAATTGGTCTAGACTCACTGACTGGCCGGCAGAAGACTGGCGAATCAACTCATCAATGACCCGTTCGACTCGTCGTTCATCTGCTTTGGATAAACGTTCCGGCATGACGATTGCTTCACCCACGTAACAGTCATCGCAGACCGCCGATACCCAGTGCGGCCATTCTGCATACAAGTTCTATTGTGGGGAATCACGCGTTGTATTGCTATCGGCTAATCAAGAATTGTCAAAAAAACGCTGTGTTCGCGGGTGCCGCAAACTAACCCTGCGTTTCCGTCGACACAACGCCCATCCCAGGCAGGCCATCAAGGTAAGGACCGGACTATTCGGTTCAGGCACAAAGCTGGTCAACACGCGTGACGATTCCCCGTCATAGCACCCCTCTTGAAACGCCAACAGCAAATCAGAACTATCGAACTTGCAATCACCATTCCAATCGCCTGTTACCCAGATTGCCGGTTTACCCGATTCGTATTCGGACGTCTGGAAAAGCAGAATCAAATCCGCGCTATTAAAAACACCGTCCAAGTTAACGTCACCGACACAGGTTCCCTTACTGCATTCGATCCAGGTTCGCACATCTCGATTGTCCACCACCAAGTCAAAGTTGACGTCAAACACCTCGCTGGAATCGTTGCCCTTTACGGCTTCGGACAGTTTACTCAGATCCGTTGCGTCAACCTTGCCGTCGTTGTTGAAATCGCCAGACTTGCAGTAAGAAAGAGACATGGCATTGATCGGCATCCAATCGTTGGTTTGAATCAAGAGATCGGGCAGGTTCAGGCCTTCAAACACAATCGTGTTGCCTTGGATTCCGGTCGTGTATTCGCCAGCGAACTGTCCAGAATCAATATGAGCCTGTTGGCGCCGTCCAACTTGGATAGTTCCTGCCTTTCCTTCCTGACCGCCATAGGTATACACCGTCAATGCATAGGTCACGGGACCATCAAAAAATGGAATTACTTTGTCCAGATTGCGCAGTTCGATGGTGGCGGGTGACGCCAGGAAGCCGCTCATCAGCGCAATGTCGTTTTTGTCTCGAGCTTCGTTATTGATCGAAGGCTGAACATCTGTCGCTCGCCAACCAACCTGCACCGGCGACTGGCCTCGATCACCAAAGATATCCAGATCCACCGAGACGAAGTCGCTTCTGGGGCCAACCACGTTATTCCATGACACTCGATCATCATTACCTGCCGGACCATCAATGCGTCCCAATTCGGCTCCAAAATTGATATCAATGCTGTAGCCGAATTCGGACGCTTGTACTTGGTGGTGCAGTAGCATGGCGACCGCGATCCACACGCATAGGGTTTGACGAAACATCGCTTGGGCCTTTCGTTTACTTGCGACTAAACCAAATGGACGAACTGTGCATGTGTGTTCGCAACGCCTTCTTGGCTCGGTGTAACAAACCGCGAACCGCATCGGACGTCTTCTCCATGGCTGCGGCGGTTTCCTCTAACGACATCTGCTGGAAATACCTCAGCACAATCGCCTGTCGTTGATCTTCCGGCAACGCAGCGACTGCTACCTGCATGGCAAGCACCGCTTCGTCCCCTGCCACAATCTGACTGGGCGACGATCCATCAGATGAAATCATCTGGATCAATTCGATTACCGATTCGTGCGCGGCAGCCGGTTGATTGGCTACTCGTTGAAAATCGCCACCTCGCTTCTTTCGCTTGAGGTTTTTGATCGCATCAACGATACGTGATTCCGCGATGACCTTCAGCCAAGCCAAGAACGATTGACTGGACTTTGGTTCAAACGACGCAATCTGCTGAAACGCTCGATAAAACGTCTCCTGCAAAATGTCTTCAACACTGACCAAACTCTGGATGGGGCCGGCCAACTTGGGACGAATGTGATCCGACAGTGAATCGCAGTGCATCAGTAGAAGCTGCTCCAGCGAACTACGGTCGCCACGTATCGCGTCCTGAACCAGTTTATCTTGTTGGGAATCAGTCATTAGAGTTTTCCAATTATTGCTTCGAAACGAGTCTATCATGTGGATTTCTCGAACACAAAGTCATTGTGAATTCGTCAATGCGAATGAACATGCGCCAACCGGCCTACAGATTCAACGACAGTGCGTTAGGCAGCGCGCGCAATAAAAAACGCACTTGGAAGCCCAAGTGCGTTGTGAACATGCTTCGTTTAAATCGTTCGCAACGAATTTACTTTGCGCCGACAAGTTCTTCTCGTTTGCGTTCAGCCACAATTTCTTCTTGAATCTTGGCTGGAACCGGTCGGTAACGAGAAAGCTCCATGGTAAACGTACCCTGCCCTTGGGTTTGACTACGCAAGTCGGTCGAGTATCCAAAGGTTTCCGCCAAAGGAACTTCACAGATAATGATAGCCAAATCACCATTCATTTCGGTCGAAAGCACCAGGCCTCGGCGGCTAATCAAGTCACCCGTAACAGAACCTTGGAAGTCCGAAGGACATTCGACTTCCATCTTCATGACTGGCTCCAACAGGACCGGCTTGGTCTTCATGAAGGTTTCGCGGAAACATCCACGAGCACAAATCTGAAACGCCATGTCACTACTGTCCACATCGTGGTACGAACCGTCGTTCAAGATGCACTTGATGCCCAAAATCGGGAAGCCCGCCACAGGACCTTTGTCCAGCGAAGACCGGAAGCCTTTTTCTACCGAAGGAATGTATTCCTTGGGAATTCGACCTTGGACCACGTTTTGTTCAAAGATGAACTGTTCGGTGGAATCTTCCGGCATCGGTTCCAGTTTGCCGATGATATGAGCAAACTGCCCCGAACCACCTGACTGTTTCTTGTGCTTGTAGTCGTATTCGGCCGGTTGTGTCGGAGCTTCACGGTAACTTACCTTCGGAGCACCGACTTCGACTTCCACCTTGTATTCTCGGCGAATTCGTTCGGTGTAGACTTCCAAATGCAATTCACCCATGCCCGCGATGAGCGTTTCGCCCGTTTCTTCGTCGGTCATGACTTGGAACGTTGGGTCTTCCTTGCGGAACCGCTGCAACGCCTTGCCCAGCTTGTCACTGTCAGAGCGTTGAGCAGGTGTGATTGCCACTTTGATCACAGGTTCTGGAACAAAGATATTTTCCAGCGTGCAGTACTTGTTTTCACTGGCGTACGTATCACCGCTGGCACAATCGATGCCCATGATGGCCACAATGTCACCGGCCGTGGCCGTGTCAATTTCTTCTCGCTTGTCCGAATGCATTCGCAAGATGCGGCTGAACCGTTCTTTCTTGCCGGTTCGTTGATTGAAGTAGGTTTCGCCCTTCTTGATCGAACCTTGATAGATACGAGTAAACGTCAGCTGTCCGTACGGATCGTCAACAATCTTGAAGGCCATGCCGACAAACGGTTTGCTGGAATCGGGTTCCAACGCAATCTTGGCCGATTCGTCTGCAATCGAATGCGCCTTGATCTCGCGATCCATCGGTGAAGGCAGGTAACGACTGACTGCGTCCAACAGAAGCTGGACACCTTTGTTCTTGTAAGCCGAACCACAATAGACAGGCGTGATTTCTTCGCCACGCACGGCCACTCGCAAAATCTTGTGAATCAATTCCTCTGAAACGGTTTCTTCAGACAGCAACAGTTCCATCAATTCGTCACTGTACATCGACAGCGATTCCAGCATGTGCTGACGATACTCTTCCGCCTTGTCTTGATAATCGGCTGGAATATCCGCTTCGCGAACAATTTCCCCTTCCTTGCCATCAAAGTAGCAAGCCTTCATGGTGATCAAGTCAATGACGCCTTCAAACGTTTCACCAGCGCCGATGGGAATCTGCACCATAACGGCGTCCACACCCAATTTCTCGCGAACTTGGTTGGTCACCTTGTAGGGATCGGCACCTGTTCGATCCATTTTGTTGACGAACGCCAAGCGAGGCACGTGGTAACGTTTCATCTGACGGTCGACGGTGATCGACTGTGACTGCACGCCACCGACCGAACACAGAACCAAAACGGCACCATCCAAAACGCGAAGACTGCGTTCTACTTCCACCGTAAAGTCCACGTGGCCGGGAGTGTCAATCAAGTTGACAAGGTTATCCTTCCACTGGACTGTTGTGGCCGCACTGGTGATCGTGATCCCTCGTTCCTTCTCCAATTCCATGTGGTCCATTGTGGCCCCATCACCACCACCCCGAACCTCCTCCATCTTGTGGATTCGTCCTGTGTAGAACAGGATGCGTTCGCTGAGGGTCGTTTTCCCCGAGTCAATGTGGGCGGAAATACCAATGTTTCTAACGTTTTTGAGGTCCATTTGAACTAACACCAATAAACAACATGTACTGGAACAGCCCCGAAGAAACTGCTCGGAAAGAAAATTTAGAAGGATCCAGAAGAAACCACTCGCCACCGCACCTAAGCCATCCTGGCAATGTGCCGTTCGGCGCAGCGAGTAGCCGAATTGTCACCCTATCTTAAACCATTTCGTTTTCTCGAAAAGGTCAGATTGAAAAGATTTCGAAATGCCTTCGCAACTCCGAATTTCCCGGCAATCCAAAATTGCCGCTTAATCATGCAGACCCTACATTCGGAGACCTGCAAAATCGCCCTTCTTACCTGGATTCACGTTCAGATCCCGTGCTTCCCAGGTGTTTTTTTCCCTAGCGAACTTCGCGAAACGGCTGTCGCTGCCGATACGCCGCAACTCGTTGTTCAATGTCCGGCCGAACGTCGGCCGGAGCTCGCAAAACAGCTTGATTTGCGTATTCTACCGCCTTTTGAAAGCCTTCGATACTTTGCTGCTGGACGGTTCGGTCGGACGATTCTTGTGCCTTGCGAGCCAATTCGTCGGCATAGCAGGCTTGAGCTGCCGCCAGGGTGTCTAAGTAGCGGTAGTCGTCTTGGCCATCAAGGCGGATGGCGGTCTCGGCCAATTTCAGCGCCATTTCTGGATTGCGAAAATAATCATCCGGGCAAGTTGCGGCTATCCACGCCATGCTTTGGTAAACACGGCCAAATTCCGAATCCAAGTTCTTAGCGGCCTTGTAGTCCAACGCCGCAGAATTCCATTCTCCGGCGTACGCGTAGACATCGCCACGGTCGGCTAGGGCCCGAGCGTTTTCCGGCTCTAACTGAATGACTTCGCTGAAGTCGTCCACGGCTTCTTGCACACGTCCTTGCTGAAACATCGCATGGCCTCGGCCCGAAATCGCCACCGCGTCGGCCGGATTCAAGCGAATCGCTTCCGAATAGTCTCGTTCGGCTTCATCAAAACGGCCCATTTCGAACAAAATCTCGGCTCGATTAAAAAACGTATTGCCGTAGTCTGGATTGCGAGCGATCGATTCGTCAAAGTCGCCAATCGCTGCTTCATAGTCACCCTGCATCGCCTTACTGACACCTCGATTGTGAAACGGACGCCAAGTCACTTTGAAATTCAGCGAAGTCGTGAAGTCTCGGATCGCCTGATCTTCCAATTGTGCCGAACGCTGCGAATCGCCCTGTTCACTGGCCAGACCAGCCTGATCCGCATACGCTTCACCTCGACGGTTATATAGCCAACCAGCCAAGTCACGGAGATATTCCTCTGTTTGACGAGTTACTCCGAGCTTCTTGGCTTGCTGGCACAAACGCAAGGCCCGAGTGAATTCTTCAACGGTCTTGGCCTGCTTGGCCAGCTGATGCGCCTGCTGCAAGAGAACTCGAGGATCCTGTTCCCCGGCACGTTCATTGTAGGACGCCGCTGCTACGCCCGACCGATTCGGTGAACCCGCTTGTCCCCAAAGATTTGCCGAGATCGTCAAGACAACGGTAAACGCTGCGAGGCCAAAACCCCGAGAGACAGTTCCAAACATCTAGGAAACTCCTTTTTCCAACGTGGATCCAGTTCGTCGCACACTCCGTCCATCCTGCGACCGGAGTATGCCACGGATCGAGCACCATTTTTTCCGACAGTGCCGCTTTATCGAACATCACGAATAGGCGAATGTCACGTCCTATTCGATTGCTAATCTCAATTCCAAATACGGCGGAAATGGTTATTCCTGCGGTTCGGTCATGCGCCACGGATCCAACGCTTCCGTCAGCGTCGAATCAGGCAAAACACCTTCTTCACGACACAATTCCCGAATCGTCTTCCCAGTTTTGAACGCCGTTTTGGCCAGGTGGGCCGCTTTTTCATAGCCGATCAACGGATTCAAACTTGTGACCATGGACAAACTTTGTTCCACCGCCGCTTCGCAAGCATCCTCATTTGCTTCCATGGCGTCAACACAGAATTCCACAAAAGCGTCTGCTTCGTTTGCTAGCAGTCGAATACTTTCTAGTGTCGTATGCCCCATTACGGGCATCATGATATTCAATTGGAACTGGCCGCCGGTAGCACCACAAACGGCAATGGTCTGATCGTTGCCCATAACACGAGCTGCCACTTGCATGGCACTTTCACACATCACCGGATTTACCTTACCCGGCATGATACTGCTACCCGGCTGCCGATCGGGCAGCTGGATTTCAAAGTAGCCGCAACGAGGCCCCGATCCCAGAATTCGAATATTGTTAGACACATTCAACAACGTCACGGCAATGGCCTTGATCTGACCGTGACACTCCACCAACCCGTCTCGCTGCGCATTCGCTTCAAAATGGTTGACGGCTTCCACAAACGGAACGCCTGTCTCTTGGGCACAGACTTCCGCTACTCGTCGGCCAAATTCAGGATGTGTGTTAATGCCCGAACCAACGGCCGTGCCACCGACGGGCAGTTCCAGAATCGCCTCTTGAGCTCGTTTGGCACGTTCAACGGAAAGTTCCAGTTGCCGAGCGAATCCGCCGAATTCTTGCCCTAACCGCAGCGGCGTGGCGTCCATTAAATGCGTCCGACCAATCTTGATAATCTTGTCCCAGGCCGCTGCCTTTTCCGCCAAGGCTTTTTGCAGCCTACTCAGAGCCGGAATCAGACGCTGTTGAATTTGCATTCCCACGGCCACGTGAATGGCGGTGGGAAACGTATCATTCGTACTCTGCCCCATGTTCACATGGTCGTTGGGATGAACGGGCTTTTCTTGCGAAAACCGATCGCCGCCCAAGATTTCGATGGCTCGGTTCGAAATCACTTCGTTCACATTCATATTGCTAGACGTGCCCGAACCGGTCTGAAACACGTCGATGGGAAATTCGCCATCGAATTGTCCCGCCGCCACTTCCTGACACGCTTTCAACAACGCGTCCACTTGCTGGTCATTCAGCGGATTTTTGCCCGAACCAGTCAGTTTACCCAAATCACGGTTGGCCACTGCACAGCCATATTTGACCACGCCCATGGCTCGAATCAATTCCGTGGGAAGCTCCCAGCCGGAGATCGGAAAATTTTCGACCGCTCGTTGCGTCTGTGCGCTGTAATACGCTTGAGACGGAACTTGCACTTCACCCATGGAATCTCGTTCCGTTCGAAACTCGGACATCGCTTGCACCCTTCAATTGACCTGCGTAACGGTTCTTCAAGTGTCAGGCTCGGTTCGTCAAGATCGAACCTACGCCGTGCTGGAACCGCGTATCATACCGCTTGGTCAAAACGGCTCCAAGATGTGCCGAATGACGCGGGAAGTGTGCTCTCCGTGCACGAATACCTGAGCATGTTTTACCAGCCGGAACGCGAAAACCCGGAACCGGAGCCGCCCGAGCTGGATCCGCGGGACGAACCTCCTCCGCCGAATCCGCCAAAACCACCGCCGCCACCACCACCACCGAATCCGCCGCCAAAGCCGCCGCCGCCGATGGAAATGCCGCCGCCCGACTTCCGCATGCGTCGTCGGCGTTCCGCTTCTTCTTGCCGCTGTTCTTCGCGCCGACGCCGCTCGACTTCGCGTTCCGCCTGCTGAATGGCGTATTGCGCGGCCATTGCTGCGGCACGAGCTAAGTCGACCATGATGTTGTAGTCGCCACTTTGCAGCGCCCGTCTGGCCCGTTCCAATTCCGCCACGCCTGGCGAACCTCCCACTCGGATTCCATACCGCCCCGACCATCCGCTGGCTCGAAAGACATCGCGTGAAGCCTGCTCTAACAACGACACCGACTGTTGTGCTCGATCCAATTCGCCGCGTAACTTGCCCGTTTCCACTCCTAACTGCGCGTGCAATCGAGCGGCCTGTTCGTCAATCTGTTTCCAATCACCGTGCGCATCGCTCAACTGCCTTCGCAAGTTCTGCGCACCGTTTTCCAAAGATTCGATCGCGCGCACCGCCGCCGTGGTGGCGCTGCTATCCGGAATGCCGTCGGTTCGAGCTTGATGTGTGAGTCGCCGACCGATGTCGACCTGTCCTTCCGCTCCCGCCACAGCTCGGCTTGCCTCCGAATGCGCTTCTCGATCTGCTTGAATGGCCGCGTGCAGTTGATCCAATCGCGCGTCGACGTCTTGCAGTTGAGATTGATTCAAGAATGGATCTCGGTTCGAACCGAGCGGCTGCATGCGTTGCGCTGCTTGTCGAAACACATCGGTCGCATGGTCGAATTCACGTATCGTATCCTGCATGGTGCGACGATCCTGGATTTCTGACTGGAGCGAACCGAGACGGCGTTCTAGTTCCGTCAGCATGGCTTGATTGGCTTCTGACTGCGATGCCAAGTGCGCAACGTGCGAATCCATTTCCTGCAGCAACTGATCCGCTTGCGTCATGCTGGCCTCACAGTTGTCTAACCACTGGATGGCCTTCAACACTTTTCCGTCCTGAAACACTCGCCGAGCTTCTTCCAGCGTATGCTGGCCTTGACTGACAACTTCTTGGCACTGCTGCCAGTGAGATTGTAAAGTTGCATCGGGATTCGGATAGCTGGCGTCACTGGCCTTAAAGTACAACGCAGCAAGCGAGAAATGACGAACCGCTTCGTCCAACTGGGCTTCGCGACCAGGCAAACTGTCCTGCAACTGGGTCAAACGATGCTGCCGCTGCCGCACCAAATCGTCGAATTCGGCCAAGCCTTTTAAAGTCGAATCAACCAGCGATTTTGCTTGACCTGCTTCGTTCAGCAGCACATCCACGGCGGCTGCCGCAGCGTCCGACGCACCTTGCTGCAACGACGCCTGGGCCGAAGTAAACTGCTGGCGTGCCGCTTGAAGATGAGCATCCGGATTGGCGTCCAATTCCACCAGGGCCTGCTCCGGTGACAATCCAAGTCTCTGACTGGTTTCCTGGCGCGCGTCTCGAATAGCACTTTCCACTCGATCCAACAGCGGTTGATGCTGTTGCTCTAATTGTTGCGCAATCTGAGAACTCTCTTTCACTCGCCGAGCCAAATCGTTCAGCGCAGCGCGCAGTGACGCCGTGTCTTCCGCAATGCTGCGTTGGCAAGCCAAGTTGAACAGATCGTCTGCTTGAGCCCCCAAGCTGTGAATGGCCGCTGGAATCCAATCAGTTTGGTAGCCTCGCTGTTTTAATTCCGGTGCCTGCTGATCAAAGGTTGGAAAAACGTTTTCTCGCGCATCCTGCAACACCTGAATCACGTCCAATGCTTCTTGCGCTTTTCGAAAACCATCGGCCAAGAATTGCTGGACCGCGTGAACCGGATCGGACGCCGCAATCTTGTCTGCTTGATCATAATCTTGATTCACCGCAGGCAGTAATTGATCAAACAAATGCGGTACGTCAAAAAAACCGTCCTCCAGCGTTTGCTGATTCAATTGCTGGTCGGCAGCGCTAACTTGATCAATTCGAGCTCGCAGTTCCGTCAAACGGTCATTGACGTTCAACAAGCTGTTTTCGATGGTGTCGAGCATTTGAAACGTGGTCTGACTCCGATCGCGAAAGACGCCAAACACTTTTTCGAAGGTCGACGTGACGAAATCGGCCGGTTCGCCTGTACTGGATTCACCGTTTTCCAACACTTGGGGAATGCCTTGATTTCGATCGAATTTCAGCGGTTCGCCTGACAAGCGATTCACGCCTTGTTCATAGGCCACGGCGCTGAACAAGTTCTTCAGCTTTGCTGTCACCGAAGTTGGTTGAATCAGTTGACTCGCTTCGCCCAGTACGCGTTGCACTTCATTGGAAATCATCAACAAATCGTCGACGTTTTGAAATGCCGCGCTGCTCAGCTCTTTCGTCGCGCCTTCGTAGCCTCGATCAACAATGCGTTCCTTCGAGCCTAGAATTTCACTGCTACGTGTAAACAACTGCAGTACGTTTTCCATTTCGGTCTTCACAGACGCTTCGCGTTCCGCAAACGTTGCCAACGCCTTTTTCTTGGCTGGCAGTCGTCTGCGATTCAAAATGTACAAGACCACTAGCGCCGCCAAGGCCGCAACAATCGCCGCCGTCAGCAGTGTGCCGCGAATGATTCGCCGACGAGTGGCCTCCCTTTCCAGACGCAATCGTTCTTGTTCGATGGCCGACTTGGCGTTGGATAGAGTCAGATTGATTTGGTCCAATTTGGCCGCCAGGCCTCGATTGCCAGCCGTTCTCAGCTCCAGTGCTTCTTGCAGTTGCGTCTTGGCGTCCTGAGTAAACGGGCGCGCAACCGGGCTGACCGCCAAGTCCGCAATTTGCGTTTGCAGCGCCTGCGCGGTGTCGTCGAGCGAACGATAGTCCGCATACGAATTTAGAAAACCGTCCAGTTGAGAAATCAACTGCGATGCCTGGTTGATACCTGCGCGAACCGATTCGGGCGAGACCCCTTGGGCCAATTGATCTAATTCTTGACGAACTTTGTCCAGCGGCGGTTGTACCAATTCCCCGTCGGCCTGCGCGTATTTGGACTGATATTCGGCCGCTTCGGCTTGAACGAGTCCGATTTTTTCGCGAGCAATCTGCAGGTCGTTTTGAAACTCCAGCATCGCTCGTTCCCGTTCGCGCTGAATCCGTTCGGCTTGGGCCTGTTCCTTGGCAATGGTGTCGCTCAAACGACGGTTAATATTGGAAACGGTGTCTTTTACGGCATCCAAAATACGCCCGCCGCCTCGCATGGCTCGAATAGCCGGAGCGTCTAATTCGCCAATCCACTGCGCTTCGCCCAGATCTCGGCGATCTTGCGCGTCCGAACCGTAGTAGCTGAACTTTCGCTCTTGCAAGAACAACACAAACACGGCGCCGTCTGTTTCGCCAGTGATGGGATGTTCCAGCTGGCCAAAGCGAGTGCGATTGGCCAAGCCATGCCCAAGGGCATATTCCACGGCGTCCATGTCTTGGTAAACTCGATTGTCCGGAGTCCGATAGACATCGTGTTGCGCGTTCTGCAGCAAGACCACCACCCAATGCGGACCATGCTGATCCAGCCACGCTTCCAAGTCGCTTAACTGCTGACGGCCGATGCCCAAGTCTCCTCGAACATACAAATGCTGTTCGGGCGACCACTGCGTGATCACATCTTCAATGGACCGAATTTCGGTTGCTTGCTGCGCGGCCGCCAATGACACATGAAACAGAGTAACCAAGGAACAAAACAACACCAGCACGGAATTGTGGAATAGTAATCGCCGATTTTTCATAGTGCTTGCGAGCGGAAACGCCCGGAAGAAAGGATGGATTCGAGTAAACATACTTGATTGAGGGCGGAAGTTTTTTTCGGGGCGAACGAATGACAGTATGCATTCGCTTCACATCGCCCAATATTGTATCCGTTTCCCCGGATGGCGCCGCGAGCCTCTTACCGAATTCGCCAGGATTTCCCAGTACCTGCTATTACTGAAAGGACTGCGTCACTTGATTTCTCGGCTTGGCGGAAATGACTGAAGAGTGTTGTTGGAGTCATCCGAACTGGACAATGGACGAGAAATTTGACGAATAACCGACGGCTGTCAGTCAGCCTCGCAAGCAAGATGGCAACGGCTGCCGAGCGTCACAGTTCAGGGAATTTTGAGCGAAAGATAGCACAATCATGGTTCAGCTCGAATATTGGGGTCTGTCCCAAGTACCGTTTGGTAATCATGTGGATCCAACGGGATTCTTTACCAGCGAATCGCATCAAGAGGCGTTGGCCAGGATGGAGTACTTGGTCACCAATCATCGCCGAGTTGGCATTTTGTTCGGAGAACCGGGCAGCGGAAAATCATTAACGTTGGAAGTGTTCGCTCGCGCTGCCAAGAAACAAGGTGCGCACGTCACGCAAATCAACTTGACGTCGTTGACTGCCGACGAATTCTTGTGGAAGCTGGCCGTAGGTTTGGGAAGCCATCCTTCGGAACGAGAAAACATCGTTTCCATCTGGCGGCGCATTCAAGACCAGCTGGCGACACTTCGTTATCAGAGGATTCCCACAATTCTGTTGTTGGATGATTCGGACGAATGTGATGTCGACGTGATTGCCGCGTTGAACCGTCTATCTCAATTTGAACAGCACAAAGATTCGTCGTTTTCGTTGGTAGTAACTTCGAAACCGAGCCACTCGGTGTTGCTGGGCGAACGCCTGCACGAACTGTGTGAGATTCGAGTGGAACTGGAGCCGTTTTCGCCCGAAGAGACTCGAACCTACATCACTTCGTCCTTAGAACGTTGCGGCCGCATGGCGCCGGTGTTCACGGACGAAGCAATCGAATTGATACACGAAAAGACCTTCGGACTTCCACGGCGCATTAACCAACTTTGTGATCTGTGTCTCTTTGTGAGCGCGGCCGAAAAGGCCTGGAACGTCGACATTGAAACGGTCGAATCTGTCGCGGAAACACTGGACGCCAAATCGGCGATTCAAGAAACGCCGGTCTATTGAGTTGACGCGTTTGAAAAAATTTCCTCGCTGACGCGTCGGGCTAAGATACGAATCGCTCACGCGTCGTGAAGTCGCGTTTTTTCCTAGCCCGAAACGTAAGTGAGGGATAAACGGTGGGTTCGCAGGCCCTTGCTGACGCACTGACGCGTCGGGCTAAGAAATTCCGCCGGAAAAATCACAAATGCTCAACTTACGCTTCGCCCCGGTTTTTTCGTCGAACGAACAGCCGAACGAAACGCGGGAAAAGGCGATTCGAATTAGATTAGTCCAGTTCAAATCCTTCGTCATCATCCGCGGCTTCTTCTTCCAACGGCAGATCCTCGCCCGCCGCCGATTCGTCGGTTTCCTGCAATTCGCGCCACGGCTTGCCTTCCTTGTAACTGGCCAACTCTTTGTCCAACTGCTGTTCTTCCGTGTCCATTTCCACGGCTTTGGTGGACCACTTGATGGCTTCTTCAAACTTGCCCGCGTCAGCGTACGCGGCGGCCAGAGTGCTTAGGATATGCGCTTTTTCAAAGTTGGTTACTTCGCAGGCTTTGGTTGCCAATTCGATCGCTCGTTCCGGTTCGCGAACGTCATCTTTGGGCGACGTTGCCAAGACCCACGCCAGATTGTTCAGGATACCGCCATCGTCTGGCTGAAGTTTGAGACCTGCTTCGTAATCGGCAATCGCTTTTTGATGTTCGCCCAGACTTAGATACGCGTCACCTCGACTTCGCAAAGCCATCCAATTCTCCGAATCGATCTCTAGAACTTCGTCGAACACCGCGATGGCCTTAGTCGGACGATTGTCCGCCACATAGTAGGTTGCCAGTTGGAGTTTGAGCGCGGGATTATCTTGCGCCGATTTTTCAACCAACCGCAAGTCACGAATGGCCTCTTTGTATTTTTCTTGCGCCGCGGCAATCACGCTGCGTAGCAACAGCGCGTTGGGCAACCCGGGCGATACCTCCAATACTCGACGAATGTCGCGTTCCGCTTCATCAAAGCGCTCCAGTTCGGCGTACAAACGAGCTCGCATCAAGCGACCGGCTATGTCCTGCGGTTCCACACTGATCGCTCGATCCAATGTGTCGAGTGCTTCTTCGGACTGACCTAGATTGCTCAATATTTCTGCCTTCAGCAGATAGGGCGTTGATTCTTGCGGATTCTGCTCAATGACCGTTTGCAAGTGAGAAAGAGCCTCGGCCGGCATGCCTCGACGAGCAAACAGTTCGGCCACCGCTTGATGCACGGTGTTATCGCCGGCATCGACGTTCAGTAATTGCAGAAAGTCTGCCAGTGCCGCGTCGGCTTCGTTTTGACTCAGGTGCAACAACGCACGAGCTCGCCAAGCATCGGCGTTTCGAGGATTCAATTCGATGGCCTTGGTGAAATTCTCCAGCTGCTGCGTTTTGTCATCGGTAAGACCACCTTGCACCATTAATGCCATGGACAACAGTTCGTCTTGATCCTGCAGCAAATCGATCGCTCGTTCCGCGGCTTTCTTTGCGCGATCCTTGTCTCCTCGTGGCAACATCTGCAAACGAGCAATCAGCAGATGGACATATCCCTGAGAGTCATCGTAGTCTAAGGACTTCTCCAGATCTTGCATGGCGAACCGTCGAATGGTGGCCCAGCGAGCATCTGGCGGACGTTGATCGAAGATCAATTGACTCAGCTTGCTGGCATGTTCGAACAACGTGGCAGTAAGAAGTTGTCTGGCAGCGGCTTTGTTTTCTTCATCCAAACCTTTGATTAACGCGTCTTCGCATAGATCGACCACTTTTTCCAGGTCGTTCATGGACCGAGCGTCCAGCTTCTGCAAGACTGCTCGATCAAAAATCGCTTGTCCTTCATATTCGGTTGCTTCCGCCGCTTCCTGCGCTAGCATCGGCCGGGAGATCGAGCCCAGCGTCGTCGCGAAAAAAATTACGGCCAACCAACCAAAAGCCGTTCGGTGTGTCTGGCGCATGTCCCTGATTCTCCTATTCGCTGGAAGCAATTGAGCGTTATGTATTTTATCGAAGGCACCACGGCCGAGCGTGATGTCACAACAACTTATCCTATGTTTCCGGTGGTCCATTGACCATCTACGTACCGCCACATCTTGCCGTTCGGGTTTTTGTCTTGCAGACAATTCGGCAGGCGATGACTTCGCACGTTATCATAACAAGCCAATACGGCAAACCGATGGATCGAGGCCGGTATTCCAACAGCGGTAAATCCGGGATGCCCCGTGGCCGGAAACGGTCCGCCATGATTCATGGCCATAGAAACCGCCACGCCGGTCGGCATTTTGTCATTCAACAAGCGGCCCACTTTTTGCCGCAAGGCCGGTGCAATTTGATTGTACGCCGCATCATCCGTTCCGTTTGTGGCGGAATAAATGCAGCCGGTCAAATTCCCTTCCAAATGCTGTACAACTTGGCCGACTTGAGAAACATCATTGGCAATCAAAACCAATGAACAGTTTCCAAACGCTTCGGTCTGCAATTGCTCGGGACGAGCCAAGAAAGCGTCCGCCGTCACTTTCAACAATGTATTTTCGCAAGCGAAACGATTGCTTTCCGGTTTGGCCGAACCAACTACCGTTTCGGCACCAGCGGCTTGAAGCGTTTGGACACTTTGCCCCAGCGACTTTTGCACGCCCTGCGAAAGTAACGTTCCGGCGGCCGAACTCCCATAACGTTCGGCAACCTTTTGCAAGAACGCATCTGTCTCCGCTCCTTGACACAACACCAACAGACCCGGATTCGTGCAAAACTGCCCTGCTCCCATCAGACCGCTAGTACAGAATTCGTCTACCAATTCGTCCAATCGTTCGTTCAGCGCGCCTGGCAAAATCACAACCGGATTGACGCTGGAAAGCTCCAGGTAGATTGGTTTGCCCACCACATCCGCAGCGGCTTTCAGCTTCAGTCCAGCGGAACGACTTCCCGTATATCCGACGGCGCCCAACCGATTGTCCGCCACCAACCGTTCCCCGTCCGCATGGCTAGTGCGATAGATCAACTGCACGGTAGCGGCGGGAACATCGGTGGCTTGGATGGCTTCCAATGCCGCTTCTGCAAAAAGTTGTGTGGTGCGAGGATGCGAAGAATTCGCTTTGCCAATGACCGGGTTTCCAGCCGCAATGGCTGCGGCAAAATCACCGCCGGAAACACTGCCAAACGCGAAGGGGAAATTATTTGGTCCAAAAACGGCAACAGGACCGATCGCTTCGTAAACTGATCGAATTCCGGCTTTGGTATCAATGGTGGCTTGTCGCCATGAACCTTCTTCTGCCGCCTGCGCTGCCAGACGCAGCTGATTGGTGGTACGAGGCAGTTCGACGTCCGCCAGCCGAGGAGACTTGGGAAGTGCCGTTTCTTGATGGGCGGCTTCGACTAATTGGTCCGCTCGAGCTTCAATCCGATCGGCGAACGCTCGTAAAAACGCGGCTATTTGGCTGCCCGAAAGCGTGCGCAATTCTGACGCGGCGGCAGCGGCCGCTGACAAGGCTTCGTCACAGTCCGACCAACTGCTGACGGGAAATTCGAAGGGAATGGGTTCGGTGGTATTTGGATTGAACGATTGGAATGTCGACGATGCGTTCGCCTGCTTCCATTCGCCATTAATCAAGACTGGTTCAGCCATCAGGTTCCTCGCTAAGGTTGAGATTGCACAATTGTGTTCGTCAACGTACCGATGCCGTCGATTTGAATATCCACCACATCGTCGGTTTGTAGTGTGAATGACGTATCGGGCACAATTCCCGTGCCCGTCATCAAGAACGCGCCGTTGGGAAACGAATTTTCTCGGCACAGCCACTGAATCAATTCTTCGAAAGACCGAGCCATCTGATCGGCGCCGGTTTCTCCTTCAAAGACCACCGTGTCATGGCGACGCACGATCAGCCGAATCCCAATTTCCGGCACGGCAGGCATGGCGTCTTTCAACGTGATGCACGGTCCCATGCCGGCACATTGGTTGTAGACTTTGGCTTGCGGAAGGTACAGCGGATTGTCGCCTTCGATGTCGCGACTGCTCATGTCATTACCGATGGTAAAGCCAACAAATTCTTTGCGCGAATTCAGGACCAACGTCAATTCGGGTTCGGGAACGTTCCAAGTGGCGTCAAAGCGAATTCGCAAAGCTCCGTTCGGCCCGACCACTCGATGCGGCGTCGCCTTCAAAAACAATTCAGGGCGATCCGAAACGTAAACTCGATCATAACACGACGCGGCGGCTTCCGACTCTTCCATTCGAGCGGCCTTGCTGCGAATGTAGGTGACACCAGCCGCCCAAACTTCTTGCTGATCAATGGGCGCCAACAATTGCACGTCAGACAACGGCAGGGCTTGGTTGGGCTGCACTGCTTGTCGAGCCGTAGAACCAACGTCGGTGGCATCCAGTAGTTTCTGCAATCCGCCTTCACCTTGAAAGTCGGCCAACGGGATCACAGACTGATCTTCCCAGATCCCGACCACAATCTGCCCAGCACTATTTTTTGCTTTGACCAGTTTCATTGCCCACTGTCATCCTTCGGGTCATACATTCTGGAAATTCACTGTCCGCAATCACCAAACCGCCGATCTTGCGGAAACCTCCATGATAACGGTTCCCGCCAGCGACCAACAGGAGACCAGACGGCACTCGATTGGCTGGATGCGAATTGCGGATTCCGCCACCGATCCGTTTGCCAATTAAATGAGCATTCGAATATCCGACGGTGTTGCTATCTGGACAGGCAACGTCGGTCATGTTGAACTGATTCGCAACAACAACACGCAATTTCGCAACAACAACACGCAAACGTTTACGGTGGATCCGCAGCGGCTACGATGCCTGTTTCAAGGCAGGCAGGCTGAGTCGGTTGACCACCAAACCTTGTTCGACTGGAGACTAACATGCATCGAAATTGGAACTGGCTGCTTGCGGCCGTGGCCGTCTGGACGCTGTGCGATCGAATACTGCACGCAAACGAACGTCTGTTTGTTTCTTTGTTGGAAGCAAAGCAGATTGTGCAATTCGAACGAAATGCAGAAACCGGCGAATTACATCGGACCGGCCAAGTCACGTGTCCTGCGGAACCTGCCATCATGTGCACTTCGCCTGATCGACGCTGGTTGCTGGTGTCGTTTCGATCTACCGGCCAGCTGGCCAGCTATTCGATCCAAAATCCACAAACGCCACCCGTCTTGATCAGCGTGGCGGCTGGAGGAGAAGATCCCGCGTATTTGCAAGTGGACGCGACGGGACGATTTTTGTTGAGCGCCTACTATGTGGCCAACAAGGTGTGTGTGCACGCGATCCATGAAGATGGTTCGCTTAGTCCGCAACCGGTGCAAACCGTGCCGACGGCCGCGCGAGCTCACGGGATTGCCATCGATTCTCAAAACCGGCGCACGTATGTTTCTCATACCGGAGCGAATTGTATTTTCCAATTCGAATTCAACTCAGATACTGGGCGATTGCGTTTGATGTCTCCCGATCGATTCACCGCGCCGGACGATTTTCAATTTCGACATGTCGCCATGCACGCGAACGATCGCTGGCTGTATTCCAATGGGGAAAAAGGAGACAACCTCAATTTCTTCACCGTGGATCAAGCTTCCGGTCAATTGACGTTGCAGCAAACCGTGAGCACGTTACCAGACGACTTTCCGGCGGATGATAATTCGACCGCGCGCTGCGAAATGACATCGGACGGCCGGTTTATCTATGTGGCCAACCGAGGCCACGATAGCATTGCCGGATTTGCAATTGATCCGAATTCAGGACGTCTGACTTCATTGGGGCAATTTGCCACCGAACAGACTCCTCGCAGCTTTACCATTGATTCGCAAAGCCGCTATCTGTACGCCGCCGGTCAAGATTCCGGCCAGCTGGCCATTTATCGACTGCAAGATGATGGTCGATTGGTTCGCACCAAGATTCTGCCGGTGGGTAAAACGCCTTGGGCTGTTTTGGCAGTAGATTGACGGCGCCCGCATGCCATTTCAGGCGAACGCCACTTTCGCTTGACTAATACAAGATCGAATCGATCAAAATGGCCAGGAACGCAATGCCCAGGCCAATGCTGATGATGGCCAACAAGATGGTACAGATCTTGTTCCAGGCTTCACTATCGTCCTTCATCAGCTTTTGCTTTTCCGCGTCCGAAAATTCGTCCCAAGCTACCATCGTTTGACTTCCTTCTTGATCAAGTACAGGAGCGGCCTACAGCCGCCGTACGATTGCATGCCTTAATGTAGTCCCTCAAAGATAGTATGCCTTTGGTTATTTGGCAATGCGAGCCTGTAGGGATTAGAGATTCGATATTGCAAATCTGTGCTGAGGGCGACGCGTTGTGTCGGTTAAGAATGCTGGACGCGTGCATCCCCGCCTGCCCTCGGTGGGCGAACCATTTTGAATTGATACAATGACTTCAGTGCTGGTCGTCCGCATTGGTCGAAGCATCTGGCCTGAGAACCTTATCGCATGTGGGATCTTTTTGTGAGCGAATCCACCTTTCCAGAACTTCCAATCGTTGATGCTACTTCCGTGCCTGTTGGCAACACTGGCCGACGTCTCCCGGAATGGCTCCGGCGACAAGTGCCTTTGGGAAACGCCAATCACATGACCGCCAATCTGATGGAAGAATTGGGCCTGGAAACGGTATGTGACAACGCCAAATGTCCCAATCGCATGGAGTGCTATTCGCAAAAAACGGCCACGTTCATGATCTTGGGCAACGTTTGCACTCGGCCCTGCGGCTTCTGTTCGGTCGCGCGAGGCAAGCCGGACCAATTGGAAGGGGACGAACCAGATCGAGTGGCCGAAGCAGCCAAACGACTGGGCTTGAAGCATGTTGTCATTACGTCGGTCACTCGAGATGACTTGCCGGATGGTGGCGCCGATCATTTCTACCAAACCGTTACGGCCGTACGCCGCGCCACAAACGCCACGATTGAAGTGCTGACGCCCGATTTTGTTACTTGCAAGGAGGCGTTGAAACGAGTGATCGATGCGAAGCCAGAAGTATTTAATCACAACACTGAAACGGTACCTCGGCTGTATCGCCAAGTGCGAGGGCCCAAGTCGGACTATGCGTGGACGCTGGAAATGTTGCGACGAGTCAAACAGTATGACCCTTCCGTCAAAACCAAGAGTGGTTTGATGTTGGGATTGGGCGAAACGCACCAAGAACTATTCGATGTCTTAGCCGATTTACTAGACGCCGGATGCGACTTTTTGACCTTGGGCCAATATCTCCAACCCGCCGTCGACAAGTATTTGCCCGTCGTTCGTTATATTCCTCCGCAAGAATTCACCGAACTCGGCGAAGCCGCCAAACGCATGGGCTTCAAAAAAGTGGCCAGCGGTCCCTTTGTGCGTAGCAGCTATCACGCGAAAGACATGGCGGACGCGTTCTAGTGTCAATCGCCACACCATTTTCAAGCCTCCGCATTTTGAAGCTGCTGACGCTTTTTGAAAGTTGCGCGTTTTCATAGCCCGAAACGTAAGTGAGGGAAATTAAGCGCTTTTGATGGCCCCTCGCTGACGCTTCGGGCTAAGAAATTCCGCCGGAAAACGCAAATGCGCAACTCCACAAGGCGTTACCAAACCGACCACAGCGAAGGCGAGGCACGCATAATGCTCAATCTTCCGCTCGACTTCCATCGCCACACATCTTGACAATCTTGGGATCGAATCTCGCTACGATCGCCACCAAATCGTCTTGTTCGGCCATGACATCCAAGATGTTTTTGTAGACGCCCGGAACTTCATCTGCTCCGGCCGAAAGCACCGTGATGCCTCGCTTGGCCAACGACTTTGCTTCGGCCTGGAAGTTGTATTTCGCTTTGGCGGCGGTTCGAGACATACAGCGGCCGGCGCCGTGACTGGCCGAATCCAAGCTTTCCGCGTTTCCTTTGCCTTTGACCACAAACGCGGGATCTCGCATAGAACCGGGGATCACTCCTAACACGCCTTCGCCCGCCGGCGTTGCACCTTTGCGATGCACAATGACTTCTCGTCCGCCATGCGTTTCCTTCCACGCAAAGTTGTGATGGTTTTCAACACCGGCAATGACATGAGCTCCCAGCAACTTGGTGACATTGCGGTGCAACACGGCATGATTGGCCGAAGCGTAGTCGCCCATTAGATTCATGGCGTTCCAATAGTCGCGACCTTCTTCCGAATCCAGTTCCAGCCACGCCAATTGTCCGGCCGATTCATACCGTTTGGGCAGACGACTGCGAGCGATACTGCTGTAGGTGGAACAGACTGCCGCCCCGGTGCCTCGACTTCCGCTGTGACTGAGTAGCGCTTCATACGAACCAGCGGCTGGGCCCAAATCGTTGTCAGGTGCGGCCAGCGTGAGAATGCCGAATTCCGCAAAGTGGTTGCCCGAGCCCGATGTACCGAGCTACGCCCAGGCCTTGTCTTTGTTTTCTCGAGTCACTCGTGAAACGTTCCAATCCTGATCCATCACGGCATGTTGCTGCTTGCGGCTGTATTTGGCACCGACGCCAAATCGAGTTCCTTCTTCCAAGGATTGGCAATATTCAGGGAACCGATCTTGCAACGAATCGACGGGCGTGTCCAGCACCGACAATTTCATTCGGCACGCAATATCGACTCCCACGGCATAGGGCACAACGGCATTTTCGCACGCCAAGACTCCGCCAATCGGTAATCCGTAGCCAACATGCGCGTCGGGCATCAATGCAGCCGCGACGGCGTTGGGCAAACGACAGGCGTTGTCCATTTGCGACTTGGCTTGCGAGTCAATGCCGGCTTCACCCCACGTGCGATAAGTGACTGGAGCGCGAACCGGTGCCGCTGTCTCTTCCAGCAATTCAGTTGCCAAGTTTCCGAAATGCGCATCACCCACAAACAGCTTGGGCTGTTGCAGCACTTGCTGGATCTGTTGTTTGACTTGCTTGCCGGAAATTGTGCCAGACGACACGGCATCTTGAACCGCTGTAATGGCCGTTCGGACGCAGTGGGGAGGCACGCCCAGCTTTTGTAGTTGCCTGGAATTCATAAATTCGAATTTCCCACTTTGCTGTAACAAAACGTTATGTATGACGAACCCAATATTGGACCTGCAAGTATATCGGGTTCGACGGAGAAAGAGAGCCGATCAGAAGTTCTTTCGTCAAGCGAAGTCGCACAGTCGGCTTTCGAATACCGACAATACAGGCACCGCAGATGTTCGCGATCGATTTCGCGTTGTGGCACCGTTGTTGAAAATTTTCGGCCCAACCTTAACGCTTGGTTCGAGCTGGTCGATTGAGGTTGCGCAGGACCAATGCAGCCAATAATGCCATTGTCCACTCCACGCCGTTGTCCGGTTCGGGAACTCCGCGCATACGGTTTCTCGAATCGGGAATACGCATGCCCGCATCGTAACCGCCATCCTGAAACGCCAGGACAAAGTCTTGGCTATTGAACCGGCGATCCCCATTCCAATCCCCATCTGCCCAAGTGGCGTTATAAATTTCGTTTTCGCCATTCACTCGCCGTTCGAATTGGGAAGCCTGCATTACCAACACTAGATCTTGACTGTCGAACTGTCCATCCAGGTTGGCGTCACCCATCCATGTTTCCGCGAAATCGTGGATCCAAGTGATCCGATCCGCGACGTCCATACGTTGGTCTTGATTGAGATCAAAAAGCGAAAATCGCGTGCTATTGCATCCTTCGCAGTTGGAAAACCGAGGCGCGTTATAGAACGCGTCGATATCGTCCACTGTTAGCAGTCGATCCCCGTTCAAATCGCCCGAGACCGCCGGTACAAAAATCATGCCGTGTGCTTCGGGAACAAAATCGCGAGGAAACGTTGTCCATTGATTGTAAGTTGCGTTCGTTAAATCGACGCGATCCAAGAATTTCCCGCGGAGAAACAGATGCAGGATTGCGTGGTCAAACCGAGCTTCACGAAACGAAGCCGCATCCAGACCAGGTATTGTACGGTAACGCAATTCTGCATTCGTAAAATCCGCTCGCGTAAAATCGGCCGCTTGGGCTTGGGAAAAGGAAATTTTGGAGTCACGTAAGATCGCGTCGGTGAAATTCGCTCCGGAAAGTTCAAGTCTGGATAGATCCGCGCCCTCAAGGTTGGCTCGGCTAAAATCCGCTAGGGCGAACAGGTGTGGGCTATCGCTGATAGCGAGCATCTTCACGTTCTCCAGATTTGCGTCTTGGAAACGCGCGCTCACGAAATTTCCGCTGCGAATGATGGCGTTGGACAAGTTCGCCTTATTCAAAGTGGCCCCAGCCAAGTTGGTTTGATACAAATTACTGCCAGCCAAATTGGCGTCGGTCAAATCGGCGCGAATCAGATTCGCATTAGACAATTTCGAACGCAAATCAGCACTCGCTAAGTTCGCTTCTACAAAGCTGCTATTTGACAGATCTAGCGACGCCAAGTTGGCGGCATGCAAGTCCCAACCGTCCAAGACGACTCCCGGCCCCGGTTCGATCCCTTCGGTCCCAGGGATCCATTGGCCGTCAGTGCGATAAATTTCCGCCGGAACAAGATTAGTCCACGCTGCAACGCAGAAGGCGACAATAACGGCGCTGTGAATTCGCATGTCCCATCCCATCTGAGATTGTCATACTTTCAGACCAAGAAACCGCCACCAGCGCGCTAGCACGCACAACAGGGACGCTCTACTACTAATAACGAAAACGTCTGTCACAAAATTCGTGATTCCTCCGAATTTCCCATTTCATGCCGCTGAACCGGCGCCGACGTTTATCAGACTAGATGCGTGAGATTCGAACCGTAACCGCTGCGAGAATCGCAAGAAAATAGCGGAGAGGGTGGCAGGCATCTTTTGATTCGCTAGTGTCGCTGGGGCCTGATCCCAAACCAATGAATCCGTCCACACGCGTGGCACGTGAGTGTTGTTGCTGTTTGGTTCGCCCAGTCTAATCCCATGAATGTCATGCCGGCAGTATTGAGTTGTGCGCTTCCTTCAGCAAATTGATCGTGCCCGCAATGTTCGCAACGAACCTGTTTTCCACCGGCCGAATATCTTGCGGGACCAGTGCTTTCCGCGATTGCCCGCGACGCACGCTTGAGCCCATTCCAGATGCCCATTTGGAAGCTCCCTGTGACTGCTTTATTGCGTTATTCGAACGGAACCATAAAGTCTTGGCCGAAAGACGAGGCTCGTGCCACCGGCGTTCGCTTGGAACACGGAGTTGTACGAACTTTTTTCTCGAATGGGAAACGAACGGCATAATTACCATAGCCGAAATTGCCACGTTTCAAATGCGAATCAAGCGAATTTCTTTTCGAGCAATATCGTCAGGAAAAGCGATGCAAGAAGAACTACGGAAGATGTTGAAGGCCACACCATTTGTAACGTTCACCATTGTCATGAGTGACGGAACTCATATCACCGTCAAGCACCCCGAAACTGCTTTGCTGATGAAACACTGGATTTTCGTATCAACGGACGGCGGCGAAACCGCCGAACATCTCTATTTGCTGCACATCACAAGACTACAGCGCAGCGAGACGGAAGCCGCATAGTGACGCCACGTCGGTTCAGAATCGTGATATTGACGTCATTATCCAAATTTTGAAAGCGGAATTGCGGTCGATATCCCGAAAAAAAGGGACGGCGACGACCACCTTCTGATTCCGGAATCACGAACAATTCGGCTTCAATGTCAAACTTCATTTTCTTTACGCAGCGCGAACTGCTGTAGACGAGGTTTCTTGAGGCTTCTTCCCTGCGAACAAAATCCTCAGCCGTTTCGCGCCTAACCTTTTGTCAGATACGCCAAGCTAGTGCCGATACTGGCGATCGGATCGGGCGATTGGTCTTGTTCGACGTGACATTGCTGTACGCCAATTTGTTTTGCGGTTTCCAAAATGGACGAAAAATCGATGGTGCCTTGGCCGACTTCTCGGAACGCGTCGTTGGGCACTTTGCTTTCGTCGTGAATCACCGGAGTGCCAGCCAGCAGGTCTTTCAAATGGACTTGGGTGACTCGGCCGTCCAACTGCTGCAAAACCTTCAGCGGATCGCGACCGCCAATGGCGACCCAAAAGACATCGATTTCAAACTTGGCGAGCTTCGTGTCAAATTCGCGAACCAGGATATCAAACCCCGTTTCGTTCGAACCAGCCAGCTTGCCGAATTCAAACGAATGATGGTGATAACATAACTGGATGCCAGCCGTTTGACATTTTTCGCCCAACGCGTTTGCTCGTTCCGCCCAGCGTTGATACTGAGCCTTGGTTTCTCGCGAACCCTTGCCAATGTAGCCGAAAACCAAATGCTTCAGCCCCATGTCTTTTGCCGCTTCCACCACCTTGTCTTGGCTGGAAACAAACAACCCCGGTTTGCAAATCACTTGCCAGTCAAAGAACGACGAGGTGACGTCCATGCCAAGGTCTCGAGCGGTCTTGGCAATGCCCGCACCTTTTTCCACGTCCATCAATTCCACTTGCTTGTACCCGGCGTCGGCAACCGCCTTGAGCGTCTTAGGAACGCTGTCTTCCATCTGATTACGGACCGTCCACAGCTGCAATCCGATGTTTTTCAGATAAGGATTGGCGGCGGGAATGGCGTGCAGCGGGCGAGCCAACACGGACGAGAGCGACACGGCGGATACGCCTTGCAAGAATGTTCGACGGTGCATGATCAAACTCCAATTGACAATTTATTTCGCAATGAACAGGACACCAAGACCAGTGGACCAACTACCAGCGGATGCCGGACAGACTGGCCAACGCCAACTGCAGCGCATGCGTTCCCGCTTTACCATGACCTTGAGCTTGCAACGCGATATACAGCTGGTGCGCCAGTGCCAAACCGGGCAGCGAAAGGTTCATGCGTTTGGCTTCGTCCAATGCAATTCCCATGTCTTTCACAAAGTGTTCCACAAAAAAGCCGGGATCAAAGTTGTGGCTGATGATCCGAGGCCCCAAGTTCGAAAGTGACCAGCTGCCGGCGGCGCCGGACGATACGGACTGCATGACGGTTTCCAAATCCAGGCCCGCTTGATGGGCATACAGCAGCGCTTCGCAAACGCCAATCATGTTGGTGGCAATCAATGTTTGGTTGACCATCTTGGTGTGTTGCCCCGCACCCGGTCCACCTTGGCGAACAATCGTCTGGCCCATCAATTTTAGTAAGGGTTGAATCGAAGTGACGGCCGATTCGGCGCCGCCAATCATGATAGACAATCGAGCCTCCTTGGCGCCGATATCGCCACCAGACACGGGCGCATCAATCGAATGGACGTGTTGGGCGGCGGCGGCTTCGGCAATTTCGATCGCCAAGGATGGCTGACTGGTCGTCATGTCGACGATGATGTTTTCAGGTTTGCAACCGGCCAGCACTCCGTCTGTCCCCAAGATAACACTGCGCACGTCGGCGGGAAAACCAACGATCGAAAAGATGACGTCGCTGGCTTCGGCCACTTGCTTAGGTGTATCGGCCCATTGCGCGCCGGCGGCTAACAGGTCATCCGATTTCGATTTCGTGCGACTATAGACGGTGGTTGCATAGCCGGCGGCCAACAGATGACCACACATGCTTTTGCCCATTACGCCGGTTCCGATCCAGCCAATTTTTGTCGTCTGGGGATTGATCTGCATGGGTTCTTTCTACTGCCAGCGGTCGGTGGGCCGACGCAAGATTTCGTTGGCGACGATAATTTTTCGTATGTCGTCCGGCGATTGAAAAAGGTTACGAATGTCCTGACCCGTGATATAACTTGCCGTTTGAGTCGATTCGTAATCCCAAGCGTTGGCGTCGGTTCCTTCGCTGATTTGGAATGTTGATTTTTCAGACGCAAGGCTGCCGAGTCGATGTTCGAACACATCGTGCAAATGACCTTCCAAGCGTTCGTCCGAATGATCAATCGTTTCGCCCAGCCGATGCTGTTGCACGTGCGAAGCGACCGATTCGCCTGCTCGAATAGAATCCGTTTGTGTGTTGGTCAATGTGCGAATCGCCGGTTCCGCTTCTTCGATTTCAGGTTCCACTACTTCGGCCTCAGCAGGTTGGTCCCAGCCAATGGCGCGTCGCAGGAAATCTTCAATTTCGCCTTCCAACGCGTTGCGATTGGGTTGTGCGGCTGGATCGGGCGGTGGAACTCGACGCGCCGGCTGTCGCCTGCCCGGAGGTTTTTCTTTGATGAACTGCCCAAGCACAGAGAACAGCACTACCACAATGAAAATGATGACATTAATGATGTCGCCCACGAATCTGGCTCCCAATGCATTCCGTGATTGATTCGGTCTGACCAATCAATGCCAGAACACGTATTTTGTGACTAACGTGTTTGTTAGTTGGTCTGTCTTTGCGTCGAACCGGTGGAACCTGTACCGGCAATGGAGGCTCGCATATCGGTATCGGCCTGGACGTTTTGCAGTTTGTAATAGTCCAAGATCCCGAGTTTTCCGCTGCGAAACGAAGCGGCCATCGCCTTGGGAACGTCCGCTTGTGCTTCTACCAAACGAGCTCGACTTTCGACAATCTGAGCAATCTGTTCTTGTTCCGCCGCCGCCGCCATCGCGCGACGCCGTTCCGCTCGCGCCCGAGCAACTCGCGTATCCGCTTCGGCCTGATCGGCTTGCAAACGAGCGCCGATGTTGTCGCCCACGTCAATGTCGGCAATGTCGATCGAAACGATTTCAAATGCCGTTTGAGCATCCAGTCGTTTGGCCAACACGGCTTTGGAGATTCGATCCGGATTTTCCAAAACATGACCATGCGAATCGGACGAACCAATTGCGCTAACGATCCCTTCGCCCACTCGAGCCACAATCGTTTCTTCCGTCGCACCGCCGATCAGCCGCTGCAGGTTCGCTCGCACGGTCACTCGAGCCTTGACTTTTAACTGAATTCCGTCTTTGGCTACCGCGTCCAGAGATGGTCGCTTGGAACCCTTGGCTGGACAATCAATCACTTTGGGATAGACGCTGGTCTGCACCGCTTCCAATACGTTGCGGCCCGCCAAATCGATGGCGGTGGCTTCTTGAAATGTCAATTCGATGGTTTTGGCTTTGTTCGCAGCAATCAAGGCTTGGACAACCAACGGTACGTTTCCGCCTGCCAAATAATGAGCCTCTAAGGCTTTGCTGGTCAGACCGGTCGATTCATCCAGCCCAGCTTGGACTGCCATGATCTTACTGCGCACAATCACCGCCGGATCCACCTTGCGGAAGTACATGCCAATCAAGTCCCACATGCGGATTCCAGCACCGGTGGTGACCGACTGAATCCAGTAACGAAAGTAGCGAGTAATAATGAAGAACGCGACCAACGCCGCGAAAAACGCAATCAGAACAAACCCGATGACAATAATCTGAGGGATTGCGGCAATTAACATAAATTGGGTTCCTGCCAATATGTACGATGGAATATCCATTGTTATCGGCCCGCTCCACCACCGCGTCAACCAGATAACGCCGGGCATGCTGCGGGTTCGCTACGCATCACTGCTGGAATCAAAGGGATCGGGAATCAGATTATCCAAAACTTCAGTAGATTCTACTTGACTATGATCGCTTTGTTTCGGACCTTCGTCGGGTTCGCATCACATGCTCGCACCACGACCGCTCGGGCTTTGACCGCCACCACTTTGATTCGCTGTCCACTTTCAATGGGCCGGCCGTCACTGATGGCGTCCAGCGAACGACCGTCGATGCGAACCGAACCACTCGGCAACATCGTGCTGGTGGCGACACCTTGCCGGCCGATCAGCAGCTTCAAACGTTCATATTCGGGCGGAATCACTTCGTCCGAACTGCGAGGTTGCACGATAATCAGTTTGCCAATGGGCGTGTGAGGCCAAATTCGCACCGTTAGCCATAAGACAAAACCTAATAAGACGGCGGCAAAAACTAAGAACAGCGTTCCCACGAACAGGCCACCATTCATGAAAGCAATGACCACGGACGACGCAAAGGCAATGGTAGCCAAAACGCCCAACAGGCCGCCTGTGGGCAAGAAGACTTCCAGCACCACGATTCCCAAGAAAATCAACAGAATGATCACAGGCCAGAAGAGTTGTTGGGCCATGACTGGACCTTTGCAAACAGATCATCTTCAGTGGGAAGGGTAAGACAAACGTCGCCACAAGTATTTCACGTTTGATCTGTTTTGACCATGACGGTTTTGTTTTTGCCATCCGCAGGTAGGGGCAAGGTACGATATTCCGCCGAGAAAGGCACATGCGCAACTTCAAAAGGTGCCAGCAATCCCCGCTTACGCTCTGCCACAATGCGTCGGGCCGCACCTGTCGGAATGGGCATTTCAGCGTCTTAGGATTGGTGATGGCGGGTGGCGTGGCGACTAGAATTGCTGGACAATCTTAGGTTCGCAGATTGTGTGCTGTATGTCGCCGGATGCCGGGGTATGAAACGTTGTCGCTTCGTCTGCATCGGAGACTTTGTGTTATTGCCCGAGGATAATCGCTTCCAATATTTGATATGAGTCGTTCGCTATCTGATCAGCCCATTCGTCTTTCACAACTTTCGGAATTGCAAAACGAACTTGCGGCCGCATCTGTGCGTTCGATATTTGTGGTGGCAGATGCGGTAGCGTTTCGCGAATCGGGAGCGGCCGATTTCGTCCAGCAAATAGCAGATTCGCACGTACAAGTCACGTTGTTTCAAGATTTCCAAGCGAATCCGCAACTGGACGATGCTGTGCATGCCGCCAGCGCATTCGCCAATTCGGACGCGGACGTGATCGTGGCCATTGGCGGCGGGTCCGCGATGGATATCGCCAAGCTCGCTCGGTCTATTGCCCCTGACCACACCTTGGCCCTTCAGCAGATTCGTGGCGAACAATCTTGGCAGCCCGATGGTCGGCCGTTTTGGGCGGTGCCCACCACGTCGGGTAGCGGCAGTGAAGCCACGCAATTTGCCGTTGTCTATGCCCAAGGACAGAAGTATTCCTTGTCACATCCTGGACTACGAGCCAACTTGGTGGTGCTGGACGCGGAACTGACCATGTCCTGCCCGCCGCGACTGACGGCCAGTTGCGGACTGGACGCGTTATGTCAGGCAGTCGAATCGATGTGGAGCAATCAGGCCACGGAAGATTCGGTGGCGGATGCCGAACAAGCATTACGGCTGGCGTTTACGTCTCTGCGGCAAGCGGTACATGCGCCCAACAAGCAAGTTCGCCAAGCGATGGCCGAAGCCGCTCATCTGGCCGGTCGAGCTATCCAGGTTTCCAAAACAACGGCGCCGCATGCGTTATCCTATTATTTGACCAGCCAGTTGGGGATCCCGCACGGATTTGCGGTGGCCACGAATCTGGTTCGCTGTTTGAGCTTCAATGCGGAAGTCAGTGGCCAAAATCTGAATGAAGATCGAGGCCTTACTTATGTTCGCCGACAGATCCAGCGAATTGTCGAAGCGTGTGGCGCTGCTACACTGACAGAAGCGGTCGAACGGTTGAATTCGTTGATTGTGGACGTCGGTGGCCAGACCAGCATTGTTGGTTGGGATATTTCGAATGATCAAATTCCGGCCATCGCTGCGTCGGTCAATATTCAGCGTCTGCAGAATAATCCTCGAAAGGCAACGTCGGCGGATCTGATTCGTCTGCTTTCTGATTGACCATTCCTTACTGACAAGCCTGTGTCATGCGTTTGCCTGTTCGCTTCAGCCTGAAGGCCGTCATGCTATTGGTCTTGTTTGTGTGTCTGTGGTTCGGGTGGGTGGCAAACCGTCGGCAAGCGTACCGGCGGCATGTGAGCAATGTGCATCGGATATGTCGTCAGCATGGAGCCATCGAGTTAGCGTCGCACACGTATTCAGGGAATCCATATGCGCTTGTTTCCGGAACCCGATTGGTATGCGTGGCTATTGCCGTGGCGAAATCACGATCCGGTGGTGGCGGTGTCGTTTCAGAATGCGAACGGCGCCTTCGGTCGTAGGATTTCCGCTGGCGGACGTGTCAGCTGGGAGACCAATGAATCGGTGGAATGGATCACGCCCGATTGGTCGCAGGAATCGATGCTGGAGCTGACCGAACCGCTGGAATCATTTGCCGAATTGAAACGCATCGACTTTAGCCGCACCACGTTGCCTCGTCATGGACTGGCGTGCATTCGGAACCTGCGGCAACTGACGACGCTAGATCTGCAGCAAACGCAAATTACTAGCGTTGACTTGCAATATCTTGCCAATCTAGAAAACTTGACGTGGCTTTCGCTCCGGAGAACTCGGGTTGATAACGCCGGCCTGCAGCACATTTCTGAACTTCCAAACCTTCAAACATTGATACTCGGGAGCACTCGAGTGGGCGATGCCGGACTTGAGCAACTGGTGTCATTGCCGCAACTGCAAGAATTGTGGTTGGACAATTCGCTGGTGACCGACGATGGCATGCGGCAGATTTGTCGACTGCCGCAACTGCGTGAACTTCGCATCGATACGACCAGAGTTACGGACCACGGTCTGGTTCATTTGGAATCGCTCACAAGCTTGGAAACGCTGGTAGTGGGTGGGCGAATTTCGCATCAAGCGGTCGAGCGATTGCAAGCGAAATTGCCCAACTGCACCATTATGAACGTCGAACCGCTGATGGACGAATAAAACTTGGGTAACGGCGAATTCGCGCCGGCCAAATGGATTCCCATAAGCGTTTCCATCCACTTGCACATCTTCCAACGTAAAATCCACCGTCATCAGCCAACGTGATTCTAGCATTTCAAAATGTCGTCCGTTCCAAGCGGGCAACTATTCGTTCGCCGCAAATCTAGCCTCAGCCAACGATATCGATTCCCTTTTCGCCACAGCCGCAGCACTGCAAAGTGACCGTGATTGGTCAGAAAAGTCTCGAACGGTTCGCGCCAGTCTTGATGTGAACGCCACAGAAAACGATTGGTTGGACCCGTTCATCGCAGCGACGAAAGATAGTCGCTAACCGAGTCCACTTCTACACCGCCGGAGAAGATGGCGTTGGCGTTGGTCGTGTCGATGTTTCGTCCGGGGCTAATGCGGCTAATGCTGGCGCTAGCTGTGCTGTCCGTGGCGAAGATCGGGTAACTACGCGAGTGGACGTGCATGGATTTGCAGCAGATTCGCCTAATCGTACTTTCATAGCACTGCGCTCAAGCGAACGGCATGCAAGCCCGATCTTGCTTGAAGACGTTGGATTTGATATTCCGGCACCACTGGAGACGAACCGGTTCGAGACGCAAGTAGCGGCGTCGCATGCTAGCGAATCAGCCGGGTTCGTGTCGGATGAATTTGGGCAGTTAAACGGTACGAGTATTCATGTTAATTTCGTTCGAAAAATCCTTCTTGTTCGTTCATATTCCCAAGACGGGCGGCACCAGCATTCGGATGGCGCTGTCTGCGTATCAACACGATAACGAACATTGGTGGACCAACCGACTGTTGCAACGCTGCGGCATTTCCATCAACTACTGCTTGGGCGATTATCGCCATTTGCGTTTTCGGACACATGATCCGATCATGGCTGTGCAACGACACTTTCCACCAGACACGTTTCGTTCGCTGTTCAAATTCGCATTTGTGCGCAATCCGTGGGACTTGTTGGTTTCAGCCTATAAGTACATTCAGACCGTGCCTTCGCACAAACGCCATCGGTTGGTCACCAATCAGAGGTTTGACGACTTCATCGAATTTGCCATTGCCAAAGACATTGGACAGCAATTGCGCATGATTGCCGATCCCAATGGCCAGCTGTTGGTGGACTTTGTGGGGCGTTTCGAAAACCTGCGCGGTGACTTTGCCATGATTGCCAAGCGAATCCATGTCGAAGCAGAATTGCCGCACGTCAATGAGACTCGGCAAACCACGCCTTACCAAGAATACTATTCGCAGCGAAGTAAAGACCGAGTGCAATTCGCATATCAAGATGACATAGAAACATTTGGTTACGAATTTGATCCCACCGATCGCATCGCTGTTTCTGCGGCGGCATAATGGGCTGCCGCCGTTGTCGTTTCGCCTTCACTGAACAGCGAAGGCAGCGGACATCTGCTCGCGGCGAACGAAGTGAGAATCCACTCGACCAAGACTTCTCGCCGCGTCCACTGCGCAAACAGAAAAGTAAATATCGGCGATTCAAGTCGAAACGCCAAGAATCACGGATCGAGATCTTGCAGCAGTCTGTCAATCAAATTGCCAAGCTCGGGACGGTCGGCGTTTTGGTCGCGGAGCTTCCGGATCTCGTCTTTGAGCATATCGCGACTTTCACGAGCCAGTTCGTTTGGATCGTGTGCACCACGCGCCTGGTACAGCCGAAAGGCTTCGGGATCTTTCCGCTTCAACTCGGCAGCATCCGCGGCTTGAACCGTTCTGGTTCGTTCGTCACCGTTGACCGTTTCGCTGATGGTCACCGTGATTCCCGAATCGTTGTTTTCCGTGATGGAAACCGATTTTCCCGATGTTGAATTCGAAGCATGATTCTGCACATTCGCCCGCGGTGCACCTCGCCCAATCGCCATTGCGTCGCCTGGCTTTCCAAGATACTTTTGGTACAGATCAAACGCTTCTTTGCTTTTTTCGCCAAGTGCCTGCGGGTTCGCCGCTTTCACAACCAGTGCGGCGCCGCCTGCGGGAGTCAACGGCTTGATTGTCACGCTGATACCAGCGTCCGAACTCTCAGAGATGGACACCTGTTTGCCATTCTGGGTAACAGAAACGCTTCGGCTGGTCGCGTTTTGAGAATCGGAAAGGCTTCGCGAATTGCGTGCACGCGTGTTGCTATCAGTATCACCGCCGCCGATACCGAAGGCATTCGCAATCGCCGACGACGTGGCTTCTTCTTGAACGCCATTATTTGCAGTGGCTTGAGTCGCAGCACGCTGGGTGGCAAAGCGCTGAGTCACCTGGGCTGTCAGCGGATGCTGCGAAGCAAGTATTATGGCACCGCCAGCGAGTGTTCTAAGCCAAAACAAGAAACTGTCCTGATCCAAAAAATTGACACGCATCACGTGGTCCTTTCCGAATGAGATTCACAAGAACAATAGTCCGCTCAATGACCAATCGTGACCACGATTGGTCGCTCGCAATGTAGTTGCCGCACGAGTTCCCATGTCACGGAAGTTGTCGCAGATTTCACAGAAAAATTTGTGTCTGCGAAATCATGGTGGTTCGCAGATCCGACGCCACCCGCGATCATTCCGATTCGTCCAATTGACGCAGCATTCCATCCAGCATTTCGTGAAGCGGTGCGTTGTCCGATTGTTCCTGGCGAAGTTGCTGGAGTTGTTCGCGCAACATTTGCCTTGCATCAAGTGGCTCGCCTATGCTATTCCGCTGACCCTGTGTTTGAAGCGAACGACCGATTCCATCCGCACGTGGACGGAACTTCTAGAACCGGCTTGACTGCTGGAGCGTCACCGCTCGCTTTGACGACGATTCGACCATGACGGACCATTCTTCGCGGAATGAAATAGCAGACTCACCCAAGAGTGCGTCAACCTTGGCCTGATATTCCTGAAATTCGCTGCGAGAATCAAATTCCAGCGTCTTGCCATTCGCGGTGATGGCCCCAAAAAAACGTCCGCTTGGACTACTGGCCACGGTAGAAACCGGCAATAGCGGCGCGGCTACTTCTGGAACCGACATGACCACTCGATCCAATGTGTCCGACGTCAATTCAATCGATGCCCGCGAGTTCTCCCTTTCGCTGAGGAAGCACCAAGACCTTGCCGTCAAGCACGCGAGCTTCCGTTGTTCCAGATTCGTTCACGGAAACGTCAAACTCGGTGCCAACATCGACCACTCGCCCAACCGGCGTCGTGACGGTAAAACCGGTCGCCTTGGCTGGGACGCGAGCCGTCAGTTTTCCGAATCCAAGTGACACTTCGTCACCGCTTACCAACTCGACTTCCGCAGGTGCCGTCAGCCGGGCGCTAGTGCCTTTGTCAAATCGCACTTCCGCCACGCCGCGTGTCAATCGCAAGGAACCAGGGCCGAGTCGGTCTCCTTTCTGCCGAGGCTGATCCCAGGCTGCGTTGTCCGTGGAAACGATCGTCGCGAACCAGTCTGTCTCTTTGCCTGGTCGATGCGTTTAGGTTCAGAAGCTAGTTCCTGCGTCGAATGCGAAGACAATCTAGTCCGCACCAACGCAAGCGCCACCGGATACAAATCAGCATTGCAAGTGCACATCAGTGCCGTCCACGACAAATTGCGAACAGCGTACTGTCTGGCCGCCCATTTGAACCGTTGAAGGCGCGAGGCTGGTCGCAGTTCGATCTTGAATGCTTCACCCGCCGAATCATCCCATTCAGCTACTTTGCCATTGTCATTGTCATTGCCATTGTCATTGCCATTGTCATTGCCATTGTCGGCAGCCGTGAATTCTGCATGTCGTGTTGGCGGTGGCGGCGACATGATTCGCTTAAGTGTGGCCTGCACAAATTTGTCTGCGGTGTGGTCAAGTCGGAATAGATTCTGCAGCAGGCTCTCGGTAGCTTCGTCCGTGAGCAGTTCGTCTCGCTGATCCGGATGTTGTTCAAGCCATTCGAGTAGCCATTGTTGTTCCGCTTGCGTCAGCGCATCGCCGGATAGGTAACGCGAAACCAAGTCCATGCCACGCTTCATATTCATCGGATTATGTCCAATTATTCAACTTTTTCGCCAGACACTGGCTCAGCGTACGGCGTACTCGCAAAAGCATCATTCGCACACTACCAGCACTACGTTTTTGCCGCGCCGCAATGGACTTGATCGTCGTTCGACGAAAATAGTGCTGTTCGACAACATTTCGGCTCTCGGGCGACAAGCGTTCCAAACAGTGCCGCAACTGAGCCAACACCTCTTCTTGGTCCGAAATGTTTTGCCCATGCGTTTCCAGTCGTTCCAACTTCCATTTGGCCATCTGCGTGGCCAAAGGCCCCGTCTCACGTTCGCGACGACGGACGGTGCTGCGAATATGCTGCTTGGCCATATTCTTGGCCATTCCCAGCAGCCACGACCGCATGGTTCCGATGCCGCGAAAGTCGGACAGACGCTGATAGGCACTCAGGAACACTTCCTGTGCAACGTCGTCTACCGTCGCGGCGTCCCTAAGCAAGGGCGTTAGGTAAACGCGCACGGCAAGCTCATGCTGGCGAACCAACATTTCAAATGCCTCCTTCGACCCGCCGACCGCTCGACGAATCAATTCGGTGTCGTCACTTTCGCTCAACTTCGCCATTCCGGTGCTCGTTTTACCGACCAGTGCCACTAGAACGCCCAGTTCGCACGAATCACAAGCGTCTAAATTACTTGGCGCTCCGTTTCTCAGACGGACGCTATTGACGCGTTTTTCCGCAGATTCACCACATGACGCCGTTGCCCAGTCAACTAAACGTTGCCGCTGATTCTAAAACGTCACACCAGTAATACGAATTTTCTCAGCATTCGTCAGTTGGGATGGCCGCTTTCGTTCAATTCAGCTAATTGCGTCAAGACTGCGGTTCGGTTCGGCAAACTAGGTTGCGCGCCTTCTTTTTGTACAGAACAGGCGGCAGCGGCCATGGCAAGAGGTATCGCGTTTTCCATGGGTTGGCCTTCCAGAATTGCGGCCGATAAGACGCCGCTAAAGGCGTCGCCAGCCGCAGTGGTGTCGACGGCGCGAACCGCGTGTGCAGGAAAATGACGCAAGGTCGAACCGGGTGCCGCCCAATAGGCACCATTGCCGCCGCAGGTCAAGACGCAATGGCAAGCAAAATGGTCCGCAATACGAACAGCGATCTCGGTGGCCGATTCAGACGGGCCATCCCGATTCAATTCGGGAAGGCAGCTCTGCAACCACAGGGCTTCTGTTTCGTTTGGCGTCAGCACGTTGACGTAGCTCAGCGTATCGGACAGCAACTGAGTCTGGTTCGTTGGAATGGGAGCCGGATTCAGGATGGTTTGCTGACCACGTTCACGACCCATTCGCAAGAATTGATGGACCGCCAGCAACGGAACTTCCAAACTGGCCAACGCGACGGGATGTCGTTGCCAAAACGCCGCCGAGATGGTTCGGATCGCGTCTGCCGTCACACAACTGTTTGCGCCAGACGCCACGCTAATGCAATTGTTCCCTTGGACATCCACTAGGATCAGGGCCGTTCCGGTGGCTTCGCTTGGATGCAGACAAACTTCGCTTGTGTCGATCCCATCCGATTGCAAATGTTGAATCATCAAGCGGCCAAAGGCATCGTCGCCCACGCCACCAATCAACGAAACATGGCCTTGTAGGTAGCGAACCGCCGCGACGGCCTGATTCGCACCTTTTCCGCCATGGGCTCGATAGAACGAACCGCCCACAACCGTTTCGC
This sequence comes from Pirellulaceae bacterium, assembly GCA_041399205.1. Lineage (GTDB taxonomy): Bacteria > Planctomycetota > Planctomycetia > Pirellulales > Pirellulaceae > JAGQOZ01. The sequence continues at coordinate 72,527 of JAWKTK010000016.1, read as the reverse complement.
CGATCGCTGGTAGGCGTTCGGACCGAATCGTCAAATCGACGTTGATGGATCCGAGTACCACCAAGCTTGTTGACGGAGCAAGCGGTGCCAATTCGTTCATCTACGTCACCTGATCATAATCCTTCCGGCTGACTTGGTGATCTTGGTCAACTTCAAGTGCCAATTCGTTCATCTACGTCACCTGATCATAATCAACGTCCCAGATCGTTTGATGCGCGGGAAGCGGTTGTTTGCGAGGAATCAAGCAGGCCAACGAAAAGCCGACCATGAACATGATGGCATTGCCGATTAGTGTTGCGTAATAAGAATCAATTTTGATCTGCAACACAGACGGCAGCACATGCGGCGCCTTATCGTTCAGCACCATCCACAGCGAAAAGGCCAACGTACAGACAATTCCGGCACCAATACTACGAGTGTCACCTTTCCGAGTCAGAAAGCCAATCATATACATGCCCAACAATCCAGCTCCGCACAGGGACGCCAACGCATTGGCGGTGGTCTGCAATGTATTGGACTGCATGCCGGACAGAATGACAGCACCACCAATCATCACCACGGATGATGCCACGGCCACGACTTGGGCAATTCGCAGATCAGCCGTATCGGAAATGTGTCGTTTGCGATGGGGACGAAGCAAGTCGACGACGACAACTGCCGAAATCGCATTGATAGACGAATCCAGCGAAGACATCGCCGCGGCAATCGCAGCCGCCATGACAAAGCCAGCCAATCCCGGCGGCATGTGCGTCAGAATGAACAGCGGCAAGATTCCCGATTCGGGCTTTTGACCTTGCAGCATGGCCGTGGCTTCGGGATGAGGATGCTCTTGGTAATAGACGTATAAACTGGTTCCTACCAGCATAAAGAGCGCCCAGATAACAATACTGGAGACCATGCAAAAGTACATGGCCTTTTTTGCTTCGGCCAAGCTCTTGGAGGCACAATAGCGTTGGATCACGTTTTGATTGGCAGTGTATTCCGTCATAAAGTGCGTGAGGCCAAACAGAAGCAATAGCGGCGCGGTTTTATGAGTGAGTGACCAGCCCCAACTGACCGGCCGCAGGCTACCGTCCTGCATCAGTTCGTGGATAGAAAGTTTGTGGTCAGCCAAACCAACTTGCCACACGTCAGACAGACCGTTGTCCAGCTTCATGGCCACTAGGACAACACACACAATGCCGCCCAGCAATAAGACAATGGTCTGAATCACGTCGGTCCAAACAACCGCTTCGATACCGCCAATGATGGTGTAGATGGAAACCAAGATACCACCCAGCACGATACATTTGACCGGGTCCAAATGCGTGATTTCGCCGATGGGAATGGAAATCAAGTAAAGAATAATGCTGACTCGAATCAGCTGAGCCACAATGAACGCGATGGCACCATATACCCGAATCGGCGGACCAAAGCGGCTGCCCAAATATTCGTAGGCCGAAGTGACATGACCTTGTCGGTAAAACGGCAAGAAACATGCGCCGGCAATGACCACGGCAGGAATCAGCCCCAAGTTATACAGAAAGTTGATCCACGAGCCCTTAAAGGCATCACCCGGCATGGACAAGAACGTCATTGAACTGATAGACGTGCCAATCAGGCTGAGCCCAATGACGATGCCCGGAATCTTTCTGCCGCCAACAAAATATTGTTCGGTCGAGGTGTTTCGCCGAGCAAAGTACAAGCCCATTGCTAGCATTCCCAGTAAGTAAACGGAAAGCGTCACATAGTCAGCCGTTCCCATTTTTGCTTCGCCTCTCTGTATTGCCTAATTCGCCAGAATTCTGTGCATGTGTCGTTGGATTGGTATCGTGACGACTTCGCGGCGCCTGGTCAAGGAAAAACCGCTGAATCATGTGATCGAATTTTTAGTTTGGTTGAATTCCAAGATTCGGGTTTATCGATTTAGATAGAAGTGACAATAATGATGCTGGCACGCTACCAACGCTATTGATGTGCAACTCTGGGACGAAGGAACTTGCGAGTGCCAAAGGTTGTCATTCACCAGAATGATCTTCACGATCAAGGGAGGGCAGGATGTCCAACGATCGAATTCACGAACATCGCTTGGGACGAATCGTCGCAACGTACTATCCAACCGGCGGACTGGAACGACGCTTCCTAGCCTTGGCCGTCACTGGTTTCGTCGGCTGCGCGGTGCTTACTTGGTGGCATCGTGGTCACTTGGAGTCCGTCCTGGATTCTGGCTGGATGTGGGTTGGCGTCATGTCCATTCTGCTAGGCAGTCTTGGTTGGCTTCATTTTCGTCGGCAGTCAGTCACGTTGTATCAGGACGGCATTTGCTTGGAAGGCCGGCAACCGGTTTGCATACCGTGGGACCAGTTGAAAGAAGTCTATCAAGTGCCGGTCCATTCCACGAACTTGTTTCGCATGGAAGAAGTCTTGAATTGGATGTACGTCTTGGTTCATCACGAAGGACATCGCCTGCGACTAGTGGGATTTGATGGCATCCGAGGACTCGGGTACCGCCTGCAAGACGAATTGTCAGATCGCTATCTGGACGGCATGAAGACTTCGTTCGAAGCGGGAAGACTATTGCGTTTTGGCAAAAAGCTGGCCATCAGCAATGAAGGCCTCCATGTCGGCATGCGCATTTTTGGTTGGCACGAAGTCAACGACATCCTGATTGACGAATCGGAAGACATTCGTATCAGCTACGAAGACACTCGCGCAAGAACCATCCGCATTGCCGTGGGCAGTGTGGCCAACCTACATTTGTTTATTGGCATTCTGGATTGGATCCAAGAGCACCAGCCCAAAAGCCGTGAGCATTCAGACCGCTTCTGGGAAGAACCCCGTTCCTTCGGCCTCATGGACGAAGACGATACCCTCGCCACCGCGCGCGATCCCAAAGACCTGTTAGTGCAGGGCTTCGAGTGGGACGAAATTGACGATGTGATGCGAGGCGATTGCACCATTGAAGAACTGTTGGCTCGAGGTCCGCGTCAACGTCCGCGACGTCCGCGATAGCCCGCGATAGCCCTTCGTTTTATGGACACTCGCGGCGAGATGAAGATGATGGACACCCGAGCCGCGAGCGGCGCGTTCCTCGCGCTGTTCTTGCCACAATCGATTCGCGGCAACTCCGCAGAATTCTGGACAAGCGGAGGTGATTGTTCCGCGCAAGCCGGACAATCCCGACGGAGAATGCCATTCGGCAACCCGCAACAGATTAGATCCTTCAAAGTCGTTTTGACGCCAGACGATTCGTGACCTATATCTTCTTTGGCGGGCGGTTTGTTCCAGACCGTTCGCGCTTGTCTATTTCACTTGTCTAAGGTCGCTTCGACCGCGTGTTGGAAGAGCCAACGCTATTGAACGAGCGTTGGTTCGGCATGGCTGGGTTGTACGGTCATGTATGTCGGTTTATCGGTAGTTTGCATGCACTGAGTTTTCATCTTGAGAGGGGCAAATCGTGATCGAACAAGTCCAACCCTATTGCACTCAACCCGGCAGCAGTCGTCGGACGGGCGTGGAACCGTTTGTCGAAAACGTAGCCGTATTCGCCAAATCATTCCGCACCGCGGATCGCCGTTTTGCGGAACGCATTGCCTATCCGCATCTGGTGCCGATTCGTCCTTTAGGTGAGGATCGCCGCCGCATCGTCGGCGAAGCCATTTACGTTGTGGGCAAGAATCTTGCCTTGCAGGGAATCGATTTCTATCACACGTTTCCCATTCCTCAGCGATACGTTCTGGTTTCGCTGCAAGCCGCGGCAGAACAGTGGCACCATTTTGTCTTGCGAATCACTTGGTGCCGCTTTCTGAAGGAAGGTTGGTACGACGGCGGCGGTCAATTCGTCAAACGCGTCGATCTGACCGACGAAGAACTGCTGACCTGGGAATTTGATTGATTCGACCAGAATCGAATCACGGTTGCGCATCAGCGTCCCAAGCATTCCACGCGTCTTGCAACTCGGCCACTCGTTGCGGTTCCTGCATCGCCCGATCATGTAACTCTGTCCGATCATTCGCCAAGTTGTAAAGCTCCCAAGCAGCGTCCGGCGATTTGTCGCGAACCAACTTCCAATCGCCTTGGCGAATCGCCGCCGCATTGCGCCAGCGCCAAGCGATCTGCCTTGGTTTCACCTGTTGCGGCGAATCAAACGTATCGGCCCAACTGATGCCCGGCAATGCCGACAGCGGTTCCTCTTGCCAGCGCTGTGGATACGTTGCATCGGCCAAGTCAACCAACGTGGCCATCACGTCAATCAAATGCGCCGGTTGGTGCGTTACGCTCGCAGCCGCGATACGTTGGGGCCAACGCACGATCAGCGGTGACGCAATACCACCTTCATGCAAGAACGTTTTGTATTTGCGAAACGGCGTGTTGCTGGCGTTCGCCCAGGGTTGGCCGACCGTACGAAAACTATCGACTCCGCCGGTGGCCACTGACTTGTCGGTGGACCAATCGGAATTGTCCGATTCGCCGCCATTGTCGGAAAAGAACATCACGACCGTGTTTTCCGCTTTGCCAATTTCGTCCAACTTGGCCAACAAACGGCCAATGTTTTGGTCCATGCGATCAATCATCGCGGCATAGACCGCCATCCGTAAATCCCAGGCGTCTTGCTGTTCTGCCGTCAACGTTTCCCATGCCGGCGATTGCTCGTCCGCCGGCGCGATTTCTGGTAATTTCGGAAAAACATTTGCGGCTTGCAGTCCCTCGTATCGACGCTGGCGCAACGCCTGCCAACCTGCTTGATACTTGTGGCGATACTTCTGAATGTCCTCGGGCCACGCGTGCATCGGATAGTGCGGCGCCGTGTAGGCCACGTACAACACAAACGGCCGATCTTCATGACGATACTGCTGCAAGTAATCAACGGCGTAGTCGGTGAATGCGTCCGTGGTATAAAAGTCCGGATCCTTGGGGCAAAACGGCTGGATCGAGGTGCCGTCGATGGCCCAGCGGCGAGGAAATCTTTTGTGCGAAGGGGCAGGTTCGTTTGGACGAGCGACACCGGGATTGAAGAAATTACAGCAACCATCGGTCAGACCGAAGTGACGGTCAAAACCACGATCGAAGGGCTTTTGCCCCGCATGCCACTTGCCTGTCATCAGCGTGCGATAGCCGGCGGTTCGCAAAACTTCGCCAAACGTAGGTGCGCGATACACCACCTTGGAACTCGCGCCCGCTTGGTGCGGATACTTGCCTGTCAGCAGAGACGCTCGAGTTGGTTCGCATTTGGCATTGTTGTAGAACTGTGAAAATCGCAAACCGGATGCAGCTAGGCTATCCAGATGAAGTGTGGCGATTTCGCTGCCGTAACAGCCAATGTCGGAAAAGCCCATGTCATCGGCCATGATGATGACAAAATTCGGTCGTTCGTCTGCCAGGGCCCAGGATAAGCATCCGCAACAAACAAACCATACCGCTATGCAGTTTTTCATCGTTTTCCTCGTCTTTCGTCACAAATCGATCGTTCCATTGTAATGCATACAGACACCAAATGCGTTGAACACAAACGGTCCATAACAATTCGGTTAAGCACCAACGGCTATTTGCGGTTCAGATAATAATAAATTCAATGACAGGGTTCGAATCATGCAACCAATCTTCTTAACCGCTCGCTGGGAACACCTGCTGATGATCAACTACGCCGTTGACCCGGACGTGATTGCTCCATTTGTTCCGCCAGGCACCGAGATTGACTTTTGGAACGGTCAAACATTCATCAGTTTGGTCGGCTTTCGTTTTCTAGATACGAAAGTGAAAGGTTGGCCCATTCCGTTTCATCGCCACTTTGACGAAGTGAATCTGCGTTTCTATATCAAGCGAACCGAAGGCAGCGAAGTCAAACGCGCCGTCGGATTTATCAAAGAGATTGTGCCGAAATGGGCTATCGCGGCCGTGGCCAGATGGAAATACAACGAACCCTATGTGGCGTTGCCGATGCGATCATCTGTTCGCATTCCCACCGCGAACGATGCAGGCCAACTGGAATACGGCTGGTCGGATGCGTCCAAAAAATATTCCATCGCAGCCAATATTGTGGGACAGCCGCAACCGTTGACGCCCCACAGTGAAGCCGAATTCATTGCCGAACACTACTGGGGCTACACGCGTCAGCAGGACAATTCGACGATTGAATATCAAGTGGAACATCCGCCGTGGCGAGTTTGGGAGGCGACTGATCCTGTTGTTCGCGGTGACTTGGTTCGGTTTTACGGAGAAACGTTTGCCGACGCGCTTCGTGCCGAACCATCGTCCTGTTTTGTGGCGGAAGGATCGCCGATTGCGGTTCGCCACGGACGGACCATCCAGCAAACTTAGCTGCGAGATAACAACGATCTTCTGCTAAGGTGACGCGACCGAAGCAGGCAGCAACGGAGGCGGATAGACGTGCAACCGTACGGGCTCGGAATACCAGACGTCGCTGGGATTACCTTTGCTGTTGCTGGCCACCACCGTCAATTCGACCGGGCCCATGCCGAGATATTTGGTGTCGATGGTGATGGTGCCGCGAGATCGTTTCATGGCGGCCAACGGCACTCGACCATGATAAACCACAACCGCTTTTGCACCCGGCGCGGTAACTTGCAACGTTACTTGGCTGCCAAGAGTGGGCGAATCAGAGTCTAATTCGCACGTCATTTTGTGATCCGCATTGGCCACGTGGAACGGCACGATCGCTCGGCCCTGAGACTCAATGGCCGAAGCTTCGATCCCCACGACGCGAAGTTCGTGATACCCGTCGGCCAGCTTGGTGGTGTCCATGTCGAATGCTTGACCAGGTCGAATATCGCCAATCAAACGGCCATCCACGTACAAGCGAAACATCTGGACCGATACCGACGAATCGGCCTGGGGCGTCACGCTGACCGTTCCGCCGACTCGATCATTCGGCCGAATGCCATCCAACGACACCACTGGGATATTTGCCCACGGTCGGCACAAAGGGTCACCCACAACCAACAGCTGATAGGGTGACGAAACTGACTGATAGAAGGCTTCCGCCAAACTACAGCCGCGAGCGTAATGGATGTGAATAAACGGATGCGGAAACTTAGGTTGCAGCGCGTACGGTTCGGTGACCGTTCCGCTGGCCCCGGCCGCACCGTAACGCAAGAATTCTGTCAGCGGAGTCTGATTGCCGCCTCCGCCATTTTGTAAGACTCCGCCAAAACTGGTTAAGTGTTCACAGATGGCGCCAGGCATAATACGGTTGAGGTATTTCCCCCAATCAAAGGTCGCTTTGCCGACCACAGTCCCCATGACGTCCTTCTTCTTGTACGGGACAATTCGTTCTTCGATTTCTGCTTTCACGCCCAGTTGAGATAGCCCTTCGACCACAAGGGGAAAGACGGCATGACGAGTCGTACTGCGGACATCTTCGTTCTGTTCCAAGTAGATGGTTCCCGAAGGTTTGGTGCCGTCCGCCAAAGCACTTCGCTGCAGATACGAAATCACTTCTTCCAACGAATTGCCTCGATTGCCAGCTGTGTATCCCAGCATGGTCGACAGCATGTAAGATCGAGTTCCCAGGCCGGGCAGCGAATCAGCTTGTCCGTTTGCCAACCATGCTCGACGACCTTCAAAGCCGCGAGTCAGCAACATGCGAGGATCGACGCTGGCGTAATAATTCGTGCGAACCACTTGGCCCGGCGCTTCTCGTTCCGTCATCCATTGATAGTAGGTTCGATCCTTATTCTGTACCAACTGATAAAGATATGTCATTCCCGTCAGCGAACCGAGCGGACCGATTTGCGCGTTCGGCGTACCGTCCACGTCTGGTTCGATATTCACCGCATAAGGAAAGCCTGCGGAATAGACAATGTAGTCGATCTGGTTTTCCAGCTTGCGATCGGCAATCGCTTTGAAGATGACCGGCAAGAATTGATCTCGAAACTGATCCACCTTCATGATGGGCTTGGATGCCCAGGGAAGCTGCAGCACATTGACGCCCGGAATGTTACGTAGCTGGCAATAGTAATTGGCGATGGTCTTGGAATCGGGAACTTCTGAATTCACTACGACAAAGACATTTTCCGGTCCACCACCAGCATGACAGTTAGACCATTCGCCCAAAATCAGCATCGCACAGAAAACAAGAAAACAGCAGGTTCCACGAAATCGATTGGGCATGACGGCTTTCAATTCGGTCAGAAGCTTACGGTCCACGATTTTGGTAAGGATACCACATTCAGCTGTGTGACCCGACCGAGTTCGATACGAATGCGGTGCTGGTATGTTCGCCAATTCTGCGTAATTCGCAAAAAGCCGTCCAAACACCGCGGTCCATTTCCGTTACCGAAAGTGGACTTCGCAAGCATCTCCATCACAGGCCGACTTTCCGGCCAATCGATAACGATACTTGGCCACCACTTTGTAGATGGTTCGCCACAAGGGCAAACTTCCTGGAATATGCATCAGCGGAGCCAGCGGCCATAAGATTGGCAACCGAGTGGACAGATATCGAAACGCAGCGGCTCCGGCAAACTTTTCTCCCTCCGGTGTGATCAAATACATTTCGTCCATCAATTGCTGAAACGAAAGTTCCGGCCAGCGACGTTGCACTTGCGGATCATGCAGCGACAGGAAACTCAGCAGGCTGTTTCGATCCCAATTATTCAGCCGACGCACTTGCGCCGTGCAAAACCGACAGTGTCCGTCGAACAGGATGATATGCGCAGCGGGCCGATCATCCGGACTGGGCAACGGTTTCTGACGTGAACGGGGAAGCGAACGGTTCACCGAATTCTCCTGTTCGTTCGATAGGGACGATACTGCATTAAGTGTAGGTTACGAACCGCATAAAACGAATAGCCATAACCGGTTACGACACTTGGTTCGCGTAGAATTTTGCCGAATTCGCTTGATTCCAGCCAGGAAAGGAGTCGGCCGCCAAGAGTTCTTGCTAGCATTCATCCCGACTTTCGGTAGCAAAATCACAGGAAACTCTCGTATACTATCAAGGGTTTGACGAATCGATATTCAGGCCACTTTTGCCATCCACAATCGGAGCATTCGGAAAATGAACGATCTGCATCTACAAGTCAAGAAAGCTCGCCGCCGACTGATCTTGCAACAATTCATGTCCGTGGTGTTCTGGTGTTTGTTGATTGGCTTGGTGGTGGCGGCCATTGGCGTGGCCATTCCCAAGATTTGGCCCGTAGGCGTGGCAAGCCACGTGTGGTTGTGGTCTTGGGTAGGCGGTTCACTGGGTGTCTCCTTGATAACCGCCTTGCTGTGGACATTTGTAATACGCAACAGCGCGTTGGATGCCGCCATGGAATTGGATCATCGCTGCGGTTTACGAGAGCGCGTGTCCAGCACGCTGTCTTTGTCCTCCGCAGAACAGTCGACCGCCGCGGGGCAAGCGTTGATCCAAGATGCCGTTCGACGAGTTGCTCAGGTGGATGTTGGTGAACATTTCCATGTGCGACCCAATCGGTTCGCGTGGCTGCCCATCGTCATGGCGTGCGTTGTCTTCGGCTTGACGTTCTTGACCGACGCTCAGCCCGATAACGCTCAGACATTGAACGCCGCTGTGGTGAGTGCCGCCAAACCCATCAAGAAATCTACGGATGACCTGAAGAAGAAATTGGCCGAGCGCAAGAAGTTGGCACTGGAAGAAGGCTTGAAAGACGCAGGAGACTTATTCGACAAGCTGGAAAAAAGTGTCGAAGGCATGAACAAAAAGGACAATGTTTCGAAGAAGGACGCCATGGTCAAGCTCAACGATTTGGCCAAGGACATCAAAGACCGTAAGGCCGAATTGGGCGATCCTAACGAACTTCGCAAACAACTAAACCAACTAAAAGACATCAAGCAAGGACCAGCGGAAAAGCTGGCCAAAGCGCTCAAGGACGGCGACTACCAAGCCGCCATGGATGAAATCAAAAATCTGCAAGAAGCCATGAAGAATGGCGACATGACCGAAACGCAGCAAGAGAAATTGGCAGCGCAGATGGATCAACTGAAACAGAAGTTGCAGGAAATGGCGGAAGCGCAGCAACAAGCCAAACAAGACCTGCAAAAACAACTGCAACAAAAGATGGCTCAAGGAGATCGGCAGGCCGCCGAACAAATCCAAAAGAAGCTGGACCAAATGGCTCAGCAAGACCAGCAGATGAAGCAAATGAAGGATCTGGCTCAGAAACTGGGACAGTGTTCGCAAGCCATGAAAAATGGCGACGGCCAACAAGCGGCTCAACAACTGGCTGAAATTTCCGATCAGCTGGAATCATTGCAGCAGGAAATGGAAGAACTGGAAATGCTGGAAGATGCGCTCGGCCAGATTGACCAGAGCAAAGACCAAATGAATTGCCAAAGCTGTAACGGTGAAGGATGTTCCATGTGCCAAGGCATGGGAGGTATGGCTGGCATGGGGCAGATGCCTGGTATGGGTACGGGCATGGGTGAAGGACAAGGAAAAGGAGATCGACCAGAAGAAGAAACCGGCACCGGATTTTATGATTCTCAGGTTCGAACCAAACCAGGACGCGGCCGAGCGGTTATTACCGGAGTTGCCAAGGGCGAAAATCGAGCAGGACAGGCGCTCGAAGAAATCAAGTCCGAAATTGCCACGGCGCAAACGTCCGACGATGATCCTTTGACCGGTCAGCGTCTGCCCAAACGTCAGCGAGAATTAGCGAAGGAATACTTCGACGCTTTCCGCGAAGGAAAATAAGGTGCGATAGAAGTCGCCGTCTTTTTCCGTCTTGCAGATACGAACTTACGTCAACGCAGATGGACGTGGCGTGCTACGGCAGCGGAATGTCTTTGAGTTCAAAGTTCACGGGATATTCCAAAATCGCGGCGGGGCTTTTGTAAACAAACTGATAATCGGCAATCGATTCCAACGGGAATAGATAGACAAAGCCGATTTCATTGGGGCGTTCCAGGAAGCGTTCGAAATTGGGATTTTCAATTTTCGTGCCGTCTTTGTGAACCAAGTACGCTTCGTTATTGGACGCCCAGTCTAGATGTGACTGCAGCGAATCAGATGCCTTGTCCAATTTCAGCCGCACACGAATCTCGTACACCGACCGATTCTGGGTAACTCGATCAATCGTCACCATGACGCCTGCTTTTTGCTTAGACACATTTCTGGCACCGTCCAATTGGTCGAACGTAAACGTGGCCGCATTGCCGGGAACCATAGCGTAAAACGTCCCTTTGATGGAACGAATTTTCTTGACGGAACGATCCGGCAATGGCAACGGCAGTCCAATGTCGATACCGGAAACAGTGCTTTGCGGCGGAATCTCCAGTGTCTGGTCAGTCGAAATCAGGTTCAACGGTTGGCCGTCATCCGCCGTGACAACCACTTCGCTCAGCGGTTGCCGAATCAGAATGGGAATAACACGCGGCTCCCATTGAATTTCCATTTGAATTCGCAACGCATCGGTACTGGGCGTGCGCAGATCTTTGCGAGCCATCGCTTCGGTGGCTTCGATACGAAACAAGCCGGAATAACTGGCCGCTCCGGAACGCTTTTGTTGATTGCTTGCGGCAGCGGTCAGCGCCAAGGTTCGCGCTTGACCGCTAAAGTTGTAAACCGTCAAACCGGTCTGGTCGCACAGCTGGTCTATGGCTTGCCAAAAAGATTGATCTTTGATTTCCAGCGTAAACTTGTTTTGTTCGTTCTGTTGGCCAAACCGTTCTCGGTAATCAACCACTCGATTACCCGATTGTTCTTGAATTGATTGCAATGCTTCGGACAGCGTCATGGACCCGGACAACGTAATTTTGCTGGTGTCGGCCACCGCTTCGGCCGACGATTCCTCCAGTGATTTGCGAATCCGCGCCAAGCGGTCTTTGACTTCCGCTGCCGTGTTGTTGTTCACTTCTGGCAGCAACGGCAGCACGTCTGGGCCGAATGCAATTAAGGCATCTTCGGCAGCGTCACGCACTTCACGCGTTTGATCGTCTAGCCGAACAACCAAGCGATCGACTTCCGCTTGCGAAGGTGGTTCGGCAAAACCAGAATTTGCCAACAGGCACAGTATCAACACAACCAGTCGTCGATTTCGCACGGTTTTGGTTCCTTCGTTTTAGGCGAGGGGCTCGGAACGTTCAGTATAAAGCATCAAAAATCAGAACGAAAGGAAACATCTTCGGCTCCGGGCCAGGACAGTCGGTGGCATGCTGATTTGTGTTTGCCAGGAACGATAACTGGACAAGGTGACTGGTGACGGCCCCAAGGCGTATGTTATACAGGCTTCCGTATTTGCCGAGCGGCTCGACAACGGGTCCAACCTATTCACAAGGAACGAATCGCATGAAATGGCCGGAACTTGCGCAACATTGGTCGATTCGTCCCGATACGATCTACTTGAATCACGGATCGTTCGGACCGTCGCCCGTGGAAGTGCTGCAAGCCAAGCGAGATTGGCAGGACAAGCTGGATTCGCAACCGATGGATTTTTTCGTTCGCCAGTCGGAAGCGGCTTGGCTGGCGGCGAGGCACGCTTTGGCTGAATTCGTTCACACGCACGAAGACAATTTGATCTTTGTGGAAAACGCCACGGCCGGCATGAACGTCATTGCCCATAGTGTTGCGCTGAGCGAAAACGATGTAGTGGCGCTGACCGATCACGAATATGGCGCGGTCCAACGTATCTGGAACGCCAAATGCCAAGCATCTCGGGCGCAAATGAAAACCCTGCAGTTGCCCACTCGAATCGAATCATCCGACCAAATTGTCGAGGCGATTTTACAGCAGTGGGATGAACGGATTCGAATTTTCATAATCAGCCACATCACATCTGCCACCGCCATTCACTTGCCCGTGGCCGATATCCTGTCAGCCATTCGCGCCGCGTTTCCGCAAACACTGACCATTGTTGACGGTCCGCACGCTCCGCTGCATGTGGACGTGAATCTGGACCAACTGGGTTGTGACTTCTACACGGCCAGTTGTCACAAGTGGTTGTGCGCGCCGCTGGGTTCTGGCTTCTTGTTCGTACATCCCCATCACCAACAGCAGATGGTTCCGACACAACTCAGCTGGGGCCGGCTCCTACCGGCGTTGCCCGAACGCTGGTTTGAACAGTTCATGTGGTCGGGAACTCGAGATAGTTCCGCGTATTATTCGGTCGCCACGGCCATTGAATTTTTTCAGCAATGGAAGGTCGATCAGGTTCGCCAATACATGTTTGCATTGGCGGACGAAACCACGCAACGACTGTTGCACCTGCTACAAACGGACACGATTGCTCCGCCGAATTCCGCTTGGTACGGAGCGATGTCGCATGTGCGACTTCCGATAGCGGATGCTGCGAATTTGCAAGAACGACTGTGGAACGCATACGGTATTGAAGTTCCGATTGTGCATTGGGGCGAACGCTGGTTCGTCCGAGTATCCAATCACGTTTACAATGATTCTGATCAAGTCACTCGATTGATCGACGCGTTACGCACCGAATTAAATCTGAACGGCTCATGAAATTTTTAATCACCAACGACGACGGCTTTGACGCGCCCGGCATCGCCGCTCTTGTGCAAATCTTGGAATGCCATGGAGACGTTTTGGTCGTCGCTCCAGATCGTTGCCATTCCGGATGCGGCCATCAAGTCACTACCACTCGGCCGCTCCACTGTGAACACGTCACCGGCAATCAGTATCGAATTGACGGTACGCCAGCGGATTGTGTCCGAGTTGCCTTGCGGCACATTTGTCCGGACATAGACTATGTGGTGGCAGGCATCAATGACGGTGGCAATCTGGGCATTGACACGTTCATGTCAGGGACCGTGGCTGCGGTTCGAGAAGCCGTGTTTTGGCAAAAGCCCGGCTTGGCGATTTCGCAATACCGCACTGCGGCCGGAATTGATTGGCAGCGAACCGCCGCAAAGGCAGATATGGCGATTCGCTATTGTTTGGAACGAACTCTAGACCGTCACGCCTTTTGGAACATCAATCTTCCGGCGGACGAAACGATTCGCGGTTCGCTACAAACCATTGAATGCGAACTTGACCGTAATCCGCTGCCCACCGATTTTGAATCGCAAGACGGAAAACTCGTTTACCGCGGGCGATATCACGACCGAATCAAAGACCCGGCGTCCGATGTGGACGTCTGCTTTTCGGGCGACATCGCGGTCAGCATGATTCGCGTCTGAGGAATTCTTGTCTTTAGATGCGAGCCAACTGCCCTGACGAAGAATCGGATGCTCCCGTCGGACAAGTCGCGCGTCGGTCTAGAAGAACACTGATTCGATCAACTTGTTCTTGGTCTATCTTGGATGCGAACAGACTGTTCGCCAAAGCTAATTACATCAGCCAAATCCCGACGCTGCGGGTGCCATCATCATCGCCGTCGGAGCGAAACCGGGCGGCCCATACATGGGTGCTGGACGAAACCCGGGATTCGCAAATTGTGGCGTTGGATAGGCGGGCTGAAAGGTAGGTGGCGTCGCGATTCCAAATCGATGTGGCGCTGCGGCCGCAGTGCCAGGGCTACCGCCTGACGTTGAATTGCGACTGGGCCGAATGGCTGTGGATGTAGTTCGATTTCGTGGGTTCTGATTGGACGAACTACTTCGGGCGGCGTCTTCGCCAGGAATCGGACCTAAGTGGGAATTGCCCTGCGTGTCACGCGGTCGAGGTTGGTTCGTATCCTGGTCGAATTGACTGTCGCCCGCGCGACTCTGCCGCACGTACCAACTTTCGACATGCACGCCGTCACTACTGGCCAACTGGCTGGCGTCAGGAATGCTGGTCCGTTCCGGACGACGCTTTTGCGCGGATGATGGCTCGGTTGCCGAAGCCAATACAATGTCATTGTCGCGTTGAATATCAGTTGGACGCCCCGCCTTAATCCAATCGACCCATTGATATTGTAAGTCGCCCAAGCCATCGTAGCCGTAGTACCGTTCTACCGTACCCGCCCAATCACTGGTGTCCATTCCTTCACCCACAAACTGTACAAACTTTGGCTTGCCGCCTTGCGAAATCAAGAAACTGGCCAAAGCATACCCTTGAGCGTACAGCGGCAACATGTCTTCCGGATATTCCGTCATGCGAAACAGATGATTGAACGGAATGCCTCGCTCAGTTTGCAAGAAACGAATCAACCACTGTTCTTGTTTCAGGCGTTCACTTTCGTGTTCCACCGTCGTGCACGCTCCTTCATCAGCCCAGCGAGGCAGCGGGCGGCCGAAATGGGTGGCAAAGATGGTATGCGTGACTTCGTGCGGCAGCACCGAATCTAACACTCTTTCTCGAGACCCCTGAACAGACATCTTCCAACCGTACGGCTGGCGTCCGTGGAACGAAAAACTGGTTACACCTGTGGCGCCTAACGAGGGACCAACTTGCGCCACAATAGGACAGGGCTGGGACCACGGCGGGAGTTCTCGTTCTAGCCATTCCAGCGCCAATTCACGGCGAAAATATTCTGCGGCTTCCGCGATTTCTCTCGCCAATTGAGCGGTCGGCGCTTTGACCATGAAGTTTTTGGTACCAAAACTAGCCGCCGACGATGCGGTCGTTGCAGCGCAAACGACCAGCAGACCGACCAACCCGATGATTGGTCGAACATTACGAGCTTCCATGCTCTTACCCTCCGTGGTTTCTCGTCAATGAGACAGATCAGATTGCTGTGACACATAAGTGGCACAGGTGTCTTTCTGTCCAGTAGCATCCTTCGCACCAAGCAACTTCCTGTGGCCATGGCGAACGCGTCAGACGCTTTGCAAAGTCTGCGCCAACAAGCGGGATTATGTTGGCGAATCCTTTGTCGCTCGGAATGCAGCGATTCTAATGATTCGAAAAGGGGTCAGACATTTTTTTTTGCTGCAGGATTGTAAAAACGACAATCAACAACATTCGAATCGACTGGCTGCCATCTCAAGCTTCGGGACTCTACTCGAACCGCTACGGTAAAAACAGGGCAATTCGCACGAGGCGTGTTTGTGGTACCGCGATCAGCGGACGCCGGGCGTTCGCGAATTCGCGGTGGAAACCGATTGACAATCGATTCTGGCCCGTCACGATGTATCTTGGCCCGACACGAGAGTATCCTAGCCCGACGCGTCAGCGAGGGAAAATGGAGTAAAATGGAGTGTTTCTGTGGTCCCTCGCTAACGCGTCGGGCTAATGATTCCGGCGAAGCGCAACCTCTCGGACTCGTCACCTCGTCCACTACGATTGTGCCTCGTCCACTACGATTGTGCCTCGTCCGAGTGCTGGCGCAGCATCGATAGCACATTGGCGTTGGCGTCGGGAAACTGGAGTACGTCCAATTCGCTTCTTCGGACCCAACGGAATGAGCCAGCAACGGTTGGCAACTGTGGGTTCAATTCGTTCGACAGAGAGGGACAGGTCGCAACTTCGCACAAGAAGAAATGCAGATACAACGCTCCAAAGTCATATTCATGACGTTGCTGACACAGCAGTCGCACTATTTGTACTCGAAGTCCCGTCTCTTCCAACGCTTCTCGAACTGCTGCGTCGGCGGGCGTTTCATCCGTTTCAACTTTTCCACCCGGGAATTCCGCATAGCCGGCTAATTTGCTGCCGGCTGGACGCGTTCCCACCAGAAAGTGATTGTCATGCCGAATCAGACACACGGCGATTTCTGTCATTGTGGTGGGAGCTCTGTTTTTGGGAACTTTGTCATTCGTGTTGTTTTCTGATTCCGGCATAGGATGTTCGCCTCCATAGCACCGACAAGGCAATTAAGCATCGCCACAAACGTTCCGGATTTCGCGTTGCAAAGGCATGCTAGCGAGCCAACAATGCCGCTCCGCTGAATTGCCATTCAACCTAACTGCCTGCTACGATATACTTCGCTGGTCCGTCAGGGAAGCAGGATGGACCGTGAAGGTTTATTGCTTCGCGGTTGAGACAAGGAAGTTTCGGAAAGGGTGTTGTCATTCGTATCGGTATCTTCTTGCCCAATTGGATCGGCGACGTTGTGATGGCGACGCCCACGCTGCGAGCATTACGAAGTCATTTTTCGTCCGCGCAGATGGTGGGCATTATGCGCCCCTACGTGCAATCCGTGCTGGAAGGAACGAATTGGCTGGACGATACCATTCTATTTGATCATCGGTCAAAAGATCATGCGTTAGGCACCAGAGCACTGGTCCATCAGTTGCGAACTCGACAGTTGGATTCGGCCATATTTCTCACGAATTCACTACGTCCCGCGCTCGTTTCCTGGTTCGCCGGAATTCCTCAGCGAATTGGCTATGTGCGCTACGGCCGAGCACCGTTGTTGACGGAACGCCTTGTGCCGCCTCGCAGCGGACACAAACTTCAACCAGTTTCGGCGGTAGATTATTACTTAGAGATCGCCAAGTCCATGGGCGTGGATGCGCCGGCCAGCCGCACCCCAGAGCTTGCCGTTTTACCAAACCAGCTGCAGATGTTTCATGACATTTGTCAGTCACTGGCACTTTCGCCCGATCGTTTGATAACGCTCAATACGGGAGGTGCTTATGGTGACGCTAAAAGCTGGCCCGTGACGCACTTTGCCGATCTGGCTCGGCGGATTGCTACCCAACACAACGTGGACATTGCGATTGTCTGTGGTCCAGCGGAACGCGAATCGGCGATGCAGATTGAACGTATGGCCGCTCACGATCGAGTGCGCAGTTTGGCCCAGCAAACCTTGAGCCTAAGTCTGACCAAATCGTTTGTCAGTCAAAGTCGGCTGCTGATTTCGACAGATAGCGGGCCGAGACATTTTGGTGCTGCGTTTGGTATTCCTACGCTGGCGATCTTTGGCCCCACCGATCCGGTTTGGAGCTTCAACTACAATCCGCAGGAAACGGAATTACGGATGGAACTCGGTTGCAGCCCCTGTGCCAAGCGATCCTGCCCGCTGAAACACCACGCTTGCATGCAGGAACTGACGCCCGACATGGTTTACCGAGCGGCACTGCCACACCTACACACCCTGAACCGCCAAGCAGCCTAGTGCTTCGTGACAGCTAGAAATGCGTTCTGCTTATTGGCCTTAGGTTGTCTCGGCCTCCTCCGAACTCGCCGATCGAATAACTACCCGAGTCGCATTCACTCTGGAGCCAGCTTGTCAAGAAACGCAAGACGAGCTGGCGATGGATTCGGTTTCTATGGGTGCAATCAAGATCATGCGGTTATGCTCGCGGAATAAAATTCCGCAAGAACGTGTGGCTCTGCTTTAGTGACAAGCAACGCGAAGCATAGTCCGATTCGAACACGCGATCTTCCACTTCCACACACACCGGGCCTCGATAACCACTGTCGCCCAGCACCGATACAAAGCGTCCCCAATTCACTTCGCCCATGCCGGGTAGTTTGGGAGTGTGGTATTCCAGCGGATTCGCCAAAATGCCGACGCTATTCAAACGATCTCGGTCAACTCGCACGTCCTTGGCATGCACGTGAAAAATGCGACTGGCAAATTCCTTGAGCGGTTCGATGGGATCCATCTGCATCCAGACCAAATGGGACGGATCATAATTTAAGCCGAAGTTGGCATTGGGGATGTCATGGAACATGCGTCGCCAAATGGCCGGACTAATGGCCAGATTTTTGCCGCCGGGCCATTCATCGTTGGTGAAGAACATGGGACAGTTTTCAATGCCAATGCGCACGTCCTGCTGTTGAGCGAATTCGACAATTGGTCGCCATGTTTGCAGGAAACGATCCCAATTGTCGTCGATCGATTTCGTCCAGTCGCGGCCCACAAACGTATTCATTTGTTTAACGCCCAACACCGCCGACGCCGTGATTACTTTGCGAATTTGCGCTACCGCTTGTTCCGCTTCTTCCGCGTTGGGCGTCAACGGATTGGGATAGTATCCCAATCCACTGATTTCAATGCCGTACTGCTGTGCCAACTGGTTGACACTGGCAGCCTTGTCTGGAGTGAGATCATCACAGTCTACGTGAGTGATACCGGCGTAACGTCGCTCGGCTTTGCCTTTGGGCCAGCACATCAATTCCACACAGTCATAACCAATATCCGCGGCGGTGGAAAAGACCTGCTCCAACGTTTCGTCGGGAAGGATGGCACTGACAAATCCCAGTTTCAACATGTTATTCTCCTACGGTTATCCATTGTTGTTGGCGGTGACTTTGGAGGATCGCTTCGCACAGCAGAACTTCCTGATGGCCGTCCTGAAAGGTTGGGAAGGATCTGGGGTGATCAAATTCCCCTTGCTCCAAATAGCCATAAAAATCCAGAAACAGCTGCTTGAAAGTATCCGGGAATCCTTCGTTGTGTCCACCAGGATAATGGCTGGTGGTGGCGGCTTTTTCTGACAACAAGGCGGGATCTTTTAACAAAAGCTGGTTCGCGGCATCTCGGTTACCAATCCACAACTGATTGGGCGATTCGCTATCCCAGGCCAGCGATTCTTTGGAACCAGCCAGTTCGAAACGCAGGCAATTCTTGCGTCCCGCCGTGACTTGCGAAACCCACACAACGCCTTTCGCTCCATTGGCAAATCGCAGCATCACGCAGCCATAATCTTCCGTGTTGACGTCCACCGTTTCGAACGAAGCAGCCTCGTCCACTTCACCGCTAAAAGTTTGGTTGCTACCTAATCGGCGTCGTCGCCGAGCGTAAACGGTTTGCAGGTCCGCACAGACGGCAATCACTTTTTGACCCACCACATGTTGGATCAGATCCAACCAATGCGTACCAATGTCAGCAATCGCTCGTAGCTGTCCGCCGTCCGCACGGTTCACTCGCCAATTGAAGTCGGTATCGTGAAACAGCCAATCTTGTGCGTAGCTGCCTGCTACATGAAACACGTTTCCCAACGAACCGCCTTGAATTCGGTCTGCCGCTTCCACGCACAGCGGATAGTAGCGAATATTGTAATTGACGCCGGTCACCACTTCGGCTTCGCTGGCCAATTGGACCAACTGTTGTGATTCGTTCGAATTCATAGCCAGCGGTTTTTCGCACAAAACGTGTTTTCCCGCGTTGATGGCGGCCGCCGTCTGGTGAAAGTGAAATCGATTGGGCGAAGTCACATGCACAACGTCGATTCGCTGGTCCGCCAGCAATTCATCCAACGAAGCGTAGGCCGTTTCCAATTCCAGTTGCGTGGCGGCTTGTTCGGACTTTTGTCGGTTCGAACCCAATATTCCCAGCACCTGCACACCCGCTCGCCGCAGGCCTTCCACATGCACCGGGCCGATAAATCCTGTTCCAATGACGGCCGCCGAAAATTGACTCATGATATTCCTTTGAAACCAAATGCCAACGAATCTGAGCCTAGTCTATCCCGATCACCGTTACGATTCACGTGGTGTTGCCAGGGATGGGCACAAATTTGATATCACATTGTCAACCGCTGAGAGCTCGATTGACGAATTGAATTGTCTGCGGTTGAATTGGAATCGACGGATTCAAACCATAACCTCATGTCGCCGAGTAAATTCTGGGAGAATCGACCCCATGTTCTGTTTTGTCACGGGTGGCACCGGCCTGGTGGGAAACAATGTGATTCGGTGTTTATTGCAAAACGGGCATTCCGTCCGCGCGCTGATTCGTGAAGGCAGCGGTTCTCGAGCCTTAGCTGGCTTGGACGTGGAAACGGTCATCGGTGACATTCGAGACGCAGATTCGGTTCGCTCGGCCGCTCGAAACGTAGACGTCGTCATCAATGCGGCGGCGGACCTGCACATTGGTTGGACGCGAATCGAACAAGCTCGCAGCATCAACGTTGCCGGTACCCAGAATCTGCTGGACGCTGCCATGGAGCAAACAGCTCGATTCATTCACGTCTCCAGTGTGGACGCGTTAGCAGCTGCGGCGTCAGAAGAGCGGCCGGTTGACGAACAAACGCCGATCCAGCCGAAGGTGCCATGCACCTATGTTTTGACCAAACGAGAAGCGGAGGACCGAGTCACGGCGGCGATAGAAAACGGCTTGGACGCCGTGATTGTGAATCCCGGGTTCATGTTGGGCCCGTGGGATTGGAAGCCGTCGTCGGGACGTATGCTGATTAGCGTGGCCACTTCGTTCACGCCGATTGCTCCTCGAGGTGGCATGAGCGGATGTGATGTGCGAGACGTGGCGGCGGCTATTGTGGCAATCACAACTGGTTCGCCACAACATCGCCGCTACATTCTGGCAGGTGAAAACATGCGATACTATGACGCTTGGCGATTGTTCGCGCGAATCACCGGCGGCAAGCCACCCTTTCGCCGCATGCGTCCGGAAATGGCCAAGTTGATTGGCGCCGTTGGGGATTTATGGACCAATATCTCGGGCCGCGAAACCGACATCAATTCGGCCATGCTGACGATGTCCCGGTTGTTTAACTATTACGATTCGAATCGAGCGTTTTCGGAATTTGGTTACCAGAGTCGGCCTTTCGAATCGACCGTTCGCGACGCGTGGAAGTGGCTGCAAGAACATCACCGGATTGGATAGTCTTTGATTGCGACCCCAAGGACAGGTTGTGGAGTTGCGCCTTCGCGTTTCGGCGGAATTTCTTAGCCCGACGCGTCAGCGAGAGGGACCCGAGAAACACTCCGTTTTCCCTCACTTACGTTTCGGGCTATGAACAAGCGCGTAACTACAAAATTAACGCCTCGCCTTGGCAATGCGACTCTTTGGGCTCTGCTCAAACTACGGTCTGTTCCGCGCGGTTGCTGTGCCTAGCGATACAGGCTTCCACAAAGCCTTTGAACAACGGATGAGCGGCCGTGGGTTGCGATTTGAATTCTGGATGGAATTGAACAGCCACAAACCAAGGATGGCTGTCTACTTCGACAATTTCCACCAGCTTGTCATCCGGACTGGTGCCGGAAAACGTCATGCCATTCGCTTCGAATTGCTGGCGATACGAATTGTTGAATTCGTAGCGATGTCGATGTCGTTCCTGTACGAAGTCGGCTTCGTACGCTTCGTGTGCCTTGCTGCTTTCCGCAATCTTGGTGTCTTGCGCCGAGTCGCATGGTGCCGCCCATGTCGGTGATGTTCCGCTGTTCGTCCAATAAACAGATGACTGGATGATGTGTGTCTTTGTTGAATTCCGTGGAATGCGTTTTCCAGAGAGACGACGTTCCGAGCAAATTCAATCACAGCGCATTGCATGCCGAGGCAGATGCCAAAGAAGGGAAGATTGCGTTCACGAGCAAACCGGATGGCTTCCACTTTCCCTTCGATGCCTCGTTCACCAAATCCACCGGGAACCAAGATGCCATCGTAACCGGCCAGCAAACGTTCTGCTCCTTCATGTTCAATTTGTTCGCTTTGAATCCGGCCGACTCGGATTTGCGCGTCAAACGCCATGCCGGCGTGATCAATCGATTCGTAAATCGACTTGTAAGCGTCGCGATGCTCTGCGTATTTTCCGACCACGGCGATGCTGATTTCGTGCCGAGGATTTCGCAGACGGTGTAACAGATCTTTCCATTGCGACAGATCGGGCGAACCGCATTTCAGTCCCAACCGCCGGACAATCAATTCGTCCAAGCCGTTGTTGACCAAGCTGAGCGGGACTTCATAGATCGAAAAATCCTTGTCCTTCTCTTCGATCACCGCTTCCAACGGGACATTGCAGAACAGCGCAATTTTGCGACGGTCATCTTCGCTAATGGAACGTTCAGTTCGACAAATCAAGATGTCGGGCTGGATGCCGATTTCGCGTAATTGTCCCACGGAATGCTGCGTAGGTTTGGTTTTCAGTTCGCCCGCCGCCTTTAGATAGGGCACCAAGGTGAGGTGGATGTACAGGCAGTTTTCCTTGCCCACGTCCAACGCAAATTGGCGAATGGCTTCCAAGAAAGGCAAGCTTTCAATGTCGCCGACGGTGCCGCCAATTTCGGTAATAACTAAGTCCGTTTCATCGTCGGCCAGTTTGGCGATGACGCTTTTAATTTCGTCCGTGATATGCGGAATGACTTGGACGGTCTTGCCCAAGAATTCTCCGCGACGTTCTTTTTCAATCACGGATTGATAGATTTGACCCGTGGTGTAATTGCTGTCTCGCGTCAACGGACCGTTGGTGAAGCGTTCATAATGGCCTAGGTCTAAATCGGTTTCACTACCATCATCCAAGACGTAGACCTCGCCGTGTTGGTAGGGGCTCATGGTGCCGGGATCCACGTTGATGTACGGATCCAGCTTTTGCATCTTGATGCGCAGGCCTCGCTGTTCCAAGACCATGCCGACGGACGCGCTGGTTAGTCCTTTGCCCAGCGAACTGACCACACCACCGGTAACAAAAATATGCTTTGTCATAACCGTATTTCCAAAATCGCCCGCGTGCTAATCGTCGATGGAAGCGAACTGGTTCGCTGGACATTCAGCGGCGGCGAGCGTCTGGCTACGGCCCAATGATGGCAAAAACGAAATGAACGTACGCCGCTATGCTGCTTTGGCGGCCATTCTACGCTGATGATGCCGACTGACAAAGGCCCGGTAATCGGCCGCTGTGTCAATTCCGGCGGTGGGTTCGTCCACGGTGCCCACCAGAATAGTGTGGCCTGCCGCGAGCACTCGGAGCTGTTCCAGATTCTCCAGCTTTTCCGCATCGGATTGCGGCAGCGTGGCCAATTTCAGCAGAAAATCTCGGCGATAAGCGTACAAACCCAGATGCTGGAAAAAGTGCGGCTGCGAATCGTCCAGCAATTGTTCATTCCAGTCACGAACATGCGGAATAGCGGCGCGGCTGAAATACAGTGCCTTTCCGTGGTCGTCAAAAACGGCTTTGACACAAGCCGGGTCGTGTAACTTTTCTGCGTCGCGAATGGGAGTGGCCACGGTGGACATGACGGCAGACGGATTTCGCTGCAACAGATCTACCACCAAGTCAATGGCTTGGACCGCGATCTCGGGTTCGTCCCCTTGCACATTCACGATAATGTCCACGCCCGTCAACGATTCTGCTACTTCGGCCACTCGATCCGTCCCGCTCCGCGCCGAAGGCGACGTCATGACCACTCGACCACCAAACGCGTGAACCGCCTTGGCAATTTCGGTGTGGTCCGCCGCCACGCAGACACCTGCCACTTTGCTGGATTGCGACGCTGCTTCATACGTGTGCTGAATGACCGGCTGGCCTGTTTCTGACAAAAGCAGTTTGCGCGGCAGCCGAGTTGATTCTAGGCGAGCCGGGATGACAATGTAGCTGGTGGCAGGCTTGGTCGAACCGAAAGTGTTGTCTTCCATGACGATCACTCCGCTAGCAGGTCTATTTCGAATGGGCCGAAATCGGATTGAAAAAGGATTTGAAGCCTAACTGGGAAACGCCGAATTCTAACCAGCGAATGGAACTTTTCGAACAGCAAAAAAACGCCAGAAAAATCGTATTCCGTGTGTGATCTTCGCCCTGACGACGCTAGCCAACGAATGCGTTAGAATGCACAGCGGATTCTCGTGATGCCTTGTTTCTGATGGAGGTTCTTCGATGCGACGTTGCCAAATTTCCTTGCGACCGACTTATGAATCAGTGCTAGCGATACTGGTAAGCTTGGCGTGCTGTGTTTCGCTACCTAGTTGGGCGCAAGACGCGTCTGCGGATACTCAGGAAACGGACGTCAACGCCGCTGACGCCAATGAAGAAATGGCCGAACTGTATGCGGCGTTTGAAAAACAGATGTCGGGCTGCAAGATGACGGGCCGTTTTTCCATTGATGGACAAGACGGCGATTTAAAGGAAGAAACGTACGAAATCAGAAGCGTCAAGAAACTGACCGGAGACACTTGGCTTTTCAACGTTCGAATTCGCTATGGCGACCACGATGTGACGGTGCCGTTGCCACTGCCGGTAATCTGGGCCGGCAAGACACCAGTGATCACCGTAGACAATGTCGCCATACCGGGGCTCGGCACGTTTGATGCTCGAGTAGTCATTGCGGACGGCAAATACGCCGGCACGTGGCAGCACGGCAAAGTGGGTGGCCACTTGTTCGGCAAAATTGATTCCGAGCAAACTCAAGCCGAAACGGCAGAGTCACCAACGCCAGAAAAATAGCCACCGCATCAGAGGAATGCTCCAACGTTTCCAGCTGCTCCCGGAACGTAGGACTGCAATTGGTTGCCGCTCTGTGTTTGCTGGCGTGCATTTGCACATAGCGCCAGCTTCGCCTATGTTCTTGGTTCGGAAAAAAATTTCAGAGCCGGTCTTTTTGTTGCAGTTCGAGTAGAACGATGAGTAGTTTTTCACGGTTGGTGCTGGTGGTCGGCCTTTTCGCTGGTTCGCACACGTTGTTGGCGGAAGCGGTTCGGCCGAATTTGATTTTCATTTGCACGGATGATCAGGCGCCGCGAGCCGTCCGGGCACTCGGCGACGAACGCTTTATCACTCCTCACATTGACCGCCTATTTCATGAAGGCGTGACGCTGCGAAATAGCTTTGTTACCACGCCGGTTTGCAGTCCCAGTCGCGCCACACTCATGACCAGCCGCTACGGCAGCGAACTGGGAATTCATGATTGGATCAATCCCCAACAAGAAAAGGAATTGGGCTTGGATCCGAATTGGCCGACGTGGCCAAAGCTGCTGCAAGCCGCGGGCTACCAGACCGGTCTGTTTGGCAAATGGCATTTGGGAACGGCCGACCGATTTCATCCTACTAAATTCGGATACCAGCAGTTCACGGGAATTCGCGAAGGAGGTTGTCCTCCCAAAGATCCAACCATTGAAATGTTGGATGGCACCGATCAAAAAGTGGACGGGTTCACGGTCGACATTTTTACGGACGCGGCGCTCGATTTCATTCGAACCAAACATGCCGAACCGTTTGTCGTGTCGCTGCATTACCGAGAACCGCATGCGGCGTGGCTGCCGGTTCGAGACGAAGACTGGGAGCCCTTCCAAGACTTGGATCCCGCCATTCCGAATCCGGACTTCCCGAATTTGAACGTAGCCGAAGTGAAACGCCGCACCAAAGAATATTTGGCCAGCGTCAAGAGCATCGACCGCAACGTCGGGCGTCTTTTAACGCTACTAGACGAATTGAATATCGCCGACAACACGATTGTGGTCTTCACTAGCGATCACGGCTACAACTTGGGCGAACACGGCACTTGGTACAAAGGGAATGCGCACTACGTGCTGAATCAAACACCAGCCCAGCAATGGCCGCAGATTCCCGCCGGGCGTCGGCCCAATCTGTGGGATACTTCGCTGCGAGTTCCCACGGCGATTCGCTGGCCTGCTAAGTTGAAAGCCGGTTCGACATGTGACCGGACGATTACAAATCTGGATTGGTTCCCAACGCTACTGGCATTTTGTGGAGTGCCGTTGCCGGAGGACGTGAAAATTCACGGTCGTAATTTTTTCCCGCTGCTACAAGGCAAGTCGATTGCTTGGAATGACGATCTATTCGCCGAATACGACATGCGCCACGGCGCGACCACTCGCATGCGTTGCTACCGAACACCTGCGTGGAAACTGATGCAGGACTTTGCGAATCCGGGTCGAGCGGAATTGTATGACTTGACAACCGATCCACACGAAATGACCAACTTGATTGATTCCGATTCCGCCGATGTACAAGCGATACGTCAGCAGTTGGAACAAAAACTGGACGCAGCGATGCAAGAGTTGGCAAGCACAAGGCATTGACCATTCCCCACGAATTGTGACAGCAAAGACCACACAATTTTCAATTCAGTACAAGCTTCTATTCTATTGCCGCCTAGCGAGGGAATTCGATCAACGAATTTTCGTGCCAGGCGATTCGGATGAACCCACGAATAGCAGTTGCTTCGTTCGTGTAGCGGTTCTTGCATTTCGAAACTACGCGTCTTCCATTGTGGAAACGACTAACGAAACGTTCGCCAGTCAAGCTAGGTCTAAATCGAACCAGGGGCTTCAGGGGTTTTCCACAGTGACTGGCACACTGGCACCAATTTTTCCATGCAATATGCAATCTAGCCTTCCTGAAGCTAATAGCGGTGTGGCAGTTGCCAGTAGATCGCAAAGTTCGATTTGGCACTTCCGCTTTTGAGCAACGGGTCTAGAATATCGTCAGCAAACGGTTTTCTTAACAGGCGGACAGAAACGATGCATCCCGATGCAGATGAATTTTCGGAAGAACTGCCGGAAGAACCACAGCGCGACGACGATCCGTCAACGACGGAATCACAGGACAATCACAATCAGGAGTTCCAGTTTCGCCGCGCTGCCGCCAAAGTAAGAGAATTCCCGCAGACTCCAGGTGTCTATCTGATGAAAGATGCTGGAGGCATTGTCATCTATGTGGGCAAGGCTACCAATTTGCGTTCGCGAGCGGGTAGTTATTTTACCAAGCAAGCGCAGGAAGATGCGCGAACCAAATATTGGGTGGGCGAAATTTGCGATGCCGATTTCATTGAATGTGAAAGCGAAGTCGACGCGCTGTTGGTCGAATCACGGCTGATCAAAGACATTCAGCCCAAACACAACAAAGAACTGAAAGACGACAAGACCTTTCCGTATCTGATGATCACGACCCGAGAAGATTTTCCTCGAGTAGAAGTGACTCGTGAACCCAAATCGTCCGGCGTAAAACTGTTTGGTCCGTTTCCCAGCGCCGGTTCTTTACGAGGAGCCGTGCAGATCCTGCAGCGAGTCTTCAAGTTTCGCACTTGTTCTTTGGATATCGAAGAAGCGGACGAACGCTGGAAATGGTTTCGTCCCTGCTTGCTGGCCAGCATTGACCAATGTACCGCTCCGTGCAATCTGCGAATCAGCAAAGACGAATATCGCCACGACATCAAGCGACTACAGATGTTCATGGAAGGCAAGAAGACCAAGCTACTAAAACAGTTGAAGGACGAAATGCTGCAAGCTTCCCAGGAACGGCAATTCGAAAAAGCGGCTCGACTTCGCGACGAAATCAAGATGTTGGAACGCTTGGACCAGCGAGGTGAAATTGACACGCACGCTCAGCCTGAAGTCTTCTACCAAGATCCCAAGAAGGGCCTAGCTGGATTAAGAAAAGTCCTGAAGCTGGACAAGACACCTCGCACCATTGAAGGCTGCGATATTGCTCATCTGGGCGGAGACCAAACCGTGGCCAGCGTCGTCCAGTTCATTGATGGGTTGCCTTTCAAACCGGGCTATCGGCGTTACAAGATCCGCGCCGTCGATGGGATTGATGATTTTCGCAGCATGCACGAAGTGGTTGGGAGACGCTACCAACGCCTGTTCGATGAAGGAGAAGTCTTCCCTGATATTCTGTTGATTGACGGTGGTAAAGGCCAATTGAACGCCGCCATGGCTGCGTTTCGTGAACGAGACCTAGACCCGCCGACCGTGATTTCGCTGGCCAAGAAAGACGAAGAAATTTTCATCCCCGGACAGTCCGAACCACTTCGTTTAAGCCGACACGCGTTTGCCTTGCGGTTATTGCAATATGTACGAGACGAATCGCATCGTTTCGCTCAGCACTATCACCACATCCTGCGCCGCAAGTCAACCTTGGGCGAATGAACCGGGGCTTTCGGATCGAAAATGAATCAGCTCAATCGTCATGCGGAGGCACAGCGTGAGGTGGGTGGTCCAAACGGTGTTCGAATCCCTTGTCCGCTCGTTCCTTGTCTTCGGCATCCGACATGATGCGGAGGTCATCACCTTCCAAGCGAGCCATAAAGGCAGCGGCCGTACTGTCGCCCACCACATTCAACATGGTACGAAACATGTCTAACAGTCGGTCCACGCCCAGGATCAGCGCCAGACCTTCCGCCGGAACGCCGACAGCCGTCAGCACCATGGCTAATGTGATCATGCCAGCGCCGGGAACGCCCGCCGCGCCCACGGACGCCAACGTCGCGGATACGACAATCGTGACTTGATCTGCAAAACCCAAGTCCATACCGTAAATCTGAGCGATAAACAATGCGGCCACGCCTTGATACAGTGCCGTCCCGTCCATATTGACCGTGGCACCTAGGGCAAGACAAACGAGGTGATGCGACCGCTGACATTGACGTTGTCTTCGCACGCTTCCAGCAGTTTACTGGCAAGGTGGCGGACGAACTGGACGTAGAAAACGCCATCAACAGTGCTTCTTTGATCGCGCCGAGAAAGCCAAACACGGGCAGCTTGGCGCCAAACCGAATGACACTGCCGTACGTTAAGAACAGATGAACCGCCAATCCGGCCACAACCACCAAACAGTAGACACCCAGCGCCGCAAGCACGCTCAGCCCCGTGCTGCCGACCACTTTAAACAACAAAGCAGCCACACCAACCGGCGCCAGGGCCATCGCAATGTGGACCAGCATGACCATAGCGTCATTGAGGCGAGCGAACAAATCGACCACCGGTTGCGCGTGATCCGTATTCATCATCGTCAACGCAATGCCCACCATCAGTGCGAAGAAAATCACTTGCAGCATGTCACCCGAAGCCAAAGACTGAAACGGATTGGTCGGCACAATTCCCACAATCTGGTCTACCAGCGACGGCGCTTCCACGGCCTTGTTCACGGTGTCGCCCACGCTGCCTTCGTAAGAAGCGAGCAAACTATTGCGGTCGTCTTCGCCCAAGAGCTTTCCCGGCTGGACAATATTGGCGATGCCCATCCCAATCACCAGCGCTATCACCGTGGTTAATGTGAAATAGGCAATGGTTCGTCCGCCAAGTCGCCCGAGTGCTCGGAAGTCGCCCAACGATGCCACTCCGACCACCAACGAAAAGAAGACCAACGGCACCACTACCATTTTGATCAATGCCAAGAACAAGCGACCGATCCATTCGGTCCAATCGACTAGCGTTCGGCCCCAGGAAGCAAATGACTGGACACTCGCCGGTTCGTTCCGAACCCAGCCTTCCAACTTCTTGCCGGCCTTTAGTCCTTGCACGTTGGTGGTTTCGCGAAGCTTCAGGATATCGGCCGAAGTCAGCGACCAGCGAATCTTTAACCACTGTGCATCTTTATCGAGTGGATCAACGAGCTTTGCGGTTTTCAGCAACTTGGCCGCTGCGACTTCCTGGCCGTCTGGCTGGTCCAGCACCTTTGCATTCGACATCAAGTCGACGCCATCCTGCGGCAACAAGAATGAATTCGGACCGACCAGCAGGCCCAGCACTACGCCGATCAGCATGCCCAACAGAATCTTGGTATACAGTTGCATCCAGGTAGACTCG
Source organism: Pirellulaceae bacterium (assembly GCA_041399205.1). Lineage (GTDB taxonomy): Bacteria > Planctomycetota > Planctomycetia > Pirellulales > Pirellulaceae > JAGQOZ01. Next base: position 42,516 of record JAWKTK010000016.1, on the reverse strand, counting down.
CGCGAAAAAATTCCATTCGTCAAGAAAACGATAGGATCGCATTATGCGAGCAACTCGCTAGAAACGCAACTTCGAAGAAACGCAGAATGTGACTGGACGGCAAACGCAGTATCAGATGGACCAAGTTTTTTGGCTATCCCTGAGTTCGATCAGAATGACCGGCCGATGTGTTCCGGTTTGCAACTGCAGACCAATCGGCACTGTTTGGCACATGACAGTTTGGTTGCTTGCTGCTGTGGACGTGCCAACGCATTGCAATGATTTGGTGACTGCCTGCCAGCGGTACAATTCCAGTTGCCAAGGATTTCGGTCCACGATCAGAACTTCCTTGGTCTTTACCTGCGCGTAGAATGGAAGTTTGTCTCGGTCCTGATCGCCGGGACTGAGAATTTCCACCGCCAAATCGGGACCGCCATACCAGAAAGCATCACAATTCACGGCACTTGAATTGTTTAGAAAAACGGCGACATCGGGGACGCGATAATTTTGCTGCCAAGCTTCTGTCCGATCACTGACATTCACTCCGGGCCGAACGTGCCCGAGACTTGCGTCCCCAATGATTTCGTCCAGAATTCGCTGAAAACGGCCAACCAGCATTTGGTGTTCGTCGTTGGGCATTGGCGGCATTACGTAGACTCCTTCCCAAACTTCGTCAAACCGATCAGCTCCTCGAGCAGCCCGTTCCGCCAGAATTCGTTCTTCCAAAATCGGATCGCGGATCAGCGTTGCCATGGTGGCATCCCTCGCAATGCAAAAACAAACAGAAGCCTCTTAGATTATAGGCGAAACGCAAGTGGCCGGTTCAGGAAATCATCAGCATTGTAGCGGAATTCGCAGCGAATCACCGCCGAAACCTCACGTACCAAAACGTTCGCACGCGAAGTAGCAGCGCAAAGCAGCGGCGTGTCAAATGCCAATACCTCGCTCCACGATCGGCAACAACCAGCTAAGTGGTTGCGGCCGATTCTAAGGTTGCTTCGGATGTTAAAATCGGTGCGGCGTCATCATCCAATTCGTCGTCAGTGACAGGTAGTAACTGACGATAGATTTTGTACAGCGTCGGTACCAGCAAAAGAACCAAAATGGTTGCCAGCAACAGGCCGAACCCCAAGCTAGTTGCCATGGGAATCAGGATCTGCGCTTGGAACGATGACTCCATCAGAATCGGGGCCAGGCCAGCGACGGTGGTGGCCGAAGTGAGCAGCACTGGGCGAAAACGACGCTTGCCTGCGTCAATTACCGCTTCTTCGATGGGAAGGCCCGCACGCACTCGATGATTGATAAAATCCACCAAGACAATCGAATCGTTGACAACCACACCGGTCAGTGCCACCAACCCAAAGAAGCTGAACAACGTCAAAGGCAAGCCCATTGCCCAGTGTCCCAGAATGGCGCCGATCACGCCAAAGGGAATGATCATCATGATAATCAGCGGTTGCAAGTACGATCGGAACTCCAATGTCAGCAACACAAACATGACAAACAATGCGACCACGGTGGCTAAGCCGAGACTAGAGAGCGATTCCTGAGTCTGTTCCTGTTGTCCTTCCCAACGCACCGAGATGCCCGGATATTTAGCCAACAGCTCTGGTTCGAAGGTCTTCTTCAGATCGGCCACAATGTTTCTTGCGTTGCCGACCGTTTCGTCTAAGTCGGCCGAAATGGTCACGCTGCGCTTTTGGTCCAAGCGATTGATTTCCGAAAAACCGCGAACCGTTTGGATTTCGGCAATTTCGGTGATGGGACGTTCTTCGCCATCACCCGTGCGAATGCGAATATCATCGAAGCTGGAAAAATTGCTGCGCTCCGACTTGGGATACCGAACCATCAGCTTTACTTCGTGACGGCCTCGTTGTAAACGCATTACTTCGGCGCCGTAGTATGCCGAGCGAACGGTGTCGATCAATTGCTGAGTGCTGATGCCTAGCGATTTGGCGTCGTCTTTGACGTCGATTTGGAATTCAATTTTTCCGGGACGCGAATCATCTTCAATGTCAAACACGCCAGCGTAGTTGGTCAACTTTTCTTTGCAGTCTTCAATTGCCGGCTCTAAGGACGATTCATAACCATTGTTGGCCAACAGTTTGAATTCCACTGGTTTGCCACCTGGCCCAAAGTTGGGCGTGCCGTAGCGAAGGCTATCCGTGCCGGGAATCGGCCCCACTTTTCTTCGCCAAGCGGCAATGATTTCGTCACTCTTCACACTTCGCATCGTCGTGTCGACTAACTCGGCATCTATCGAACCGACATGTCCGCCACTAGCGCCATCGCCTCGCAACGGATCTCCGCCCGTCAAGCTGCCCACGTTGCGATGTAGTTTGGTCAGCAAGGTTGTCCCGCCACCAAATTCTTGGCAGACTTCTCGCAATGCGTCTGACATTCGCTTCGTCGCGTCGTCGGCTACTTGGGTCGGAGTGCCGTCGGGAAACGTAACGTTACCAATGATGTAGTTGCTGTCGAGTTTGGGAAAGATATTGAACGGGACCAGGCCGGCAATCACCATTCCTACCGTGATCAAGAAGATGGCAAACGCGCCGCTGATGGTGGACCATGGATTTCTCACGGACCAGGTCAACGCCGTGGAATAGGGGCCATCAATGAAACGAGCCAGCCACATTGTGGCCCAGGCGTTGACTAGAGCAAAAAATCGAACCACAAAGCTCAGCGGATAAAAGAAGAATCGGAACAGCCGAAAAATCAAACTGTCATCGTGAGCCAGATGCGTAGGCAGCACGAACATGCTTTCCAGCAGCGAAATGACCAACATGGCAATTACGGCAAACGGCATCACCGCAATGAATTTGCCCATCACTCCGGAGACAAAGAACAAGGGTGAAAAGGCGATAATCGTGGTGGTGACCGAAGCCATCACGGAAGGCATTACCTCCAGCGTACCGTCTACTGCAGCGCGCACAAACTTCTTACCGGATTGTCGATGCGAATAAATATTTTCGCCCACGACAATGGCATCATCGACAACAATTCCCAACGCCATCAGGAACGAGAACATGCTGAGCATGTTCAGTGTTTGGCCGCCCAAAATCATGGCTCCGCCGGCACCCAACAGCGCGACGGGAATTCCCAGTGCAACCCAAAACGCCAACTTCAATTCCAGAAAAATGGCCAAGACCAGAAAGACCAGTACCAGCCCCATGATGCCGTTTTCAATCAGCATGTTTAAGCGGTCTTCTACGTCAATCGATCGGTCGCCCCAATGCGTCAGCGAATAGCCGCCGGGCAAGTCGGCTTGTTCTACGTAGTCTCGGACTTCTTGCGTGATCTTGAGGATGTCTTCTGTCTTGGTGCGATTGACCGTCAGTACCAATCCGGGACGTCCGTCCACTTCGTTGATGGCCGTTTTGTCCGAAAATCCGTCTCGCACTTGTCCCACGTCTCCAATGGTCAGAACCACTCCGTTCGGATCGGTAATCAGTGGCAGTCCGGCAATTTCTTGAGCCCAATAGCGTTTGTTGTTGCCTCGCAGCAAGATCTCTTGCCCAGTGGTTTTCATAGTTCCGCCGGGCAAGTCGACGTTTTCACGGCGAACCACGTTGGCCACATCTTGTAGCGTTAGACCATAGGAGCGCAGGCGGTTTTCGGGAACTTCGACATCAATTTGGTAGTCACGAACGGCGGATAACTCGACTTGGGAAACCGTGTCCAATTCTAGAAGTTCTTCGCGAATGCGTTCCGCAACACCTCGCAGTTCGAATTCGTCCACTTGCTCCGCGTCTTCCGGAACGAGCACTCCGACTTTGATCACGGGTTCGCGAAAGGTGATTTGTTGGACTTCGGCCTTTTCGGCGTTTTCGGGCAACTGACGGGAAATGGTATCGACGGCGGAGCGAACTTCGTTGACTACTTTTTGCACGTCGCGCACGTCGGCTCGCAGTTCCAACACCACCGAACCGGCACCTTCGGCGGCCACCGACGTCATTTTCTTGATGCCGTCTACAGAATGAACGGCTTCTTCAATCTTTTGGCAGATGCCTCGTTCCACATCCTCGGGCGTGGCCATGGGATACGGAACGCTAACCAGGACAATTTCCAATTCAAATTCCGGAAAGACTTCTCGCCGCATCATCAACAGGCTCATCATGCCGACCACCAGCGTGGCGATCATGATCATGTTCATGGCGGGCGAATTCTTGATGGCGGCGCGAACAATTTCTCTCATCGCTGCACCTCGACAGACGTCTCTTTGGTCACGTTGGCTTCTTGATCACCGTCGGCCATTTCCGCATCTCCATTATGCTGGTCGGATGAATCGGGCGACGACACTGGCAGTTGCTCCGACGTAGTCTCACTCGCTTGGCGAACCTGCATGCTATCCACAGCCAACGACAGCGGCGACGTGATAATGGTGTCTCCTTCACGTAGTTCGGACCCTTCGGCGAACAGTAGGATGTCATTGCCAAGTTCTTCGGCAATGTCAATCGACACCACTTTCAGCTTTCCATGTTCCACTTTCCAGACGCAGTTGCGGCGAACGGCTTCTTCGTCCGAACCGGCTGAATTCGCATATTCGCGTAGACGAAGCGCTTGCAGCGGAATCGAAAGCAGCGGGACGGGAGTGTCGAATTCAATTCGCAGATTCACAAAGGTGCCTCGCAATAGAACCGGCGGCGCCGCCATATTTCCCAAGTTTTTGGAAGTCGATTTCAAACGGCCTCCGCGAGGGTTCGCAACTTCTGCAATGCAGGGAACGGTTCTGGTAGCCACGTTAATGCCGGCGCCGTCGTAACGCGCCAGTACGGCGTCCCATTCGTACGTTTGGGCTCCCACGTCCATGCTGACCAGCACGGGTGCGGGCGGCAAACGATAACTCAAGTGCTGCGTATCCGACAACGTTTCCGTGGTATCACGACCTGCCCACAGCCACTGCAGTTCGTCCAATTTCAATTGAAAACGGACTTCCACTTTGGAAGTGTCTTCCAGCTGAACCAGTGCGGCACCCGGTTGAACAAAGTCATCTTCTTCTACCATGTCATCCGTGATCACGCCGTCCATCGGCGCGGTGATGGTGGTTCGTTTGCGATCTAACGTCGCTTGCTCCAGCTGCACCAGCAGAGACTCTTTTTCTCGAATCAACCGACTTCGCTTCGTTTCCAGCAGACTGGCTTGGTTGCGTAAGGACTGGAGATTGGTGCGAGTTTGAATTTCGGCACGAAGCACCGTATCCAGATCAGCTTGCGAACTGGCGTTCTTGGCCATCAGCGTTTCGATTCGCTTGATTTCTCGATCTTGCAAGCGAATATCCGCTTCCGCCAGTTGTACCAATTCAGCCAGATTGGACTTTTCGACATCAATTTCTTCCAAGCTGACACTGGCTTGGGCTACCGATTCCTGAATGCGTTGAATCGCCAAATCGTAGTCACTGGGGTCGATCTGCAGCAGCAGCGTGCCCTGCGTGACGTAATTTCCCGCTTGGCATTCGGCCGACTTCTTTTCAATGCGGCCTGCCACTTGACTGGCCAACGTGGTTTGACGCGACGGAACAACTTCGCCGTCCACTTCCAGTGACAATTGGGTGTCAGCGGTCTTCACCGTGCCGACTTCGACCAATGGAGGCTGGCGACCGACTTCTCGGCTCGGAGGCGGTTCGCGCAGCGCAATGAATCCGATCAGTCCTGCGATGCCAATCAGCAGCAGGATAAACGGCAGCGATTTGGACACAATGTTGCCAGACAAAGTTTGCGAAACGTTTCGGTTCATGCCACGAATCTGTTCTTGTTGATGGAATGAATTTAGTTGGGTGACGAAGATGCCGTTGGGTCAAACGATCGCTGGTCCGCGAGTCGCATCGCTTGCAACGCGGCCAACGTGAATTCGGTAATATGGTCGACAAGGTCGTGTGGTCGATAATGTTGCTGCAGTTGGTTCGAACCAATCAGAAGTTCCACAATCCGGTCTTGAGCTCGATAGTGCACAATCTGCGAAATGATGGACATGCCAATCTTTTCAATCTTGTGATCGGGCCAGTTTGCCGCGGATAATTCTCGGACAATGCCCAACAGCAACTGAAAGAAAGGGAGAAATGATTCCTGCACCATTTCTTCACAAGCTCGAGTCGGTTCCATGATTTCTCGAGTCAGCAGGCAAGTTTGCCAGGAACTGCCTTCCGAAATCAACATGCGGCGAATCATGGTTTCAACGAATTGGCGCAGTTTCTGTTCTGGCGGCGTTGTTGCATTCCATTCCGGCATTGGAGCTCGACGCTCCATCTGTAGTCTCGCGTTCTTAACGGCCTGCACGTACAGGCGTTCTTTGTCACCGAAGTAATAGTTCACCGCTGAAACATTCACATTCGCTCGTTTGCAAATATCACGAATCGTCGTTTCTCGGTAACCATGTTCGGCAAACAATTCGCCGGCGGCTGTCAAGATTTGCTGAGTAACGTCGTCCTTCATGAGTTGCCTAATGTGGCCATCGCTGCGGCGATCCCTGAGTGGTCCGAATGCAGATCAACCAAGCCGAAGTCGAAAAAGTGCGGGTACAGAATGCCAAACACTCGTTTGAAACGAGCGTTTGGCAGATTTTAGACCAAGCTTCGAGATCGACAAGAGCAAATCGAACGAATTGAAATTCCGCTATTTCAGGAGGCCCAGTTTCTTAAGCTTGGGCAGAATGTTGGCTCGGCAATAAGGATTGCCGGGATTTTTGGCAAAGAAGTCTTGGTGGTATTCTTCGGCCTTATAGAATTCGGCTGCCTGAGTGATCTCCGTCACAATAGGATTGGCAAACTTGCCGGACGAATCCCATTTCTGCTTAGACTTTTCGGCTGCCTTTTGTTGCTCGTTCGAATGGTAAAAAATGGCGGAACGATACTGCGGACCTTCGTCATAGCCCTGGCGATTGAGCGTAGTGGGATCGTGCAGCTGCCAGAACAGATCCAGCATCTGATCCAAAGGTAGCACTTGCGGATCAAATTCCACTTGAACCACTTCCGCGTGTCCGGTCTTCTTGGTGCAAACTTGTTCGTACGTCGGGTTTTTGACATGACCGCCCATGTAACCCGACGTCACGGATTCCACTCCTTTGACTCGTAGCAGCACGCCTTCAATACACCAAAAACAACCGGCACCTAACGTGATGGTTTCCAACTTATTGCTCGCTTCTGTCTTGGCGGTTTCCTGATCTGTTTTCGTATCCACGGTGGCGGACGGTGGCGCCGCAGATTCGCTTTGCTGGGCCACGGATTGCAGATTGGGATTACATCCGAAGCAGTGGACCAAGACCGCTGCCAGCATCCCACTACGAATCAATACGGACATCGCGTTTCTCCGTTCTGAAAAGATTGTTCGCCTGCGCGCTGCGTTCAGGAATTACGATACGAAGCCGTATTATAGACGCGTTGGCCTGAGAGCCCAACCAGATTCGATCGAGCCGAATCACCGAACACCGCGCGATTCTTGATGCGTCTTGCGGCATCTGTGGCTAAGGAATCGACTGTTCGACCGCGTTCGATGAACGGAATGAAAGGCGGCATCCCTGCCGTGACTGCCATTCCGTGGTGACTTGCGACCCGTTTGTGGAGGTCAATCCTTTGGGTCAAAAAAAAACGATAGGTACCGAACGCGGTCGGTCAGTCAATTCCCTTCAAAACGGTTTGGTCAGCGACAGCCATGTCGTCGACAAATCACGGTGCGAACAAGTTGACATTTGTAGAAAACGCGGCAGTCATTGATTGACGCGTCTTCAATTGGCTAATTCGTCCAACAATCTTCCGAAGTCCGCAATCTGTGTATCCAGGCATTCCAGCCAAGCGTCGATTTGCCAGATTTCAATACAAACCGCCGCGCCCACAACCATAACTTCGCCGCCCGGTTCCACCTTCAGGAATTCACGAAACCCTTCCGGTACCACCAATCGACCTCGGCCTGCCAACTGCACTGTTCGATGACGAGTCGACAGAAGCCGTCCAAATCGTTGCAGGTCTGCCAAGCGATGGTCCAAACGTCCCGCTTCCGCTTTCGTTCGAACAATCTGTACACTGGCATCCAGCCTGGCTTTCCACGCTGTTGGCTCCCACAAGCTCACACAGCCTGGCCGCTCCTTCGCGAGCACGCATTCCGTGCCTTCTTCTGCCAATTTGCTGGCCAGTTCATTCGGCACGTTCAAGCGAAAACGATCGTCAATCGTGCGTCGAAATTCGCCTAACAGCAATTCGGAAGACATGGGAAACCTAAGCGGGCCTGCACCATCGAATCCGTTCCCAGAAACACGATCCAAATGGGCACATTACCCACATGCAGAAAGTTAACGCAGTCCAAATGGGAAAGCAACCCACTAATTGAAGATTTTGCGTGAAAGCCATGCTGGCGCTGCAGTCACTATCGAATTGTTTCTAGTCGAAAAATCCAACTAGAAGTAATTGCCGGTTTTTGCTTATAGTCCGCAGCGAACCATTCCTCTTTCCGATTCCTTGCGTTGTGATCTAGGGAAATCCATGCTGCGAATCCACCGACCTGAACTTGCTACTGACATTGAACCGGTTGTCATTACAGGAATCGGGATGGTGACGTCTGTGGGGAACAGTCGCGAAGCAACATGGGATGCCATTGCGCGAGGTGAATCGGGGATTCGATCAACAAGCGAATTGCCGAACGCGCCCCATTGCTTAAAGGTGGCGGCGATGGTGGATTCAACGCCCGAAATCCCCAAGCAACTGAAGGTCATCCACTTAGCGAATTTAGCGGCGGACGAAGCGATGTTGGATGCGAAGATTGATTTTTCGCAAATCCAGCCGCATCGATTCGGCTGTGCTATCAGCGGTCACATGGGCGATTGGCAATGGCTTCGTCAAAAAGCGCGTAAGGAGACCGTTCAACCTGGCGATGCGTCCAACTGGGACCAGTTTTTCCCGAATAGTGCCTGTTGGAATGTGGCTACCAAATACAATCTACTGGGACCTCGTCTATGTCATTCCACGGCCTGCGCCAGCGGCTTGATTGACATTATGGGCGCGGTAAACGCGATTCGTGATGATCGCTGTGACATTGCTTTGGCAGGCAGCGCCGAAGCCATTGACGAACTGTTCGCCGCAGGCTTTAGTCAAATGCGAGTGCTCGCGGATACGGACGATCCGCAGCAAGCCAGCCGACCGTTCGACAAGAATCGACAAGGCTTTGTTATGGGCGAAGGTGCCGCCATGTTTGTGGTGGAACGACTAAGCCACGCGCTTCAGCGCCAAGCGACCATCTATGCCGAAATCTGTGGCGGCAAAATGATGGCCGACGCACATCATATGACCGGCTTGGACATGGAAAGCGAAGCGTTGACTCGGTTGATCAGTGAAACCATTCGGCGATCGAATATGGATATCCACGAAATCGGCTACATCAACGCTCACGGTACCGGGACCATTCAGAACGATGTCATGGAAACTCGAGGCATCCGGCGGGCGTTTGGCGAACACGCCAATTCACTATGCGTTAGCAGTCTCAAGTCGATGCTTGGTCATTTGGTCAACGCGTCGGGAAGCGTGGAACTGGCGCTGACCACATTGGCGCTGCGAGACGGCTTTGTGCCGCCCACGGTCAATCTTCGCGATCCAGATCCTCTGTGCGACCTGGACTGCTTACCGCTGCAAGGTCGAACGAATCGAGTGCAAGCGGCCATGAAACTGTCGTTGGCATTCGGTGGCCATTTGGTGGCGGTGGGGATTCGTCGCTGGAACGACGCTGCCACTGGATTCCAATATCCGGCCGTTGCTAAAGCGGCTTAACGTCGAATGGGACGAATTCTTTGATTCGAATTCGACCAATTTGCGTGTTTCTCGTTCGGCACAATCCCCGATTTCACGTTGTTTTGGCCGCGATTGGCCCCGCGATTCCGAATTTTTTCTTGTAGCGCCTGTCACAAGATCCCGCTTCGTTTGTTGTGGAATTGATCTTTATCTACAACCAAACCACTTTGCAGGATTTTGACATGAAACGCCTCGGCACCCTTTTGATTTGTTTCGCCGCCTTGTTCACGCAGTGCCTTCAAGCGGCACCGACCGTAACTCACGAACAATTTGTCAACGCACTCGCGTCCGACAGCGATGCCGCCTATGACATGATGCATCCGGCTTTGCAAAAAGTAGTGGATGAAACGGTTTTGAAAACGCTTTCTCGAGAAATCAAGCATCGTCTGGGAAAAGTCAAATCAGTGCGGATCACCAAGCAGGACACGGTCCAATACGGCGAAACACCTGCTAACCATACCGAAGCTACCGTGGAATTCGAAAAGGGCGAAGCCACTTCAGTCTTGGAAATCCTGAATGGCCAATTGGTCAGCTTCGACTTTCAGTCGCCAGCCATTCAGAATTGGCTGGAAAACGGACTCACGTCTGTCGATGAATACCGTTCGCTCGGTTCCAAATTCATCCGCAAGTTTTTGGGCGGTCAAACGCAAGCGGCGTGGAACATGATGCACGAAGCGTTGCAAGCCGAAGTAGACGAATCGGAATTGGATGCCATGATGCAGCGGATGTCGGAAACGTCGGGCGATGTGGTTTCTGTGCGGTTGGTGGATTCATCACTGGAACTCAGCGAACAAACGTCCAACTTGCTAATGGATTTTGAAATCGTGGGCAAGAAAAATACCATCACCTGCGAAATCAACATCGCCTTCGCAGGCATGCAAGGCCATCTACTGGGCTTCCACTTCAAGTAGTGGAAGACGGCATGCACCAACACACCAACGCAGTACTCCAACTCCGTAACGAAGGCCGGATTCCGCTGCGTTGGTGCCAAACTCTGAAGAACGTCAGCTTCGTTCTTTCCGCCTACAGATTGTGATCGGCTGGCTTGCGACCTTTGGCATAGCCACCAAAGCCGTATTCGGTTGGTTCAAATTCACCAACAATTTCCACGTCGGATTCGGCCGGAATCTGATCCTCCAAACCTAGTGCCCAGTAGACACTGTTGACCACAGCGCGACGCAAGCCTTCGCTTTGAAAATCGGTGGCGGCGCCCATTGTGGTGCAGACAATTCGCGAAGTCTTGCCTTGACTGCCGGTGAATGTTTTGGTCCAGAACAACGGCATCATCGGATCGTTCTTGGGACCGTCCACCGGTTTGTCATCGGGCTGCATGCCTGCCAATACTTGGCCCTTCAGCAGCACGTCGGCGGTGTCCGGAAGATTCTTGACTCCATAAACATCCGTAGGACCAAAGACGTCGGTGACGCCTTTCAAAATCGGGTGATCGGCGTGGTCGGGATTGATGATGCCTCTAGTGGCTTCGACCTTGTGATGTCCATGGTGATTGATCCAGGTTTCGCCCAAGACTTGTTGACCAAAGCCGCCTTTCCAATTTCGATCATTGAAACTGTACTTGGCGTATTGGCTGTCTTTGTTTCGCGAAAAATTGAATGCGTGCGTCGCCGTTCGCAAACCCAAAATCGGCTTGCCCGAATTCACAAAATCATCCACGTACTTCATGTCTTGGTCGGGAAGTTCACGGAATCGAGTGGCAATGATCATCATGTCGGCATCGGCCAGCTTTTCCATGCCGGGAATGTTGGTTTGATTTTCTGGATCGATTTCACCCGTGTCTGGATTGATGGAAAACAGCACCGTGCAGTCGAAACCGTGTCGTACCGCCAGGATCTTTCCCAGCATCGGCAGAGCCTCTTCCGAACGGTATTCCTCATCGCCGGAAATCAACACAATCTTCTTGCCTTTGCCCGGCCCCGCTTGCCCTTCATAGGTCACCCACAGGTCTTCTGCGCAAAGAGGCCAACTGTTTGAAAACAACAATAGTAATCCGGTAATGATGATTCGACGCACGATGCAGCCTTTCCAAATGGTCATTTGAGAAAAAAATCGGCAAGCTATCTCGGTGAAGAGCCAGGCCTTCGATTCGTTTAGTATCCACGAGAATACCACGGGGACGATCCAATCACAATTTGCCTGCCGATTTGGTATCTTGAAGGGACTGCCTGTCGTTAGCCCTTAGTCTTGTGAATCCAGTGCCTTGTCCTGTTTTAGAATCATTCGAAAGGAATGTTATGCCGGCCTACCATGTCCAACGGTCGACTGTAATTGACGCGCCCATTGAAACGGTTTTTGAAACGGTAGCCGACTATCGAACTTGGACGTCCTGGTCACCTTGGCTGTGCGTAGATCCCAAGGCGAAAGTCACGGTCAGTGAAAATTCGAACGCGGTCCATTCCACCTATCAATGGCAAGGCGAATTGGTGGGCCAAGGCGAAATTGAACACAAGACCTTGCAGCATCCGCAACTGATTAATGATGAAATTCGCTTCTTAAAACCTTTTCGCAGTGTGTCGCAAGTCCGCTTCGAATTTGCCAGTCAAAGCCAAGGCACGGAAGTCACTTGGCATATGGACGGCAAGCTGCCATGGTTCATGTTCTGGATGGTTTCCAAAATGGACACGTACATTGGGATGGATTATGAACGAGGCCTCAAGATGCTGAAGGATTTTGTGGAAACCGGCAAAGTGGAATCCCAAACAGAAGTAATGGGAGTGGTTAATCGAAACGCAGCACAGATGTTTGGCATTCAGGACTCTGCTTCGTTGGCGGAGATTGGACCGGTGATGACCAAGGCGTTTGAAAAGATGGACCAAGCCTTTACTGCCGCAGATCTGCCTCGTGATGGCCAAGTCCTTTCGCTGTACGATCCGGTCTGCCTAGAGGACAAACGTTTTGATTTCACCTGTGGTCTGACCGTGCCGACATCGGTCGCGGCGCCAGATTCGCTGGTCGCCAGGTCGATTCCGGGCGGAAAGTACCTTCAAATTCGCCACACCGGTGCCTACCATCATATGGGGAACGCGTGGAGCGGCGGATATCAGTACGCTCGGTACAAGAAGCTAAAACTGAATGCCAAAGGCTGTTCGTTAGAAGTCTATCAAAACGATCCCCACACCACGCCCACTCAAGACTTGATCACCGATGTCTTCATTCCGGTAAGGTGAGATGCAAATATGATTCGCTGGTACCGAACCGCCATCCGTCAGAATTCGCAGGCCGAATCGATTCCCGTTCGCGCATTGGTCATGGCACTTTGCGTGATCTGCGAGCTGCTGACGTCCAAACCCTTGTTCGCTCAGCGAATTCGCCCCATCTCGCTGCAATATGACCGCGTCTCCTCGCACTGCTTGGTGCTGACCGAAGCGGGTCATTTGCTGGCCATCGACACGGCGTCGTTCCAAGTGGTCCAACGTTGGCAGGTTGGTAGTCGGCCGTCGCATCTAGCCATGATGAACGATAATCGCTTGGCGATTGCGGATCGAGCGAGTCATTGTGTGCGGATGTTTGACAGAGAGTCCGGCGGTTGGCGAGAAACCGAAGTCATTGCGGTGCCACATTCGCCTGTCCACGTGGCACGCATTGATGCCAATACGTTGTCAGTCACGTCCTTGTGGGCTCGGCAATGGACCAAACTGACCTTCGACTCAAACGGAACGTGTATTGACCAAACGACGATCGATTTGGATTTTGCTCCCAAACGCCAGTTGCCTCTGGCGGATGGGACCGTGTTAGTGGCCGATGCCTTTGGAGGCCATTTGGCGGTGGTGGATGTCGACTCGGGAAAACTACGGAAGACGCATCATCTTTCGTCCAGTCATAACATTGCCGATATGGCGCTGGCTGCGGACGGGCAAAGCGTGTTGATGACCATGCTGACTTCCAATCATGAATATCCCACCACGCAATCTAATGTGCATTGGGGCGATGTGATGTCGACGCTGGTTCGGCACGTGAGTCTGGTGGAAATTCACGCGGACGTTCCGGAACAAACGGCCGATCGAGTTCACTTTCTGGGGCATCCGGACCGCGCCACCGGAGATCCGACGGGACTGTTGCTGACCAGCGAACAGCGACAAATCATTTGTTTCAGCGGTGTCAACGAAGTGGGCATCAGCGATCCGAAAGGACAGCATTTTGTGCGACTGGCAGTGCAAGATCGTCCGACCGCTTTGGCGTTGAATGCCGACGAATCGAAGCTGTTTGTGGCCAATTGGCTGGCCGATTCTGTCTCCATTGTCGATCTGCAGCGCAAGAAAGTGATCCACACCGTGGCGTTGAATGCGACCGCTGCGTTGGATGGTCAGGCCACTGCGTTGTCACAAGTAGAACTGGGAGAACGTCTTTTCTATGACGCTCGATTGTCCACCGACGGGTGGTTCAGTTGTCATAGCTGTCATACGGATGGACACAGCAACGGATTGCTGGCCGACACCTTAGGAGACGAAGACCACGGCGACGCCAAACGCATTCATTCACTATTAGGCGCCGTCGATACGCCGCCGTGGGCTTGGCTGGGAAACCAAGCGAAGATCGAACATCAAATTCGGAAATCGATCAAGACCACCATGAACGGGCCTGCGCCCACGGAAGAACAAGTGCAAGCGTTGACGGCCTTTGTGAAATCATTGGCGCCACCCCCTTCGCTACTTGCAGCTCGTCAAACCCTGGATGCGAACCAACAGCGTCACGGGCAACAAGTGTTTCATCAGTTTGGCTGTGCCGATTGTCATCAACCCGATGCGGCCTACACTTCGAACGACACGTATGATGTCGGTTTCCAAGACGCGTCCGGTCATCGCCAGTTCAATCCGCCTTCTTTGCGAGCAGTCAGTCAGCGGCAGAGATTGTTCCATGATGCTTCTGCAGCGGGAATTGATGATGTCGTTCGGCAACGTCGGCACCAAGTGCCGGATGACGCAACGCCACAGCAGTTGTCTGATTTGATCGCGTTTTTGCAATCGCTGTGAGATTTCACGGTTTTTGACGCAAAAGTTCGCCAAGACGCCAAGACGGTCATTGTGACGAGCTATAAGAATCGAGGGGGCGTCTCATTCGACTCTTTTGCAAGGAAATCTCATGCGAACGATCTTGTCTGTGCTGTTAGTGTCCACTTTGTGTGTGTCGGTCACGGCCGAAGAAGAGAATAACGTCATCAACGGCCGCGCCGCAGTGACTCGCACCGTCGGTGATTACTCGGTGCACTATCCCGTTGGTCGCTGGGAGTTGACAGAAACCGATGTTGACGACAACTTGACGGTCCTGCGACTAACCGCCAAGACGTCGGATCACATTGTGCTGTCGATCGCCTTCATGGCCAACTCAGCAGGCACGGACGCAGAATATGAAAACAACCCCAATTTTTTCAACACCACCATGTTGTTACCCATGGTAAACGAGCTGACTGGTGGAGATGACAGTCGTTGTCACTTCACTGTCGGACAAGCGACGTTGCCTGGTTTCTGGGACGTTACGAGCCGAGCCACCGTGGCGTTAAACGAAACAACGTTTGCTCATGTGGAAGCGTGTCACCAATTATCCGAATCGACAAATTCATGGATGGGCGCCATCCTGGAAACGCGATCCGTGGCAGGACAGATCCAAGACAATCCCGAATATGCGAATTGGATCACCGAAGCCTACGCCATTATCCAAAACGTAGAAACGCCCGATAGCGAAGAAGACGAAGACGAAGCAGAAGAGACAATCGCAGAAGTCGAATAGCGCATTCGCGCCTTTTCCGGCAGAATTTCCTAGCCCGAAGCGTCAGCGAGGGACTGCAGAAGCACTCAATTTCCCCTCACTCACGTTTCGGGCTAGGAAAAAGCGCAACTTCAAAACTTACGCGTCGGGCCACGACGAAGCGAAAATTCAAAAACGGAATCGACGATCACATTGATTGTCGCTTCCGTTTTTCATTTAGGACGTCTGCACCAGTAGCTGCTGTCCGACTCGTCGAATTTCGTCCAGCACCGCATCCATATCGTCTGCGGTGGTCGTGGGGTTCATGAAAGTGGTTCGCAGCGCGCCGCGGCCGTTCAATTTAATCGGGACGATGTAAGCATTCCCCGCCACCACAACCGCTCGCCGCAATTGGAGTTGAAATTCACCCAATTGCTGGTTCGACCAACCGCGTGTTGCGTCTGGCAAGTAGCGAAACACTTGGATGTTGCATTCGGGTTCGTGCAGCGGTTGAAAGTCGGGCGCTGCCGACAACTTGGCGTGGAACGTGGCCGCTTGTGCGAAGGCGTTATCGACTAAATCTGCAAACAGCTGCGGTCCGAACAGGGACCACATGCCCCATAAGCCAAACGCAGCCGCTCGCTTCGTGCATTCGACCGTTTGCGTGCCGCTATCGTATTCCGCGATGCCCGGATCGGTCGGGTCGAACAGATACGGCGCGTCTTGCTGAAACGCGGCAAACTGGTGTCGCTTGTCTTTGTAAAACGCAAACGCGCACAGCGCCGGAACGAACATCATTTTATGAGCGTCCCACACCACACTGTCCGCTCGCTCCATTCCCGCCAACAGATGCCGATGCTGGTCGCTCCACAGCGCCGAACCGCCGTGTGCTGCGTCGACATGCATCCAAACGCGATGCTGTTCGCACACATCGGCTACTTCGTTCAACCGATCGAAGGCACCGATTGGCGTGGCACAAGCAGCGGCGGCCACGGCGATCACGGGCCGCGATTGTGTCGCCAGTTCGCTCAAGACCTGGTCTAGTTGCGAGACATCCATTTTGCGCTGGCCATCGACGGGGATCTTGATCACTTGGTCGGTACCCAGGCCCAAAATCCCGGCCGATCGAACGACGCAATAGTGCGCATCTTCCTGAACCAATAGCACCGCGCGAACGTCGGTTGGCACACCTTGTTGCCAACAGTCTTGCAACGCGACGTTTCTGGCGGTCAGCAGCGCTGTGAGATTTGCCAGCGACCCGCCATGCGTAATGATGCCGGTGAACGTGCCGGGCGAATAGCCGATCTGCTGGCCCAGCCGAGCAATCATGGCGCGTTCCACCGCCGTGGCCCACGGTCCCATTTCATAGATGGCCATGACTTGATTGGTAATGCTGCCGATGGCGTCAAACAATCCGGCCAAAGGCATGCTGGCCGGAACTTGATGGCCCACATATCGAGGATGCAGTAGATTCTGGCCTCGATCTAGCATCGTTTCCAACAATCCGTGCAGACGATCTTCCCAATTTTCTGCGGATGCTGGGGCGACTTCGGCGGAGCGAATGAATTTCATCGCTTCGTCAACCGCAGAGGCGGGTTCGCACCATTTTTGAACCGGGACTTCCCGGCTGGATAGTTTCTCCAGATGTCGAATCAACATTTCGCTCCATACACTCGCGGCTTGGCGAAACATGGGAGCTTCATACAACATTTGCAAACGCTGACGAGCGGCCAGAGGCGCGGAGTCTCGACCTGCGTTGAATTGGTTCGAATGATCTGCGGACAACATCTTCAGGCACTTTTCCCGGTTCTGTAGAAAAGTGCATTGTACCGAATCGACTTCAGACGCGAATCGGCCATGTTCCCATCATCATGTCATTTGCCGACGACGTCCCATCAGGCATAAAATGCCGCACAGTAACATCGCGCAACTGCTTGGTTCGGGCACGACGGATACGGTGACGCCTTGAAGCGTGACGTCGGTAAATGGAATGACGTCATCATGGCCGTAAAGCAATATTTCCGACACGGTGTTGTCGGCATAGGTTAGCGAAAACGGCAATTCGCCTAGTTGGTTACCGGCCTGCATCGACACGTGAAACAGCTTGTGCGGGCCAGCACCAGGTCGCTCCAAAGTGCCAAAGGCGCCAATTTCGTCCAACAATCCAGGCGAAGAAAAGATTCCGTCTTCCAACGCACCCACGTAATTAGGATACAGTTCCGAACGATGCACAATTGACTGTGCCACGGTGGCTTGCGCCGGTGCATATTCGATGTCCATAAACGCCGCAAAGACGCCCGTTGGTTCGTCACGAACATCTTCGACCATGGCCACCAGATTGAACGTTTGACCGGGCGACAATTCGGCAAGCGAAGTGTGTGACTGCGGATCTTGCACGTCCAGCCAGACCTTCATCAATTCAGCATTCGCACGGTCACTGCACACGCAGCCGACAAACACACAGAAGACAATCATTCGAGCAAAACAATATCGAGACATCATGCGTCCCTCCCTGCACCAAAATAGATATGTGACAACGATTTGTAGTTGGTCAAACGACCAAGAAAAACAAAGTTCGATTCACTAGCAATATCCCTTCGATACGATGCGCGCAATCGGTGGATCGTTGCATTTCGCGGCAGCAATATGCAACAGTCGAATCAATTCGCATGTCATTCGCCAAAAATGATTTGCGGCAGGATCGTCGACGCAACTTCTGTGCCGATGCGGATGATTGCAAGATCGCAAACCTTCGCCCATCTGGCCATATCCTGGTAAGAAAAATCGAGTATAATTCTGCGTGCAAGATGATTCCGTTTTGCGAATGATGGTTCTTTTTCATTTCGCCCAGAGCCGCGTAGGGGCGTTGCACCGCGGCAAGTTATGAATCTGTCTAAGCTCCGGCGACAAATCGCCTGGGAAGCTGCTCGGCTGATGTATTCGCGTCAAGAATCGGAGTATTACCGAGCGAAACAGAAGGCGGCTCGTCAAATCTGTCGCAGCTGGGTCAAGCCGGCCGACTTGCCCAGCAATGCTGAAATTCGAGACCAAATCCAACTGTTCGCTCGTCTGCACGAAGGGGACGCTCGATCAGAAAATCTCCAGCAAATGCGAATTGAAGGCCTGCGCATGCTGCGACTGTTGGCTCGCTTCAAGCCTCGTATTATCGGCAGTACGCTCACCGGTTTTGTACGCAAGGGTTCGGACATTGATATCCACGTTTTTTCCGACAGCATTGAAGCGGTTTGTGCTTTGCTGGAGGGCGAAGGTATGGTCTTTGACGTGGAACGCAAGCGAGTGCGTAAGGATGGGGAAGAACGAATCTTCACCCATATTCATATTCAGGATCAATTCCCCATCGAATTGACCGTCTACGCGTCCAACTTGGCGCATTACGTGTTCAAGAGTTCCATTACGGGCAAGGCGATTGAACGAGCCAGCCTGGCCGAGTTCGAAGCGTTCTTGGAAACGGCCTACCCTGACATGGATTTGTCACAAGCCGTAGACGACGCGGAAAATCGCATCGATCGTTTTCAATTGTATGAATCGCTGCTGCTGCCGTTGGAAAACGTCAAGCAACATCGCAAATATCATCCAGAAGGCGACGCTTTGTATCACAGTTTGCAGGTCTTTGATTTGGCTCGAGACGAACTGCCGTATGACGAAGAATTTCTCCTGGCCGCTTTGCTGCATGATGTCGGCAAGGGAATTGATCCCGACGATCATGTACTGTCCGGATTGGAAGCGCTGGAAGGTTTTATTTCAGAGCGAACCGAATGGCTGATTCGTCACCACATGGACGCTCACAAAATTCACGACGGCGCGCTGGGTGCGCGAGCCAAACGGCGGTTGTGAGAATCGGATTCGTACGAAGACTTGTTGCTTTTATCCGAATGCGATCATGCAGGTCGCCAACCCGGCGTGCAAGCGCCGGAATTAGATGAAGCGTTAGATTATCTGCGCGAATTGGCTCGCATGTGCGGCTAACCAAACAACTCGCCATTCTGTCGGCGTTTCAAGACTGAAACTTGGTTGCCAGCCACGGAGCATCCGCAGCGTGGAGTTCCGCAGAAGAACTTTCCGCCAAGCGGTTTGTGACCAGTTTTGCGATGGGCTTGACCTGGATAAGATGATGCCAAAATGTACCGTCGGTTCGGCTTGGCCGTGCCGGCGTCACCAGTCGAAGGTCAAAGGTCAAGGAAAACGATAGATGGCGACAGAAGAAATTTTGCGGCTCAATCAGCGGCTTCTGGAAACGGTTGCGGCGGGTGATTGGGCGGCCTATTCGCAATTGTGCGATCCCAGTCTCAGTGCGTTCGAACCCGAAGCGGTGGGCAACTTGGTGGAAGGGATGGACTTTCACAAGTACTACTTCGATCTGCCCAAATCGAATGTTCCCAAAAACACCACCATGGTTCGACCGCATGTGCGAATCATGGGCCACGTGGCCGTGGTTTCGTACATTCGCTTGGTCCAATCTGTGGATGCCAATGGCGCGCCGCAAACCGGCAAAAGCGAAGAGACTCGGATCTGGCAACGCCAGCAAGATAGCTGGAAGCACGTCCATTTTCACCGTTCGGTGTGAAGCCAGCTTGAATAGGCAAGACGATTAGCGGCTTTGTCTCATTCCGACCTTGACTTCCAAGTGAGGCGTGAGGTATTACCCGAAGCCAACTGGCTGTTATCGGCCGTGGGTTACTTCCGGCTTGAATCAAAAAGGTTCAAGTTGTAACAGGAGTTTCGGAGTTGGGAATGATAGGACGACGCCCCTTCGTCAGATGGATTGCCCGTATGGCATGCTGTGTGGCAGTCTGCGCGAACGCGTCAACACTGTCTGCGCAAGGGTTCGTGCCCAACGTTCCACCCGGTTCCGGAGTTTCGCTCAACGGGATCACGCCGTTCGATCCGTATGCGGCTGATCCTGGTTTGCCACCGCCTATTGGCTACAATCCTGCCGTAGGTCCGGTTCCGCCGAGCGGCGGGCTAGGAACATTGCCGCCTGCCGTTGGTGGATATCCGCCAACAGGTAATTTTGATCCATCCATCTTTACCAATCCCGCGCCCGGTTATACACCACCACCTGGCTACGCTCCGCCTTCCGGTTACAATCCGCCGCCCGGCTACGTGCCTCCGTCTACCAGCGGCGGCACGGGATGGCCGTTTCAAAACCCCAACGGCGGTTATGGGAATCAGATTGGCTGGCAATTGGGTGGCCTGTATGCCGGTTTCCAAGCCGCCATCCTGCAGCCTCGCTTGGGCGCTTTCAAAATGGACTTTGTCGACCCGAATGTGATTGGCGGTGCAGGCATCCATGACGTGACGGCCGACCCGGATCACGGGCTGACATTTTCGCCTCGAGTGATCGTGGGATTCGAAGGAGCCGGTGGACTAGGCTTTCGAGCTCGCTGGTGGCGCTTCAGCGACGATTCCGGCGGAACCGCTCGACTTCGTGACAACACCGGAACGCTGATCGGCGGGACTTCGCTTACATCTTCGTTGGAATTGACCACGCTGGATTTGGAACTGACACAAAGTGGTCGCTTCCAGAATTGGGAATTGATGATGTCCGGCGGAGTGCGATACGTGCCCTTGGACTATTCTGTGCGAACCAATTGGACGGATGTCGGCGGCGACAAAAGCCTGATGGCGTCCAGCGATTTTGACGGTGTCGGTCCCACCTTGGGCATCACGGCATTACGTAGTTTGCGCTACTGGGAAGGTCTGACGTTTTCCTTTAATTCTCGGTTCTCGTTTCTGTTTGGCGAAAGCGAGATTTTGCAGCAAAGCACGGGGCTGGCGGGCGCTGCCGCGGGCCAACAGTTGATTCTGAATGTGGACGATGTCATGCCCGTCTGGGAGCTGCAGATCGGAGCCCTGTGGACTCGTCGACTGCAGAACGGCGCATCGATCTACCTGGGTGGATTCTTTGAAGCCCAGCGCTGGGAATTCCTGGGCCCCAGCGAATTTACTTCGGAGTTGGGATTCTGGGGTCCAACGCTGGCCGTCGGGATTGCTCGGTAAACTCCAATATCCTTCGAGTCCTTCGGGAAAAAAATAGGCATTTGTCCCCGGCGTTCGGGTTGTGCGGGCGGCGAGTCGATTCGCAAGAATCACCGCATTTGCCACTTGTTTGACACGAAAATTTACGGGGCGATGGGTCCAGTCGGCCTGCGGTGCCTAACCATTTTTCCGAACCGCAAGTTCCGTCGGTTCGAATTGTCGACATGCCGTCGGATTGAAGATGCATCATCATGTTGGTGACAATTAGTTGTCGCAGCAAGTTGCCCCGTAATCGTTCGACTGGGACAACGCAGCTGGACTGATTTGTGATATGCTTCAGCGTGTAGGCCAAATTGAATCGAGACGGCATTGAGACCTTCGTTTGGCTGTTTGCTTTCTGTACCGCTGACTTGTATGCAATTGCCCCTATGACACCTGCTGATCTTCCTGACGAAACGGCGTCCTTTGCTTTTTCGACCTTCTTTGGCAACAGCAAAGAAGGGGCGGTTATCTTGGACTTGAACGGCGAGGTACTGGACGTCAATGCGGCGGTATTGCATCTGATCAAGCTGGATCGCGCTCAGGTGCTTGGGCAACGTTTTGACCGGTTGATACATGTCGATTTGGGGGATTCGCTGCCTCAGATTTTACAGTCGTTTGCACAGGCGTCTCAGCCCGGTCCGCTGGACTTGAGTCTTCCCTTTGACGGACAGGAAATGGCAGCGCAATTGCGAGTCATCGAATATGCGAATGCCGGAGCTTTGTTGTTGACCATTCATGCACCGCTGTCAATTGCGGACGTCTCGTTGTCCGCCGAAGGCGCGTTGGGGCAGTTGTCCATTTTGTCGCCCGAATCGGACGTTCGCGGCGGAAGAATTCCCCTGGATTTAGGCGTGTCGGATTGCCCGCTGAGTCTAGATTGTTGGCCCGCGCGATTGGAGCTCAGCGGCCAGCAGACGCTGTCCGCACCATTGCGGCGGTCATTTGTGCGGTCCTATTCGGGAGATCGCCAGGCGTGGTTGGCCCTGATTGAAGAAGGGGATCGCGAACGGATTCGCAAAGCAACTTCGCAACTGCTTGCCGGTGAAGTGACCACGGTACAGGAAACCTATCGCGTGGTTTGCAATACGCCGCCGGAAACGTTTCACGTCCAGGAAATACTGACGGCCGTGCGCCATCCGGATGGCTCGCTGGACCATTGGGCAGGAACGTTGCTGGACGTGACGCCGCTGTATCGATCGCGAGACCGTTTGGTTCGGTACCAACATTTTGCTGAACGGATTTTGGACGCCGTTCCGTTTTTGGTTTTCTTGTTCGACTTTCAAAGTGCGCGAGTTCCTTTTGCCAGTCATCAGTCTACCGAACTGCTGGGAATTACACCGGAAGAGGTGCGAAGCCGCAGTCAAGAATTCATTTTGCGGCATCTGCATCCTGACGTCATCGCCGATCTGCCTCGGCGGCGAGATTTCCATTCGCAGTTGCAGGATGGCGAAGTCTTTCTTTCCGAATGGCAAATCAAGGACGCTCAAGATCAATGGCGTTGGATGGCAGGTCGCACTACTGTGTTGGAACGAACCAACGACGGCGCGGCGAAGTTGGTCTTTGGCTGCGTCTACGATACCACGGCCGCAAACCAGGCCGCGGAAACTCGCAGAAAACTTACCGCCATTGTCGAATCGTCCGGCGATGCCATCACCAGTTGCACGTTGGATGGCACCTTTCTAACGTGGAACAAAGCGGCTGAACGTATCTTCGGATATACGGACGACGAAGTCATTGGTCAGCCACTTTCCTTGCTGATCCCGGAAAGCCAGCGTGGCGATCTTCCCGAATTTTGGGATCGGTTGTCTTGCGGTGAAATTGTTGCGGATGTCGAGACGATTCGGCGGCGCAAAGACGGTACTCTGGTGCCGGTGTCCCTGACGCTTTCCCCCATTCGTGATAAACACGACAACATCACGGCCGTTTCTGCCGTGGTCCGCGATATTTCAGAACGCAAACAATCCGAACAAAAGCTGAACGCTACCACACACCGTTTGCAAGCCGTATTGGAAGGCTTTCCCGATCGCTGTTTTTCTGTCGAACCAGACGGGACGGCGGTGGAATTGACCGCAGCCTCCGCATCCAACGAATTGAATCCTACGACCTTTGCCCAGCTGTTTCCGCAAGATTTGCTGGAACGAGTGCAACAGGAATTTGAACGAGCCAAAGTGCAGTCGACGCCGCGACGAGTGGAATATTCGACCAACGGCGGCTCTGCCACGGAACGATTCTATGAAGCTCGGTTCGTCCGTATCCCTGAAGGCACCATTCTGCTGGTGATTCGTGATATTTCGGAATTGAAACGAGCAGAATTGCGGGCAGAAAACAATGAACGCCTATTGCGACGTTTGTTTGATCTGCAGGAACGCGAACGCAAGTTGTTGTCGTATGAAATTCATGACGGATTTGTTCAGTACGTTGTCGGCGCGGCGATGATCCTGGATGCCGTGCAACACGAAATCGAATCTGGCTCGGCCGACTGCGAAGACGTGGGCAAACTGCTTCAAGATGGCCGGTCCATGTTGCGAGACGCTATTGGAGAAGGCCGCGCGTTGGTCAGTCGTCTACGGCCTATGATTATTGATGAACGAGGAATCGTGGATGCCATCAATTATTTGGTGCAGGAAGAACAAGCCAGATCAGATTGTGAAATTCGCTTCCATCACGAACTACAACATGACCGCTTTGCACCGCTGCTGGAAGCCAGTTTGTTCCGCATTGTTCGTGAATCTATTATTAACGCGCTGCGCCACGGTGAAGCTTCTCGGATTGACGTCTCGTTGACGCAAAGTGCTAACGACATCCACTTAGGAGTGACCGATAACGGCAAAGGCTTTGATCCCGCTGCCGTTTCAGAAGATCGCTTTGGGTTGGAAGGAATTCGCGAACGAGCCAGACTCTTTGGCGGAAAAGCTCGTATCGAAAGCCACATCGGACAGGGAACCAGCATCGCGGTCACTTTGCCACTGAATCACGAACGGCACGAATCAGCCCCGATCCAACTGTAGCCGACGGCGACATTCGTCCAGCATCTCTTGAGTTCGACTCGCGCCAACTCGAGTCACACCTAGTTCGCGGACTTGCAGCAACGCGTCCAGGTCTCGCACACCGGCCGCCGCTTTCACTTGCACTCGTGCCGGGGAATGCTTCCGCATCAATTGCAGATCGTGCGGCGTAGCCCCGCCGCTGCCGTAGCCTGTGGACGTCTTGACCCAATCTGCGTTCAATTCGCCACAAATCTCACACAGTCGAATTTTGTGTTCATCTTGCAGGAAACTGTTTTCGAAAATCACTTTGACTTTCTGGCCTGCGGCGTGTGCCACATCGATCACCACTTGAATGTCTGTTCGCACATAATCCCAATCGCCACTTAGCGCCTTGGAAATATTGATGACCATGTCTAGTTCTTGACAGCCATCCGTAATGGCTTGTTCCGCTTCTGCGAACTTGATCCTCGTTGTATGACCGCCGTGAGGAAAACCAATCGTCGTGGACGCCGCCACCGTGCTGCCCGCCAACATGTCCGCACAGCGACGAAGGTAATACGGCATGATACACACGCTGGCCACATCGTAGTCCAACGCCAGACGAATTCCAGCATCCAACGCGGTTGTGTCCAATGTCGGATTCAACAACGAATGGTCAATCATCTTGGCAATATCGCTGTAGCTGTAAGCCGTTGTCATCTTGGGCTCTTTCTTTGAGGCCAGTATTGTAGCGTGATACGTTAATGGTGACGTTGGGCATTCTACGCACGGCAGCAGCTTCCTGAAACGGATCTTGCGCTTACATCGTCGTCGAATCGGCAGAAAGACTCAAGAGGTTTTACCGCGACACAAAACCGGTTAGACGATGACTGGCAAGAATCGTAGTTGCAGCCACCGCAAAGAGACGTTCCATAATCTTGTGCCCTCGATTTCGGCCAAATTGCGTCGGAACGTCGATGCAATTGTAAAGGCTTTTATAAGTCACGACTACGAGACCGCAAATTCTTACGCCAGTTTTCGTTAGCTTCGTCTATGCAATCTACTGAACGTCAAGCCATTGAATTGGGAATCATTGTCGCAGGACCACTCGATTCAGCCGATCGTCGAGCTGTGGATGGTGCCATTTCTGAGATGCGAAGACAATTGAAACAGTGGTTGGCCGAATTCGATTGGCAGTTTCAGCAGGTTCGACGAGACGAATGGACCGACAAGTCGCGAATGGAGCCCACCGATTTGCTGCAGCAGGCTCGCGAGGAACGGGACGAACAGGGCTGGGACTTTGCGTTTGTGTTGACCGCTGCCGATTTGGTAAGCCACTACAAGCCGTTCGCACTAGGAATTATTTCCAGAACACTGGACGTCGCTGTGATCTCGACGGCGCGCATCGATCCTCGAGCAAAAGACCCACATACGCCAGAAGACGATCGAACGGAAGTCATGCGTGAATGTGTGCTGCGGCTGATGCTGCACACACTAGGTCACTGGTTGGGACTGGGGCACGATTCGGACCCCAATAATACAATGCACGACATCGATTCAGTGGATGACCTTCGAGGAACATCGGAATTTAATTCGAAACAAATTGCTGTGATACATGAAGCGTTGCAAACGATTGCTGACCAACGTCTGGAAGAACGCACGGATTTACAGACAACTTGGACACTCCGTTTTGCATTGTTGGCTGCGTGGGAAAATCGCTCCGAGATTCTAGATGCGGTGATACAAGCAAAACCTTGGGAGTTCCCAGCTCGACTTAGTCGGCTCACAACGGCGGCGGTTTCGGCCGTTGTGGTATTGCTCATGACGGCAGAGACCTGGGACATGGCCATGAGTCAAAGTTGGTTACAAGTGACTGGACTGTTTCTGTTTGCTTTGATCACAACCACTGTCTACGTGGCAACTCGTCAACAGCTACTCATTCGCCGCAGCGGACGCGTGATCAGCGAGCAGATTGTGGCCAGCAATGTTTCCGCGTCGGCGATTGTCGCGAGCGGCATGTTGGTAACGTTCTCGATAGTTGCCTTGCTCACTCTAGCCGCAGCTGTCTTGTTGTTTCCTTCGTCCGTGGTCAACGGTTGGGCTGCTTCGGCTGAAAAGCCTATCGCGGCGTACCAATATTTCTTGTTGGCCGGTACCGTCGGTTCGCTGGGGATCATGATCGGAGCACTTGGAGCGTCATTCGAACAACAGTCGCATTTTCGCCATGTCGTGTTTGTTGATGAAGAAGTATGACGCTACGGAATGCTTTGCGAATCCTCTTTCCACGAATACTCAGAAAGATGACAATGCGAGCGGACGTTCGGGATGTCGGGCGGTATGGATGATGCCGCTGCCGCAGTCTTGCTGCGAAAACTTTTCCGGAAGGAATGCCGGCCCAAAACTCGCGATTACCTATGGCTCGTGTTGACAGAAAGCGTCCATGAGACGGTGTCCAGCTATTCTTCATCAGCCGCTTGTTTCAGAGCAAAGACGGTGGCAGAGCGAGTGCCGTGGCGGTCCAGGATTAAGTCGGTTCGCACGCCTAAGAATTCGGCCAGTCGCACGGCAATGTGATAGTCCAGCAATCCGTGAAATTGGTTCACGGGTTGCTGTTGGTAATAGATGGTTTCCCGATCTGTCTTGAAACCGGATTCGTAGGCGTCGGCCAGTTCGTCAATCCAATCTTCGGGAATGCCTTTCTGTCGACACAAATCCACAGGCCAAAGATCATCGCCCGTGCATTCGTCCAATAACATTCTCGCTTTCAGACGATCCAGCCGCATCGCCTATTTCGCTCCTACACAATACAGCGCATCATTGGTGCGAATAAAAAGCTGGCCCTGTGAAACCACAATCGACGAACGCACCGGATTTTCGCTCGCTTCACTCATCGAAACCTGATGCACCAGGGAACCGTCATTCGCGTCGAAAACCACCACATCGCCGTTGAAATTGACAATGTAGATTTTGCCGTCGGCCACCGTGGGTGACGCTTCAAATTTTTCTCGGCCTGGAGTCTCCACGGCCCATTTCACTTTACCCGTAGTCGGTTCGATGCGCATTAGTTTTTTTCGCACATCGCTCAGCACAATAAAGTCGCCATCGTAAAACGCCGGTGTAGGCACGTCGGACGAAACGTCTCGTTCATCGTCACTGACCCACGCCACGGCATCGTCATCCAGTTTGCCGCTGGCGCCCAGTTTGATCGCGTAAATGGGATCTCGTTTGGGCGCACACACCAAGACAATTCCGTCGCCAACAATGGGCGAAGGGACATGACGCCAATGTCCAATGCGTTGTGGATTCCAGGTTCCCCAACGAAACAGTTCTGCGCCGGTTTCCAGATCGTGTGACGTAAGGTCGTCACCGCCGATGACCAGCAACTGCTTCTTGCCGTTGTATTCGATGGGCACGGGTGTGGTGAACGCTTCACGAGATTCCTGCTGCGCTTCGCTGGGTCGAACATATCGCCACAACGTCTTGCCGGTTTGCGGATCCATGGCCAGCAGATACGAATCGTTCGGTTTGTCCGCGAACCCTCGACCACTGACCGGCGTGTCTCGTTGCAGCACTTGCAGAAACAGCTTTCCGTCATAAATCACGGGACTGCTGCTAAAGGTCCACATGAACGCGAATTCGCCGAACTCGTCCACAATGTTTCTACGCCAGACTTCTTTGCCGTCAAAATCAAACGCCACCATCGGTCCGTTGCCGTAAAAGAAGACCACCACGTTCCCATCCGTTACAGGACTGGGTGCGGCGAACGTACTACGAGTGTCTCGGCGAATTCCTTTACCAATTTCCTGCTTCCAGGCGAGCGTTCCGTCGGTTCGCTGAAAGCAGAACGCCCATAGTGATTCGTCTTTCAAATTGGTTGATGAAACAAACACATGATCGCCCCAGACAATGGGTGTCGCGGCACTGGGGCCTGGCAAATCTGCTTTCCACGCAATGTTTTCGGTACGACTCCATTGGTTCGGCAAGTTGGTTTCCGTGCTGGTTCCGTTGAACGCCGGGCCTCGTAGACTAGGCCAGTTTTCGGCCCACAGCACGGTTGGGCAGGCTAACAGCAAAGCCAAAGCAAGTTTCGTTCGCATAGTATGATTTCTCCCTTTGCCAACCAGGTTGGTCATCAAACCTATTCAATTCATCGCCGTTCAGTGATCGACTATGGTAACGCAAGCGGAAGATGGTTGTCGAGCTTTCCACGGATGAGAATTTGAATTGGTAGATGAATCGTTCGAAGTAAATTTGCACGCACTTTCGCTGGCCCAATGGCCGGTCTAAAATCGCGAATTCGGTCCCTGCCGTGGCCGAACCGAATATTCCCCGTGTCGCCAAAGGAATCGCCATGATCGACTCGCACCAGCATTTCTGGAAGCTGGGAAAATTTCCCTACGAATGGTTGCAAGCGCCTGCGCTGGCCAAGATCAATCGAGATTTCTTGCCGGACGATCTTCAACCACACCTGGCCGCTTGTGGAATCGAAAAATCCATCTTTGTCCAGACGCAACATAATCTGGAAGAAAATCGCTGGGTCTTGCAAATGGCCGAACAGCACGACTTTATCTGCGGTGTGGTGGGCTGGGTCGATTTGGCCAGCGAAGATTGCGAGCAGCAAGTGGAACAGTTTGCGGCGCATCCTAAATTCGTGGGCGTGCGGCATGTGACGCAAGACGAACCGGACGACGACTTTATTATTCGCCCCGATGTGATTCGCGGATTACGAACCTTGGAAAAACATCAAGTTCCGTTCGACCTGTTGTTTTTCGTCAAGCATTTACACCACGCCGAATTCTTGGGAAAGACATTGCCCGATTTGCCCATGGTGATTGACCATTTGTCCAAACCAGAAATCAAATCGGGCAATATTGACGCCTGGGCTACGCAGTTGAGAAAGGCCGCGGCATTTCCCAATATCTATTGCAAACTGTCCGGCATGGTGACGGAAGCCGATTGGGCACATTGGAAACCAGCTGATTTAAAACCATACGTGGGAAGCAGCGTTGGAAGCGTTTGGGCCGAACCGTTGCATGTACGGTTCCGACTGGCCTGTGTGCGAATTGGCCGCCAGCTATGAACAAGTCTATCAATCGCTGGTCGAAGTCTTGGGGCCCATTTCCGAATCAGAACGCCAAGCGATCTTCGGTGGAACAGCGACGACGTTTTACAAATTGACACCGTTGCGATGATCGCTTCGTAGCCCCGCCTTAAGGCGGTAGTCTTGACTTGCGAAGCTTTTCCAAAAAATCGCCCTGCACCGCTGCTATCATATCACCGCAGGTTAAACTATGCGGCTTCTATGGAAAAACACAATTACGCGACTCAGATCGACGATAGTAACGGATAACACGATTTTGACGAGCCTAAAATAACTCGTTCAACGTCAACCAATCAGAATTACCTAGGGGGGCGATTCTGCTGGCAGTGCACTTCGGGCCGATGGTGCGCTGTTAGCTTCGGATCGATGTTCGCCTTCCGTTTTGCGGTGGCATGAGATGAATTGGAAGCATTGGAATCGGCGCGGGAACGCCTTCCGGCACGCTGTTTCGCACGTCTTGCTGTGGACCAGCTTCAGTCTGATGGTGATATCGCCTCAAGTTAGCTTGGGGCAAGAATCGACAGCGTTTCAACCGTACAAGATTCGCCATGGAGAGGCGGCGATGATTGCCAAACGAGTTGAAGCGGTTCTGCAACCAGGTAGCGAAGTCTTGCCTGACCCGGCGAATAATCGCATTCTGGTTCGAGCAACCCAAGGCGAATTGGCGCAAGTCCAACAGGTCATTCAGACGCTGGACCAGCCGTCGATTTCGCAGAGCACAACACAGCTTAGCGAAGCAGCCGACACCGTGATGCGGTCGTATCCGGTTCGATCCGAACAGCTCGAACAAATCGGCAACCAGCTGCGGCAGCGTTTTGCCAACGACGCCGATACCAAGATTGGCATCGATAGCCGCAACAGTCGAATTTTGGTCCAAGGCACCGCACAGGTCCAAGACCAAGTCATGGGACTGCTGGCACCGAACCGACAAAACAGACCCGCTCCGCGATCCACATCAACCACCAACCGCGCGCCCAGACGATCGTCCGCACCAAGACCACTGAGCGGTCAACAGGGCTCTGACAGCGTGCGGCTGAAGCAAATCAGCTGGCAGCAGTTGGTGTCCGCCTTCCAAGGCATGACACCCAACAAGCTCACGCTGCGCCAAGACGATCAATCCAACAGCCTGTTGCTGGCTTTGCCGTCCAAGCAAGGTCAGACCAACATGCAAATCAATCCAGACACGAATTCGGTCACGCTGGACGGCCCGGTTGAATTGGTACAGAGTTGGACCAAGGCGGCCCAAGTGTTGGACCAAATGGGAACCGAAGGCAACCTTCGGCCGCGCATGGTGCCGATCGAAAATGTTTCGCCCGAGACGATTAGCCGAGCGGTCTATGTGCTGCAAAACGCCTTGAATCAACAACAAGCGGAAACGGATGTTCGCTGGAGCGGCGACCTGCTCGGCATCAAGGCTCCGGACGAAGGCAGAACGAATACCGGCTTCACAGCCATTCAGTCCGCCGATGGTTCGAACCAACTAGCTTTCCAAAATCAACCACCGAATGGCACAACACCTGACGCCGCGAATCCAGCTAACGCCGACAACGCGCCGGGACAGGAGCCAATTGGTGTGGAAGGCGGCATGACGGGCCCTGTCAGCATTGAATACGTCGAAGGTATGGACGCTTTGATTATCAAAGGTCGGCCGCAAGACGTAGAACGCATCATGGGGATTGTCGAGCAGTTGGAAGCGATTGCCGAAGAGACTCAGCCGGACATCCAAATTGTGCCGCTGCAACACGTCAACAGCACATCGATGGCAGAACTGGTGACTCAGCTAAATTCGTCCGCATTGGAAGTTCGACAAGGCCCCGTCAACATTACCGCGTTGGTAAAGCCAAACGCGCTGTTGCTGATTGGTCGACCGGAAGGCGTGAAATCCACCATCGATTTGATTACTCGGTTGGATCAACCCGTCGCTCCGGAATCGCAGTTCAACACCTTTCGCTTAAAGCACATGCCGGCCACCACCGCTCAGCAAACCGTGCAAACGTTCTTTGAAGAACGAGGAGGTTTGGGGCCGCGGATTCAGGTGGAAGCCGATTTTCGCACCAATTCGCTGATCGTTTACGCTAGTCCTCGAGACATGGCCGAAGTCGGTTATTTGCTCGAAAAAATCGACGTGGACGAAAGTGAAGCAGTCAGCGAAGTTCGCGTCTTTAAACTGCAAAACGCGTTGGCCGAGGAAGTCGCGCCGGTTCTGCAAAACACTCTGCAAAGCCAAGGCGGCGACACCACGGGTGCCCAAGGCGGAGGCGCAGGGCAAGGTGCAGCGCCGGGAGCCGCACCGGCTGGAAATGCTGCCGGTAACGCAGCCGGAGGCCAAGCGGGATCGCGTTCCGCCATGTTGCGAATGGCGGTAATCGACGCGGCTGGCAAGCGATTGCTGAAGTCAGGAATTTTGACGGACGTGCGAGTTTCCGCGGACACTCGAGCGAATTCGCTGGTCGTCACTGCTCCGCCAGAGAGCATGGATTTGATCGCCGCGTTGGTCAAACAGTTGGATCAATTGCCTACTGCCGAATCGGCCATCAAGGTCTTTACCATTGTCAACGGTGACGCTTCGACGTTGGTGACAATGTTGAATCAGTTATTCGGCCAAGCAACCGCCACGGGTGGCGTTCAAGGCCAGCAGCCCAACTTCCAAACGGCCGGCGGAGCGGATGGAAGTTTGGTACCCATGCGATTTACCATGGACATTCGAACCAACAGCATTATCGCAACTGGCTCGAATGCGGACTTGGCTGTTGTAGAAGCGATTCTGCTTCGACTGGACCAAGACGATGTTTCGAACCGCATTCAACGCGTTTATCGACTGTTGAACGCTCCCGCACAGGACGTGGCGACGGCCATTAATTCGTATTTGCAAAATGAACGAGTTGTCCGCCAAAGTCTGCAAGGTGCTATCAGTTCTGTGGAAGTGATTGAACGCGAAGTCATCGTGGTGGCGGAAACTGTCAGCAATAGTTTGATCATCAGCAGCACGCCTCGATACTTCCAGCAAGTGGCAGAAATCATCGCCGAACTCGACGCTAGGCCGCCCATGGTGATGGTCCAAGTGGTCATTGCTCAAGTTGACTTGAACAACGTGGAAGAACTGGGCGTGGAACTGGGCATTCAGGATTCGTTGTTGTTTGATCGAAGTGTCGTGACGGGTGGCGTCGCCGATCCCGGTTTCAACTTCAACAACCAAGCGTTAGGAAACGCGTTGACCAATCCCGCTGGTCTGGTCAACGGTGATAACGTGGCAGGTCAGGCGCTCAGCAATTTTGCAGTGGGTCGAAGTGGCGATCTGGGCTACGGGGGTTTGGTTCTTTCCGCTAGTAACGAATCGGTCAGTGTGTTGATTCGAGCGTTACAGGAAACGCGTCGCTTGGACGTTTTGAGCCGTCCGCAGATTATGACGTTAAACAACCAACCGGCGTATATCTTGGTCGGCCAACGAGTTCCACGAATTACGTCGTCGCAAATCGTGCAGGCAGGGACAATCAATAACACGGATTTAGAAAACGTTGGTTTGTCGTTGGGCGTGACTCCTCGAATCAGCCCTGATGGTCTAGTGGTCATGGAGATTGATGCCGAAAAGTCCGAACTCGCGCCAGAGAGCCAGGGCATTCCGATTTCGATCAATGCCAATGGTGACGTCATCCGTTCGCCGATTATCAACGCGACCGCAGCACAAACCACGGTCAGCGCCAGAAGTGGTCAGACGATTGTCTTGGGCGGCTTGATCACCAAGACGCGAAGTTTGACTGATCGCCGAGTGCCGTTCTTGGGTGACCTGCCTCTGCTAGGCCCGTTGTTCCGTTATGACAATACCACGGAACGACGAACCGAATTGTTGATCATCATGACGCCGTACATTGTCCAAAAGCCTGAAGATGCCGAATGGCTGAACCAGATTGAATCACAACGTATGAGCTGGTGCTTGGCCGATGTGGCGGACATTCACGGTCCGGGGCATCATGGTCTGACCAGCAAATGCGGTTCGGACGCTTACCTGGAAACAGAAGTGGTCTATCCCGACCGTAGTCCGGGTGCCATGCCCATGGAATACGAAATAGACAATTCGGGTTCGGTTGGTTCCGGCTTGTACGAAGTCATGCCTCAATTCGAACCAGGTGAAACCGCACCGGAACCGACGTTTATTGGTCCGCAGGCTTCGATTGGACGAGGCACATCGGGAACTTCGGAACCGAGCGAAAAGAGTCCTCGATTGTTTGGCTGGAAATCCATCAAGAATCTAAAGCTGAAGCTGGGCAAGGACAAGAAGGACGAACCGGCCGAAGACACCTTGCTGGATACCGAAGTAGCCGACTATCGAACTCGCGGAGACCAATCGTCTGACCGAGTGACCGCGGCGAGTTATTCTCGAGTTCGTGGTGCGGATGATCAGGTGATGTCGTCGGGATACCTTCGACAAACGGAAGTCAACCATGTGAAGCGACGTCCCGAATATAGCGATCCGTGGAACACCACTCCCGGAACTTCGCGTCGCTAAGTTTTCATCAAGATCGTTCGTTGGGTACAGAAGGCCAGCGCAAGAAGGGTTCGTAGCCCCGCCTTTAGGCGGAAAATGGGAATTACTACCAGATGGGACTCGTCACCTCGTCCACTACTTTTGAGTTGGATAAAGAGGACAGCGACAATGCAAGAAGAGTTCGTAGTACCGCCTTTAGGCGGAAAATGGGAATTACTACCAGATGGGACTCGTCACCTCGTCCACTACTGAGGACTTGTTTCAAAATAAGGATCCTAATCGTGAATAAGACCATAGGCATTGCGTTTGCTGCTTGCGTTGTCATGGCGAAATCCGCCTAAAGGCGGGACTACGAACGTTGCGAGAAGTTGGAACGCGCTACCAGATGGGACTCGTCACCTCGTCCGCCACTTTTAAGTTGGATAAAGAGGACAGCGACAATGCAAAGAGTTCGTAGTACCGCCTTTAGGAAAACCAGATGGGACTCGTCACCTCGTCCATTAAGTGCCCGATGGGACTCGTCACCTCGTCCACTACTTTTAGTTAGCGGAACGGCGTTCGCCGTCGCTGCCGCATCGACAGGGCTTGAGCCCTGTCTTGGCAAATCCGCCTAAAGGCGGGACTACGAACGTTGCGAGAAGTTGGAACGCGCTACCAGATGGGACTCGTCACCTCGTCCACTACTTTTGAGTTGGATAAAGAGGACAGCGACAATGCAAGAAGAGTTCGTAGTACCGCCTTTAGGCGGAAAATGGGAATTACTACCAGATGGGACTCGTCACCTCGTCCACTACTGAGGACTTGTTTCAAAATAAGGATCCTAATCGTGAATAAGACCATAGGCATTGCGTTTGCTGCTTGCGTTGTCATGGCGGCTTCTGGCTGCAGCGTCTTTCAGAAGCCAATCGAAAAGATGAATGACAGCAAGTTGGCATTTTGGAACAAAGACGACATTGAAGAGGCACCCGTCAACATGGTGGCCATCTGGTCCGAGTCGGTGACATTGACCGCAGGTCAAAAGCCGACTCGTGGCTTTGGCGGCCGCCTGTATTTTTACAACGACAAGAACCAAACGGTGGCCGTAGACGGACAGTTAATCGTCTACGCCTACGATGACGACACTTCGTCCGAAACGGACGAACCGACCAAGAAGTTTGTGTTCTCCAAGGAAGAATTTGAAACGCATCGCAGCGAATCGGACTTCGGTCCTTCGTACAGTGTGTGGATTCCATGGGACGCAGTCGGTGGCGATCAAAAGGCCATCAGC
This sequence comes from Pirellulaceae bacterium, assembly GCA_041399205.1. Classification (GTDB taxonomy): domain Bacteria; phylum Planctomycetota; class Planctomycetia; order Pirellulales; family Pirellulaceae; genus JAGQOZ01. Next base: position 7,212 of record JAWKTK010000016.1, on the reverse strand, counting down.
TTGGTCCCCATCTTCAAGACTGCGGCTGGGAAAGTGCTGATGGGAGACCATTCGCGCAATCTATTGCCAGGCCGAGCCGAAAAGCTTCAGGAAAAAACCACCACGTATGAACTGTCGCAAGCCAAGAAGCGGTTGCCTCGTTCTGCGGTGCAGCAAGCTTCGTTCGATGAAGGCACGGAAACTGGATCAACCGCGTGGACCGAAATGGGTGACCGTCCTTTGAATCAACGGTTCAAGATTCAATCGACATCCATCCCATTGACACCGTCCATTAGAGAACAGCTACGCAACGCACCGCCAATTTCGAACGATATGATTCGTCAGCGAACCACTACGATCCAGACGGAGTGGGAACGTCCGGAACAACAAGGGAACCAGGCGTCGGAGCTGGGTTCAGATCTAGATTCGAATTTGAATCCGAATCGGTATACGGATCTTCCGAACCCACGGTCATTTGATCAACTACGTCCGTCACACCCGGTTCGAGCAAGGCAAGTTGGACAGCCAATACACGCGCCTCGTCGTTGGGAACGTAACCGGTCAACGTCACTGTTTGACCCTGGGACTGAACCTGCACATTCGAGCTTGCCGGAATCCGGCTACTATGATTGAGCCGTTGCTGCAGGTCACTGGATGAAATAGTCGACGCGCGTTCGGGATGACGAAAGCGAACCTTCATCTGCGTCTGAAAATTGATAGAGCGGTTGGCATTGCCCGCCGCTCCGAATCCGGTTTGACCACCGAATCCGCCGGCACCCATTCCTCCGGCGTTCATACTGGCGATGCCCATGCTGTTGCTGCCGAGCCCCGCGCCGGTAAGTCCACCTGTCAAACCGCCGGTACCAAGTCCGCCACCGCCCAGTCGACTGGTTCCGCCAATACCGCCTAGGCCACCGGTGCCCATTCCCAGGCCGCCCGTCATGCCGCCCAGGCCTCCCGCCATACCGCCGCCCAGCGCGTTACGGCCGCCACCAAGTCCGGAATTCAGGCCGCCTCCGAGACCGCCGGTCATACCACCTAAACCGCCACCGGAAAGACCGCCGACAAAGCTGGACCCACCGTTGGCGTTTACGTTCTGCAGGCCTCGTCCCACAACGCCGACGAAGCCTACTTGTTCCTGCGAATCGTTGCCCACAAATTGCGTTGCTTGGCGATTGTCTCGAATGTAGCGTTCGCCACCTTCCACAGACCCTAGCGATTCCAGTTGTTGGAACGCTTGACCGCTGCCTGTGACACCACCAACGCCGTTACCGCCTCCTCCAAATGCCGTTCGATTGCCGGCCGAAATGGTACCGCCCGTGGTTCGAGCCCCAAATGTCTGCCCAAACGCCTGGCTTTGACCAAGGGCAATGATCAGGACGACGGAAAACAGCGAAACAATTCGCATGGCCAGCTCCTCAAACAGTGATTGGGTAGTTGCGCAACGATTCTGCAATACAAACCCCGGCAACTTCGATTTCGACCGCGAAAATAGGGAAACTCGCGAAGGAAGCGACAATTCGCCCGATTTGCTGTAACTCGCGACCGCAGCTTCGATCTACCGATTATAACCAACCGGCGTTACCGAAAGGGCAGGACGGTTCGAAGCGAAAAAGTCGGCTGTAATTTGAAACAATTGGGGCAAGATTAAGGTATCAACAGGGAATAACTCGATCAAAAGCCACCCCATGTGCGGAGATTCGAAATGCTAAGCCGTAAGAATATCTTGACGCTGACTTTGCCGCTTTTATTTCTTGCACCCGCGGTCGCTCGTCCACCCGCCTTTGCAATCTTGCCCGAAAAAACGGTGGCGTACGTCAGTGTGGAGGATTCGAATCGCTTTCGTGAACGGCTCGGCCGCACCGGAATGGGAGCCATGCTGCAGGACGAAGAAATCCGTCCGCTGGTCCAAGATCTTTACGGTTCCGCCACGGAATTGGTACGTGAGTTAGAGGATCGAGCCGGTATGACACTGGAACAGATCTTGGCCGTGCCCAACGGTGAAGTCACCTTGGCGGTGGTGGCGCCACCGGCGTTGAAGCCTGTGATTGTGGCGCTGGTGGATATAGCCGAAGCAGAAGACGACGCCAAAAACTTGTTGGAATTGGGCGCCGACGAATTGAACAAGCAAGGGTTTAACACTCGCAAAGAAACCGTCGAAGGCGTCGAGCTGCAGGTCTATCAACGAGGCACCAATGACGATGAACAGGTGGTTCGTTTTCAATTCGAACAGACGATTGTTCTTTGCAGTAGTTTCAACGTGGCCAAGAAAATGGTGCCGGCGCTGCAGGGGAATGACGAAGGGACGCTCATTGATAACCAAGCGTTTGCCGCCATCATGGATCGGTGCGATACCAGCCGCACGTCGTCTCCCGAATTGACTTGGTTCGTGGATCCGATTGGTCTGTTTCGCGCCGCGAATCGAGGAAACGTGGGCGCGCAAGTCGCGTTGGCCATGCTGCCGTCTTTAGGCTTGGACGGGCTGTCCGGTATTGGAGGCAGTTTAGTTCTGCCGCAAGAAGAAGCGTACGAATCGATTTCGCACTTGCACGTGCTGCTGGAAAATCCGCGAGACGGCATTTTGGAAATGATTGCCTTGGACACTGGCAGTTGCGTGCCGGAAACTTGGGTGCCGGCCGAAGTGGGCAACTACTCCACGTGGCATTTGGATGTCAAGTTGCTGTATTCCGTGTTGAAAGATCTGGTCGATAGCTTTCGCGAAGAAGGTTACTTCGGCGGGTTAGTGAAGAGCAACATTTCTGAACGAATTGGCATCGACTTCGAACAAGACTTTATCGCGCAGTTGGATGGACGAGCGACCTATCTGAACTGGTTCGAACCTCCGGCTGGCATTGGCAGTCAGGGAACGCTGATTGGTCTAAAGGTACGCGACGTCGGTGTCTTCCAAGAGTCGTTGGAAACCGTGACAGAAAAGTTTGAAGACTTTATCGAACCGACGCAGTATGGCGGACAGAAAATCTATCGGATTCAAGGTCCAGGAGAAAATCTGGAGGATCGGAACGACGAAGACTTGTCGCCTCGAGAACGTCGTCAGCGGCGGCAGATGCAGCGAATTCGACCGGCGTTTGCCTTGGTGGATGATTATCTGTTGGTGACGGATCGCATTAGTCTGTTGGAGCTGGCACTGGACGTTCGTTCGAACGCCGCACCATCGCTGAAAGATTCGGATGACTACCAATATGTGTCCGCCGAATTGGCCAAACAGCCAAACGGTTCGAGTCCCAGTATGTTTGGCATCAACCGTCCCGTAGAAGCATTTCAGATGTTGTACGAATGGGTTCAGGCACCCGAATCGCGTGAATTCATGCACCAGCGCCGCGACCGCAATCAGTTCTTCCGCGCTGTGGATGATGCGTTAGAGCGAAATCCGTTGCCGCCGTTCACCAAGCTGGAAAAATATCTGATGCCCGCCGGATCGATGATCACCAACGAAGAATCCGGTATTCACGTCTTTGGCTTTAATGCCCGCTATGACGATTCTGACGGCCAGTAGACTTCTGTTCGAATTCTCAGTAAACATTTTCGCTATCTTCTGAATATGCAGTGGTTCGGTCCGTGAAAGCGAATCACTGCTAGCAAAGACCGTAGACTCTAAGTGGGGGCTTCGGTATCTTGAGAGGAAGCTCGGGAAAACAGGGACCGACGTAAAGAGTTCCTTGTCTCGTGTAGCTTGTCCGCGTATGAATGAATGGCGTTGCGGATTGTTGGCAGGCGGCGTTCTGGAATTTCAACCAACTCGTTCGAGTGATTTAGTTATGGACCAATATCGCAGACTTCCGATTGATTGGGGTAGTCGATTTCTTTCGTTCTTGAGCTTGGCCGTGGCGCTTGGCGGCATTGGCTTTTTATATTCTCAAAATAATCCCGCCGCTGTTTCCGACGAACAGATTGAACGCTTGGTGGCAGACCGCGTGCAAGCCATTGTGAGCGAACAAGGCAATGCGGATTCCAAATTGCTGCAGGCCGAACGGGAAAAGTGGGCCAATCAGATTGCTGATTTGCAGGCGGAAGTGCAAGGCAAGCAGCAGCAGTGGAGCAACGAAATCAAAACCGCTTTAGATAAATTTCAAGATGATGCGGATGCGACGCTGAACCAGTGGCAATTGAATGAAGCGTCCGAATCCAGCCAGCGACAAGTAGCGTTCAACGATTTCCTGCAACAGTTGGACAACCGAATTATGGCGGCCAAGCCCGAAACGCAAACGCCATCCGCTGCAGATTTTGGCAATTCGATTCCAGACGCGGAAATCACCAGCCAGGAAGACATGGCAGGCGATCGCACCGTAGGTGGTGCAGCCAAGGCACCGGGACGTTTACGCTATGTTGATTTGGACGAACAACCGTCCGACGGCAATTCCAGTATTTTGACGCTGGTGAACGATGGTGATTCGCCCGTCGAGGTTACTCGGGTGCGTTTCCGTCCTCGCCGCGAATTCGCTCAACAAACGAATACTTCGTCATTGAAACCGTTGGGTGCGCAATATGTTTCGTTGCGAGTGCTTTCGTTTCGTCGAGATCACAATACGGCTGCGGACAAGAAGACTCATTCTTATTACGTAATGGATTTGCCCAAGCCGATTCAGATTGCACCGAATCAGCAGATTCAATTGCGATTGAATTTGGCGAATTCTGATTTTCTGAAATGGGGCTACTCTGGTGACGTTACATTGTCATACGGTTTAGACAGAACGCTACAAGTGCCAGGTATGCGGCTTAACTTTGTAGACGACTACTACGTCCAAGACGACGAAATCTAAGGCGCTGACGTCCGTATTGCGTTTTCTACGCTGCGGGTCGGTTCACCGCTCGCGGCACCGTTTGCCGTTGTCGCCCGCGGTCCTGACTGCCGGTTTGGAAGTTACGTTTCTTCCTAGCCCGAAATGCCAGCGAGGGGAAATCAAACGCTTTTGCAGTCCCTTGCTGCCGATTTTGGAAGTTGCGTTTTTTCCTAGCCCGAAACGTAAGTGAGGGGCAAATTGAATGCTTCTAAAGTCCCTCGCTCACGCGTCGGGCTAGAAAATTCCGCCGGAAAACGCGAATGCACGCTTCAAGACTGCCGCCTGCGGTCCCATTCGACGCGATGGCATTCGCGTCGAACGAGTCTGACTCGCCAAATTAGTTCGAAACAGCTTAGGCCGCCGGCTTTCGCACCGAACCAGGCTGTGAATGGGCCATCCACTGTTGGATCTTGGCTAACTCTGGCTTCCAGGCTTTGCCGATGCGTTTGGCGCAGAATGCGTGGAACAATAGGTCCAATGTTTCGGTGAAGTCGCGGAGAGTGATAATGCGGTCTTCGTCAGGATTGTCACTGGCGGGCGGTTTGGCATTTATGGTGGAAAACTTGGCACCGCCAATCAAGAACGTTTCTGCCTGCAGAGTGAACTGGTACTGAAGGTCATGGCGAATTAGCGTCAGCCCTGCTTTGCGAGGAAGTTTGCCGGACTGGATAGCCTGCTTCGCTTCGGGAAGCACCACTGGGGAATCGGAGGAGATGGTTTCCTTGCCGGTCTGGCCTAGAGGACAATCCAGCGTCAAAGTCTTGCTGAACATACCAAAAACTTCAGAGCCGTCGCTCAGCGGGATGGTGTCGGATTCATTTTCAAAATACCACCATAGCCAGATCAAGAATTCGTTTCCTAGGTAGTCAAAGTTGTCCGCAATGCCACTCCACCATTCGATACTACTGGAAGGGCCTTCGCCCAGAAATGCCGACGGACTGGTTTCGAATAGGTCTTTCAGTAGATCGTTTTCTTCGGCATACAGGTACGCCAACTTCCCCGATGAAACTCGGTCAAACTCTAACGCAAACGATCTTTCAAACAGGTCAATGCACATTTCGTTGGCCGTAGGACCAGTGCCTCCAATAAACATCGTTTCCGTCTGAGCGTCCCATAGGATGGGCACTTGCTGCATCCGACGAAATTTGCCTGTGGCGGCTTCTTCTTCACATTTAGCTTCCACCGCGTCTTTAGCTTCTTTTCGCTGAGCTTTTGTGGGACGCCCGCCAGGATTGTCTTCCATCAATGCCAGCAACTCCATTTGCAACCAAGCGTTCTTGATAGGGCCCGGAATCTGATTGGTATCAATACGAATGCCAAAGTGCATGGCATCGCCAAGGACGTTTTTTTCCAGTTCAAAAGAGGTGTCCAACAGGTGTGCGCCACCCGCAAAGCCAACGTCGGGCTGATCAATGGCTATGCCTTCCATGCGGCCAATTCGCCACTTCTGCAAGTTCTTTAGATGCTCTTCACCAAATGCTGGCGTGTCGTCCTTCGTAATCCAATACCGTTCGAACGATGCACTTCCGGACAAGAATCCCATTTGTCGTTTCCTTTTCCCAAGTCAATTTCATCGGCAAGTCAAAATGGCTGGATTTCCCTTTATCGTCCCGGCAGTTCCGAACGACTTTGGAAAACCGTAGTGCTAGCGGAAGAGTTTGCCAAATCCCCAGCTGGAAGTCAGCCAGGGGTGCACCGTAAGTCTGTTCGAATCCACCGAATGACGCTGTTTTTTTGTGTAACAGTCGATTGGTTTCTTCGCTTGGAACGGTGTCAACGGCAAAAAAATGCCTGAAAACAAGCCAGAAAATCAAGAATTAAAGGGAAAAATGATGAATCGTTTTCGCATTCTTACTGTGGTTATCTTCTCCATGACAGTTTCTGGAATGGCGGCCAACAGTTGGGCCGGTTGCGGAGGAGCCAAGAAGTACGTGAAAGCAGCGGTGCGAATTCACAACCATTTGGCTCGTACGACAAGCCATGTTCACACCACACACGTCGTGCGCCCGGTCCACGTGCAGCAGACGCTGATAAGGCAGCCTGTTGTCGAAAAAATGGTCCAGCCCGTGGTGCAAATAGCGGCGGCTCCGGTTGAACCGCAGTACCCGGAAGTGCCAGCGGGAGCGACCTTGACGCTACCCGCCAACTTCCTGGGCGAACAAGCCGGTAGCGTGTTTATGGCGTTTCAGGACATCAAGCTACCGGTGCACATCCAAAACTGGACGATGACCAGTGTGACGATCACGCTTCCGCCAATGGCCATCAAAGACGCCGTCTTGATTCAAGTTGATGTAGTTCGACCTGACGGCAGCGTGGCACATTCGCAGAAGCTTCGCGTCACGGCACCGTCTCCAGTCATCCTGCACCCCACCGCTCCAACATCACCGTTACCGACCAACGCAGCTTTGCAATCGCAGACGCCCGTGAACGACAC
>JAWKTK010000015.1:0-227860 GCA_041399205.1 Pirellulaceae bacterium | reverse complement strand
TGCTGCACAATTTCATGCACCGTGGGAAGCTTTTGTTCGAACCCTTGGCGAACAATCTGGACGCCCAATTCGGCCGCTCGCACTTTCACAATGTGCGAATTCCTGGCCGTCACAATGCCGAACGGATAACCCGCTCGCTGCCACAACTTAATCCCTAATCCATCACGAATATGAAACTTCTTGATTTCGATCCCCTGATTGTCGAAGATCACTCCGCCATCCGTCAGCACTCCATCCACGTCCGACAGCAGCATCTTGATTTGTTGGCAACGAGCGTCCAGTTTCATGGCGATTACTTTGTTCTGATACTCAATTACGCAGCGTGGCTGCGATTCGTTTGCGGCGACGTGCGATTTTCGTCCGTTCGGATCGCTTGATCATCGTGCGGCAAGAACCCAACCACGTCCGTGATGTCGATCATGCCAATGGGCCGGTCCTGCGAATCCAGCACGGGAACTTCACTAATCTTGTTTTCTACCAGCATATCGACTGCCAGCGTGGCTGGCGACTTGGTGCGAACCCATTTAGGACTCTTGGTCATTACGGCCGCAATCGGCTGATCCAAACGAAAGTCCTGCTGTTGTTCTAACATCCTGGCCAGATCACTATCGGTAAAAATTCCCGTTAGCTGTCCTTGGTCGTTGGTCAAAATGACGGCCCCGCTGCGACGGCCCGGCTTGCCAGCGTGAACCAGCAACGTTCGCACCGATTGGTCTTGATGTCCTGTGCGACACTGCGTCACCGGACGCATGATTTCGTCCACGGTCGTCAGCTTTCGTCCCAAACTGCCAGCAGGATGTAGCCGAGCAAAATCTTCCGCCGCAAATTGTTTCAAGCGACTGACCACCAACGCCAGAGCGTCTCCCAAGGCTAGCATCGCCGTGGTGCTGGTGCTGGGCGCCAAACCCAAACTACAGGCTTCCGAAGTGGTTCCCGTGGCAATTACCGTTCGAGCCGCTTGGGCCAGCCGATTTTGCGCCGAACCGGTGATGGCTATCAACGGCACGTCCATCTGTTTGAGCGAAGGAAGTAGCCGCAATAATTCTTCCGTTTCACCGCTGTGCGAAAGCGCTAGCACGACGTCGTTGGATTGAATTCGCCCCAAATCGCCGTGAACCGCTTCGGCTGGATGCAAGAAATGAGCAGGAGTTCCCGTGGATGCCAGTGTGGCGACCATTTTTTGACCAATCAAACCCGCCTTGCCCATGCCTGTCACAATGACAGAACCTGGACAGTGCATGATCAGCTCTACCGCATCGCAGAATCGATCGTCCAAGTGGTCGGCCAATTTCAGCAACGCATCAGCTTCTTGTGACAACACGTCACAGGCAAAACTCAATTGTTGAAATCGATTCAAAGTCGTGGCCTTCGAAATGCATTCCGTCGTTTTGTCTTGGTATTCGACACGCTCGAACCCAAACGATATTGCGCAAGGAACTCCTTACTTCGTTCTGTTTGCGCCGCGAATTCTAACCGGACTTGTTGTTCGTGACAACGCAAACGTATAGCACTCTGAAAGCCACGCTAGCGAATAAAATGATGCCATTGATAGCCATCGGGCAAAGATCGATCGGCGGCGAACTCCAAATGCAGAATCCGTCGATGTCGTAGCGTACCTGGTGCCGATGCGCCGCTACCATGTGTCAATAACGGTCGCATCGCCAACACGTCACCGCGATCTGCGAAAATCTTGTCGCGAACTTCTTCCCCAGTCAGACGAAGTTTGCTTGTTTTGTGTGAACCGGCAATCACTTCTAATGGTCCATTCTCTTTGTCGACCGAGTCTAGATGGATGCGGAGCGTCAACATATTCTCCAAGATAGACTCATGTGCGATTACATGAGGCACATTCGCTTTTCTTGTCGGGCGACTAAACCACGAAGACGGTGTGTCATTTGATTTGACGGCTATGCTGGTATCCTTGTGCATTGCCAACGACCAAGTTCGATTAGGCGGCTTGTCAAAATACAATGCGCGAACGAGTCCGAAATCTGCGCCCAAGACGTCGTTCAAGATTCGGTGCAGAACCTCAGTTCGCCAGACTTCGGACGCAAAAGGACAAAGGTCAATGACATTTCTGGCGGCGTATACACGTCCACGACTTTGAAATGCCGAACTGGTCGCGTTTTCAAACGCCGTTTGAAATTCGTCAGACAATCGAGCCAGATCTGACGGCACAACAGCGCCTTGCAACAACGTAAAACCGTTGTTGGCCAGTTCCGCCAATGACATTTTCTGCGAATTCATGGTACTAACAATCGACCGATTTCCCAATGTTGTAGATCAAACGAATTCTAGCCTGAAGCACCGCTAGCAGAAATACATCTTGCACAGTTTCTCGCTCGCCCGTACAGTCTGCCACCCAAGCCAGACTGAGAAATGTCTGGAAGGCTACTGATCCAGTCAGAATCGGTTTATGGAGGAACCGGAATGTCCCGCAATCGGATTCGATTTTTCTTTGGTACCGTGCTGGCCGCAACGCTGTTGCTTTCGGCTCATTCGTATACTTCGGCCCAGCAGACTCGTCGCGCCAACCCGGTACGCCCGAAGAACCAAACGCCTGCGGCGAGACCCACTGCCAATCGACCGGCACCGGGAAACGCTGCTGCCGCCAAACCTTCGCCGCGAACTACTTCACAATCTGCGGCTGGCAAGAAGCCTCAGGTCATGGCCGTGGTCAATGGCGAAACGATTTCTCGTACTGACCTAGCCAAAGAATGCCTCAAACGATACGGCGAACCCGTCTTGGAAAGTGTGGTCAACAAGAGCCTGATTTTCCAAGAATGCAAGCGCAAAGGCATCACGGTCACGGAACAAGATGTCGAACAAGAAATTGCGCACATGGCCGAACGCTTCAACATGTCGGTCGGTCGTTGGTTGGAATTGCTCCAGGAAGAACGAAACGTCACGGCCGAACAGTATCGCCGAGACATCATTTGGCCGACCGTGGCACTGAAACGTTGGGTCGCCAGCGAATTGACGGTCTCGCCAGAAGAATTGTCCAACGAATTTGACTCAGAATATGGACCCAAAGTTCAGGTGCGGATGATTGCCACCAATTCGCAGAACGATGCCAACGCCGTGTTGGCCAAAGCCAAAGCAGGCGAAGATTTTGGGAAACTGGCCAAGAATCATTCGGTAGATGCCAACAGCGCCGCTGCTCGAGGCCTGATTCCGCCGATTCGAAAACACATGGGCGATGATGCCATTGAAAAGGTTGCCTTCGCGCTCCAGCCGGGCGAAGTTTCCCAGGTGATTCCCTTCGCCAATCAATTCCTGATCCTGAAATGTGAACGTCACTTAGCGGCGTCGCAGATTTCGCCCGAATTCAAGCAAGACGCGGAAAACCGTCTGAAAGAACAAATCTTGGATCGAAGACTCCGCGAAGCGTCGGGCCAGCTGGCGTTGAAACTACAAAACGACGCCAAGATCACCAACGTTTTCAATGACCCCAAATTGAAAGAACGGCTGCCCGGTGTGGCGGCAGTGATCAACGGTGAACAAGTGACGTTGGCCAGTTTGGCGGAAGAATGCCTGGAACGCCACGGTGATTTGGTCCTGGATAGTGAAATTAATTATCGCCTGCTTCGCCAAGCGTTAAAACGCAATGGCAAGACGGTAGAACAGCCGGAACTGGTAGAAGAAGTAGACCGCGCTGCGGAAATGTATGGCTATGTCAACAACGGTAAACCGGACCGTGACCGTTGGCTGAAGGACGTTCAGGAACAAGAAGGCATGGACGTGGACACCTACGTCCGCGAAGCCGTGTGGCCGACGGTGGCCTTGAAGAAGTTGGTTGCCGAACAAGTGAAAGTGACCGAAGAAGATCTGCAAAAAGGTTTTGAAGCAAACTTCGGCCCGGCCGTAGAAGTCTTGGCGATTGTGCTGAGCAATCAGCGTCGAGCTCAAGAGGTGTGGGAACAAGCTCGCAACAATCCGACCAAAGAATTCTTTGGTGAACTCGCTTCGCTACATTCGATCGAACCGGTTTCTCGAGCGAACATGGGCGAAGTTCCGCCGATCCGCAAGCACGGCGGACAACCATTGATCGAAACTGAAGCGTATCGCTTGACTGACAAAGATCCGCTGTCCGGAATCATTTCCGTCGCAGATCGGTTCATCATCATGTTCTACACCGGTCGCACTCAGCCCGTGGTCACGGAAATGGATGCAGAAGTACGCAAGGAACTGTATCGCGAACTACAGGAAAAGAAGCTTCGCGTGGCGATGGCGGAAGAATTTGATCGGCTGAAGGAAACAGCGCAGATTGACAACTTCCGGAAACACACAACGCAATCGGGAGTTCGCCAAGCAGCCGCTCGTCCCGCCAGCACCAGTCCTCAACTGGTTCGACCCGCATCGCAACGTACGCGTCGAACCGTCAAATAACCATTGCTACTCCGCCAACCACTAAGCCGCCGCGTCGAACGGCACGCGGCGGTTGTGTTCACTCGCTAACGCATCTATGTTGCCGCTGCACGAGCGGTTTTCGCGTAGGCATCGTCACGTAGGGACGACAGAGAATTGGTTGCTGTCGTCCTGCGGGACTTCTTCGTGATGTTGGTCACTGCTCCCCGACACCGGATTTACTTTGTGCTATCGTGCTTGGTGTGCATACGCTTCTTCGTAATGCGTGTTTCCAAAACGCCTGTGGGTACGAGCCTTCCGATGACCAACCTTCGCCCAAAACAACTGGTGTACGGTGTCGTTGCAATCGTTGGCATGGTGTTATTGATTCGCATGATCTGGCGTATCACCCTTGGACACGGGCTGGGACCAGTGCGAATTCAATGTTACGCGACGGTGGCTGGCGTGGTGGGCCAATCGTACATACCCATTGGGCACCGCGAACCTGACGAACAGGCCGATTATTGGTTGCTCGAAGTCGACCGAGTTGTCGCGAAGAATCCGCATGACGCGCTGGTCCATTTGGGCGCAGCTCTGGTGTTGGATTCGCCGAGTAGCGGCTATCGATCTAAATACATGCGGCTTACGCCTTGGGGATTCACTACGGATCATCGAGAAGACGAAGCCAATGCAGCGGAACGAGAATTCACCCATCGCTGTTCAGCCAGAGTCACTGCAGTTGTGAAGGCCTGTTCGCTGGATCCGACCAACAAAGCCTTGTGGCAAAGTCTCGCGCTATTGCTGACCAACTATTCGATGTTCCAAGACGACGAATCGGTTCGTACAGATCAATGGGAATCGATCTTGGCGGAATGCCGACAGCATGATCCGGATAACGCGCTTAATACGACTACGTAGCGGCCAGTATTCTTTGGCAGGGCACGACGGACTGGGAATTCAGCGATAATGAATACGAACCCGATCGATTGATCATTCTGGACCAAAACCGCTTTGATCGGTCGATGGCCCATTTCCAAAATGGACTGGCCAAACCGACGTATTCGCTGGACGAAACCATGTTCGAAGCAACGTGGCACTTCTTGTCGAAGTCTCGATTGCCGACAAGCGAATATACCGATATCACGATTACTCGGACAGTCGCTCTCGGCAAACTCGGTTTCCGCTGGGTGAACTTCGTGATGTCGGGATCCTGTCAGGCTATGTATCGCACGAAGGAGACGTTGCGTACGGTTTAGGATTGCAGCGAATGATTTTGCGAGTTTACGATCAGTTTGCCAGCGGTGAACTGAAAGGGTCTGGCAATGAACAGGTGATCAGGAGTCTACAGTTTGGTCGTTTGGCAAAAATGCAATATGATGTGCAGCAGGTAGCGGCATTGCTCCCGCCGGAATACGCTCAGCAGTTTCTTTGGCATGAATATGACGTTCGAATTCGATCCGCGTTACTGCAAGAGGCGCAACAAGAGCACAATTCCGCTCAGGCTATCAAATACGGAATCAATCGGACCGTGTACGCCGAAGAAATCACGGCGGCGATTACAACAGCCACAACACTCGCCTGGGCCGTACAACTGTTTGCGCTATTTGCATTGTTGTGGTGGGTGCGAACCGGTTCGGCGCCACCCGTAGGTATCATGCGCACCGTGTTGGCGTTGGTTTTGTCATTGGGTATCTGCATCGTTTTGTTCGCGCTGGCTCCGGCCGAAGTGATTGATCGCGACTGGCAGAACACTGGTTTCACGGTGTCGCTGGTTCTGTTGGTACCTCTTGCGATTGGATCAGTCGCCGTTTGGTCTTTGCGAAAACGGCGGTATCGTATGAGCCTGCGCTGGCTGCTGGTGGTCATGGCACTGGGATGTCTCTTGTTTGCCGTCGGTTCGCTATGGTCGAGGCTCGGTTGGTTGCCGCAGGATCTGCACATGCCGGCGCGAGATACGATGGGTGTTTCGCTGGAAAACCTGAAGTCGAGGATTTCTGGTGTGGGACCGGTTCGCACCAACACACTAGCGTGTCTGTATCAATGGCATGCGTATCGAGCGTCCTTGTGGACGGTGTTGCTGTGGATAAGTTTGGTTGCGGTCCTTGCGGTGTGGCGTCAAAGTTATGGAACGCGTGATTCGAACCAGGATGCTCGCTCAAGTTGGTCGGACGTAGCGAAGTCGGTTGCGGGTTCGGTCCGAAGTGTCGCAGTTACCGCTGCATTGTTGCATTTGCTGGTTTACCTAGCCGTAGCGCCCCGTTCATTGACCCGAGGCGAACTCGTTTTTCAGCAGTTGCGTGACGAGTTTCAGCATCGCAACCAAGTGTGGAAGGCTATTGATGAACGAGTCCAACAGTGGCGGCTGGATCCCGCAAAAATGAAAGCAGTACATCAGCGAGTTTCGTTGCATATGCATTCAACTCGACAAGCGGCGGAAGCTCGTGCAGACGAGATGGCGACGATGCGCCGCAAGATTCAGTTGCCGGAACGATAATTCTCTGCACGCAGGCAGGTCGAATCACGCGAATATTTCGGTAGAATAGCGGATGCGTTTTTCTTGGTCCGAAATACCTCGTTTGCGATGGTAACAATACGTATGATTCGAATTAGCTGGTTGGCATTATTGTGTTGGTCTGTTTCGTGGTGTTCGCTGGCGTTCGCGCAAGAGAACGCTCGGCGCCCCAACATCGTTTTCATCTTGGCGGATGATTTGGGGTATGGAGAATTGGGCTGTTACGGACAGCAGAAAATCAAAACGCCCAACCTAGATCAACTGGCTGCCGACGGCATGCGATTCACGCAGCACTACACCGGTGCTCCCGTCTGCGCGCCGGCTCGATGCACGTTGATGACCGGCCAACATTTGGGCCACGCACAAATTCGCGGTAATCGAGATTCCGGCAATGGCCGCATCTTTCCGGGACAATGGCCCATTACGGCGGAAGTGACCACGGTGGCGGAGGTCTTTCAAAAGGCGGGCTACGCCACGGGTGCGTTCGGCAAATGGGGGCTCGGGCCTTCCAACACGACCGGTTCGCCCATCAAACAAGGCTTTGATCGCTACTACGGATACAACTGCCAACGCAACGCGCACAGTTATTATCCGCCGTTCTTGGACAGTGATGAACAAGAAGTTCGCATCAATGCTTATCCCGTTCCCGGACATGATCGCCAGCCGGACGGAGAGGTGAAGGCGGATGATTATCGAGCAGAAAACTACGCGCCCGATATGATTTTGAACCAAGCGTTACGCTTCATCGATCAGCATCAAGACGAACCATTTTTTCTGTACCTTCCCTTCGTCGAACCGCATGTTTCCATTCAATCGCCGCAAGAATGGATCGACCAGTATCCAACCGAATGGGACGAAGAACACGGTGCGTACCGAGGCCAAAACGGATATCTTCCGCATCCTCGGCCTCGAGCGGCATATGCCGCCATGATCTCCGACTTGGACGAACATGTGGGCAAAGTATTGACCAAGCTGCAGCAACTGGGCCTGACCGAAAACACGCTGGTTGTGTTTACTTCGGACAACGGACCGACTCATGGCGGCAGTGATCCCAATTTTCATATCGGCGGCGCGGCGTGTACGTTCTTTCGTTCCAACGATGGCCTAAACGGTTACAAAGGGAGCGCGTATGAAGGCGGTATTCGCATTCCTTGTATTGTGAAATGGCCTGGCAAGGTACAGCCAGGCAGCACTACCGATCAACCGTCGTACTTTCCAGATTGGTTTCCCACGTTGTGTGCCGCCGCCGGATTGGAGACTTCGCAAGTTTCGCAGTCGTTGGACGGAGAAGACCTATTGCCCGTATTGGCAGGGAGTTCGATCCAACGCAAACAGCCACTGGTTTGGGACTTCGCTGGCTACGGCGGGATTGTGGCGATTCGAGACGGAAAGTGGAAGGCATTGCGTCGCAACCTGAATCGTCCCAATCCAACCGACTGGGAATTGTATGATCTGGATGCAGATCGCAACGAAACCACAGACATCGCTGCGCAGCATCCCGAAGTGGTGCAGCGTTTGGAAACGTTTTTTCTGCAGACGCGAACCGTTGAACTCGACTTCCCCAACAAAACGTACGATCCGCTGACGAAGCGACCGTAGAAACAGCTCGTGGCAATGCGAATGGCACGGGTGCGTAGTCCCGCCTTCAGGCGGAGTTTTTGAAGTTGTGCATATGTTTTTTCTGCGGAATTTGATAGCTCGAAGCGTCAGCGAACGGACTGCGGAGTGTCCGTTTTTTCCCTCACTTACGTGTCGGGCTATGAAAAACGCAACTTCAACCGGTGGACGCGAGAGTCAACTTCCGGCTAAAGCCGGGACTACAATCAACAAGGCGACAACGATGAAAACGAAACACGTTTTGATGCTGGTCTGGATTTGGTTCGTCCTGATGCGCTTTGCCGTGGCTGACGACCAAATTGTTTCGTTCGAACAACATATTCAGCCGATCTTCAAAACGCATTGCGATGCGTGCCACGGCCAACAGCTTCAAGAAAGCAACTACCGGTTGGACGTCCGCAGCAAAGCGTTGGCGGCGGCCGATTTTGGTCAACCACCGATTGTGCCCAACCAGCCGGACGACAGCCCGTTGCTGCATTATGTGGCTGGCACCAGTGACGACGGACTGGTCATGCCGCCGGAAGGCGAAGGTCAACCTTTGTCCGCAGATCAGATCGATTTGCTGCGCCGCTGGATTGCGCAAGGGGCTACGTGGCCCGATGCGTTGGCCAACGAAGGCAATGCGACGTTGATCACCGATCATTGGTCGTTTCAGCCAGTCCAGCGGCCAGAAGTGCCGGTGGTGGCAGATCAAACCGTGGCCAACCCTATTGATGCGTTTCTCGTGCAGAAACTCGCTGACAACGGATTGTCACTTTCTGCACCGGCCGATCGGCGGACGCTGATTCGGCGTATTCACCTGGACATGCTGGGCCTGCCGCCGTCGCCGGAAGAAGTCGACCGCTTTGTCAACGATCCGGCGCCGGACGCTTATCAAGCCTTAGTGGAAAAAGTGCTGCAAAATCCACACTACGGCGAACGTTGGGCTCAGCATTGGCTGGACGTGGTTCGCTTTGGTGAAACCAACGGTTTTGAAACCAATCAAGAGCGGCCGAATGCGTATCACTATCGAGACTACGTGATTGCGGCGCTGAACGATGACAAACCATACGACCAATTTGTTCGCGAGCAAATCGCCGGTGACGCTCTGCAAGCAGACGCTGCCACGGGCTTCTTGGTGGCGGGAGCGTATGACATCGTCAAGAGTCCCGACATCAGGCACGACAGCCAGATGCAACGGCAAGATGAACTGGCAGATATGGTCAACACCACGGGCACCGCGTTCCTGGGTCTGACCGTCGGGTGTGCTCGCTGTCACAATCACAAGTTCGATCCGATCTTGCAAAAGGATTACTATTCCATGCAAGCGGTCTTTGCTGGAGTGCAATTCGGCGAACGAGCGATTCAATCAATAGAAACGATCAAGCTGCAACAGCAAATCGCGGCTCAGCAGCAAGAAATCGCGACGTTACAAGCGGAATTCGAACAACTTCGGCAAGCCGCGCCGCCACAGCCAGAACAACTGTCGTCGGACGCTGATTCCAAATTGCGCGAACCGGTCAACAGCCTTCGCAACGAAGAAAACTTTCCGGCGGTGAATGTGAAACGAGTCCGCTTTCGCATCTTCGCCACCACCGGCGGGCAGCCGTGCATTGACGAATGGGAAGTCTTGGGCAGAAACCAAGATGGCCAGCTGGAAAATGTCGCGCTGGCCAGTCGCGGCGCCAAGGCGTCTGCGTCGGGTTCGCTGGCGGGTTATGACATCCACAAACTGGAACACATTCACGACGGTCAGTTCGGCAACGCGCACAGCTGGATCTGTGATCAGACGGCCGGCTGGGTGCAGATTGATTTTGTGCGAACCGAAAAAATTGAACGGATGGTCTGGCAACGAGACCGGGAAGGCATGTTCAAAGATCGACTTGCCGTGCAATACACCATTGAAGGTGCGAACGATGGCGATTGGTTCGAACTTGCATCGTCCGCCGACCGACAGCCGTCGGTCGACTCGACGCCCGATCCCAATGCGTTTATCGCTCGGTTAGATCCAGCCGCCGCTGCGCGTGCCAACTCGTTGTTGCAACAGATGGAGACGATAAAACAGCAAATCAGTCAATGGCAGAATTCGCTGCCGAAAGCTTGGGCGGGCACGTTTTCACAGCCCGGTCCGGTGCATCGATTGTATCGAGGTGACCCGCTGGCCAAGCGAGAAGAAGTGGCGCCGGATGCGTTGACCGTGACCGGTTCGCTGGGCTTGCCGACCGATGCGCCGGAACAGTCGCGTCGTGAAAAACTGGCCGAATGGATTGCCAGTGAACAGAATCCACTGACGGCTCGAGTCTTGGTGAACCGATTGTGGCACTATCATTTTGGCACGGGAATGGTCGCCACGCCCAGTGATTTTGGAGCGAACGGAATTCCGCCTTCGCACCCAGAATTGTTGGATTATCTGGCCAGCGAATTCGTCCAGAACGGCTGGTCGATCAAGCACATGCATCGTTTGATTTTGACTTCGCAAGCGTTTCAACAATCGAGTGCTCCGCGAGCAGACTCGCTGCGCAAAGATGCGGACTGTCGATTGCTGTGGCGTTTTCCGCCCAGACGCTTGGAAGCGGAAACGATTCGTGACTGCGTGTTGGCGGTCAGCGGTGCCTTGAATTTGGAGGCGGGCGGACCTGGCTTCAAAGTGTTCAACATCAAGAAGGAAACGGTGCATCACTATTTCCCTAAAGAGGAATTTGGGACGGACGAATGGCGTCGCATGGTGTACATGACCAAGATTCGTCAGGAGCAAGACGCCGTGTTTGGTGTTTTTGACTGTCCCGATGGCGGACAAGTCATTCCCGATCGAAGTCGATCCACCACCGCATTGCAAGCATTAAACATGTTGAACAGTGCGTTCATGCTACAACAAGCCGACCTGTTGCAAACACGTCTGCAGCGCGAAGCGAATGATTCGGTGGAAGCGCAAGTGACGCTGGCGTTTCGCTTGTTATTCGGGCGAACTCCCAGCGACGAAGAATTGACAAGTTCGCTCGATTTCATTCGCGAAAATAGTATGCGGGCGTTTTGCCGAGCGATCTTGAATGCCAACGAATTCATCTTCTTGACATAGGCCGACCGATCAATGCCATTGTCATCTACTTTGTTGATGGCATGGGATTCTCGCTGCGTGGTTCGCATTTGTGTTTCTTCAGCGAAATTTCCTAGCCCGAAGCGTGAGCGAGGGACTGCGGAGTGTCCGTTTTTTTCCCTTACTTACGTTTCGGGCTAGGAAAAATCGCACTTACGCGTCGGGCTATGAAAAATCGCAACTTCAAAGGTCTCGCTTTAGCCTTTATTCGTCTTTGGCCGGTGTCGAATCGTCCGTTTGCGGTTTTCCCGTCAAGCGAATGTCGTCGAAATTGCCGTGATCATCAAACGTGCCGATCCCCACTTGGCCCCAAGTAAAATGCTTATCCTGTGCGGTCATCAGCGGCTGGTCCATGTTGTCGAAGTAAACTTCCATCAGGCCGGATTCGACATTCCGCACCAGCTTGACCTTGTGCCAACCATCGGTCCATGGAGTGCCGGTGGCTTCGTCTTTGGTGATCTTGATTCGCGGCGCATCGTTGACAATGAAAATCTGGCAAGCGTGTGGATCGGCCTTCGCACCAAAGTGAACGTAGTAAAAATGCGACGGGTCTTGATAGCCCCAAAACAGACAGAGGTCTCGATGCGCACCGGCATCTCGATTGGTACTCTGAATGGTGGCGGTGAATTCAAAATCAGTCACCACCACGTCTTTGATTAACGCGATGCTATGCGGACTGCGATGCGGAGGCTGATAGTTGCTGGTGCCGGTGCAGCGCAGATATGGATTTCGATTGCCTTGTTCATCCGTGCGACTTTCCAACTTCCAAAACGGTTTGTTAACCGGATCTGGATCGGACGTTTTCCAATGGTCCATGCCGTTGGAGAAGGAATCTTCGAAGGTGACGGGTTCCGCGGGCGAATCCGCTTGAACGGCCAATGTCGGCCAGCAACCCAACAGCAACGCCACGGTCATTAGACGCGTACAGATTGGTGGAAAGCTTGAATTCGAATGCATCGATTGAATTCTCCTGCAAAAGTAGAGGGGACCATCAAGTTTGGCTCGGTGCCGGGACTGCCCACAGCCTAGGACGAAGCGTGGCCGGAATCAACGTTATTCACTGCAAGTCGTTTCCTGGGTCCGCAAACGCCGTGACTGTACGACAAATGAAGCATCGTTCGGCCCACCCCTTGTGAAGCGGCCCGAGAACGTGGTATCGTCCAGAAATTTTATCCAGCCCATTTGCCGTTCGTAACCTACAACCGGAAGATTTTGATGGGCGTTGATGTTGGTTCACGAGTCTATTATTCCGACGAGGTAAGCAGTCGTGCCGCGACGCGATGATCTTCGAAAAATCTTGTTGATTGGTTCTGGTCCTATTGTGATTGGCCAAGCATGCGAATTCGACTATTCGGGAACGCAAGCGTGCAAAGCGCTTCGAGAAGAAGGGTACGAAGTGGTGCTGGTCAATTCCAACCCAGCCACCATCATGACCGATCCTGAAACGGCCGATCGCACCTACATTGAACCGCTGACCTGGGAGATGGTGGCCAAGGTCATCGAAAAGGAACGGCCTGACGCGCTGCTACCCACCGTCGGCGGTCAAACCGGTTTGAACGTGGCCATGGACTTGGATCGTCACGGAGTGCTGGAAAAGTACAACGTGCAAATGATTGGCGCCAAATCCGAAGTCATTGCCAAGGCGGAAGAACGAGACCAGTTCAAGTCAGCCATGGAAAAGATTGGACTGGAATGCTGCAAAGGTGAAACCGTTCACACCCTGGAGGAAGCTCGAGAAGCTCTGAAGATGGTGGGCCTGCCAGCGGTTGTTCGGCCCAGCTTTACCATGGGCGGATCAGGTTCGGCCATTGCTTACAACAAGGAAGAGTTCGATACGCTGGTGCGTCGCGGTTTGGATCAATCGCCCGTTACCGAAGTCTTGATTGAAGAGTCGGTGATTGGTTGGAAAGAATATGAAATGGAGGTGATGCGGGATCTGGATGATAACGTGGTCATCATCTGCTCCATTGAAAACTTTGATCCCATGGGCGTGCATACGGGCGATTCGATTACCGTCGCTCCCGCCCAAACTCTGACGGACAAAGAATACCAGCGGATGCGAGACGCTAGTTTGGCAGTGATACGCGAAATCGGTGTCGAAACGGGTGGTTCGAACATTCAGTTTGCCATCAATCCCGTCAACGGTCGCATGATTGTGATCGAAATGAATCCTCGCGTGAGTCGCTCCAGCGCGCTGGCTTCCAAAGCGACTGGTTTTCCCATTGCCAAGATCGCCGCCAAGTTGGCCGTGGGCTATCGACTGCACGAATTGCCCAATGACATTACCAAAAAGACCAAAGCTTGCTTTGAACCTACCATCGACTACGTGGTCACCAAGATTCCTCGTTTTGCCTTCGAAAAGTTCCCCGAAGCAGACGCCACGCTGACCACGCAAATGAAAAGCGTCGGTGAAACTATGGCCATTGGCCGCACGTTTAAGGAATCGTTCCAGAAAGCGTTGCGAGGTCTGGAAGTCGGCGCGTTTGGTTTTGGTTGTGACCACAAAGATTTGTGGGGTACGGATCGCCAGCCTTCGCGAGAAGACATCAAGGCCAAGTTGTCGACGCCCAATGCAGAACGAGTTTGGTTCTTACGCTACGCGATCAAACTGGGGATGACGCGAGACGAAATCTTTGAACTGACGTTTATCGATCCGTGGTTCTTGGATCATCTGTTCGAACTCGTAGAACTGGAAGACGAACTTCGCGGGCTAGGCGGTCTGACGAATCTGACCGACGAAATGCTGCGTAAAGCCAAACGCTTTGGCTTTTCCGATCGCCAGTTGGCACATATTTTCGATACGGGCGAATTGGAAATTCGTGGGATTCGCAAACTACGCGGCGTCACGGCTACCTACAAATCCGTGGATACCTGTGCGGCCGAATTCGAAGCCTTTACGCCCTACTTCTATTCGACCTATGAAGATGAAGATGAAGTGCCGGAGAAACCCGCTGGCGGCAAACGCATCATGATTCTGGGCGGCGGCCCCAACCGTATTGGCCAAGGGATTGAATTCGATTATTGCTGCTGCCACGCCAGTTTTGCGCTCAGGGAAATGGGCATTGAATCGGTGATGGTCAATTCCAATCCGGAAACGGTCAGTACGGATTACGACACCAGCGACCTGCTGTTTTTCGAACCACTGACTACGGAAGATGTGCTGAATATTGTGGATCGAGTGCAACCGGATGGCGTGATTGTGCAGTTTGGTGGTCAGACGCCACTGAATTTAGCTCGAGGCCTGGCGACCGAAGGTGTCCCCATTATCGGCACCAGTGTCGATACGATTGAAGCAGCCGAAGATCGCGAAAAATTCCAGAAGCTGTTGCACACGCTGAAGCTGAAGCAACCGGCCAATGCGATTGCCAGAAACATGTCACAGGCACGCAACGAAGCCACCAAAGTTGGTTTCCCGGCGCTGGTACGGCCCAGCTACGTGTTGGGTGGTCGAGCGATGGAGATTTGTTACGACAACGCGCAGTTTGAACAATTCGTGGCGGAAGCGTTCATCGTGGCACAAGGTCAGCCGGTGTTGATCGATCGCTTTTTGGAAGACGCCATTGAAGTCGATGTGGACGCCATTTGTGATGGTTCGCAAGTAATCGTAACCGGCATCATGGAACACATTGAAGAAGCGGGCGTCCATTCGGGCGATTCCGCTTGCGCCATTCCGTCCTACAGCTTGCCGCAGCATGTGATTGAAGAGATTCGTCAGGCCACGCACGCGTTGGCGCTGCAGCTGAAAGTGGTGGGGCTGATGAACATTCAATTCGCCGTCAAGAAAGAGGCGAATCAAATGAACGTCTACGTGTTGGAAGTGAATCCTCGCGCTAGCCGAACCGTCCCGTTCGTCGCTAAAGCCACCGGCATGCCCGTGGCCAAACTGGCCGCCAAAGTGATGGCTGGCATGACACTGAAAGAATTGGGCGTCGACCGCGAACCACTGCCCGCACACGTTTCCATCAAGGAAAGCGTTTTTCCGTTCCGCAAGTTTGCCGGCGTGGACATTGTGTTGGGACCGGAGATGCGCAGCACCGGCGAAGTGATGGGCATCAGCGAACGATTCAGCATTGCGTTTGCCAAAAGCCAGTTGGCGGCCGGAGTCGATTTGCCTACCGAAGGCCAGATTTTCATGAGCGTTTCCGAACGTCACAAAGATCAAATTGCGGGCCTGGCAGAACGTCTTCACAAGCTGGGCTATCAGCTAATCGCTACGTCCGGGACCGCGCGTTGTATCGAAGAAAAAGGCATTCCGGTCAAACGAGTGAAAAAGCTGATTGAAGGGCACCCGAATTTATTGGACTACTTGATCGACGGCCAAGTGGCGTTGATTCTGAACACGCCCAGCGGCAAAGGGGCTCGTACAGACGAAGGCCGGATTCGCGCTGCAGCGGTGCAGCAAGGCGTTCCCTGTATCACCACCATTCAAGCAGCGGAAGCGGCCGTCGCCGCCATGGAAGGACTTCGCGAAGAAGAAATGGGCGTGCTGTCGCTGCAAGATCGATTCGCCAAGAACGAATAATAGACGTTGTTCAAGATCAACGTCAGCGTCTGGCAAAGTACACTTCGCAATACAATTCACCGCCTGCGCGTGATCAGGTCGGCGCGAATTGATTCTGGTGGCGTTCGGCAACAGCGAGTTCGTAGCGTCGGCGGCACGAAATGCAGCGCCGCGTTCAGCATGACGCGTGAAAAAAGACTATCATTGGTCGCGGAAGTCCGTTTTGGTTTGTAACAAAAAGGTGAGCAACAATGTGGTTTTGGCATGCGGTTCGGTTCGGAATCTTGGTTGGTTCAATGACGCTTGTGAGCGGACTCGTCGCGGCTGATGAATGGGTTCCCAACCAACCGAAACTTCGTTGGTGGAAAGGCAATATTCACACACATTCTTTGTGGAGTGACGGTAATGACTTTCCGGAAATGATTGCCGAATGGTATCGGACGCATGATTACAACTTTTTGGCGCTGTCCGACCACAATGTACTTAGCGAACCGATTCGCTGGATGAAGGTGCAGGAGATTGTGAAACGAGGCGGTGCGGATGTGCTGCCCAAATATGTGGATCGATTCGGTCCGCATTGGGTTGAATTGCAAGGCGAACCCGATTCGGAAACGCAAGAAGTTCGACTCAAACCACTGCACGAATTTCGCCATCTGGTGGAAGAACGAGGCCGCTTTATCATGATTCAGGCGGAAGAGATTTCGGATAGCGTCCAAGGCAAACCGGTCCACATGAACGCAACCAACGTGGCGGAATTGGTACAACCTTTGGGCGGCGAAACGGTTCAAGCTGCGATGCGAGCGAACTTGCGGTCCGTCCAAGATCAAGCTCGACGACTGGGCCGAACCATCATGGTACACCTGAACCATCCCAATTTTCACTACGCCATCACAGCCGAAGATTTGGCCTTTGTTGTCGAAGAACCCTTTTTTGAAGTGTACAACGGGCACCCCGGCATCAATCATTTGGGCGACGCCGATCATCCGGGCGACGAATCTATCTGGGACATCGCCAACGCTATTCGCTTGGGATACCTGAGCGCCGCTCCGTTGATGGGCGTGGCCACCGACGACAGTCATTCGTACCACGACGGCAAGGGCAGCACGCCAGGACGAGGCTGGGTGCAAGTGCGAGCTCGTCACCTGACGCCCGAATCGTTGATTCGAGCGATGAATGCGGGCGACTTCTATGCCAGCAGCGGAGTGCGTTTGCGAGACGTTCGCTACGATGCAGATTCCAAGACTTTGCGAGTGGAAATCGATGCTCGCGAAGGTGAATCCTACACCACTCAGTTTGTCGGCAGTCGCAAGTCCGCAATCAGCAAATCCACAACCGCCGCAGCGGACAGAGTGGACGCAACGAACGGAGTGGACAACAGCGCAGACGCCGTTGGCGATAGCGTCAGTGAAGGGACTGCCGATGATCCAACCGTTTCCACCAATGTACAGCTGGACATGCAACACGTCGGCTGTGTTTTGGCGACCATCACGGGCAATGTCGCCGAATTCAAACTAGAAGAAGACTTGCTCTACTTCCGTGCCGTCATCACATCGTCAGCAGATCATCCCAACGCGTCGTTTGCTGGCCAAAAGCAACAAGCTTGGACACAACCGGTTGGTTGGAACTGACAAACGACGGCGTATCAGCGTCCCAGCAATGCCGCAACCGCTTGTCCGATGTTTGGTTGCGACATCAAGTGTTCGCCGACCAGCACGGCGTTGACGTTGGCGGCGGCCAGCATGCGAACATCATCGTTGGAATGAATGCCGCTTTCACCAACCACCAGACAATCATCCGGAATGTGCTGGCGTTGCCGCACCGTATGTTGCAAGTCCGTTTCAAACGTTCGAAGATCTCGATTGTTGATCCCAATCAGCGTCGCACCCGCCTCTAAGACTCGAACGCAGTTCTGCGGTTCGTAGAATTCCACCAGCGGCGTCATGCCCAATTCGATGGCTTCATTGTGTAGCTTGCGAAGGTTGCAATCGTCCAGGCATTCGGCAATCAGCAACACGGCATCGGCACCGGCGGTTCGAGCTTCCAGTAACTGGTACGAATCCAAAATGAAATCTTTTCGCAGGACCGGGATGTCAACAGCTTGTCGCACGGCGCGAAGATAATCCAAATGGCCTTGGAAAAAGGATTCGTCCGTCAACACGCTAATGCACGTCGCACCGAATTGTTGATACGTCTGCGCAATCTGCACCGGATCAAAATCCGCTCGAATCAAACCTTTCGACGGGCTCGCTTTCTTGACTTCGGCAATCAAACTGACGTGCGAGTCCGATTCGATGGCGGCGAAAAAATCACGCACCGGCGGCGAAGAAGCCAACTGGTCGCGGAGCTGCTCTGCGGGCACTTGTTGCTTTGCTTCGTCAATTTCTTGCCACTTCTTAGCTACAATCTTGTCCAATACCGTCGCCACCGACATTTCTCCTGAACCACGCGTTGCAAAGTTTTGTCATTGCCGGAATTGTACCACCGCCATTGGTTCTTCACGATGGGATGTTTTGTGATGCAGATGTCGCTCCCCGCCACTCGAAAGGAAACACCATGAATTCGCAGCTTGTCTCCATCAGCAAGTTTCTTAGCTTGGTCTTGCGACATCGTCCGGAACGCATCAACTTGACGCTGGACGCCAATGGCTGGGCCGATATTGATCTGTTGCTGAAAAAGGCGGTTCAGAACGCGAACAGGACTATTACTCGAGAAGAACTGCTGCGCGTTGTTGCGTCCGATGCCAAGCAACGGTATTCCATCAGTGAAGATGGTCTGCGGATTCGCGCCAATCAGGGACATTCCGTCAAGGGAATTGATCTGCAGCTGGAACCAATCGAACCGCCCGAAGAATTGTTTCACGGCACCGTTGCCAAGTATTTGGATTCCATTCGCAAACAAGGACTGCGGAAACGCCAACGACATCACGTCCATCTTTCGCTCGACCGAGACACCGCGATCAAGGTCGGCCAGCGTCGAGGGACCGCGGTGGTGTTGGTGGCTCGAACCAGCGAAATGCATGCGGCTGGCTTCAAATTTTTCCTCTCTGACAACGGCGTCTGGCTAACCGATCACGTTCCCGCCGAATTCCTGGATTTTCCAGACGAATAAGCTTTACAGTTTTGGATTTCCTTCCGCAGATTCGCTAGTTCGTTTTGATTGGTTGACATTTTGCGTCGAATGACGGGTTTTTCTTCGCACGACGCATTATAAAGGAGGGTTCGGCAAATTCGTCTTCTAAAAGGTGGGGCTAAAATTCATGTTACAAAGAAATTCTTGGTGGTTGTGTTGCCTACTGTGGCTGGCGATGCACGTTGGTTCGGCCCAGGCACAAGTGCATTGGTTGAATTACAACCCTACGGACGGCAATCTGTTGATTGATGTTGATGACGACTATCGGCTGACAACGGTCGAATTGGTTTCCAATGCCGAAATCTTTACCGGCACCAAGCCTCCGCAGATAACCGGCATCTTTGATGTATACACACCGGACAAGTTGTTCAAATTGGATGTGCAGGGATTTGGTGACTTGGACTTTGGGCCAGCGGTCACGCCCGGCTTGACGTTGGCGGATGTGGCGGCCGATCTGTGTGCGCGAGGCTCCTTGCTTGGTGGCGGTGCGATTGGAACGGTCCATCTGGCTGATTTGGAAGGCGGCGCTATTCCGTTGACCGGTTGTCCTCCGCCTCCGCCCGCTCCGCCGCATGTGCGTATGAACTACGATTCGGTAACGGGCGAATTGTCGTTTTTGGTGGGGCCAGAAGGAACGGAACTTTCTTCGCTGTTGGTGAATTCGCGCAGTTCCAGCTTCATTGTCGATCAGCGTCCTGACATTCTGGCCGGCGATTTTGACGTCTTTCGCGCCGACCGATTGTTCAAGCTTGACGAAAACGGATTTGGTGATGCGAGTTTCGGGAATGTCTATCCGACCGATTTAAGCAACAACGATTTGCGAAACGATCTATGTGTCGCTGGTTCGTATCTAGACGGCGGTGCCGTCGATGATGTGATTCTGAATTCGGATGTGCGTTTGTCCGTTTGCCAAGATACGGATCCGGTAGATCCGCCCGTGGGTGGCGATGCTCCTGTCGAGCTAGTATATGACGCTAACGAAGGAAGGTTGTGGGTAAATGCATCTTCTCCGATGACAACGATAGAGATTATTGCCAACGACGACATCTTTCTTGGTCCTCGTCCCGACAACCTAACCGGTCTGTTCGACGTCTATAATCCAGACAAGATCTTTAAACTCGATCCAGCCGGTTTTGGTGCCTTGGACTTCGGTCCCGTCGTCGAACCTGGCACGCCCGGCGATGTCGTCCAAGCAGCCTTGTTTTCTGTAAATGGCTCGTTTCTGGGTGGCGGAGGTGTTACGGAATATGGCCTTGTCTACGGCATTCTTCCCGAACCCAACGCCGGCCTGATGTTACTGACCGGCTTGTTTGGCCTGTTGGCATGGCGGCGCAAGTTCGTAGTCCCGCCTTCAGGCGGAAAGACGGGCGAGTAATCGGATAACGAGCTCGTGCGGAGCAAAAGCTTCACGGCATTGGTCTTGATTCGACATCCAATCTACTTTCATCAACTGAGGGGGCCAGGACAATGGTTCGAACGAATTCGACACGACAAACAAATCGTAGATCGCGGAATCAGTCGTTTCGGTCGTCCGGCCTAGAACCGCTAGAAGACCGACGTCTATTGGCCGTATTGCAGCCCGGCGACACGAATCAGGATCTGTATTTTGATGAAGCCGACTTCATCATGGCTCACAAGGCAGGGCTATTTGAAACAGGTGAACCGGCAACTTGGTCAGAAGGCGATTGGAACGGCGCGCCCGGTGGCGAACCTGGAAATCCGCCGATCGGAGACGACGAATTCAATTCATCTGATTATGTCGCGGCATTTATCACAGGCAACTATCGCATCGGCCCTTACGATCCAGAGGCCGGTGAACCGCAACACGAAAGAACTCCGCTGGTGACCGAAAACGGAGATGGTGTGGCCGTGGTCTATCATGCGGGTACAGGAATGGTGGAAATCGTTTCAGAACGACCGATAGATACCTTTCAGTTGTACTCGAACAGTGGGCTGTTTTTAGATTCTCGTCCCAGTTTTCTGACAGGCCTATTCGATGGCTACGACTCAAATAGTCTATTCAAGCTAGATCCTGCTGGATTCGCCGAACGGGGCGGACGTGAATTGCAGAGCGATCTTCTGCCGCCATCGCTATCGCGAGACTTGCTACTTCAGGACTTGGAGGCCGATGGTTCGTTCCAAGGTGGTGGAGACATTGGTGATGTGTTGTTTTTCTGCCACTGCACTATCGGGGGCCCAGACACGACTGTCAAAGGAGTCGTCTTTCACGATGTAAACGAAAACGGGGTCCAAGAAGAAGGTGAAGTTGGCGTGGATGATCAAACGATCATCATCCGGGGATTGGGCGATTTGAGCTGGTACGAGCGAGTGCTGGTCACTACCAGTTTAGATCTGAACGGAGATGGTCAAATCGATCCACAAGCTGAACAGGGCGTCGCTTTCGATTACGCGCCTAGCATAGGGCAATACGAACTTGTTCTTGTGACGGATGAAAATTCGCTGGTTCGAATAACCCATCCCATCGGAGGCGTTCAAAAGTTCCAGATCACAGACGAATTACCACCGGCAGATATTCAATTCGGCGTGCAACGGATCGAACCCGCTACCGTGCAGGGCCAAGTCTTTCTGGACGCAAACGAAAATGGCGAATTCGATCCAGGCGAGGAAGCACTGGGTTTTACAGAAATACAACTTCGAGCCTCTGATACAAACCGTCTGGTGCACCAGGTAGTGACCATGACTGACGGCACATTCGAGTTCTTGGGGATCGCACCTGGAGAATATCGCATCACCGCTGATCTGCCGTTAGGCCAAGTACCATTGGCGGACGTTGGGTTGATCACCCTGGGAGAAGGTCAGCAGCATCAGGCGAACCTGCCAGTGGTAACTCGGCCTTACCTCCTGCCAGGCGATTCAAATCAAGATTACTACGTTGACCCCGCCGATTTTATCTTGGCGTTCAAATCAGGCAAGTTTGAAACGGGTGAACCCGCTTCATGGGAAGAAGGAGACTGGGACGCGCTCCAGGTGGTAGGGCTGGCTTGCCACCGATTGGAGATGGCGAGTTTAACTCACGAGACTACCTAGCGGCATATAACGCAGCGCCTTCAATACTGGCGGATACAACCAAAACGCAAACGAACCGGTACATACCAGAACGTCACTTACAACCAATGCCGCTTCCGATGTTGTCCTGACGTACGATGCTTCGAACGGAAGCTTGCTTGTTGTTTCAGAGACTCCGTTAACGACATTCCATCTCTATTCGAACGGCGGAGAATTTGATGCCTCTCATCACCCAGATTTCGTGGGGGTCTTTGAATCATATGACGAACAAAATTTGTTTAATCTCGATCCAAGAGGAGTCAGGCGGCAAGAATTCGCTGCAATTCTCGCTACCAACCTGACCGTTTCAGTACTCCTTAGCGACCTGGAAGTAGATGGTTCGTTATTTGGCGGAGGTGGTCTTGGCGAAGTTGGGCTTGTGTGCCTGAACTGCTTTGACGGCGTTCCAGCTACCGTTCAAGGCCAAGTTTACGACGACGTGAATCGCAACGGCCAACAAGATCCGGGCGAAGCAGGCGTGGACGGTTGGACCGTGCAATTGGTGAATTCGGGCGAATTCGCTGCCAATGTGCGAGTCACCACTTCGTCCATTGATTTGAACGAAGATGGCCAGATTGATCCGCTGACCGAAACGGGCATCTATCAGTTTACAGGATTCGGCCCAGGTCAAGTGACCGCGACCATACAAACTCCCGTTGGCTGGGTGGCACAACCAGGCCCTGCATTAGAAGTGAACGTTGCGGAAGGTGCTCACGCTACGTTGCCAGCCAGCGGCTATTATCAACAACAAACGGCCAACATCGTGGTGCAGGTTTTTGAGGACGCCAATGGCGATGGCATCTGGGACGAAGACGAACCGGCGTTAGAAGCGATTCGCATTCGTTTAGATTCATCGGCCGGAACGTCGGAAATCGAATACACCGAACTGCAGGACTTGGACCAAGATGGTTCGGTATCCGTTGACGAAGCTGGCGCGCTGTTCCAAGTGCTGCCCGGAAGCTACGATCTGACTTCAGCATTGCGAGATACCGGCTGGACGTTTACTGACGACGCCCAAGGAGACTATGCGTTCGATGTCGCCGAAGCAGAAACCGTGGTGATCCACGTTGGGCAACAAGGGCCGGTAAGGGGTGACCTTAATGGCGACCGCACGGTCGACAGTGCCGACGTCGATGCGCTTTACCAAGCCATCCGCGATGGTTCTCGGGATCTCCGGTACGACCTGACAGGTGATCGCAGAATTGATCGCAGTGACATGGTGGTCTTAGTCGAAGACATCCTGGGCACTTCGATAGGCGACGTGAATTTCGACGGACGGTTTGATTCAGCCGATCTAGTGTTGGTGCTGCAAGCCGGCCAATACGAAGACAATGTCGCGGACAATTCGACTTATCGAACGGGCGACTGGACGGGCAACGGCGAATTCGACGCGTTTGATTTGGTGTTTGCGTTTCAACGAGGTGGCTTTGTGCGCGAAGCTGTAGCCGCAACTTCAGTTCGCGGACCATTCGCCACGACCAACCCAGAACTCGCCGCCGCCCTGCAGCCGATCCATCGAATCGAAGAAACGTCGGTCGACTCCGATCAAACCCACCACCAACATCGACTTCAAACCGTTGGTCAAAAAATCCAGCTGCAAGATCGAATCTTTGCATCGTTGTTCGTTTGATATCGATGCGTTCGTATGATTCGGTTTGCAGTCCTGATCTACGTGAAGGACATTACCAACCGGCCAACTCCGCGATGGCAAGGCTAGGCCGCGCGGCGATGTTCGTCGAGTGCAATGATTGTGGGATTGGAGTCGGCACGATCAGTCGATGTAGGTTCGAACGAAACACCGTTCGGCTTGCGATCTCCACGCACACAGCCTCGTTGACTATCCGCTAAGAACGACGCAAACTCTAGTGCAAACGAATTGTCCGCAAGTTGTCGCAAGTGGTCGGTCGCTTCGCTGACGGTCAAACCGCTTCGATACACAATGCGGTAGACCTGCTTGATTTGGGTACGTTCTTGCGGCCCCAAACCAGCTCGACGCATGCCCACTGAATTGAGACCGACGATGCGACTGGTTAAGCCGTCCATGGTTACGTACGGTGGAACATCTTGCGTGACATGAGATTGTCCGCCAACCATAGCCAGAGTACCAATACGACAGAACTGGTGCACACCCACGGCACCGGAGATATAACAGCGATCAGCCAAGTGGACATGCCCGGCCACCATCGCGTTGTTGGCAATGATCACGTCACTGTCTACTCGGCAATCATGCGCCACATGGGCATTGACCATCAATAGGTTGCGATCGCCCAGCACCGTTTGCTGGCCCGGCTTGAGTGCTCGATGCACGGTGACAAATTCGCGAAAGACGTTGTCGTTGCCAATGACCAGCGAACCAGATTGATCGAAGTGTTGTTTATGCTGAGCGATACCGCCAATCACTGCTCCAGACGCAATTTGGTTTCGCTGGCCCAGCACGGTTCCCGCTTTGATCACCACATGCGAATCAACATAACAACCTTCGCCCAGTACCACATCTTGTTCAATTACACTGAACGGACCAATGACGCAACCGGCGGCAATGCGAGCTCCAGGACTGACGATCGCGGCGGAGTGAATATTTGTTGTCATGCCGTTTTCCCTGTTCTACCGCCAAGTGAAGCCAACGCTGTTGCCAGCAGTGCAGCCAATAGCATTGTGGCCTGAATGATCATTCGCATGACAGTTCGTATCGGATATTCAGAATCAATGAATCGAGACGATATTTTCTCAAAATGCTGGACCAGCTGTTTTTCGCCAGGACCGCTCGTCCATAGTCTGAATCGTGTTAAAATACGCAATTCGATCACTTCGCTTTTGAACCTGCGGCGCTACAATCCAGCCGAAGGATGAAATTCGTAATAGTAGAGAAGAGGGGAATGTCATGTCCGATATCAATGCGATGTATAAGGAAGCGGAAACGCTGCGGAACGAAGGAAAGCTGGAAGAAGCTATCAGCAAGCTGACCGAGCTGTTGCAGGCAGACCGCGGACACACTTTGTCTCATTTAGCGTTGGCGGTGTTGT
Organism: Pirellulaceae bacterium; assembly: GCA_041399205.1. GTDB lineage: Bacteria > Planctomycetota > Planctomycetia > Pirellulales > Pirellulaceae > JAGQOZ01. The sequence continues at coordinate 202,592 of JAWKTK010000015.1, read as the reverse complement.
ATGGCCGAGTGAACAAGCACGAGGACGCGGTTCGGCATGGGCAGAAGGCGTGCGAACTCGATCCGAACGACCCGTTCAACTTTACGGCCATGAGCGTGACTTACCAGCGAGCTTGGGCGGGAACGCAAAACCAGCAATACATTCAAATGGCCGAAGATGCCATGGCGCGAGCACACATGTTGGAAGGCCGCGCGTAGAGACTGGTTGCTACGAGTTAACCGTTCGACTGTGGCAGCATTTCTTGAATTTCTTGCCGCTGCCGCAGGGACATGGCGAATTCCTGCCGATTCGCTCATCGATGCGGATGGTGGACGCGGAAGTCGGTTTCGGTTGGCTTGCGGCCGGATGAACTGGCTTGGTTGTTTTTAGTTGAGCGTCCTGCGTGGGTTGAAAAGATGCCCATCGCTTCAATTCGGCAATGGTATCCGAAACGCCGGTGGGACGACATGAATCTAGATACTTGGCCACGATTGCTTCGCCGCCGGCAATTTTTTGTTCGATACTTTCGAGCGAGACAATCGAATCGTCGACCAGATCCCGCTGGTAGGCTGATCGAATTGTTTCTAATGCCGAATCCGCAGCCAGATGGCTCAGGTCGATTGCGATAGGGGCCAGCATATCATGATTGTCATGGTCAACGCAGTCTTGGAATAGCTGGTGCAGACCGTCGATGGCATGTTGGCGCGAAATCACACCGTCGCGTAACAGGAGCTTATAAGCGTCGAGTGCAGCCCAACGCACGTACTGGTTGACTTCGCTCGCGAGGACCAATTTGTCAATCTGCCGAGTGTCGCCGCCAGATGCCAGCGCCATCACAACTCCGGCTAATTCGCCCACAGCATCGCTGAATAATTCGCTTGCGCCTTCTGGGCCGGGCAAATAGAGCGATTGCAACAAGACGGGATACGCGGCTTCTACTTTCAATTCGATCAACAAGTACAAAGCGAAAAATGGCGTATCGTCCCATTCCCTTTCCTTACCGCTGCGAATCTCGGCGTTGGCGTTCGCAACGGATTCGATTAACAACGGAACAAAAATGTCTGGATGTCTTCGAATGTCGTCAATTGCGGCAACAGGTAACTTGTCTCTGGTCGACGCCAATGCCGTCATCACTCGTGCTTCTTCACCGGATAGACAGAAATCAGTGACCGCCATGAGACACGCCAATGCCGCGGCCACATCTGACTTGGGCACATGTTCGTAGTCGGCGGCGGTCTTAATGTCGTAGTCCGCAAAGATCCGAACGAATTCAACGAATTCCGTTTCCACCAATTGCTTGTCTTGGGGGCGCAGATCCGAAATCGGAAGCCCATTCAAGGCCTGCATGGCTGGCTCCAAACGTTGCCACCACGCGAGCGATGGTTCGCAAAGAATTGGTTGTGCCTGCTGACAGCGTTCAATGATTTCCGACACGGAAATTTCTGCCAAATATAACGAAGCGAATCGCATGATCGTAGCACATCGGCCCGGCGACGACATCCCGCGATTGACGTCGAACGTTGTCTGGCCACGCGCACAGCTTGTCACCTGCACAACTACCGAGCGATACGTTGGAAAACACAAAGGCACCGAGGTCACCTATTCGGTTCCCGTTTTCGTTTTACGGCCAGCAACCCACAGGAATGAAGATGGTTCGGTATCAACTTTTGCCGTCGTTGCTTGTTTGGCGGTGACAAGCAGAATTCGCATGAATTGACTTGCTTCGCACCCGAACCATGACAAGAATACGTAGATTCTGGCGAATCTGAAACCGTCTTGGATTTGATTGTGCTGGAAACCAACAAGAACGGCTTTCCCGGCATCGTTCGTCCGACGATTGCCGTGGAATCAAGAAGACTGCGTGACCCTAACGCTGGAACGGCATTTCGGAAAAAATAAAAGACGGACGGCCGATGACAGGCTGTCCGTCTCATATGAAAAATGCCAAAAATATGATGCTTGGAGTTTAGCGGATTAGACGGCCCAATGTAAAGAGGTTTTCCCGATAGGAAGTTTTCAAAGCCATGCATGACGTGTTTATTCGCCTTCTCCGATGGGCGTGGATCGGAATCTTGTTGCCGCTGACCAGTGTGATTGCAGTCGAACCGGTCGAATGGGCGGACCAGCATTTGGACGAAATTGTCTTGCTGTACCAACATTTTCATCGCACGCCGGAGCTTTCTTTCCACGAAAAGCAGACGGCGGAACGCGTCGCTGACGAATTGGAATCATGCGGCGCCCAGGTGACTCGGAACGTGGGTGGATTCGGCGTGGTGGCCGTGCTGAAAAATGGCGATGGTCCAACGCTGATGTTACGAACCGATCTAGACGGCTTGCCCGTGACGGAACAAACCAACTTGGTCTACGCATCACAGGTTCGCACTGTTGACGACAACGGCGCGGAAGTGGGAGTCATGCATGCCTGTGGCCACGATATTCATATCACCAATCTCATTGCGTCCGCCAAGTTTTTGAGTCAACACAAGAACTTGTGGAGCGGCACGTTGGTCATGATCGGACAGCCGGCAGAAGAGAAAGGGGCCGGCGCAACGGCCATGCTGGACGATGGTCTGTTCAAGCGGTTTCCCAAACCCGATTTTGCGTTGGCGCTGCATGTCGATTCGAACTTAGGCGCTGGCAAGGTGAGCTGTTTATCGGGCTATTCCATGGCCAATGTCGACAGTGTGGATGTCACTATGAAAGGCGCTGGTGGACACGGCGCGCAGCCACATACCACCATCGATCCCATTGTCCAAGCGGCCCATTTGGTGATGGACCTACAAACGTTGGTGAGTCGAGAAATCAAGCCGACCGATCCCGGAGTGGTCACGGTGGGCGCCATCCATGGTGGCACCAAACACAATGTGATTGGTGATACTTGCCATCTGCAAATCACGGTGCGAAGCTATTCTGATGAAGTTCGCAGCAAACTGTTAGCTGGCATTCAACGCAAGGCGAAGGCTGTCGCCGCCAGTGCGAATGCTCCGCAGCCCGAAGTTGAGATCAGCGAAGGAACCCCGTCACTGTGGAACGACGCCGAATTGACCAATCGGCTGACACGAGTCTTCCAGAACGTCCTTGGCGCTTCGTTCGTTGAACAAGGCGAACCGTCCATGGGTGGCGAAGACTTTAGTCAATACGGAAAGCAAGGTGTGCCGATTTTGATGTATCGCTTGGGTTCGGTCGAACAGAAGCGCTTGGACCGATTTCGGGAATTAGGGCAACCTGCACCTTCGCTTCATTCGCCCTTATTTTATCCGGATGCCCAGCCAACTCTGCGAACCGCCGTGATAACAACTTGTTCCTCGGTACTTGAGTTATTGCCAGCTAAACGGTAGAAGACAGATTGGGGAGTGGCATCATATTTGTGCCTTGCCAGCAAATAGCTCCCGCGCCCTGCATTACAACTCAGAGAGAGCCATGCCTGATTCGTTAGTAAACTATGAACCTAAGTCGCCAGCACACTTGAAACTGAAGTTGGTGTTAGTGGCGATCTACATTTTATTGTTGGCGGCCGTCATTGGTGGGTTGTTTTTGACGCGAAGCTGGAGCCGACAAACATTCGGCAACCAAGCGGCGCAACAAGAATGGGAGACGTGGGTGGAAGCGGTGGAAGCCCAGGAGACAAGTGACAGTTCAGTACGACGTCGGCCTCCTAAAAGCCCCGTTCCGCCGGCGCTGGTTTTGTTGAACGATTTTTTTGCGCAGTGCCTGGGTATTTCCCTTGTGCTCACAACGGTACTTTACGCGTCGCTGGCCTATTTCCTGTACGGCGTGATTGCCAACCCTGGCTCGAACACTTGAGCGGACGGTCAAATTTTGCACATTCGGTGGATCGAACCAGCGAATGCCGACTATGATGGACGTATGAGTTCCGTTTCTCCATCTTCTTCGAATTCCGCTGGTTCGCAGGACGCGACCGAAGTTCGTGCGCGAGTTGAGTTGACGTCGAGCGACTTGCCTGGGGAAGTGTCAGATGCTTCACTTGTTGTACCCGGCGAAGACTTATGGGTGCGGCATTGGCCCATGGTGCAGGAACCAGTGAAAGGTGTGATTTTCATGACGCTGGTCACCGGAATGGCCGCCAGCGCTTTACTGAAAACACAGCAACCAGCAATGGGCGCCTTGGTGATTGTCGCGTTTTTGGCCGTCACCACATGGTTTTGGATTCCGGTTGTCGTTCGATTGCACCAATCGGGAATTGACGTGCACCGCTTTGCGTGGTGGAAACGGCCCAGTGCCACTCGCACTTTCTTGCGCATTCCCTGGCATTTGATCAAACGCTGGGAGTCCACAGAGCGAGGCGTGATGTTGTTGCCGACCAACCAACGTCTGCCGATTGAATACATGAACGGAATGTTTCTCAGCTGGGGTGGCCAGCGAGAAGCCATGGAAGCCAAACTGCGGTTGCATTTAGCGCAGCGAAAACGAATTTCGTCGGGATCGTCTCGAATTCGCGTCGGATCAACCCGGAACGAAGTTTCCGAACGGTAGTAAACGAAGATTCAGCCGTTCGCACCGACTTTCGTATCTAGATCGAATGCTTACGTCTTGCATTTCCGTGGTCCGCTCGGCTGGCACTTCGGGCTTGTCGATTTCCAAAAAAAATTCGACTGCGCACCTTTCAAACTTACACTTCGAGCGAACAAGATGCCAAAATAGGGCGATCCCCGATTAGATATATTTCGTGTCCTGCTCAGGAATGGCCATTCAAATAAGATGAAGATTTCTCCGATCTCTACCTCGCCCAGCAACACAGAAGCTGACGCCGTGATTGTCACGCTGCCGCAAGACGGAGCACCAACATCGCCGGTTTATGCGGACCCCAAGTTAACTGAATTGGTCGTCGCGCTGATGTCCAATCGTGAATTTGAAGGCAAGCTCTGTGAAACGCTTGTCGTTCCTCGGCCAGCCGGTTTCGCTGCGCCGCTGTTGGTTTTGGTGGGCTTGGGGAATGTCGATTCGCACACCAGTGGTCACGCGTTTCGGCTTTGCGCCACGGCGGCGCGAGCGATTTCGAACAAACTCCGATCCACCGTTGCTTTATTTGCCGACGCCCAATGGTCCCCAAAACAGAAGACGCATGCGATCGCCGGACTGTGCGTTGGCAGCCAAGGCAATAACGGATATCGCCAGGAGCCCAATCGCTATCCCTTTGATCAAATCTGGTGCGCTGGCTTTGCGGACGACATCTGTGAACGAGGTCAAGTGTTGGGTGAAAGCGTCAATCTGGCTCGAACCCTGGTCAACGAACCGCCCAGCCATCTGTATCCCGAAACCTTCATTGAACGAATGCAGGCACTTGCAGCTGACGGAGCGATGTCGCTGGAGATTTGGGACGAACACAAACTTCACGCGGAAAATTGTCGTTCGCTGCTGGCCGTCGCGCAAGGTTCCGCTCGGCCGCCGCGACTGGGAATCCTTCGCTACCAAGGCACGCAACCAGATGGGCATTGGCTGACACTGGTGGGAAAGGGTGTGACGTTTGATTCTGGCGGCCTGTCGCTCAAGCCATCGGAAAGCATGAAGACCATGAAGTGTGATATGGGCGGGGCTGCGGCGGTGGTGGGCGCGTTGCACGCCGCCAGTCGCTTGAAACTTCCCGTGAACGTCATGGGCTTGGTCGGTTTGGTGGAAAACATGCCCAGCGCCAACGCCTACAAATTGGGAGACGTCGTGACCGCTCGTAACGGCAAGACCATTGAAGTTCTGAACACCGACGCCGAAGGCCGCATGGTCTTGGCAGACGTGTTGGACGTAGCGGTGGAGTATGGCGCGGACCGTATCATTGATCTGGCAACTCTGACTGGCGCGTGTGTGGTGGCGTTGGGACAAGACGTCGCCGGCGTGATGACAAATGATCAAGATTGGTGCGATAGTGTGTTGGAATGCTCGCAGGAATGTGGCGAATTCGCTTGGCAGCTGCCGATGTTCGCCGAATACCGAGAACAGATTCGTTCGGACATTGCCGACATCAAGAACGTGGGCAATGGTCGCTGGGGCGGAGCGATCACGGCGGCCAAGTTTTTGGAAGAGTTTGTGGGCAACGTACCGTGGGTGCATATCGACATTGCCGGCCCGGCATATCTGGATCGACCCAATGCCATGCTGGACGCAGGCGGCAGTGGCGTGATGGTTCGAACCTTGACCGAACTGATCGCTCGTCATGCAACGTAGCGAGACAATTAACGCGAATGCGGTAAGCTACCGTGCCGCAGTTTGGCTGGACGGATCCAGCAAATGCAGTTCGGCGGTGCGATCGGCAGTCGCGGGCAGCGACTGGATAAATTCCAGGCGTTTGCGGATTCGATACACCAATTCTAAGTCGGCTTTGCAGCGTCGGCATTGACGAGTCAGTTCCTGTCGAGCTCGGCAAACCGGACATCGAAACGGTGTTGCGGAATCACGGCTATTGGACATAGAACAACAAATCTTCCAAATCGGCGGTCAGTTCTTGTACGGCCTCGGCATCGTCTGATTCCATGGCGCTGAGCAATTCTTCTCGGAGCGAAACAAACTCCTCGGCGTCTTCGTCCGCAAACGACTCGGACATTTGTTCGGCCTTTTCCAACAGCGAAGCTACCTTGGGATACTTGGCCAAATTGGCTGCGGTGGGCTGGATTAGTTCGCTATTGGAATGTGCCGAATCCATGCGGACGAATTGCGATTCGACGGTGATGTCATCTGATTGATCGAACAACTGGTTGAGCCGATCGGCGATTTCCTGTCGGTCGGATGCAGAACGTCGCGTGAGTGCGTTATTGATTACCAATTCTTGGCAGTGCCCCGAAGCCGGCTGCTTTGCTTGAACTCGCAGCGTCCCGTCCAACGTCAGCGTGAATTCGACAACCACTTTGCGAAAGTCACCACCGGCAGCTTCCAGGTCTAGGTCAAACGTCCCCAGTAACGCATTCCGCTCTAGTTCTTCGTGTTCGCCCTGGAAGACTCGTACTTCCACCGCTTCTTGTTCGTCGAACATGGTGGAAAACGCTTCTTCAAACCGAGCCGGCAATGGTCGATTACGGCGAATGATAGGAACAAATTTCAATTCAGGGCCGGACAGTGACATGCCCACACACGCTTCCACGCCCAGCGTGTGCGTGACGACATCAATCAGTACCGGGCCAACGTTTTCACCTTGGATCATGGCACCTTGCACGGCGGCCCCTAATGCCACCGCCAAGTCGGGATCAACCGCTCGACTCGGTTCGCGCTGAAATTGCTGGCGAAGGCGATCGGCAACCAGCGGGATGCGTGTCGAACCGCCCACCAACACCAAATCGTCAATCTGCTGAATGGTCATCGAACATTCACGCAAAGCGCGGCTGACACAATCGATGGTCCGTTCGATAAACGGCTCGATTAGATCGTCCAGCGTCTGGCGGTCAATCGAAATGTTTAGGTTCAGCGGCTGACCATCCTTTTCCATTAGAAATTCTTCGGCAATGGTTGCGGATTCCGATTCCGACAAACGAATCTTGGCTTGTTCGCAGGCTTGCAACAGACGATATTTGGCTTGGACGTTTTGGTTCACATCCACATCGTGTTCCTTTCGCAAGCGTTCTGCCACGTGTTGAAACAGTGCGTGGTCCAAATCATCACCACCCAACGCTGTGTCACCTTGACTGGATAAGACTTCCGTGACGCCTGCCTCCAAGCGGACGATCGAGACGTCAAAGGTTCCACCGCCAAAATCGTAAACGGCAATGTGCTGACGTTGCAAAGATTCAGGGTGATAAACCAGTGTCGCGGCGGTCGGTTCGTTGATGATGCGTTCCACTTTCAAACCGGCCAATTCGCCCGCTTCGCGCGTGGCTTGTCGCTGCGTTTCGTTGAAATAGGCCGGTACCGTAATGACCGCTCGTTGCACATCTTGCCCTAAGGCTTCGCTGGCAATGGTGCGTAAGCGTCGCAAGATCATGGCGCTGATTTCGGGCGGCGTAAACTCTTGTTCGCCCAGCTTGACCGTGGTGTCGGAGCCCATTTTGCGTTTGATGGAGGCCACCGTTCGATCCGGAAACGCTGCCAGTTGATTTTTGGCAACGGTGCCGGTGATCAATGTTTCGTCCTGCGTCAGGCCAACCACGGACGGTAGCGTCTGTCCATGTTCAGACGCAAGGATCTTCACTTGTCCGTCAATCACGACAGCTACGGCGCTGTTGGTGGTCCCTAAATCAATTCCCACAACGGCTGACGAAGACTTGTTCATTGCGTGTTCCCTTCAAATTTTGACTTTGTTTGATGGCGAAGGAGTTTACGCCGGTTGGTCCTGGGCAATTCTCACTTGCGCGAATTTCAAAATGCGTTGACGACGGCGATAGGCCGGCGAGAGTTGTTCCGCGACGTGCCCGGCAGGAACTTGCGGCGCGGACATCGTTCCAATGGATTCCATGATCGTTCCATCAAACGGTTGCCCGCATGTGTCGATCCGCTGAATGTCATGTTCCTTCAAGGATTCCCGGAGTTTGCTTAGCAGGATCGCTAGTCCTTCTGCCACGCTGGCGTCAGTCGGCGGAGCATTGTCAATCCATTCCTGCACGGTCGCTACCAACGGCTTGGCGAACCAACGAGCCAGCGGAGAGAGCTTGTTAACCGCGTTGGATAACTTTGCGTGCTGCTGCGTTTGTGCCGCTTGCTGCACTTCGTCCCGAGCGGTAACGGTGTGGACGGCGCGAGTAAGCTGGATGTCAAATTCGACCAGCGTCTTATACGATCGGTCGTCGGCTTGTTCACCACCGGCATCTAGCGCCGGCAGACGCTGTAGCTGTTGCAATAACTGTTGCTCCAGGTGCCGAATTTGTTCGGTCGAACTTGCCAACTGTTCGGCCAATTGGCGGCCTTCTTTGATTTGGCTGCGATATTCGTGGCGCAAAGCGGTGAAGGCATCCACCACATCCACAAGACCGAATTGCGGTTCGGCATCAGCACTGGTCGCCGAGTCACAAGTGGCTTCGGCGGGCGCATCCACGGACTGACGTTCCATTTGGTCGTCCCAATTATTCATCCGCAGCATCCTCGGAATCCGCCAAGTGAGGTGCCGCCGGCGCGTGAGCCGCGTCCAGCCGAACATGGTGCTCAGTGGCATCGGTCCGTTTCCGATTGCCCAAGCTCAACACAAACTCAACTGACATGTCGGGCGGTTGCGACGCCTGTTCGGCAATGACGTCGCTCCACTGAGGTATACTGTCGGGGCTCGGCAAGTCCAGCCAGTAATCGGCCAATGCCAGAGGATCTTTGACAAGCTCAAAGGCGTTTTGAATTTTTTGGAATGCATCAGGATCACGTTCGGGCGGATATTTTTTTACCAGCTGCAGATAACGTTCACGAATTGCTTTTTCGTCCGCGTCGGCGCTGAGTCCTAATACGTCAAACGGATTTCGACTTTGCAGTCGAATGGCCACGCTGTTTACCATTCCAATTCTCCTCGTGCCGCTCGGCAGTCATCACAATCGCAGTCGTAATCGAACTCGTCGTCATCGTCGTCGTCGTCGTCGTAGAAGTCCAATGCTTCGTTTCCGCCAAAAGAATAGGGCGTGGAACGTTCGGGCTGCCTGGCATCTAGTTGGTCTGCCAGCGAATTGTAAAAATGCCGGTAGAAGGCGTCACTCGACAGAGCTGCTTGCCGCAGAGTTGTGATCACGGCGCGAAGATTAGGCAGGCCCCAATTCATATAGACCTGGATAGCCGCCTTGGCCGCCACGCTGGCCACGACATGATGTTGCCAAGTCTCGGGCGAGTTAAAGCAGTCAAACAATTGGAGTCGATATCGGTCGTTGAAGAAATTGTCGTCTGCCAGAGCCAGTAATGCACCACGAACCAACGGTTCGTCGATGCGGTCCAACAGCACAAATTGGTTGTCTTTCAATTGCGAATGCAAGCGTTTCAGGAATTTAGGGCCATGTAGGCGATACGCCGGATATTTCATCCGAACTCGTTGAAGATCCCAATAAAACGACGCCAACCGCAGCAAGTCATCCAGTGAACAGGATTTCACGTTTTTCAACGCGCCGTCTACCGCTTGTCGCAACGGTTTCAATTCGGCCGAAGGGACGTGCATTTTTTGTGCAGCACCTAGCTTCATGCATGCGTCCAGCACCGAGCTTGTTGTCTGGGGAGACAGTTGTTGCAGGGCCTGAGGGTTGCCACACCGCAGTTCGTAGGCGGCTTGCAAATAGGGCAGCCATTCCGCAGAAAGCCATTTGGGCCACAGACGTTCTGCTTCGTCTAGATGGGCCGGTACTTGTGATAGCCAGGCCTTGCGGCAAGTCAATCGCATGGCTTCCAGCAGACTCCAACGCCATTGGATGGAGTCCACCAACGGATTGTCGTAACGATTGCCGGCTAGAAAGTCGACGTGTTTTTTGGCTTCATCGCTGCGGTCGTGTTCCAGCAGGTAGTCGACCAGATCAAGACGAGGTTCAATGTCGTCTGGCAAGGCCTTTACCCAACGCTGGCGTACTTTGGCCGCCTTCGCTTCTAATTTGTCTCGTCCGGCCTTCAACAATTGCGGGTCGTCTAATTCGTCTTGTAGAAGTTCCAGCATGCGACGCCATGCCGCTCGGTGCTTGGGGTACAGCGAGACAGCCTTGTCTAAGTACTTTTGTAGGTTGCGATTCTTGTTGGTCTGGCCTCTAAAATTGAACATGAGATTGATCATGTCGTATTCGGAATGTGGCGCGGCGTCCACTTCCCCAAATCTTACATAGATGCTGCTGCCGAGTGCCTTCTGTATTTGCGGCGATAGTCCTGACTGCTGGGGCAAGACTTCGCCAATCAGCTTGTCAATCCATTTGTCTCCTGTCTCTTGCTGTTCTGACTCGTAGCAAAAGACGGCTTGTATGTATAGGTTTTGTGGGTCAAAGATTGGGCCGCGGAAGGACTTCACGCATTGCTGGAAAATATCGACGTAACGTCCGCAGAACGCTCGCGAAGTAGTGACTTCGTGTAGTGCCTGTACCAAGTCGGGTTCGATCGCGCCAAACTCGTTGGTAAAATCCTTTAACCAACGGATGTGAGTTGGAGTCACCTGGGCATCTTCCAATTCCATGGGAATATCACAGATCTGCTTGGCGGTGCGAATTGCCACTCGGTCGATGCGCACGCGTCGTACAAGATTGGCGCCTTGGATCAATTCCGCATCAATCTGCTGAGGCCAATTCGGTTGTTCGTGGTTGGAACTACCCGCATATTGCACTGGCGTCAGCACGGCCAAGTCATCACGATGAGCCAACAACAACGATGCGGCTATTCGATGCGGACGCCGGGCAGGGTCCAAGCGACTCCAAGCTTGGGCGGCAGCGTCTTGCTTGCCGTCTAACCAATCCACAAAGCCGCGCAGGAACAGACGCCAATCGGCGTAGGGACTGCGTCTGGAAATCACGCTTAGCGGCTCCAAGGCGTCTGCGCCATGGCTCTGACATACCAATGACAAGGCAGTGCGAACCAACGAAGCCTGTTCGGCTAATTCGGGCGAAAGCTGAGCCAAGGCCTGATCGTCAAACAGGGCCACGTCTTCCGTGCGTTCGTCACGCCACCGTTCCGGTTTTTCTTTGGATAGGCGAACTCGCAGGCGCAGGGCCGGAGAACCGCTGCGGCGCTGAGCTCGCTGACGTTCGGTTCGCCGCTTGGTCTGCTTCTGACGAGCTTTTCGAGCTTGTTTTTGAGCTTTGTTTGCCATGCGATCTTCAGGCCTCCGTGCACGATTTGGCAATATCCACGTCAAGAATACATTCAGCGTATCAAAGTTCTGACGCGTTGGAAGCACGCTTCATGCCGGAATTCTTGGTATTGCACCGCAGTCAGAATCAGCAGGGTGGCCTCGAACAGACCGGAACGCAAGAAGCAAAATGGCCTAAACCGAGCGGGTACCAATTTCGGCCAATCATTGACGGCCCGAATGGACGTCCGTTACCATGAACGCTGCGAGCTACACAAGTCGGTTGCTTTGGAATTTTTTCCTTTTGAACTTCGTCGGAAAGTGCCACCATGAATTTCCGTTCACTTCGTATCTGGGTATCTGTTTGGATTGTGGGAACGATTGCCAGTGTGGGTGTATGTCAGCGTGATCTTCCGGAAGGTATTCCCGATGCCATTCGGCAAAAGTTCGAAGAAGCTCGTCAAGCCGCGCAACAACGGGCTCAGCAACAAGCAGCACAACCCGTTCCGCCACGCGAAATCGCTCAGCCCATACCTCAAGATGCGCCGAACCCCAACGATGCCAACGACGCGGACGGAACACCCGACGATCAGAACGCTGGTGAACCAGAACTGGATCAAGACGTACCCGACGAATTGAAGAAAGAATGGTTTGATCTAAAGCAGGAATGTGAAACACAAGCCAAGAACATGTTGGCGCTGTCCGACCCGCAGAACAAAGAAATTAAGAAAATTGCCAACGATTTGGAGGCCAAGTTTCAAGAGAATCACGATCGCTTGATGCAGCTGAAGATCTCAGTGCAACCAGGACAGATTCCTGACGAAGCGACTGATTTGTTTCGCAGTCAGCAGTTGGCCATGCTGATATGGAGTGAATTGAACGTGCTCACTGTCGGCGATCGGTCCGGCATGCATGTTCATCAAGCCATGCGTCACTTTAGTAGCCTGCAATCCAAAGTCCGAGGCTTTGAACGCAAGATCGGCAAGTACCCCAAGCTCGCACAGGAGTGTCGCGAATATGCCGACTCCTTGCGCGACCAGATGCACAAACTACTGCGACGGCACGGCGGCGGCGGCGAAGAACAGCCAGGTGTCTTTGCCGGCGAAATTTCTTCGCACGCCAGTGACTACATCGCTTCCATCGAACGCTTCTTCTTTGAACCACCCATTCTGCCGCGAACCGATTTGCATCCAGGTCGCTTGGACAACGTTCGCAAGGAAGTTGCTCAGTTGGTGAAGTTGAAATGGGACAATGAACGGTTGGCGTTGAATCGCCAGCATTGGTCGGCGGAAGGTTTTGATGCAGAGGCAATTCAAAAGGCAGCCGCACGGTTGCTGGAGGAAAAAGGCATTACCGTTTCCCAACCTGACGAAGATGACCCGTTTTTCCATGAACGCAACATGGGTCAAAGGAACAGTCGGCTCGTCACGTTGATGGATCGGCTTCGAGAACGTTGCGAGGCACTGGAAAACGGTCAAAGCAGTTCTCGAGGTTATAGCGGCGGCGGCGATACCCATAACGTTCATTTTGAAACGGCGCACTTGGCCTGCAAAGTGATCTCGTCACCCACCGACGTCACCTTCGAAATATCCGATCGCCAGTTGCCTATGGCGCAGATGCGGTTGGACCTCCAGGCCGACAACGTCTTGCGGATTGTTTACATTGACCGCGACATTGTCTTTTCGCTTCGTCAAGATACCGATGGTTCTGTTGTTTACTCCGAAGTCAGTCCGGCAGAAACCATTCGGCACGCCGCGCCGTCCATGACAGCGCTGTACTCGCAATCGCCAGACCTGGTTGAACAACGTGTGTTTGGATTGCTCGGCCAAGTCGGTGTCGGCCTGCCGCTGACACGATTTAATCAGCAAGTGGTTGCGCGAGTGGTCGAACTTCTGGAGCGACAATCGGAAGACACGCAAGCCAAAGTGAAACAGCTGCTTCAACAATTGGATGATGATGATTACTTGGTGCGTCAAGCGGCGTCGGACCGTTTAGCTCAAGTCTTTGACATTTGGAACGAAGCGATTATGGACGCCGTTGAAAATCCGGATTTGACTATTGAAGCCAAGAAACAAATCAGTGACTTGGCCGATAAATACGAAGTCAAATTGTCGGAAATGGACCATCTGATCCACGGCATGAAGTTACTCGATTCGCCCGACTATCTGTTCGCATTAACTCAGCATCTGCCCGAATCGCAGCACTCATTGCTGTTTGATCGCCTGCGTCAGTGCACTCGGCAAGATCTGGGCAATGATTCACAAGCGTGGCAAGCATGGCTGCAGAGCCAACACGCAGAATGACGGCAAACTGCACCGAGTCTCGTTCCGCCGACGCAACAGCCGGCTGGCCAGCGACGGTAGCACCACAACCGCAAACATGGTGGTTTCAACCATTCAATAAAACATTTTGTAAGGATTAGACCAACGTTTCTTCGCACAATTCCCGGTCATCGTTCGTAAGACTGAAGTAGACTTTTCGGTAGGCAAGCTGCGAGTCCCGATTCTGCCGAATATGCGGGCAAGTGCTTTTCTGCACAAAAAGTCAACTCGAATACACGTCTCAAAGACCGTTGGGGAGCTTCGCCCATGTGTGGAATCGTTGGTTACGTTGGTGATCGACCGGCATCGGAATTTTTGCTGGAAGGTTTGCGTCGTTTAGAGTATCGAGGTTACGACAGCGCCGGAATCGCCACGCTGACTTCGTCTGGGTTTGACGTGCTGAAAACGCCCGGACGGATTCAAGGCTTGGCGGACTTGATGGACGATCATCCGTTATCGGGTTCGCTAGGTATCGGTCACACTCGTTGGGCAACGCACGGACCTCCCACTACCGAAAACGCGCATCCGCATGTCGACTACACTGGGAACGTGGCCATTGTGCACAACGGAGTGATTGAAAACTATCAAAGCCTGAAGCAAGCGTTGATGGCCGAAGGTTACGAATTCAAGTCTGCCACCGATTCGGAAGTGATTGCTCAGCTCATTTCGCAACGTTTGGCCACCAAGGATCTTGCGGACGAAACTGACGTTACGCCCTTGTTTGAAGCGGTGGAAGAGACGTTGGAAAAGCTACGAGGCACCTACGGCCTGGTGGTCATGTTTCGACATAGACCTGACCTGATGATTGCCGCTCGTCAAGGCAGTCCACTGGTCATTGGCGTCGGACAGAATGAACATTTCATTGCCAGCGACGCTTCTCCGCTGGCCGGGTTCACCGATCGCATCGTTTACCTGACAGATCATCAACTGGCCATCGTCACCGCAGACGATCTGCAGGTTCGACATCGAGACCAAGGGAATGTCTCGCATGATGTGCGAGTTTTAGAAATTGACAGCAATCAGGTTTCGCTGACGGATGAATATGATCACTACATGCTGAAGGAGATTTTTGAACAACCGCAGACGATTCGTGATGCCATGCGAGGTCGTTTGTGTCATGACGACGCGACCGCCAAATTCGGCGGTTTGAATCTTACGCCTCAGCAACTGCGTCAAATCAAACGAGTCATCTTTACGGCGTGCGGCACTAGTTGGCATGCGGCGTTGGTGGGCGAATATTTGTTCGAAGAATTTTCGCGAATTCCGGTGGAAGTTGAATACGCCAGCGAACTTCGCTATCGAAATCCGCCGGTCGACACTGACACGCTGTTGTTCTCCATCACGCAAAGCGGTGAAACGGCCGACACATTGGCCGCACAGCGCGAAATGAAACGCATGGGCCATTCCACGCTGGCCATCTGTAACGTGGTGGGCAGCACCATTGCTCAAGAGGCGGACGGCGGTGTCTATCTGCATGCCGGCCCGGAAATTGGTGTCGCATCCACCAAGGCCTACACGTCTCAGCTCACCGTGCTGACGCTGTTGGCGTTGTATTTTGGTCGACTCCGTTTCTTGAGTTACGAAGCGGGTAAGCGGATCATTCGAGCGCTCGAGGAATTGCCGGATCAAGTGGAACTGGCGCTGCAGGCGAATGATCGCATTCGAGAAATCGCTGCTAAATACACGGACTGTTCCAACTTCCTGTACCTGGGTCGCAAATACAATTTCCCCACGGCCTTGGAAGGTGCGTTGAAGCTCAAGGAAATTAGCTACATTCATGCCGAAGGTTATCCAGCTGCGGAAATGAAGCACGGTCCGATTGCGTTGGTGGACGAACATACGCCCAGCGTGTTTGTGATGCCGCAAGGCACGGTCTATGAAAAGGTGATGTCGAATCTGGAAGAGATTAAAGCTCGCGGCGGCCCTGTGATTGCCGTGGCCGAAGAAGGCGATGACAAAGTGGAACGCATTGCCGACGACGTGATTTATATTCCTCGAGTCGAAGAGTTCTTGCAGCCGATTGTGGCCGTGATTCCCCTACAATTACTGTCGTACCACATTGCGTTGGGACGAGGTTGTGATGTGGACAAGCCAAGAAATTTGGCCAAGAGCGTTACGGTGGAATAGCTTTCTTGTCGAACGAGACAAGATGATTCTTCGCTTCCAGGCGGCCTGATTCGGGCCGTCTTTCTTTGTAGCGTTTACGAATTGATTTGCCACGAACTATAGCGAGTTTCGTTTCTGAATCGATCGGCGTTTCGAATCGCAATCGCTCGTTTGTGAAAACTCAATGGCTACCATTGCCCTGATCGCAGACGTTGTTATATTCGGACCTCAAACGAGGTTACGGAATGACCAGACAATTTGAATTAAACGTTCGCAATCAGCAAGTTCCACCGCACGATGTCCAACAACGGACTCGATCCGTTTATCAGCAAGTGCTGCAGAAGTCTCGCTATCTGGACGGCGGCAATTTTAGCGTCATTCATCCGGATGACCTGCGGTTGTTGTTTGATGCGTATGATGAAATATTTTTTGACGGTGGTTGTCGGCAGTCGCTGGGCGATTCGCCGTTGCAGTTTCGTTTATCCAAACGGATGACCAAGACCGGCGGCACGACAACTCGGCGCCAGTTTCGCCAGACGCCGCATGCGCCCTTACGATGTGAATATGAAATTGCCGTTTCCACGACGCTGCTGTTTCATTCGTTTGGAGACGATCATCGTTCCATCCGCATGTCAGGAATCGCTTGCCGCGATCGCCTGGAAGCGTTGCAACGAGTGATCGAACATGAAATGGTCCATCTGATTGAAATGCTACTGTGGACCGAATCCAGTTGCGCTGCGCCTAGGTTTCAATCGATCGCTCAGCGTCACTTCGGCCACACAGAACATCGCCACCAGTTGATCACGCCTCGCGAAAAAGCGTTCACGCAGTTTGGCATTCGCACGGGAGATCGAGTGGCCTTTCGCATCGACAATCAGCAGTTGGTCGGCATGGTCAACCGCATCACCAAACGAGCAACCGTGCTAGTGGAAGACGGCACCGGCGAAAAATATTCGGACGGGAAACGCTACACCAAATACTACGTCCCCGTCCACATGCTGCACAAATTGAAGGTGTAGAGATCCGCCAAAACGGAGAGGACCGAAAGGTATCTGCAAATGCGTAGTTTGGCTGCTCGGGGTTTCAACTCGTAGGCTTGCATCGATCGAACATGCCAAGCCTTTGGGAATGACCAGATCACTCGGGCGAATAGACCAGCGTCAGAAGTCAGCGACTCATTCGACCGAAGGAATTGAAAATGAAAAATGAGAATTGAAAAAGGCAAAATTCGTTAGCGGGATGCTCATTTTGCAATTTGCATTTGTCATGCTACTCAGCAGCAAATTTTCCCGTTCGCAGAAACCGTTCTACCAGCACGGCCGTTTCGTTGCGAAAGAGAACACCGGTGTGCATGCCGGGCAGCGAGTAAAAGTCGCGTTCGGTACCTAGCCGAGTGCTCTGTTTGCGAACCACCAGATCGCCGTCCGCCGCGATCACGCCAATGTCATGGCCCTGCGGAATTCCCAGCTGGCGAACATAGCTGCCAGGCGTGTCGGCCAGTCGGTGCAAGGCCGGGCAAATGGCAGACAACGGCTTGGATAAACGAGTGGCCACGTGGGAACCGTGATGCGGCGGCGCAAGCATCACAACTTTGCCTAGCGGAAAGGCGATCGGTTCTAGCAGCAGACGTCGAGTGACAATGGCGCCCATGCTGTGCGCCACAATGTGAACCTGGTTCGCTCCAGAAGCAACTGCCCATTCGGCCAAAGTATTGCTAAACCGATGTGCCATGGCGTCGATATTTCCGCCAAACGTAAAATAGCTGTAGGTTCGAACCTGAAAACCTCGCTGTTTCAGCCGAAATCGCAGCGGATGCATCAACCAACGGCTGGACGCCAAGCCATGAATCAACACGACCAGTTGATTGGAACTGGAATCAGAATCAGTCGAATCAGCCAATCGCACGAATCCTTGTCAGCCAAGCTTCAAAATTCGCCGTCCACGCGGCTGCTGGGAAAACCATTATGGCTTGCCGAGCAGCTCGGGACTAAGAACCGGCCGATTCGATTCGTGCGCAACCGATGTTTCTGATTTTTTGTCGAACGTTCTCTTCGAAACCAGCAATAGCTTGGCGTCTTCGCTACGAACCGAACGAATCATGCTGAATTGTTGATTGCAGGGAACCCAACGCGGAATGCGTCTGGTTACCGTACACGAATCTTCCACCGAGACCCATTTGCAGACCTGCACCGGGACTTGTTCCACCTTTTCTTCTTCCACATAGCGAACTTCTGTGACAGGCACCTTGCGCACTAATTCTTGTTGCTCCCAGCGAACGGTCTGTACCGGAATCCGCTGCGTGACGCGTTGCACCACCGGCTTTTGCACGGTACGAGGCACCCATTGAGATTGCTCTTGCCATTCCCAGCGACATTGCTGGACTGGCACGTGTGTGGCTTCCGTTTGAGCTTGCCATTGCGTTACCGGCACGGCAACCTTTTGGGCAACCACTTGCGGAACATAGTCGGTCTTGGGCACCATCTTGGTCACATAGTTGGGAACGTACTGACGACTCACTTGGTACTGACCGGTTGGCTGTGCCACCCAGTTCACGCCACAGCGACAACGGCCCGTGGGGCAACCACATGGATCAACTTCCGGCTGACGGCTCCAAACAGGACGATACAACGTGGGACCAGGTTGATACGTCCATTGATCCACAAAGCCACCTTGATCTTCCCATTGTGCTTGCCAAGATTGCACCGGTTGCATCACGGTGTGCAACTGATCTTGATAGGCCATCTGCGTCACCGGTCGCATGACGGTTTGATACTGCGTTTGCATTACCGTTTCCTGAACCGGTTTCAGGACGGTGGTGCGTTGTTCGTGCATTTGGGTTTCCGCCACCCAAGAAACTTGATCACAATGCTTTTCTTCAAAGCTGGTTTCGTACACCGGTTTCCAAACCGTGTAGGTTTCGCTGCGTTCGCTGGTAGTTTGCACCGGCCGCCGAACCGTGTAGCGTCGCTCTTGCATTTGCGTTTCTACCACCTGTTTGAAACGTGTGATCGGTCGAGATTCCTGCACGGTTTCATATTCCAAGCGGTAGCAATGATTTTCTACTGGAGCCGAATAGATGTCCTGCGGCAGCGGAAAGACCGGCGAACAGCAGTCATCAGCAAACAACGTACCGGCACACAAAACCAGCAACAGCGAAACAAACGTTTTCATGGTGTCACCCAAGTAAGAACGGACATTGACGAACCGTCGAATCGATCCTTTCGACCTTTCTCACTATACCGAGCGACCCCGAGTTCGACCACAAACGTTTCAGGTTTGTGACAAAGAGTTGTCGAATGTTTACCTTTTACTAACCGGAGAGTTTTCGTAGTTCGCGCAGTTTGTTTCCAGTCATGGACGAGGTGCCGAATCTGTGCGAAGGAAGGACCAGAGAAGGACTCGTCACCTCGTCCACTACAAAACGCCTACGCCTACGAATTCCATTCGCCTACGAATTTTCGAGCGGCAAATTTTTCCTAGCCCGAAACGTAAGTGAGGGAAACTGAGCGCTATTAAAGTCCCTCGCTCACGCTCTTTGAAGTTGCGCTTTTTCATAGCCCGACGCGTAAGCGAGGGAAAATTAAATGTTTCCGCAGTCCCTCGCTCACGCTTCGGGCTAGGAAATTCCGCTGAAGAAACACAAATGCGCAACTTCAAAACTCACGCTTCGGGCTAAGAAATTCCGACGAGTCAACGCACGTGCGCAACCACCAAACGGACGCTTCGGTTTACCAACAGCGCCCCTGAACAAATCACACCGTTTCGGCAAAGGCTTCCAAATCGGCGGCCAGCTGCTTCAGGCGTTGGTCCATCTGCTGCTTGGTGCTGGATAGATCTGAAATCTGTTCTGGTGCAAGCCGAGTGAACATGTAGAACTTCACCTTGGGTTCGGTGCCGGAAGGGCGAGCGGCCACGTAGTTGCCCGTTTCGGCCAGATCAAAAATCACCAGATCGCCTTGGGGACCGTCTAGCGGTTCCGATGAGCCACCGGCTGGCGTGACGGTTTGATGCAAATAGTCGCGAACCTGAGCCACGTCGATTCCGGCCAACGCTTTGGGCGGATCGGTACGGAACTTTTGCATCAGCGCCTTCATCCGAGTCATCCCTTCCGAACCGGGCATGGTCTGCGTCACCAGCCGTTCTTCGTGGTAGCCGTGCTGCAAGTACAACGCGTCCAATCGTTCATGCAGTGATTGTCCGGCCGCCTTGCAACTGGCTGCCAATTCGGACATCAGCATAGACGCCACGGCACCGTCTTTGTCGCGAGCGTACTGGCCTACCAAATACCCATGCGATTCTTCCGTACCGAAGACAAATCGATCCGGCCCTTGTTCATCCATCGTGCCGCCAATCCATTTGAAGCCGACTAGCAAATTGCCGAACGTTTTCACGCCATACGAATCTGCCACTCGACGAATCATGTCGGTCGTCACCAACGTTTTGACAACGTAATGATCGGCCGAAAGACTGCCGGCTGCCTGACGCTGCTGCAAAATGTAATCAGCCAACAAGACGCCGATTTGATTGCCGTTAAACGTTTTCCATTCGCCGGCGGTGTCACTGGTGACGGGTGCGGCACAACCCAGCCGATCACAATCAGGATCGGTGGCCAAAATGACATCTGCGCCGACGGATTTCGCTCGTTCAATAATCGCGTCAAACACGGCCGCATTTTCCGGATTGGCCACATGCTTAGGCACGTTGGGAAAATCACCATCGGGTGTGGCGTGGTCCGCATAAACTTCTACGTTGGCAAACCCGTCGGCTTCCAAGGCCGGACAAACCGCGGTGGCACCGACTCCGTGCAGTGGCGAATAGATAACTTCACATCACGAGGCCCAGCAAATTGCTGTTGCTTGACAGCGGCCAGAACGCGGCGTCTACTTCGTCTTTGCACAGGACCACTTTGCCGTCCGCTACGGCTTGGTCAAAGTCGGTTCGCAAGATGGCGTCCGTGTTCATCACACAATCAATCACGCCTTTGTCATGCGGCGGCAAGATTTGACCGCCGGTAGACCAATAGGCTTTGACGGCGTTGTCGCTGGGCGGGTTATGGCTGGCAGTGACCATGATGCCGCAACAACATTTTTTGAAGCGAACCATGAACGAAAGTTCCGGCGTGCTGCGATACTGATCCAAGAAATAGACGGTGAAGCCATTCGCCACCATTATTTCCGCACACAAACGAGCGAATTCGGGAGAACCGTGCCGAGTGTCATAGGCAATAGCGCAGGACAGCGGACCGGTCCCTTCGCGATTCTCTTTGACGTAGGTTGCCAAGCCCTGAGCACTTTCGCCAATGGTGCGATCATTAATGGCGTTGGAACCAATCGGATACATCCGGCCTCGGCGCCCACCCGTCCCAAAGGGAATGATGGTCCAGAACGCATCGTCCAATGCTTGCCATTGATCCTCTTCAATGTGTCGAGCCACCTGGTCGGCGTACTGAGCATAGCGGCTTTGCGTCAACCAATTCTTGATATTCTGCACCGCTCCATCTGTTACTTTGCCGTCCGCCGCTGCTTGCTCTAATTTGGTGATTGCCGCACTTGGATCCATGGTCATGGCTTATTTTTCTCGTAATGTTTCTCTAGCAAAGGATTCTGGCCCCGCACGGCGTCGAATCAGCGCTGCCCAGGGGGATTGGTTTGATCAAGAACAGGCCGATTCATGCTGCCGCACAATTCGGTCGAAATTTTACGATGATCTGCTTCCCCTGTTCAACCGGACGTCCGTTCGAATCCGCACCATTCGCCCGAGTTCGTTCCGGGGCTGGCTGCCCGATTTATCACTCGGCCCGCTACATGCTATCCTTGGGTTGTTGTTGACCCATTTCGCACATCTGTACCAAAGGTCGTTCGCGTGACTTCATCTGAACCCATTATCAGCGTTTCCGGTTTACGAGGCATCATTGGCGAATCCTTGATCCCGCCCGTAGCCGAACGCTATGCCGCCGCGTTTGCCGCTGAAATTGGGCCGGGGCCGATTGTGGTTGGTCGAGACGGTCGAACCACGGGACCGATGTTGGCGAATGCCTTGTTCGCGGCACTAACAGCCGTTGGACGAGACGTCATCTACGCCGACGTGGCCGCAACGCCCACCGTGGGCGTGCTGGTTCGCCAACACCACGCAGCAGGTGGCATTCAGATTTCCGCCAGCCACAATCCGCCACCGTACAACGGCTTGAAATTGTTCGGACCGGATGGCCGAGTAATCTCGGCAGGGCCGGGTGAACGCGTGCTACAGCGGTATCGAACGAACGAATCCCATTGGACTTCGTTCGACAAAGTGGGCCGAGTGCATGTGTGTGAAGACACCACCAGCGAACACTTGCGTCTGGTGCTCGACACCGTTGACGTGGGACGCATTCGCAGTATGCAGTTCAACGTTTTGCTGGATTCCAACCACGGTGCCGGCAGTGTGTTGGGTCGCAAGTTACTGGATGAACTCGGTTGCAACGTCACCTGTCTTGGCCAAGAACCGAACGGCATTTTTGCTCATACTCCGGAACCAACCGCGGAAAATCTGCGCGATGTGGGAACCAAAATTGTGTCGGCCGGCGCGGCGGTGGGCTTTTGCCAAGATCCCGACGCCGATCGACTGGCTCTGATTGACGAAAATGGTCGCTATGTGGGTGAAGAATTCACGCTGGCCATTGTATTGAATCATGTCCTGGCGACTCGGAAAGGCGCGGTGGTCACCAACTGTTCCACCAGTCGCATGTCGCAGGACTTGGCCGAAAAGTATGGCGTGCCGTTCTTTCATTCCAAAGTGGGCGAAGCGAACGTGTGTGACACCATGATGGCCCAGTCTGCCGTTTACGGAGGCGAAGGAAACGGCGGCCCGATTGATCCGCAGGTGGGCTATGTACGAGACAGCTTTGTGGGGATGGCTCAAGTGCTGGACGCGATGGCTGCCACCAACAAATCGATCAGCGAATTAGCGTCCGATTTACCTCAGTACGCCATTCACAAAGACAAGGCGTCGGTAGAAGGCAAGGATTTGCCGACCTTACTGACCAAGTTGGAGCAGCATTTTGCGGACGCTTCGGCCAATCACCAAGACGGCCTGCGATTGGACTGGCCCGGCAAGTGGCTATTAGTTCGCGCTAGCAATACGGAGCCCATCGTTCGCTTCATTGCCGAAGCGCCCACCATTGCCGAAGCGGAACAACTTTGCCAAGACGCTGCCAAAGTCGTGGGATAGATCACAAATAAGACGTGCAAACGTCGTGATGGCTAGATTCGAATTCGTTGTCATCCAGCCTACGAGCCTGCGACGGATAGCTTCAATTTTTTTGAATTCACGGTCGCGGCCAGCCGTGAAAACGGTTGACACAATCCTTATTCCGGGCAATAAAGACACCCTGCATTGTGCGTGCATTTAATTTTTAACCTGGTTCGACTCGGAGGCGTAAATTCATGGTTCGTAAACTCATTGTGCTATTCGTGCTTTCTGTACCGTTCACGCCTGGGTTGGGCGGAGCATTGTTCGGACAAGAGGCAGATCCGGCGATGCAGGCACATCAGGCTGCGAAGGAACGAATGGAGCAATTTCAGCAGGAATCTCGCACGCGGCATGATGAAATTAGGGCGCAATTTGAAGCAGAACGAAACGCCGCTCTGAACTCCGGTGATCAAGACGAGTCCAGCAGCATGAGCCCATCTTCTCGCCGTGGCATGCGCAAGCTTATTCGCTACGGAGTTTTGCTGGCGATTGCAGCCGGCGCCGGTATTTGGAAGTTGATTGCTGCAAAAAAAGCATAGTTCAATTGCGCGACGCGTCATCAGGAAAGATGGTGCCGGTCGTTCGGAAACGCGGATGCATGGCATGCCCCAGGTCCCAAGCGATTTTGTCTTGCGAATCTGTTAAACTGTTGGGCCAACCAACCCTGCCTTAATCCTGCCAAACCATCTTCCGGAGCGAACCGACATGTCTGCAGCTGCCTCCAAATCGTCCGTGTTGTCCCCGCGTCAAACCGAATTCGCCATTGATCGTCGTCATTTTCTGACGGCCGCTGGCGCGGCGTTCGGTTCGACAATGTTGCCCTGGCCATCCGCATGGGCCAACCAAAATCGTCGGCCGAAGATCGCCTTCTTGGGAACGGAAGTTCGACAGCATTCGCATGCCCAACATTTTTTGGATCGTTTGGCGGCAGGTTATACGTGGAATGGCCAGTGGGCCGAGCCGCGAGTAGACATTGCGTCTGTCTACATTGATCAGTATCCCGGCGAACAGGATTTGGGCAAACAGCGCATTGCCAAATATGGTTTGAAATCGTTTCCGACGATCGCCGAAGCGTTGACGTTGGGTGGCGACAAACTGGCTGTCGACGGCGTGGTGATTATCGCCGAACACGGGAACTATCCTGACAACGAAATGGGCCAAAAACGGTATCCTCGTTATGAATGGTTCAAGGAAGTGGTCAAAGTGTTTGAAGCCAGCGGTCGATCGGTGCCGGTATTCAATGACAAACACTTGTCAACCGTGTGGGACGAATGTGTCGAAATGGTGGACGATGCCAAACGACTGAAATTCGAATTTCTCGCCGGTTCGTCCTTGCCGGTCACATGGCGATTTCCGTCGATTGATATGCCGTTTGGCGCGGACCTAAAGGAATCGGTTTGCGTCGCGTACGGCGGAGTCGACAGCTATGACATTCACGCTTTGGAAACGGCGCAGTGCATGTCGGAAAGACGCAAAGGTGGCGAAGTGGGGATTCGCCGCGTGTTGGCGTTAAAGGATCAAGCCATGTGGGATCGTTTGGCGCAAGAGGATTGTGCCATGACACGAAAGTTGGTTGTGTCCGCGCTCACAAGGAGCCACAACTTGCCGGTCGAAGGAGGTTACCCGACCGATCCGGTCACCTTCGAATGGGCTCGGAAAACGCTGCCCAACGCTGTCGGCTATTTTATCGAACATTTGGACGGCTTCCGCACCACGATGCTGTTGACGGGAATTCGCGACTTTAACTACGCCGGTTATCGATCAGATTCGGACGAAATTATTTCGTGCCAAATGTACCTGCCGATGCCGACGCACGGTTCGACCACGGCCGACTTCTTCAATCCGCTTTCCCATCACATTGAAGATTTGATGGTCAACAACAAGGCGAATTATCCGGTTGAACGTACGTTGTTGACATCGGGAATGGTGATTGCCGGAGTTCAATCGCTGCATTTTGGCAAGCCTATCGAAACGCCTGAAATGAACGTAGCCTATCAAGGCCCGGAAGCATCTCAGTTTTGGCGAACCTAAGCAAATCAAATTTGTCCGTTCCGCTCGTTGTGGCATCGCAGGCCGCAAAGGGATCTGTTCGATGTTGCGCGAACCGGTAAAATCGAAGGGCTTCCAACGGCAGCAGCCTGTCTTTCCTGGACGGCTCGAATTCATCATCCCTCTTCAAGCAGCAGGCAGGTGACAAAGATGGCAACGGCAACAGAAAGAACGCCTTTTCGACAAGCAATTGCGGGGCATTCCGTCATGGAATTGGCTCGGGAATTCGGGACGCCCAGCTATGTGTACGACGCGTCGTTGATTCGCCAACGCATTGCGGATTTACGTCGATTCGACGTCATTCGTTACGCTCAGAAAGCGTGTTCCAACCTGGCGATTTTGGATCTGGTGCGGCGAGAAGGCGTGTTGGTGGATGCGGTCAGCGCGGGCGAAGTGCAGCGAGCGATCCGGGCCGGTTATTCTCCCGCGGGCGAACCCGCTCCGATTGTCTACACGGCCGATATCTTTGATCGCGAATCGCTGCAACTAGTTCAGGAATTGGGCCTGCACGTGAACGTTGGTTCGCCCGACATGATTACGCAATTGGCGGAAGTCGCGCCGGGTAGTCATATCACCATTCGAGTGAACCCGGGATTCGGACACGGTCATAGTCAAAAAACCAACACCGGCGGTGAACAGTCCAAGCATGGTATTTGGCACGAACAAGTGGAAGATTGTCTGATTCGCGCCGAACGAGCGGGCATCATGGTCAGCGGCGTGCACATGCACATTGGTTCGGGCACAGACTTTGAACATCTGTCTCAAGTGTGTGCGGCCATGGAGCGAATTGTGTTACAAGTCGGTCGCAGTGTGACCACCGTCAGCGCCGGCGGCGGACTGCCCATTCCGTATCGTAATAATGAGAGTTACATCGATATCGACAAATACTTTGAACTTTGGGATGCGAGTCGGAATCGATTGGCCGAATCGTTGGGCCATGCGATTACGCTCGAGATTGAACCGGGACGTTATTTGACAGCGGAAAGTGGCTATCTGATTTCGGAAATTCGCGCCATCAAGCAAACTGGCAAGAACCTTTACTATCTGGTGGACGCTGGTTTCAACAATCTGGCTCGTCCCATTCTGTACGGCGCATATCATCCGATGTCCATCGCGTCGGCGCAGCCTGCTGGCGAACGTTTGCAAGACGTCGTGGTGGGCGGTCCGCTATGTGAATCGGGCGACATCTTTACGCAAGAAGACGGCGGCGTCGTTTGTTCTCGTCCATTGCCGGTGGCGCAAGTGGGTGACTACTTGGTGATCGAATGCGCCGGTTCGTATGGCTTTGTGATGTCATCCAACTACAACAGCAAGCCAATGGCGGCGGAAGTCTTGATTGATGGCGAACAACGTCACTTGATCCGCAAACGCCAAACGTTTGAAGACATCATTCACGGCGAAATGATTCCCTAAGGCTTCCGCGAATGTGATTCGCGTGATGAAGGTGTTCGTTTCGCGAATCGAATCAATGCGCCGACTGTTCGTCAATTTCGTGCCGATGAATCGCGTCGGCGGCGATGGTTCGCGACATGCGTCGAGCGACAAAGATCGCGACAAACAACGCGATTTCCACGGTCAGCAGCATCATGAACTGGGGCCGCAGCAGTACGGATTGATTGGTCCACAGCGTTCCAGGTCTTTCTGACAGCATGGCTATCAAGACAAAGAAGATGGGGACCACGGCGTAGATTCCTAGAAAAGCGACGGGCAACACAAAGAACACCAACCAAGCTCGTTCCTTGTTCGAATCGATGCCCGCCTGAGAAAACGTGGTGACGCCTTTGTACCAAATCACCAAGGCCACGATCAGTCCCAGGACGAACAATACGTCTTGCGCGTTGAAGCCGTTGTTCGGTGGCTCGGCGGCTTGATTCGGCGAAAGATTACGGACCAACGCCAATGGCAGTTGCACCAAAAAGAACAGGCCGCCAAAGTCCATCATGGTAAACCGAATTCGGGCTCGGCGATTCCCCGCCGCTCGATCCAACGGCGACAGAATCGAACCACCCAAATACAACATCCCAATCACAAAGACCACGCTGCCGATCACAATGAATTCAGCGGGAAATTTCATGCGATTAACTCGCGGTATTGCTTGGCGTTCATTTCCGAGATGACAATTTGGCGTGCGTAGTGCCGCCTTGAGGCGGATGCGAGACCGGTTCCTTGTCCTGCCAAGTACCGCGTAAAGGCGGTACTACCAACACAATGTGCTCGAATCATTACGCTTACCGTTTTGCGGTCATCTTGGAAACCACAAACAAGACCAAAAAGCCCAAGGGGATGGTCACAATGCCGGGTTGGCTAAACGGGACAATGGCATCGGTGGCGGGCAGCCCATAGACATTGGCGTACGTATCTTCGCTCAGCAAGATCCAACCCAAGGAACTGATCATGCCCACGGCCACGGATGCGATGATGCCGTATCGAGTGGTCCCTTTCCAGAACAGTAGCATGACCAGTGCCGGCAAATTCGCCGACGCTGCCA
The DNA here is from genome assembly GCA_041399205.1 of Pirellulaceae bacterium. GTDB lineage: Bacteria > Planctomycetota > Planctomycetia > Pirellulales > Pirellulaceae > JAGQOZ01. Next base: position 174,766 of record JAWKTK010000015.1, on the reverse strand, counting down.
CACTAAAAGCCCAGCCGACCAAGTAGCTGACATTCATTTTTTCGAACAGAATGCCCAGCACAATCGCAATTGCACCGACCACCACAGACGAAATCTTGGCAATACGCACTTTTTCCGTATCGTTGAAATCGAATTTCATGTAGCTGGTGATCAGATCGTGCGTCACGGCGCCGGCGCTAGCCAGGATTAATCCGCTGACGGTCCCCAAAACCGTGGTAAAGGCAATGGCGGAAATCACGGCAAACAACCATTCGCTCATGCTCTGCGCCAGCAAGGGGGCGGCCATATTGCTGTCAGTGACATCTAGCGCGCCGCTGGTCATCGCGCCCAATCCCATGTACAGCGTCAGCACGTAAAACAGGCCGATACTGGCGATGCCCACAATGGTACTTTTCCTGGCACTCGCCTCATCCTTCACGGTGTAGTAGCGAATCAAAATGTGCGGCAGCGAAGCGGTTCCGCAAAACAGCGCCAACATCAGCGAAATAAAATTCAAACGATCGATGGCCTTGTCACTGCGAATGCCTTTGAAACGAGGATGTTCGCCGGGCCGAAGAATCTGTGCGCCCGCCGTTGGCTTGGGATAATAAACCGTGGTCGAACCACCGTCCGCCAAGCTGACCACCTCCTTAGACCACAACGTCACTTCGCTCGCTTGTAACGTGCTGAAGAACGAAACAACGCTCAGTGGTCCCGTTTCTTTCGCATCGTTAGGTAAACGACTGACATAACCTACCGGGTGAAGTTCCGGTTCGCCCTTCTTGGTTCCCTTGATGCGACCGTTGACTAATGTCTTGCCGTCTGCCGTTTTGGTCAGCGTTTGGGACTCTCGTAGTACATAGCCTCCGTCTGCGTGTGGGTCGATGCGCAGAGTTAGCACTTCTGCCGTTTCCGGTTTAATTAGGCGCAGATAGGGCTTTTCATGCCAATCGTCGGTAGTAGCCAGTGGTTGGTAGTCGACCAGTTCGGGCAGAGCGGACAAGGTGCTGTCCTCTAGATTTTCGACCGGTCCTAACGTCAGAAATTCATGGCCGTCTTGTCCGCCGCTTTTGACCGTGAAACCTCGTGCAAGGATCATGGCGGTCAGCACCAGACTGAAAAAGACCAGCAGTGATCCCTTCAAAAATTGAACGTAAGTGGTCGAGACCATGCCCGCGGTGACCACAATCAAAATGACGGTGACACCCACCAAAACGACACCGCTCCAGTACGGCAGTCCCAGCAGCGGCTGAATCAAGACTCCGGCGCCCACCATTTGCGGAATCAGGTAGAACAGGCTGACGGCCAACGTACTGATTCCAGCGACCAGTTTGATGCCGGGCGATTGAAACTTGGCGTCCAGCGCATCGGCAAAAGTATATTTGCCCAACCGTTTCATGGGTTCGGCAATGACAAACAACGCCACAATCCAACCGGCCAAGTAGCCAATCGAATACAAGAAACCATCGTAGCCGTAAAAGGCAATCATGCCGCAGATGCCCAGGAACGAAGCGGCCGACAGATAGTCGCCGGCAAAGGCAATTCCATTCACGAACCAAGGAATCTGTCCGTGGGCCGCAAAGTAGCCTTGGGAGGACTTGGCTTTGCTGCCAAAGTAGAAACTGATTCCCAGCGTGACACCGACAAATGCCAGGAAGATGGCCAACGCGAAGTAGGACAATTCGTAAATCATGACTGGCCCTCCGTGCGATCTTGCGAACGGGACGTATTCGGCTTGACGTCGTTGCGGCACAGCACGCCGTACAGCAACGCCAATAAAAACGCCAACACGATTAATCCGAATCCGTACAAGATGGCCAGATTGATTCCGGGTAGCGGAGTGGTCTCCATGATGTCTGATTTAAATACATTCAGAAGTACAAAGCCGCTGTATACGGCTGAATAAATCAGACAGAGTACCGCGCCGATACGCGCGTTTCGGTCATGCATGTCCGCCACCTTCGCTCGAGCTTTTAAGCAGAAATTACTAGACAGCAGAATAGACGAACCGCTGCTTCGCTGCAACTGAGTCGCTGCGATGATTTATGCGTCGTAGCCCAGGTCGTGTACCAGCGAAACACACTTGCAGTATTTAGCAAAGCCGGTGCGAGTCAGATTGAAGGCTTCCACCAGGGTCAGCATCCACTTGGGAAAGCGATCGGTAAACTTCAGTTCCAAAACCACTCCGCCCATTTCCGGCCGATCCCACAAGTGCAGATCGGCTACGCTCAATTGACCATTGAATTTGCCCGCCTTGAGTGCTCGATCAAAGGTCACTCGCACCGCATTGTCGCCGTGTCGTTCGTAACCTTCGCGCAGATACGACGTGTACGCTGCGGGTTGGGCGTCGATGGCATCGCGCAGTTCGCAAAAATTGTACAACGCCTTCAGGTGTTTGCCGCTGTTGGGCTGAGTGAGAAAGCGAGGATCGGGGCGTGCGGCATCCAGTAGGCTTAGGGCGAATTCGCGCCGCACACATGCTCGTTGCTTCAAGATCACCAGGTTCACTCGGCGCTTGATTTCAAAAAACACGGGTCCGGTTTCGTCATAGAATCGCAGTCGCAATTTGTAGCGATTCTTTTCGCCGTGAATCACCGCGACACAGGTTGGAAACGAACGGCCATCCAAATACAGACTGTGCACGTCATAGCCACGGCCCTCTTTGCCAGCGGTAAAATCGTCTGGGTCCAGGTGCATTTGAACGAATTCACGAATCTGATGTGCCTTCTCTTCGGTCACTACATACTTGAATTCGTATCGACTGGATTGCAGCTTGTCTTCTCGCATGATCCCGCCACTACTTGATTACCGCCGCCAACAGAGTTGCATCCATTCTAATTGGCCGCCGTCATTTTTCGAGTCACCTCGCGTCGATTTGTCGAATCATGGTCGCATCGGTTACAGTAGTTTAGAAAGATGTGTCACATGCCATTATCGATGTCATCCAGCCCAAGAAGTGTGAATCCGTGATGAGCGAATTCGATGCGACGTCTCCGTTTCTGGCGTTCTACGTGCAACGTCATTCCGATACAGGCGAAGTGCACGGTTCCGTCCAGTCGCTGACACCGGACCGCCTACCGGCAGGTGACGTCATCATTCAAGTGGAATGGTCGTCACTGAATTACAAAGATGCGTTGGCCGCTACGGGCAATCCTGGAGTGGCCAAGACATTGCCGCACGTACCGGGCATTGATGCCGCCGGTCGAATTGTTCAATCCACAGACAGTCGCTTTCATGTTGGTCAAGCGGTGCTTGTCACGGGCTACGAATTAGGCCGAACGCTGGGGCGGATGGAGCGAACGGATTCGAGTGCCAGCGGAATGGGTCGTGCCGTTGCCAGACGAATTGACACTGCGCGAAACCATGATCTTGGGCACCGCCGGCTTCACGGCAGCGCAATGCGTACGAGACATCCTGAAGTTTGTACAGCCGAATGATGGTCCAGTGGCCGTTTCCGGCGCAACGGGCGGAGTAGGCTGTTTGGCGGTAATGTTGCTGGCAAAATTGGGTTTCGAAGTGGTGGCCTCGACCGGTAAAGCCAACGCCGCGCCGTGGTTGATGCAATGGGGCGCCAGCGCGGTGGTCGATCGTTCGGCATTGGCAGACGATGGTCGCAAACCGCTACTGTCTACTCGCTGGGCAGCCGCCGTCGACACCGTTGGCGGAACCACGCTGGTGAATTTGCTGAAGTCAACTCGAGTCAACGGGGCGGTTACGTCTTGCGGTTTGGTCGCGGGAAATCAATTGGAGATGACCGTGTTTCCGTTTATTTTGCGAGGTGTCAAATTGTTGGGCATCACTTCCGCGTTGTGTCCGATGCCGGACCGTGTCCAGATTTGGCAAAATCTGGCTGGACCATGGCGTTTGGACGGATTGGAAGAAATCTGCCAGGAAATTTCCTTGGACCAAGTTTCTTCGCAAATCCAGAAGATTTTGGCGGGCGGCGTGCAAGGTCGTACTCTGATTCGAATTGCTCGGTAGAATAATGTCACAGGTGCGACGAACGTACCCTTAACATTTTTCATTCGGGTGGCGAACGTGAGTGGCGACGACGACAAAACAAACCGCAGCGAACGGTCCGAAGAAGAATCGGCTGGTGGTTCTCAGTCCCGTTCGTCCCGTCGTCGTTCCAGCGAATCATCCGAAAAGCGGCGGTCAAGATCGAATCGCGAATCGGCCAGCAAACGTCGACACAGTAGTTCGGATTCTGCCAGCGACGCAACGACGCGCACGGACGCCATGCGGAAGAAGTCTTCGCGAACAACAACGTCGTCTCGCCCAGCGACAGCCAAGGAAGTTACGTCGGTCGATCGCAGTACGGATCATTCGTCCGATCGCAAATTGGTACCGCTGGCCAACGTGAAAACGAACAAGAGACACACAACCTCGGCGGATCAAGACCAACAACTGTTTGAACGCATGACGTCGGATCTCATTCGCTTCCGCGACACCCAGCCCAGCCGTGAACCACACTGGTTGTTCTGGGGCTTGCTGGTTTCATTCGCCAGTGTCTTGGCGTTGAGTGTCTTCTATTGGGTCTTGCAGACAGCCGGAGTGGTTCCGTTTCTGTTCTAGATGTCGTTCATTCCAGAATAGGCGAACGGCAAACCACTGGTACGACGCCGGCTACTTTTCCGCGACAGACCTATTGGCCGCTCGATCAGGGCGTAAGCACAATTTTTCCGGCCAGCGTACCGGCTTTGCTGAGCGTGTTGTCTTCTTGCATTTGATGCGCAGCGGCGGCTTCGGCAAGAGGAAAGCGAGCAGAAATGCGAGCCTTCAGTTTGCCTTCCGCCAGCCAATGATTGATGTCTCGCGCGCAAGCTTGTTGTTCTTCGGCGGAAGCTTTGAACATGACAAAGCCGTGCAGCGAACAGCCCTTCACGTAAAACGGCCCGACGGGGAAAACCGGCCGAGCGTCTCGACCGGCCATCAATATCAAACGACCTCGTTCGGCAAGATAAGTGGTTAGCGTTTCAAAGTCAGGTTCGCGTTGCGTTTCCCACACCACATTCACTCCATTCGGCGCGAACTGTTGCACGGCTGCCGCCACGTCTTCCGTTTTGTAATTCACGGCCACGTCCGCGCCCAATTCGATAGCGGCGGTTTTCTTTTCGTCCGAACCGCACGTGGCCAATACCTTGGCGCCGGCCGCTTTGGCCATCTGGACCACCATTGAACCGACACCTCCAGTTCCACCGTTGACAAATACCAATTCGCCGGACTGAAGTTGGGCACATTGAAACAGGCCCAAGTGCGCCGTGATGCCAACCAATGCACAGGCCGCCGCGTCTTCGTCAGATACTTGGTCGGGCGTCGGGTACAGCCACTGTTGGTCCACCGCACAGTATTCGGCAAACGTACCTTGACGTCCCAATAGACCTTGGTTGCTTCCCCAAACTCGATCTCCCGGCTTGAACGCTTGGACGTTCGCACCAACTTGCTCGACCGTGCCGGCCAAGTCACAACCAATGATGAACGGCTGCGGAATTTCCCAATAATTGGCGCCGTTGCGCAAGTAGGTATCAATCGGATTTATGGCCACGGCGCCCATTTTGACCAGCACTTGATTTGGCCCAGGAGTGGGCGTGTTCAGGTCCCCGTAAATAATATTGCTGGCAGGGCCCACTTGGTTGATGTATGCGGCTTTCATGCGTTCATCCTTTCGAACAAGTCTTTTTAGCCGAATATACCGCAATTCTGGCTATTGCCCCAGGGTGCGGCGGTTGCTGCCAGGTCAGCTGGACGAAATGGCAATCCGAACTGGCAGCTTGACCGGATGTAGATACAATAAGGGAACCTGCATTAATAAGTGAACAGCGTTAGGTTGTTCCTAGTTCCGTCTCACGCGACTTTGTTGACTCGAGCTTCATTGGGGACCGAATCGCGCTGGACGGACTCCCAACCCCACATTTTCCCTCCTTAGAATTCTGGTCAGATTTTCGTCGGACTTGCAGACGATTTCAGGCGATACGAGGTCTTGATGAAACGTCAATTTTGCATGATGGCAAACAGAAGTGGTTCTACAAGTTTGCTGGCCATTGGATCTTTGCTGGCCGTGGTGATCTTAGTGGGCGCGGTCAGCTACCTGACCATGGGGTCCGGTGACCGAGACTCTGCGGCGGTCATTACGCATGTTGTGGAACGCGGCACCTTTGTTCATGAAGTAGTAGAACGTGGCGAAATTGAAAGTTCTCGGAACACGGAAATTCGTTGCGAAGTCAAAGGACGCAATTCAGACGGCACGGCCATTCTGGAAGTCGTGGACGAAGGGACTCGAGTCCAAGAGGGTGAAATCTTGGTAAAGCTGGATTCGTCCGCGTTGGAACAAGAATTGATCGAACAGCAAATCGCGTGCAACAACAGTGAATCGTTGATGATTCAAGCTCGGAACACGCTGGAAGCTGCCGAAATTGCCAAGAAGGAATATATCGAAGGAACCTTCAAGCAAGAATGCCAAACCATTGAAGGTGAAATTGCGGTGGCCGAAGAAAATTTGCGGCGAGCTCAGCAGTATCTCAAGTACAGCGAAAGCTTGGCGGCTAAAGGTTATGTGACCGATTTGCAATTAGAAGGTGACCGCTTTGCCGTGGAAAAAGCACTGAACGAATTGGCCGCTGCGGAAACCAAACTCAAGGTGCTGCAAGAATACACCATGCCCAAAATGAGCAAAGAGTTGGACGCCGCGATTGAATCGGGCGCGGCCATGTATCGATCGGAAGAGAGCAGTTTTCGGCTAGAACAAGAACGTAAGAAAGAGATTGAAGATCAAATTGGCAAGTGCATCATTCGCGCGCCGCAAGATGGGCAAGTGGTCCACGCCAACACGCAAAGCAGTCGTAGTTCGGGTGAATTTGTGGTCGAACCCGGTTCGTTGGTTCGCGAACGTCAAACCATTATTCGCTTGCCCGATCCCACGGCCATGCAAGTGAAGGCGGAAATCAACGAATCGCGAGTCAACTTGATCAAAGCCGGCATGCTGGTTTCCATTCAACTGGACGCGTTGGGTGATCAGTATTTGGATGGCGAAGTGATGCGAGTGAACGAGTACCCAGAGCCGGGCAGTTGGTTCAGTTCGCAAGTGAAAGAATACGCCACGTACATTCGCATCAAGAATCCACCGAATCAGATTCGTCCTGGTTTAACAGCCGAAGTGAAAATCTTGGTCGACCGCCAACCGGATGTGATTGTGACGCCGGTGCAAACCGTCTTGGAACATGGCGAAGAATTCTATTGCATCAGCGCATGGGCCCCGACGCATGGGAGGCAATAAAAATTGACATTGCCGCCAGCAATGACAAGTTTGTCATTGTTTCCAGCGGGATTCAGGAAGGCGACGAATTGGCCATGATGCCGCGATCTTTGATCGCCGAAGTTGCTCTGCCAGAACTAACGCCCGAACAAGAAGCCAAGAATCGCGGCGAAGGTAGTTATGGCGAAGTAGACGAACAGGAGGATTCGCGCGATGGACGCGACGCAGATCAGGAGGAATCGAATCGTGACGCATTGAAGTCTAACGATGCGTCTTCCGCTGATCGTGCTGGTTCGGATAGTTGATCATGCTTTGGATTCGAACCATTCACGCGGGCGTCAAGAGTTTACTGCTGCATCCGCTGCGCAGTCTGCTGACGGTTTTGGGTATTTTCATTGGTGTGGCCAGTGTCATCTGGCTGTTGGCGATTGGCGAAGGCATCAGCATTCAGGCGCAACGCCAGATTGCCGATTTGGGCGCCGAAAACATCATTGTGCGATCCGTGAAGCCGCCTAGCGAATTGATCGCGGACACTCGCGGACCAGTCCCCTATGGATTACTCCGCGAAGAATACGACAAGATTCTGGAAACCGTGCCGACGATCAAGAAGGCGCTGCCGATTCGCGAAATGCGCCGCGCCTTCAGCAACGGGCCTCGGATGGTAGACGGACGCCTGGTCGGTTGCACACCGGAATACGCGGAGGTCACTCGGCTGCAAATCGATCAAGGCCACTTCATTACCGACACGGAAGTTGACCACCTGCAAAATCACTGTGTGTTGGCGGCGGAAGTGGCCGAGCGATTATTTCCGCTGAAGAATCCGATTGGTCGTCGCATTCAAGTGGATGACGACAATGATTATTACGTGGTGGTCGGTGTGCTGAAGCCCAAGAACGCCACCGCCGCAGTGGGAGGTTCGCTGGCGGCGCAGTCGTTTGATTCGGACATCTATGTGCCGATCACGACACTACGAGGTCGCGTGGGTGATTCCGTAGTGACTCGACGCAGTGGTTCGTTCGAAGGCGAAATTGTTGAATTGAATCAGATTACATTACGCGTTAACAATGTGACGCAAGTGATGCCCACGGCCGAAATCGTTCGTGACACACTCAAGTCACACGAACGAATGCGAGATATCGCGGTGGTTGTGCCGTTAGAACTGTTAGAACAAGCCAAGACCACTCGAATGATGTTCATCATCTTCATGGGAATGATCGCAGCCATCTCATTGGTTGTGGGTGGGATTGGTATCATGAATATCATGTTAGCGACCGTGACCGAACGGACTCGAGAAATTGGTATTCGCCGCGCGCTCGGCGCCAAACGCAAGAACATTATTTCTCAGTTTTTGGCCGAGACAGTTGTATTGGCGACGGTAGGGGGCCTATCTGGGATTATTGGCGGCGTCTGTTTGTTGCCGATCACGGGTATCGTTCGACGATTGGTAGAAGCCTATTGGCCCGAATTCTTGACCAAACTGCCCGAAACCATTCGCAATGTGGAACCTGAAATTGTCTTGGTTTCCATTCCGCTTTCTTTTGGTGTGGCATTGATTGTGGGCGTCGTGTTTGGGATCTATCCAGCCATGCGAGCGGCGCAGATGGATCCGATTGAAGCGCTACGACACGAATAATGGACTTAGCGGTCTCAGGGTGATGACCTAGAGCTACCATTCGGTGGTACTTTGCCGGGTGCTGTCGACTGCATTGAATCTAACGGTTTTGTGTTTCCGGATTGCGACAGTTTATGTGACGACGATGCCGTTTTGCCGCAAACGGTAAGACATCTTTCTAACAGTAGGAATTGACTGTGTTGTTTCTGTTAGATGGGTGATCACATGCCTGATTTGGCGACAGCGACTGTTCCCAAGGCGAAATTGCAAGTCCGTATCGGTCGTCTCTTGGCCGCTGACAAAGCAACTTTCTTTCTGGTGGTCTTAGCGGCGCTGACTGAAATGTTGATTCTGGGGCTCCAGGCCGATTCGTTTCGGCAGACCGACTGGCACACGCGTCTGTTTGGCATTGTCTATATCACTTGGTTTTGGATTACCGTTGGTTGGTTCGTGACGTGGATCCGACAAGCTGTAATGCATTGGACAGACGGTCGATCACGCGTATGGAAATGGAACGCTTGTGTAGCCTTTACGTTGAGCGGTGCAATCGTCTTGTTGTTGTATTCCATTAGCTGGGGATTGTTTTTTCAGTCAGGTCGCCTTGCCAATTTTGAAGCGATTCGATTTGTGACCAGCAATGCGGAGCAGTTAGTCCCGTATTTTCAAGAAGCCGAACCGGCGGTTCTGGCGACGGCGGGATTTGTCGTGTTAGCGGCATTGCTGATCGTGCCGTTGCACATGTGGAGCAGTCGACGTACGACCTGGAAAGTGACAGCAGATTTGGTGGTCGAATCGCTTTCGACCAAACGCTTTGCCGCGTGGCTTGGCCTGTCGCTGCTAACACTGGTCTGCTGGAACCGCATTCCTGCCGAGTCGAGCGATCTGCGACGAGCGATTCGGCGTGAAGCGGTGACCAATCAAATGCACCCAAGTCTGTCTCTGCTGATCAGCTACTATTCGGCGAATTCGGCCAATATCGAACCAGTGTTAGACGCAAATCAATTGGTCGGTCGGCGTTCGTTTCAATGGAATGGTTCGCAGCGGAAGCCTGCAATTGCCGCAGGAACCATGCCGCCTTCCGTTATCATTGTGGCCATCGAATCGTTGCGACACGACATGATCTTTGCCGAACACCAAGGCCAAGAAATTCTACCAAATATCAATCGTCTGGCCCGGAACGGGTTACATCTAACACGAGCCTACGCGCAAAGCACGCATTCCGATTACGCCGACACCTGTTTGGTTTCTTCTTTGTATCCACTGCGGACTCGAGCACACCATTACTTCAGTGAAAATGATCCGTGGCCTAAGACGTTGATTTACGATCTGCTGAAACCGCTGGGCTATTCTACAGCTATTATTTCGTCACAAAACGAAATGTGGGGAGGCATGGCCCATTTCTTACAGACTCCGGCATTAGATCATTTCTACCATCCAGAAACGGCCAAAGTAGATACCAGTGTTTTTGTTATGGATCCAGGGTTTGCGCGCGAAGTGAAACGAGGTTCGCTCAAGGCGGGAAAGTTTCCCGATTCGCATACTGCCGGTTCGGCCTGCGATTGGTTGCGACGCCATCTGCATGCCAAGAAGCCGGTTTGTCTGAGTATGAATTTGCAGAGTTCGCATTTCCCGTACTTGCTACCGGATGATTGTGAACGCCCGTTTCAACCGTGTGCGCTGGACCCGAGCTACAGTTTTGTTTGGTATCCCGAAGAGGCCGCGCCGGTCGTACGTAACGCATACTACAATGCCATCCATGAATGTGACAAACAGGTCGGAAATCTAGTTCAAACGTTGGAAGCATGCGGCCAACTGGACAATACCATATTGATTGTCACGGGCGAAAATGGCGAGGCTTTCCACGAATGCGGCGGCAGCATCACGCATGCTCGTGAACCCGTCGAACCGGCCATCCACATCGCGTGCGTAGTTCATTCGCCCAATTTGATCAAACCACAGCGTTCTGACTATCCGTTGGAACACGTCGATTTGGCTCCGACCATCCTAGGCCTACTGAACCTGCCGCCACATCCAAATTTTCAGGGCATCGACATTCTGGCCGAGGATCGAATTCCCGCCGATCATCGTCTGTTGTTTTGTCATGTGAATACGGCGGTTGCACAAGCCAACGCTGTGATGTTAGGCGGCCGCTGGAAGTGGGTACAGCAGGAATGGCAGGGAAGTGCACTGCTATTTGACGTGGTGGCCGATCCCAACGAAGAACACAACCTGCTGACTCAGGAAAGCGAATTGGCCAAGCGTCTGCAACTCGTGCTGGCCGAATGGAAGGCAAATCAACTGGCCTATTACCACTTTCCCAACTACTACGTCAATTTCTTTCCACCGTCACCTCCAAGTTGGCGACTCGAATCGTCGCCAAAGGAAACGGATGCGGAATCTGACTTACGAGCGGAAACGCGAACTATTTCGACTCGAAGTAATTGACGCGTGTCCCGCGTGTTCCATCTAGGTTCAAGAGAACACACACGAGCCGAAGTCTTGCAGGCAAAACTTCGGCTCGTTCGCAGAGGCAGGTGTTCTTAATCGTACGACTGGAGAATCCAGAAGCTACTAGCAACGTTGCCAACGGGTTCTCTTTCGCACGACACCAAGCAGCGCGAACGCCACGCAGAAAATCAGCGAAGAGGTTGCGGGTTCAGGAACGGACGCCACACCGGCGCTGGCGGGACGAGGCCCCAGTTCGTAGCCACCGGCGGTGAACGCAGTAACGAAGTCACTACTGTTGAAGTCGCCGTCGCCGTTCCAATCGCCTGTTCCCCAGGTCGAATTTCCGGGTGTAGTGTCTTCGTATTCGCCGGCCGTGAAGACGGTCACAAAATCGGCACTGCTGAATTCGCCATCTAAATTGGAATCACCAAAGTACGTGCCGAACAAGTCTTCCACCCAAACTCGGCGATCTTCCTGATTGACCAAATTGTTGTTATCCAAGTCAAACGCCGTGGGATTCGTTCCCGCGATGACTTCTTGCGAAAGCAGATTGATGTCGGCGACGTCGAGAACTCCGCTTGTGTCGAAGTCACCCAATACGCCGGGGTTTCCGCCGCCACCGGCCATGATTTCGACAATTTCGTCATCCGTGAGTGCTCGTGAATAGACGCGAAAATCATCCATTCGTCCGCCCCAGGTTTCGGTCCCTTGTCGGCCCACCACAATCGCATCGTTCTCCAACATGGTTCCGTCATAGGAGGCGATCGGGCCAATGCCACTTTCGCCGTTGACCACAACTTCCAATTCTTCGCCGTTGCCTCGATAGGCCAAATGAACCCATTCTTCGTCGTCCATAAAGAACGAACCACGATCCAAATTAACGGTCGTAAAGTCCTCTTGGATCAAGCGGCCCCAAAGGGCGGCGTCTGTTTTCTGAACCCAGCCGCCGATAATCTTTTCCGTGCCAGAAATCGCATCGATTCCAAATTGGACTTGAAACAGACCGTCATTGGCGCCGCCGCCACCGCCAGCCAACAGCGGATCTCGATACGCCCAGAAAGCAATGGTAAAGGAATCGCCGGGCAACGGCGGAATCTCGGCAAGAATGTAACCGTTGGTTGATCCTGGAAATTCGATCACGCCGCCGCGGACATCATCTTCCAGCCACTGGACGCCACCTAGGTCATCCAACTCTGCAGGCACGTCATTGCCCGATACATCCAGGGCCAACGCATCTTCGCTATCAAAGTTGAAATGCAACTGCAGATCTGGATCTTGGCTCCACGCATTAGCTGCCAACACAATAGCAAACCAACACGACATCGTTAGAAATCGCTTCATCGTAATACCCCACGCAAGAACAAAGTGTTAGATCGTTCGAGCGTACAGTCTAGCGATTCAGATTTGCCAATGCCAACATAATTATTGCGAACGGGGCTATTTCGAACGCAAGATTCTGGTCATCAACATGACGTAATAGCCGTAGAATGCTGCGGACACGGCCAACGTTGCAATCGACGCGCTGGACGCCAGCAAACTGGTCTTTTGACTAACGATGGTCAGCAACAGCGAAGTTGCCAGCATGGCAAACATGATAATCAAACAGGTATAACAACGCAGTATGGACGCTTTGCAGTTAAAGTAGTACAGGGCGTCTCGTGTGGTTAAATTCGCGGCTTCTCGTAGTCGTTTCAAATCATCGGCCGAATCGGGCACACTCTTGGTGAACGACCGACGACTGGATTGCTCCGGAGTCGCTTCAACGGCCGCCATCGGGTCGACTGGTTCTCCGACCGGATGATTAGCAGCTGACGTGCCTGGAGTTGAAGCACCGGTTGCCGGAGCAATGTCGACACAAATTGTCTGCGAACCATCGTCGCCTTGGCTGTCCGGTTCTAGCGCCACATTGGCGATGATTGACGCACTACTTGGCGCAGTCGGTTTAGGTGCAGCCGGCTTGGGCGCAGCTGGTTTGGCGGCGACGCTGGTGGGTTTGGCCGTTGGTTTTGGCGAGCTTGGGGTGTCGTCGTTCTTTGAATTCATTCTGGCAATGAGCTTTTGCACATAGTCAAACGCTTCATCGACATCTTCTTCGGCATCGGAAGAATCTGCGGTTGTCGATAAATTGCGTTCGTCTAGTTCGTCTTGACGTTCGTTTGCTGCCACGACTGCACTCTCCTTAAAAGGGTGTCTAGCTCGTTGATTTCTGAATCCTGGGTTCGATCCAATGAAGCAGATTTCGCCACCCAAGCTCGTTGATTCGCTATTGCCTGCTCTAAGTCTTTCAGCACAAATTCTGCAGACCGTAGTCGAGCCACTCGACGAAGCTGCTGTTCGCTCAGAATTGACACGTAAATCGTGGTCAAATCAAGTTGCGAATAGTATTCGTCCATCTGCGCCACCAGTAAGCGTAGCTCATCAATTGTCAACAGGCGGTTTTCCACTAAAGTGTCTTCAATTCGTCCTAACGCAAGATTGATAGAACGGATACGAGCGGAAAGAATGCCAATATCTACTGTTTGATCTGAATTTGCGGTTGAACGAGTCGTCTGTATAACCGGCGGTGTCGTTGCAGGTGGTGGTTCGGGTGTAACCGATTGCGTTGGTTGGACTGGCTTAGGCGGCAACGGAACAGGTGGTTCGGCTACCGGCGTCTGCGCAACCTCGGCAGGACGCTGCGCCGGAACAGGTGCATGAACCACGTCAGGCTCGTCGGGTTTCTTGGTTGCTGCAGGGACGTCGCGAACAATGGTTACATTCGGTACGATGCGACCCGGAGACGTTGCGGGCGATGGTGGCAACGTGATTGGTTCGTGGGAGCGAACCAAAGCGGGCGAATCGAAGAATGCTGCGGGTGGAGTAGCCGCACTCGAGCCCAAAGCGTCGAGTGCTTGCCTATACCATTGAATGGACGAATCGAGTGTGTCTGGATTTTGCCGCCGCACTTGTTCTGCCGCGGAGATCCACATGTCATATCGCGAACGGTCTGTACGAAAGCGGTTATAGACGCGAATTCGGTACGTTTGCGAGATCTGTTCGAGGTCTCGTTGTTGGCGCAGCGAATCATCCGCGCTCAGCGCTTGCGCAATAGGCAACGCACTACCAACAACGACCAGGCAGAGGAATGTACGCAATGAGACAAACATGTCTTAATGTACGTTGTACCATAACGGAGTCAACAGCTTTTGAAGTTACGCATTTTCATTGCCAGACACATAGATGCGAGTTTCCTCGCCGACACGCAAGTGAGGGGAAAATGAAGGGCGTCATGTTCCCGAGCGGGATCGGCTGAGGCCGGTGATGCCGAATGAACGCATGGAAGCCGGGTTCTACTCGCTGCAGACTTGACGGAATTTTCCATGTGGACGCACACGCGTCGGACTGGAGTTTTTCATTCGCCGCAATCGCTTAATCTTTCAAATCGTCCAGCCACGCGTCGTGCAGCGTTTCCAATTCTCGTACGCGCCGAGGAAATTCGTTCGCCAAGTTCTTCATTTCGGAAACATCTTCGGCCAAGTTTACCAAGAAACGGCGGTCGGAATCACCGAGTGGACCTTTGTTGCTGGTGTCTTGCGGATTGCCAATCAGTTTCCAGTCGCCATGGCGAACGGCCCACTGAGGATGATTGCGACCGCCACCCGATTGCCAATGGAAAGTTTGATGTGGCGAAGCGGCGTTGTCCTGAATCACCGCCGAAATATCTTTGCCATCCAGCCGGTGATCGGGTGCTGGAACGTTGCATAGTGACGCAATGGTGGGAAACCAGTCACACGCCGTCGCCATTTGCGACCGCACTTCTTTCGCCGGAATTTGCTGGGGCCAAGATATCATCGCGGGCACTCGGATCCCGCCTTCGAACAGACTAAACTTGGCACCTCGATAAGGCCCCGCACTGCCTCCGCCACCAAACGTTCGTTCTTCTTGAGAATGCCCGTGATCCGACTGTAAGATGACGATGGTGTCTTCACGAAGTTCTAGTTCGTCCAGCTTGGCCAATAACTGCCCGATCGCATCGTCCATGGTAGAAATGAAAGCGGCGTAATGGCGGCGAGGTTCCGGCAGGTGTGCGTAGTGCGTTCGCCACTTTTCGGTTCCTTGCAGCGGATAATGCGGCAGATTGATGGCCCAATACAAAAAGAAAGGTTTGTCGCGGTTTGCTTGGATGAATTCGTGGCCTTGGCGAACCATCAAGTCGGGAAAGAACTGGCCGTCGCGAAAAATCTCGACACCATTTTGCCACAAGTCGTGACGGTTCGGCCCTTGCCAATAAAAGAAGTGCGAATAGTTGTCGATGCAACCGCCCATATGCCCAAACGATTCGTCAAATCCTTGCCCGTTGGGCATGGTTTCGGGCGTGTAACCTAGATGCCATTTGCCAACATGGCCGGTGACGTAGCCGGCTTGCTGCATCATTTCCGCCAGCGTGATTTGCGAACCGGGCATGCCGCCGTGACCTTGCGACGACGATACGTTTCCCGGCACACCTGCTCGCTGAGGAACTCGGCCTGTCAGCACCGCAGCGCGAGAAGGCGAACAGACCGGCGGCCGAATAGAACTGAGTGAATCGTACTCCGCTGGCGGCCAACGCATCCATGGCCGGAGTGTGCAAGTCCGTGGCGCCGTAACAATTCATGTCGACCGAACCTTGGTCGTCCGTATAGATCAAGATCACGTTGGGTTGTCGAGCGATCAGTTCGGTTGCCGTCAGCAAAACCAGCAACGGTAGGATTCGAAGCAGACGCATTTGCTTTTCGCCTTGGATGGAATTTGGTCAAGTCGTTTTTTTCGTTCGCCACCACTATAGCAAAGTCACGGAGTTACTCGAACCAACCAGACGGACTGACAATGCCACCGGTCACGGGCTATCGAGCCCACGGCTCTCGTTCTAAAATGACTGCGTTGTAGGGGTGAAAGATAGTCGCTAAGGTTCACATTTCCGAAATGAAAACACTAATTTCAGAAGAACAGGTCCGAGAAGGGGTGACTCGGATGGCCTTTGAAATAAACCAAACGTACGCAAATCGGCCGCTCACCATCGTTGGTGTGTTGACCGGCAGCGTCGTGTTGTTGGCGGATATCATTCGGCAATTGACTATGCCGTTACGAGTAGGTGTGGTGCAGGCGAGCAGTTACCGAGGTGCCACGAGTCGCGGCCCGTTGGTGATCAATTCGGACTTGATGCCGGACATTGCCAACCATGACGTGCTGATTGTGGATGATATTTTTGACACGGGGCACACCATGGCCGAGCTGATCCAGTTGATGGAAAAGCTGGGACCGACTTCGGTGCGAACCGCGGTGCTGTTACGCAAGTCGGGACAACAAGAAGTGACCATTCAACCCGATTTTGTTGGTTTTGATATCCCCAACGAATTTGTGGTTGGCTATGGTTTGGATTATCAAGACGAATATCGCAATCTGCCATTCGTCGGTGCACTGGAAGACGAAGACTTGCAACGTCACGCGTCGCGAACCAAACGAAACCACGACTCCTGTTGATCGAATCCATTGATTCAAGGAAGAATCCGCATGGCTACCAAGATTCTGCTCGCTTGTTGTTGCCGGGACGCATTCGCTTCGTATCATCACGCTCTGCAACTGGCAAAAAGCATCGACGCCAGCGAATTCGAAATCCACCTAGCCGTGTTGACTGGTAAGAATCGTTTGCGACACCATTTCGCCGCAGATTCGGACGATTCTGTTGCTGCGATTTCTCATCGCTATGGCAGCTGGGCCAGCGTCAGCCGCTTGCGACGTTTGATCCAGCGAATTCGTCCGGCAGCCGTGCAATCGCTGGCTTCGCCGATCCATTCGGTGGTGCAATTCGCAGCACACAGTTGCCACATTCCGTGTGTGCTGTATCACGACACTGACGGTCTGGGATCATTACCAGCCGCCGACCGCTGGCTTCGCAACTGGCTCCGTCCGTCAACAGCCGTCGTGGTGCCACAAACCTATTTTGCCAAGAGCGTTGACGGTCGGGTTCCATCGTCAGCAATTTACACGATACCGGCCTATCCGCTGTTGCAAACTTCCGCCATGGAGCGAGCGACCGTTTTGCAGCGTCTGGGGCTTCCAGAAAATGCGGTGTGGGCGGCCGGTGTTGGACCCTTGTCGGCGGACAGTCGCTGGAAAGATTTGATTTGGGCCACGGATCTATTACGAGTGGTTGATGATCGGTTTCACATGGTGATTTTTGGCGAACCGACGACGCCCGAGGATCGCTGGCGGTTAGAGCGTTTCCGCAGCCAAGTGGAAATTGCGGACAAGGTGCACTTCGCGCCGGCGTTGTTGGATCTGCCCGAAGTCTTGTCTCACGCCGACATGTTATGGTCCGCGACCAAGCGAAATCGGTATTCGCCTTGGTTGGCCAGCGGACTGGCGTTAGGTATTCCAATTGTGGCTTCCAATACGTCGGCCCATAGCGAACTATTTTCGGCAAACGAACGAACCGCGGTGGTGCCGTTCGCGGATCGAGCGGCCTATGCGAAGGCGACTTGGCAATGGTTGAAGGCGGGGGTCACTCGTGCCATTCGAGCGAACAACGCTGCCACTGCTGACGACATTGCGTCACAGTGGCAAAACGTGTTGAAAACCGCCAGCCAACCGCAAACAGGTTCGCCAGCGGAGCAATCAACCGTATGATTGACCGATATGCTTATTGCGAGCCAGCTTCGGCGGAGCCAATGGCGTTTTCAATCGCTTCGGCTTCTTGCCGAGCGGCATCTTTTCGCTTTTTGAATTCGGCATCAGCGGCCACCGCTTCCAATTGCAGGTCCACTGCCAAGTCGCTGCTGGTTCCGCCGATTTGATGGACTTCAATGGCAATGATATTTTTGCCTTTGGTCAGTTTGTCTTTTTCGATCACAAACTTGTGCTTGTAACGTTCCGCGTCGCCGCTTTTGGCAATGCGAGCGGTCGTGGTGGGCTTTAGTTCGCCTTGAGGCAGATTGATTCGATAGACTTCTTTTCCGTTGGCAAACACCACCGCACCGTCATCGACAATCAGTTCGCCCGCTAAATGGACTGCGTCATCCAGTTCAATCGCGTGTCGAAAGTGATATGTCAGAATCTTGGCCGCATCATCGTCGCCGAATGAAATCTTGGTCTTGATGTCGTCGTCGCCGTAGCCCAGCGGCGAAGTGCCGTCTTTCCAATCTTGGTCATCAAAATCGACCGCGTGCCAATCTTTGGCCTCCAGTTTTGCTGAATCCCAGTACTTCCAGCCATCTTGGTTCCACTTGAGCACTTCTTCCGCACCGGCGCTTCGAGTCAGTAAGACCAAGCCGACGGCCAGCAAAATGTACGTTCGCATAACAGGCGTTCTCCTTCATTTTGTACGAAACAAACCAACTGATTCGATGACATTCGAATCAGACGACAGATTATTGCCAACGTTGGCCAATTCGTCGCGAATTTGGCGAAACACGCGGGCTATGATTCCAGATAGTGGTTCGCCACAACTCGGCGACGGACCTGATCAGACTCCTTGACGTCCTGTCAGGAAAGCTGCGACGAAGCCCCAAGTTCCTGGGTGCAACTTGATGCGGACCTGCTTACAATCTGGTTTAGAGAAAACGTCGGAACGTCCACCAACGGCAATTCGGTTGGTACCAGGACGATTGGTTGGCAATGATTTTCAAAGACAAGAAGATTTCATGAATTCACGATTTGCGACATGGGCTTGGATAGCTTGTTTCTTGGTTGGCGCGGTGGCACAAACTTCGGCACTCGCTCAAGTGTTGAACCCCAAATATGGCCAACGAGACGAATTTCGTCAGTTAGAAGAAATCCTGCCTACACCGAATACGTATCGCACGGCATCGGGAGCTCCTGGCACGAGCTATTGGCAGCAACGAGCGAACTACATCATTGATGTGAAGCTGGATGACGAAAAGCAAGAGATTCATGGTTCGGAAAAGATAACGTACCAGAATCATTCGCCCGACGAATTGTCTTACTTGTGGCTGCAGCTGGATGTGAATCAGTTGTCGCCTACTTCGGACGGAGCGATGTCGACCGAAGCGCCGCCGCTGAACCGGATTTCGACCGAAACTTTGGAAAGTATTTTGTTGCGTCAATCGTTTGACGGTTCGCTCAAGATTACCGAAGTCAAAGATTCGCAGAACAAGGATATGAAATACACCATCGTGAAAACGATGATGCGTATTGATTTAGAAAAACCGCTTCCTCCGGGCGAAACCATTTCCTTTTCGGTGGCGTGGAACTATCGAATTGCGGACGCTACCCTGATTCGAACTCGATCCGGTTACGAATACTTTGAAAAGGACGGCAACTACATTTACGAAATGGCTCACTGGTATCCTCGCATGGTGGCCTACACCGACTACACCGGTTGGCAACACAAACAATTTTTGGGCAACGGCGAATTCACTCTGGAACTGGGCGACTACATGGTGCGCATCACCGCGCCCGACGATCACATTGTGGGCGCCACCGGCGTGCTGTTGAACGATACGGAAGTCCTGAGCGAAGACCAACGAACGCGTTTGGAAAGCGCCAAGTCCGCGAAGACGCCAGTGTTTATTGTGACGCCCGATGAAGCGAAAGAGAACCAAAAGGAAAAGACGGACAAGACCAAAACGTGGATCTTTAAGGCGGATAATGTTCGCGATTTTGCGTGGGCTTCTTCGCGTAAGTTCATTTGGGACGCACAACAACATGACGTGGAAGGCAACCAAGTCATGGCCATGTCCTATTATCCCAATGAAGCCGAACCGCTGTGGAGCAAGTATTCCACGCATTCGATTATTCACACGCTGAACGTCTATTCGCGGTATACGTTTGCCTATCCTTATCCTACGGCCATTTCGGTCAACGGTCCTATCTACGGCATGGAATATCCCATGATCTGTTTCAACGGGCCTCGGCCAGAAGAAGATGGTACGTATTCGGCGCAAACCAAATACGGACTGATTTCGGTGATCATCCATGAAGTGGGTCACAACTATTTCCCCATGATCGTCAACAGTGACGAACGTCAGTGGACCTGGATGGATGAAGGCTTGAACACGTTCCTGCAGTACCTGTCCGAACAAGAATGGGAAGACGATTATCCTTCGCGTCGAGGTGAACCGAAGGATATTGTCAGCTACATGCGGAGCGGCAATCAGGTGCCGATCATGACCAATTCTGAATCGATCCTGCAGTTTGGCAATAACGCCTACGGCAAGCCCGCAACGGCGTTGAATATTCTTCGCGAAACGATTCTGGGTCGTGAACTGTTTGACTTTGCCTTTAAAGAATACGCTCGACGCTGGAAGTTCAAACGACCCACGCCGGCCGATTTCTTTCGAACCATGGAGGACGCGTCGGGCGTCGATTTAGATTGGTTTTGGCGAGGTTGGTTTTATTCCACCATGCATGTCGACATTTCGATCGAAGGCATGCGGCTGTATACGCTGAAGTCGCCCGATCCCGACATTGAAAACGCCAAGAAGAAAGAAGAACGAGAAGACGAACCAACCACGCTTTCCGAAGAACGCAACAAACCATTGCGTAAGCGAGTAGACGACTTCCCAGAACTGAAGGACTTTTACAATTCGTTTGACGAATTGGACGTCACCGACGCCGATCGCAAGAGTTTTGAAAAGTTCATGGACAAGTTAAACGACAAAGAAAAGCGTTTATTCAAAGAGAACCGTAACTTCTACGTGATGGATTTCAAAAACGTGGGCGGTTTGGTCATGCCCATTATTGTCCAGATTGAATACGAAGACGGCGAAAAAGAAACGCTGCAAATTCCAGCGGAAATTTGGAGCCGCGACAACCGCTCGGTTTCCAAACTGATCATCACGTCCAAGACCATCAAGTCCGTGGAAGTGGATCCTCGACTGCAAACGGCAGACGTGGAACGAGAAAACAACTATCTGCCTCGTCAAGTGATCAAGAGCCGGTTCGAACTGTTCAAGGATGAAAAGAAAAAGAACGAAATGCAGAAGGCCAAGGCAGCGGAAGAAGGCCAAGATGACGATGACGAAAACGAGGACGAAAACGAGGACGAAGAAGACGAATGATTCGTTCAACTTTATTTCGTTCGCATCGGCCAGCAAGCAACAACGTGCGAATTATTTTGTTCGCCATCAGCCTTGCCTTGTGGGTCAGCCACTCCGCTGCCGCTCATCCCTTTCACGTCAGCACGGCGGAAGCGAATTGGAATCCAGAAAGCAAGATGCTGGAAGTGGCCGTCAAGCTGGACGTGCTGGATCTACAGAATGCCGTACGGCAGTCGAGCCAAACGAAGGTCCAGATCACGGACGTTCAAGCGGCTGATGCGTTAGTGCAAAAATACGTACGGACTCGTCTTCAATTCCGATTGGGTGACAAGAAGGAACTGGCGGAATGGACGTGGGTCGGTTATGAAGTGGATCTGAAATCGGCGTGGCTGTATCTGGAATTGCCACTGCCCAACGGCGCGGCCGAACTGAAGATTTCCAACACACTGCTGTTTGGCGATGTCTTTGGCCAGGTCAATTACATGACCATCCAACAGGCCGATCAACACGCCACGGTGCGTTGCACCGCCAAGGACAAGTGGCAAGACGTCCAACTGCAAGCGGGCAAGGCCAAACCCATCACGCTGGATTCTCTGCAGCCCAATCACAAATAGTGTGGGACCGAGTTCGTCGTTGGGAGCCGACCGAACACAAACACGTCCAGCGTTCGCAAGGTAGCATGGGCCCATGGCCGACCTGTGGACTGTCGCGTCCTGGGTGCGGTGTCGAAGCTTCATTGCCGTATTGTTCGGAGCTCACGGGCCCTGCTACAAGATTCACACGGTACGAGGTTCACACGGGCCATGGGCCCATGCTACTGACTTTTGAAATTCCATCCGGCGGCTTGCCAGTTTGGATTCGGGGTTCGGTCGGTGCCATCCACAATGTCATCTCGCTTTTCGCCTGAAGGCGGCACTACGAACGGCTATTGGCTCCAGCTATGCTGGCAAAACAGGAAGCCAGGATGTTCAACGCTTTGCGGCAGTCCGGCAATTTCGTCCGTCAACACCGGGCAAAGAATAAAACGCCGAGGCGCCGAGTAACGCAGAGTACTCTGGGCGTCATTCCTCTGCGCAACTCCGCGTCTCTGCGTTTATTTTAGTGAGTGCTATACCACCAAACCGCTGGCGCCCTCTGTGCCAACATTTCGAAGACAGTATGCGATTTCGTCGGCATTCTTATTTGGAACCGCCCTACATAAGGCCCGCTAGCTAGGCTTCGCCCGCTTCGGCTTAAGCACAGGAAAGCTTTAAGTCAAAGCTCGAATTGCGTCGCGGTTGGCCGAGTAAGATTCGGCATATTCGGCAAAGTTTGCCAGGCGTGACGCCGATAATGAAGCTGCGCGGCGAATTCAACAGAGATCGTCGCTAGCACGGTTCGTACTAGCGAATTCACAAGGATGCGGATGTATGCGAACACCATTTGGAAGAACGAATTCTACGACAAGCTTGCGTCGTGTTCATAGCTTGAAGTATGAACAGTTGGAAGATCGTCGAGTTCTCGCGTCGGCCGGCACACTGACTCCTTCTATCACCGGAACGGCCTTCCAGGATGTGAACGCAGATGGCGTGCCATCGGCGGGCGAAACGATGCCCGCGATCACTGTGCGATTGTTCATGGATGACGGCGATGGGATTTTCGAACCCGGCACCGACGACATACAAGCGTCGGGCGATGAACTGACCGATACCGACGGCGTCTACTGCTTTGAAGACCTGGATCCCGAAGCGGGCTACTTTGTACTGCAGCCCTCGCAGTCGTTTGGCGGAGCGACATTGGAAGAAATGGTCAGCCCTGTGATTCGTCCCGGACAGCCTGGATTGCAGATTGATAGTTTTGAAACAACGCAAGTCACCACCGCCACTCCGCCTGCTCCGTCCGCCGATTCGTCACTACAAGCGTTTCCGGACGAATCGGAAGTTCTGGGTCAAGAACGAGACGTGATTGCCGTGTTGAATTCTGGCACCAACGCGATCGAAGTCAGCATCAATCCATTCGGCCTAGAGCCCGTGCTGCAATATTCCGCACCTCCGGGCGTGGTTGGCAGCGGACAAATCATCTGGGACGGAGTAGACAACGACGGTTCGAATCTGGCCTTTGGGCTGAACGGACGCGATCTCACTCAGGGTGGAGACAACACCGGAATCTTCTTACGGATTGGTGCGGAACAAACGGGCGCCACGGTGCAGATCACTCTGTTCGAAGACGACGCTGGCACGTTTTCGGTCTCCACTGCCAATATTCCGGTGACTTCGGAAGGACGAGCGACCGCGTATTTGTTTATTCCGTTTTCTAGTTTCGTGGGACCGGTCGAAGCGAACAGTGTGGACGCCATTGTGCTTACGGTTGATTCGGGACCAACTGGCGCAAACGACATTGAAATGGGACTGATCGGAGCGAATGGTCCTAAAGCATCTAACTTCCTGAATGTTCCGCAAGTTGATTTGGCCGTGACCAAGACAGACAACCGAGTGACCGCGGTGCCGGGTAATTCGGTAACGTATACCATTGTTGCTTCGAACAATGGCCCGGCCGATGTCATTGGCGCTGCCATCACGGACAATTTTCCCGCAACGCTGACCAATGTTTCGTACACCAGCGTGTCGAACGGTACGGCGTCCGGCAATTCGTCCTCCGGAACGGGCAGTATCGCCGACACGGTCAATCTGGCCGCAGGCAGTTCCATCACTTACACCGTGACCGGTACGGTCGCCGCGTCCGCCACGGGAACGTTGGAAAACACCGTCACCATTGCGGCTCCTGATACGGTGGTGGAATTGGATGAAGATAACAATGTGGCCACGGACATAGATAACTTGACGCCACAGGTCGATCTGACCATCTCCAAAACCAACAATCGCACACAAGTGGTTCCCGGCGACGTCCTGACGTATGAGATTGTGGTTACGAATAATGGGCCGAGTGCCGTGACCGGTGCATTGGTAGAAGACACGTTCATTTCTGATCTGATCAATCCATCGTTCACAAGTACGTCCACTGGAACCGTCACGGGAAATACGACCAGCGGCAGCGGCGATATCAGCGATTCCGTCAATATGACTCCGGGTAGTTCCATTACCTACACGGTGATCGGGACTGTCGGTCCAAACGCGCTGAATTCGTTTTCGAACACAGCTACCGTCACCGCGCCGGACGGTGTCACGGAATTGGATGATTCGAATAACACGGCTATCGATCCGGATGTGGTGAATGCCCAAGCAGACTTGGCCATCACCAAAACGGACGGCGTGACGCAAGTTTCTCCGGGAGACCAAGTCACTTACACCATCGTCGTTTCGAACGCTGGTCCCAGCGCCATCAACGGAGCGTCGGTGGTGGACGCATTCCCGAATCAGTTAACCAACATTAGTTTCACCAGCAGCCAATCCGGCGGAGCTTCCGGGCATACGACATCCGGAACCGGCGATATCAACGACACAGTCAATCTGCCGGTGGGTAGTTCCATCACGTACGTGGTTACCGGCACCGTGATTGATTCCGCGTCGGGGACCATTCGCAATACGGCTACCGTCACCGCGCCCGCCGGCATTCAGGAGATCAACACAGACAACAATGAAGCCGTAGACACCGATACAGTCACTCCGGAATTTGACCTGGTCATCACCAAGACAGACAACCAGACCGAAGTGGTTGCGGGCGAAAACGTGACCTACGTCATCACCGTGAGCAATAGCGGCCCCAGCGATGTTACGGGTGTCATGGTGGAAGATGTCTTTCCAGCAACCCTTTCGAATATCACGTTCAGCAGTTCTGCCACTGGGGGCGCGACCGGAAATTCCGCTTCGGGCAATGGCAATCTGAATGAAGCGGTTGATCTTCCCGCAGGTAGTTCCATCACCTATACGGTGACCGCGTTGGTTTCGCCGACGGCCAGTGGTTCGCTGCAAAACACTGCGACCGTGATCGCACCGGCTGGATTAGTAGATTCGAACCCAGACAACAATTCGTCTACCGATACCGATACCATTCGTCGCGAAGTCGACCTTTCGATCGTGAAAACGGTGGATCGCAGCAGTGCGGTGGTGGGGCAATCATTGACATACCAAATTATTGTCACCAACGTTGGGCCTTCGGCGGCCAATGGCGCCACCATCACTGATGCGTTTCCGGCGTTTTTGACCAACGTCAGCTTCACCAGCACAACCAGCGGTACGGTTTCGGGCAATACGGCCAGTGGCACCGGGAATATCAACGACAACGTCAACCTCGGCGTTGGGGCCAGCATCACGTATACCGTCACGGGAACGGTGGCTTCGTCCGCTTCCGGAACGGTGACCAACACGGCCGACGTAGCACCGCCGCAAGGTGTGACGGAAACTAATTCGCAGAACAATTCGGACAATGCTCAGACAGACATCACGCCCAGCGTTGATCTAAGCATTTCCAAGACGGTGGATCGCGCGACGGTTTCGCCTGGCGAAACGCTGACCTATACGATTGTGGCAACGAATGATGGGCCAGCCGATGTGGTCGGCGCAGTGATTGCTGATGCTTTTCCCGCCGAATTAACTTCCGTTACCTATACCAGCACATCCACCGGCACCGTATCGGGAAACACCACCAGCGGTTCGAACGACATCAACGATACCGTCAACATGACCGTGGGCAGTACCATCACCTACATTGTTTCGGCCACGGTCGCCGCATCGGCATCTGGAACGATTGATAATTCGGCCAGCATCACCGCGCCCAACGGCGTAACAGAAATCGCCACAGCCAATAATCTGTCGGATGCCAGCAGCAGTGTGGATTCTTCGGTCGACTTGAGTATCACCAAGACAGACGATGTCACGCTGGTTGTTGCCGGCAATCAGGTTACGTATTCGGTGGTGGTTCGCAACAACGGTCCCGCAGTGGCGCAGAACGCCACTGTCATCGACACGCTGCCAGCTCAGTTAACCAACGTGACATTTACCAGCGTAGCGTCTGGTGGAGCAACCGGAAATACAGCATCCGGTGCCGGAGCCATCAATGACACGGTCACCATGCCAGTCAACAGTACCATCACTTATACGGTCACAGGTACGGTTCGCAGCGATGCCACCGGCTCGTTGGTGAACACGGCTACCGTCACCGCTGTGGGTCAGACCGAAACCAATTCGCAAAACAATTCCGCGACGGACACGAACGTCATTGTCGAAAATCGAACCAGCTTGTCCGGCACCGTCTATTTGGATCTGGACCGTAACGGATTGCGGAACACCGATTTTGATCCGCCAATTTTGAACGTTCAGATTATCTTGACCGGAGTGGACGAAACGGGAGCCAGTGTCAATCGATCGACGCTGACCGATTCCAACGGTGCGTACCTGTTTGACGATCTGGTACCGGGTACCTATTCGCTGGAAGAAATCCAACCCGGTTCGTTTCAAGACGGTCCTGAAAACATTGGCACCGGCAGTGTGGGAAGTCCCACCGCCACCGATTCCGCGTTTGCGGATATTCAGCTGGTAGCTGGCACTCCGGGCGTGAACTTTGACTTCGGCGAATTGGCCATCCAGATCTCCAAGCGAATCCTGCTGGCGTCGTCTCAACAACCAGGCGGATAATCGGCATTTCTGGCTCAATCGCACGTGGTGCTCAGGTTTGCCAATCCGCTACCATTGCCAGCAGGTCAGGTAACTTGTTCCATTCGAGTTCAATTCTGACCAGATTACCGCCGTCGTCTTTCCGATAACAAGTTTGGTGCCCAAATTAAGGAACGGAAGACGAACGATAGCATGGAAGCCTACCCCAAATCACGAAGCTGGCCCATTGCGCTGGCCATTGTCGTTGTGGTGTGGGCGTTTGTCGTTAGCCAACATACTCGCTTTGGTGTCGTTCGTTCTCAAAGTAATTCACTGCTTACAAACCACGCCACTCGCCCAGCGGCGGCGGATTGGATCGACACTGCATCGTCACGAAGCGTTCGTTCGCATCGGCCAGCACCAGCGCCCGTTTTGGTATCGGATCGAATACAGCATTTTGGTAGCCGCCATGGTTCGTCAGCAAGTCCGTTTCGCTTTGCTTCCGAACGCAGCGAACGTTATCCCGTGCCGATACCTCGACGGCCACGCGCAACCGTGCCTACTCGATTGGTCGGTCAGATAACCAAGAAAGCATTGCCCGACGCGAATGACATGGGCGTGTCACCCGAACCACCGATGCACGGATTGCGACCTGGCGACGGTCAAAGCGTTAAGTTGGAAGCCGGTTCCAATGTCACGCTATTTGACCTGCAACACATGCCGGACTTGGAATTGGAAGTTGTTTCGCCAAACAACTTCCAAGAAGCAAATAGCGACAACAGCAAAACGGCTGTTGGCGACGACCAGTCTACGCATCTAGTCGACGTAACCGGCGACCAATCGGAATTTGTGTCCTGGCCGGCACCGCAAGCGTTGGTCCAGCAACTAAACGATTTGCGACCCACGGGGATCACTGGTGAGATCAGCGATTGGATCGACCAAGTTTTGCGAGAAATTGATCGCATGCAATCGCATTCGTTGGACCAACCATCGGCGTGGCAACCGAGTCTGCAGAAATTGGTTCGCTTGGCGGACGATCCGTCCATTCACGAACCTCGAGTGGCCGATCCTGCCGTGGCGGCCGATGTGCGTCGCACGGGATACGCGTTGGTGCGTCGAGTGGCGATTTGGCAGGATTTGCTGCGAGTGCTGGCGCAGCCCGCTGTTTCTGATGCGCCGAATTCGTCCATCAAACTCACCGCCCAGCGGCTTCACGAAGCGTTTACCAAATCAGCCAACGGGGAAACATGGATTCGCTATTTGGAACTGCAGCGAATCTTAGAGGCCGACGCGTCGCAGTACGAAGTGGATCCTTCGATTCGCACCAAGGTCGCTCGTCGCGTTCTGACCAAGCTGGCCACACATAAATTGAGTCCACAGCAACGAGCGTTCTTGGATCAACACGATTTTCGCGAACTACAGGATTCTTTGGCCGTGTGGGCGGAAGCACCGTTGGACGCAGTCGACTTGCTAACGGCGATGGAAGATTTCGAATCATATCGTTCGCCCGTGGCGTCGGACTATCTTGTTCGCGAAATCCAGCATTTGGCTTGGGTTCGTCATCCGCAAATTCAATCGTTACGCGCGTCTTTGGATCAGCACTATCGCAACGCCAACGTGCGGTTGGTGGTGACCGGCGAATTGCTGAACCACATGATGCCCGTGCTCAAACCAATCCAAGAAAAAGTGGAAGACAACGTCCTGGGGGCGCGCGTCCTAGGACGCAACGACACTTGGACGCAGCTTTCCGTATCGCTGATTCCTGACCAGACGCAATGGCGCATGCGGCTGTCGGCTCGAGGTCAGGCGACGTCCAATACGGTTTCTTACAAAGGTCCGGTGCGGTTGTTTAGCCGAGGCCGTTCCGAGTTCACGGCTGACCAACAATTGTCAGTCAGTCCGCAAGGCGTGAGCGTGACGCCAGCAGGTGCAGATGCCAACGGTCGGTCACAATTGCTGGACGTGGAAACCGAGTATGACCGTTTTCCCATTCTTGGTTGGGTCATCCGGCAGTTGGCGATTGACGAACATCGGGAAAGCCGCAACAAAGTGCAAGCTCATATGCGAGACAAAGTCTCTTCGGCCGCTCGGCAACGCTTGCACGAAGCCGTGGATATTCGCGCCTCGGAATTGGAAGCGAAATTTCAGCAAGACGTTTTGACGCCGCTTCGCGAAATGAATTTGGATCCGCGTGCCATTGAAATGAAAACGACTCCGCAGCGGTTGACCATGCGTTGCCGCTTGGCCAGCCCAAATCAACTGGCGGCGTCCACGCCCAGACCGCGAGCACTCGCCAATAGCCTCATGAGCCTGCAAATCCATCAGTCAGCCGTGAACAATGCCATCGAAAGACTCGAACTGGGCGGCCGGAAAGTGGAGTTGGAATTACTGCTGGCCGAATTGCGTCAAAAGTTGGGAATTGACCGCCAAGACATCCACCAAGATCTGCCTCAAGACGTGACGCTGCGATTGGCGCAAGTCGAACCGATTCGTTTTGAATTCAGTGACAACCGAGTCCTGCTGGTGTTTCGCATTGCCGAATTGCACGTGGGTCAAAAGCAGTGGCGAAACTTCATTGTGAAAGCTCGCTATCGAGCAGACTTCTGCAAGACCCATGTCGATCTGCAGCGCGAAGGTGGTATCGAATTGATCAGTGAACGTATCGGATTCCGAGACCGGATTGCGCTGCGCGGTATCTTTACCAAAGTCACGGCGGGCGACCATCGGTTTAGTATCCTGCGCGGTCGCTTCGAAGAGAATCCTCGGCTGGCCAAAATGGAGCCGACGCAATTCGTGGCAGAAGACGGTTGGATTGGCCTTTCACTTGGCGTACCAAAAGAAGATCGAGTTGCCCAGGAGCCGACGGTTCGGCAATTGGAAGGTGATTCGCGGATTTCGCGCTAAGCCAAGTACCAGTGTTGGACAGTCGGGAAACGTAGTCGTGAATATGCAAGCCGATTGCGGAAGGAACGGATTTGTCACCTCATCCACTACGGAGCACGATGATCAACCGTCGCAAGCGCGAAGGCAGACACGACGCTTGGCTTAGCAGCTTGAGGCCACGTCCATGCTGGTTGCAGACTTTTGACCAGCCGTCGTCAGCGATGCGGCAATGGCGTAGACGCCGAACAGCAATGTCGCGAAAATCAGATCGCCCAATACCGTGTAGCGAAAGAAGGGCAACGCTTGCACGTAGCTTTGCCACAACGAAGTGGATCCGTTTTGATACCATGTCAGCCAGGAAACATAGTTGGTGACCAGGAAGAATGCCAGCGAACAGGCCAAGCTGCAGCCGACTAGTCCAGCGACACGAGTCACGGTGCCGATTCCAGACGAGGTCCGCAGGTCGAAATACTGGCGAATGACGCGATTAAAGAAGACGGGCAAGCACAGCATGCCATATACGGCAACCATCAATCGCCAATCGTAGCCACCCAGAAACGAATCGCTGATCAGCATGATGGAAAGTGGCGTTGCCAGGGCCAACCAGCGTGATGAAAACAGGAAGCCCGCAAAAAGCGCAACTGCAGCCACTGGCGCGAAGTTGGGGATTTCGCTCAGTTGCACTCGCACTACCGATGCACCGGCAACGATGAAAACAAACAACACCATTTGGCTCAGATTCTGGCGATTCACAACAGCTCCCGTCACGTCGAGTAACATTCCTTGGCTTGATTCTTCGGAAGCCAACAAGATAGTCGTTCCCGCCGGTCAGTTCCAGTGCCATCTGGATAGTCTCGGGCTGATTGGATGGACCGCAAGTGGACTTTGGAATTGCTAACTCGATCCGGCCAGCTTCAAAATCTGCTGGAATTCGCTTTTGCGTACCGGTTGTACGGACAAACGCGACCCTTTTCTTAAGAGTTCCATGTCCTTAAGTGCCGCGACTTCGCGTAGTTCGGTCAAACTGATTTCTCGGTCAAAGATTTGTTCCAGCTGGATATCGACCATCAGCCACCGAGGATTTTCGGGCGTTGACTTTTCGTCATAGTGCTTGTTGTTGGCATCCCAGGCGGTATGGTCTGGGTACGCTTCCTTGGCAATTTTGGCCGTACCCACCACGGCTGGTGGATTGGCGTTGGAATGATACACCAGCACTCGATCTCCAACTTGCATGTCGTCTCGCATGAAATTCCTGGCTTGGTAGTTGCGAACTCCGTCCCAACACGTAGTCTGATTCTTTTCGCCCGCCAGATCCTGGATGGAATACGAATTCGGCTCGGTCTTCAACAACCAAAACCGTTGACTTGTCGATTTCTTCCTTGACGGAGCGGATTTCTTCGCGGGCATAGCGGGACTTTGGACTTTCACAGAGACAGACAGATGCTGGCAACCGTATTGGCAAAGCCAAACGCCGATTGCATTCGAACGAACTGCCCCGAGTTTACTCGAGCGCCGCCGAACCACAAGAGCGGTGCGCGAACCAACGTATTACGCACCATCGCTTTCGGCGTGGATGAAGATCAACCGGTTACAACTGGGCGTTGAACAAAGACCAGGCGATGTCGCGTAGTCCGAATTCCATATCGTCAGGGTGCGCATCCACAATTCGTTTGGCAAACTTCTGTTCATTGTCCGTTGGCAATTGGCCGGTGAACTCCAGGAAAAGATGGTTGATCTGATCCTCTGTGGACATTGACGAAGCCGCGAGGGAACGAACGAGATCCAATTTGACAAGCAACCTTCGACGGTCCGCATCGGAATTCATCAGCGATACGGTCCGAGCAATCTCGTTGTTGGTGATCTGCCGACCAAACTCGTTCGGCTCTAGCAAATTGTCATCTCGTCTGGCAACCACTTCGCCACTGGACGCTTCGGTGGCCACAATATTCTTGCTGGCCGAAGCCACCAACTGCAACGAATTTGCCAACGTGTCCGATATGCGATTCGGCTGATAGAACCGATTGAAGGCCACGCTGCCGTCTGCCATGACGTCGGACGTTTGCAATGTCCCCGCTTCTAAACGAAACGAACGACTAGACGCAATCCAAGACGTCAACTTTCGCAAGTCATAGTCCGATGCCACAAACTCCTGAGCCAACCGATCTAACACGGCCGCATGAGAAACGGTGGATCGATTCTGCAAATCACCGGGAATGGCCGAGAAGCCATAGCCGAAAAATGTACGCCAGACTTGGTCTACCACCACCCGACTCATATCGTCACGTTGCACCAATTCATCCGCAAACTGACGCCGCCGCTCGACCGCCACCGCGTCGGACGGATTAACAGAGCCTTCAAAGTACCACGCCAAGGAATGCACTTCGTGCGGCTGCCACCGTTGCTGACTATCTGCGTGACAACCAGCACAGTCCGTACGTTGCCCCAGAATCGTTCGACAAAATTGACTGGCCAGATCGACGGCCGATTGGCTGG
Source organism: Pirellulaceae bacterium (assembly GCA_041399205.1). Taxonomy (GTDB): domain Bacteria; phylum Planctomycetota; class Planctomycetia; order Pirellulales; family Pirellulaceae; genus JAGQOZ01. Next base: position 142,555 of record JAWKTK010000015.1, on the reverse strand, counting down.
TGGGCAAATCGTATAGTTTCACAAATTCGTCCGATGTCAACATCAAACGAACGGTTTGATCCAAACGGTTGTCTTCTAACCAGCCTTGGACGCTGGCCTGAACTGCGGCTAGATCTGCCGAACGGTCTCGTAAAGGTCGCACCAAACGCGACGCCAGAATACCCGACCAGCGACGTTGCACATCGGCACTTGTTCGTTCCGAATTCACCAGCCACCGGATCAATCTCACATCCTTGTTGGCATCTTTGGTTCGCACAAAGGCATTGCGTTCTTCTGGACTTGGCTGTCGACCCAGCACCGCCAGAAACACTCGATCACACCATGCTTCGTCCGACGCTAATGGCGCCACTTCAATCCGTTCCGACGTCCATGATTGCTGTAGGGTTGCGTTGACGAAAGCGACAATTTCCGCATCGGAAGAAGCGGCGCTGTTCTGAAATTCGCTGGATCCGAATGAGACCTCGGGCGGTTCATGCCGAGCAGCCAAGGCGTCCTGCAGACTGGGGCGTACGAATTCGTTTACAGGCTCCGGAACGACTTCGATCGGCGTTTCTTCTTGCACTTCAGGTATCGAAGATTCCGCTTCCACCAAGCTTTCTGCAGGAGCAACCGGAGCGGGCGAATTCGGGGCGTCCACCATTTGCGGCTGCCGTTTGTCCAGAGAAGCCAAGTATCCGATGGCGGTGAACAATGCCAGCAAGCTGAGCGCGACAAAGAACAATGACCATGGTGTTTCCGAACGAACTCGTCTGCGGCGACGCGCCATTCTGGTCACCGACGATGCACCAAAGTCTTGGTGGAAGTTCGTTCGAACTTGGATGCCTAAACCATCAAGATCCTGTTCCGTTTCCAATGCGTCCGGCAATTCTACTTGGCGCGCAGCCGCCATGATTCGATCCCGCAAGTCTGGCGGAGTTTCACCGCCTAGGACTTCGCTCAAGAGCGAATCGATCAAGAGATCATCAGAGCCATGATCTGGATGAGTTTGGCCGTTCATTTTGCTTTGTCTTCAATACACTGCTTCAGTTGCTTTTTTGCTCGCTGCATTAAGTTCTTGGCCCCATGCTCTGTAATTTCCAAAGCGGACGCGATTTCGCCACGAGATAACCGGTCGCGAAATCGCATCTCAAGTGACCAACGAGCTCGTTTGGTCAGCTGACCAAGGCACGTCCTCAGGGCGTCCAACATGGCTTCACCTTGATCATCTGACGCCAAGCGGCTCCACGCTTGGTCAATGACTTCAATCTCTTCCTTCAAGACCATTCTGCCCATTCGTCGCCGCACACTAATAAAACGGTTATAGGCAACTTTGCGCAAATAACCTGCTGTTGCGGCCGGACCGAACGATTCAAATGGCTTCTTGATAACTGCCAAAAAAGTATCTTGCGTCAAATCATCCGCTTCAGCTTGCGTACATCCCAGCGAACGCAAATAACGCCAAATCCCGGCCTGGTGATTCTGAATGAGATCCTCCAGGTCGATCATCGGATTGGAATCCGAATCGGATGATGGGCGACGAGTCGTCGTCATGGATAGCGAACCGTAAGTCGAAATGTACTCAGCGGGAATGGTCACGTTACCTGAATGCCACGCTTAGAGACTTGATGCGTTCCTTAAGTCCCTAATTCTCAAGTGGTTGCACCACCATATCTTACCAGCTAGCGGCGTTTCAATGCGAATCCGATTCTAGCGGATGTTCACACTTTTTGGCGTTTTTCGGCCAGATTCGCCACGGTTTCGGGCAAAATTCGAGACCGAAATTCGACCAGCGCCAAGCCAGAAAGTACCACGATTCCAATTATTAGGCAGGGCCAGCTCGTACGCTCGCCATGGTTCAGAACCAGTAACATCGCCACGGCCACCACCGTTAACAGACTAATTGCTATCTGAAAGGTAGCCAGGCACCACGCATCGGCCCACGCATGGCCCTGCAGCTTGTGCCAACCGCCCACCATCGATCGCTCGCACGGATCTACGGGCCACAGTGATCGGAATGTTCGAAGCTGCACCGTCACGCCAATCATCATTGGTACGAACCAGATAGACGGCCAGCCAGCATGCCACAAGCGTGTCACCGATAGCATCAAAGCGGCTGCCAGCAGTTGTCGAGGTAATCGAATGAGCCCCAGCGTTTGTATCTCGCGCCAATACCGCCACCGCGAAATCGGTCTCTGGTGCAACGGCCAGGCTTCAAGTGCCGTTAGCGCAATGACTTCCAGCGCCAGCCAAGCCAACACCATAGGCAGATACACCATGTCCATCACAACGTTTGCATTCGGATCACAATCACTCGATTCGGCCACCAAGGAAGCAGCCCACGCCAAAACTGCCTGTGTCGCGACCAACCCGCCGCTTACCAGCACGGCCAAATCGGTAATTCGCGCAAGTTCGTTTGGGAAAAGCCATGTTCGCCAGGCGAACAACGTGTGTCGTTCACGCCGCAGCGTTTTCAAAACTGCTGTCTGGCCTGTGTCTGTTCGAGTAGTTCCCAGCTCCGCGCGACCATCGTGATCCGATGCCAATGGTCGCCCTGCCTGTATCAAACGGCGACGGCGACTGAACGATTCTCGCCCCAGCATCGCCGAACACACGCTTGGAACGGCAACCGTGGCGATGGTCCAAGGAAGTGCGGCCAGCCGGCCCTGCGCTACGTCCAGCAGCGGCTTGAATTGCCACCAAACAGGATATGATGCATACGAACAAATCACACTCGCTGTCGAACCGGGCAAGAGCAGCGCGCCACAAACAGCAATCACAACAACGGCAGCCACGACGCGAATCAGCGTTTCCAGCGATCCGACTGGTTGCCACGTGGCCAAGCGACGAGCGACTCGGCGAACCAGTATCGCATTGGCCAGACAAATCAGCGCGGCAAACAAGGTCGCCAACCAACCGTAAGGTTCAGAAAACAAAGCCCACGCCATCGTGGCCCAAATGGCAACTGCGGCCGATCCAATCTGACATTCCAGGGCGCGAATTCGGTCCAACGAACTTCGATTGGAGATCGAGCTGATGAGCATCAAACGTCGAGCCATCACCAACGAATTCTGACGGTTCGACCAAAATCGCTTTCGTCTTGGCATGGTCGCCCACAGCCCGACCGTCAGCGCGCCCAGGAACGCGGCCAGCCGCTGCAACGAACCGGGTGCGTCCGACGCGAAGTCTATTTGATCATTCGGCAGCGGCCTAGCGAACGCGATCAAGCTGGGAACGCACAACGCCATCAAAAACACCACGGCGTAACCTACAACCAGCATGCCAATCACTGAATTCGCTGCGGAAAGCCATAACCATCGAGGACACCACTGCCGAAAACGGCGACAGACCGCGCGGCCTGTGTTGATCCAGCGGTTCTTGGCGATGGGTTGCTGCAGCCACCACATAGCGTATCGTCGTCGTTGTCGCCGGTGGATGCGTTGCGCAACGATGGATTGTGGCAGCTGCACGTCGCGAATCGCGTGGACAAACAAACGGAACAGAAATGCGTAGCGTTTGATCAAACTAGACATGGCCGTTCAATCCGTTCAGCACGGCTGCCAATGACACGTCACAGTCAGGCGGCACGGTCACCGGTGTTTGATCTTCCATGCGTTTGTGACATTCGATTCTTCCGTGATGCAGCACAACTGCGTCGGTAGCAAGGCGATTTGCGTGCCGAGGCCACTGGCTGGTGAACAGGACCAAGCCGCCGTTGCGAGCGTGTGCAGTTAATTCAGTTTCCAACGTTGCTAGACCAGCGGCGTCCAGCCCGGCGGAAAACGGTTCGTCCAACAGCCAAATCTGTGGCCGCGTGACAAACAAGCAAGTCAGCGCCAGCTTGTAGCGTTGGCCTTTGGAAAGTTGCGATGCTTCTTGGCGATAGAGCCGAGTTAAGTCGAACCGTTCGAACCAATCGGCTACTTCTGCCTCCACTTCAGGAATCCAACCGGCAATCAAACGGACCAACGTCGACTTACCCGCTCCGTTGGCACCCAGAATGGCAACGATTTGACCCGCTTGCCACGTTGCCGAGATATCTCGTACAGCCCACTGACCAAGAAAGTCGCGTCCAACATTTTGCAGCGTCAGCATGATGCGTAGGTCCAGATTGCGATCAAAGATTTTTATTGCAAACAAGATGGTATTCGGCCGAACAGGTACATCCTTGGACGAAATCCGTGGCGAACAAATTGCGTTGGTCACAACCAGCTAAAATGCAACTTCTGAAGTTGCGTTTTTCCCTGGCCCGAAGTTGCGCTTTTTCCTTAGCCCGAAATGCGTTCTTTCCTTAGCCCGAAATGCGTTCTTTCCTAGCCCGAAACGTAAGTGAGGGAAAATTGATCGCTTCCGCAGTTCCTCGCTGACGCTTCGGGCTAAGATGGTTCGCCGAGAAACCGAGTATACACAACTTCCAAAATGCGACGGAGGTCGCCGCGCTGCGGAGTCCCCAGCCGCAAGAAAAGTCGCTAAACTACCACTTCGAATCGGTGTTGTATTTTGGATTTGGTTCAGTTGGGAAGCCATAGAAGGTTGCACGATGTTTACGCAGTCGATCACACCCGAAGTCTTAAGTCAGTCTGTCATTGCGGTTCCTCCGCTGGCTCGTGATACCGACGGAAATGTCGCCATCGAACCGAATCGAGCCATCGTGCGGCATTTGGAAGCGGGCGGTGTGACTTCGATACTGTATGGCGGCAACGCCAATTTTTATCATATCCGACTCAGCGAATACGCGTCGACATTGGACCTGCTGACGCAGATTTCCGGCGCAGACACGTGGATCATTCCGTCGGTTGGTCCGGCGTTTGGTTTGATGATGGATCAAGCTGAAGTATTGAAGGATTTTGATTTTCCTACGGCAATGATCCTGCCGCAAAAGGAAATTACCACACCCGACGGCATCGCCACGGCAACTCGCCGATTTGCCGAAGCCCTCGGTAAGCCGGTGGTGTTATATCTGAAACACGACCAGATCTTGCCGCCGAAGTTGATTCGTCAATTGCAAGATGACAAGTTGTTGGCAGCCATCAAATATGCAGTGGTTCGTGACAATCCGGCGGAAGATTTATACTTGCAGTCGTTGGTGCAAGAAGTAGATCGGTCCATCATTGTCAGCGGGATTGGCGAACAACCGGCTATTGTGCACCTGCGAGACTTTGGAGTGCGTGGGTTTACGTCGGGCTGCGTCTGTATTGCCCCGGCACTTTCCATGAAGATGCTGCAGGCCATTCAAGCGAATGACTTGGAAACGGCCGAACACATTCGCCAAACGTTCCAAGCACTGGAAGATTTGCGGAACGGCATCAATCCCATTCGCGTTTTGCACGAAGCGGTGCGCCTGGCCGGAATCGCCGACACCGGTTCGCTTAGCCCGATGCTCAGCGGCATAAGTGCGGACGACTCGATTTTGGTCAAAGCCGCTGCGCAGAAGTTGTTACTGTTTGCCGAATGATCCAATCAGCCCGTTCCACGATCTGTCATTCGCGGAAGTAACTCATTATCCTTCGTTCAATTGTGCCAATGCTTTGTCCAACGCGTCGACAATGGAATTGGCGGGTTCGGTACCGACGGAAAGTCGGATGGAATTCGGGCCGATGCCTAACGCGGCTTGTTCTTCTTCCGAAAGACTGCGATGACTGGTCGATGCGGGGTGGCTTAGCGTGGTCGAAACGTCACCCAGCGATGGACAAAATGGAATCGCTTGGCAGGTGCGAATAAAATCGGCCGTCCCGTCTGCGTCCGCCGCCAATCGGAACGTAACGACACAGCCAAATTGGCCTCGGAATTGATCTACGGCCAATTGATAGTCCGGATGATTCGGCAGCCCCGGATAAGCGACTTCATCAATCTTGTCATGACCGGACAAGAACCGAGCGATCTCGAGCGCGGAAATACACGCTTGTTGCATTCGCAAAGGCAGAGTCGTCAAGCCTCGAGCGGCCAGCCAGCAATCAAACGGACTGCTGGTCAGGCCCCACACTGACATCACCCGACGCACTCGCGCCAATTCATCACTGCGACCAGCCAGCATGCCCAGCATCACGTCGCCATGACCGTTCATCATTTTGCTGATGCTTTCCAACACCAAGTCGGCACCGTGCAACAACGGCTGACAGACGATGGGTGTGGCAAACGTGTTATCGATCAGCAGTTTGGCATCGGTGTCTCGAGCAATCTCGGCGAGTGCTTTAATATTGGCGACTCGCAATAGAGGATTCGAAATCGTTTCTGCCACAATCATCTTGGTATTCGAACGAACGGCGGCGATGGTCGCTTCGACATCGTTGGTGTCGACCAAAGTGGTGTCGATGCCAAGACGGCTGGATTCGGTTCGCAACAAATTGATCGAATGACCATAGACGCCATCACTGACAACCAGATGATCGCCGTGTTGCACAAACGCCAGCAACGCCGACGCCATGGCCGACATGCCGCTGCTGGTGACCACGGCCCATTCTGATTGATGCAGCCGAGCACACTTTGCGGAAAGCGCGTCAGCATTGGGATGTCCGTCTCGCTGGTAAACATATCCCGGTTGGCGTCCTTCCAGTAACGCCAACGCTTCGTCTGGATCGGCGCAGCGATAGACGGCTGCCGGATAGATGCCCGGATTCAACAAGGAATTTGCGTTGACCGACTGCAAAGTAGGTTCCGGACAAATGTCTTCTGGTCGTTTGGACATGGGACGCTCGTTTCTGGCTGGGCTGTTTCGGCACGGCCGCCGAATGGATGGAAACCGCATGATTGCATCGTAGACGCATTTGGGCGAACCTGGCAAGGTGCAAGACGGACGTTGTGTTATGACGTGAATGCACGGCGTAAGTTCAGCTTCATTCTTGCGGATGTCTTTGTTTGACGCTGACTAAAATCCTCGACAAGTATATGTACTTTCCATTTCTACATGGCAATGAGAGACCGTCAGCGAGCCGAACAACAAGACTGTTGATTCTTTCGTTGACATTGCTACAACTACGGCATGCGTTGATTGCTATGACTCTACGAAAACGTTGAGCCACGATCTAACCGAGGGAAAAGGAAATGAAAGCTTATTTGTTCCTTAAAGACTGAACTCTAGTCGACTGAGTTGGAGGTGTATCACATGGGTTTCTTTGACGAACTTGTTTCAGGAATGTTTAAGCATAGCATTCGTTCACGAGAGATCGACTCACAAATCGCGGCGTTGCGACAGCACTTTGAGCGTGTCGACGCCATTTTCGGGCAAGTTGGGAATGGCTATCTCAAGCCCCTCCTTGATAGTAGTGAGCTTCTGTCAGGAGACGAGGCTGACGCATTGACCGATGCGTTTAACGAGGCCAACGATTGGCGTGAAGAAATATACAGCCGTCCTAGCGAATGCTGCGGAACTGAAATAAACGCCTATGCTAAGTCAACGTTCAACTTGTGTATTGCGTGCCTTGAACTGTGTAAACGCCATAATCTGGCCAATGTTTCCTCCTTCCGATTTAATCGAGCGAAGCAGGTGATCATGGTGAATGATAAGCCAAAGTTTGCATTTGCATAGCGAGATCTTTACGCGTTCACCATCCACATCCGGTGAAATGACTGATCCAGAGCATCAATGCATAATCGACCCGATTCGGTTGTTCGGCCAACGAACTCTTCACTGCGATGTTTTTACGCGTGCCGACAAGTCAAGAGGCAGAGCTTCGTCGTACACCGCCGTCCGGTCGAATTTGGCTACACTACGGCGCGGCTGATAAACAATATTCTACTCAAATTCGATATCACCGTAGGCCTGACCGTTACAATACAAGCTAATCAAATACCAATCATTATCACCATCTTTCTGATCCTTCGGATCTCGAAATTCCTTCTGGACAAGTTCCGCCAAATCAACAGGTCTCAGAAACGAAATCATGGATTGTCCCCAAAAATATCAGCCGACGCCCACGTAATCAGGCATCGGCAATGCTTACTAAGTAAATCTAATCATTGCTTTGTCACGCCCGTTACAAATATTTTCTAATGTGGTCACCTTTATCGGGTGCTTCCAACTCTTTTCTCGCTGCGGTTGTGTCGCAAGTTCAATTTCTTTTTTTTGCAAAGGCGTTTGTTGTCTCGTTGGCGGTTGCATTGGTTCCTCTCACCAAGAAAAATTCATCAAAACGGCTCGCAATTGTTTCCGGTGACATTGGTTTGTCAAGTGACTTTTATCGCCGGATACCGTAAACCGGGAACTGATACTCTTTTGTCAATAGCGAATTTGCCAAGGATAAACAAATACTCAGTGCATCCAGACAACGCAAAAAACTGGCGTTGCGAACGTAAAAGACGTGACGAATCCGATTCTGTACGGACTCGTTGCAAGCGTCCGCTACGACTTGTCCAGCGCGGGACTCGTCACCTCGTCCATTACGGGACTTGTTACCTTGGCCAGCGCGGGACTCGTCACCTCGTCCATTACGGGACTTGTTTCCTTGTCCAGCACGGGACTTGTTTCCTTGTCCAGCGCGGGACTTGATAGCTTGGCCAGCACGGGACTTGTTACCTTGGCCAGCGCGGGACTTGATACCTTGTCCACTACGAGTGGGACTTGCTTAAAACGAGGGTCCGGCGGCGACCACTTCGGCTCGAATGGCATCGGCGTACTTGCGAAAATTTTCTTGGAATAAAAGTCCCAAGCGTTTCGCTGCTTCGTCATAGGCGGCTGGTTCGGGCCAAGTCGTCTTGGGCGATAGGATTTCGCTGGGCACGTTGGGGCATTCTGTCACGTATTGCAGCTGAAAAACGGGATCCGTGGCCGTTGGTGATTTCGCCAATTCGCCCGCATAGATGGCGGACAACATGGATCGAGTAAACGCTAGCTTGATGCGTTTGCCCACGCCATATCCGCCGCCGCTCCACCCCGTATTGATCAGCCACGCATTGGCGCCCGATTCGGCTAGTTTTTGCGAAAGAAGTTCTGCGTACTTGGCCGGATGCCAGACCAAAAAAGGACCGCCGAAGCAAGGCGAAAAAGTAGCTTCGGGTTCGGTGACACCCATTTCTGTCCCCGCCACCTTAGCCGTGTAACCACTGATGAAATGGTATTCTGCTTGTGCCGGAGTCAACCGACTGACGGGAGGCAACACGCCAAACGCATCACATGTCAAAAAGATGACGTCCGTGGGATGGCTCGCCACACACGGGATCAACGCGTTGTCAATGAATTCGATGGGATAAGCACCACGAGTGTTCTCGGTAATGCTGGTATCGCCAAAATCAACATGGTGATCGCCTTGGTCGTAGACGACATTTTCCAGTACCGCGCCAAATCGCAGCGCGTCAAAGATTTGCGGTTCGGCTTCTCGAGTCAAATAAATGGCTTTGGCGTAACAGCCACCTTCGATATTGAAGACACCGTCGGCGGTCCAGCAATGTTCGTCATCGCCAATCAAGCGGCGCGAAGGGTCTGCGGACAGCGTGGTTTTTCCCGTTCCGGAAAGACCGAACAAGACGGACGACGAGTTCGATTCGATATCTGCCGTGGCGGAACAGTGCATAGACAAAATGCCTTCCTTGGGCATCTTGTAATTCATGTAAGTGAAGACGGCCTTCTTCATCTCTCCGGCGTATTCGGTTCCTAAGATCACCACTTCACCCGATTCCAAGTTCAAGTCGACACTGGTCTTGGATGTCATGCCGGTGGTGAAGCGATTGGCGGGAAAGCCGCCAGCGTTGTACAGGACCAAATCGGGTTCGCCAAAGTTGGACAAATCTTCCGCAGACGCTCGAATCAACATATTGTTCATGAACAAAGCGTGATAGGGACGCGCACAGATGACTCGCACCTTGATGCGATAGGCGGGATCCCACCCGGCAAAGGCGTCCACTACGTATAAGGTGTCTCGCGTGTTGAGATAATCGATCGCTCGCTCCCGATTGATGGCGAACGACATTTCGTCCAGCGGATAATTCACCGGTCCCCACCAGACGTCCGCTTCGGTGGATTCCTGCCGAACCACTCGCTTGTCCTTGGGTGATCGTCCGGTCTTTTCGCCGGAATAGGCAATCAACGCACCTTTGTCGGAAATGGTGGTCCCCGCTTCCGTACGAATCGCTTCTTCATACAGCATGGAAGGAGCCAAGTTGCGGTGAATGTTGCTCACATGGATGCCGTGCGCGCGCAGATCAAACGAACTCATAGGACCAATGCCTTGCAGATCTAAGGTACTTTCGAACGAAGTCCAGCCTCAAGGTCCTAGCGTATCAACTGGCGCACTGATTGGGAATGTGGATCACGCGGCCAACGAACCGGATCGAAACTGCCTGTACCATGGCCAACCGTAGCGGATGGCCAAGCCGCATAAAATGAAACTGCCACCCGCCAACGTCCACCAGGCCGGCGAAACATAACTGGGATGATGTCGCCACGCCAGCCACACCCATACCGGCACCAAAATGGGCTCCAGCAAAATCAGAAATGCGCCTTCGTGCCCCGGTAGGTGTTTCACACAGTTCGCAAAGATCACATATGGCACACCCATTTGGATAACACCAAATGCTGCAAACCAAAGTAGATGGTGAACTTCGGGCAGGTTGTCGGTTCGCACCACCGTTGGCGAAAGCACCAACGCCGTCACCAAATGATTCCAAGCCACCAACCACACGGCGTCCATATGTCGCAGAGATCGTAAGGAAAGTATGACGCCAGCTAGCAAGCCGCCTGACAACACTGCCCAAATCACGCCGGCAGGAATATTTGTTGCGCCGGACAAAGCCGCTTGCAGTTCGAACGAAAGAATGAAGCCGATGCCCAGCAGGCAAAACGCCAGCATCACCCAATCTAGTCCTTGCGATTTTTCCTGCAGCACGAAGACACCGATCAGCAGCACCCACATCGGCGAAGTGCTTTGCAACCAGATCGCGTTGGCCGCCGTGGTGGTGGCCATCGCTTCCAGGTAGGTAAAATTCATGCCGGCAAAGATCAGACCGACTGGAATCAAACTCCACGACCACGTGCGCCGCTGGGCAAAGGGAAGCAACACGCAGCCCGCAAAGATCGCTCGCCAAAAGGCCAGCTGAGCACCATTGTATTGTGAAAGCACAGGCGATTTGGCAAACAGCCCGCTGGTGCTCCACATCACCGCCGTCAAAATCACCAGCCAACGACTATTGCGAACGGCAGACATCAATGAAACTCGCCAAACCTGTGTGGGAAATGCCGTTCGATTCTAGCGAAACAGCGTCAGGTTTGCACGATTGGTTCGTCGTTCCGATTTGGAAATCGAATCAAATCATTCGACTATTCGCACTACGTTTGCGGAACGACGAACATGTCCGTCCAACGCAGTCTATTGTTGGCGAATGCGGATGTCCTTGAATTCCACCCACATCGGTTTGCCCGCGTGCAACTGCAGCGCCAAGACGCCTTCCGTTAATGCCAGTTCCGGATCATCTGAAAAGTCCAGCGTCAATCGACCGTTCATGAAATGCTGAATGTGATTTCCCTTGGCGATAATGACGATTTCGTTCCATTCGTCCAAATGAAACAGTTTGGCATATTCGTCTGCGGTGATCAGCGAACCGGTGACTTCCTTGCCCGAATCTTTCTTCCACACTGCTTTTTCACCTACCAAACAAATGCGGCCTCGCTTGCCGCCTTCGTCATAAATGAATCCGGCCACGTTGGGCAGTTTGCTTTCGTTGCGAATTTCATGCTGATAGCCTCGCACCACCCAGTCATTGCGTCCGCCGTCTTGAATGTGCTTGGATCGATATTGAACGCCGGAATTGTTGGTTGCGTTGCAACGAAACGACAGCCGCAATTCAAAGTCCTTGGTGGTGCCACCATCCCAAATCAAAAACGTATTGCCGTTGGCTTTGTTTTCCTCCGTCGTTTCACCGTGAATCACACCATCCTTAACGGACCACAATCGGCTATCGCCATTCCAACCGCTCAGATCGGTGCCGTTGAACAACTGGACCATGCCTTCCGCTTCGGCCGGAGCGGTTACGACTTCTTCTGCCGAGGTTGCCGATAACAGAAAAAGCGAACAAAGCAAACCAAGAAAATACAAACGATACATCGAAGTCTCCGGTCAATTGAGTGGTGGATAAACGTCATGTCCAACTGCCTATTTGAACGGAAGCGAACCGAAATATCTACCGGGCGAATCGTCCGCAAGCACACACGTCAATCCGGTTTGGCACGTGGCACTCGTCCACTACCAGCGATTCGTCTACCACCGCTTGGATAATGCCATCTGCTTCGGCGTTAGTGTTAGATGGCATTCGCCTTGTACGTTTCCGCTTCTTCCGCCGTGCGGAATCTAATACGGAGATCAACTAGCCAATTTTCCTGGCGTTTGCGGTCAAAAAAGGTCGCTTCTGATTCCGTCGACACAATTCGCTGCCGCACAAGGTATATTCATGAAATGGTGGCGGAATGTGGTTTGTGTTCTGGTCTGGTGACGCCGGCAAATCCGGAACGAACGTCCGTCTCAGGGCCATGCCACCAACGACCAATTATCCGTTAAGAAATCAAATCGTTTTCACTGGAGCACCGACCATGAAATATCTTCTCGATCGATTTGCCATTGTTTCGCTACTCTTGAGTCTTTCGACCTGGTCCTTGGCTCAAGATACGGCCACGGCAGAAAAAGAGGCCGACAAGACAGAGCAAAAGGAAGATGCAGAAGCTTCCAAAAAAGTCACGGCTGAAAAGGAAGCCGACAAGTCAGAAGAAGAACAGGACGAGCAGGAGGAAGCGGACAAGCTGCAGGTCCGAGTGTTAGCGTTGTCGGGAGTTTATGTAGACCAGTTGCAACCCGGAGCGATCGATCCGACGTCGCTGTTGCTGGGTGGAGTGCCGGTCAAGCAGAAGTCGTTTTACCGCCTGTGCGAATACTTGGACGAACTGGCGGAAGACGACGAAATCCAATCCGTGGTATTCGATCTCTCGGACGATTCGCTATCGATGAATTCGGCCCAACTCGACGAATTCACTCGACGCATGTCCCAATTCAAACACGCCAAAAAGAAAACGGTCGCGTGGCTAGAAAACGCCAGCAACGTCCATTTGGCCATCGCCGCATGTTGTGACCACGTCTTGATGGCCGACATGGGTTCGGTAGACATGCCGTCGGCCGCCATGCAGTCCATGTTTTACAAAGATGCCATGGATTTGGTGGGCGTCAAAGCGTCGGTGGTTCGCGCCGGTGATTTCAAAGGCGCTGTGGAACCATACGTGAATCCGGCAATGAGTCAACATCTTCGCGAACACTACCAAGAGATGCTGGAATCGATCAACGGTGCTCACGTGAATCGGATTGCAGAAGGACGAGGACTCACGGTGGCGGAAGTTCGCCAGCTACAGACCAAACGCATGCTCCTGCCCAAAGAAGCTGCCGCCAAAGGTCTTGTCGACGAACTAGCTCCGTATGGCTCCATGAACCAAGCGGTGGAAAAATATCTGGGCGAAGAAATCGAATGGATCACCACCAAATCGAAACCTCGGAAACAAATGTCCTTCTTTGAATTGATGGGCAAATTGATGGCCGGACCGCCAACCAAGTCCGGGAAGACTCGAGACGCATCGATTGCCGTTCTGCACCTGAGCGGAACGATTGTGGACGGCAAGAAATCGTCCGGCGGATCGATCGTGTCCGGGCCAACCGTTACGGCAATTGAAGAATTAGCTGGAGATGAAAACGTCAAAGGCGTCGTCGTGCGGATCAATTCGCCCGGCGGCAGCGCCACGGCCAGTGAAGCAATTCGTCAAGCGTTGGTGTCGTTGGCTAAGGAGAAGCCGACGGTGATTTCCATGGGATCGATGGCGGCTTCCGGCGGTTATTGGATCAGCTGCATTGGCGAACCAATCTATGCGGAAAAAGCGACCGTCACCGGCTCGATTGGCGTCTTTTCCATGAAGCTGAGCTTTGGTTCGCTCATGCGAAGAATCGGCGTGCATGTGGAATCGATCACATTGGACGATTCAGCCGCCATCTTTGCCATTGACCGCACTTGGAATGATGGCGACGTCAAGAACATGCAGGAGTTTATTGACAGCTTCTATTCGCAGTTCCTGAAACTGGTCAGCAAGTCGCGCAAAATGTCGGTGGAAAAGGTCGAACCCCTGGCCGGAGGTCGAGTCTGGTCGGGTGAACAGGCCAAAAAGCTGGGCCTGGTCGATACGATTGGCGGTGTCGACGATTGTTTGGACGTGATTGCCAAGAAGGCCGAACTGGACGACTACAAAGTGATCCATCGGCCGATTCGCCAATCCGGGTTAGACTTGCTCGAGTTGCTGGGCGAAGGCGACGAAGAAGAAATCTTTTCTGGTTCGCTGCTGCGAAATGTGATCCAAGTTTTACAGTCGCGCGGATTCCATTTTGAAACCACTGTGCAACTAATCCGAGACAGTGTGCAACGAGGTGACGGGCGGCCTGCCGTGTGGGCTCTTCATCCGGCTGAATTGATCGTCAAGTAGCCGATCTGCAATCCACTGAGATCATCGAACGATTGGAGACCTTTGACATGGCGGTCTATTTGTTGGCAACGTTGGACACCAAAGGGCACGAAGCAGATCATCTTCGCCAACGTTTGGTCGAAATCGGCGTGGACGTCATACTGGTCGACGTCGGTTGTCTCGGTTCGCCCCAAGTCTCGGCCGACATCGATCGCCGCGAAGTCTACCAAGCGGCCGGCGAATCGTGGGAATCGTTGGTAGCACAAGCAGATCGAGGCACCGCAGTGACGGCCGCGGCCAAAGGCGCGGAACGCCTGATCCAAGCGGCGCTGGCAAACCAACAAGTGGACGGCGTATTGTCGTTGGGCGGCAGCGCGGGAACCACCATCGGCACTGCTGCCATGCGTTCGCTGCCGCTGGGCATTCCCAAGTTGATGATCAGTACGTTGGCGTCGGGTGACGTCCGAGGGTTCGTGGGTGCCAGCGACATCTTGATGCTCCATTCGGTGGTGGACATTGCCGGAGTCAACCGGATTAGCCGCCGCATCTTGAACGAAGCGGCAGCCGCTATGGCCGGTATGGTTCGCTTTCAAAAGTCGGAACCATCTGCGGCGGATAAACCGATCATCGCCGCCACTATGTTTGGTGTCACCACGCCGTGCATCGAAGTCGCTCGTTCCGTTCTGGAAGCGGCCGGACTTGAAGTGCTGGTCTTTCACGCCACGGGCAGCGGCGGTCAAGCGATGGAGAAACTGATTCAAGATGGTTTGGTCGCCGGCGTGTTGGATATCACGACGACGGAAATTGCCGACGAATTGGTGGGCGGAGTCCTTTCGGCTGGGCCGAGTCGATTGACAGCGGCGGGACGAGCGGGCATTCCGCAAGTTGTTTCCGTTGGCGCCACAGATATGGTGAACTTTTGGGCGTTGTCCACAGTGCCCAAGCAATTTGCCGATCGCCAGCTTTACAAACACAACGACAATATTACTCTGATGCGAACCACGGCCGAAGAATGCCACGCCATCGGCCAAGATATCGGTGGCAAACTGAGTCAAGCTCGGGGGCCCGTATCGATACTACTGCCAGCGAATGGGGTTTCGGCCATTGATGCCCAAGGACAACCGTTTGACAATCCAGCGGCCAGGAACCGATTGTTCGATGCAGTTCGAAACTCGTTAGCCAATTCCAATGTGGAAGTAATTGAACGCGACGAACACATTAACGACGCATCGTTCGCGGAATTCGCCGCACACAGATTAATTCAACTGCTGCAAGCGAATAAGCCGTTCTGAGTTTGTAGTCCCGCCTTTAGGCGGACAGATTGAAAACCATTCCGCCTAAAGGCGGGACTACGAACGGATCACGACGAAACGATCACGACGACACGATCACGACGAAACGATCAACGCGGGACTACGAGCCGATCATGACGCTGCCTACCTAAACTTCGCAGCGAAGAACAGTGGTTAGGAAAATCAACATGACACAAAGTCGTCAACAGATTTTGGAACGCTTACGACAAAAGGTGGCGTCGGGACAGCCGATCATCGGTGGCGGAGCGGGTACGGGGATGAGCGCCAAGTTGGAAGAGGCCGGTGGAATTGACCTGATTGTGATTTACAACTCGGGACGGTTTCGGATGGGTGGCCGAGGTTCACTGGCGGGGCTCATGCCGTACGGCGATGCCAACGCGATTGTCATGGAGATGGCGCGAGAAGTGATTCCCGTGGTTAAAGACACTCCAGTACTGGCCGGTGTCTGCGGCACCGATCCCTTTCGACGTATGGACCTTTTCCTGAAAGACGTGCAGGCTGCGGGCTTTGCCGGAGTTCAAAATTTTCCGACTGTCGGGCTGATTGACGGAACGTTTCGAGCGAACTTGGAGGAAACCGGCATGGGGTTTGGCTTGGAAGTCGACATGATTCGCTTAGCGAATCAAATGAATCTGTTGACCACGCCGTACTCGTTCAACGAAGAAGAAGCCGCCGCGTTGGCCGCCGCCGGTGCCGACATTTTGATTCCGCACATGGGCCTGACCACCAAAGGTTCCATTGGCGCACAGACTGCGTTGACACTGGAGGACTCTGCTAAACGAGTGCAAGCGATGCATGACGCAGCCAAGAAAGTGAATCCGGAAATCCTGGTTCTGTGCCACGGTGGTCCCATTGCCGAACCTTCCGACGCGCAGTTCATTCTGGATCATACCGAAGGCGTGGTTGGGTTTTATGGCGCCAGCAGCATGGAACGTTTGCCGGTAGAACCTGCCATTACGAATCGCATTCGCGAATTTGGTGCACTCCGCTTTTCGCCGTGAATTGGACCAGCGGCACCTATAGCAATCGAGCGTTTTCCTAAGGCGCATTGCTCAGCGGAAAATGGATCTATTCTTCGCGAGTTGGATTGCGGCCTTCGAACGGAAACTGATCCAGCTCCATGACGGTGCCGGAAAACGGCACAGACTTGTCACTCAGCCAAAACGCTCACCACGTTGGCAATTTCTTCGGGCCGAGTCATCCGGCCGGCAGGGATTTCGTGTGTCGGCAACTTTGTGGGCCAGTCTTCCGACAGTCCGTCGGCTAGTTTGTATTCATATTCATTTTCCGTTAGAACCCAGCCGACGTTGAAGTGAATGAAACGGATTCGAGCGGTCCCCAGTGCGTCAGCCAAGTTCTTGCTGAGTGTCAACAACGCACCTTTGGAAATGCTGTAGGCCAATAGATTGCGTTCGCCGCCCAGCCCGTTGACCGAACCGATGTTGGCCACCACGCCCTGGTTTTGCTGAAGCTGATCCAACGCCGCTTGGACTAATAACAGTGGCGCGCGAACATTGATGGCCATGACGTTTTCAAACAAGTCGACCGAAGTGGATCGAATATCCGACCGGACGACTCGTGCCGCATTATTCACCAGGCAGTCAATTCGGCCGAAGTGCTCCAGTGCCGCGTTCACAATGCGATTCGCAGCGGCAGGGTCCGCTAAATCGTCTTGATGAAATCGTGCGTTCGGACCCAGTTGGTTCGCCACCGCGACGCCTCGTTCTGCATCGCGACCGTGAATCAAGACGTGGGCGCCTTGTGCAATGCACTCTTGCGCAATCGCTTTGCCGATGCCCGTGGTGCTGCCTGTGACGATGATTGTCTTTCCCGTTAACATGCGGAATCCTGAATGAATGTTTTGTTTTTCATAAGCATTTGGAAGTCGGCAGCCGTTAAGTCAGACTTTCCAGTTCCTCCCACCGAGCGAACGTGACGGCCAGCTTTTCTTCCAGTGTTTTGAGTTGGCTTTGCGCGGTGGCGATTTCTTCACCGGGCTTCTGGTAAAATTCGGGCGAAGCCATCTTGTCATGCAACGCGGCAATTTCCGTTTCCAGTGTTTCGATTTCGATGGGCAGTTGCTTCAATTCTTGTTGCTCTTTGTACTTCAGTTTTCGCGGCTTGTCTGGTTTGGCCGCGGGGTCTGGCGAGCTGGCTTGCTTGGGCTTGGCCGCGGTTTTATTGGTGGCCGATGAGTTTTCGGTCACGGATCGCTGTCGCAACCAATCGTCATAGCCGCCGTCGTATTCTTTGACGCCACCTTCTTCAAATACGATGGAACTGGTGACAACGTTGTTCAAGAACGTTCGGTCATGGCTGACCAACAGCACTGTTCCGGTGAATTCGACCAAACGCGATTCCAGCAATTCGATGGTTTCCGCATCCAGATCGTTTGTGGGTTCGTCCAACACAATGATATTGGCGGGCTTGGCGAACAGTTTGGCCAACAAAATCCGATTACGTTCTCCGCCCGAAAGAAATTTCACTGGCGAACGAGATCGTTCTGGCGAAAACAGAAAGTCCTGCAAATAGCCCAAAATATGGCGTTTTTGGTCGCCAACCGTCACATAGTCGTAGCCGTCACCGACATTTTGTTGCACGGTTTGTTCATCGTCCAGTTGTTGTCTCAACTGATCAAAATACGCAACTTGCTGGTTGGTGCCCAACCGAACCGTGCCTGTTTGCGGTGCGAGTTGACCCAGAATAATTTTCAACAGCGTAGTCTTGCCCGCACCGTTGGGACCGATGATGCCAACCTTGTCACCTCGTGTAATCAGCGTGGAAAACTGATCTACAATCGGTCGGTTTTCATAATGAAACGAGACGTCTTCCAGATCGGCTACCAAGTTGCCACTTCGCTGTGCCTGTTGGATTTGCAATCGAACCGAACCAACTTTTTCGCGTCGTTCGCGCCGTTCGTCGCGCATCTTCTTTAACGCACGAACT
Organism: Pirellulaceae bacterium; assembly: GCA_041399205.1. Taxonomy (GTDB): domain Bacteria; phylum Planctomycetota; class Planctomycetia; order Pirellulales; family Pirellulaceae; genus JAGQOZ01. The sequence goes on along the minus strand of JAWKTK010000015.1, from coordinate 123,907 downwards.
CGACCTTCATTCCTGGTTCGCCGCGCCTTAATGCCGGTGCGAATCCAAACTTCCTCTTGCGCCAGTTTTTTGTCGAACAACGCGTTTTGCTTTTCTTCAGCCGCTAGTGCGTCTTCTTTGCGTTTCAAAAACGTTTCATAATCGCACGACCAATCAAACAAATGGCCTCGATCAATTTCCAGAATCCGATTGGCCAGTCTGCGAAGGAATGTTCGATCGTGCGTGACAAAAATCAAAGTCGCCGGCCAATTCAGCAGAAAATCTTCCAACCATGTAATGGCGTCGATATCCAGATGGTTGGTCGGTTCGTCCAATAGCAGCACGTCTGGCTTGGCGGCCAGAGACTGTGCCAAGAGAACTCGACGCTTCATCCCGGAAGACAGCGTTTCAAACCGAGCGTCCTTGTCCAGCTGCATACGAGAAAGAATTTGCTCTGCGTTGTGTTCCGCTTCCCATTGCGAGGCGGGATCGTGGGCGTCAAACGGTACGCCTTGCAACGTCAATTCGAAAACGGACGAAACAACATCTTGTGGAACATCTTGTGGCAACATGGAAAGCGTGACGTGCGGTCCGTACGTCACCTTACCATTGTCAGGTCGAATCACACCTTGCAAGAGTTTCAGAAACGTGGACTTGCCGGCACCGTTGCGTCCCAACAATCCGATCCGTTGCTTCGCTTCAATTTGACACGAAACATCGTCCAGTAATTCTGGGCCACGAAATCGGATACCAACGTTTTGGACAGAGATCAAAGACATGCGAACAAGATCAATTGAAAGTTTTGGTTGTTGGAAAGTTTCCGGCCACATTGCCATGGGCAACCAGTCGCTGACTCGCTGGTCCCATGGCAGCAATGCAATCCTTTTAGGGCACAGCGTTACAAGTTGGGCACTAATGACAACCCAGGATTTCGGATAAGCTTGGCCGTTATTATGGTCAAGCGCCCCAGGATTCGTCCATGGCGTGATCTACGTTGATTTTCAGGGGTGCACGTCTGAACTGGCCCATGTTGAGACTATTTTAGCGGCGGTATTTCTGCCAGAAACGATGCTTCGAGCCAGGTAATGTGATCAGTTGGCTGGTTTGACGCCGGCGGTTCGTGGCACGACGCTAGCATAGACGCAGACGCGCGAAGTTGCGCAGAGGAATGACGCCCAAGCGTTGTATCCTCTGCGGTTCTCGGTGACTCTACGTTTTTTTCTCTGCCGGGTGTTGGCGGACGAACCTGCCGGACAGTCGCAAGGCGTCGAGTGCAACTTGGTTTCATATTTTCCCATCATTCGCGTAGTTCGCGCTGGCACAGTAAAACGCACACACTGTCCTCGCAGCGGCTGTCTCAGAAAAAAGTTCGGCACGAAACTGGATCTTGCCGTTGTCGATACCGAGCCCAACATCCGCGCGCCCCGCTACTCGTTCCGCTCATTCCGCGTAGAATACATGAAAAGAAAAGGAGCTATTCATGAATTGGGTTGAACTGTTATGTCGTTGGTTTCACATTTTTGCGGCCATTGCGTTGGCTGGCGGAATCTTTTTTATGCGGTTTTCGTTCGTGCCGGGACTGCGTTCGCTTCCGGAAGATCAACGCGAAAACGTGCGAGCGGCCTTTCGCCCCGGCTGGGCCAAAATAGTGATGATTTCCACGGCATTTTTGTTGCTCAGCGGTCTCTTCAACTTTGTGAACAACGTAAAGACGTATCAGATTTCGCCTGTGTATCACGGGCTGTTTTTGGTCAAGTTTCTGGGTGGTATGGCCATCTTTTGGTTGGCAGCGGTGTTGTCCGGAAAGAGTGCCACTGCGCAGAAGTTTCGGCAAAATGAAGCCAAATGGACGAACCTGTTGTTTGTCCTGACCGTCATCGTTGTCGGAACGGCCAGCTACATGAAGACCATCGATCGTACTACCAAAACGCCGTCCGTGATTGAACAAACCAACACCAGCGATTTGGAATTACCATCGTCTGATTTGGGCGAATAGGCTGATGCCAGAAGCAAAAACTGCCATCGTCTGATTTGGGCGAATGACGTCCATAGCGCAAAGTTTGATTCGGTTTCGATCGACGAAGAAAATCATTCGCAACGCACCACGGTTACCGGTATGGCTCGCAAAAAAAAGCCCAACAAGATTCGCACGGATTTTCGGAAGAACCGCGAGGTCCGAGTGCGTAAGGGCGATTTAACTCGAGACTACCGTGATGGCCAAGGTCAGGACGACGTGGAAAAGGGCGAACGCGTCAGTGGCAAGGGTCGGTTTAGTCGCAAGCGAACCATTGTGGGCGTGGAAGCGGCGGATCCGGAAACCGGGCTGGGCGTGCAGCTGGATGTGGACGAAGCGAATTGTCTGAAAGGGACGGTGCTGAGTGTCGGTGGTTTGGCCAGTCCGGTGCAAGCCGACAAGGACGGCCAGATTTATCAGTGTGCCACGCGACGATTGCTGAAGACGCTCAGCACCGATCAGCGGCATGTGTTGGCGGCTGGAGATCGAGTGCTCTTTCGGCCGGCGGACAACAACGAAGGCATTATTGAACGCATTGAAGCTCGCCGAGGTGTCCTGTGTCGCACCAGTAAAGGTCGGCAGCATGTGATGGTGGCCAATGTCGATCAGATTTTGATTGTCGGCAGTGCGGCCGAACCGACTCTGAAACCCAATCTGATTGACCGGTTGATTGTCACGGCCGAAAAATATCAAATTCGCCCCATCATCTGCATCAACAAAGTCGATTTGGTCGACGCGGCAGACCTGGAACCGCTGGCTGGCGTCTATGGACAAATGGGTTACCAAGTCATTTTGCTGTCCAACGTGACGGGGCAAGGAGTCGAATTAGTAAAGCGTCTGGTGACTGGCAAACAGTCGGTGGTGATTGGACAAAGCGGCGTAGGAAAATCATCGCTGCTGAATTCGATCGAACCGAACTTGGCTTTACGAGTGCAAACGGTGAGCGACGAAAGTGAAAAAGGTCGCCACACCACCACCGCCGCTCAACTTGTGCCGCTCGATTGCGGCGGCTACATCGTTGACACTCCGGGAATTCGCCAGTTTCAGCTGTGGGATGTCATTCCGGAAGAAGTGGCTGGTTTCTTTCGCGATCTTCGTCCGTATGTTTCGCTGTGCAAATTTCCCGACTGCACGCACCAGCATGAAGCCGACTGCGCCATCAAGGACAACGTGGCCGACGGACGTCTGGATGTTCGCCGCTATGAAAGCTACTGCCAAATCTTTGCCGGTGATATGGTGTAACGCTATCTTTCGGCTCTCGCGCTTTGCTGGCTATTGATCGGCTTTTCCACGTTGGCATTGCTGATTATAAAGGGCGTAAGGTATCCCCGTTCCCACGATCATCGAACAGGAGAATCATTCCATGAGCGAAGAAGGCGAAAAGAAAATCATCATTGACGAAGACTGGAAGACGCAAGTGGAAGCAGAACGTTCCAAACTGCGAGACACCGAATCGTCCGATTCGCCCACGTCGGCCGATGCGGCCAGTGAAGAAGATTACCCGATCCCTCCAGCGTCGTTCCCGTTTCTGGTGCAATCGATCATGACGCAAGCCTTGATGGCCATGGGCCAAATTCCCGACCCGATTGACAACAAACCAGTCGTTCGACTCGACCTAGCCAAGCATCATGTCGACATGCTGGCGGTGCTGGAAGAAAAGACCAAAGGCAACTTGGACCAAAACGAAGCCCAGATGCTGGAAGAATTGTTGCACCAATTGCGCATGGCCTACGTGGCAATGAAAGGGAATGCGTGAGGTTTGGCGTGACGCAGAAATCTTGAAAGGAAAACAGTTCGTAGTCCCGCCTAAAGGATCGCGAGTACCGTTTCTTTTCCGCGTAAAGGCGGGACTACAAACGACGCATTGTTTCGCTACCGATTTGCCGTTGGATGCGAACTAGGGATCGAGCTAATTCGGCTTGTAGTTGCAGCACTTGCAGTTCCACCATCAAACGTTCTCGATGCAATTCGATTAGTGAAGAAAAGTCGGTGCGGTTGCCGGAATAGTCGGCCAAGGTGATGTCCAAGGCGTCGTCTAGCCGAGCAGCGATGCGCGTGCGAACCAGATTTTCCTGTTGCGAAACGGCCGCATACTCGGCCAACAACTTGCGAATCTGGCTGGCCACATTGTCTGTTTCGCTGGCCAGCATTTGCGTCGACGCTGCCACTTGATGCCGAGCCTCTTGGATTCCGGCGTGGATCTTGTTTTGCCAGACGGGCAACGTCATTCCAACCATGAATCCAAAGTTATCGTGACCGTTGGCCACCGGACTGATCGCGTCATCTTGGCTGACAATCAACCAGTTCATTCCTACTTGGAAGTCGGGACGGTTTTCTAGACTAGCGAGTCGATGTTGCTGGCGATCTCGAGCAACCTGTTGCGCCAAACCGGCCAGCGACGGGTTTTGCTGTTGCGCCAGTTCAACTAAGTGGTCTAGCTGTAAATCCAGCTGGTCCACCGGAGCCAAATTCCATTCGAATGAATCGTCTAAATGAAGCGGTTGATGCAATAGCCGAACCAATTCCGCCACAGCAATTTCTTGTCGCTTGGTCCACTGTAAACGCTGTTCGTTGATACGTTCTTGTTCGATTTGAGCTCGCAGCACATCGCGTTGACTGGCGTTCGGTCCGCCCGCTCGATACCGAGTCTCCGCCACTTCGTTCAATCGATCGACCAAGGAATTCGCTTCGTCCACAATGGCCAGTGACTCGGCAGCGACATTGGCTTCAATCACCGCCAAGCGAACCGCTTGGACTACGTCTTGCTCCATTTCACGCAGTTTGGCCAACGCGATGCAGACTTCGCGCGAAGCAATCGCGGCCTTCGAATCCAGCTTTTCCGGCCAAGGTACCGCTTGGCTCAAATTGATCTGACTAGCCGCTCGACCTCCAGCCGTCTGCAACGCATTACCATCAAACGGCCAAAAGGTTTCAGAAACGGTCGGATTGGGCAACGCACGCACTTGCGGAATGCGGTACCGTAGCGAGGCAATCCGTTGACGCTGAGCTTGCAAGGCTGGATTGGCCGCCAACGCCATGGCAACCAACTGGTCCGCCAATTCCATGGAACCGACTTCGGTTGGCATCGCCTCAATCGAATTGTCCGCAACGGATGGTTCGGGTGCCGCCGGCGGATAGGAAACCAGTTGCACATCCGACGCGGTATCCTGCGAATCAGATCCTTTAAATGGCCGAGCTTGCCGAACAGCGGTTGGTTCGCCATCGGCAACTTGCGAAAAGTCGGCCGTGTGACGGTTCGTCGCGCAGCCACTGTGAGTCCCGGCCAAGCAGACCAAGCTCGTCAAAATCACAACACTTCGCAGCCGCCAGTGGAATTTACTAGCCATACTGTTCTTTGTTTCTGAATGCACGTAAACCACTTAAACCCCAGTGCCCGGAAAATCCCGTTTCCAAGCAGCCGGATGGTAGGATAGAATGAAAGAGGTTGTCGATTGGGAGGTCCGATTGATTTGCGTGGTGTCGTTCGCAGCACTGCCTTCAGGCTGGCACCGTCTTCATTGACATTCCGGTTGGTAGTCCCGCCTTTAGGCGGAACCAGAGCACGGTTTGACTTTGCCGCCTAAAGGCGGGACGACGAACCGTCTTGTCTACCTCGTCTTGCGTGAAATGGATGGCGACTTCCGGATACACCTGAGCGTAGTGTTACAAACGAAATGGCTTCTGTTCACATTATTTGATTTGTTTCGGCTTGGCAGAATGCATACGAATCAGAAAATTCGAATCGCCGCTACGGCTTACCTGATCCTTACGCTGTTGGTTCAGCCCGCGATGTCGGCGCGAACCAGCGATTGCCAGCGTTCGGTTCGCCTGCACGCGCATTCGCTGTCATGCCAGCAAAACGTTTGTCAAGCCAAGTCGGTTCGCTCGAATGGCAATTGTTGTTGTTCAGCGCCGCGTCAAAGTGTCGCAACTAGATGTTGTTGCGTTGCTGTTGCATCAACGGTCGTGACTGCTCGCCAAGCCAGTGCGGATGATGCACCGCTAGTGAACTGTGATTGCGGTTGTCTTCGGCAAAACCAACCCGCATTACCGTCCGATGGTCAACGATCCGCTGATTCACGCGATGCGTTGCGAAAGAACATCAATCTGTCGGACGATTTGGATTCCACCATCTTGTTATCTCAGACGAATCATGCGTTTCGTCAATCTCCTTACCAGTTCCGTGTGACACTGATTGGTCAGCGGCTGCGCCAATCGTTGTGCATCTGGCGAATTTAATTCTTCTTGCGCCCCGCGTGCGCGCTGGTGCTGGGTAAACTTCGGTCGTCGTACCGCGCTCACCCGTTTTGATGTTGCGTTTTTTCCTAGCCCGAAGCATAAGCGAGGGAAAACTGAACGTTTCTGTGGTCTCTCGCTGACGCTTCGGGCGAGGAAATTCCGCCGAGAAATGCGAATGCGCAACTTCAAAACTCATGTGTACAGCGTTGCAGATCTAATCGTAATGGACGAGGTGACGAGTCCTGGTTTTCGTCGAACCCTACGGATTGTTCAAGAAGTTAACAGCCCGGTGAACACTAGCGCGTCAAGGCGGTGATTTGCCTCGCTTTTTTGCCTGTGGCTAGAGCCATGTAGCTCACGTGTTTGTTGAACGATGCTAGGTGATGACTCGCTCCAAGAGGACTCGTCACCTCGTCCATTACGGCTAAGAGGACTCGTCACCTCGTCCATTACAGCTAAGAGGACTCGTCACCTCGTCCATTACACAGCGGAAACAAATAGGCAAACCATCCACAACTTGGCTTCTATCGCAGAGTCCTTTCATATGCACCATCAAGCACCGGAACCAGAAAAAGTGAATTCGAATTCCCCGTCGCGTTGGCAGCGAAGCGTTCGAACGATGTTCGCACAGCTTGGCTGGATTGGCGTGTTTGCGTCCAAAAGTCTGTTCGTCGTAGCAACAGTACTGGCTTGTTTGTGGGCCATCGGTTTTGCTCAGCGGCAAGGCTGGTTCGGTGCGAACACAACGGCCACCGCATCCAAGTCAACTGCCGGCAACCATCGCTACGTTTGCCCCATGATGTGCGTCCCACCCACGTCACAGCCTGGTAGATGTCCCGTGTGCGGCATGGAGTTGGTAGAAGCAACGTCAGGCGGTGGTGACCAGCAACCGGGCGTCAGTATCGAACCGGCGGCAAGGCGGATGATCGGGATTCGCACGGCCAAAGTCACCAGCGATCAAGTGGTTCGTACGCTGCGGACCATCGGTTCGATCGAATATGACGAAAGCGGATTGTCCACGATTGCCGCTTATACTTCGGGTCGTTTGGAAAAACTATTTGCCGATTACGAAGGTGTGCCTGTCAGCGCCGGCGACGATCTGGCCGTGCTGTATAGTCCTGAATTGTACACGGCGCAAGCGGAGTTTCTGTCCGCCAACCAATCGAATGCAACCAGCCGGTTTGTCGACGCCAATCGAATGCAAACGCTGGCGGCGGAAAAGCTCAGCGAACTCGGCATGACCGACAAGCAGATTGAAACGCTGGCTCGACAAGGCAAACCGGAATCTCGGATTCGCATCGCGTCGCCTCAAAGCGGGACGGTGGTAGAAAAGCTTGCGGTCGAAGGTGACTACGTGAAAACGGGTCAGCCCATTTACCGAGTCGCCAACCTAGCTTCCGTGTGGTTGATGCTGGATTTGTTTCCCGATGACGCGGCGGTGGTGCGATTCGGACAACAAGTGGAAGCGGAAATCAGTTCCGCGCCAGGAAAAGTTTTCTCGGGCCGCATCGCCTTTATTTCGCCAACCGTCGATCGGAAAACAAGAACGGTTTCCGTTCGAGTGGAAATGCAAAACGATGACGGCCTGCTGAAGCCAGGCGATTTTGCCGATGCCAAGATTTTGGTACCCGCGATTCCTCGCAAACAAACGTATGATCCCGATCTGGCTGGCAAGTTCATCAGTCCCATGCATCCGCAGATTATTCGAGACGTGCCGGGAGTGTGTCCCATTTGTGACATGCCGCTGATTTCCACATCAGAACTCGGCTTTTCACCTTCGCCTCTGCCGGAACCAACGGTCATCACGGTACCTCGTAGTGCCGTGTTGATGGCCAGCGACCATTCGGTGGTGTATGTCGAAAGCGAACCGGGTCGATTTGAACTGCGGCAGATTGAAGTCAGTTCGCTTACGCAGGACCAAGCGATTGTGGCCGCCGGTTTGGCCGAAGGTGAAGTCGTAGCGACCGACGGGAACTTCTTGATTGATTCGCAATCCCAGTTGGCCGGGAAACCGTCGTTGCTTGATCCCTCCGAAGCTCCTCGCTACCCGCCCGGCCCGTTGTTATTTGACATGGGCAATCCGCAAACGTTGGCCGATCGCGCGGCGGAAGCCTTAGATCGAGTGTTCACGTATTACTTTGCCATCCAGAAATCGTTGGCGTTGGATACCGTTCCCGAGCAACAGGATGTGGACCAATTACGCGCGGCGCTGACAGATTTACTGGGCGCGAAACAGTTGCCCGATGCCGCCCAGATCCTGTTTCAGCAAGCGTTGAATTCGATCGAACGGACCGGCGCAACTCTGGAAGACGCCAGACGCACGTTTCGTCCGATCAGCCATGCCTTGATCAAAGCGACGAATCTGGTTCGCACTCCGAAAACGCGCAACAGCGTCTACCATTTCTATTGCTCGATGGTAGTCGGCGGTGGCGGCGACTGGCTGCAGAACGATGATACCTTGCTGAATCCGTACTGGGGATCGCAGATGCTGCACTGCGGTGAATTGGTTCACGACCTTTCTTTGGACCCAAATCACTCCACAACGCAAAGTGATCAGGAGTAAAACATCATGCTGTCTGGTTTGATTCGCTTTTGCACTCGAGAACCCTACCTAGTGATCCTGGCGACGGTAGGAATCTCCATCTTTGGCTGGTTCAGCTTTCAAGCCGTGCCGGTGGACGCCATTCCGAACGTCGGCGAAAATCAAGTGATTGTGCTGACGCCTTGGCCGGGACGTTCTCCAAAGGATGTAGAAGATCAGATCACGTATCCGTTAAGCGTTTCCTTGCTGGCCGTACCGGGCGCGGAATCGGTGCGAGGCAAAAGTCTATTTGGCTACAGTTTTGTACAAGTCACGTTTGATGATGACGTCGATTTCTATTGGGCCAGAAGCCGAGTGTCCGAGCAGCTGGGTGTCGCTGCATCTCAGTTGCCCGACGGTGTGACTCCGCAGCTGGGCCCCGACGCTCGGCTTGGGACAGGTTTTGTACTACGTTCTGGAACCGCCTGACAAAGGCATGTCACTGTCCGAACTGCAGCCTGCAAGACTTGTGGTCAAGTACGAACTGCAGTCGGTGGAAGGAGTCAGCGAAGTTGCGTCGATTGGCGGTTACGTGCGGCAGTATCAGATCGAAGTGGATCCTAACAAAGCTGCGTTACTTTCAAGTGCCGTTAGATCAAGTGATCAACTCCATCAAGGCATCTAACTTGGACGTGAGCGCCCAAGACGCTGGAAACTTCGGGCATGGAATTTATCCTTCGCGGCAAAGGATTTTGGGATCGGACGGAGATGTGGACAAGGCCGTTCGAGATATCGAAGACACGGTGATTAAACAGATTGATGCGGTGCCGATGAATTCGCGACGTCGCTTCGGTACAGCTGGGGCCAGATTTTCGCCGCGGAGCGACTACAACGGTTCGGAATCGGTAGGCGGAGTGGTGGTGATGCGCTACGGCCAGAATCCTCGAAATGTCATCGATCGAGTGCATCAGAAGATTCGGCAAATCGAACCGGCGTTGCACGGTGTGAAGATCAAATCGATCTACGATCGAACCGGATTGATCAATGAAACCATGGCCACGCTCAGCAACGCACTGCTGGAAGAAATCTTGATTACGTCGGCCGTGATCCTGCTATTCTTGCTGCATGTGCGTAGTAGTTTGACCGTGGCCATTTGTTTGCCCGTGGCTGTGCTGATGGCCTTCATAGCCATGCGATTTACCAGTGTGGATGCCAACATTATGTCACTGGCGGGCATCGCCATTGCCATCGGCACCATGGTGGATATGGGCATTATCGTTTCTGGAAAACATTTTTCAGCAATTGGCCGTGGATGATGGTGCCGCAGACGATTCCGATGCATCCAATCGTCAGATCCAACAGATTGAACAAGCCTCCATTGAGGTGGCTCCGGCGGTGGTGACGGCGGTGATGACCACCATTGTCAGCTTTCTGCAGGTCTTCTTTCTGACAGGACGAGACCACCGGTTGTTCAGCCCGTTGGCGTTCACCAAAACGTTTGCGATTGCGGCGGCGCTTTGATCACTTCGGTCACCATTGTCCCGGCTTTCAGTCGCATTTTGTTGAAGCAGAAGGTTCGAACGAAACCGACAGCGGCAGCCGTCGGCGATCCTGTTTGCCTTGTTAGCCAGTGCGTTGGGATGGTGGATCTGGAAAGACCGTCTCGCCGAATGGACGCGGCTGCCTGCTTGGGCGAATACGCTGTTGGTGGCGACCGTCGGGTTTGTGGTGGGCTGGCAATGGATGCGAGAACGAATTCGGCCGATCGATGACATTCCCACCAGTCGCCGTGCGCTGGCTCTATGCCGCTCGATTGCGTTACGCCTTGGACCACAAATTGGTTTCCCTTTCGTTGCCGGCGCTGCTGTTGCTGACGGGCCTGGGCGCGTGGATCGGGTTTCCCACCATCCTGCGCCCGGTGGAATGGACGGCCAGCCAAGTCGGTGCGAACTTGAACGAGGTGCCTGGCTATGTTTCGGCCAAACATCCGTTTACCGGTTTGCAGTCGGACGACTGGATTGCGCTGGACGAAGGAAGTTGGTTCTACATGCCGACGTTTTTTCCGGCGGTCAGTTTCAGTCAAGCAATGACCATCCTGCAGACGCAAGACGTGTTGATTCGGCAGATTCCCGAAGTGCAGGATGTGCTGGGGAAGATTGGTCGAGTGGAATCGGCGTTGGATCCAGCACCGGCCGCCATGGTTGAAACGTATGTGATGCTGCGCCCCAAAGATGAATGGCGTCCTGGCGTGGATGCCAAGCATGTGTGGAACCAGATCAACCAAGTGGCGACGCTACCTGGCGTCACGCCGGCGTCGCCGTTGCAACCGATTGAGGGTCGAGTGGTGATGTTGCAAAGCGGCATCAAGGCGCCGATGGCAATTCGGATTTACGGTGATGAATTATCGCAATTGTCACAGGCCGCTCATACCGTGGCAGCTCAATTGAAGAAGTCTCCGTTCGTCAATCCTGCGACGGTGAACCCGGATATCGTATTGGGCAAGCCGTACATTGAATTTTCGGTCAACCGAGATTCGGCGGCTCGATATGGCATGTCGACTATGATGGTTAACCAAGTGATTGAAACGGCGTTGGGCGGCATGAATTTGATTCGCACTGTGGAAGGTCGTGAACGCTATCCGGTGCGAATTCGTTATGCACGAAATCTGCGCGAACACATCGAGCAGCTGAACCGCTTGCCAATCGTCACGCATAGCGGCGCGACGGTGCCTCTTTCCGAATTGGCCGAACTGAAAACCACCTGGGGACCAGGCGCGATTACCAGCGAGAACGCTCGGCTGGTAGCCCATGTGGCTTTTTCTACCAGCGGCGTGGCGGGCGATTTGGAATCGGTGGCTGCCATCGAAGCACAGTTGCGGAATTCGCAAACATTGGCCGACGACGATCCTGATCGACTGCATTTGCCGCCCGGTTATTCGTTGGAGGCGGTGGGCAGCTTTCGGAATCAGCTGGAAGCGAACCGTCGCTTGATGTGGATCATTCCGCTGGTGATGGCGGTCAATCTGTTTTTGATCTACCTGCAGTTTCGCAACTTTCCTATTTCACTGGCGGTCTTCAGTGGCATTCCGGTGGCGTTTGCAGGTGGCATGGTGGCGGTGGCGGTGATGGGCGTGGAACTAAATACGGCCGTGTGGGTTGGGTTCATCGCGTTATTCGGCATTGCGGTAGACGATGGCGTGGTGATGGCCACTTATATTTTTCAGTTACTAGGTCGTCGCGAGGTAACCAGTGTGCAGCAAGTGCGTGACACCATTTACGAAGCGGGCCTTAAGCGAATTCGACCGTGTGTGATGACCACAGTTACCACGTTGATTGCATTGGTGCCCGTGATGCTGTCGGATGGTCGAGGAGCGGATGTGGCTCGCGCGATGGCGTTGCCGGTCTTTGGAGGCATGCTGGCCGAACCGCTGACTTCGTTCATTGTGCCGACGTTATACGCGCTGTACATGGAGACCAAGATGCGTTTTGGATTCGACGATCCGCTATGGGAAGCACAAATCGAATCGGAAGGCGTTAATTCCGGCTGAAAAACGGCAGCGCGAAGTGACTTTGACCGAGGTGATTCTGCGAGCGTGAATGGTGTATAATTCGCGTTGTTGTTATTTGTCACGTCTGTCCTGCTGCGGGTGTTGCCTTGCCGATTGATCCTTTAGAAACGGTCTACTACAAACGAGCGAGATTTGCGACTCGTTTGCCCAAGCAATTTCGCTACTCGCTGTCCCACTATTGGTTATGCGAAGTTCAACCGCAGACATGGCGTATTGGTGTTACCAAATTTGCGACTCGGATGTTGGGCGATCTTGTTGAACATGAATTCACGGTACGGCCCGATTCGACGATCCAGGTGGGCGACACCATCGGTTGGATTGAAGGCTTCAAGGCAGTTTCAGATCTGTTTGCGGTGGCAGATGGACAGTTTATCGGCGCGAATGCAGATCTTTTCGCCGATTCGACGTTATTAGACAAAGACCTGTACGATCAAGGCTGGCTGTATCAAATCAAAGGTCAACCAGACGAACGGTCATTGGACGTGAATGGCTACGTGCAACACTTGGACGTTTGCATTGATCGAATTCTGGCACAAGAACAAGCAAAGGGCGAACCAGAATGCTGAACGCTCGCTACATCATGGTTGGCGGCTTTTTAGGCGCCGGCAAGACCACCGCCATTTTGCGACTGGCACAGTTGTTGGAAGCAGAAGGCCAACGCATTGGCCTGATCACCAACGATCAAAGTGTCGGACTGGTGGACACGCAGATGTTGTCGTCTCATGGGTATGCCACGGAAGAAATCACGGGCGGTTGTTTTTGTTGTAAATTCACGTCACTGATGGAAGCTGCCAGCAAACTGACAACGGAAACCGCGCCGGACATCCTGATTGCCGAACCCGTGGGCAGCTGCACGGACCTGAAAGCCACGGTCAGCTACCCGCTACAACAAATGTACGGAGATCAATATTCGATTGCTCCGCTAAGCGTCATGATTGATCCGCTTCGAGCGGCTCGAGTTTTAGGTCTAGAAGCCGGCAAAAACTTTTCGCAGAAGGTTCGCTACATTTATGAAAAACAATTGGAAGAAGCCGACATCATTGTGATTAACAAGTGTGATCTGTTAGATGAATCCCAGTTGGGCCGCTTGGAAGACGCGCTAAGGAAGCGATTTAGCAATGCTACTTTGGTTCGCATGATTGCCAGGACCAACCAAGGCATCTCTGACTGGTGGCACATGATTCAATCGCAAACGTTACAACAGCGTGCGGCCATGGACGTAGACTACGATGTTTACGCGGAGGGCGAAGCCCTGTTGGGCTGGTTGAATGCGGGGTATCAACTCGAAGCGGCGGAAGAATGGGATGGCAACCAGCTGTTGGATGTTATCGGTCGTCGCGTGCAGCAACGAATCGAAGCGGCAGACGGCCAAGTGGCGCATCTGAAGATGACGCTTTCGCCCGATGTCGGTAATGATTTGGCCGTGGCCAATTTGGTTCGAACCGAATCCAGTATCGAACTGGCTTTCCAACTTCAGTCGCCGCTGTCAGCCGGTTCGTTGACGGTGAATGTCCGAGCGGAAATGGGTCCGGACGAATTGAAACGGATTGTTCAAGAGGAGTTGCGAGACGTTTTTTCGTCCCATAGGCTAAAGGCAACGCCAAGCCATTTAGAAGCGTTTCAGCCAGGACGTCCCACGCCGACGCACCGTGTAACTTAGATCCGTACGCGATTTGGATCCGATGTCATTCGTTGGGCCTTAAAACGAAGGGTAGACCGTCCCCAACTTGGCGCGTTACCAAACAAACGAACCATTGTCCCTGTTCAACTCCTTTGTCATTCTTACTTTGACTTTTCATGAACAAGCCAAAACGCATTCTGTATTGCCATTGCGCCTACGCAAAAGTCATCCCGGCGGATGTGAAACAAGGTGTATTGGAACGATTATCCGCGTCCGACGCGGCGTTTGATTGCGTGGCCGATCTGTGTGAAATGTCCGCTCAAAAGGATCCCGTCCTGCACCAAATTGCCAACGCGGGTGACGTCCAGATTGTGGCCTGTTATCCTCGAGCAGTGAAATGGTTGTTTTCCGCCGCCGGTGCTCCTTTACCAGATAGCGGCATCCACATTCATAACATGCGTACGGAATCGTCAGATCAGATTGTGGCCGATATATTGGACCAAGATGAAGATTCGTCATCACAGGATCAGACATGATTGCATCCGCTGAAAATTCATTGCGAATTGTCCTTTACGAAGGCCACGGCAGTCAGCCATTGTCCGCCGCAGATCGGTTTCAATTGCTGCAGACGCTTTTGGAAAAAGGTTATTCGATTAGCCGAGTTCGACCGGATGGACAATTAGCAGATCAAGGTCACGGCCAGTTGGTGGTGTTGGGAAAATTCGACCAAGGCATACCTGAATTCGCTTCGAATGATAAAGCAACCTTGGTTCGCACCATTGACATTCAGGATAGGTCGGTAGAATCCACCGTCCAGGAATTGGAAGACCTTTGCAGCGAAGCCAATCGTCCCACTCCGGGTGGCTGGAAACCGTGGTTTCCGGTAATTGATTTTCGCGTTGCACCAACTGCATGCAGTGCCTGAGCTTTTGCCTGTTTGATGTTTACGGCGTCACATCAGCAGGTCAGATTACCGTTCAGAATGAAACGAAGTGCAAGACCGATTGTCCGGCTTGTTCGCGAGTTTGTCCGGAAGTGGCCATTCTGTTTCCCAAGTACAAAGCGGGGCCCATCAACGGAGATGAAGTCAGTGACGATGACGTTCGTCGCGAAGCCATGAAGGTGGATATTTCATCCCTGTTGGGTGGTGATATCTATTCCATGCTTCGTGACCGTAGCGCCAAGGCGAAGTCTCGGTTTTCCAAAGAACGAGACGACGATCGGGCACTGAAGGAACGTCAACGTTGTATGCAGGCATTGCAAAAAGAGATGGGAGACTTGGATATCCCCGTCGACGTTTTGGCGAATTTGCCCAGCATGGCCGAAATCAAAGACAAGGCCGAACAAGCCAAACAGAAAGCTCAAGCGGCTTTGGATCAGCAGGCCAGAAATAATTTTAGAAGTAGTTGCGTTTTTTCATAGCCCGAAACGTCATAGCCTGAAACGTTAGTGAGGGAAAATGGGATGTTTCTTTGGCCACTTGCTCTAGCGCGACGTCAAAAGAAATACCGACCCTTCGTCCAACGTCGATTAGAAACGAAAGAGAAAATGGTTCCGCAACTTGCCATGCGAATGCTGACCGAAACCGATAAGCGGCTTCTGTGGAAGTTTGCTTACAACTTCGGTTACAAAGGAATGCGTTCTGTCCAGCGTTACAAGAAACGCTTGAAAAAGGGTATCCACTTTCCGCCTTTCCTGTTCATTTCATTGATTAACAGTTGTCAATTGCGCTGTCAGGGGTGCTGGGTCGATGTCGCTTCTCCGCGAGAAATGATTGACTTGGACAACATGAACCGAGTGATCAATGATGCCAAGAAGCACGGGAACAGCTACTTCGGTTTGTTAGGTGGCGAACCGTTCATGCATCCGCAGCTGATGGAAATCTTGGCGGCACATCCCGATTGCTATTTCCAAATCTTCACTAATGGGCAATTAATCACAGACGAAGTCGCCAAAGAACTGAGAAGACTCGGTAACGCCACGCCGTTGATCAGCATCGAAGGAACCGAAGTGGTCAGCGATCAGCGTCGAGGCAACAAGGACGTGCTGAACAAGACAATGCAAGGCCTGCAGAATTGCGTCAACAACAAACTGATTGTAGGCGTGGCCACCAGCGTCTGCCAAACCAATATCGATTTGGTCAGCGAAGCCTGGTTGAAACGGTTGATTGAAATGGGCGTGCATTACGCTTGGTTCCACACGTACCGAGTGGTCGGGCCGGATCCCGCGCCGGAACTCGCATTAACGCCGGAACAGGTGCTGCAAATTCGCAAATTTGTGGTGCAGATGCGAGCCAAACTGCCGATTGCCATTGTGGATGCCTACTGGGATGATCAAGGTCAAGCGTTATGTCCCATGGCCACCGGTGTGAGTCATCATATTGGCCCGTCAGGAGCGATTGAACCATGTCCAGTATTGCAATTCGCCACCAATACCATTTATGACGAACCCAGCGTGTACAACATCATGACCAAGTCCGAATTCCTGAAGGACTTTCGCGAAACTTCGGCACATGCAACTCGAGGTTGTGTTATCCTGGAACGCCCCGATTTGGTGAAACATTTGGTCGAAAAGCATTCGGCCAATGACACCACGCAACGAGGTACCGCGATTGCCGAACTCGACGACCTGGAACCTCGTACCAGCCAACACAATCCCGGAAACGAAATCCCCGAAGAACACTGGGCCTATCGCTTTGCCAAGAAGCATTGGTTCTTTGGTTTCGGAGCATACACCTAACCGCCGCGTCTTGAAATAGCTTCCAACCAGAACGTCGGCGCAACGTAATGTGGCGTCTATCGCCAACAATTTATTTATCAGAACCGCCATCAAGGTGAGAGCATGGATTTACCTGTTATCAATATTCCTCGAGCCACCCCGGTTCAAATCGAACGTCCACCGCAAGAGAACATTCCGCCCACGCGTCAACAGCGCGAACAAATTCGCGCCTGGCTCAAAGAGTTTGTTGCGACCGAAAAGCCAGTACCGCCGCTGCCGATGAGCGAATTACGAGCCATGGCGGAATCGTTTGCGGAAGCCAAGCAAATCGACGCGAAGTATGTCGACTACGTGGGCGTTCTGCTCAACAGCGAAGTGTGGAAAGATTCGCTGGCTTCGGTTCCGTACAACCGTCGGTTACTGCTGTTGCCCAAATGTTTGCGGATTGAAGACCAATGCCCCGCTCCGTTCGATGAATTCGGCCTGCTGTGTAAACAGTGTGGCTTGTGTTCCATTCAAGACCTGCAAGAAGAAGCAGAAAAGCTGGGCTACGCCGTGCTGGTGGCAGAAGGTTCGGCCTTAGTAATGGCCATTGTGCAGACGGGAAAAATTGACGCCATTGTCGGCGTTAGTTGCTTGTCTGTTTTGGAAAAGGCTTTCCCGTACATGGAATCTGCCGCCATTCCCGGCGTCGCCGTTCCTTTGCTGCAAGATGATTGCAAAGACGTCACGGTCGACCTGGATTGGGTCTGGGAAGTGATTCACCTGACCAGTGATGATCGCACGTATCGCTTGAACTTGGATACGTTGCGAACCGAAGTACAAACGTGGTTCGAATCAGATTCGCTCGCCGCCATCATGGGACCAGCCCACAGTGAGACCGAACGGATCGCTCGCAGCTGGCTGGCCAAAGACGGCAAGCGCTGGCGACCTTTCTTGGCCGCGTGTGCTTGGAAAGCCATGCAAGACGATCCGGAAACCCTGATTCCAGATCACGTGAAAAAAATTGCCGTCGCCGTGGAATGCTTCCACAAAGCTTCATTGGTACACGACGACATTGAAGATGACGATGATATTCGCTATGGCGAACCGGCGTTGCATCAACAGCACGGGACGGCCATTGCCTTGAACGTGGGCGACCTATTGTTGGGAGATGGGTATCGCTTGATTGGCGAATGCAACGCACCCGGCGTCAACTTGGCCGCCATGTTGCAAGCCGCCGCAGCGGGCCACAGTACGTTGTGTTTGGGACAAGGTGCCGAACTCTGCTGGGCGCAAAATCCGCAACCGCTGTCGACATTGGAAGTGCTGGATATCTTTCGTCAGAAAACGTCGCCCGCGTTTGAAGTGGCGTTGGCCATGGGCTGTGCAGCTACGGACGACTATGATTCGGTCAAAGACGTTTTGCGGGAATACAGCAACGCGTTGGGGATTGCTTATCAAATTCGCGACGACCTGGACGACTTGATCGGTCAAAGCGATACGGACGATTTGCAAGCGATGCGACCTTCGCTGCCGCTGGCGTTGGCTTATGAACGAACCAAGGCCAAGCCGGATGAACGAGCGTTATTGACCAAGGCATGGCGGCGCGAATGTAACGCAGATGAACTGGAACAAGTTCGCGCGTTGATGAAAGAATATGGCATTGAAGATCGCTGCAAAGTGTTATTGGAATCGTACAAGGAAGAAGCGGTTCGGTCTCTGGCCAAGTTGCAAAATGCCAGTTTGAAGGGATTGTTGCGTCGAGTAATCAGCAAGATCTTTACTGTCGAATTGAAGGGCTGGTGCAGTGAGTTTGAGACTCGAAATGCTGCAAGTAGCACGTCTAGCGCCGAAGTTGCTGGGTGATTCGACCGAATTGGTCGCCGATTTTTTTCGTTCGCAAATGAACCCAGATGGCGGTTTTCAAGACCGTGACGGTAAGAGCGACTTGTACTACACCGTCTTTGGCATGGAAGGCCTGTTGGCGTTGCAGCAGGACGTTCCTTTCGAACGCATCTCGGACTATTTGAAACCGTTTGCCGATGGCAGCCAATTGGACTTGATCCATCTCACCTGTTTAGCTCGCTGCTGGGCCGCGCTGCCTCGCGAACTGCACGCATTCGATCGTGACACTATGATCGAGCGTATCCAAACGTATCGCACGCCGGACGGAGGTTACAATACGGAACCCAACGCCGAACATTCGACGTTATACGGCAGCTTCATGATCGTTGGTGCGCTTCAAGATTTGGGCTGTGAAATTACCGAACCACAGCGCATTTTGGACAGCATGGCGCGCCTGGAAGTACCGTCGGGCGGTTATACGAATCAACACGATATGCCCATGGGTTTAACGCCGCCATCGGCTGCTGCAGCGGCTTTGTTTCGGCAGTTCGGCGGGAAGGCGAATTCGTCGCTGGGCGATTGGTTGCTGTCTCGTTTTCACAAACAAGGCGGGTTCATTCCCACGGAAATGGCGCCAGTTCCGGATCTGTTGTCCACCGCCACGGCGCTGCATGCGTTGGCCGGTCTCCACGTCGATTTTTCCATGTTGGTCGAACCATGTTTGGACTTTATCGACACGCTGTGGACCAACCGAGGTGGCTTTTACGGCAGCTGGGAAGATGACGCCGTGGACTGCGAATACACGTATTATGGCCTGCTGTCGTTGGGACATTTGAGCCTATTCGTCGCGGATGCGGCAGAGTAACGTTGGACGTCAAGTACCGTAAGCCAGCGTGTGAGTTTTGACGTTGCATTTTTTGATCGCTCGGTTTTTCATAGCCCGAAGCGTCAGCGAGGGAAAATTGCGTGCTTCTGCAGTCGCCTCGCTGACGCGTCGGGCTAGGAAATTCCGCCGAAGAAACGCAACTTCAAACTTCAAAACGCGTTCACGAGACACTCGATACATGACTTATTCGCACTTTTCCGAATTCATCGCTAACGCTAGGCAATCGTTGTTGGACCAACGTTTGGAACATGGTCACTGGGAAGGCGAACTTTCGTCCAGTGCGTTGTCCACCGCCATTGCCGTTTCCGCACTAGCGTCGTATCGAAGTGCACAAATTCGTGGCGAAACACGCGACTCCACCGAACAAGTCGCATCACATTCGCAGCTAGAACAACTGATCGAAGGCGGGCTGGAATGGTTGGTTCGCACACAAAATGCCGACGGCGGCTGGGGCGACACAACACTTAGTTTTAGCAACATCAGTACCACGGCGATTGTTTGGGCGACGTTCGCCATTGCACAAGCAGAAGAATCCTGTGTGGACACCGTCCATCGAGCGGCCAGATGGTTAGAGAACGCCGCCGGTAGTTTGGAACCGTCCGTATTGGCCACAGCCATTGCGGATCGCTACGGCAAGGACCGCACGTTTTCTGTTCCGATCTTGACGACGTTGGCCATTGGCGGACGGCTTGGCAAAACACAAGACGCTTGGCGGTATGTGCCGCAACTGCCGTTCGAACTAGCCGCATGCCCGTATCAATGGTTCCAATGGATCAAATTGCCCGTCGTCAGTTACGCATTGCCGGCGTTGATTGCCATCGGCCAAGTCAGACATCATCAGCGTCCCACTCGCAATCCGTTATGGCGCGTCGTTCGCAACCAACTGCGCCATCGAACGCTAAACGTCTTGCGCAGTGTGCAACCAACCACGGGCGGCTTCTTGGAAGCGACTCCGCTGACCAGTTTTGTGGTCATGAGCTTGGTTCACGCTGGGCGAACCGATTTTGCCGTCACGCAAGAAGGCGTCCGCTTTCTTATCGATTCAGTCCGAACGGACGGCAGCTGGCCCATCGATACGAATCTGGCCACTTGGGTGACGTCGCTAAGCGTCAACGCGTTGGGGACAGACACCTTGCCGCCAGGATTAGACGACCATGATCGGAAACGTATCCAATCCTGGTTGCTAGATCAGCAATACCGCACCGTCCATCCTTACACACACACGCCGCCAGGCGCATGGGCCTGGACGGACCTGAGCGGTGGCGTTCCCGATGCCGATGACACTCCGGGCGCTCTGCTCGCTTTGCGTCAGCTGGCCCCGCAAGATCCACAATGCATCGCCGCGGCCGAAGCTGGCGTGACGTGGTTGTTGAATTTACAAAATCGAGACGGCGGAATTCCGACCTTTTGCAAAGGTTGGGGCAATTTACCCTTCGATCGCAGCAGCCAAGACTTGACGGCGCATGCAGTACGAGCTTGGGTGGCGTGGCAGGACGATATGTCTGAAGTGACGAAACGCCGCATTCGAACCGCGTTGCGTCGAGCTGCCAGATACTTGTCACAACAGCAACGAGCCGACGGAGCGTGGGTGCCGCTGTGGTTCGGCAATCAACATAGTCCCAGCGAAGAGAATCCTACGTACGGGACTTCTCGAGTGCTACTGGCGGCAGAAGCCTTGCGACAACACGTTCCGCCAGGCCTTGATTGGGCGGCCGCAGCAACTTGGCTGTTGAAGCATCAGAATCGCGACGGCGGTTGGGGCGGCGATGCCGGAACGCCTTCTTCGCTGGAAGAAACAGCTTTTGCGGTCGAAGCTTTGTCGGCTGTGTGGGATTTGGTTCGAACGGCATCGTCCGACACATCCACATCAAAGCCAACGCCAGATGAAGTGCGGGCGGCCGTTGCACGAGCCGTCGAATGGCTGTCGCACGCCACGGACCACGGAACTCGCTTTCCAGCCAGCCCGGTCGGTTTTTATTTTGCCAAGCTATGGTACTTTGAGAAACTATATCCGTACGCATTTGTGGTGGCGGCGTTGGGACGAGCCGCCCAGGTGCTGGACGATCAAACGTAACTTCGCAGTTTGTTGGTACCGCGAGCTTCTTTCCAAGGACTCAATTCGTGACGCTCTATTTCGATTGCAATGCCACAACACCGGTTGATTCGCGAGTGATCGATGCGATGATCCATGCGCTGCAACATGAAGTGGGCAATGCGGGCAGCACGCATGCGCTGGGGCGACGAGCGAAAGACATGGTCCACAAGGCGCGAGACCAAGTTGGTGCGGTTGTCAACGCCAGGCGGCACGAAATCATCTTCACCAGCGGCGCGACCGAAGCTAATAACTTGGCCATTCTGGGCTTGGCTGCCTTCGGAATGCAAAACAAGCGACAACATATTGTCAGTTCGGCGATCGAACATAAAGCGGTCCTTGAACCGCTAAGTCAACTCGAAAAGCAAGGCTTTGAAATCACATTAGTTCCCGTCGATGGTTCGGGTCGAATCGATGCGGAAAAACTGCTGCGAGAAGTCCGCGAAGACACTCTGCTGGTATCACTAATGCACGCGAACAACGAAACCGGCGTGCTGCAGCCGATTACCGAAGTCGCCACAGGACTGGCCGGCCACCAGACGTACTTGCATGTGGACGCCGCGCAAGGTTTTGGCAAAGAAATTGAACCGCTGAAGCATCCGCGTATTGATTTGATCAGCATCAGCGGCCACAAAATCTATGGTCCGCAGGGCATTGGCGCCTTGGTGACTAGGCGTCGCCATTTCCAATTGCCGCCGCTGCAGCCGTTGCAGTGGGGCGGTGGACAGGAACTGGGCTTCCGACCAGGCACTTTGCCGGTGCACTTGATTGTCGGGCTCGGTGTGGCGGCGGAACTAGCGTTGGCGGAACATGAAATTCGAGCCCAGCGATGTCTCGAAATTCGGCAACAAGTACTGAGTGGCCTGCAGTCGCTGGACGTTGGCTTGATTGGCGACCAGAACTTCGTGCAACCGCATGTGGCCAACTTCGCAATGGCCGATTGGACCGCCGATCAAATTCTGGAAGCGTGGGATGACGAAATTGCAGTTTCTGACGGTTCTGCCTGCACCATGATTTGTGACACGGTTAGCCATGTCCTGGCAGCCATGGGGTTGCAGCAGGATGAACTGGAATCGGCTATCCGGCTGTCTTGGTACCATGACAGTCCCGTGCCCGATTTTGCGAAGCTGATCGCGAAACTTGCGGCTGCGGCCCCTGGTACTTAGTTTTGAAGTGGCGTTTCTTCCTAGCCCGCCGCGTAAGTTTTGACGTTGCGCTTTTTCCTAGCCCGCCGCGTAAGTTTTGAAGTTGCGCTTTTTCCTAGCCCGACGCGTAAGTTTTGAAGTTGCGCATTTGCGTTTTCCAGCGGAATTTCTTAGCCCGAGGCGTTAGCGAGGGACCAGAGAAACTCCGTTTTCCCCTCGCTAACGCGTCGGGCTAGGAAAAAGCGCAACTTCAAAACGCGTAAGCGAGGGAAAATTAAATGTTGCCGTAGTCCCTCGCGGACGCTTCGGGCTAGGAGATTCCGTCGAAAAAACGCAAATGTGCAACTGCGAAAGTTCTTAGCAAGGCATAAAGACACTGGAACTCGCGATCTTGTCGATTGTTCGCGTTTTATGGATTCGTGTTAAAAATGGCGAATCATCCGAACCAAGGTGCTGGTTCTGCGGCAGGAAGGCGGTTTGTGGACTAGGCTTTAGGAGCTTCGGTCTTCGCAACTCCCATTCGTCTTTCCGCACCCTATGCTCAAATCGCTCCGAACCTGGCTCCGCAAGCATCGCTCGACGAAACCACCGCAAGGACTGGATTTGCTTGCGTTGGAAGATCGAGTCCTATTTAGCGCTTCTCCCGTGGCTGACGAAGACGTCGACCTGTCTTTCACCGATGCGGATTGGGACATCCATCATTCGGACAGCGGTATGGATGACTTTTGGCAAGCGTTTGAGGGCGTGGAAGATGCGTTGCGGATCGAACTGTCGGACAATTTTTCGGCGGATTCGATACTGACCGACAACGCAAACGCGGGCCGGCGCGAATTGATTGTCGTGGATACTTCGGTCACTGACTTTGAACGCTTGCTGACGGAGATCCAATCACAGGCCGATTCTATCACGCAGTACGAAATCCTCCTCCTCAATCCGGCCGACGATGGTGTGCAGCAGATCGCGGACGCGTTGAAGTCTTTAGGCGGCGTGGACGCGTTACATGTACTGAGCCACGCAGACGAAGGATCGCTGCTGTTAGGATCCGAACGACTAACCGATGCGAACTTGGTAGAACACGCCAATGGTTTGTTAGATTGGCGAACGAACCTTCGCGACGGTGCGGACATTTTGTTGTACGGTTGCGATTTGGCTGGCAACGAATCGGGCCTTGCGCTGTTGCAAGGCCTGCACGATTTGACCGGCGCCGACATCGCGGCCAGCAACGACACCACGGGAAACACAGCCTATGCGGGCGACTGGGACTTGGAAGTTGCTGTCGGGAGCGTCCAGACAGAGATATTGCACGCAGAAACGTGGGACGGCAAGCTGGCCGTGATCTTGGTCGATACGCTGTTGGACGTGGTTGATGGCGGAGACGGACTGACTTCGCTTCGAGAAGCCATTATTCAAGCCAACGCCAACGCAGATGCGGATGAAATACGACTGACCGTCGCCGGCACATATACGCTTAGCTTGACCGGCGAACTGGAAGACTTGGCTGCCACCGGTGATTTGGATATTTTGCATGACGTCTCGATCATTGGCTTGGGTGCCAACAGTACCATTGTGGATGCGAACCACCTTGATCGAGTCTTCGATGTGGCGGCTGGTATTCAGGTTTCGTTTTCAAAGCTGTCTATCATTAACGGAGACGCGACGGTAGGTAATACGTTGGGCGTTGGCGGTGGTATTCGTGATTCCGGCGCCACAATCGAATTGGAGGAAGTGATCATTTCCGGAAACCACGCCGACGTGGGCGGCGGAGCTCGGTTCTTAGGCATGGTCACTGCTAACGACGTCTATTTTCATTCGAACACAGCGGTCACGTATGGCGGAGCGATTCGCAACCAAGGGAATTTGACTGTTTCGAACGCCACGTTTGCGGACAACAGCGCGGACCAAGGCGGCGCCATTGAAAACCGAAATGGTATGCTTTCGCTGACCAACGCGACGTTCGCCAACAATTTGGCCACGACCGGCGAAGGTGGTGCCATACTCAACACTGGACAGGTCTCGCTGCAAAACGTCACGATCGCCAACAATACCGCTCAGCTAGACGGTGGCGGAATCAGCAACCAGGCTGGCGGTGTGGTCAATTTGGCCAACACGCTGGTGGCCAATAACTTCGGTTCCGGCGGCAGCGTCGGTGACGATTTGACTGGCGTCTTCAGCAGCAATGGATCGAACTTTGTTCGCACAACAGGGACAGCCACCGGACTTCAGCCCGCAGATATCGCCAACACCGATCCGTTACTTGGCACACTAGCGGACAACGGTGGATTCGCGCCTACGATGCGGCTGTTGTCGACCAGTTTGGCCATTGACGGCGGTAACACCACGGGCGCACCTACTACGGACCAAACTGGTGAACTCCGTGATGCCGCACCTGACATTGGTGCGTACGAATATCGTCCTGCCATCGAGTTTGAACCGACCGGAGATTTGCAGGTCAATGTCACCACATCCGGCCAGCAGGTCACTTCCAGCGAAGTTCGAGGCAGTCGTCAAGCGATTGCCGTTGACCAGAATGGCAACTATGTAGTGGTCTGGTCGTCGAATCAGTCGTCTGGCGCCGATGGCAACGGCTACGGTGTGATGGCGCGCATGTACGATTCGTCCGGGACGGCCCTGACCAGCGAATTCTTGGTCAACCAAACCATTGCCGGCGATCAACAGTGGGCTCAGGTCGCAGTTGCCGACAACGGTTCGTTCGTGATTACATGGACGTCCCACAACGGTTCGAACAACGACGTCTACTATCGAGTTTACAACGCCAACGGGGCCGCACGCACCAATGAACGTCTGGCCGTGACCACCAGTGGCAACCAAGAAAACGCCAGCGTTAGTATCAATCGCGCCAGCGGAGACTTTGTCATTGCTTGGGAAGGAGCCGGAGCCGGTGACAGTGACGGCGTCTTTTTCCGGCGTTTTGACGCCAACGGCGATGCTCTGGATGGTGCGGAAGTTAAGGTCAATACCGCCAGTGGTGATTCCGAATCCGATACGTCGGTATCGATGAATCGCAGCGGCGAATTCGCTGTTTCCTGGAAGGGCAGCAGCGATCTGTTTGTGCGAAAGTACGGGTCCAACGGTTCGGCTCTGACCACCGCCATTAAGACGAATACGACAAATTCGGTTTCGTCTCAGTCGGTGGCAATTCGCGATTCTGGTGACTTCATCGTCGCCGCTCGTAGCGATGTTTTCCTTGCCTGGGGAACCTATTATCGCGTCTACAACGGTGATGGTTCGACCGCCAAGAACTGGGAGCTGGTAGCCTACGGTAGCCCGACCGCGCCCTCCATTTCGGTCGACGCTGACGGAAACTATGCCATCGTCTACGAAGAAGCCAACGATGGCGATCAAAGTGGCATTCATGCTCGCATTTATGAAGCTGATCACAGCGTCCACCGGACGATTGACGTGAATCATTTCACGACGGGAGATCAAGTCAAAGCGTCGGTGGCCATGGGGAATCTAGACAACCTGGTGTTTGCTTGGAGCGGCACTGGCGAATCCGACACTAGCGGCGTTTTTGCTCGACAGTTCGGCACCCGAACCGACACGCTGATTCGACAAGCCGGCACCAGTGTCACCGTCGATGGTACGGTCGATGGTATTTGGGCCGGAGCCATTTCCAACTCGGTGTCGTTATTAACTTCCGGAACAATTGATAATGACACTGACCTGTCAGCAACGTGGTCGTCGTTGTGGGACTCGTCTTATCTTTATTTCCTAGTCGAAGTTGACGACGACACGCTGGAAGGGACTGGAACCGATTATTTTTCGGACGACATTGTCGAGTTGTTTGTCGGTCAGCAAATAACGGGAAATTCAACATACGATGCCGACGAATATCATTTGGGGATTCGTGCGAGCGATAATACACTGGTCACAGGTCCCCATTCCGCGACCGGCGCTTCCGGCATTCTTCATGCCGTCACGACGAACGCCACTGGCTATACTGTGGAAGTGGCCATTCCGTGGAGTCGTTTAGGTGTGTCACCTACCAGCGGCCATGTTATTGGCTTAGAAGTTCAAGTAGGAGACGACGACAACGGAGGCACGCTGGATGGCAAATTGGCTTGGCAAGATTCCACAGGACAAGCAGCAAACGATCCTCGCGTTTTTGGTTCGGCGACACTGGTCGGTGTCAGCAATTCCGCGCCCGATGTGACGGCCGGTGGCCCGTATGAAGTGGGAATGGGCGAGAATCTGCTGCTGAGCGAAGCCTCGGCTTTTGATGTGGATGGTGATTCGCTGTCATTTGCGTGGGACCTAAACGGCAACGGTATCTTTGGCGAAGCGAATGAACCAACTTCGGCCTCGGCCAGTATCAGTTGGACGACTCTGGAAACAATGGGCGTCAGTTCGCTGGGCACTCACACCATTCAACTTCGCGCTGACGATGGAAATGGTGGTGTTCGCATTAGTTCTACGAACTTCACGGTGAAAGCGCCTGAGCGAGGATTTTGGTTTAGTAGCGTTGGCACGGGAAGCAGCACCGACCTAGCTGCGTTTGACAAGGGAACGGTCGTTCAATTGGGCGGCACTGGCTTTGCCTTGGAACCATCCGGCGCGACGGCGGGCCAAATGTCTGATGTATTTGACGTGGACGACTTTTTAAGCGGAGCGGATGTCAATGCGTTACACTACGTGACGACCGATATTACCGTCGGCGGCGATACCTTCGCGGCGTTTGATTTGGTCAAAGGAGATGTGCTGTTTTCGCTAAAGGGCAGCGGAACTCTTGTCAGTTCCAACAGTCTTGCCGTTGCCAAGGAGGACCTGGTTGTTTTCCGTCCGGACACCGTCGGCGACTTCAGCGGCGGTACCTTCTTTACGTTGCTGGACAACCCTTTGGGAGCAGAAATCCGCGGCGTCACGCTGGTCGAATCAGACACACATGGGCGAAGCGACGCTGACTGCCGGTTCCTTTCTGTTGGTTCGAAGTGGCGGTGCGGAAGATTCGAATGTCTATCTTTTCGAAGCAAATGACGTGGGAACTGGCAGTACCACCGGAACGACGCAATTGTTGATTGACGGTGCAGACGTTGGCATTTCCGGCAGATTGTTTGGCATCGAATTGATTGAATCGGCCGTTACTCTGGGAGGAGCATTGCTGACTGAAGGCCAGTTGGTTCTGGCCATCGACAATAACGGCAGCGTTGGTGACAACGGCTTGGCGGTCACTCGTCACGACGTCTTCGTCCTGAACGTTTCTCAAACGTCGTTAGCCGGTACGGGCGCGGCAACAGCCTCTTTACTGATGGACGGGTCCGATGTGCAGCTGAGCGATATCGGCGAAGCGATCGACGCGATTGCCTTGTTCGCCAAATCAAATGCGCCGATAGCGGTAAATGACACGGCTACCGTTGCCGCCGGTTCGGCTCAAACCATCGATTTAACGGCCAATGATTTGGACGCGGATGGCGATGCCTTTCAGATTGTCGATATCGGATCGCCGACATTGGGGACGGTCATCAACAACGGAAACGGAACGATTACCTATACGGCGGTGGACGGAACGGACGGCAATGATTCGTTCACCTATGTCATCAGCGATGGCAGTGACGGCCTGACTCATTTTTGGGGCCTGAACGGAAACGCCATTGATTCGATGGGTTCGGCCAATGGCACGATCAATGGCGCGACCACCGTTTCGGGAGTCTATGGCGACGCGCTGCAGTTTGACGAAATCAATGACTACGTTTCGTTGCCCGACATCACTTACAACAACGAATTCACCGTTTCGTTCAAGTTCAAGATTGATGACAATAGCGGCGACGACTATCAATATCTCTACAGCCACGGCGATCCCAACGGACTTGAAAACCTCAATATCTTTCTTGGGGAATGGGGCAAGAGCGGCTTTTCCGGCATCATGAAGACGGTATTCGGTGACTCGAACGATCCCCAGCCCTTGAATGAATTGAATTTTGACGCAAGTGGCGCGGTGGGAACCGGTTGGCATACGTATACTCTGACAGTCGACGCAACCAATGGTGCGAGAGTCTATTTGGATGGCATACTCAGAGCTTCCAATGCATCAAACGGTGGCGACAGTTTCGATCCAGCAGGTAATCTGTTCCTAGGAAGTCGCCAAGACCTAAGTTCTGTTCGATTCTTGGGCGGCGAACTCGATTCGGTCGCCATTTTTGGACGAAGCCTTTCGTTAGACGAAGTGTCCGCCTTGAATTCGGACCACCTGGCCACCTTGGCGACTTCGGCGGCACAGGTTTCCATCGACGTCAACGATATCGTCGACGTTACGTCTAACTTAGTGCTTCACTTACAACTGGACGACGGAACCGGCACCACCGCGGTGGACAGTTCGGTGAACGGCAATGACGCAAACTTGGTTGGTAATCAAGACTGGCAAGTGGGCGCGGTCGGGGGTGGCTTCCACTTTGACTACAGCGATGGTACCGAAGACTTCTTTGAAGTGCCGAATAGTCCTTCATTAGAAAATATCCAGGAAGCTGACTACTACACGCTTTCCGCTTGGTTCCGTCCTGACAACGCACCGCCGAGCACAAACGAGAGTAGTGATCAATCTGCCTACGGCGTTCTCGTCAAAGAAGGCGAACACACCGGCATTTGGTATCAGCACGACGGCCGATTCCAATTTGAAACGTGGTTAGCTGGAATGACGCCCGTTGTTGTCGAGACAACGCAGGCCTACTCGCCAGGCGAATTCTATCACATTGCCGTCACGGTCGACCGACCCGCTGGCGAAGTGAGAATCTACGTCAATGGCCAACTGGATGGAACGACTCACTTCATTCCGGGCCAGGTGGCCATAGAATACGGCACGGAAGAATGGCGTGTTGGTACAGCGGACGATAACTTTACGGGGAATGATTATGCCTATCCAGCAGCGGGCGTGATTGACGATGTGCGAATCTACGAACGCAAACTGACGTCGGCCGATATTACGGCACTCTACGAATTGGCCGGTCCAACATCGATCCAGATTGACAACGACCAAATAAGCGAAGGGACCACGACTGACACCGGGCACGTGGTTGGTACACTGACCGCGACCGACGCCAATGCCAGTGAAACGTTTACGTATGCCATTGTCGGCGGGACCGATCAAAGCAAATTCTACATTGCCGGTGCAAACAGTGACAAACTGGTGATCCATAACGGAGTACTTGACTATGAAACGCAAAGTTCGTACCAGGTTGTGGTTCGCGCGACCGATTCGACTGGGCTATCGTTCGACCAAACGCTTACAATACAGGTCGTTGATCAAGACGAATCCCCAACCATCACATCGACCGATTTGGTAGATCGAACGATTCGAGAAGATCAGGCGACATCGCTGGCGTTTACCATTGACGATCCGGAAACCGCTGCCAGTTCGCTGATTGTTTCGGCCACTTCGAACAATGCATCCATTATTCCGAACAGCAACCTGGTACTGGGCGGCTCGGGCGCGAATCGGACGCTCACCATTACCCCTACGGCCGACGCGTTTGGCGGGCCCGTCACGATCACGCTGAGTGTTAGCGATGGAACGGCGGTCGCCCAACAGACGTTCACTATTACCGTCAGTCCGGTTTTGGATTATTCCAGCGTGTGGTTTTCGACACAAGGAGGTGTCAGTAACACGGGCAGTCCGGGAATTGAATCTTGGTCGGCTGCAACGGTGGTCCAATTGGCCGACCCTAATCTGACGTTGGGCGCGAATTCCAACGGTTCGTTCTCTCCGATCATTGACTTCAACAACTATGCGCTCAATGCACTGTCAATCGATTCGTTGCACTACGTAAGCTCCAACGTAAGCGTTGGGGCCACCACTGCCATGGCGTTGCAACGAGGTGACTTGTTATTGTCCACCGCCAACGCGGAAAGTTTTGTGGGGGCCACCAGCACGTTTACGGTGTTGCCAGAAGAGATTTTTGTGTACCGCCCCACCGCGATTGATGACTATTCGTCTGGTACCGTGATGAGACTTATCGGCGACGCCGGCAGCAATGTCACAGGCGTGTCGCTCGTTGAAGCGGACACGGTCGTCGGCGGAACGATACTTCACGCTGGCCAATTGGTCTACACAAAAGCGGGATCGAATGACGTGTACGTCATGTCCGTGGACGACACTGGCTTGAATTCGACGTTCACGGAACAGGTGCTACTGGACCTGGACTCGCTCGGGCTCACGTCCGGTGGAGGCATTGATGTGGTCGAAGTCGATTCGTCACTGACGAACCAATTCTTTGCGGCTGGAACGATGTTGTTTCGGTTTGGTCACGGCATAACGGCGGTCGAATTTTCGGATACCGAATTAGGCGGTGGAACCAGCGGTACGACTTCCACTGTTTTGGACACAACCGACCTGGGATTATCCACCACTTCAGAACTCCTTTCAGCACTGACGCTTACCACTACCAACCTTGCCAATAACGCGCCGATTGATCTGAGCCTGAGCAACGTCACGGTGATGGAAAACACGGACACTACGGGAGGCCACGTTGTGGCCACGATCTCTGGAGCCGATCCGGACGGAGACGCGTTGTTCTATTCGATTGCAGGTGGTGCCGACGCCAGCAAGTTTTGGATTGCGGGTACAAACAATGATCGTCTGGTCCTGGCCGACGGCGTTCTGGACTTTGAAGCGAAGGCGTCATATGAAGTCACGCTCCGAGTGACCGATAACGCGGGCGAATTTCACGACGAATCGTTTACGATTCAGGTCCAAGACCAAAACGAATTGCCCAGCATTGCGCTGACTTCGACGATCACCGCAATGAGCGAAAACACCGTCTATGCCGCTGGCACCACGGTTGCGACATTCACCGTAACGGATGACGCTCTGGGGACGAACTCGGTCCGCTTGACCGGTTCTGACGCCGGTCGCTTTGTCATCATGGGCAATCAAGTCCAGTTAGCCAATAACTTGACGCCCAACTTTGAAGCCAAGTCGTCCTACAATGTCAGTGTTGTAGTAGACGATAGTTCGTTGGGCGGAAATTCCGATGATGCAGACGCCTTCACCATTCACATTCAAGATCAGAACGAAGCGCCAACGGTGTCACTGACCAATGTCGTCAGTTCGTTATCTGAATCGGCCAATCTGACGGCCGGCCAAGTGGTGGCGGATATTGTGATTGACGATGACGCACTGGGCACTAATTTGCTGTCACTGGCTGGCGACACAATCTTTGAAATTGTCGGCAATCAACTTCGTATCAAAGCGGGTGCGACTTTAGATTACGAAAGCGCCACGTCGCATGCGGTTCGCATCAACTTGGACGACACGACCGTTGGCGGCACACCGGACGACTTTGTGGACTACACGCTGAACGTGGCGAATGCCAATGAACCGCATACGATCAACGCCATCGCCAATCAAGTTGTCAGCGAAGATAGTCAAACGGGATTGATTCCGGTCGTGATTGTCGATCCTGAAGGCCTGGAAAACAGCATGGCGGTTCAGGTCACTTCGAGTGACACTTCCATCGTAGCGCCCAGCGGGATTGCGTTGGTCCACAGTGGCGGTTCGCTCCAAGGGATCCGGCTATCGCCAGTCGGCAACGCCTTTGGCGCCGTGACCATCACCGTGACCGTTTCCGATGGACAAGATACCGCGACCACCAGTTTTGTCTTGGACGTACAACCGGTCAATGACGATCCCACAACAACGGGACTGGGCACCGTCCACATAGAGAAGAACTCTGACACGCGATACCTGAACGTTGCCAACCGTTTTCACGACGTCGACAATACGGCTTTGACCTATAGTATTGTGTCGAATTCCAATCCCGCGTTGACCATCGCGTCACTGAATTCGACCACCGGCGTATTGGCCGTCGATTTTGCTGCGAACGCGGTTGGATCGAGTACGTTTGTTATTCGAGCGACCGATCCGGATGGCGCGTTTGTCGATGCTGTTGGCCAGATTGTGGTCTATTCCACGAATGAAGCGCCAGTGGTCCAGAACTTGAATCTGTTGCTTAGTGCAGGCGAAACCATCCAAGGCAACGCCGCGCTAGTGGCATCCGATGCGGACGGAGATACACTGACGTTTCTTATCGTCACCGAGCCCGTCAACGGTACTGTCAATTGGCAGCAGAACGGCGAATTCACTTACACGGCGCATGCTGATTTCTTTGGACGAGAAGAAATTCAGTTCCGCGTTTTTGACGGAACTGAATCAACGTTAGGTACCATTCGACTGGACGTCTTTTCGATCAACGGACCAACCACGATCGCGCCACCAGATGAAACGCAGAATTCCACAACGGCCAAGAACGAAGATGCTTCTTCGGCTGAACCGAACGTGGAAACTCCTGCATCGGCCATTCGTCCGCCCAACGCCGAACCACCTGCATCGGTTCGCCCCGCAACTCAAAGTTCCGCTGTAGCGCAGAAGGAAAATGTCGTTTCACTGCCTGAAACCATGATGACAACAACCTCGCTGGCCAGCCAAACCGCATCCCTAGACGAAACGATATCGCCCGCCGCGTACAACACGACCGGTCGCCAGAACGATCAATCTGAAACCATTGGGAACGACAGCACTATTCTGATTCGATCGTACGCCTATGACGTGCAGACCAATCAACTAAGACAGATGCAACGCGTCGTCTGGGATTCGGTGGATGACATTCGCAGACATGTGCTCAATGAACAAACGCATGAAGAGCTGGTATTTTCCACCGCTACACTCGGCCTGACTTCGTCATTCACGGTGGGCTATCTGTTGTGGACAGTTCGTAGTGGCCTGATTCTAAGCAGTCTGTTAGCGCAAATGCCCGCGTGGACGTTAGTCGATCCACTACCAATCTTAGGGCAGCTTGGCAATCTAGATGACGAAGACGACGAATCGCTGGACGCCATGGTTTCACGGCATGATACCAGCGAACATGACGAAATGCACGAATCGGACGAAACGAGCGAACTCGCCACCGCGTAAAATTGAACACGGTGGCGGTCCACTCCCGCGCCGTCGGAGTTGCCTCAGACCTCTGCGCTACACTTCAATACGATCTGCCAGCAAGTCTGCCACTAGGTCATCTACTTGCTTGCTGTTCTTGTTCTTAAGCGGCTTGTGCCAAATATCGTCCTCCAAGTCCGCAAAGGCAATGTCATGCAATTGCACTTGGGCGCTGCATTGGCTTGATATCCACCTGCAACAAAGGCAGCCACCAAATCGCCGGTGCCAAAATCGCCGTCCAGGTTCCAGTCCCCTTCCGCCCAGCCGGAATTACCAGCGATACCGTCTTCAAATTCTCCAGCGACAAAGATAGCAACCAAATCGGCAGAATTGAATCGGCCGTCTAGATTGGAATCTCCGTACGTCGTGCCAAAGCGGTTGAAGATCAAATCATCTCGATCCGCTTCGTCCACTTGTCCGTCACCGTTCAAATCGAATTGGGAAGCTGGATTTGGTGAACGCAGTGCTTGGCCAAACAGGTCAATATCTGCGGCGGTCAGCTGGCCGTCGCCATTGAAATCGGCTGGATTCGAGCCGCCGAAATTGGCCGCCGTGGGCGTCGGTGATGCGGCAACCCAACTGATTGGGCTATCACCCAACACGTCGGCTGCCGTTCGATTCAACGAAGCTCCTTCGCCATCCGCTGCGATCGGCCAAGGTGTCGAATCCGTAAAACGGACTTGGTCGGCCAGCACATGCTGTAGCACGCCTTCGACCAATTCCGATCGCTGCAAGGTCACTCGATCACCACCATCGTTCAGCGAACCGCTAAATCCGCCAATCAACTTGTTGGCGTTATTCAATCCGTAATGCGTCATAAAGGCCGATAGGCGAACGGCATTTTCGGGGTTGGCGGGATTGAAACGCGTTACCACTAGGCTGTCGCCAGCCGCAAGGACCGTGCCAGCCGGGAAGTCGAATCCCACGTCACCTCGAATTCGCCACTGCGAAACATCCACCGCGGCATTGCTGCGGTTATGAAGTTCTACAAACTCCAAATCATTCCGATCTAACGTGGGATCGATGGCCAGCGCTGCCGCCGACGGCGCCGCGGGATGATAATTCACTTCGGCAATGATCACGCTATCGACAAACGGTGCAGCGTTTTCTGCGCCCAGAGTGGGACTGGACAGCTGCGTCCAGACGTCGGCTCCATTCGGCGAACGTCCGTAGGTTCGGCCCGCTTGCAACGCGGGATAGTCAATCGCGTCCACAAAGTGCGTTGGCCCAGCAGTGGTTCCCCGAGTCAAATAGACTTGGTCACCGCTACCGGCCAGTCCAAATCCCAAGTCGTCTCGGCGAATGACCAGATAACCGCCAGCCGGCAAAGTGGTGCTGGGAATTTGATAGGCCGCTAACGACTGGATACTGTCCGCGGCATCGCCCAAGTAATACTGATTCAGAGCAAGCGGTTGGCTACCACGATTGTAAAGTTCAATGGCGTCCACGTCTGGAGCATTGGTCCTGGCGTGCACTTCATTGATGATCAACGCAGAAGCGGCGGACGAATCTGTCGTTCCCGGCGTGCCGCCAATGCGTTGGCTACCTTGCCAGTTGGCGACACTTCCGTAATCTCCGCCGGTGGAGACTACTTCCAGCGAAGCACCATTCCCATCTGCCAAGAACGACCAGCCTCGATCCACATCATCTGAATAGTCGAATTCTTGCACGGTTGATCCCGTGGCGTCGTTCAACTTGATGGTTTCTTGACTGTTGCGAAGTCCGGTAAAGTTGGCGAATTCGCCGGCCACTTTGGCGACGGCCGCGGCGTCATAGCGAGCCGTAAAGGCGGCCAAGTCTTGCACGACTAAGACTCGTGCGCCTGGCGCCAAGCTGGTGATCTGACTATCCGTAAAGTTGAAATCAATACCGCCGACAAACGTCACGCCAGTTAAATCCAGCGTTTCTGTGGACGAAGTGTTTTGCAATTCGATGAATTCAAAATCGTCGGCCGTCCATTCCGGATTGACGGCCAGTTCGGCGGCGCTGGGGCCTAACGGGTTGTACATGATTTCGGTGATTCGCAGCGATTCCTGAGTGACCGTGGGTTGTCCTTCGTAGGTAAACGAAGTGACTTCCGCGCCGTCACTGCCCGACAGAACCAACGTTTCACCGTAGTTGCTTAGGCTACCTTCATAGTTGCCATGAACAAACAGACCTTGGTTGCCCGACGGGCCTTCCGCACGAGCTCGGAACGACTTGGCATCGGCCACGGCGTACACGGACCAACCGGACGGCAGAACTGTACCGGGACGGAATGTCATATCGACTCCGCCTTGCAACGTCCAACCGCTGATGTCGACAGCAAAGCTATTGTTGTTGGTCAGCTTGATGTATTCTTCGTCCTGGTTGCCGCTAACAGGATTGAAGTCAATTTCGGTGATTGTGATCTGCGGATTACCGTTTTGAGCGGCAGGAATTTCTCCCGAGGAATTAGGCACAATCCCTTCCACTATTTCCGGAATCATCAGCATGTCGTTACTGGTTGCCGATTGATTGACCGCTTGAATGGCCAACACGTTTTCGCCGACTCGTAGTGTGCTGATGAAATTCGAAATATCAAAGTTTTCATATTCCACGGCAAAGCGATCCGAATTGCCGTCTGCTGTGATATCGAAGCCGCTGACGCCTTCGTCAATGTTTTCTCGATGGACTTCCACGCCGTTGATGTAGGCGATAAAGCCATCGTCGAATTTCATGCGCAATGTCAATTCGTCAATGTCGTCCAGCGAATCTAGATTGAACGAGCTGCGAACAAAGACAGACGTGCGGCCGATCATCTCTTCTTCAATGTCCGTACCCAATAGGTCTTCATAACCGCCTCGAGTGGAGGTTTCCAATCCAATTCCGGTCGTTCCGTCAGACCAAGATGCGTCATTGAAGTCTGGCGCGGTCCAAGAATTGCCCAGCGAATTATCCGACGGCACCAAATACTTCAGCGGCAGGGCACCGACATCGCCAGACAGGAGCACAGTGATGTGACTGGTGTCGGGCTGAACCTGCGAATACAACCATTCGCGTCGCGGAGCGGAATATTCGTTCTTGATAATGTCCGTCGCTTCTTGGAACGTCTGAAAACCAGTCTGGCCCCAGTTGGAAGGATTCTTGTCGTTGTCCAGTTGAGCGTCGTCCCACATATACTGGACCAATTCGTCCACTCGCGTTTCCAACGGCAAGTCTTCGTACGGCGTGCCGGGCGGCTTGACGTAGGCATCCATCAGAGATCGCAGACGCCGCAGGTACATGTCTCGGAAACCATCCGTGGCGTACAAGTCAGACACCAACGCATTGTTGCTGGCCATGAACAGCGGATTGTTGTAGGTGATCGTGTCATCAAAGTACGCTAGACCACCGACCCAGTTACGGCCTTGGCTAAGGTCCACGTCCCAGGGCATGAACTGCCATTCGCCCGTTCCGTTGGTATCGCGGAAAGCATAGTAGTTCTTGTGACAACAATCACGGTTGGACGTCATGGCAAAGCCTACCAAGTAGTTGACCATGGCTGGGATATTGATGTTGTCGAACAGGAAATGATTCAAGTCGTCTCCAGTCAGACGAGTTCCCGCCACGGCGTCTCGCAAGTCTTGCGTATTTTCATCGCGTCGCGTTTTCTTTTCGCCGGTAGCGGTATCAAAGCTGTTGTACATTTTGTACAACGCGCCTTCGGGATCCATGCCCAACCGTTCTAGCCAGCGGTTGTCACCATCTTCGACAAAATCATATACCGCAAAAAATTCACCGTTCAGGTTTACTCGCACTGATTCGGCCAAATGATACGGATCACCAATAATCTTGCGCTGTTCGTAGCCCAACGTGTTCCGCAGTTTGCTCTTGTCCGCGTAATTGGTCAGCAAATTGAATTTCTTCATTTGCGGTTCGTCTGGATTCCATGTGAAGCGATGATCGTCCGGCAGATTGACGTTCATGCTTTTCTTGACAGTCGAAAAGCCAGACGAAGATTGACCGTGCAGGCTGAAGCGGACGTTGTCGTAGAATTCGCCGTTGTACCACAGAGATCCATACGTGCCGCCCGACATCGCTCGAGCTCGAGATTCCACAAACCAATGCAAGTGTGGCAAATTGGTTTGGGTTTCGACGTCTTGGACAATGGTACCGAAGTATTCTTCTTGATTTCTAGTGTCTTCGAACCGAGGAAACCGACCGATTTGTCCGTTGACGTCTTCGGCAGTCATGTACCAACGAACCATCTGTCCATCCGTGGCAATACCGGCCGGAATTGTGGCTGTGTAGATTCCGTCGTTGGCTACCGCGTCATTGCCGGAACCGTCGTCCACCATGGCAATCACGGCTTCTTCGTCGTACATGACTCGGTAGTGCAGATCCACCTTTGAAATTGCGGCAAACGTCTCGGCCGCATTGGCGGTCACCACAATTGCCTCGGTCGTTCCTGGTATATGTGGCGAATGCGTTCGATCATAGAATACCGGGCCCACGTCCGCGCTGCCCAAGCCGTTGGATTCGCCTGGCGTGGCAGTGACGAAGTAACGCAGTTCGCCCAGCTCGATTTGCAAGTTCGTGGCGACTAGTTCGGGCAGGACCAGCAGGTCGCCGCTGTCGATCGAACTGTTGAGCGCATGGATCATCAACACGTTTTCCGTCCCCGGAACTAACAGATCAATGTAGTCCGTGACGTTGATCGATTCTGCGGCCGTCGCGTCCACAGCGGACCGGTCTTCCAACGAAGTAGAATTCCAAGCGGGCAGCTCTGGAGCGTTACGAGCGGCAATCTCTTGGCCGTTCAAATAGGCCACAAAGCCGTCATCGTATTGAATATTCAGCAACAGCGAATTGAGATTTCCTTCGGCTACTTGGAACGGAATTCGCACATACGCCGACGTTGCTTGACCTTGCATTGCCGAACCAATGTCGCCCGAAACGTCATCCGCAATGGTCGGCAAACCACCGTCCGGGCCAACAATGGCCGTGATGTCTTCGATCACGGCCGTGAATTCCGTATTGTCACCTATGTCGTTTTGTGCCGGCCCCGGATCAATCACAAAGTCAATGACATCGTCTTGTTGGACGGCCATGATCCGCGAATAGGAAACCATGTTACCGTTAATGGCTTGCGAATAGACTTCATTGCCGTTCAATAAGATTCTGGCAATCACTCCATCACCGGCCGAATCCAAATCATTCAGCGTTCCAGAAACCAGAATGCTGCCCGTAACTTCGGATGTCCAACGTCGAATAGGATGATGGACGGCATCGCTGGAATTCGTGCCGGAAGTCCGCACGCCATCGGATCGCATTTCCGTGTTGGGAACATTCGGCGCCACGGCCAAATCCCACTTGGTCCCATCCCAGTGATTGAACGGCGACACTGTGCTCAGCCCCGTCCAGCTGAACGCGTCAAAATCATCAACGCTGTAGACACCGTCTGTGTCAGTAGACGATTCCCAGTACCCGTAGCGCCAGTTATTCAGCGTTTGAAAACTATTGAACTCCGTGGTGGAATTGGCAATCACGGTCCCGTCACCTGGTTTCGGATTGGGATTCTCAGAATCATCATAGAAACCGACGCCGGTTGTAGTCTGAATCCACGCCGCCGTATCCAAGGCCGGATCAAGCCAACTGCCGGCAATTAACCCCGAAGCCAAATCTTCTGGCTCCAACGCATCATTGGTAGGCACCAAAACTTGTGCGGGCGAATTCAACGGCAACAAGATTTGTTCGGCCGCACCATTCGGAATTCCATACGAAATGTCGGTCACTTGCCGAGGATACCCCGGCGCGATTTCAAAATCGATGGACTGATCGGGCCGAGTGACCGCGAGGTATTCTCCGCTGGCGCTGAGACTGAAATTCGCATGCAACGTTCCCAAGGGGTTGTCGCGATCTTTCCCGGACGCAAAGACCAAGAGGTGTTCGCCCGGATTCAGAGAAACTTCGGGCAGCGTCCATTTGTTCAAGTCATCCGGATCGTCCGTCAAATGCCAACCGTTCAAATTGATGGTTTCCGGAGTAACATTTAGAAGCTCGATCCAATCAGAATCTTCGCCGTCTTCGTCCAACAGAACGTCGTCATTGCTGGCCATAAACTCGCTGATAATCACGCTGGCATCCAGCACCACGCGAGGCTCTAAAGTTTCAACTTGTAAACGCTTGTTGTGATTCGACGAGTTCTTGCGACCAAACCGAAAGGACATACGTATCTCTCCCACTTAACTGCGAAGCGCGCATTCGCCTGTTTTACCTTAGATTTTCGGGACATTCTGCCGCGAATAGCCCGAATTCGGAGACTCAGCTCTTGGCCCGATTGTAACAGATATGCGACAAATCGCGCAACGAAATCCGTGTAAGTGCGCCCCCCTCAGGTGGATGGAACTTAGGCTCGCAACAATTGATCAGAACAGCTTCGCGAAGTCCATTTCGCGTCCACCAGCAGTTTTCGCTTTGGACAATTGATTCCGGACCTGTCGTCTTGCAATTCACATGCACGGCCGATTTACAGGCCGGCATCAACAATCGGATAAAGCGATGATTCGTGCGAACCACGTTCAGCAATCAGTACTCGAGCAAGATGACGTCGTGAATACCTTCGATGGTCGCTTCGACTTTGTCGTCAACTCGTTGAACGGCAGTCGTGGTGCTGAGCGCGCTGGCCGAGCGCATGCCATCGGCAGAAATTGTGACGCGGTAGATTGGTTCGTCTTCGATCATTCCCGGCAAGACATACGGGCGATTCGTTTGCGGCGTGGTGCGAGGCGTGGCGTTGTATGCCAACAAGTGGATTCGCAACGTGCGCGAATTCATGTCATCGGTAATGACAGCCTCGACGTTGGCAGGCCCTGCGACGACAACTCGGCGCTTGGTCCGCAGTGCGCGAAACAAGTTGCAAAATAACACTCGATCTTCGACCAGAGCATGTTCGCTTGCCGTTGCAAAATCGGGTGAACCGGCACAAGTCACGACCATGCCCTTTTCGAATGAGTTGATCAAGACGGCGGGGCCCACCGATACGTCGGCACTCATCGGCCAGTCCGTGCCCATTTTTCCTTCCAACTGACGCTGCGTACGGTGTGGCTTGTAGAGCTTGCCCAGTCCAGTAGCCGTTGTTGGCCTATAAACGGTCGCCGGGCCTTTAATCAAAAAGGGCCAGTCAATTTGCAATTCGTCCGCAATAGCCTGTTCCTGAAGATTGTCTGATGAAATACCACCAACACTGATCCAATTGTCTTCCGATTCCAAACGTTCCACCA
The DNA here is from genome assembly GCA_041399205.1 of Pirellulaceae bacterium. Classification (GTDB taxonomy): domain Bacteria; phylum Planctomycetota; class Planctomycetia; order Pirellulales; family Pirellulaceae; genus JAGQOZ01. Next base: position 83,132 of record JAWKTK010000015.1, on the reverse strand, counting down.
CACGTGCTCCAATCAGATCTTCCAAGACGGAATTTCGCAGTGGATTTCCCAGTTCGTCGAATTGACCGGGGTGGCCGGTGATCAGCAGTTTGCCGCCGTCGCGAACGTAGCGACGAAACAGGTCCGCTTCTCGTTCGGAGATGATCGCGACATTTGGAAGGCAAACTACGGGAAACAGTTGCAGCGTGTCCAGCGTCACGTTTTCGTCCAGGATGACGCCGAATTGCAGATGTTCCATCACACAGGCTTGATGAGCACCTTGAAAACATTTAAAGTACTTTGCGGCTTCTTCGCGTCCAATCCAGTCACGCGTGCGACTGCTGAAGTAGAGTCCAATGTCGACGACAGGTTTGTGTCCAAAGTGCGTTCGTTTCGCTTGGGCTTCGGCCAGCACTTGGCCCATGCGTTGGTAGGCCACCGGATCCAGCGAACCGTCGAACGCGGTCTTGTCGATCATGGTCACGAACGCTCCGTGGGCCAACAGCGTGAGTGTTTCCCAGCGCATATCGTGTAGCGGACGCGTGGTCTGATCGTGATACATCCGCACGCCTCGTTGGATTGCCACTTGAAACGGCACGCCCGGCGTGGCCGCTCGATAAAATTCTGCGTTCAACCCAACGCCTAACGCGCTGAAGCCCCACACGCCGGTTTCGCCCGTGACAAAGTCTCCATTGCGCGCGTGCTGCACGGGACGCTGGCCAACTTCGAACGAAAACGGAGGATTGCCATGGTAGTTGTAGTCGACCGTCGCGTTGGGATTGAGCGATCGAATGTAACGAGTCAGCTCTTTTTCAAAGCGTTCGCTGGACGCATAACGAAACTCCAGCATTTTGTCCCACGCCTTATCCCATGTTACGCCAGTGGGCATGGAGTGGCCGTATTCGGCGCGGAACTTCTCGCGACACGTGTCGCACCAACATCCGTACGGCTTACCAAATCCCTGGTCCAGCATGTCTATATGAAAACCGTCGATGCCGTAGGCAAGCTGTTCGGCAACCAGTTGTTTCATGGCTTCTAGATAACCGGAATTGTAACAGAACCGGCCAATCTGATTCCCTTCCGCGTCACGCATCTTCCACTGCGGATGATCTTGTAGATAAATGCCGCCTTGCTGCACGACGCAATACGAAATGATTGGCAGGTTATGCTTAGCGGCCTCGTCCAATGCTGCGCGAAGAGGATCGCGGTTGCCGAGTCCTGGGGCTTTTGGCAATAGCTTTGAGTTGTAATAGGCGAAGTCGCCGTCACGCAGCCACAATACGAGATATTCGGCATTCGCTTCCACGCACTTTTGAACGATGTCCTGACCGTTCCAATTCCGGCAATACCGTTCGTCGGTCGGATCGCTGTGACCGAACTGAGCCCCTGTCGGACCGACTTCCATACCCACGATGGCACGTTCAAACCAACGCGAGCGTTCAGCGTTCGCCGCATTCTGGGATCGTGCTGCATTGGACAACCAACTAGCAACCAATAGCAGCGCCGCAAACAACATAAATGCTTGGTACCGTGGTGGCGAAGTACGCATTCTAAAACTCCTTGTCGAACCAATTGGTTGGCGCAGAAAAAAGCCTCGAGTGTTCAGCTCGAGGCTTTGGTTCCTTGAAATCAGCGTTCCTTATTCGCGAATTTTGTTAACCGTGCGTGGCACTGGCTTGTTGCGCGAATTCGAGCGGTTTTCCTTCCAAGTGCTCGGGAATCGGGGCATTCATCAGGCTCAGAATTGTCGGAGCAATATCCAGAGCGTGACCGTAGAAAGATTCGCCATTGGCATGCACATTCGGTCCGCTGGCCATGATGAAGCCTTCCGGTCGATGGCTACCAGAACGGTAGTGAGGCGCCGGGCCAATTCGTCCAAATTCGGGCGATTCGCACACGTCACTGGCATAATCTTCTTGCCACAAGATGACGATGTCGGCATCAGGTCGCTTGGGATCTTGGTCGGTGGCAGAATCACGAGTTCGAATGGCATCGCGAACCATGGTGACGCCTGTCCGAGCACACTTGAGCGTTTTCAGCTTTTCAATGATCTCCGTGCACAATGAATCATAATCCTCTGGATCGACAATACCTTGCGGTTCGCGACCTTTAAGATTGATTCGAATGTAACCTTCCGAGAATGAAGGCAATGCAAAGGCCTTCATCTGGGGCCAAAGCGGGACGTACCAAGAAGCCGGTTCGAACGCGACTACTCGGGATCGACTGGCCAATGTCACCGGCGGCATCAAATCCTTGGTACCGGAAACGTCTTCAAAGAAGGGTTCTAGATACTTGATCAAACGATTGTGAACTACTTTGCGAAGGAACTTTTGCAGTGCCGTGGAGTCCGATTTGGTATTCCAAACATGACGTTCCCAATAGGAATGTTCCATCTGTGTAATGTGAGGTGGAACGGGCGTGCCGTATTCTCCGGCCAGTAAAGCCGTCTTGCCGGGGAAGGAAAATCGGTACATGAACTCTGGCAAGAATGTGGCGCTGGGCAAATCCATGGTGTTGGGCTGCATGCCGTGAGCCGAGAAGATAACGATGTTGGCGTTATCCGGAGCGGCTTTCAGGATATTGTCCATGGCCGTATCCATGGCTTCAAATGAAGCCAGCATGGGATCGTGCGAAACTTTCTTGCTGAAGTGTTCGTACAACGGATGTTCTGGCTGGCTCATATGCCAGAAATTGTGGCCCGCCGAGTGCGCTTCGCCAAAGACCGTCATGAACAAGTCCCACGGTTCTTTCTTCAACAAGTCGTGACACACCATACCACGGCGCTGAATTCCCGCCTTCAGTGTCGGCTCTAATGCCAGGGTAGTCTTTAGGTCGACACAGACTGCGTAATCGCGATGCAACGCGGGGTGCGGTCCGTACTTGGAAATGATTTCGTCGTAAAGACCTTCGGGAATCGAACTCTTGGGTACCTGTGGCGAATGGGCTCCCCAAGCTCCAACTTGAATCCCGTTCACTCGTTGGTCAGGGCGAACTTGAGGTACGTCGAAGATGGCGACTCGCAGATCCGGATTCGCGTAGAAAGGAGGATATTCTTGGTAGTCATACGCCGCCAACGTTTTGACGCCGTACGTGCCTTCGACAAACTTCAACGGAGACCAATATCCCGTCGTCTTAGGAGAACATCCGGAAATGAATGTGGTCCAAGGTGTTTCTGCACTAAAGCCGTCAAAATTCTCTAACCGCCCGTAGATACCTTCTTCTCGAACACGGTTCATCAGGGGGAGCTTGCCGGAATCCAGCCATTTTTCGATTACTCGTGGTTCAGCCGAGTCTAACCCGATCGCAATTACTGGGCTCTTCATCGCAGTTCTCAATGCCTTTTACTTCACTTGGTGATTTTGAATGTCGTTCTGTGATTCGAACCCCATTCGCTTCCGCTTTGAGGATCGATACGACTTGTTCAGCCCATGCTCCCCAATTCAACCGAGTATCGTATTCTCGCCGCGAGCTTTCCACTAGCGACGTGTAATCGGAATTGCGGAACAAACTACAAATGGTTTCAGCAAATTTCGAGCCACTTGAATTCAGCGGAAGGCTCATGCCATTAACGCCATTGCGGATAATACAGGGAACGCCGCCCACATCTGTGGATATGACAGGCAATCCATAGGCATTTGCTTCGCACATCACAATCGGCGAACAATCCGCACGCGTCGGCAAGATAAAGAAATGGGAATTCAGCAACAGCCGAATAATCTCGTCCTGCTGCGAAGCGACGTTCTTATTTAGATACGGGATGATCCGAATTCGTTCCGAATTCGCAACGTTGGGTGGTTTGCAACCGAGAATGGTCAGGTGCGCCGGCATGTCAAATTCGTCATTTAACGCATGCACCGTATCGACAGCAATCTGTCCACCTTTTCGCTGCCAGTTCTTACCCACAAACAGCAAACGGCAAGTGCCATCCGCAGTGTCGTGCGTCAGCATATTAGCCGGCGGGATTGAATCCAAATTTGCGCCAAATGCAACTCGCGAAATTTTGTCATTAGAAATTCCAAATTCTGACATCGCCGCTTCGGCCGCCCATTTGGAGGAATAAATCGCACGAGAGCACTTGGAGATGACAAATTCTTCGCGTTCTACTGCGCGCCGATAATCCTGGTCGTTGGCGTAAGAGCGGTAGAAGTGCTGCAATAGTCCTGGGGTAGCGTCTGTAGCGAATACAAGCGGGCAGGGGAATTCGGCAATCTGGAATATTTCACTGGAAGCGACTGGAGCGAACAGGACGTCACAGCTGGCGCGCTGCATGTGCCTTTTCGCTCGAGCTGCAAAGCGGTTCAAATATTGCGTTGCACTGGGACGAATTTTCTTGGCCAAACGCTTCATGGCGGGCCTGGAACGGTCAAGCACTGTCTTGCCCAAATCCACCAATTGTACGTCCGCATGGCCTGACAACGCTCGATGCATGGAGAAGAGCGTTCCCGAAAACACGTTTCTATCAAAATAGTCTTGGGCAGATAAAAATCCGACTCGCAAGCGATTCATGCTTTCTAACCTTAGGAAGTTGAGGTCGCTTTCTATTGTCTAGCTGGCTAGTCCGTTCTGCGAAAGCGAACGCGGCTCGGCTGGCTCGGGCAGGTAGGTAGGAGGGAATGCGAGGCCACCTAATCCTTCTAGTTTACCTCGACCATTGGGGAAATACACAGATTGGCTCGACAATTTTTCATTGTGCGGACATTGTTGCTTCGGCCGATTACAGCAATATAGCAGCCTTTCCATGCTATGCCAGTCAATTCAGTGCCGATTTTTGGCGTTTCAACCGACGGTGCTTTCGGTTACAAATCCGGCCCGATGGATCGACACATCCAATATTATGAAAAAATTGCGATGGATAAGCAGCATTTAGTTAAATTGTTTCGCTACATGGCCTTGGCGAGACGAATCGATCAAGCAGAACACGAAATCACTAGCCGAGGTGAAGCGTTTTTTCACCTCTCCGGTGCTGGACACGAAGCAACCGTAGGGCTGTCCGATCACCTTGCGCCATGCGATTGGCTCCATCCACACTATCGGTCGCGGGCCTTCTTGCTAGCCATGGGCATTCCCGTTCGCGAATTTTTTGACAGCCTGTTCTGCAAAGCCGAATCGTCGTCGCAGGGACGACGCATGAGCGCTTTCTTCTGCCACCGCCAGCGGCACCTGCTTAGCATGGTCACGCCGGTCGGTAACAACGCGCTGCAATCGGTCGGGGTAGCATCGGCTATTCAAGATCAACCGGAACGTCCCATTGTCCTGTGTGGTCTGGGCGACGGCACCACCCAGCAAGGCGAATTCATGGAAGCCTGCGGCGAAGCGTACCGAGAATCGTTGCCGGTCCTGTTCTTGGTCGAAGACAACCATTGGGCTATCTCCACACAAACCAAACGCAAGACGTTCTATTCGACCGATCAGAAATTGGATTCGTTTCATGGCATTCCCATCCATCGCGTTGATGGTCGAGACGTGGTTCAAGTGCATCACGATTTCGGCCCCATCGTCCAACAGATGCGAGCAACTCGGCAACCTGCCATCGTCGTGCTGGATGTCGAGCGCCTGTCCAGCCACACGAACGCCGACAACCAAACGCTGTATCGTTCGCGCCAAGACCTGGAGCACGCTGTGCAAAACGGCGATCCACTCAAGCGTTGCGAAATGTCGCTCCGATCGCTGGGCGTGACCGATCAAGAAATTCAATCCATCTACGAATGGGCAGCTCGCGAAGTTGCTTCAGCTGAAGCGAGGTCGTTTGCTGGCCCCGAACCTGTCGCGGCGTTTGACGCAAAAAAATCACTGCCCGTCGAGCTGACGCATCCAAGTCGCGAGTTCCGTGGCGAAGACACGGACACCAAGTTGACCATGCGAGATGCCATGCGAGAAGTCTTGCGGCATCGACTACTGACTGATTCGCGAGTATCCCTGTTTGGCGAAGATATTGAAGACCCCAAAGGAGACGTCTTTGGCGTAACCAGCGGACTCAGCTCGCAGTTTCCAGGGCGAGTAAAAAATTCGCCGCTGTCTGAATCGACCATCTTGGGCGTCTCTATCGGACAATCTTTGGCCGGCCAACGCCCCGTGGCATTCATTCAATTCGCTGACTTTCTGCCTTTAGCCAACAACCAAATCACTTCTGAATTGGCCACCATGTATTGGCGAACCGCCGGTCAATGGGAATGCCCGGTCATTGTCATGGCGGCCTGCGGCGCTTATCGACCTGGTCTTGGCCCGTTCCACGCGCAAACAGGCGAAGCGTGGATGGCACATACTCCAGGCCTGGACGTCTTCATGCCGTCCACTGCCGCCGACGCGGCGGGCATGCTGAACGCTGCCTTCGAATCAGGACGTCCCACTCTGTTCTTGTATCCCAAGGCCTGTCTGAACGATCCCAAAAACGTCACATCCGCCGACGTTGCCAAACAGTTTGTCCCCGTCGGACCGGCCAGACGAGTTCGCGGGGGACGAGACATCACCTTCGTCGCCTGGGGCAACACCGTCAAAGTGTGCGAACAAACAGCCGAAGCACTCGAACGCGTCGGCGTGGAATCCGAAATCTTGGACTTGCGTTCGCTGTCGCCTTGGGACGAACGAACCGTCATCGCGTCGGCCGAAAAGACCGCTCGCCTAGTCGTCGTTCACGAAGACAATCATACGTGTGGCATCGGCGCAGAAGTGGTGGCCACCGTGGCGGAAAAAACTCGAGTCCCCGTGGCGGCGCGCCGAGTCACTCGGCCTGACACCCACGTCCCATGCAATTTTGCCAATCAATTGGAACTGCTGCCGTCGTTTGAACGAGTGCTGGCGACCGCGGCTGATCTGCTGGACATGGATCTGGAATGGGAACAGACCGAACAGCCGGAAGACGACGGACTGGCGTCGATCGATGCCGTCGGTTCCGGACCTGCGGACGAAACGATTATCCTGGTCGAATGGATGGTCCAGGTAGGCGATCACATTCAACGAGGTGACGTGGTGGCGTCTGTGGAAGCAACCAAGTCTGTTTTCGAACTGACCAGTACCGTTTCCGGACAAATTGAATCACTTGTGGTTCCCGAAGGCGAAACGGTCAACGTCGGATCGCCGATTGCTCGAGTCAAGCCTTCCGAACAACGTCCCGTTCGCGCTGCACAAGATCGTTCGACCACTCCCGTGCTGAGCCGCCGTCGCAATACAGGCCGACTACGAGTTCCCCATCGGACGTCGGATATCCGACAGTTTGACGTTGGCATTTCGACCGTGGCCACTGTGGAAGGGAGTCGGCTGATCAACAACCAACATGTTGTAGCGTCCACCAAGGGACGCACTGCCGACGATATCCTGCGCCGCACCGGCATTCAAACTCGACGCTGGGCCAATTCCCAGGAAGACGCCATCGGCATGGCCGTGAAGGCATGTGAACGCGTCCTGCAGCAAGAAAATTTGGTGCTGGAAGACATTGACATGTTGGTCTGCAGCACCACCAGTCCGTCGTCCGTCACGCCCAGTATGGCTTGCCGAGTGCTAAACGGATTGGCCGGCAAATCGGGCGAACTGCTGATGCAAGCCTTCGACATCAATGCCGCATGTTCAGGCTACCTTTACGCGTTGCAAGCTGGGTTCGATTACTTGCAAAGCACGCCGTATGGTCGAGTGCTAGTGGTGACGACCGAAGTCTTGTCGCCCCTGTTAGACCCGCACGATTTTGACACGGCGATCTTGTTTGGCGACGCTTCTTCGGCCACCGTCTTGTACGGCGAAGCACATTTTGACGCGTCACTGGCCAAATTGAATCGGCCCGACGTTTCGGCCAAAAGCGATGTTGGCGGCGTCCTTTCGGTTCCGTTGCTACACGATGGCTTTATCCAAATGCAAGGCCGCAAAGTTTTCAGCGAAGCGGTGCGAACCATGATTGCCAGCTTAAACCGAGTCTGTCAGCGCCAACAGCTAGACGTCGATGATTTGGAATTGATTGTTCCGCATCAAGCGAATCAACGAATCTTGGACGCCATCCAAAGTAGAATTCATACCCCTGTGTACAGCAATATTCGCGAACACGGCAACACATCGTCGTCCAGCATTCCGTTGTGCCTAGCCGAAGTCTTACCGAACGCCAAGAAAGGTGATCGGCTGGGATTGTGTGCCTTCGGCGGGGGATTTACGTTTGGCGCCAGTATTTTGGAAGTGAACTAGCGACTGTCGCGCTGCGTTCAGTGCGAGATAGCGTTAATAACGATTCGTGACGCCATCCGCACAAGGCACCACTTCAGTTCCGAGCATCCGCGGTGATCAATTCGACCATCGCTTTTCCCATGGCCAAGCCGACGTTCATGTACGTTTTGGCATTGCCGCCGTAGTGTCCATTCGACGCTCCACCCATACTCAACGGATGTGTGTAGACCGTTGCCACTTGACCGCGAAGCGACGGTTGTTTTTCCGGATCGCTAATCGCCAGCATCGCGTCCAAGATCAATTTTTCATTGCCGCTTGCGTTTTCTTTGCTGGTTTGTCCGAGTGTCGCGCAGACGAACTTGGCGTGCGGAGCGTGAAAGTCTTGGCGCAGGGCCGCAATCAAGTTGACTAGATTCTTTCATACATGGCGGCATGTCCGGCGTTGTAACGGTCCTTGTCACCTTGCCACCACAGGAAACCTGCAATCTCGTATCCCGTAGCGCCGGGATAAAACTCTGTTAGCCGCTGCAGCACGTCTTTGGCGCGAGCTACATCGCCGTCGTACTGGACGCCGGCCTTCCAGCCAATCGGCATGGGTTCGGTTCCTTTTTCCCAGCTCAGCGGAGTTTGCCCGTAACCGGCGTATACATACGTCTTGGTTTCAACTTGCTTGGTCTGCTTGTCTTTGACTTCAATGTCGAATTCGTAGGATGGACTACCGGGTGGCAATAGGTCCCAACCTAAACTTCGATTTCCGATCGCGCTTTTGAGAATCAACACTGGTTCGTCCAAGGCATTACCCAGTTGATGGCCAATGCCCATTTCGATACCAATCTTGCCGCCAGAAACAGTAAGCCAATCATTGCGTTTGATATTGGATCTGCCCGGTCCGCCACTGCCCATCACGTGGACATTGCGAACGTCCAAACGCTTGGTCCAATTGCCATCGTCATCGACCATGAAGGGATACAGCTTCTCTGTCTTTGTGGCGTATTCCAGCGTACCGTCTGTGTCGCCACTAACCTTGCCCATTTCCAACGTATTTGACTGCCCCATGATGATGAAGACCTTGACTCTCTTGGTCATATCCGCCGGTTGGCCATCGGGGTCAGGTAGTTGCTCCGCAAAGATAGGTGTGGCAATCAATGCCATCGCGCAGAGCGAAAAGAGTAACCTGTTACCAAGTCGATTTTTCATCGTGCCGAACTTCCTCGAAAAGGGTTTCAAAGATTTGCGAATCGGCATTATGCCATGTTTGCGAGCCGTTTTGGACGAACTTTTGGAAAAGTCCGGAAGCGACAGAACGCATGACATGTTTGAATTGGCTAAGAGGCCGCCGTGTTCAGAAAGAGACATCGGCGGCGCGAGACGAATTGCGCGAGATCAAGATGTTGCAATGCTAACGGCATTCGTTTTCCGTGACGGCCACCGAATCGACTTCGTCGTGCTCCGGAGCGGTGGAGGTCAATTCGACCGCTGCCGAACCGGGAAGCGATTTGCCTTGCCGAGCAAACTCTTCGGTGATAATCGTCGCCAATTGAACTTCCAGCGATTCGACAAAGTCAATGAACTGGCTCATTTCCGAACTGGCCGACGCTTCGTTCTGCAGCCCCGCCACTTGGAGTCGACCAACCGGCATGTTTTTGACAATCAGCGGAATGTCCGTGGTCCACACCGATTCGCGAGCATGCTTTCCGGGGCGTTGCCAGGCGGCGTAGAATTCTTCGTGCAGACGAGGCAACGAAATGTTCAATCGCATTTTGACCAGATGAAAACGTTCGGCCGACTCAATTAACGCACCCCAAAGTTCTTCCCATTGGCGTTCGCCTTGCAGTGCGAGAGTTGTCTGATGGCCTTCGGTCGAAGGAGTCTTGCTGCGTTTGATCAGCCTGCCCAACCCCAACATTTTGGCGCTGACGAGTACAAATTCGGAATAACCGAACATGCGAGTGAAAACCAACATCGATATCAACGCGAAGACCACCAGCGGGCCAATCCAATCGTTTTCCAGGATAATGCTGGAAACGGCAGCCAAACACGTGATGGCACACAAGCCCGCAATCATCGCCACGGTCTGCCCCGTTCCCAGTCCTTTGGTCAACAGCACGTGATGCAAATGGCCTCGATCCGTCGCATAGATACTCTTCCCCGTCAGCTTCCGCCGAATGATGGCCGCCAGCGAATCCAGAATGGGAATCGACCAAATAGCTAACGGAGCAGAAAACGCTACCGTCGCAGCTTCTTTCATGGAACATCGCAACGCGATCGCTCCTAGCATCAGCCCGATAAACATACTGCCGGTATCGCCCAAGTAGATCACGGCAGGCGAATAGTTAAATCGCAAGAATCCCAATAACGCTCCGGCTAAGGCAAAGGCCATGATGGCGTCAAACAATTGTCCAAAGACAATCGCCATGGTTCCAAAAGTAATGGCGAAGACCACACCCACTGAACCCGCCAATCCTCAATACCATCAATCAAATTGAACAGAATTGATGGCCGCCAACAGCCAGCACACGGAAATGATGTTCCCAATGGGGCCCAGTGGAATGCGGACGCCCCATAAAATCACGGCCGGTACAGACAGGCCGGTAAATGCCACAAACATCACCGCCACAAACTGCCAAAACAGCTTATAACTGCCTCGCATTCCTCGTGAATCATCAATAACTCCCACTACGGCCAAAATGCCAATAGCAATCGTCAGACCCAAAATGCCCCACATGGGATTGAGGCCATTTCTTGATTCTCGCAGTGTGCTCCAGATGTCGTCACCCACAGCTAATGACATCAGAACAACAACCAAGGGAGTGATAACGATAAGCACCAATCCTCCGCCCAATGCTACCGCGTTGGATTGGATTTTTCGTTGACCATCGGGCTTATCGATAAAACCGTAGTGAACTGCCACCCTTCGCATCAACGGCGTCAAGAAATTGCTCAGCAAAAACGCAAACAGCAAAGCAACGGTGGCAAGGGGCATCATTGATGGCAGCATAAGCAAGAACCAGCTTTTGGTTGAGCAAAAAAGAGATGGGAAGACCAGGGACTACTGCCATTTCCATGCCAAAGCACGGCGACGGTTTCCTTTCCTACGAAATTGGACTTATAACGTTCGTTCGGAAATCCACAGGGCAAAATGCTATCGCTGACGACCAGAATATTCGAATCAACGTGCAATCGAACCGTTAGGCCCTGCACGAACGTTCCACATTTAAACTTGGAAAGCTGATTTCGTCAATGAAACGCATCTCGCTGCCTGGAGAATCAGCATAGAATTGAAGGGAATTCTAGAATATTCAGGGTTGTCATAGTCAATGATGAAGTTCGTTCGAACATGTCGCTACCTCAAGCCGATTCAGGTTACAAACCGAATATGGCGAAAAATCTGCAAACTTCGGCCTGATTGTTCGCCGCCACCTGCCATGCGGATTCGCCGAGACAATTGGGTCATCCCGTGTAGACGAAAAGCATCATTGGTGGCAGAACATCAACTGCGCGTGTTTACCCAAGTCCACACGGTGGCCGAACCGGCGGATTGGAACCGTTTGGACATGGCCTACTTGGTTCGCTACAACTTGCATTACTTTGACGATCTGGTGGCAGCGAACCACCACCAACGTCTCGCCTGGCAACAGAATCTGGTACGTCGCTGGATCGAAGAAAATCCGCCGCTGGTCGGTGTCGGCTGGGAGCCTTACCCGTTGTCGTTGCGGATTGTGAACTGGATCAAATGGCATTGCGAAAATCAAACTCTGGATTCAACAGCGCTGCACAATTTGGCGGTTCAAGTTCGCGCGTTGGTGCCGTTGCTGGAATATCATCTCTTGGCAAATCATCTTTTGGCCAACGCCAAAGCGCTGGTGTTTGCCGGAATCTTTTTCGGTCAGGAAGAAGGAGACCGTTGGCTTGAGCTGGGCCTGCGGATTTTGGACCAACAGCTAGACGAACAGATCTTGGCGGATGGCGGCCATTTTGAACTCAGCCCAATGTACCATTCCATCATTTTGGAAGACGTATTGGATTTGATCAATTTAGCTCGCACCGCACCCGACCTGCCTGCCGTTCAAAACCGGTTGGAACACTGGAAGTCGGTGGCCAGCCGCATGCTATCGTGGCTGACAACCATGTGTCATCCTGACCAGCAGATTTCGTTCTTTAACGATGCGGCATTTGGCGTCGCCTGCGAACCACTCGAACTGATGGACTACGCTGGCCGACTAGAATTGGCATTGCCCGCGCCACCTGGGAACGGCGTCACCCACCTGGCCGAATCAGGATATGTCCGCGTCCAAACGGACAACTATGTTGCGCTGCTGGATTTGGCTCACGTAGGCCCCGCGTACCAACCGGGACACGCTCATGCCGACACGCTCTCGTTTGAACTATCGCTGTTCGGCCAACGAATGATTGTGAACTCCGGAACCTCGATTTATGCGCCGGGTGAACTACGAGAATTCCAGCGATCCACCGCAGCGCACAGCACCGTGGAAGTAGATGACGCCGATTCTTCCGAAGTGTGGGGCAGCTTCCGAGTTGCTCGGCGAGCCACACCGGTACTGCATTCGATTGACGAGTCGGCGGACGAAATCACGATTGTGGCCAGTCACAACGGATATCGGTTTCTGCGTTCGCCGATTACGCATGTTCGAACGTGGACTTTTGGTTCGAACAAAATCAGCATTTACGACGCACTGGAAGGCGGTTATCCAACGGCCAAGGCCCGATTCATTCTTCACCCCCAAATTACCGCGAATCAAACGAATCGCCTGACACTATCCGTTGGTTCGCAAACGATCTTGTGCGAAGCAGAATCCGCGGCGATCGTGCCTTGTGAATACTTTCCTGAATTCGAAGTCGCACAGCCATCTACGAGTATCGTGCGGACGTTTCTGAACGGGGCCAGCCAGCTGACGTTAGAATGGTAACGACAGACGCCGCCCGCGAATTTAACTTTTTCGGAAGCGTCCAACGTTAGCGTTCGCTCCACTCCATCAACGTTCCTGGTCCGCGCGCCGCTGCTCCAGGTTCGCGTCTCCGAATCCACTTACTCGAAGTCCGACACTGACGTAGCGCATCGCAGCGATGGATATTGGCGCCCTAGTGGATGGCACCAACCAGCATTTTCCAACCAGCATTTTATTGCTCCAGCGTGAAATTCGCGAATGATGGGAAACATGAAACTGAGTGGTACTCGGCGGTTAGGGGCTGTCCAGCAAATTCGTCCGCCAAGACCGGGAAGGGAATAAAACGCCGAGGCGCCGAGAGTCGCAGAGGAGGAAGCGCGTGGTAGGCATGTCCTCTGCGATTCTCGGCGCCTCTGCGTTAATTTTAGTGAGTGCTATGCCACGAACCGCCGGCGTCGCACCAGCCAACCGATCAGAACTGCAAACGAGATTGCCGCGGCAGATTTATTTGGTTCGGGCACGCTGCGAACCGCTTCGCGAGGCCCCAACTCATACCCGCCATCCTGAAACGCCAGAACCAAATCCGCACTATCGAATTCGCCATTGCCCGACCAATCACCGGTGGCCCAAGTCGAATTTCCTTCGATTGCATCTTCATATTCGCCAGCTGCGAAAATGTTGACCAAGTCGGCACTGTTAAACTCGCCGTCTAGGTTCGCGTCGCCGAAGTAGGTGCGTCGCAAATCGTGCACCCAAAATCGCAAGTCAAGCGGCGTCAGTTCTTTGTCTCCGTCCAGATCAAAGCGAGGAACATTAATGGGCGTTTGTATGTCATTCATCAATAATTGAACGTCCTCGACGTCCAACTCCTCGTTGCGGTTGAAGTCACCTGGAAGTGATTCGACAAACAGCGTCGGACCAATAATCACCGTCGGCGCCAATAGGCACTGGGAGTCAGGGCCAATTGGTTCGAAGCAGCCGGAAACCCCGGATACTCGCGGATCGAACGCTTCGGGTTCGGGAGAAGCCATCGCGACTGCCATAACGGTTTCATTTTCTAACTGGTAGCGAAGTGCAAGGTATTCACCGCGTTGTGGAGCAATTATTGTTCGCGGGATTTCAAAGATACGCCATCCAGAATCGGTTAGTTCGCCTTCCATTCCTTTGGGTAGCAACGCGGAAATCAACGTCGTCGCTTCATTCGAAGCCCAGTTATAGGAAATCAGTTCCACCCGGACATCGTCCAGCAATCCGTCCGCTTCACGATCATTCCAGCCGACATGGGTGACCTCCAACGGACTGTCAGAGTCCGAAGGTGCCATCAAGGTTTGTATGTACGTCCCCATCCGGAATACCGCGCACCTTCATTGCGTCCAAGAAGACCGTTGGGTCTTTCTTCGATATGATGTAAGTCCGGAATAAACAACGGCCAGATTCGGCCGCTGCACGGCGAGAACGCCATGAGGAACCAACGCTCAACGAAAACAAAGCTTTCATCTTACCCAGCCATTTAAGTTGTTATGCCTGTCCCTGCCAAATGTGACATCCGCGGAGGTCCAGAAAACCTGGCGGAAGTCGCGCGTCAGCATTGTGGGGGTCGACGCTTCAAGTCCCACGCTAAATCAAGGATGTTTGGATTCGGCCTGTTAGTTCGATAGAAGCGAAATAAGTCGTTCATTCGAACGGGGCCCCAGTGCCCTGATCCGATGGTGAAACTTGGAGTGATCGTATGTACCCATCCGGTGTCCAACCGTTGGGCCCGATCCGGAATAAACAACGGCACAGATTCGGCCGCCGCACGGACAGAGAACGCCAAGAGGAACACAACGGTCAACGAAAACAAAGCTTTCATCTTACCCAGCCATTTAATTGTATGCCTGTACCTGCCAAATGATGACATCCGCAGAGTCCACGAAAACCTGCCGGTCGCGCGTCGGCGTTGTGGAAGTTGACGCCGAGCGCTAATAAGACTTTGGCAGCTTGATCATGCCCGAATGCCCGAAGGGCGCCAACTGAATTTTGCTAGGAAGTTCATCTGCATTTAACCTCAAGTGGAAAGTTCAAAAATGTGAATCACGGTGCCTGTAGGTCATCCATCCTGGTCTTCCTAAATTGACATGGCCCCACGGCGAACCGGAACTTATCAGGGAGTGCTGTCCGGCAACTACTAAAATCCGCACTTTTTGAAATGGCGGTATTCCGCCACACGAGCGTTTTCTTGGCGTTTTTCGCTTACCACCGGTGAATGTCATTGTTACGACAAAGGGTGGTTCGATCGATTGTGATTGAAACGTGCGAAATGGGCAAACGAATTTGATGGTCGCCGGTTCGCAGCCGGGTTGGTTTATTGCGGCCAAGATAATTCGAAGGTGACGTCGATGGGCTGGCCGTCTCGTTCTACGGTCAGCGTGACCGATTCGCCGGGTTGCTTCTGTTCGACCGCCGTCAAGAATTCGTCTCGATCTGTTACCGTCTGGCTATCGACTGCCAAGATGATGTCAGCGTTGCTTTGGTCTAGTGCGGTGCGAGTATAAACGAATTGGCCTCGTTGCCGCTGTTCTTGAACCACTCGGAAGCCGCGCAAACCCGCTCGTTCACCGGGACCACCTGGCATCAGTTGCGCGACAACTAAGCCTCGATCTGTGGTCAACACCGTGATCCCGGTTTCTGGGCGAATGACTTGTCCATTGGCAATCAGCTGCGGGACCACTCGTTCGATGGTGTTAGCTGGAATGGCAAAACCAACGCCGGTGTTTTGGCCTGTGTTGCTGGCGATGGCCGAATTCATGCCAATCAGTTGCCCCTTGCCGTTCAGCAACGGGCCGCCCGAATTGCCTCGATTCAACGCCGCGTCAATCTGGATGATCGACTTCATTTGTCGTTCATTTCGTGACGGGAGCGTACGGTTCAAGCTGGAGATGATGCCGGTAGTCAACGTTCGTTCTAGACCGAAGGGATTGCCAATGGCGTAGATCCGCTGGCCGACGCGGAGTCGATTGGACTGTCCGAATTCCACCGGATACAGCCACTGTGGATCGCAGTCGACATGCAGCACGGCAATATCATTGACCGGATCTTGGCCAACCAGGTTGGCTTCCCGAGTTTCACCGTTGTAGAGCGTGACCTTGACTTCGCGAGCACCTTCGATGACGTGCAAGTTGGTCAGCACGTGTCCTTGGGTATCAATGACAAAGCCGGAACCGGAGCCTTCGGCCACTTCGACAAAGAACATCGAATCGGGTCGAACGGTGCGGGTGGTAACGTTCACAACGGAACGGTTGGCTTTTTCATAAACCGCAATGTTGACTCGTTCTTCAGGCGTCCAATCTTCTTCGGTGAAAGAATCGTCTGTCGAATTCGCTTGCCAAGCGGTGCGTCCGGAGTGTTCCGAAGAGGTTCGAGACGGAGGTGGAATGATGTTGGATGCGGGTAAGCGAGGTCGAAAGCGATCTACTACCGGCGCGACGTCGGTTTGAGCCGTGGCGGAGCGTTCCCACAAGGCGTCTTGGCAGGTTGCTAACAGGCATCCAACCACGAGCGATATCAGGCAGATTCCAAGCTGCTTGCGATCCATCTTTCTTGTCCTTGTGTCATGCCGAAAAATTAGATGTTGGGGAGACGAAAAAACAAGGTTACGAAATACGTTCGCTGGAGGCCATTGCAATCGACAATGGTGATGATGGCAGTGCTAGCCAGAGCAGGCTGTAAGAAATGCCGGAATAACGCTTGTGACTCAGGTTAACCGGCATGACCGATTTGCCAGTTGGCGACTTCTGGAAAACTATCGGTAAATTGTTCAAGTCCGGTGACGGTGTGGAAAACAGGTTCTACGATTCCGAAGAGACCTGATAGCTAGTAACGTTTGAATACATTGATTGTCCGCTGTTGATACTCCAGAAAATCCACATTTGCCGCAACCACTTTCTGGTGGGTTAAGGCGAACGGTTGTCTGAACGGGCGCTGGGCCCGCAGACGCTGGTGGGAACTTCTGGTCATTTGATTCGCTTACTTTGGAACGACAACATGATGGCCAAGACTCCCTCTTCTTCGTTGAATGCTGCGCGCTCGGTTACGGAGACGCGACGCTCCAAGATTGACTTCATGCCGCTGGAAGACCGAGTGCTGTACAGTGCGGTGCCGATGGATCTGACCGTTCTGGAAGACGCCCAGTCGACTCAGCTGAATCTGGAAGATCATTTTTCGCTAGATGATCAACCGGGCGCTGAAATCCAGTATTTGCTGACTGAAAATTCGCATCCCGAGTTGTTCAACCAGCTGACGCTGAGCGATGATGGCAGTGTCTTGCTGGACTACGCGGATCACGCGCATGGCGAAACGGTGTTGACCTTCACCGCTACGGACGCGGACGGCCAATTGGAAGAGTTCCAGCTGAATCTGACGATCGAATCGGTAAACGATTTACCCACCATCACGGACATTGCCGACCAGGGCATTCGCGAAGACAGCGGGCAATCGTACGTGCGGTTTCGAATCGGCGATCAAGAGACCGCTGCCGGTGACTTGACCGTGTCAGCTCGTTCGTTGAATGAGGATCTGATTGCCAGTGACAATTTGCAGCTGGTAGCGAACAGTTCGTCATTCTATATGCTCCGATTCCAGCCGAATGCCGACGTTTCGGGAACGGCTGCTTTGTCAATCGAAGTTCAGGACCAACACGGCGGCCTGACCGTGCAGACCTTTGAAGTGCAGATTGATGCGGTGAACGACGCACCTATCTTCTTGGGATTCAATGATTCGAACGTAACAACGTTGCCGGGGCAGACGATTGTCGACTTGCATGCCGCGTTTTGGGATGCGGAAGACGGCGCTGAATGGTTAACCTATTCCGTCCAAGCGAATTCGCATCCGGAACTGATCGAATCTATCACCATCGATCAGCAGGCTGGAAAGTTGATTGTGCAGCATGCGGACGACGCCACTGGTTCGGTGGAACTGAATATTGTGGCAACTGATTCCGGCGGACTTTCGGTCGGTTCGATCAAGAACGAATCGTTGCAAGTCATGGACAGTTTGCTGGGGCAGTTGGGATTAAACAAACCAGACACGTCCAAAATTGGCATGTCGCAGGCGACTCTGTGGACCTCTTGGTATCTCTTTGATTACAACAACGGTGAATACGATTTTTCTCATTTGAACGAAGCGTGGTTTCGGCAGCACTTAGCGAGCTCGACGCATACGGCAGAAGATGGACCGATTGTGTTCAACTTGGAAAACGAATACTACGTCAATTCGGAAGCGGGCCGAGACAACATTGCGGAGATCTTTAAGATTGCGCATGAGGTTCGGCCTGATTTGGAATTCGGCATGTATCGAGTTGTGCCGGAACGCAGTTGGGCCTATCCGGTGAATCATTTTCGAGCGACCGAGGACGCAGCTGCCGGTCTGGAAACATGGTATACGGCTCGCGCGGACCAGTTTCTGAACGACTACCAACAGTGGCACGACCGTAACGAACTATTTCGAACCGAAGACGTTAGCGAATCGCTGGGTGGACAACCGGTTTACAGCTATATGGGTTCGGTGAATCCTTCGCTGTATACGTTCCAGTATGAAGACGCGGATCGAATGGGCGAACCGCAGCAAGTAACCTTGGATGCAGATGCCAACACACTTCACAATTCGGCTGCGTCATTGGATACCGTTCGAATTGTGCGTTTTGACGTTGAATCTGGCGGAAAGCTCCCTGCGGGTCTGCAGAAATACGTTGACTACTATGTGGTGAATGCAGATCGAGACTCGTTCCAGTTGTCGCTGACCGAAGGTGGGCCACCCATCGACCTGACAGACGTGGGTGAAGGACGTATCTACATTACACCCATGGGCGAGACGGGCATGTTGCACAATCGCAATGTGATGGATTGGGCCGTGTATGCACGGGAAAACGTGGCGGAAGCGGCCAAGTTTGATCTGCCTACGTACGCCTGGATTTCGCCAAGCTACAAAGGTACCGGTGTTGACTATCTGTCTTACGACTTCTTCCGCCTGCAACTAGAAACGTTGGCTCCCATTGTCGATGGTATTGTGATCTACGATCCGTCCGGCCACACCGCTCGATTCCATGAATCCGCGGATTGGTATGCTGCTGTGCAGGACTTCTTGGCTCAGCAAGAACTGCCGGCCGCCATGTTGACCATTGATATCGGTGCCGAATCGTTGCCTCAGGGTTCCCTGGTCGCGGCTGCTGATTACTTGACGGCAAGCGAAGACGAAGTTCTATCGTTTGACTTGGCCACGCTACTGCGCAACGACCAGACGTTCAAGTCGATTGCGCCACAGATTGAGGTCATTTCGAATGTGTCGCATGGTTCGCTGGAAGTGATGCACGATGGCACTTACCGCTACACTCCCAATGCGAATTTCTACGGACAAGATTCGTTTACCTACATGATTCAGCAAGGAGCAGTTCGTTCCAACGAAGTGACTGTCACCGTTGACGTTGTGGCCGTAAACGATGCACCGGTGGCGCAGGACGATCGGTTTGCCACGGTGGAAGATCATTCGTTGACGCTGCAGGTAAATCGATTGCTACGAAATGATTCCGATGCGGAAGGAAGCGAATTGGCCTTCACGTTGGTTTCGACCACAGCCAACGGTTCGCTGCGAATGAATACCGATGGTTCATTGACTTATGTTCCCGAAGAAGACTTCTTTGGCACGGACAGCTTTACTTACCTAGTCAGCGATGGAGGGCAGTTGTCCAATCTTGCTACGGCCACGATCTACGTCTTGTCTTCCAATGATACGCCCCAAGCGAATTCAGATTCGTTAACCACCGACAACACGCAGGCCTTGATTGTCACATCCAGCCAACTGTTGGCCAATGATTTGGATCCAGACGGTGATGTGCTGTCGGTTCGCATTGTCGAAGCGACCAAGCATGGTTCGTTGACGCAAAACACGGACGGCAGTTGGACTTATCGGCCGAACGCTGGGTTTGTCGGCGAAGATTCACTGGTTTATCAGGCGTTTGATGGCAAGCGATACTCTGCCGAAACAACATTGCAGATTCGTGTTGAAGATGGAAACGTGGCACCCGTTGCCGGTAACGACGTGTTGGCCACAGTGGAAGATCATGCGCTTCACTTCAATGCTTCTCGCTTGTTGCGAAACGATGTCGATGCCGATGCCGACCCGCTGACCGTGCAAATTGTGTCCGGACCTGCTCACGGTTCGATCCAGGAAGTCAGGCCAGGCGAATTCCGCTATCTTTCTGACCAAGAGTTTAGCGGTATCGATCTGTTGACCTACCGATTGTTTGATGGACATTCCTATTCCAATGAAGCGGAAGTCAAAATTCACGTTTTGGCAACCAATGACGCGCCTACGGCAAGCGACGTGACGCTGGACGCCAAGGAATCACAGCCTCGCACGATTTCTGTGGAGGAACTATTGGTCAACGCCAGCGATGTGGATGACACAGAATTGTCAGTGAAGATCACGGTGTCTCCGAAACATGGCCAACTGGTACAACGTAGTGATGGTTCGTTTGAATATCGTCCCGACTCTGGATTTTCTGGGCAAGATGCGTTTGAATATCGCGTTACCGATGGCCGAAAAGATTCGGCTGCGGTGACAGCGCATGTGATGGTGGCAGAAGATGTGCAGTTGCCAGTGGTGAATGCAGATCGAGTGTTCACGGTGGAAGATCATAGCGTGACGGTACTGACGTCTCGGCTTCTTCGCAATGACAAGCACGTCACGCCAACGCGCAGGTGGAAATTGTTTCGGGCCCCACGCACGGTTCGTTGACCGAGACTTCGGGCGGATATCGCTATCGCCCTGACGATAATTTTAACGGCACCGACACCTTGTCATATCGAATTGTAGATGGTGATCGAATCTCCGATGTGGCCGAAGTGCAATTGTCCGTGATCGCTTCGAACGACGCTCCGGTCGCACAAGCCGATGTGAAGTCGGTGGCCGCGGGAATGACCACGCTGATTTCTGCCGAAGAACTTTTGGGCAATGATCATGATGTGGATAGTTTGTCGCTGAGTGTCGTGATCTCCGGCCCGCCGTTGGCTGGTATGCTGAAGATGGTGTCGCCGGGAATGTTCGCCTACACGCCGGCGGACGGATTTTCAGGGGACGATCAGTTCGAATACAAAGTGTTTGATGGCCGCAGCTATTCTTCCGCCACAACCGTGAAGTTAAACGTGAATGCAACTACCGGCGAATTTGCGAATCTGCAGTTCACCACTACCAACCTGATACACCAGCTGCTGAACGCTGACGAAGACGATACCTCGGACCTAGAGATTCTGGACTTGTCTTCGCCGGTTGTGTTGGGCGACATCAACCCCGTTTGATGCGCAATTCCAATCGCCAGTTTCCCATGTCGAATTATCTTCGATTTGATCTTCCTGCCGCCTAGCCTGAAAATGGCTGGTATCGGTCGAGTCAAAAAAGCTTTATCCAACTGTCTCGCTGGCCGGGCAAGCCGACTGGCCTGCCGAATGTGATCGCGGCACGGAATTAGAGCCTGCCTAATCCGAAAGCATCGCGATAGCGAATTATTGACAGCCCAGTCTTGTCTGGCTTTTCCTGGGTCGCAGTTCACAGTGAATTGGGACGCGAATACTCGCCAATTGGGTGGATTTTGGTGGAAGAATCGGCCGCGAGAACGGCTTCATGCGTGATAATGTTCCGCTTCACTTCGTCGGGTGTTCCATCTGAACTCCGCGTGTCGAATTTTTTGTAAAAAAGGTGTCTGGATTGGTCTGCAGACGTTACTTGGAGATGTGACTTGTTGTATTCGCGGTTAAAGTTGCAAAGGAACCAAAATGTATTTCATTCGAATCGTATTGCTGATTGCTAGTATTCTGGTCATCACTTGCTGTACTGGCGTTGCTCGGGCGCAAGAGGCGGTGGACGAAGCGGGACAGACGGAATCTGATGTGAAGCCAGAAAAGAAGAAGCAGCCCAAGTCGCAGTCGCGCGATACAAAGAAACGCCGACAAGCGAAGCAGCAAGATGCGAATGCCACTGACGCCATCAAGAAACGCATGGCGGCTGCCAAGAAACGATTCCAAAAGTTGGACGTCAATCAAGATGGTTCGCTCACCTTGGACGAATTTGGCGTAATCCCTAAACGCCTGACCGACGAAGCGTTGATCGCCAAACGCAAAGCGAACATGGAAAAGATGTTCGATCGCCAAGACACCAATGCCGACAGCAAATTATCTAACCAAGAATTCATGGCCGCCATCAAGAAGAACCTACAAGCTCGGCAAAAGCGACTCCAAAATCAAGGCCAACCCAAGAAGCTGCAATCGCCACAAAACAAGCAAAAGCAAAAGAAGCAAGCACAGCAGCGGTAGACCTACCCGCAACATGCGCACCGTAATGGACGAGGTGACGAGTCCTTGGCACTGACACCGTAATGGACGAGGTGACGAGTCCTTCGCATTCGTCCAAGAATCAACGGAGCTGCAAGACTCTAGCCGCAATTAAAAACAGAGTGTCACCGTCTTGACGCTCGCATGATACTCGACCGCCATCGGCTAGTCCTTGACGTTCACTGGCCTCGGGTGATGGAAACGCGAGTCACTTCGGCAGGAATGAAATGTGACAGAATCAGATTTGCCTTTGATCAAACAGTTTCTTCGTCATCAGAGCGAATTCATGGCGTATTTGATGGCGATCACGCGTGATTTCGAGGCTTCGGAAGAAATCTTTCAGAATGCTGCGGTGGTGGTGATGGAGCGGTCGATCGAACCGAACGAACCGCTTCGAGATTTCCGCGCTTGGGCCAAGGAAGTGGTGCGACGGCAAGCGTTTGCGTATTTGCAAGCGGCCGAACGTAAGCGTGCCAAGACGGTGGCCATGCAGCCCGAATTGCTGGATCAAATCACTAGTGTGTTCTTGGACGCGAACCACCAGACCGTTCCTTTCGAACAAGAATCGCTGGCGCTGCGAACGTGCATTTCCGAAATGGAAACTCGGCAGAGACAAGTCTTGGAGCTGCGTTACGGCCAGCAGAAATCGTTCGCGCAAATTGCGAATATCGTCAACAAGACGGAAGCAGCAGTGCAACGGTCTGTTTCTCGTATTCGTAAACGACTGTACGACTGCGTTCAAATGAAACTATCCACCTCCGGTTGATTCACTGTGGAGCATGTTCGATGTCCATTGACGCCAAGACAGAACGGTTGATTCTGGACCACTTTGACGGTCAATTAACCGCCGACCAACAAGTGGAATTGGCCCACCGCATGGCATCCGATCCCGGCGTGCGACAAGCGTTTGCGCGGTACATGCGATTGGAAGGAGCAACGTATGAATTCGGCGCGGCAGGCTTGCTGGCCGATTCACAGCTGGACGTACTATCGGCAGCGGATGACGCGGCCCAATCGAATCAGGTGATGCCTGCGGTTCGCGCTTCCAGCAGCGTCTTTCGTTCAACGTGGATTTGGCCGGCAGCGTCGCTGGCAGCATTGATCTTATTGAGCAGCATGTGGTGGCTGCGCCCTTCATGGGAAGCCGAAACGTCACCGTTAGTCTTGGCCAGCGTAGTGCGATCGATTGGTGCAATCCAGCAGAACCGCCCAGTCGAGTTGGGCCAAGAGCTGACGACGGGTTTGTTTTCGCTGGACAGTGGAATTGTCGAATTGGAGATGACCAATGGAGTGGAGGTCATTTTGGAAGGGCCCGCTCGCTGGGAGTTGCTTTCTGCAGACAGAACCATTTTGCATTCGGGCCGGTTGCGTTCCAACGTGCCACCTTCCGCTTATGGATTTACTGTGGAAGCGAATGCCGTTCGCGTGGTGGATTTGGGAACCGAATTTGGAATCGATGCCGACGCCGAAGGTCTGACGGAAGTCCATGTCTTTGATGGCGAAGTGGAAGTGGAAGAGCGAAGTACGACCAAGCCGGTCAGCGCCACTCGACGCTTGCTTTCCGCCGGCGAAGCGATGCGAATGGAGCCGTTTGGCAGCGTCCAGAATATTCCGGCAGATCGCCACGCGTTTATAGATCAAGAAGGTATGGAGCGGCGAGCGGTTTCGTTGGTGACACAACTTTGTCAAGATACCAAGGAACTAAACCGGCAGCGGCAGGACCTCGAGCGACAGATGGCGGATCGAGAACGTTCTGTGCGAACGTCCAAATCATTGCAACGGTTTCGACGTCAGGCCAATGCTGCTCGAGAAAAACTGAACGCGGCGTTGGCGTCGGATTCGGCGTACCAACACGCGGTGCGACAGCGAGATAAAGTGAAGGCAGAGTTCGAACAGCAATTCATGCGGCTTTGCAGAGCGACCCGAAAACGTCAACTCAATTGCAGGAATTTGATCGTTTGGCGGCACAACTGCCAGCGGCACAAAAAGGAATGGAACGAATTGCAAAAGTCGCCAGGTCGATGTAGCTGAAAGCGGAAACTCCAGCGGCAGATGCGAGATGCGCGGCGGCAGAGGAGATCAGTTGGCGAAGGTGTTTCGCAGCGAACGCAACCGAATTCGCAATCAAAGTCCCGACGCACAGAAAGTTTGGAAGCGTTTGGGAAAGGGCAGATCGCCACTGTGACGCGATGTTGTCACACAAGCGATTTGAGACGGTTCGCAAAGAAGCGAATCGACGTCGTCTACAGTTCACAAAAAACTTGAAGCAGCAGTTGCAGTCCGATGAATCGTTGGCAACGCTGCGGCAACAACACCAAGCTGTCTTGCAGAAGCTGAAGGAAAATCGACAACTCGTTCAGGCCGCTCGCGCACTGGACCGGATGGTGGAAATCGATGCCCAGCAAATCGAATGGGACGTGGAAGACGACAAGGAGATTTAAATGAATCAAATTCGCTTTGCCAACAATCGGTGGTCACGTTCAATTCAGTCACGACTCGTGTTGATCGCGTTTTGCATTCTCGGTTTTGGAGTTCCCGTTGTCGCGGATTCACCGGCCGAACCAACCGAAGCGGGCTTGGCGTTTTTTGAAAGCAAGATTCGTCCTGTGTTGGTCGCCGAATGCTACGAATGCCATTCGCAACAAGCGGGCAAGGCCAAAGGCGGCTTGACGGTGGACACTCGCGAAGCGATTCGCCGAGGTGGTGAATCGGGCCACGCGGTGATTCCCGGCAATGTCGAAGAAAGTTTGTTGTTGAGTGCTCTGCGTCACGAATCATTCGAAATGCCGCCGTCCAAAAAGCTGGATGATTCCGTGATTGACGCGTTTCAGCAATGGATTGAAATGGGCGCACCGGATCCTCGTGATTCGCTTGCGGAAACCGCTAGCGCGAGTCGAGAAATCGACTTGGAATCGGCGCGAACCTTTTGGGCGTTTCAGCCCGTGGTGCGACCAGAATCGCCGGTTGTCGAATCGAATTGGCCGCTGAATGATGTCGACCGATTTGTGTTGGCCAAAATGCAAGAACGTCAATTGACGCCCGTGGCGGATGCGGAAAAGGGAGCGTGGCTTCGCCGAGTGACCTTTGATTTGACCGGTTTGCCACCCACGCCGCAGCAAGTGCAAGCGTTCTTGGCCGACGATTCGCCCAACGCGTATGCGGCCGTGGTGGATCGGTTGTTGGATTCGCCTCAGTTCGGCGAACACTGGGGACGACACTGGCTGGATGTCGCTCGGTATGCGGACTCCATCGGGAAGACTCGCAACTATCCCTTCGCACATGCTTGGCGGTATCGCAACTACGTCATCGATGCGTTCAACGCCGACAAGCCGTATGACCAGTTCCTTCGCGAACAATTGGCGGGCGATCTGTTGCCGGCCGATTCGAACCAGGATCGCGCAGCAAAGCTGATCGCTACTGGGTTTCTGGCCTTGGGTTCGCACGATTTGAACGAACGCAATCGAGAACAATTTGCCATGGATGTGGTGGGCGAACAAATTGACGTGACAAGTCGCGCCATCATGGGCCTGACCGTCGGGTGTGCTCGTTGCCATGATCACAAATTCGATCCAATTCCAACGAATGACTATTACGCGTTGGCTGGCATCTTTCGCAGTACCGATCTGCTGATGGGCTACGGCAATCGAATCGGCGGTAACAACCAAGAAGATGGCAATCGGTATCATTCGCTGGCCGAAGCAGCCTTGGCGTCGCGTGAACCAGTGCAGTCAACCGTCGCCGATGATTCTGACGGACCACAGGACGCAGCTCAAGCGAATCGAATCATCAAGCAACTGCAAAAGCGTCGGAAGTCGATTCAGCAAGACGAATCGCTGCGGCCCATGCAAAAGCAGCGTCGTTTGCAGAAGCTGAATCAAAATCTGAAACAAGCGCAAAAGCAACTGAAGCAACTTCGCCAAAAACGCGACGCGGCGGCCAAACCGGTCGATGGGCCGGTGGCCATGGGCGTGCGAGATGCGAGGCGAATTGCCGATAGCCCGGTGCATGTGCGAGGTGACACGGGCAATTTGGGCGAAGTAGTGCCTCGAGGCTTCTTGCAGGTGATCTCGCCAGCCGAAACTTCGGCACAGACGTCCGTGCCAGTCACCTTGCCGAAGAATTCCAGCGGCCGTTTGGAGCTGGCGGACTGGTTGACTTCGGGAGAACATCCGTTGACGGCGCGAGTGATGGTGAATCGCATTTGGAGTCATTTGTTTGGCGAAGGCATTGTGCGGACGGTTGACAATTTTGGTGAAATGGGACAGCGTCCTTCGCACCCAGAACTGCTGAATTTTTTGGCGTCGGAATTCATGGATCAGGGCTGGTCGGTCAAACAGTTGATTCGCCAGATTACGCTTAGCCGCACTTATCGTTTAAGCACCACCGCCGATGATTCGAACGCCAACATTGACGGTGACAATCAGTATTTGTGGCGCATGAATCGTCGGCGACTGGAAGCGGAATCTATCCGAGATGCCATGCTGGCGGCAGCCGGTTTATTGGAGTTGGAACGGCCTGAAGGTTCGCTACTGGAAGCCGATTCGGGCCAGCCGATGCGACGCAATCGACAGTCGTTCAATCCGGAACAAGCGAATTACCGCACGGTCTATTCGCCCATTGTGCGAAGCCGAGTCGATGCGTTTTTGACGACGTTTGATTTTCCCGAACCCAGCGAAGTGAAAGGTCGACGAGACGTCACGACGGTCGCGCCGCAAGCCTTGTACTTGATGAACAGCCCATTCGTCATGCGGTGTGCTCGCGCTGCCGCCGCCGATCTCCATCGCGACGGCCCGGAGAAACGAATTGAAGAACTTTATCTGCGAACCTTCAGCCGACTACCGAGCGACGACGAGCTCCAACGGGCGATCCAGTACCTGCAAGGTTCGCGGCAGCAACTTGCTGGCGAAGCCAACTTGCGTCAGGCCACCGTAGCCGCTTGGACCGAGTTGATCCAGGCGATGTTTTGCAGTGCCGAGTTTCGTTATCGCGGCTAATGGAGCGGCCCGATTCGCAGCTTGCCTTTGTTCGACCAAATCATTCAGAAAATCCGCAGGAGGATCATTCGATGCAACATCACCATCTGGCAGACCAACGTGTTTCGCGGCGAAATTTATTGCAAACGGCAGGTTGTGGATTTGGTTATTTGGCGATGGCCGGAATCGCTTATTCGCAAGCGATTGCCAACGGCGCGAACCAGCGTCCATTGTCGCCGCAGGAACCGCACTTTGCGCCCAAGGCCAAACGAGTCATCTTCATGTTCATGCAAGGTGGTCCTTCGCACATTGATATGCTGGACTACAAGCCTGAACTGGCCTCGATTGCGGAAAAGGAAAAGGGTGGCCGAGGTGGTGCGTTGCTGCCATCGCCGTGGAAGTTTGTTCGGCACGGTGAAAGTGGTCTGCCTATCAGTGAATTGCTGCCCAATCTGGCTTTGCACGCTGACGACCTGTGTCTGCTGAACGGCATGCACACGGACAATCCCGCGCATCCTCAAGCGACCATCATGTGGCACACCGGTTCCATCAATTTTGTACGACCGTCCATTGGGAGCTGGGTGGTTTATGGATTGGGCACGGAAAACCAGAATCTGCCGGGCTTTGTCACGATTAATCCGCCAGACAATTTGGGTGGCGCGCAGAACTACGGTTCGGCATTCTTGCCCGCTTCGTACCAAGGCACTCGGATCAACGTCGCTAAGGAGCCGATTGCCAATATTCAGAATCGCATCATGGATAGCGATCGTCAGCGCCGACAGCTTGATTTCGTGCAATCGCTGAATCGAGACTTTCGCGAACAAACGCAACACGATTCGGAAGTAGAAGGCATCATTCAATCATACGAATTGGCGTTTCGCATGCAGGCCACTGTGCCCGACCTGATGGATATCGCGCAAGAGCCGCAGGCCACCAAAGAGCGATACGGGATTGAAGATCGGACGACTCGCAATTTTGGCACGCAATGTTTGATGGCGCGGCGTATGGCCGAAGCGGGCGTGCGGTTCATTCAAGTCAATCATCGAGGCTGGGATCAACACAACAACTTGAAAGTCAAATTGGCCGAAAATTGTCAGGCCATCGATCAGCCAATTGCGGCGTTGTTGGAGGATCTAAAGCAACGAGACATGCTGAAAGATACGTTGCTGGTGTGGAGTGGTGAATTCGGGCGAACGGCCAACGAACAGAATAATTTTGACGGACGCCGGCATAATAACCGAGGCTATTCAGCGTGGCTGGCGGGTGGCGGAGTGCGGGGAGGTCTGCGTTTCGGCGCCACCGATCCGACGGGAAATGAGGCGGTTGAAGACAAAGTCCATACGCACGATCTGCACGCAACCATTCTGCACTTGATGGGATTGGACCACGAACGGCTGACGTATCGCTATTCCGGGCGTGACTTTCGATTGACCGATGTCTATGGCCGAGTGGTTTCCGAAATCATCGCGTAGACGGAATCGCATCGGCACGATCGGATTTGGATAGCGGTTCGCTCGGAGGCGAGGTCCAGCTTGGCTTCAGCGAATATACTCGTCCAGCGAAACATAGGGCCGGCGCAGTAACGCTCGAGCGCCCATGCGAACATCCACCGGTGCCGGCATCGCGGTGCCTCGGTAATAGATCCGCCGCACGGTATTGCCGTAAAAATGAAACGGCCGGTAGGGACGGTAGACGATTGGTGTGGCCTCGAGTGTCTCGCGTAGCGGCTCGGGCGTCACTACATTCGAAGCCCAACCCGGCTCTTGG
This sequence comes from Pirellulaceae bacterium, assembly GCA_041399205.1. Taxonomy (GTDB): domain Bacteria; phylum Planctomycetota; class Planctomycetia; order Pirellulales; family Pirellulaceae; genus JAGQOZ01. The sequence goes on along the minus strand of JAWKTK010000015.1, from coordinate 54,005 downwards.
CTATTCGCGAAATTGGGCACACAAGACAAAAACGCTACAACAGTCAGAGCACGGAATTTTTGCATTATCACTTGCCTCGAATCGTCAATTTTCACAATTACGTTGTTTTTACAAACATAACTTAAACAATTAGGCAATGCAGGAAGGCTGCGGGGAAATTCGAGCGAAATTTCTTGGTTTTCTGGATTCAAAGAAACTCTGAGGCACGGAGGTCACCGAGTGCGGCGCGAGCGAACCGACATTGAACCATCAGAAGGCATTTGGTTTGTTGGCTTTCGTGTAATTCGAAGATGCTCCAGTTGCTGAAATGGAAGCCACCTGCCAACGTTTCGCGGCGCAATAAAAAAGGCGTCGACACCGTGTCGACGCCCGGAGAAGAGAGGCGAAATCAGTTTCTCGCTAGTAAAACGATTTCTTAGTATCGGAAGATCGCGTCAACGGTGAGACGATTATCCAATACGCCGCGTCGTTCCGTCAGCGGGAATTCGAACGCGACACCTAGCTCCATGTTCGAGCTAGGCTTGTATTTGGTACCGACGGCGCCAGTAACAATATTGTTTCCAGCAATGCCAGCCGAACCCAGGTTGAACAAGTCGCCACCTTCGACCGGCAACGCGAAAGCTCGGCTAGAATTTAACCAGTGGTACCAATTTACTTCGGTCAAGAAGTACAGATTGTTCGAGATCTTGCGATCCCAGTGGTTTGACCAGTACCACACTTGATTTTCTTCGGCTCGGTTCGTAGGCAGACGGAAACCGCTGCCGCTGATCCAATGCCAATCGCCCACCTTCTTCATGCCGGTCAAGAACAGATGGAATTCACCATCGCCGTTACCTTGCAGCGAACGAGTGCTACCGATGGGCAGCTCAAAGGTCACACCACCGCTGACCAAGAATTGATTGCAGGTGTCTCGAATCAAGTTGTACTTCAAACCAGCCGCCACGTCGGCCCAACCGTCATCAATCTACGGGCTGTCCGAAACAATGTAGCCGTCCTTAGTCGCAATCAACGAAAGTCGATCCGACAGAGCAGCTCGCAATTGCAGTGCGAACAACTGCACCGGATCGGTGCCCAACCCTGGCAACAGCTGAGGAATCTTGTGATGAGCGTAGATGGCTCGCGCTTCCGTCAGAGTACGAGGATCTTCAAAGAAGACTGGGTTGGTCATGGGGCTGATGAATTCATCAAAGCAGGGATCGCTAGGTTTGATGATTCCGTTCAATGCACCTAGTGCACCACAGCCAGTAGAGCATGTGTCGCAACATCCCGGATCAACACTCGTGATGCCGCATGAATCGCAACTTCCGCAAGAAGAGCAAGAAGCGTCGACCACTGGAGCACAACCCGTTGCGCAATCGCATTGGGCGTGCGAGCTTGTAGGTATCACCCAGCCTGATATCAGGCAGAAGGTGAAGGCCAAGCAATAACGTTTCCTTGTCATGATTTGCTTTACCTTTCGAATACAATTTCGTCGTCTTGGCGACGAAACGACGGTGGGCCAAATTTGACAAAACAGACCGCGCTAACGCCTTCGCGGTCGCTGATCGAATTTCGTCAAGGAAGGAGTCGAACCCGAAAACACCAAAGGCAATTTAGGCTCGATGCTTAACGCCTATTCGTCACTTTGAGACGTCACCTTTAAGCGCCCTTATTCGCACAGTTTTCTGGCCGCAAAGTTTGGTCAGGCCGCTAACTTTGACGCACATGGCACATGTGGCTCGGTCAGAATTTGACCGTAATCCAGAATTCGCGCGCTGGTTCGCTATTTTTTGTGATTTACCATGACTGCACGACCGGTATTGTTGTTCATGAGTCGGCGGCTGACGGTGGCGTGCCACAGCGACAAGAAAGCTTATGCGACCGAATATGCATGAACAGCTCGAATAGGCGTGACCAGCGGCGGTCAGTCGGTGACGGCGTCTAACACATCAACAAGTGTTTTCATCACAATAAAGATGATACCGCTTTCATCATCGGTGATTTGAATTTCGTCTTCTTCGTCACTGTCAAACAGCACTTCCGTGATGGATTGGAGTACAAACGGCTGGTGCGATGACTCCAGTTCAGCCACTTCTTCGAATTCTTCGTCCGAACGGTTTTCCAGTTCCGAAAGCATCGACTGATTGCGGTCGAATCGTTCCATAATCTGTTCCGGCGAAATGTCCGGAAACGATTCGGAATAGGTTGTGTAGAAGATACGGTACACCACAAAGGCCATGAACGTGGCCAGCTCCTGAGCGTCGTCCGATAGGCCTTCACACGCAACCGTGACAAAACTTAGCAGTTCCGTCTGTTGCGTCCCAAACTCCATCATTTGTTGATACGCTTCTTCCGGAGCCAATTCGTTGATCTGTTCCCAGACAGCATCCACCGTCGGTTCGTCAATGCATTGCATCTTCTGCTGTTCCTTTCTTATCCAGGTGCTTGATTGGTGCTACAGACCAACATTCAGGCCTTGCAAATCGTCCGGCAGAAATCGTCCGTCTTGGCGAATTAACTGCCCATCAAAATAGAGTTCTCCGCCGCCGTAGTCTTGACGCTGAATCAACACCAAGTCCCAGTGAACACAACTGCGATTCGAATTGTCTGCCTCTTCATATGCTTGACCCGGAGTCAGATGCATCGAGCCGCCAATCTTTTCGTCAAACAGCGTGTCCAGCATGGGATGCAGAACTCGGTTGTTGCAGCCGATGGACCATTCGCCGATATACCGAGCTCCTTCGTCGGAATCCAAAATGGCGTTGATCTTTTCCGTTTCATTGGCCTTCGCATCAACAATTTTGCCGTCCTTAAACGTGAACTGGATGTTATCGAACACCGTGCCTTGATAACGAGATTTTGTGTTATACAAGATGGTCCCGTTGACGCTGTCTTTGATCGGAGCGGTGAAGACTTCGCCATCAGGGATATTGCGTTTGCCGGCACACGGAATGACCGGAATGCCATCAATCGAAAATGTCAGTTCGGTTCCGGGGCCGACAATTCGCACCTCTTTGGCCGCTTCCATTCTGGCCACCAACGGTTCTTGATCTTTGGCCATCTGCTGATAATCGGCCGTGCACACATCAAAGTAGAAATCTTCAAACGCCGACGAACTCATGTCCGCAGCTTGGGCGAACGAATCAGTCGGATAACGCAGCACCACCCACTTTGTCTTGGGCACTCGAATCGAACTATGTACCGGATGCCACCACAGCTTCTGATACTGCTCCATCTTGTCGCCTGGCACGTCTTTGAATTGGCTGCTATTGGCCGCACCGCGAATGCCAATGTACGCCGCCATCTGCTCCATGCGATGCGCTTCCAGCTCCCCGGCCAATTCGATGGTTGCTTTGTCCGCCGACGAATAAAGCGAACGCAAGATGGTATTGTTTTTCCAGCTGACAACCGGCCGAGCACCTCGTTGGCTGGCCAGTTCCACCAACCGGCAAACCAATTGCGTATCTGGCAGATCAAAGGCTTCAATCAAGATGTTTTCACCAGCTTGAATTTCGCAGCTGTGGTCCAAAAGGACTTCCGCCAGGCGATCAATACGAGGATCCTTCACGCGAACACTCCCTGTCAATCAAAGAACAGAATCAAACGTCGCGTGGATTATCGTCGTTTCAGCGGTCGACCACAACAGCCGCTGGCAGGGGGCTTGGCGAATCCAACAAACCGCTTGCTCTGATGGAACAAGCGGCCTGTGTCAGGTCGGAGAAGCCGTAGCGGGCAAGGGGACTCTACGGCGCGGGCAAGGGGACTCGTCACCCTTGTCCACTGCGGCGGTTTCGCGCGATTCGTTGTCTAGCGTTTGGGTGGTTGAGCCTCCTTGACCACGGCACCGTTGGTTTCGCTCATCACCAGAATCGAGAACTTCTGGACGTTGTCCAATTCGTTGGTGCTGAGCGAAGTATAGTCAAAACGGCCTCGCGCAAATCGGTGTACCCGTCTTTGTAAAAGCGAATCGAACCATCGTTCATCTGTGCGTAGACCTTGACGTACGGTGGACAGCGGGCGCGGCGAATCTGTTCGTTCACTTGCACTGATCGCAGTTTCGCTGATCTGCACATCCAGCGAATTCGAATAATGGGCCACGGACTTGGTCTTACCCGCTCCGGCCAGTTCCACCAAAACATTCGCATTCTTCAATTCGTCCGGAAGATCGACTTTCGTTTCGCCGCTGTCACTTAACTGAATCGTTTGCGAATAGTTGGCTTTGATGTGCGAAAACTGTTTGGCATACTGCTGCACAAACGGATTTCGACTAAACAGCAACTCTAAATCCATCAAGTAGCAGTTCAATTCCAATTCCTTCAAATTGCGATGGCGCACAATCAACTGGCTGTCCTGAACTTCCAATTCGAACGTTGGCTCCTGCGCCGCCATCGCTTCTTGGGCTTGATTGCGGTCATCCTTGTCGACCAGATTCTGCACCTTGCCATCGATTTCGTCCAACAGCCGTTGCACTCCGGCAAACGCGTTTCGCCAACGGTCCACTGGGTAGTTGGCGTACTTGGCAGCCAAAGCTCTGGCGACGTCCGGATCGGTTGCAAAGCAATCTAAATACGCCGCACAGTAATCATACTGCATGCGGACTGCCAATTGGTCGGGCCGAACCTTGCCAAAGAACGTCATCGCTTCTTCGATCCGATCCTGCAACAACAAGTAATACGTCACCGACATCAGGTCGTCATCGTCTAACGTTCGTCGCTGACTTAACACCGTCATCAAACGCACATATTGTTCGAAGAAACGGTCATTCAAGATCGCTCGGTCACGACCCAGTTGATGCGCGCGAGCGTTCACCAGCGGCTTGTATTCCATGTGCTGGTAAGTCTTGCGAACCACTGGATCCAGCGAAAGCAACGGGCTGTCCAGGTAATCGCCCACGGTAGCCACAAAGTCATCACGATGTCTTAAATACTCGTTTGCAGCTGCTGCCACATCATGCTTCAATGCGTAAGACCACAACGTTGGCTGGAACTGATGGTGTTTGCTCAACAGTTCCACTACTTGTTGGAAGAAGCCCTTGTCCTGCATGCGGAAGGCAATTCGTTCCAAGTTGGTTTCGTTCAAATTGTGATTTTGCAAGTACTGCAAAACGTCTTGTTCGCTACCGAACTGAGAAACATAATCCCAAGATTCTTTGTCCACCGTGGTCGGATCGTCCACCACGGTCAACGTCGTCGCGGCGGCCGCCACAACCGTCTGTTCGCCTTCCGCAATTTGCACCGGATAGTGTGAAAATTGTCCAACCGCCGGAAAATAGAAGAAGTATTCCACGGTGGTGGTGCGATACGCATCCAGCGTCAGCGGCACGGACTTGGTCATCTGCCCGCCTGAAACAGGAATGGCACCTTCCGGAATCTGAATCAGAACATCGGTTTCTCGTTTCGCCGAAGTCGGATTGGTGACAACAATGTGGCAGCCGTAAACCGTTTGCGTCAGGAACTCGCCGCTGACAAACTTGTCCACTTGTTGACCGTCCACTTGCCGATATCGATCACCGTGTTTGAAATAGTTCTGACTGACCAGCATGGCCTGTGCGTCTTGTGCTGCTTGCGCTTCCAAGATCTGTTCTTGGAAAACGAAGGTAGGCGATTTGGCGCTGACGACAATCTGATTTTCGTCGGCCTTGACTTCGGCCGCTTCCGACTTGAGCGGCAAATCCAAGACGGCCAACGCAAACATCATTTCCGTGAAGTTTCGAGAGGCGGCCGGCCAATTCGTCGAAAAGAACGGTTCGTCCGCGCGACTGTTCGCAAAGTCGTTCCAAAAAGCATTGGCCGTTACCAGTTCTGCATTTTGCGTTTCAATCGGCAAGCGATAGTAGTTGTTTTCCACCCATTCCTTGGTGCTTTCCAACGTGCGGTACAATTGCTGAGCCCTAGCCGCGTCGCCCAACGTTGCGTCGTAGGCAAAGAAATCGACACTGTCATCCGCCGTCATGCTTTTACGCTGAAGTCCCAGAGCAGCTAGCTCCTCTTGCCGGTTCGCTTGACGTCCCCGAGCATACGCTCGTTTGTCCACGGCCAGACCATCCGATTCGCCGTCGGCCATTTCGGCCAGGGATTCCGCTGTCGGCGAGGGAACTGCAGAGCGAGTTGCGCCGCCCAGGCCGCCGCCACTAAACCGCTCGGATAGTACTCGTCCACCGCGAGCTTCTTTGGCGAAACCAAAGTTCAGGGACTTTCCCTCCGCATCCAAAGCCGATCGGCCCAAGGCTGTTTCAAACCACATGTTCCACTGTGTCCGATTCGGCGGAACCAGGCTGACCAGATCGTTTACGTGTCGCCGAGTGTATTGGTATTCGTCATCAATGCGACGAGCCAACAAGATGCGTTCGACGATGTTTAGCTGAGCGTAGTTCCACGGTTGGCGAAATTCGCTTAAATCATTTTCCAGTAACCAGTGGTCCAAAAACGTCTTGTGCAATTTGAACTGCAGATGAGGTCGAACGACATCGTTAAAGAACGGTCGATCTTTTTTGTACAAGAAGAAATTCAGTTCGTGACTGGCGAATTCGGAATACTTGGCTTGCTTCTCGTCCGAAGTGAGTGATTCCCAACTCAACAGAAAGTTGAACTTGACCAAGTGTTCGTGGCGATTCAACGTCAGCAGCAATTGATAAACGTCATCCAACGAATCAAACGTCTGAATCTTGGTGGTGCCCAAAGACGTCAGGGTCAGCGATTCGTTACTTCCCAACAGCTTGATGGTTTTTTTCTGTGTGAAGTTCTTGTCCGCATCCAATGCCGACGCCAGTCGCAAATCGCGAAAGTTTAATTCGTCACGATCCAGCGCGAACGAACGAAATTCGGTCGTGACGGGATCTACCGCCAAGACGTGCAAGTGCTGCCGACCTTCCAGCAGTTTCTTGTTGATGCGAATTTCGCCCTTTTCGTTCGCCGTCAAATTGATCAACTGCACGGATGGATCCGCCAGAAAATCCAAACTGGCAAACGTATCTTCTTGCTGAGCTTGACGAGCCAACCGGTCTTGCATGGCCGAAGCAGCCGGAGCGGCATTGTCCGCAGCCACTCCAAAATCTGACCCGGCAGACGCGTCTTGGCGATCTGTCTGCGTGCTACGAATATCCCACGGATTCAGCAGCAATTCTGGTCGCTGCAACATGTTGCCCGGATACTTTTTGGCGTAGCGGCGATCCAAAATGTAACGGTACTCTTCACCGATATCGCGGCCTTCCACGTACAACGACAGCGGATCGGGATACTTGATGGCTCCAGCTGCCGCGTCGCGAATCTGCCCCAGCAAATGCAGCATTTGGAACTGTGGCAAATAACGAGTTGCCGTGATGTGGACTCGCGAATGCTTGTCCGCATGATCCAGCTGAATGACAACTTCGTCACCCACCTCTTTGATTTGTCGAATGTGCAGCAATTGATTGGAGCGGCGTTCCAGATGCCGAGTATCACTGACTAAGTACGAAGCGACATCCTTTCCTGCGGTAATGCGAATGCGCACCGATTGCCCCGACTGCCGGTCAATGTACTGGTAGTCGCCCGCGTCCAAACCTTGAATGGTGATCACACCATTGTCGAATCGCATCTTCTGGAACAAATCCGCAATCAACCGGTCGCCTCGAACTTCAAACAACGCCACGTCCGCCGGATCTAACTTGCTGCCCATGAACGGAATCGAAATCGTTTCGTCCGCAGCAGCGTGAATGGCCGTGGGTAAAACTCGCTGGTCTTTGTCCAACGGCCAAGTGTGTTGGACGTCGTTTTCCAGCTTGGCTTGAACCGACGTGATGTCTAGCAATTCGCCCAATTGGATCTGTCCCGCTTCGTCCGACTGCAGATTGACCGTCACTGGATGACGAAAGTCTCGATGCGCCACTTCAATGCGCACCGTGTGGTTTGCCAACGGTTCGCCCGTCTTTCCCAGAACGTTGATCTGGTAACCGGTGCGAGTGCGAACCAGATGAGCGTCGGCGGTTTTGTCTGTCTTTTCGATACCATTGATGGCGAATTCCGCGTTTTGCTGAATGGTAACTTCTTGGTTGTCCGACAACCGCTTGATGGTTCCCAGCAGTTGCACTTTCAACTGCGACAAGCGTCTGGGCACGGCAAATTCATGCGTCGATTCTCGATCGGAAAACAGTTTGAAGTTTTCCACTGTCTGAGTCGATTCCACGCCATCATGGTCCACGCTGGTCAGCGTCAGTGTCAAATTGGACGCCGCTTGGGGTGACACAGGTTTGTCATTCAGGTATAGCTGAGGTCGAATCACCAGCGACGCGACTTCGTACTCCAACAAGGATTCTCGATCAATAAAGAATCCCGCTTCCAGTCGATAGGTTTCGCCGCCATGATAAAAATTTCGCAGCGACGATACATTGCCTTGGCTCAGCACCAGTGGTTGTTGACTGGGACGAGTAGAAAAAGGAATCAGCGTTTGGCCATTGCTGTCCGTTGAGTATTCTTGGCCAGACATCCACACCGTGGCGTCGGCTTGCGGCTGATTCTGTTCGTCCAAAACGGTGAATTGATAACCGAACGGAGTGGTCTCGGAAAGGTAATTCAGCTGTCCCTTCCGCACCACCACTCGGCTGCTCATGCCATTACCGATGAAGTCAATCACATAGACGCCGGGTTGCGAAAGTTCCGGAAATTCAAAATGCCGAGTGACTCGGCGCACGGGCGGCTCCGAATATTCGTAAGTCACTTCCGAATTGGCAACCAGACCGTCTAAATTGACGGTCGTGTCGATTTCTTTGCCGTTTTCTTGATAGAAGTTTTTCGCATTGATTTCAAAGACTTTGACAATCAGTGTCGAAACATTTTTGACGTTCACGTCCAAGAAGACAGGATCTTCTGCCGCAAAGAATTTGGCATTGGTTGACGCGAATTCCAAGTCAACTCGATCCTTCAGCGCTTGAAACACCTCGGGCGGCAGCATGGCGGCCCAGCGATTCATGTCACCCAAACCGTTGACAATCTTGGTTTCCGCCAACAATCGCTTGAGGTAATCGTTGTCGACATAGGCGTCAAAGGCCTTGGTGTCATTCGCCTCCAAAAACGCGTGCGAAAGGAAATCGCGTACCAACGGTTCGTCATTAAAGATGGGAGGCAGTCCGTTGATGGCCGAAAAATCTTGGTCCAAATTGGCCGAAAACCGTCTCGCTTCATTCGAAGCGGCAAACCGAGGATTCAAGTAGCCGACGTTGCGAGGCAGCTTCAGGTATTCCGTGAACAGTGACAGATTGTAGTCACCCTGGCTTCGCTTCAAATCCAAGCGATGATACAGCACTTGGGCTTTTAGCGAATTGTGTACGGCGTCTAACTTGCCAACAAATTGCCACAGCCGATTTAAGTACGCTTCATATGCGGCGATGTCGGAACGCCAATCGACATCGTCACTGGGAATCAGCTTGGAAACGTAGGTATCCACAAACGCTTGCTGATTTTGCAGCGCCGGCAGTCGGCGAACCAACGTGTCCAACTGTTGCAGCGTCAATTGACGGTGAATAGATAGCGAACCGAATCCACCGCTGTCCTTGAAATTCAAATCGTCAACAATCAGGTCCACTAAGTTTTCCAGATCCGGAGTGGACAACCGGGTTAGAAAGTCACGGCGTTGAACGGGTGTCAATTCGCGAGCGGCCAGCCAATGGAAGGCAGAATCCTGAAAGCCCTGCAAGTTTTCATAGCGTTGGAACGCCACTTCGGCCAAGCGGTCGCGGGAAATCAGATTCGCATCTAGCGACGAAGCCAGCCGCCGTTCGCGCTGAATGCGTTGCTGTTGATGGTCATAGCGAACGCCCAGTTCTTGAATCAAAAAGGCCAGCGATTTTTCCGGGTGGCGATCATAGGTCAACAATGCTTGGCGACGCTGGATCTGTTTGACCAATGCAGTGTAACCGGATTGCTTGACCCACTGCGTCAGCAGCGAGTCGACTTGGTCATACTCTTGCTGGTTCTGGTAGTGCAGACAATGAAAGTAGAAATATTCTTCCGTGCCGGGGATCAGCTGTTTGAGGACTTCCTGGCGGTCAGCCGCCAAGGCAAACTTTTCTACAAACGGAATTTCCTTTGCGCTGCTGGAAAGCGATCCGAACGCGGCCATCATGACTCCTAGGACTAGAATTCGCGAACGAAAACTCATGTCAAACTCCCAAATCTAGTGTTATTTGGCAACTGATTGTGGAACGAAAGAATTTCGCTAACAACAGGCAATCGCTGATTTCTTGGATAGGACGGTTCCAATTTTTGAAGTTGCGATTTTTCCTAGCCTGAAACGTAAGTGAGGGAAAAAGCGGACACTCCGCAGTCCCTGGCTGACGCGTCGGGCTAGAAAATTCCGCCGAAAAGACACAAATGCGCAACTTCAAAAGTTTCAATTGGACGTACGGCAGCCCGATTTAGTTCCCAAAACTGGGAAAAATATTCGCTCGAGTTCTAAGCGGTTCGCTCGAAAAAGTTTGGCTAGCGAAACAAAAGGCACAGCGTTCTGGGGAAACGCTGCGCCTTGGTCGGCTCGCTCACTTTCTGGAACCGTGTGCTTATCAAGTTCTATTGGCAGACCAAAAGTTCTGGTGGCAGACTAAAAGTTCTGGTGGCAGACTAAAAGTTGCTGAAAGCGTCTGTCCGAGTGATCGCGGGATTCAGCGAATAAGGTGCCTTTACTTCGGTCTTGTGTGTTGGTGTTTCAACATGACGCCGAATCAAATGGGGCATCCATAATGCTTTGTCCACCAATTCCAACAGAACGTCCGGGTCAATGGGACGACTCAAGAAAAAGATGCCACCCGCATCACGGCTCTGCTGCACCACGTCATGCGCCTTGCTGTCCGAAACAAAGATGACGGGAATTTCCGCGTGCGGATTGTCCTGCTTGACGGCTCGGCAAAATTCAAAGCCGCTGATCTTGTCAATCTGCGTGTTAGCAATGATCAGGCTGGGCTGATTTCGCTTGCTCCACAGACGAGCAGAATCGGCGTTGTCCGCCATCATGCAATTATAGCCTTGGCTGGAAACCACCTTGGCAATGGCGTTACGAGCTGTTTCGTTGCTGTCCACAATCAAGACATTGACTGTGTCGTTGTGCGTACCGGACATAACCTTGTCACTCCCGTCAGTTTCTGCAAACTACCCCTGGTATAAAGACACAAAAAATCGTGTCGCTTGTTTAAGCTGCAGAAATATAGCTTGCATTAAACGAACGTCGCGAAACCACTGTCCACTCCGTACGTTCAGCGGCACTACAATAACGAATGGGCTGGTTGTGCTGGAGATTCGGGCGGCACTGGTTCGAATTGCGGGCATGGCTGCGTCCAGAAATGGCTCTCCTTCCGGAGGCTCGTTCCAGCTACTCCGCTCACCTCGCACGTAATCGATACTTCGTGGCCACTGTGTTATTGTCTCCATTCCGGAACGAAATCGCGAGTCTTAAGAGAGTTGGTGGCAGGCGTGTCGTGAAACCGCAGGCATGTCGTGAAATCACTGGCGCCGCGGCTTGGCAGTACCGATTCTGGTCAACGTTTCTGCAATCTTGCCGTTGTTACTTGCGGTACCGCTGGCGATACTTGAACGGCGTCAGTCCGGTAGAGGCTTTGAAATGGCGAGTAAGATGGCTTTGATCGTAGAAGCCGCATTTGCCAGCAATCTGAGCCAGACTTTGGTCGCTGCTTTCCAAAAGATGCCGGACGACGCCTATCCTGACTTCGCGCAGATATCGAACGGGCGTAATTCCAAAATGGTGCGAAAATTCTCGTTGCAATTGGCTGACCGAAAGCAAAACGTGATTGGCCATGTCGCTAACGTGGATGTCACCTGCATAGTTTTCGGTGACAAACTTAATGACGCTTGCCAATCGTCCATAGCCGGAAGATTCGTCGGCCGAGTATTCATAGGGCCGGTTAATTCCTGCGATTCCCACGACGTTGCTGTGCCGGTCGTGTAGTGGGACTTTGCTGCATAAATACAAATTGGGTACGCCGCTGTTTCCGGGCACAATCCAAACTTGATCGGACAACGATTCGCCCGATGTTAAGACTCGCTTGTCTTCCGCCACATACTGCGCAGCAATTGCCGGTGGAAAGAAATCAAAGTCGGTACGTCCAATCAATTCGTCTGGATTGTTCGCTCCTACCAGTTCGCACACGACGCGATTCACTTGCATGAAACGGCTGTCGACGTCCTTCAGGTACAGGCAAACACCCGGAATGGCATCAAACAACTCTAACAGCCTAGATGGCCCCGCCAATTGCTTGAGGAAGCGATCCTGCAACCGCAAGCTGTTTGTCGAATTGGCGCTTGTCATGCGGTGAATGTACAATTTTTTGCAACGAACCTGCAATACTTGTTGCGACGAATCTAGAAGAATAGATTCGAATTGGAACGCTCGGTGCCACTGTGGCCGTGCTTCCGTCTTGCTACGTTAATACCGATTCGGAACCATTTTGATATGCAACGTCTAACGCAATGTGCGATTTGGATCACTCTTTGGCGCACTTCCATTGTCGTCGCGGTCTGGTTTGGCGGCATTCCCAGCCAAGCTTCCTCGCAAGAACAAGCTTCCTCGCAAGAAACTGTGTCACCGTCAATTGACTACGGTCAGCAGATCCAGCCCTTGCTGGCCAAACACTGTTATGCGTGTCACGGTCCCGACGAAGGTGCGCGTGAAGCCGATTTGCGTTTGGATCTGGAAGACGCGGCCAAAGAGCATGCAATTGTGCCAGGCGATTCGTCGGCCAGTGCGGTTGTGGAACGCATTTTTTCAGAAGACCAAGATTTAATCATGCCGCCTCGTGAAACGGGGCACGTCCTTTCTCAAGAAGAAAAGGACGCCGTCAAGCATTGGATTGAACAAGGCGCGCCGTGGCAATTGCACTGGGCATTCCAGCCAATTCGTTCGCCCGAAGTCCCAGCCGCGGATCCAAGCTGGGGTGCGAACGCAATCGATCGGTTCGTCTTAGCCAAACTTAAAGAAAAGGATTTCGCTCCGTCACCACCGGCAACCAAACAGGCGCTGATTCGACGAATATATTTCGATTTGATTGGCTTGCCGCCGACGCCAGAACAAGTCGCGGCGTTTGTAAATGACAAGCGAACGGATGCGTTAGAACACGTTATTGACGAATTGCTCAAGTCACCACACTACGGAGAACAGATGGCCGCCAGCTGGCTGGATGTCGCTCGGTACGCGGATACCAACGGCTACCAGAATGATTTTGTGCGTACCATGTGGCCTTATCGAGACTGGGTGATCAGCGCGTTTAATGAGAACTTGCCGTACGATCAATTCATCATTCAGCAAATTGCCGGAGACATCTTGCCCGATTCGACCAAGGCACAGCGGATTGCCACGGGCTTCCATCGCAACAATCGATCGGTGACGGAAGCCGGTTCCATCCCGGAAGAATGGCGCATTGAAAACTGCGTAGATCGAGTCGAAACGACGGGCACCGCTTTTCTGGGCCTGACCATCGGTTGCGGACGATGTCACGATCACAAGTATGATCCGATTTCTCAGACAGAGTTCTATCAGTTCTTTGCGTTTTTCAACAATGTCGATGAACTGGGCGTCTATCAGGAAACTCGAGGCAACGTAGGACCTCAAGAAAAAGTTCCCACGCCGGAAGAACTCGCGGACTTAAGCCAACTAGATCAGGAAATTGCGGCGCTGGAGAGCGAAGTGACGGACAATGCGAAAGCATCGGCCGACCAATTCATTTCGGAATGGCGAACGTCGCTCGCCGCGACACCAGATACCAAACTGCCCACCGCCGCCTTCGAATTTACGGCACCGGCCGATGTGAAATCAGTCCAGGGACCGCCGGCCGCCGGCTTCGCACTCGACGGTACGGCCGATCAGATCGGTGCGGTTGCCAACAATTCATTTTCATTCGAACGAAACAAACCGTTTTCCTGGTCGGTGTGGATAACGGGTCATTCGCGAGGTGCCATCTTTTCCAAGATGAATGAAGACGCCGCGTATCGAGGTGTAGACGGTTTGATCTTGTCTGACGGACGACTCAAGGTACATCTGATTCATGCGTGGAGCGGCAATGCGATTGCGGTGACAACCACGTCGCCGCTGCCGGCAGATCGCTGGACTTGTTTGACCGTGACATACGACGGTAGTTCGCAAGCGAAAGGCGTTCTTGTCTATGTCGACGGCCATGCAGTGGAAACAAAGATTGAAGTCGATTCGCTCAGTGAGGCCATTGCGGCGAACGTCCCGTTCAAAATGGCTCAACGCTTCAAGTCGGAATTCTTCCGTGGCGAAATGTCCGACTTTCGCTTGTACGATCACGCCTTGACCGCCGAACAAGTGAATCAACTCCAGCGCCAAGCGGTGGTGAATCGCTATGACGAATTGGCCCAAACCGACGCGGCGGCAGATTTGCGGGCATTGATACAGGACTACGTGGTTCGGCTACAAGATAATTCGAACAGTGAGAAACTAACGCAGTTGAAAGCTAAACGGGACGAAGTGATCGCTGCGCAAACGACCACCATGGTCATGAAGGAACGCGAAGGGCCGTATCGAGAAACCTATGTGCTGAAACGAGGCCAATACAATTTGCCGGACACCAGCACTGTGTTGATGCCCGCCGTTCCCACCGTGCTGCCGCAATTGACAGAAGATCAGCCGCAGAATCGTCTGGGTTTGGCGTTGTGGCTGGTGGATGATCGCAATCCGCTGGTGGCTCGAGTGGCCGTGAATCGAGCGTGGACGAAATTCTTCGGCCGCGGCCTGGTTACTTCAGCAGATAATCTTGGCGTTCAAGGGACACCGCCTTCGCATCCAAAACTCTTGGACTGGTTGGCGAATGATTTTCGTCAACACGGCTGGGACTTGAAGCGGTTGCATAAACAGATTGTGATGAGCACTACGTACCAGCAGACATCCGAACTCTCGGCGAAACTATTGGAACGCGACGCTGACAATCAGTGGTTGGCTCGAGGTCCTCGTTTGCGGCTTTCGGCCGAACAGTTGCGCGATCAAGCATTGGCCATTTCCGGCTTGCTAGCGGATCGAATTGGCGGGCCATCCGTCTTCCCCTATCAGCCCGACGGACTATGGGACGAACTAGCCGGCGGCGCGAACAACGGTCCCTACAAAGTGTCAACAGGCGATGATCTGTACCGACGAAGTTTGTATACGTATCGCAAGCGAACGGTTTCTCATCCGACACTGGCCACGTTTGACGCTCCGACTTGGGAGATTTGCCAAGCGAAACGCGCGACCACCAATACGCCGCTGCAATCGTTGGCGCTGCTGAACGACGTTACCTACGTGGAAGCGTCGCGGAAACTGGCCGAACGCATGTTGCTGCATGGTGAAGACGGTCAGAATTCGAACGTTGCGGATTCGATTGCGTTTGGATTCCAATTGGCCACGCAGCGAATACCAACCGAAACGGAGTTGCAGACGCTGACCGCCGGGTTCGATCATTACTTGGCTTTTTATCAGGATCGTCCGGCCGAAGCACAGCAGCTACTCGCCGCCGGTGAATCCAGCATCAACGATGCCTTGTCCAAAGAACAGTTAGCCGCCATGACTTCCGTGGCATCCATCTTGTTGAACTTAGATGAAGCCGTTTCCAAGTTTTAAGCTGAGCCGTCTGACCTAGCCCTAGCGACTTACAATCAGAACATCGTCTTCGGAGTCTCCCATGCACAACCAAACATCGATTAACAATCAACAAGATGATTCGATTCGAGGAAACCGACGCTTGTTTTTGCAATCGGCCGGCCTGAGTCTTGGTTCCATCGCAGCCGCATCGCTGGGTTCGACACGAACCGCCAACGCAGATACTTCGGCAGCGTCAAGCCAGGGTGGCCTGCCCGGCCTGCCGCATCACCAGGCGACGGCTAAACGAGTGATCTACTTGTTTCAATCGGGCGCGCCATCACAGTTTGAAACATTTGACTATAAGCCGGGGCTGGGCAAGATTGCTAAGACCGAATTGCCGAACGAAGTTCGCATGGGGCAACGTTTGACCGGCATGACGGCGGGCCAAGCGAGTTTCCCGATTGCACCTTCCATTTTTGAATTTAAGCAGAAGGGCGAATCGGGCACATGGGTCAGTGACTTACTGCCACACATTGGCGACGTTGCGGACAAGCTGTGTGTGGTGCGTTCGATGCATACGGAAGCCATTAATCATGATCCGGCCATTACGTTTTTCCAAACCGGTTCGCAACTGTCTGGCCGACCTAGCATGGGCGCGTGGGTGGCGTACGGATTGGGTTCGATGAATGAAAACTTGCCGACGTTCATGGTGCTGGTTTCTCGTGGGACGGGGCGAGCGGCCGGGCAACCGCTGTACGATCGCCTATGGGGAACGGGTGTTTTGCCGGGCAAGCATCAAGGCGTGAAACTTCGCAGTGGTTCGGATCCCGTGCTGTATCTGTCGAATCCGGCCGGCTGTCCGCCTCAAGTACGTCGTCGCATTCTGGATGATTTGAAGTCGCTGAATCAAGAAACGTACACTCGGACTTTGGACCCAGAAGTGCAAACTCGGATTGAACAATACGAACTCGCATTTCGCATGCAAACGGCCGTTCCGGATCTGATGGACTTCAGTAACGAATCGGCCGCTGTGCTTGATAGCTACGGTCCGGATGTGCATAAGCCGGGCACGTACGCTCGGAACTGCTTGTTGGCTCGACGACTGGCGGAACGCGACGTGCGCTTCATTCAATTGTTCCACATGGGCTGGGATCAACACGACAACTTGCCTGACCACATGGGCAAACAATGTAAGGATACAGATCAACCGACGGCGGCGTTGATTAACGATTTGGACGAACGAGGCTTATTGGAAGATACGATTGTGGTTTGGGGCGGCGAATTTGGTCGAACCGTTTATTGTCAGGGCAAGTTGACGGAAACCAACTACGGACGCGACCATCATCCTCGTTGTTTTTCTATCTTTCTGGCAGGCGGAGGAATCAAGCCAGGCATGGTCTACGGCACGACCGACGACTTCAGCTACAACATTGTGGAAAATCCTGTGCACGTGAATGACTTGCACGCTACCATGTTGCACGCGTTGGGGATTGATCATCGTCGATTGACCATTCCGTTCCAAGGCTTGGACTTGCGACTGAGCGGAGTGGAAGATCGGAATCCGGTGATGGACATTCTGGCGTAGTGGATGATTCGAATTGCGAATGCTTGGGTCACAGCCAAACGTTGCGCCGTTATTTTGCGGGTAGTGTCCGCGCGAATTGGACGGCGCGTTCGATCCAGGCTTTTAGATCTTCGTCTGATTCGATTCCCGGTGGTTCGACTTTCACCCAACCTTTCATCACTTTGCCCGTGATGTCCATGGGTGTTGCATGAGGCAACTGTTGGTTTTGTTCGTGGTCTTCTTTGGCCAAGCGAACGATCAGCGATCCTTTCCACGGTCCGACGCTCATGTTTCCGTTGATGAAAAAGCACAGTCCGCCAAACATTTTCTTTTCCGAATATCCTTTGCGGCGTTTCATGAATGGGCGGATTCGCTGTACCAGTTGTTCGTCGTCTTCGGTCATTTCGTGGGCCCAAAAAGCGGTCTGAGTTTAGCGTGACATCATAACCGCTTGACCTGCAGGAAGTCGATCTTTCCGAATCGGTTCCCATTAACGTGCTAGTATAGCCAGCGTTGCAGGTTGCCGCTCCTTCGGGTGGGTTGTGCTGTAGTCGGTCGGCTCACAATCTTGGGGATTTTCGCGACGAGCTTGCTTGTTTTCGCCATCTTCCCGAACCTAGTTGACGAAGTCTTGGTCTGAGATTATCGTGTTGGATTCGCATGGCTAATTTTGCCGATTCGTAGTATCTCATTCTCTTATTCAGCGAAGGCGACGGGCACAATGCAGATCAAACTGCTGAAGGTGTTCTGCGACATCGTGGCACAGCGAAGCTTTTCGCGAGGTGCCAAGGAGAATGCGGTTTCGCAGTCGGCGGCCAGCCAGATGGTGCATCATTTGGAAGAGCGGTTGGGAGTGGTGTTGATGGACCGCTCGCGACGGCCATTTGTGCTAACGCCAGAGGGTGAATTGTTTTATCGGGAGTGCCGGAAGTTGGTGGAACGCTATTACGCGCTGGAGACAGAAGTACGCACGCTGCACGAAGAAGTGGCGGGGCGAGTGCGCGTGGCGTCTATCTATTCGGTGGGCCTGAGCCATATGAATCAGTGCGTGCGTCGCTTTTTGGGTGAATATCCCAAGGCCAACGTGCGGATTGAATATCAGCATCCAGATCGAGTTTATTCGTTGGTAGAGCAGGACGAAGCCGACGTGGGCTTAGTTAGCTATCCCAAGAATTCTCGGTCCATCAAAGCGATTATGTGGCGCACGGAACCGATGGTTTTGGTATGTTCGCCAGAACACGAACTCGCCAAATTGGATCGCGCCAGCATTAAACACCTCCACGGACAACCGACGGTCGCCTTTCAGAACGACCTGCGCATCCGGAGCGAGATTGACAAGATCTTGTCACGCTATGGTGTCGAGGTGAATGTGGTCATGGAGTTTGACAATACAGAGACCATCAAGCGCGCGTTGGAAATTAACGCCGGAGTTGCGTTGCTTCCCAAGCCCACGGTGGAAAAGGAAATCTTGGCGGGATCGTTGGTGGCACTTCCCT
Source organism: Pirellulaceae bacterium (assembly GCA_041399205.1). Taxonomy (GTDB): domain Bacteria; phylum Planctomycetota; class Planctomycetia; order Pirellulales; family Pirellulaceae; genus JAGQOZ01. The sequence continues at coordinate 35,417 of JAWKTK010000015.1, read as the reverse complement.
TGGAAGATGATGCCATTGTGCGACCGCTGGGAATCATACAGCGTCGAGGCAAGATGCAGGCGAGAGCGACTCGCCAATTTATCGACTTTCTTTTGAAACACGCCGACGTACATTCGATGACCGAAGACGGCGTGGCAATCTGCGACGATCCCGCTCCTAAAGAAGCGGCGACCACGTCGTAACCCAACGGCCGGTTCGCTCTGTTGGCCGTTTTTCTTTCGCGGAAAGCGAAGCGGCTTGAAGTGCGACCACGGAATAAAGTTAAAGAAGTTAATAGTTAGGTGGTAACTGATGAGCGTTTTTTCTCCTTTAGGATTTCCAAAGAAGAATGGCCTTTACGACCCCGCCAACGAACATGATTCGTGCGGCGTGGGTTTCATTGCCAATATCAAAGGAAAACGCAGTCACGACATCATCAAAGATGCCGAAACCATTCTGATTAACATGGACCATCGAGGGGCGTGTGGCTGCGAGGCCAATACCGGTGACGGCGCAGGAATTTTGACGGCGCTGCCGCACGAATTCATTCGTAAGGTGGCCCAACAAGATCTGAATGCCGAACTACCTGAAAACGGTTGCTTTGCCGCCGGCATTGTTTTTTTGCCCACGAACGAACAGGAACGAACTACGTGTAAAGAGACCGTGAATCGGTTGATTGCCGAGCGGGGTCAGAAGTTGATCGGTTGGCGAAATTGTCCGGTCGATGCGAAGCGAGCCGACGTGGGGCCGACCGCGCTGGCCGCCATGCCACACATGGAAATGCTGATTGTGGCTGCCGCGGACGGCATCGACGCCAAACGGTTTGAACGCGAACTCTATCTGATTCGCAAACAAGCCAGCAATCAACTTCGCAGTGACAATAACTTGGCACAGCGACTGATGTTTTACGTCTGCAGCTTGTCGACCAAAGTCATCATTTACAAAGGCATGTTGACATCGTCGCAAGTTTTGCCGCTGTATGATGACTTGAACGACCCGGATTTCACCACGCACTTGGCCATGGTCCATTCGCGGTTTTCCACGAATACATTTCCCAGCTGGGATCGAGCTCAACCGTTGCGATTCATGTCGCACAACGGGGAAATCAACACCCTTCGCGGCAACAAGAATTGGATGAAGGCGCGCGAAGGAATGGTCGCGTCGGAATTGTTTGGCAATGACATTTCCAAGTTGTTCCCCATCTGCGAACCAGATTGTTCGGATTCAGGAACGTTTGATAATGTCTTGGAGTTCCTGTTGATGTCAGGCCGTTCGCTCCAACACGCCGTGATGATGATGGTGCCGGAAGCTTGGCAGAATCATGACACGATGTCGGAGACCAAACGAGCGTTCTATGAATATCATTCGTGCTTGATGGAACCGTGGGACGGACCGGCGTCCATTGCGTTTACGGACGGCAAATACATTGGAGCGGTTTTGGATCGAAATGGCCTGCGACCTTCTCGGTATTATCTGACGCATGATGATCGAGTGATCATGGCTAGCGAAGTGGGCGTGTTGCCTGTTGATCCTAAGATTGTCAAAGAGAAAGGTCGGTTGCAACCTGGCCGAATATTCTTGATTGACTTTGAAGAAGGTCGGCTCATTCCCGATGCGGAAGTCAAAGAAAAGATGGCCGCTGAATTCCCCTTTGGCAATTGGCTGAAGGACCAACGGATTCGTTTGGAAGATCTGCATCCCAATGAAGAGCCTCACGGTTACTATCCAGAAACCCTGCTGCCTCGGATGCAAGCCTTTGGGTATACCGTGGAAACGGGCCAGTTCATGCTGTTGCCCATGATTCGTGAAAAACGAGATCCGATTGGATCGATGGGTAACGACGCGGCATTGGCTTGTCTGTCCGATCAGCCTCGATTGATCTACGACTATTTCAAGCAGCTGTTTGCGCAAGTGACCAATCCGGCCATCGATTCGATTCGAGAAGAAGTGGTGATGTCGCTGGAATGTTACATCGGCCCGGAAGGCAACATGCTGAAGCGGACGCGGCCGATAGCCATCGCTTGTTGGTGCCACATCCGATTTTGACCAACGAAGAACTGGCCGCGCTGCAGCACATGGATCACCGCAATTGGCGATCCAAAACCATTGACATCACTTGGCCCAAGGACGAAGGCAAACCGGGGCTGGTCAAAGCACTGGAACGAATTTGCCAAGAAGCAGAATCGGCCATTGACGAAGGCTACAGCTTGGTGGTTTTGACCGATCGAGAAATCGGGCAAGATCGTGTTCCCGTCAGCACGCTGTTGGCCACCGGTGCGGTTCACCAACATCTAGTGAAAAGCTCCAAGCGAGCTCGGATTGGCATTGTCGTCGAAACCGGGGAAGCTCGCGAAGTCCATCATCACTGCTTGCTGATTGGTTACGGCGCCGATGCGATCAACCCGTACTTGGCGTTTGAAGCGCTGTGGCGAGCTCAACGGCAGGGCTTGTTGCCAGAAGACATGACGGATGACAAAGTTGTTTCCGCTTACCGCAAGGCCGTGGCCAAAGGCATGCTGAAGGTCATGGCCAAGATGGGCATTTCCACGTTGCAGTCTTACAAAGGTGCTCAGATCTTTGAAGCGGTTGGTCTGCGAGACGAAGTGATTGAACGCTGCTTCACCGGCACCGCCAGCCGCATCCAAGGTGTTGACTTTGACGTCTTGGCCGAAGAACTTCTCCGCCGCCATAAGCTCGGGTATCCAGAACGAGATGACGCGAAGTATCCCACGCTACCTAACATGGGCGAATTTCATTGGCGCGCGGAAGGCGAGCGTCATATGTGGGATCCGCAGGCGATTGCCGATCTGCAAGTGGCCGCCAGAACTGATAGCCGAGACACCTATAAACGGTTTGCACAACACTGCAACAGCGACGCGCGTACTCGATGTGCTCTGCGCGGTTTGTTGGTCATCAAGGAAGGTGCGGCAGGCGGACCCATTCCGATTGAGGAAGTGGAATCGGCGGCCGAAATTGTGAAACGATTTTGCACGGGCGCCATGAGTTTCGGTTCGATCAGTGCCGAATCGCACGAAACGCTGGCGATTGCCATGAATCGCTTGGGCGGCAAAAGCAACACGGGCGAAGGTGGCGAAGAACCTCGTCGCTGGACACCAGACGAAAACGGCGATTCGCGTCGTTCGGCCATCAAACAAGTGGCGTCGGGACGCTTTGGCGTGACGATCAATTATTTGACCAACGCCGACGAAATTCAGATCAAGATTTCGCAAGGTGCCAAGCCGGGTGAAGGTGGTGAATTGCCTGGGAAGAAGGTGGATGAGCGGATTGCCAAAGTGCGATATTCGACACCCGGCGTCGGCTTGATTAGCCCACCGCCGCACCACGACATCTATTCGATTGAAGATCTGAAGCAGTTGATTCACGATCTGAAGAACTCCAATCCTTCGGCTCGCATCAGCGTGAAACTGGTTTCTGAAATCGGTGTCGGAACCGTCGCTGCCGGTGTGGCCAAAGGTTACGCTGACCACATTTTGATTTCGGGCGACACCGGCGGAACGGGTGCGTCCCCATTGACCAGTATCAAACACGCTGGTCTGCCGTGGGAGTTAGGTATTGCGGAAGCGCATCAAACGCTGGTGATGAATGACCTTCGTTCTCGAGTGGTCTTGCAGACGGACGGACAGCTGAAAACTGGTCGAGATGTTGTGATTGCGGCCATCTTGGGTGCGGAAGAGTTCGGATTCAGCACCGCACCGCTTGTCACGTTGGGTTGCATCATGATGCGAAAGTGTCATCTGAACACTTGCCCGGTCGGTATTGCCACGCAAGATGAAGAGTTACGAAAGAAGTTCAAAGGCAAGCCAGAACATGTCGTGAACTACTTGTTCATGGTGGCCGAAGACGCTCGTGAAATCATGGCGTCCATTGGCGTTCGCAAAATCACGGACCTGGTCGGCCACGTGGAATACTTGAACACCAACGATGCCATCAAGCACTGGAAGGCAGACGGGCTGGATCTGAGCAAACTGTTGTCGCCGGCCCAGAAGCCTCGTGAAGATGTCGGCGTTTACTGTACGCAGACGCAAGACCACGGTTTGGATCAAGCGTTGGATCACAAGCTATTGGAGCTGGCCCAGCCGGCACTCGATACGGGCGAAAAAGTCAGTTTCGAACTTCCCATCATCAACACCAATCGAACGGTGGGAACCATCCTGAGTCACAACATTGCCAAGAAGTACGGCTTGGACTTGTTGCCTCCAGATACCATTCATATCAAGTTCCATGGTTCGGCTGGCCAGAGCTTTGGTGCGTTTCTGGCTAAAGGCGTGACGCTGGAACTGGAAGGGGACGGTAATGACTATGTGGGCAAAGGTTTATCCGGCGGCAAGATTGTGATTTATCCACCCAAGGACAGTTCGTTTGTACCGGAAGAAAATATTTTGGTAGGCAACGTCTGTTTGTACGGAGCGACTTCGGGCGAAGCCTTTTTTCGAGGTCGCGCGGCCGAACGATTCTGTGTTCGCAACAGTGGTGCTCGGGCAGTCATTGAAGGCGTGGGCGATCACGGTTGTGAATATATGACCGGTGGTCGAACTGTGATCCTGGGCCCCACTGGACGCAACTTTGCCGCCGGTATGTCTGGCGGCGTGGCCTACGTTTGGGATCAAGCGGGCGATTTCAACCTGAAGTGCAATCTGGGCATGGTCGAATTGGAGAAAGTGGAGGACGCGGAAGACTTGGCCGAACTGAAAGAGCTGGTCGAATTGCATCTGCAGAACACCGGTTCCACGGTGGCCAAGCACGTGCTGGAAAACTGGGACGCTGTGCTGCCACAATTCGTCAAGGTGATGCCCACTGATTACAAACGCGTGTTGCTAGCGCAAAAACAGAAGATGCAAACCGCGTAACCGACATCGGTTCGAAACAAACACGCGACCGACTGAGCCAAAGTTGTTCGCGTTTCATGCGAAGCTGCCTTGGACGGCTTCGCCAACCCAACACAAAGCAAGAACGTAGATAATTCGGAGTGAGTTGATTATGGGAAAACCCACTGGCTTTAAAGAGTTCGCTCGTAACCCGGTGCCTTACCGAGACCCTGTTGCGCGAGCCAATGATTTTCTGGAAATCTACACTCCAGCGGACGAAGCGAAACTGAAAGAACAAGGTGCGCGTTGCATGGACTGCGGCGTTCCGTTTTGTCAGTCCGACAACGGTTGTCCCATCGATAACTTAATCCCCGAATGGAACGATTTGGTCTACAACGGTCGCTGGCAGGAAGCACTGAATCGATTGCACAAGACCAACAATTTTCCCGAGTTCACGGGGCGAGCTTGTCCGGCGCCGTGCGAAGGTTCGTGTGTGTTGGGAATCACCAATCCGCCGGTGACCATCAAGAATATTGAAAACGCCATCATCGACAAAGGCTGGGAAGAAGGCTGGATCAAGCCCGTGGTTCCCGCCAAGCGAACTCAGAAACGAGTCGCCATTGTCGGGTCCGGACCTGCTGGTCTGTCCGCCGCCGCTCAGCTAAACAAGGCGGGCCACACCGTGACGGTTTATGAACGAGCGGACCGGATTGGCGGCCTGTTGATGTACGGCATTCCCAATATGAAGCTGGAAAAGGATTTAGTGCAGCGTCGAGTGGACCTACTAACCGAAGAAGGCGTGACGTTTGTCACCAACACGCATGTTGGCAAAGAGGAAGACTTTCCGGAAGGACATATGACTCGGATCATGAAGGAACGAGGATGTTCGCTGCAGTTTGTCGATCCGAACAAACTAAAAACGGAGAACGACGCCGTGCTGTTTTGCACCGGCGCAACCAAGCCTCGTGATCTGCCGATTCCGGGTCGCGAATTGGCCGGTATCCATTTTGCCATGGACTTTCTGACGCGAAACACCAAGAGTTTGCTCGATTCCAAACTGGCCGACGACGGCTACATCTGCGCCAAAGGCAAGAAGGTCATCGTGATTGGTGGTGGCGATACGGGCGCGGATTGCATCGGCACTTCGCTCCGACACGGTTGCACCAGCGTGGTGAATTTTGAACTGTTGGACAAACCGCCGGCGGAACGAGCGGACAATAATCCGTGGCCGCTGTGGCCTCGTATTTTTCGAGTGGATTATTCGCACGCGGAAACGGAAGCTCGCTTCGGCCATGATCCTCGAAGTTACAACATTCTGTCCAAGGAGTTTTTGGGCGAAGGAGGAAAGGTCACCGGCGTTCGCACCGTGAATGTTGATTGGTCGAAGCCTTCGGAAAAAGCTCCGTTCAGCGAAGTACCCGGTTCCGAAAAAGTTTGGGAAGCCGATCTGATCTTTTTGTCGATGGGCTTCTTGGGGCCGGAACACACAGCCAGTGACATGCTGGGATTGGAATACGATCAGCGCAGCAACATTGCGGCGCAGCACGGCAAATTTGCCACCAACGTTCCCGGCGTGTTTGCCGCGGGCGATTGTCGCCGAGGCCAATCGTTGGTGGTGTGGGCCATCAATGAAGGCCGCGGTGCCGCTCGCGCCATCGACGAATTCCTAATGGGCTCCAGTACCTTGCCCGCACCAGGCTATACGCTCGGTTCGTCACTGTCCGTCGCCACATCGTAAGGATTGCGTTGCACAACCCGTTTTTGTGTCGCTGACGTAATGGACGAGGTGACGAGTCCCTAACTGTTCGCTGGCGTAATGGACGAGGCGACGAGTCCCTATCTGTTCGCTGGCGTAGTGGACGAGGTGACGAGTCCCTAACTGTCTACTGACGTAGTGGGCGAGGTGACGAGTCCCTAACTGTCTACCGGCGTAATGGACGAGGCGACGAGTCCCTATCTGTTCGCTGGCGTAATGGACGAGGTGACGAGTCCCTAATAATGGACGAGGTGACGAGTCCGGCGAGGCGATTCGCGCCCTAGGCTCTTGGTGCGAATGTTCAGTAGGTCAAGATAGTTTTGATGCGGACACCGTCAGTCATGGCCTTCGGATGATTCGCTAGGGAGATCTTCTGGCCACGGCGGGTCAGGGGCAAAGGTCGGCGGCAATCCATGGCTTGTTAACCATTGCTGAAGCCACTTTGCCGACCTATCTGTCAGCGAAATGTCGGTAGGCACCGCATACCAACGTATTGATTGACCGTGAATCAATGACGTATCGGCCAGCAATTGGTTGTCGTGGTACCATTGAATGTGCAGCAGGCCGATACAATCACATTTCATAAATTGCCCATTCTGGAATTGCAATCTTCTGTGCGCGTCGGCAATTTCATCCTTGGCGTCAACGGAGAACAGTAATTTGGCTGCCGATGTTTTGCGACCGTAGCGAATTTCAATCCGGTTGGCGGTCGCGATTGCGTGGTGTAGCTGACGGTTGTAGACCCAATCTGGACGAGGAGGACGAGGCGTGAGTATTCGCGAAATGGAAATGCCAATCCATATAGCGCAAATGATAAATACAGTCGCTACGAAGATTGCCTGTAATGAAAACTGCCAGCGGTGATGTGTCCGAAGCGATTTCATCGTGTGGCGTTTTCCGAAGTAGAAATTGTCGCGTGCGTTTGTTGTAACGGCGGTTGTGGTGCTGACAGTCTACTTTAAAGTGGATTCGTTCAGCAACTAATTCTTGGTTGTTAAGTTCCCCAGTGAGGAAAACTTCGGCTGAATCTTTGAATCTTGGGGGCCAGCCACAAACCATTTGCGAGGCAATCGCTGTGAGACGAGGATTCTTGGTAGGTAGGGACTCGTGGCCAGAATGTCGGCCCGCGGAGATGCACACTATCCTGCGAAGCAAGCTTGAATGCGGCACTGGTCCGGTGAGCGACTGTTGCCAAAGTTGCGTTCGAAGTTTCACTCAAGGTCTCGCCGCATGTTCGCGTCGATCCCCAAGTCCGAAAGTAACGGCTGCAAACGTTGCGGCAGCGACGACACCGTTTCGGCCACGCTGGGAAGGCCGCGTCAAAGTCTTGACGTTGCGCATTTGCGTTTTTTCGGCAGGATTTCCTAGCCCGAGGGGACTTCAGAAACGCTCCGTTTCCCGTCACTTTACGTGTCGGGCTACCAAGAAACGCAAATTCCAAACGCGTTAGCGAGGAACCAGAGAAACACTCCGTTTTCTCTTCCTAACGCGTCGGGCGATGAAGACATCGTTCTATCAATTTGACGGCGCCAACAACTCGACACAACCTGAGTTGATAGTTACTATGGGGTGTTTGACGTTTCTTCGATTCGGCGAGAATCGCGTTCTTTGCGTAGGGTCAAAGCAACTCGGGTTTAAGCATCTTGGTTTCCGGAGAAGATTCAGATGGAATGGCGTTTCGGTTCGCGGCAGCGAAAGTTCGAATCATTAGAAGACCGTCGGTTGTTGGCCATTGATTTTCCGGTTCCCATGTATCATGTCGGGCCGGGGGCTTATTTGTCCACGGTTGAGTCGTTTGTCAGTAGTTTTTCCCCGAATCAAGATGTCCGCATTTCCTTAGAAGGCATGCAGACCGCAAGTGTCACGCTGACGCCAAGGGACGAATTGTTTGCGGGTGATTTTGAAGTGCTTTCGCCCGACGGAGAATGGTTGCCGCTGGAACCCGTTGTGGTTGGTCAAACGACGTATGCGTCTGCCATCGAGATCGATGAGCCTGGCGAATATACTGTGCGTGTTTCTGCTAAAGATGGCGCGTATGGCAGTTTTGGTCTGTCGTTGTATACGAATGTCGTTCACGAAGACACGCTGACTACCGACCAATCGAATCAACGTCCCGATTCGGCCATTCTGTTGCGACCGGAATTTGAAGTATTTCCTGGGACGAAGGCAGTTTCCGTCTTGGGAAGCCGGCCGAACAGTGAATTCGAATCGGTGGTGGGTTATTCGTTCGAAGGCGATACCCTGCCGGTCGAATGGTCAACGTTCCGTTCCAGCGAATCGGGGCGAATTCGTATCACCGACGAATTCTCTGAACCCGGCAATTTTGCACTGTGGATGGATCAAGCACCTGATCCCACTGTCGATCCTGACGCGATGCCGTCCGACATTGATACTTCTGTGATCTATGATGCTGCCACCGGTCGCGTGACAATGCAGTCTGTGTTTCCGCTATTTCAATTGCGAATGTATTCTGCGTCCGGTTTGTTTGTGGATACAGCACCGATGAACTTGGACGGCTTGTTGGATCTACTTAGTCCCGGCCTCGTTTATCACACCAGTCCGCATGGCTTTCAGGAAATCGATTTTGGCATCATCTTGCCACCCGGCCTGTCGGACGATCTACTTCGCCAAGACCTATTTTTCCAAGGTGATTTGGGTTTCCACGTCAAACCCAAGGTGGCACTCGGCAATGACCTACTTCGTTCGCCTGTATCCAACGAAGTCACCATGCAGTTTGACATAGCTAACATTGACTCGCCGGTGTTGGAGTACGATTCGTTAGGCCCCGAACAGACCGGGAGTCTGATTCCCAATACGTTCCAAGGACACGTGAACGGAAATGGCGTCAGCGTCAGCGTTGACGGCAATCGTTGGTTTGCTGTTCGCGAGTATCAAGACCGGTTTGGCATCATCGATTTGGCTTTGATCGAACAAGGAGCGCATATTGATTTTGGTGACGAGTTGTTTGTGCGTTTCCAACATTACAACAACGGTAGTCTCCCAGGCGAAGGAAATGGCTATGACAATATTCACATTTCCGCTCGAACAAATCTGGCCGATTGGTACAAGTTTACGCTCAATGACGGAGAGCTTGCTTCGATCGTGTTAACGTCATCTGAAGAAAGTCCGCCAATGACGTTGTACGATGCGATGATGAATCCCATCGCTTCCTATGCCACGTATGATAGTTTTCAGATAATAGATGACTTTCGCGACATCACGACCAACGGAGTACCAGATGAATACTACATAGAAGTTCCCGGTGTTCGTTTTACCTACCAATTGGATTTTGTGAAGAACGGAAGTTATGCAGGTAATCCGGCGTACTTGACTGATCAAACTCCCATCCTGCAGTCGAACCGTTACTACGTGGTGCTGCCCGAGCATGGGCCGTTTGAAGTTGAAACGATTCGTTTGGCTGGGGGCGAACTTAACGTCGTTGATGATCCAGAATTATTGGTCTCTTCGTCAGTCCGAGATTGGTATGTTCGCGACAATTCTGGTGAAGGGCTGAACGAACGCTTGGAGCTACCGGCGGCTGTAGCGACCGGCTATTCGTTTGATTCGCGTTCCACCGTCGGCCGAACGGGACTTGTGTTTCGCGGCCTGTCGACACCTACTTACTCGCCGCGATACACAAAACCTGCCGACCAATCGCTGTCGAATTCTTCGGTCGGTAGTGTCGAGTTGGCGTGGGACGGTGCCTATCGGCTAGATACGTTTAAGCCGGAACGTTTCCTGCTCGATGGCGTTCCTGCCGAAGTCTGGATCGATAATCGTGGCGTGTTCTTTTTGTCGGCACCCGGTGGGCTGCAGGAAGGAGAACATCACGTGCAAATCCTGCCAGACGCCATTCAACGGCTTTCCGGGCAATCCAATGACGCAATTGACATCAAGTTTCAGATTGACGTCACACCACCAACCATTGTTTCGTCAACGGTTGCACCCGGTTCAATCGTTTCCACAGGTTTGCAACATCACCAAATCCAGTTTAGCGAAGCCGTTCAGTCCCACGCATCAATAGAAATTGTATCGTCCACAGGAAATCGTTCGTTCGTTGACCTGGACGTTGACGGGAATATGGCGACGTTTGACCTGGACCTTCCCGAAGGCGACTACGTTCTGATCTTGAACAGCCAATACGTTTCCGATCTTGCGGGAAACCAATTGGACGGAGAAGCAACTCAATTTCCTACCGGGAATGGCTTCAGCGGCGGTTCCTACGAAGTTGCATTTCAAGTTGACCGATCGAATCAAGTTGTCGATCTTGCTGATAATCTTAGCCCCTATCCGTTTGGGCGCTTGTCGCAAGTACAGCACGGCGAACTAAGTAATCTGGATGATACGGATTCATTTTTGCTAACAAACGTCCAAGCTGGTACGACGTTTTCGGTGCGTTTAACCAGCGGTGATTTGGCGAAATTGACGTTGCGTTTGCTTGATTCGCAAGGTGCGTTGATTTATGAAAACAGCGCGAACCACCAAGGCGTGCCGCTGGCGCTAAATCACACGGCTTCGCAAAGCGGAGATTATCGAATCGAAATCTCAGCGGCGAACGGCAGCCCCGGCAAATACGACGTCGAAGTGGTTCAGCAAGGAATCTTCGAACCGGACGAAGCGTTGGCACCGAACAATGATTCGCCAGACACGGCCACTTCCCTTGATGCCATCATGACGCCGCTGTCGAATAGTGAAACCAATCCTTCGTTCGCGATGGCTTTTGGAGATTTCAATGCCGCGCAAGGTGTTCCGCTTTATGTAGAGCGATTCGAAGCGCCGTTGTCAGATGCTTGGGTGCTGGCGGGCGCTACCAATGTTGAAACCATCGCTTCGGATGAATCGTATTCTCCGGAACAACCCAGCGTCCTCGCGTTCCGAGGGAACGGCGAAGCCATATTGCAAGTGCCAATGGACCAAGCGGCGGATCGCATCCTGGTTTCGTTTGCCATGATGGAAAAATCAGAAACGGCGGAACCGTTGCCGGAACGGTTTGAAGGAACAGCGCTGGGCGATGGAATGGCGGTTAGCGTGGATGGAACGCAATGGTTCCGAGTTGTTTCGTTTCCAAACCAAGGATACCTTGATTGGCAAACGTACGAGTTTGACGTCGCAGAGATTCTGCAGCAGCACGGTGTCCAGATCGGTGACACGCTCTACGTGAAGGTGCAAAATTCGGGTCTCCAAGACCGAATCAATGGCCGCTTTATCGATGCCCTTCGCGTAGCAACTCGACGCAATGACGATGATTGGTATCAGTTTTCACTGGCTGATGCTCAACTTTCGTCGATTAGCCTGGCCGCCATGGACCGCTTTGAACTGCAGACGTCATTGGTTGTCGAGCTATTTGACGAACGCCAGAACTTGATTGCTTCGGCCGAATCAGAGTACGGTTCGGCGCGAATTCCATTGCTCCGAGACCATACAAACAATGGCGTTGCCGATACGTACTATGTTCGAATTTCCGGAGGCGATGCCTATTCGATATTGGTTACCAAGGACACAGTGTTTGATGTTGGGTCGGGCGACGTGCTGCCGGTTTCCTCTCCAGAACTGCACGCAACCGTTGAGATTTCGGGGCCTGTTGCGCAGGATTCGTTTTCGATACCGTTTCCCTATCCGCGTGACGATATCCCCGTATTTGAAGCACGCGGTTGGGTCGGGTATGTGGACTTCGGCGCCATTCATCTTTACCGATTGCACGATACGGGTTGGGAATTTCATCAAACCATTGAGATGCCCGATGAATGGTGGGGAAGCGTGGTGATGGGCGATGGTTTGTTGCTTGCCAAGGCGAACGGTGAACTTCGGACCGACTTGTTTCGCTTGGATCAGGATGCATTGGACATCGGCGGGATTCACCGAGGCGACAATCCGTTTCTTGGAAATATGGGTGTCACGGATTCTCCGGTTCTTTGCATGGGTTTCAATGAACAAGATTTCTTGGAGCTGAAAGTATTCGAACAAAGCGAACAGTGACCAATGGTTGCCAACGGCGACCATTCCAGTCGGTCAAAACCAGACCGTGTTTGCCACGAACGAATATCTGCTGGTCGGTTTCGATATCTATCGTCAGGCATCGGATGGCAGTTGGCAGTTAACTAAAGCGGACCCGAACGAAGCGGTTCTTTCGCGAATTCTATCGGTCAATCCGATTCAATTATCGCGACGACACATCAGTCAACCACGTTCAAATGTATCGCTTTTCGACAGCAGACCAGCGTTGGGTTGCGGAGCCGCTATCCTGATTCCGTTTTCGCCGACGCGTATCACGTTGACAGCGAATACATCTTTCTGCACGAATTGACAGCCAGTATTGGCCCTTGCGCATCGCAATGGCGACTGGTACTTCGATAGAACCTTTTCCGCTTCCGACAGCAACCGCATCAGTGTCAACGGAGTATCGGAAGACTTTCGAAATATGACTCGCATTGATTCGTGGCAGAAAGCCTTCTTGGTAGATGTCGCAGACAATGGTTCCATTCATGTGAACGCGACGATACTGGACGAGCTTTCCAGTGCGAATTCGGAAATCACCTTGTCGGTGGAAGACTTGTCCGGGCAAGTTGTCGCGACGGCAGAAATTCAACCGGGTGCTTCGGACGTTGATTTTGAAGCCAGCAATTTGTCAGCCGGTCGGTACAAAGTGTTTGCCAGAAGGCAAGCCGGTTATGCGGTCGTGGAAATTGCCATCACCACGCCGCCGTTGCCGGATTCGTTCTTGTCACCCGAATTGGTGATTCCCGAAAATGGTAGCGTGGTGGGCGAAGTGCCTCAATTCATCACCATGCAATTTCCCACCGCCATGAATGCCGCCAGCGCAGAATTGTCGCGGATCACAATCAACAATCAACCAGTGACGGCGGTCGAATTGTTCCAGCCGAATGTCTTGCGAGCCTACTATGATTTTTCGTCGTTTGAAGACGGCCAAACGGTTGTATTCGAAGCGCAGCCTGGTGCATTCCAATCGTTACTGGGCGTGCCCAATGATCGAATTGTCAGTTCGTTTCAGATGGATTCGCGAGGACCGCAAGTCCTTTCCACATCAATCGTGAACGGAACTGTCTTGCCAGTAAGAATGAAGCCAGATCCAGGTGAGATTCGATGCGACAGCTGATCGGACAGTGTCACAACGGCGGCGTTCCGGCTGCAAGGGAGTTCGCAATCCTCGGTCAAGCGTTTCGGGCGTAAGTTATGATGACGCTACGCATACCGTCACCGTTACGCTTGAAAATCCAGTCGAAGATACTTATTCGCTGGTTGTGCACACGGCAAATTCGGGCTTGACTGATAGGGCAGGAAACCGCATTCACCAGAGTCGTCAAACGCCGTTGGGCGAAGCATTTCAGATTCCTTCTTTGGTTTGAATGAAGATCAACTGGTTCCGGTCGGCGAATGCCGCTGGGTAGTTTGGTATGGCCGGTGCGTCAGGTGACACGTGGATACATTCCGCCGTGCTGACACCGACATGTTCACCATCGTTCCATCCGCCAACCGGACGGTTCAGCTGGCTCTAGAAAGCCACAACGCAGCAGCAACGGTTCAATTCCACGGTGTTGACTACGTGTTGTCCGAAGGAGTGCCGCAGGTGATCGAATTTTCCGATCTACCTCAGCGCTCGCTGCCGCTGGTCATCACCGCCGCCGCGCCGACCGAAGTGAGTTGGCAGTTTGTCGAAAGCGCGTCGGTCGAAATCGGTGACAACCAAGTGGCGCTCATAGATCAACCGTACCACATTCAAATGGGCGTATTTTTTCGGCCATTGCCCGTACTTCGCCTCGTGTAGTTGCCAACGAAGATGTTTACTCCAACAGCCCCAATTCATGGATGTTTTTGCTGGATCCGCTTTCGCTGCAGCGAATCGACGTATTTTTACAAGATGGCCCTTACTTCTTTCGCGCCTACAACGGTCAATCGTTTTTCGAGCTGGAAGGTAACGTTGTTCGCAGCTACTCGGTTGATCCGTTTTTGCAAATGAGTCGGTATGAACTGCGATTCAGCCAACAGCCATTGCTGCCGATTTCGCTCATCTTTATGCGCTGGAGCAAGACCAGGGGCATAGCACGATTCGCGTCATTGATTTAGCAACGCACGACGTCATTGACCGTGTCCATCCAACGTTCGAAGTCATCGACATTGCCGCCGATGATGAAGGCCTGTTCCTGTTGTCTGACGGCGTTCACCGTTACAGTCTAGAGACTGGATCGCTTTGAGCAACGCTTTTCACTCGCGGATGGCCGAGCCTGTCAGCGTTGAATTGAATCATTCCAACATATATGTTCACAGTAGAGACGATCGAGGCTTCATTGCCGTTGACAGATATTCTCGTTTGGACGGCACCGTAGCGGCTACGGATAGTTTCGAGTCTGTGTTGTCGGCCAGCGTCAAGAGTGTGCAGACCAAGACCGTTTTGCGTACCGTTTGTTGATGATGCAATGACAGTGCTGATTGGCACCACTGACGGCCGGCCGTTTGCTGCCAAAGTGCACATAGAAGACCAGAATGGTCAAGCGATTGATGTTCCCGTCGTGACGAATTTGGCGAACAACAGATTGCTGGTTACGTTGCCGGCCGGTGCCGAAAATCATTGGCTTGTGGTGGAATCTGCTTTTGAATACGAATACACCGTGGCGTATTCAGTGTTGGCGTCGACCATTCGATCACCGGTCAAGCGAACCAAATAGACGCTGCGTTGGACCAACCTGAACTAGCCGTTGTCCAGAATGCACCAAAGGCTTGGGTCTCAAACGGTTTTCAATTGTTCGAATACGACCCGACAACCTGGTTGCCGGTTCGTTCGGTAGTGTTGTCGACCAGGGGTGCAGATGCGTTGGCAACCGATGGTGGTCGAATTTATGCGAAACGGACTGCGATTGAAATGATTGCACCAGGGAGCTTCTTACGCCTGGATTCAATTTCCCGATTCGACCGAAATGGTCTCGATATCACCGATGGAAAAATCATCAACGGTTCGTATGCGATCGAAGCCTACGGTGCCCATGAAGGTTTACCGATTGCGTTGAATCTGAATATCGAAGGCGTCGCCATAGCGCCGGAACTAGGGCGAATCTATTATCAGCAGAATGATCAAATCTTTGCCTACCAGTACCCGCTTCGTGGCGATAACCCCGAACCGGTTGCTGTATTCGATCTAGAATTTCGGCCAACGATCCTGGAATTCTCTAACGGAGAATTGTTCGTCAACGATCAAAGCATGATTTTCGCTCTGGACCCGCAGACCGGAAACGTGCTTCGAAAATTCGAACTGGGACGCAACCCGATTCAAGGATTTGCAGTTGTGGATCAGGCGGTCGCTCCTGATCAATACGTCGTCTCGGGAACTCGCATGCACTTCGGATCGACGGTGGATGTGGGCAACGATCTGACACTGACCGTCACAAGTCGAAACCAGTCCGGTACCGGCTCTATTTCTGTTCTTGTGTCTGCCGACTCAGGCGATGTGGAAACGGTCGAGTTGTTGGAAGTGGCGACCGGCGTTTTTCGAGCATCCATTTCTACAACTGACGTCATTAGCGACAATCATGACGGAAGGCTGTCCGTCACGTTTGGAGATGTGATTGACGCCACGTATTCCGAAATCACCGACAACGAACCGGTCGAATATCACGTCCGGACTCGCATCAATCATCTGGCGGAAACGACACTTCCGACTCGACTGTTTTGGCTGACTGAAGGACAAACGGTAGCGGTGCAAATCGATCGACTCGACGTCGTTTCGGACACTCCAAGTTCTCCGCTGTTGGCCGCCGTATTGTCAGTGGACAATTCGCTCATCCGCTTGCAACATGTGCCAGGCGAGTCCGAACAGATTTTGATCACGGCAGACAAAACGGGTTACTATTCGCTGTACCTGCAAACTAGCCTGAACAGTATCGTGGAACTGGTGACGAGTGTTCGAATTGTCGAACCCGATGTTAATCGAGACGGCGTGGTCGACGGCACGGACTTGGACTTGGTGTGCATTGCGGTCTCGAGCGGTTCGAATCAGACACCGTTTGATGTGAATCGAGACCAACAGGTTGACCGTCAAGACGTTCTGGCACTCACCGATTTGCTTGGCGTTCCAATCGGCGATTCCAATTTTGACGGGCATTTCAATTCTCAAGATTTAGTGGCGATCTTCATTGCCGCCGAATACGAAGACGCGCTGGTCGGAAATTCCTCTTGGTCGACCGGCGATTGGAATTGCGATGGTGAATTCAATACCGCCGACTTGGTTTTGGCCTTTCAAGCGAACACCTATTCTTTGGCGGCCCAGAATCAGAAATCGCTATCAACTCCAGCAGGCCTTTCGACGAAACCTGATTCCCAAGTCAAATCAAATGACTCGGTCAATCGCTCTGGCAACATGACACCCTTCGCGGAAACGACTAACTCACGGTCTGATGTCCTCCACGCATCCGAAGTCAAATTCGAAGACCAAACCAAAGAAATGACAACGAATTCGCATCACCCGATCCGCCTGATTTCTGCCGCAATTTACGGCGACTTCCTTCGCTCCGAACCGGACAGGAAGCAGGTTTCGCGAAGGGTGAACGCGAATGCCTTCGTCGTTGAGAGATCATCAAGCGAAGAATCGGAGTCATAGCAACCATGTTGGCATTCGAAATAACATCGTAGCGTTACCTAGGTGAGCAGTGACGACTGCGTCCGACGGAAACCTTTTCCCGAGCTTCACTCATCATGATCGCAAGTTTTCGCATGAACGCTAATTCAAAGTCGACCAGCTTTTTGGTTTGTGTAGTCTTGGTAGCTGTCGTGGCGTTGGGTTGCCGTGACATGCGGATTGGCAGCCGAGTGAAACCGTATTTTTACTATAAGAATGGCAAAGGCCACTATTGCATTCCCACGGATCCGCACACGTATCGAGGTGCCATTGTCCGTGATTTCAAGGCAGACGAAGATACGTTTGAAACAGTTCCGTTGCCGGACGATGCATTGCCAAATGCTTTGCCATACGCACGCGACAGGTCTCACGTTTGGCTGGGAATAAAGAAGATCTTCCTCCAACTGAAGGCTGCCGATCCGGAGACGTTCACGGTCATTTCCGAAGATGGACGATACGCAAAGGACAAGAATTCCGTCTATTACTGCGGTGTTCGCCTGCCCGACGCGGATCCGACGACGTTTGCCATTCTCACGCGACCATACGCAGTCGACGAAAATCACGTTTTTGCCGGACACGAAGTATTAGAAATCGCCGATCCGGAGACGTTTGAGGTATTGGAACACGGATACGCAGGAATTCCGTGGGAACTGGAACTCGACATTCCGAAGCTCCGGTCGACGACAAGACAACCGACATCCGGGTTAGCGAAAGACTCAACAAGATTCTTTTTCGGCGTTACTGCGATAGAACCCGCCGACTATGACTCGTTTCACTTCGTGGGACATATGTATGCCAAGGACAAACTACAGGTTTACTTTTTTCAAGTGGGAAATCCCAATGTCGAACAGGTTCTTGATGCTGACCCCGGTACATTTCAACTTGGCGAGAGTTACCCAAGGGCTTTTGACAAGAATCACTACTATGAATTTGGGCGCGTTGTCAAGCCACGATAGCTAACAGTATTTCCTCGGACAAGATATGACAACGTTCCGGTTTTTGACAGCAGCGGAACTCGCATGCTTGCCTGCATCTCAAAGCGAATCTGCGAATGCGGATAATCGGCCGACGGCTTGAGGAAGACCTTGTTGATGTAACGTGTTCAAGAAGTCGTCGACGCTTTTCGGAGGTTTCTCAGTCGAGCTCGCATTTCGCGAACCACCGAAATAACGCGTGGCGTGGACAGAGCGATCATGTTCGAAACAAACTCATCGGGGTGCTCAGTGTACACGTCGTACTTCGCTAACTCCACTTCGTCAAAATCACGCTGGTTGAATGTGATAATCGCATCGGCATCCGCCCGAATCGCGACCGCCAGTACGTGACGATCATCAGGGTCAGGCAGTTGCAAAGAATCAATCAAATCCTCGTACCCGGTTACTAGGCTATCGGGGACGGCCGCATTCATTCGAGTGCATGTGGTTCGAAGTCGTTCCGGATCAAGGTCCGATCGATTCGCTAACAGATTTCGCGTCCACTCGTCGTGAATTTGTTGTGACCATTTCGCTCGGTAGAGCCCCGCTGCTGCAAGACTAAGCAGAAGGTCGCGAAGCGGTGCTGGATAAAGCACGCACGCATCAAGCACAGCGGTAAAACTCGCCAATCGCTAGTACCCCATGTTGAGTTCTTGAGCCTCGTCAGCCAGTTCCTGAAACGCGTCTTTGCTGCGACGCTCTTGTTGCTTCTTGTACGCCAATACATCGCTGAATTTGACGCGCCGATTTCGGCCGACTTTACGGTGGCTGATTTCACCCAAGTCCAGGATCTTATTCAGAAAGGGTCTTGAGACATTCAGAATGTCAGCAGCTTGCTGGGTTGTTAGTTCTTCATCCATGGGGATCAGCGTGAATGGCTTACCCTCGGACATTACGGAAAGGACCTTCATCAGCACATGGAATACAGCATCGGGAATCTCGATGGCCTCACCGTCGCCCTCACGCTGCAAAGTGATCCGAGACTGTGGAGCCATCTCGCGGCAAGCGTGCGGCTGAAAGCTTTGGCTTTTTCAATGTCTTTGTCCGATGGCACAAACGTCTCGTCGAGAACCGCCATTTCAATCTCCCTGATAATGAGTTGGCCACTCCCTTGACCATGAAACTCCTACACCACAACGATAGATTGTTATCGAAACAAAGGCAATGAACGAAACAGTCGAAACGTGCGAATTGTTCGAATCGGCGCCGAGTTCAACGATTGGCGAGGCTGTTTTGCAGAAATCTGGCTTTTTCAATCTGGGAAGCCGAAGGAAACACGCTCGATCTCGAAACTGTTGATACGGAATTTCGCTGACAACAATCCAACCTGCGACGCCAGATGATCGTCAACGTCCTTTTACCGAATCAAAACAGGCCGACTATGATAAACAATCAAATTCGTAACACAACGAGATGATACGTTTGACCAAGCACTGCAGGAAATCATTGCGTTCGAAAAAGAACGAGTCCGCTTAGGTCAGCGATTGTAGTTCACCAACCTGGGCCAACCCTCCGAAAGTAAGAATCGTCCATTCAATGTCGATCCGTTCTTGGGTTTAGATCGAAA
Organism: Pirellulaceae bacterium; assembly: GCA_041399205.1. Taxonomy (GTDB): domain Bacteria; phylum Planctomycetota; class Planctomycetia; order Pirellulales; family Pirellulaceae; genus JAGQOZ01. Next base: position 15,691 of record JAWKTK010000015.1, on the reverse strand, counting down.
TAGCTGAGCAGTCCTGGCGACGAGGAAACGCATTCCATGGAGTCGCAAGATCGAAGATGGACCGTCATTTCGTCCTTGCCGCTATTGCTGTTTCGCAGAGTAGGCTGGTTTCAGTTGGGAACGCCGAAGTCATCGTCGCGACTCGGTCTGTTCCTGCTTATTCCGTTGTTAGTCTATATTGGTTTCACGTATACCCAATGCATGTATCTGAATTGGAATATCTACTATTCCATCGTCATTGGATTGCTGCTGGCATGCCTCACTGGAATCGCCGCTCCGTTTCTTTCGCCGGCAATTCTTGCCTACGACATTGATAATCGCAGTATTTTCGTGGCAGTTGTCGTGGGATGCATGCCCGGCATCTACGCTGCCAACCGATTTGCCATGCGCGGTCCCGGCGCGGCTGGTGTCGTGAGCCTCTGGTTCGAATCGATTGGCGGCAGCATGGCAGCAATGTCACTTGTCATCGCCGTGTTTTTCCATTGGCGATGGATTGGCGTTCGATACGTGACAAAGACGTGCGCTGCCAATGAAGATCAGCGAACCAACCAGATCATGTAACAACTAGCCGGTCGCGTTCAGTTTGTTTCACTGTCATCTGACGTAAACCACTCAGGGGGCCGGAGAAGATACACCGGTGATCTGCGGCAACCGTGTGTGGTGTCTGCGGCACAGTTGTTTCCGGCTCGAATTGTTGCGGCGGCGTCGTGCGCCTGTTATCGTGGTGGCTCGTCGAATTTCGCGTTTCCCAGTGACGAAGTATTTCGTGGAGAACTATCTGTATGCAAACGATTCGCTGTTCTTGGATTCATTGTGCAAAGACGTGGGTGGTTGTTTTGGCCAGCAGTCTTTTTCTTTCGAACGCGGCGCAAGCCAATGTCGCGCTGCCGACCATTTTTTCCGACCACATGGTCTTGCAACGCAACATGACTCTGCCCGTTTGGGGTTGGGCCGACGCCGGCGAAGAAGTCACGGTGTCGATCAGCGGTCAAACCCATTCCACCACCGCCGACGAAAACGGCAAGTGGATGGTGAAGCTGGAACCACTTCAAGTAGGCGCGCCACTGACGATGACTGTCCAAGGCAAGAATCGTATTCAAGTGAGCGATATTCTGGTGGGCGAAGTCTGGATCTGCTCGGGCCAGTCCAATATGCAATGGTCCGTGAACGCCACGTGGAATTCAGACCTGACCATCGCGAGTGCCGACTTTCCCAAAATTCGTATCACCACCGTCAACACACCGGGCGTCCAAAAACCGTTGGAAGATTACCAAGGCCGCTGGGACGAAATTACACCAGAAACGGTCGCTGATTTTTCGGCGGTGGGATATTTCTTCGGCAAGGAATTGTACCAGCGATTGGACGTGCCGATCGGCCTGATTGACAATGCCTGGGGCGGCTCTTCGTGCGAAGCATGGGTTCGCCGAGACCATTTTGCCGACAACGAATTGTACAAACCACTGATGGAACGCTGGGCCGAAACGGAAGCCAAGCCAGAAAATGCGGAACCGTACGCTAAGTTTGAAGCCGATCTATTCGACACCTGGCAGGCCGAATGGATTGCCGCCAAAAAGAACGGGACGGATGTTCGTGATCTGCCAAATCCGCCTGCCTGGCCGCGCGGCCCCATGGTCAACCAGCACCGTCCTGGCAATCTGTACAACGGACGCATCAAGCCTATCATGCCGTTTGCCGTAAAAGGCGTCATCTGGTACCAGGGTGAATCGAATGCGGGTCGAGCGTATCAGTACCGTGAACTTTTTCCGTTGATGATTCAAAATTGGCGAGAAGATTGGGGCCAGGGCAATTTTTCTTTCTACTGGGTACAGCTGGCTGACTTCATGGACGAACAACCCGACCCCGTGCAAAGCAGTTGGGCCGAACTTCGTGAAGCGCAAACCATGACCATGGACAAACTGCCTCACACGGGCGAAGCCGTCATCATTGACATTGGCGAAGCGTCCGACATTCATCCTCGCAACAAAGAAGAAGTCGGTCGCCGGTTAGCTCGTTGGGCCATGGCACAAGATTATTCGCTGGACGTTGCGCACCAGAGTCCTCGGTATCGAGAAATGTCGGTGGAAGGCAACAAGGCGATTCTGAAGTTCGACCATATTGGCACGGGCTTGCGAACCGTGGACGCCAAAACGGCTCAAGGCTTTGCCATCGCCGGCGAAGACCAGAATTTTGTCTGGGCCACGGCCGAAGTCAAAGGAGACACCATCGAAGTGTCGGCGGAAGGAGTGACAGCGCCGGTGGCCGTTCGCTACGCTTGGGCAGACAACCCCGTGTGCAACATCTACAGCCAACAAGGCTTGCCACTCACCCCGTTCCGTACGGACGATTGGGCCGGCGTCACCGCCGACGCTCGGTAGCGCCGTTCGTCAAAGACAAAGGTTCGTAGTCCCGCCATTTAGGCGGAAACGGAAGTCAACTTCCGGCTGAAGCCGGGACTACGAACGACGGCAACACAGACCGGTTATCGCACGGTCAAATACGCTTCGGCCGGAAAGAACGCAGTCGCAGCTTCGGTCAGGGGCTGCAGGTGCAATTCGTAAACGTAGCCAGGCTTCAACTCGCCAACATCCAGCGCGACGGTTCGTGCCGAAAGCACTTGTAGATTGCGAATCGTTTCCGTTTGCCGATCGCGATCGTCGCCGCCGTACGCCGGCGTGCTAACTCGAGTGTAAGACGTGATGGCGTAGTTGTCTTTGTTTGCCATTCGTTTTGCATCGACCGAACCAAAGACTTCAACCTGAATTTTGCCGCCTTCCGTCCTCAATTCGCGAATTCCGCTACCTAGCTTGTCCGCCCGAAAGCGAAAGCGGCTGATCTGCCCAATATTCGGTGCGCCACCCCAACCACTGTCGCGTAATTCGCCCACCACCAATTCTCCGTTTGGTGAAACGGCCGCCGTGATCGGTCCCAACAAACCGCTTTCATCGTCAGGGCCGGTGGTTGGCAAACTAAACGGATAAACGGCGGCCTGGTACGAATCGCCGACGCGTTGCAAGGTCATGCGAACGAGGCGGCGAGTGTCATATTCGCAGCCGATCAAATGTCCTTCGAAGGGACCGAATTGCGGTTCGTCCGGATCCTTGGAATCCAAAAAACAAATCCCGTTGACGCTGCGAGTCCACGGATGAGGAATATCAATGGCGGGCGGCGTCAGCGGCGGATGAAAACCGGGACTCTTTTCCAACGCGTTGATGAACCCAAATCGCAAACCCTGCCGAACATGATTCAATTCGTTAAACGGATTGTAGTTGCCTTGATTGTCTGTCACAAAAATGTCGCCGGATCGATTCTGCGCATGCCCATCGGAAAGCGATGTCCGGCAGAGACCGATTCGATTTGGAAGATACGATCCGGATCGTCGTCGGCTGGAACCAAACGCACCACGTGACCTCGGTACTTCGCGGCCGCGGCCGCTCGTTGATCTTGCTGACAAGGAAGTGCCACCCAATAGGCATCGCCATCTCGCAGCAAACCCACCGCCCAGTCATGATAGTCGGCCGAGTGGCCCCAGCCCGACGCCACCACTTCCGTCCATTCCGCTTGGCCGTCCTGATCGACATCGTGCAAACGGACCACGCCAAATTTGGTGACAACGTCCACGTGTTTCTGATCTGCATATAGACCGTACGGCATGCCGGCAAGTCGTCACTGCTAGGAATTAACACGTCGTATTCACCGTCCGCATTCAGGTCTCGCAGGGTCCAAATTCGCCCCTTCAGAGATGACACCACCATGTCACCGTTCGGCCGCCATGCAATTCCCGTGGGCATTAGCGAAACGGGTAGCCACATTCGTCGACCAGCAAAACCGGGCACTACATCCAATCGCGACGCACTCGAACCAGCGACGCTCGCAGACAACGGAAAACGATCTGCTTCCGGAGCGAACGAATCTAACGTGAGATCGATTTTGTAGTCCGCGTTCAATTGCATGGTTTGATTGTTCTTCGCCACATCGACTGCAAAGATGCCCGCCGAATCATCGAACCCAACGGTGCCTTGCGGTGACACGACGTCAATGATCGAATCGACGTCGTGCCAACGATGAGTCAGACGAAAACGAGTCGGTGTTAACTTCTGCAAAGCCGTTCCGAGTGGCACTTGATCGACAATTCGCCAGCGGACGGTGACGTCGATCGGTAGCCCGTCGATTCGCAAACTTCGCCGAAATCCTGACTGTGTCTTGGAACCGATCGGCACAAATGACTGCGTGATGCGAACCACAACGTCCGTCCGTTCGTCGGTTCGAAACAACAGCCGATAATCCAATTCCACTCCACCGTTTGCATGCCGCCACGCATCCGGTTCGGTGACAAACTGTCCGTCCTTGACGGCGGACAACCACAGGCCGCCGGGAAGTCGCATCTGTAAATCAGGTTGGTCGGTTGCCGCATTCCAAACTGGCGTGCCGGCCAGTGTCCAAAACCAAGTCTTGCCTTCCGTACGCTGGTACGCCGTGTCGCCTGCGGTCCAATGAGAAAGCTGGGCCGTTTCCAAGTCGAACAGTACGTTGTGGCGATTCGGCAAGCCAATCAGGAACGGCTTGACCAACCGCACAGCGTTCGTCGAACCATCGTCCAAGCGAATCACATCGGTCAAGACCACAGAACGTTCGTCCGCAGCTTGTCCACTGCGACGCACGGTTCGCACCGGATCGATCGGCGGCAGCGTCAAATTGTCCATATTCAGTGTCTGCCAAACTGCCGCCAGCTGCTGATCCAAATCATCTTGCAAGACGCCAGCGACAGGTCGCTGAATGGCCGGCATTTCAATCCGAGGAACCAGTTTGGCCGGATCATGGACCCATTCATAAAACCACGACGGCCGAATCCGCTGCGCCAAACCAGTCAGGTCCGGCCCCAACGCGTTGACCGGCGCGTTGGTGGGCGAAGAATCACCGATGATGTGACAACTGACGCAACCAAAACCGGCGGACGAAACCAATCGCTGGCCTGCCACCAACACGGCTGTTTCCGTGACATTGTCGGCTACTTGCGGCAGGTCGGTTGCGTCTTTTCGATCCAACGAAATCAAATAGTGCAGCAGGCCGTCAGCTCCGGTTCCGTTCATTCGGAACCGAGGCATCCGGACGTGCAGCCAAGGCCGAAGCGTGGAAGCTGACGAATCGTCGTGATCTGCAACCGGCGTTCTCGTGATGGCAGTTCGCAACGCATCGTCCGTCAGTTTGTCGCCGATGCGATTCAGCGAAGGAGGCAAGAGCGCCGCCAAGGGAACGTCCGGATTTTCAGCCAGCGGCGAATCGACCAAGACACTCGACAGGCCAGACGTGTCGTTTCGAGCATGACAGTTCAGGCAGCCGATTGTTTCGAACAACTCTTGTCCGGCCGTTGCGATTGAGTCCGCATCCTGCGCTTCGTCGGGCGAAGTCGCATTGACATTCGCCGCCGAAATGAAGTCTTGTAACGCGGTTCGCTGCGAATCCGAGACAACGTACCGAGGCTGCCACGGCGGGCCGGTGGTATCTTGTTGGCGAATACACGACTGGTCCCAGCGACTGCGAGCGGACAACATTGTTCGCGTGGGTCGGTCCGCATCGGCAAACGAATCCGAAGTGTGACATTGCTGGCACGAACGACCAGCCAACACTTCCGGCGCCACCACATTTGCTTGATCGACAGATTGCGACGCTTCGGAAGCTGGAGCGACGCGCCGGTCCGAATTCGCAGGCGTTTCCAGCGAACTTAGATACGTTGCCAAGTCCGCTATTTCTTGTTCGCTCAGCGGGAACACGGGCATTTGATGATGCGGGTGAATCGTTTCGGGCGCTCGCAACCAAACCGCAAAAAAATCATTCGACCGTTTCTTGGCCACGTCGGTCAACGCCCGTCCGCCGGTGGCGCTGCTTCTGCCCAGCGAACCCACGTGATGACATGCCAGACAGCCGACTCGCTCAAACAAAGCCTGACCCGCTGCGATGTTCTCGGAACCAGCATCCGACGAACTGTCCGCTAAAGCTTGGCCGTTCTGAATGTCGCTCGCTGGCGAACTTCGCCCGAATCGTTCGGCAAACCACTCGGCGCTCTGGGCCGTCATGCGCAACTGCATCGTCGCGCCAAAACGATCAAAGTGCGTTGCTTGCAGCGAATCGACAATCCAGTCTGGCTGCACAAACGGCTTTTGGAGATCCAAGTTCGATCCGCTTTCGGCCTCCAGCGAATGGCCTTGAACCGCATGACACTGATTGCACTGCAATTGTCGAAACAGCCGCGGACCTTCGTTTGCTGACAACAACGTGGCACAAACAGTCCAACTGACCGAAACGAAAACGCAACAAGACGACCGGCATTTTTTGAAAAAGTCTGGCATGATACGGCTCGTTTTCCATAGGCCTGCGGCGGCTAAAAATGAACCCGTAATGGATGAGGTGACGAATCCCCTTAAACCCGTAATGGATGAGGTGACGAATCCCCTTCCTGCTACCGGGACTCGTCACCTCGTCCATTACCAGAACAGCAGGGACTCGTCACCTCGTCCATTACCAAAACAGCAGGGACTCGTCACCTCGTCCATTACCAGAACAGCAGGGACTCGTCACCTCGTCCATTACCAAAACAGCAGGGACTCGTCACCTCGTCATTACCAGAACAGCAGGGACTCGTCACCTCGTCAAAATCCCACCAAAACAGCAGGAACTCGTCACCTCGTCCATTACCAGAACAGCAGGGACTCGTCACCTCGTCCATTACCAAAACAGCAGGGACTCGTCACCTCGTCCATTGCAAAGCAGCAGGGACTCGTCACCTCGTCCAGTACAAAACAGCAGGGACTCGTCACCTCGTCCATTACCAAAGCAGCAGGGACTCGTCACCTCGTCCATTACCAAAACAGCAGGGACTCGTCACCTCGTCCACTACCAGAGCAGGGACTCGTCACCTCGTCCATTACCGAAACAAGTAAGCCATCTTCTGCTCTTCGTCGTTCTACATACCGGCGTTCAGCGCGACTAGGTGTCGAGCGAAATGATCGGCCAGTACGGCGGTGTAGGTATCAGATGTTCGTTCAACGTGGCTTTTAGTTCGGCGCCCAACGTGGGATCGGTCAAGACGGAACCAAACGTACAATGCAAAATCTGTCGACCCGGTAACGTGAATCCTTTGCCCTGTGGCACGTTTTCCCATTTCTCTAAATACAGTTGTTCCAATTCATCTAGCGAACCGTTTCCGACGCCGGTGCGACAGAATCCAACGTAGCTGAAAGATGATATGTGGCTTTATCGGTATCAAACCTTAGTCGAAAATTCGATGATGCGGCGAAACAGATCTTCTGTTTATTGCCCGCGACCTCACTTTCACGCCCAAATAACTGGTTCAACCGTCTTCCACATAAGAAAGCAACCTTGCGTTGCTTTGGCAAACGACGTGTACATGGAAATTTTATCCGAACCGGAATGCAGGCTCAGCTTGTATGGGCCTAACAGCCGAGCGATCGCGGCGTGATCTGTTAGCGATTTTTCCAGCTGACCGACGTCGCCGATGTAGTCGACTCCTTTTTCAAAATGGCCGATGAAACGAGGTGCCAGACTGACCAGCTTCATGCCGTTTTGCAGACATTGGTCAGCAATGATGTAGTGTTCGGCCAGCGTGGTTGGTTGATCCGTTTCGTCGACGCTCAATTCGATTTCAAATTCGCGGTTCGCTTGTTCTTGCACGGACTGAATATGATTGGCCAACGAGATCGCTCGGCGGATCGCTCGTCCATATTTCACCGCCGCACGCATACAAGCTTCTTCGTTCAAGTCGATCTGAGTGCCGTTGGGCAAAACGATGGTTTGATTGCAATAGGTCGCGAACCACGGAGCATCATCTTGGGCAGCTGCAAACTTGGTTCGCAGATCGACTCGAATAATCATCTGGCTTGTGCATCGACATCGTCAGACGGATCGATTGTGAAAAACGTAAAGCCCCACTTCCGCCGTGACGTTCACATCTTCCGGCGTCTTCAAATGGTCGGCATCAGCGCCCATCTTCTCCGTCCAACCGGCCGAACTTGCTCCGTTCAAAGCATCCTGCATCACTTGCTGCGGCGAACGCTTGGTCCGAGTCATCTCGCGAATCGACTGCTGCGGATAAATCGCTTGGATGCTTTGACCAGCTTCTTTCATGGCGGCCACGTGACCTGGAGTGGCATTGCCAATCCGGTCTCCAAATCCAAAACTCGGCTCCAACCCTAACGTGACTGGCTTCATGAAATGTCGCTCGCTTCCTTCTTTGTGTGTTGTGCGTTATGCGTTCTAACTGGTACGTGTGTTGCGTGGTTCGCTTTTACGCTTGAATATGCTGCCGGAAGCCTTGGATGGTCATCTGGGCGGCGGTGCGAGAATCGGGAATGGGAAATGCTTCGGCTGACAAGATGCCGTCATAGCCGATCGTTCGTAACGCTGTAGCCACCGCGCGGCAAAATCGGTGTGTCCCGCATATGAGCTGGCGGTTGGAATCGACAAAATGGACGTGCCCTATTTTCGAACCGCCGTCCAAAATGCCTTGAGCCACGCTGGTCACCTATGTTCGCCATGAAACAGATCGGCCAGCAAGACAACGTTGTCCGAACCGACTTGTCCAAGCAGTTCGACGCCGTTCCGCATGGTGTTGCACCAGATTGGTTTCTGGCGGTTGAGCGGTTCGTAGATCAACGGAGCTTGGTACTGTTTGGCGTATTCGCCGAGTTCCCCGAGTGCACTTGCCAGGTATTTCAAGGCGGTGGACTTGTCGGTTCCTTCGCCAAATCGACCTTGCATCGAACCGATGATCACTGACGCGTGAAACGGACCGGCTAGATCAATGATCAAACTTCACGAACGCTACGGCTTGCTGTCGTTGACCTTCGTCACCGCAGTCAAACTTAGCCGATGCTTGACCCAACCCGCGCTGTCCCGACCGCGGCCAATGTCAAATTGTATTGAGACAATGGTGACACCAGTTGTTCAGGATCAACTGCTTCTGGCCCAGGAGGAAAACTTCCACCGCGTCGAACCCAAACTCGGCGACACGACACGACATCCGTCCTCCAGCCCGTCCCAAAAGACAAAGGGACCACCCTGGCTTCGGCGACCAAGCTGATGGTGACACAACATTTCTGGCTACTTACTCTCTTGCTTCACCATCTCTTCCGCCCAAAGGCGGGACTAGATTGCGAGGAACGACAAGCTCGCAGCGCCTCTTGTTTCTGCGAACCTTTGAATTGACGCACTCGGATCGTTACCATCCCGACGACGCTCAAGTATCGCTGATTCGAATCCGGATTCCAAGCCAGACGAATCAGGAATCCACCAGAACCGATCTGGCTACAAGTCCACAGCAAGCCATTGGCTCACATCCAATTGCAATTCAGGAAACACTTCGCGCAATGTCCCATTGGTTCATTCGGGCAGTTCGGCCAGACGCTGCCGCAGTCGACGTAGCACTCGAGACTTCGCTTGATAGACACTCGCAGCAGACAAGTCTAACTCCTGCGCCACGTCGGACGCCAGTTTGCTTTCCACGGCGGTCAGCCAAAACGCTTGCCATGTCTTCGGTTCGAATTCGGCGCGAACCGAATCTAACACTCGACGATGAATCGTGCCGCCGATGCCATCCGAACAAATGGTCGAATCCAGCGAATCCAATTCTTCGGCTACGTCCTGCATCTGCTGCAGCGCATCCGTTCCGCCTACCGCCGCTTCTCGGTTCGCACCGCGCCGCAAGTAATCTCGCACTCGGCTCCTGGTAATCGTGGCCAACCAACTGCGAAAGCTCCCTTCTTCCTTTTGTCGTTCAAAGTTGGGCATGCCTTTGGCCACCGAAACAAACACGTCTTGGACCAAATCGGCCGCATCCGCTTGTTGGACTCCGGACGAACGGCACCAACCGTAAACAATCGGCCCGAACGTATTGACCAACCGGCTCCAGCTTTCCGGATCAAACCGCTTGGCTCCCGCCAGCAACGACGACGACAGCGTGGGATGTTCCGAGCGACCCGGCGGGTTTTCTGCAGGTTTCATGGGATTATTCGCTCTTTTTCAAAATGGTGTCAGATGCGTGCGTTCATCTTACCGTAGCAACAAGTTTTTGAATTTGCCATTTTTCCAAGTCGAAGACGTCGTTTTTTACTAGCCGTTTGGTCTAGCCGCTTGGTCTAGCCGTTTGGTCTAGCCGCTTGGGCGCTAGCCCCGGACAGTTCATTCGCCAGCCGTTTGGGCGCTAGCCCCGGACAGTTTGTCCTGTTTGGTCACTAACCCCGAACGTTTGTTCGTTAATGTCCGGGGCTAGCGCCCAAACGGCTGGGACTAGCGAATGGGGCTAGCGCCCAAACGGCTAGATCCAGCGAACAAACGGCTGGATTTTGACAGCTCAGATCTGTCGCTTCGACAGCTCGGATCTGTCGCTTCGACTGTCAACTGCCGCCGCAAACAATATACTGGAAAGTCAGGAACCATATGATGACTGCCACGCAATGTCCAAATCAAGATCAACTGCACGCGTTTTCGCTGGGTCAGCTGCCCGGTGAACAAAGCGATGAACTGGTATCGCATTTGAACGAATGCCCGGCGTGTCAGGCGGAACTGGACACGTTTCACAACGGAGATGATTCGCTGATCGCGTCGCTGCAATCACCCAGCGAATTCGATTCGTTCCAAGCCGAACCCGATTGCCAAACGGCACTGGCCAAAGCACTCGGCGCACTTGCCGATGCCGACTCGTTCGCACCGTCGCTCGCCAAATTGACTCCGCAACGCATCGGCGAATATGAAATTGTCCGGCCACTGGGAACGGGCGGCATGGGCAATGTCTTTTTGGCTCGGCATACCAAACTTGGACGAGAAGTCGCGCTGAAGGTCTTGGCCCATCATCGTCTGGGTGACAAACGTATGGCACACCGTTTTGAAGCGGAAATGCAAGCGGTGGGTCGGCTGAGTCATCCGAATGTGGTGACCGCGCATGACGCTCGAGAAGTCAACGGGATGGCCGTGTTGATTACGGAATTCATAGACGGTTTTGATCTGGGCGAATTGATCAAACGCACCGGTCCGCTATCCGTAGACAACGCCTGCGAAATCGTGCGGCAAGTAGCCGTGGCACTGGAATACACCAGCCAGCAAGGCTTTGTCCATCGAGACGTCAAGCCATCCAACATCATGCTCGGCCGCCACGGCCATGTAAAACTGCTGGATCTGGGGTTGGCTCGGTTGCAGTTCACCGACACCGATCGGCCCGACATGACCGGCACCGGCCAAGCGATGGGAACGGCCGATTTTATTGCTCCGGAGCAAGTCACCGACAGCAAGAGCGTAGATATTCGAGCGGACATTTATTCGCTGGGCTGCACACTGTTCAAGCTGCTCACCGGCGTCGCTCCGTTCGAATCGGCAGAATACCCGACTGCGTTCGCCAAGATGACGGCCCATGTTTCGACCGCTGCGCCACGTCTTTCCGAACTTCTACCGAACTCGCCGGCCAAGCTCGCGCGACTAGTCGAATCGATGCTGGCCAAGCAGCCCGATGATCGCCCAACGACACCGATGGACGTAGCCAACCAACTGGCCGAATTCGCAGTCGACTTTGATTTGCCGCAATTGGTATCGGCTGCAGAACAAAACGATGCGACTGCGGAACAAGTGGTTTCGCCGGTTCGCACATCCACAACGAACCGTCCGACGACGAAATCCGTCTTCGGCCGCCGAGTCTCGATCGGCCTACTAATCGCCACCGGATTTTTCAGCCTGCTGCTGGGCTTCTTGCTGGGCGTGATCGTCACTATCGAATATCCAGACGGAACCATTGCCAAACTGCTTGTGCCGGACGGCGGCAAAGCGGAAGTGCGGCAGGAACAGAAGGCGGATCTGGAAAGCGAAACCGATTTGGCAAAGCGATTGCAGGGAATGTGGTTGTTTATCGAGAGAAATACGGACGGCCGTCCTCTGGATACACGAGCTGAAAACCTTCGATACTCGTACACAAAAGACGGTATCGTGGCGTTTACGGGAGCGACGAACCCGAGCGGCACGTTTTCGGGGACACTTCGTTCGGACGGCAAGACGTATACCATCGACCAAAAGACTTCAGACACGCGATCGCACAAAGGCATTGTCCGATTCTTAGATTCGAACACCGTCGAATTCTGCTGGGGCGACAATGAATATCCTGCTGAATTTCAACCCGACGAAACAAAACAACAGGTCGTGACGAAAGCGGTTCGAGTTTCAACCGACGTTGGCAATATTCCTGCGCCGTTTGTCTATGAGGCAAACGTCGATTTGGCAAAGCGATTGCATGGAATGTGGCGAGCAACAGAAGACGTTAGCCGTGACGGAAAGTTACATCGGTATGATGGCGTATCTGGGTATACGGTGGCGTTTACGGAGGCGGGCGAGATGTTTCTGCCACTGAACGGTGACATTCATGGTTATTCAAAATTCATCGGCCGCAGCTCAGGGGAAGATTTCTACAGCATTGATTGGCGGACGACGGAGACGCGCGTGACCAAAGGAATCGTTCGATTCTTGGGGCCAGACAAAATTGAAATGTGCATGTGCGAAGTCGCCAACGGGGAACGCCCAACGGAGTTCAAGGCAAACAAGAGCAAGTTTCATTCGCTACGAAGAATGGTTCGAGTGTCCAAGGACGTGCCGGAAGTACCCGTGGCATCGAAAAAGTACAGTGGAGACGATTTCGTAACGAACCAAATCGGCAAGTCGCTAGTATTCATCGGATTGATCTCGGAGACGTTGCCGCAATTTGCGAATCCGCTGCCCGCGTCCAATCCTTCGGGAAAACCAATTGTTTGCGATAACGTCATTTTGTGCCGGATCAACAACGGTAACGCTCCCAAAGTGAAGATTGACGGTGTCGAATATGCGGCGATCGACCGACATCCCGATTCGCTGTTTTCGCAGTTAGAACCTGGTTGCGCTCGGGTCAGCCAGGCAAATGACAAAGAACTACGGATAGACCTCGACGCGGAAACAGGAAAACGTTTCGAACAGTTCACAAAGAAGCACTTGAAACGCGAACTCGCCATCGTCGCAGATGGCCAAATCGTTACCGCGGCAACACTGCACAGTCCAATCAGCCATCGTTAATCCTGAGAAGCGCAACGCGGGCGAGTTGCTCCCGCTGTTGGAAAGGGCCTTAGATCCGTACGCTGGCCTGAACCGCTTTGGAGCCCGCTAACAAAATTAGCCCCGACCGATCCGGTTCGCCGGGCACCGAATGCAGACGATCCGATAGTCAAGAAGCTTGAAGGGCAATGGGTTGTCAAGGAAGCTCGAGACGGTCTCGGTTCGGATTGTCTATCGATCTACCGTTCTTACGTGTTTGCCTTTCAGGAAAATCGCGTTCAACTGTCAACTAACGACAATGCTTTTCAGGAAGAGTGCTTTTATCGACTCGACCAACCCGAACGCATTCAAGCTTGACGCTAGTGGCAAGGTCAATTTGCACGCAATTGGTCGCTTTCTTGACGACGGTCGTCTCCAAATCTGTGCAGCAAACAGTGGTGACGAACGTCCTGCTTCGTTTGACCTAAATTGGAATTCTGATTTCCATGTTGTTGACTCTGGAAAGAGCACCGACACCCAAGACATTTGCCAAATTGGTTCCGGTTGAAGGTCAGCAGGTCTTGCAATGTTTCGGCACCGACTTAACGAATATGCCGCTTTGGTTCGCAATTCTGAAAGACGTAACCGAAAAGGACTCGCCAACCGAATGGCCAGATGAGAGCGGGCCTCTCGTGACTGCCGACGGCGTCTGGTGCGAACCTGCCAGCAGTGTCCGCATTGCCACCGGAAACCGCAGCGGCACCTGACGGTACGAAATACGCCTTGATCGATTTGTCACCGATCATTCCTTGGAGCGAAATCCACGGACATGTCTCTGGCACGTCTGACGCGAAGGGCGTGATGCTGAATTTCGATGAGCCGCTGGCCGAACGCATGAGGTCGTTCACTGAAAACAATCTCCAGCGACATCTGGCTATCGTGCTGAACGGAAAAATTGTCGCCGCGCCCAAAATCGTTTCGCCCTGTGACGTCCGCCGCGATTGTTTCAGGTTTGGATCGAAGTGAAATTGATTTCCTGATGCAATCGCTCAGCGGATTGGTAATCCAAAACCAGCAACGGCTCAGCCCGCCGATGCGAAGCAGAACGATGACCGCATCAAACGTTACGCCAAAGGCTTGCTGCAACGCTACGACCAAGACAAAAGTGGCTTCCTGGAAAACGCAAGGGCGAATGGGAACGGATGCGCAACGCCGAAGAAAACGACGCCAACAAAGACGGCGTACTGAATCTAAAAGAGATTGAAAAACAGTTTGCGATCCTTTAGCCGAGGTGACGCGGATACAGATAAATCGCATTCTGATGATACAAGCCAATTGCAGGCAACGCCCATGCCTGCCGATGCGAAGCAGAATGAAAGTGCCGCCGTAACTGTTTCACACGGGTTTCAGCTCTATACGGTCAATGCGGATGGCAGCGAGTTGCGGCAGATTACGAATGCGAAGAATCGCGAATTTGGTTCTCCGCATTGGGTATCGCCCAACAAGATCGTGTGCGATTCCTGGTGGGGTCGCTGGGACGAATCGACATTGACGTTCGTTGATTTGGCAGGCGGCGAACCCAAAATCGATATCACCAATGTTCTGGCGATGATGCCGCATGTTTCGCCTGATGGCAAGCGAATTACCGCGCATGGACATGGTATTCGCATTTTGGACGAGCATGGTGACCAAATCGCGATTCTTTCGGCGCACCAAGGCGGATCACCTCGTTGGTCACCAGACGGCAAGTCCTTAGCTTACGTCATTCCAGGCCAAAACATTACCATTCTTGACGATTCGTTCCGCACGATTAAGCGGTTCGGCCAATCGCCATTGCAGGGCTTTCAATGGTCTCCGGACGGCAAGTTTATCTACTTCGTCAATCGAACCGGGCCGGAATTCTTCGAACTCATTCGATACGAAGTTGCGACGGACGAACGCATCGTTCTAGATTCCGGCGACCTAAGTACGCATGTCGCGCGGCATCCAACGGATGGCACGGTGACCTATCTGAAACGAACCTATCCCTCGCCCTACTTCTTGTACCGAGTGCCGGCGGATGGCAGCGGCACTCCCACTCGTTTTCCGTTCCAAGACGAAACCAAAACGCATGACTCGCCATGCTGGTCGCCTGACGGAACCAAGCTATTGTTCACTCGGGCAACTCCGGTTGATGCTCGAGCGGGTACGAGCGAATTCGAAGAAGCGACGTTTACAGGCGAATTTACCGTTCCAAATGGTCAACCAACTCGTGAGCCGGACAAAGATCAAGCGCCTTCGGACGATGAATTGGAAGGTGACGTACCCAGAGAAGACTCTGCTGAAACGGACGTGTTGGAATTTTCTTCGCTGCAAGAAGAGATCGTGGCCGTCGAACACGAAGTATCTAAACTCGGTCGCGAAGTAGGATTCAAGGAACTCGAAGTTTTTCAATGCAAGAAGTTCGAACCTGAGGACTTTGAAATCGAAGACGCTCTGGCTCAGGCAGTTCCCGAGTACTTCAATTTGCGACAACGGATGTTAGAGCTGAAGAACCGAAGGCAAGTTTCGGATGCCGAACCCAACCTAGCCGATCGCCAAGGCCAACTGGCACAGATCCAAGAGGAGATGGATCGAATTCGTGATAAAAGGAAGCAGGAGA